>NZ_JAABNO010000078.1 GCF_009928445.1 Clostridium sp. C8-1-8 | reverse complement strand
TTTTATTAAGATCAAAATTAACATTATCGTTGGCTACAGTCCCTGGGAATATTTTTGTTATGCCCTTCATTTCTACCACTTTTGTCATAACTAATACCTCCTACTCAAAACTTTTTAATGTTTATACTTTTATTTGATAGACCACTCTACTCCTTAGGAGCTTTAAAGCATATCTATTTAATTGCATAAGTAAGTATTCTCGAATATGTTATCGCTTACATACTTATATTAATACACAAAAATATTACCGTCAATCATATTCGCATATGTTTTGTAAACATTTTCACTATTTCTCATTAACAATTCTACATCTATCGACAAAATATTCTCGCGAAACTAATTCTATCATATTTTTTTTAACTAATAAAGTAACTTTCTCATGTTAAGTTGCGGAAATATTAGCAAATACTCTAAATAAAAACAACTATATGATAAAGTCATTAACCTCATATAGTTGTTTTTTAATAAAGCGCTTTCAATAACTAATAATCTCTACTATTATTCAAAGAATAATCCGTATATAAACCTAAAGTCTATGTAATATCCTAAACATTAAATAAGACTAGCGTATTGATTTACTCTACAGTCTCAATATTCTAATCTTATTTAAAATTCTTCTTATCCATCTATAAATAAACTTAAATTTACTTATATATTTAATTTTTATGCTATGTTTAATAATATTGTTGAAATTAATTGGTTAAGAAGGAGATACTATATGAGCGAGCTATTAGAATTAAATGATTTTTTTCAGATTGAATGGCTTTAAAAATCACTAATACGTTCTTTATTAGTAATTTTTTGCGCATCTGCCTTTTCTGAACGTATGTGAAGAAATTCTGGCAGGCGAC
>NZ_JAABNO010000017.1 GCF_009928445.1 Clostridium sp. C8-1-8 | reverse complement strand
ACTGTAAATCTGTTGCAAGTTGCTTCAGTGGTTCGAATCCACTCTCCTCCACCAACAAGACACTTATAGTGGTGTCTTTTTTGTATGAATAAAACAATTTAATATTTACTCTTATCAAGAGAGGTGGAGGGAAAGGGCCCTATGAAACCCGGCAACCGGTGCTAATGCATTATGGTGCCAATTCCTGCAGTAAATCTGCGAGATAAGAGAGATGAAATGTAATCTCTTCTTTGAAGAGATTTTTTTATTCTTTAGAAGTTTATATCGTAGATGAAGTTGTGGATGAATATGCTTGTAAAGTTTAATACAAGTGTAAGAGAAAGAATAAAAAAGTGCGTCGCCTGCTAGAATTTCTTTACTTACATTGAGAAAAGGCAGATACACAAAAAATAAAAGTATTATGAAGGGAGGCATTAACTGTTTATAAAAAAGACAGTTAAGATGTGTATGAAAAGATTATTTACCTCAGAATCAGTTACAGAAGGACATCCAGATAAAATCTGTGATCAAGTTTCCGACGGAATATTAGATGCTATATTAGAAAAGGATCCTAATGCTAGAGTTGCTTGTGAGACAGCAGTAACTACAGGAATGGTAGTGGTAATGGGAGAAATATCAACTAACTGCTACGTAGATATACCTAAGATAGTAAGACAAACTGTAAGAGAAATAGGCTATGACAGAGCTAAATATGGATTTGATTGTGATACATGTGCTGTACTTACTTCAATAGATGAGCAATCAGCTGATATAGCTATGGGTGTAGATGAAGCTTTAGAATCAAAAAAAGGTGAGATGGATAAAATTGAAGCAGTAGGTGCAGGAGACCAAGGTATGATGTTTGGTTTTGCTACAAATGAAACTGCTGAGTTTATGCCTATGCCTATAGCTACTGCACATAAATTATCAAGAAGATTAAGCGAAGTAAGAAAGAATGGTACTTTAGCTTATCTAAGACCAGATGGAAAGACACAAGTAACAGTTGAGTATGAAGATAATAAGCCTGTTAGAATAGATGCAATAGTTGTTTCTACACAACATGGACCAGAAGTTTCTCAAGAGCAAATTGAAAATGATATAAAGGAACATGTTATAAAGGCAGTAGTTCCAGCAGAATTATTAGATGAAAATACAAAGTATTATATAAATCCAACTGGTAGATTTGTAATAGGTGGGCCACAAGGTGATAGTGGTTTAACTGGAAGAAAGATAATAGTTGATACCTACGGTGGATATGGAAGACATGGAGGCGGAGCTTTCTCAGGAAAAGATCCAACTAAAGTTGATAGATCTGCAGCCTATGCAGCTAGATGGGTAGCAAAAAATCTTGTTGCGGCTGGTGTAGCTGATAAGTTAGAGATAGAACTAGCATATGCAATTGGAGTTGCTAAGCCAGTTTCTATTGAAGTAGATACATTTGGAACAGGAAAAATTGCAGATGATAAGATAGTTGAAATAGTAGGTAAAGTTTTTGACTTAAGACCAGGTGCAATAATAAGAGATTTAGATCTTAGAAGACCTATATTTAAGCAAACTGCTGCATACGGGCATTTTGGAAGAACAGATGTTAATCTTCCATGGGAACAATTAGATAAAGTTGAAGAAATAAAGAAATATATATAGAAAAGATGCTGCCTTTAGCAGCATCTTTTATTTTTTTAATCAATATAATTTCAATCTAGATATCATTATAAACAATTTTACCATTTACTAATGCTAGTTTTATATTAATATTATCGTCGAATAATATTAAATCTGCATCATAGCCTTCTTTAATAAGGCCTTTTTTATTTTCAACTTTGCAATGTTTTGCAGCATTATATGTAGCCATCTTTATTACTTCATTTAAAGCATAGTTTGTATTACATTTAACATTTTGTACTGCTTTATCTAGTGTTAATACGGAACCAGCCAAGGCACCACTTGTTAGTCTAGCAGCTCCTTCTTTCACTATCACTTTCTGACCACCCAAAGAGTAATCGCCATCAGGCATACAGCAGGCCATCATAGCATCAGAAACTAATAGCACCTTATCTAATCCTTTAATTCTATAGGCAGACCTTAGAGATGGATAGGCTATATGTATGCCGTCAGATATAGTTTCTGTGGTTATATCTGTATCAAAGATTGCACCAACTACCCCAGGCTCCCTATGATGAAGTGGTGTCATGGCATTAAACAGATGGGTTGAGTGAGATGCACCAGTATTAATAGCATCTACAGCTTCTACATAGGTGGCCTTGCTATGTCCAATTGACACTACAATATCATGTTGATGTAAGAACTTAATTAACTCTTTTGCTCCATCAACTTCTGGAGCAATTGTTATTGCTTTAACTATTCTAATGTTATCTCCAACTATTTTATCGAAGTTTTCTATGGTAGGTTTTAAGATAAAGCTAGGATTTTGAGCACCTATCATGTCAGGACTAATAAAAGGCCCTTCTAGATGAACACCTAATATATTTGCACCATCAGTACCTTCTTTAATGGCATAAGCTATACTTTCAACAGATTTATTTATATCATCAGCTGATACAGTCATTGTTGTAGGTAAAAATGATGTAGTACCGTGTTTAACTATGGTTTTAGATATTTCATTTAATGCCGTATAAGTTCCATCCATGGTATCGTATCCTCCAGCGCCATGTATATGAACATCTATAAAGCCGGGAGATAAATATAGTCCTTTTCCGTCAATTACATCACAATCAATGTCATATGAAGGGTTTATGGCTTTAATACGATTATTTTCAATAAGTATAGAACCTTCATTTATATTATCTAAGAAGATAATTCTAATATTCTTAATAAGTAGCATAAATTCACCTCGTTATATAAAATTTCTTATTACAATATATATATTTATAGAGTTCCAACTTCAACTATTAATTTATGCATGCTCTAAAAGTTCGTAAGTGCATGATTTTTCAACAGTCATAAACCAAGTTTTCGTAATGGAAACCTATATTTGAGATATATAGTGGTATATTTCTATAATAATACTAAATCTAGATTATAGGAATAACCTTTAATATTTAGTTTGTGTTGAAATTATTCTGTAATTATTTAATAATTAGATGTTGTGATATAATCTATAATAGAATATACCAAAACTAGGAGAGATAGCATGGAAGTTATAAGAGGAATAGTTGATGCAATAGTTTATAAAAACGATGAGAATGGATATGTTGTAACAAAGATAAAAGCTGATAAAGCTCTTATAACTGCAGTAGGAATAGTACCATACATTGGAGAGGGGCAAAACCTAGAGCTAAAGGGAGACTGGATATTACATAAGCAGTTTGGTAGACAGTTTAAGATTGAGGAATGTGAAGAAATATTACCTAACACTGTAGAAGCTATAGAAAAGTATTTAGCATCTGGCTTAATTTATGGAATAGGACCTATAACTGCGAAAAAGATAATAAAAAGATTTGGTGAAAAGACTCTTGAAATAATGGATAGTAATATAGAAAGATTAGGTGAAATAGAGGGAATCGGTAAAAAGAAACTTGATCTAATAATTGAGTCCTATGTATCACAGAGGGAACTCAAGAATATTATGATGTTTTTCCAGGAACATGGAGTTACTACCAATCAATGCTTAAAGATTTATAAGAGATTTGGAGGAAACTCTATAAATATTGTAAAAGATAATCCTTATGTACTATGTGAAGAGATAACTGGGATTGGATTTAAAACCTCAGATAAAATTGCTAGATCTTTAGGGATTGAAACGGATTCACCCTTTAGGATACAAAGTGGATTGAAATACGTAATAAATGATTTTTGTGCTAGCGGAAATACTTTTATGCCAAAGGAATTGTTAATAAAAGAGGCTTCAGAAGTACTTACAGTAGATAAAAATATAATAGAAAAAAATATATATGATGCATCACTAGAGGGGAAAATAAGAATTGAGAAGATAAACGATATAGAAGCTGTATTCAATCTATACTATTATTATTGTGAATTAGGCATTACAAATAGGATACTTACTCTTGCTATAAGTAACTTTCAAAATATTAATCTAGATTTAGAGTTTGAAATAGAGAGTTTTGAAGAGAAAAATAGAATAAACTTTGCAAAATCACAAAAAGATGCCATAATAGGAGCTTTTACCAATGGAATAGAAATAATTACTGGTGGGCCTGGAACTGGAAAAACTACAATTATCAAGTGTATAATAGATATATATGAAAAGGCAGGACTTAGAGTTATGCTTGGAGCCCCTACAGGGAGAGCAGCTAAGCGTATGACGGAATCTACGGGACATGAAGCTAAAACTATCCATAGACTTTTAGAAATGGGTGTAAGGGATGATGAAGATACATCTGCATTGGATAGGGATGAAGGGTCACCATTAGAGGCTGATGTAGTAATAGTAGACGAAGCATCGATGATAGATATAACTCTTATGAATACACTTTTAAAGGCTATAAAAGTTGGAACGAGGCTTATTATGGTTGGAGATGTGGATCAGCTGCCATCAGTAGGCCCAGGAAATGTGCTATCAGACTTGATTGAAAGTAAATTCACAATGGTTGTAAGACTGAAGAAAATATTTAGACAGGGCAATGAAAGTATGATTGTAACTAACGCTCATAGAATAAATGAGGGGGAGATGCCAATACTTAATGGCAAGGACAAAGACTTCTTTTTTATTAAAGAGGTTGATATGGATACTATACTTTTAACTGTCATTGATTTAATAAATACTAGGCTGCCAAAGTATAACAAAAAGTGGGATAAACTCAAACATATACAAATTCTTTCTCCTATGAAAAAAGGTGTTTTAGGAATTACAAACTTGAACAATAGACTTCAAGAAATTCTTAATCCTAAGAGTAGGGAGAAGAAAGAAAAGCAAATGAAGGATATGATTTTTAGAGCAGGCGACAAGGTTATGCAAACTAAAAATAATTATTCTTTAAAATGGACTAGAATAAATGGATTTGGAGAAAATGAAGGTATAGGAGTATTTAATGGTGATATGGGGGTTATTGATTCTATAGATGAAGAAAATAGAACTCTAACAGTTATATTTGAAGATGAAAGAAAAGTAGAATATGATTATATATTCCTTGATGAATTGGATTTGGCTTATGCAATAACAATACATAAAAGTCAAGGAAGTGAATTTCCTGTAGTTATAATGCCTTCCTACATGGGATCACCATTTCTTATGAATAGAAATTTACTCTACACTGGAATAACAAGGGCAAAAGAGTTAGTTGTTGTAGTGGGAGAAATAAAAGCTCTTAAGTATATGGTGGATAATACAAGAAGTAATGAAAGATATTCTTCACTAAAGTGGAGGATTTTAGATATTATATCTAATGATGCATTTAATGATGTGCCAGATGAGGGGAAATAAAATGGTACGCTTATATATCTAAATAAGTGAGGAGTTAATATGGTTAATATTGAGATGGATAAAAGATATATTGAATTAAATCATACAATTAATAAAATAAATAATTGGTATGAAAAAGACGAATGCAAGTTGTTAAATATAATCACAGTTCCATACAATACGTCTAGGATATTTAGAGAAATAGTTATAAATATCCTATCTAAAGGAAAAAAGGTGCTTTATGTAACTCAGGATGGCAATGCAAATGAGGATATGCTTAAATACCTAAAGTTGTCCTTTGGATTTAAAAGTTACTCAATTATTAGGAGTGGTGGTGACCATAGCGATACCTATCTACATTTCGTAAGCTACGAAAATATAATATTTATAGATGAAAGTTATGATTTGATAATTTATGACGATATAACTACTTTTTCTAAACAAAGCAGACTTGAAATACAAAACTGCGTAGATTTCTTATATAAAAGAGCAGAAAAAGTCATAGTATATAGTACCGAGTTGGTTTTTATTAATTCTCCATGTATACATCTTGGTAACTGTTTTAGGATGACGCCTTTTGTTGAGCCTAGGATTATCACTACAAGGATAGATCTAAATAAAGATATACCATATTTATTCTACGATTATTTGAAGTGGTTTAGAGAAAATAATAGAAAAGTAATTATTCATACTCCATGCAAAGAAAAAACTGAAATAGTATATGAATACTATAACAGTATATTGAATGTTTCCTCTAGAATGAAACTTGTAAAAATAACAAATAGTAATGAATTAAAATTAATCGAAAAGATACATGAGATAAAAGATAAGCCAGTTATGATAGTAACCAACCTAATAGGAAAGTACTTTGAAGAGTTGGATAATATAGATATAGTAATATATTTTGCTGAGGATAAGTTTTATGATTATAAAAAGATTGTATATTTATGTGGAAAGGTTGGTAAGGTAAGAGGGATTCAGGGAGAAGTCATCTTACTATCAAATGAGATTTCAAATAATATGGAATATGCAAAAGACTTAGCAAGGGAGTTTAATAAAACTGCGTGGGAAAAAGGTTTATTAGAATAATTAAGTATATACTACAGTGTACTCTTGAGGTTATCTATCCACACTTTGATAGCTGCATAAGTTGTGGTGAAACTATAGAAGAGGAACACGTATGTAAAAACTGCCTAAATAATATATCTTATATAAATGGTGAATATTATCTAGATAAAGATAAGAAAATAAGGTGTTTTAGTGCTGCATATTATTCTGGAACAATTAAGGAAATTATAATAAAGCTAAAGTATTCAGCTAATTTTGAAAGTGCAGAATTTCTATCTAAGATACTTTTTGATAAAATAAGCCGCGAGAATATTTGTGGAGATATAATAACATATGTGCCCACTTCTAAAGTGTCTATAAAGAAGAGGGGATATAACCAGTGCAGAGTTTTAGGCAAAGAATTAGCTAATTTGAGCGGTATTAGACTTGTAGATACTCTAAAAAGATTAAAAGAGGTAAAAGAGCAAAAAAGGTTAGCTGTAGATGAACGACTTGCAAATATGGATGGTGTGTTCCAGGTTGTGGAACCTAGTGAAGTAGTTGGAAAAAATGTGATACTTATAGATGATGTTCTTACAACTGGAGCAACAGTCATGAGTTGTAGGGATGCACTAATAAAGTGTGGAGCTAACAATGTAATCCTCTTGACTGTTGCAAAAAGTAATATATAATATATTATAGAGGCTAGGTTTGTGGTTGAAAGTCGATGCCAGTCGCAGGCGAAACGATCCACGTAAGTCAAACAAAAGTTTTTGATGAGCATGGTGCGGCTTAGAGGTAAGTCCTGCCAGTAAAACTGAGAGTGTGAGTAGTGAGAGGTTAATTCCGGGTAGCAAAAGCTCCAGCAGGCGAGTGTGGGGTCAAAGACCAGGTCAACTAGCTTTTAAAATTGCACAACTGTGCTGATTAGCAGTCTTTTATAGGCTGCTTTTTTACTGTCTAAAAAAATATAAAGTTTTATTATCTAAACCTATTTATACTAGGGCTAGTATAGCTTTTTAAGATAGACAGTAAAAAACAGAATATATTCGCCTGCCAAATTTTCCTCATATACATTCGGAAAGGCAGATGCGTAAAAAATTTATACTAAGAAGTATTTTGATATAAATAAAAAAAATGTACAAGCCTACGAAAATTGAAGAATAACATAGATAAATAGCTTTAAGTTTATTAAATTTTCTGTAAATTCAAAAAACTATAGTTGTCATTATTGAGGTTACTGTGTAAAATTAAATTAACAAAAGAAATTTAACTATAATAAAAACAAAAAAGGTTTACAAAATTTAATTTATATATAAAGATTTAATATATTTTAATATAATCTTAATATATGATTTGAAAAAATAAAAATATAATAACATAACCTTTTAATTAGGAGAGGGGCTGACCATATGAAAGTTACAGTATTAGCAAAAAACATAGTATTAACAAATCCTTTAAAGGAAGCGGTTGAGAGGAAAATTTCTAAATTGGAGAAATATTTCACTCCGAATGTGGAAGCCAAAGCAACATTAAGTGTACAAAGAAATAGGCAAATTATAGAGGTTACAATACCTTTTAATGGTGCTATATTAAGAGGTGAAGAATCAACAGATGACATGTACAAATCAATAGATTTAGTACAAGAAAAGATTGAAAGACAAATAAGAAAGCAGAAAACAAAGCTTTCAAGAAGATATAATAATGCAGAGTCAGTAAGATATATAAATTTTGAAAATGTACCTAATGTAGAGGGTGATGAAAAAGAAGCTCAAATAGTGAAAACCAAGAAATTTGGTATCAAACCTATGAATGCAGAAGAAGCAGTTTTGCAAATGGAACTTATAGGACATAACTTTTTCGTTTTTCAAGATGCAGATACAAATCAGGTAAATGTAGTTTATAAGAGAAAAGATGGAGATTATGGATTAATAGAACCTGAATACGAAGATTAAGATGATAATTTGGGCTAACCTAGTGGGTTAGCCCATTAAATATTTATGGTGTTTTATATATTTTCTATACATGTTTAAGAATTAATCAACAAATATAGTAAATTTATTTGAAGTTTTTATTATTTAGAAAATATTTAAATTTCAGTATAATCAATATATAATAAACTAAAACTAACTGGTATTATTAGAGTAGATTACATATTGTTCTTAAAATGTTTACAATATTACGTAGGATATGGTTTAATTTAACTATAAATACGAGTATCAATTATTGAAAAGTTATGTAAATAAGTGATATAATTTAGAGAGTTATGAAAATATACAGAAGTGTGAGGATAATAACATGGGGATACTTAACAAGGTTTTTGGATCTTATAGCGAAAGGGAAGTAAAGAGAATAATTCCTATCGTTGATAAAATAGAGACTTTTGATAGTAAGATGCAGTCATTAACTGATGATCAATTAAGAGGAAAAACGGAAGAATTTAAAAACAGATACAAAAATGGGGAAACTTTAGATAGCTTACTACCAGAAGCTTTTGCTGTAGTTAGAGAGGCTTCTTATAGACTGCATGCGGAAAAGCATTATAGAGAACAGCTTATAGGTGGTATAGTTCTTCATCAAGGAAGAATTTCTGAAATGAAAACCGGTGAAGGAAAAACACTATGTGCTACATTACCAGCTTATCTAAATGCTATTTCAGGAAAAGGTGTTCACATAGTTACTGTCAACGATTATCTTGCAAGAAGAGATATGGAGTGGATGGGAGAAATATATCAATTTCTAGGACTTACTACTGGAGTAATATTACATGACCTTGATAATGAGCAAAGAAGAGCTGCATACGCTGCAGATATAACATATGGAACTAATAATGAATTTGGATTTGATTATCTAAGAGATAACATGGTTATATATAAAGAAGAGAAGGTTCAAAGAGACTTGAACTTTGCAATTGTGGACGAAGTTGACTCAATCTTGATAGATGAGGCTAGAACCCCTCTTATAATTTCAGGAGCTGGAGAAAAATCAACTGATTTTTATAAGATAGCTGACTTTTTTGTAAAGAGACTTTTTAAAGAGAAGCACTTTACAGTAGATGAAAAAGCTCATTCTGTAATGCTTACTGAAGAGGGCGTAAAGGAAGCAGAGCTTGCTTTTGGAATAGAAAACTATGCAGATGCAGAGAACATGGAATTGCAACATCATATTACACAGGCTTTAAAGGCTAACTATTTGATGAAAATAGATAAGGACTACATGGTAAAGGATGGAGAAGTAATAATAGTAGATGAGTTTACTGGTAGACTTATGGAGGGAAGAAGATATTCAGATGGTTTACATCAAGCCATAGAAGCTAAAGAGGGAGTTAAGGTTGAAAGAGAGTCAAAGACTTTAGCAACTATAACATTCCAAAATTACTTTAGAATGTATAAGAAGCTTTCTGGTATGACAGGTACTGCTTTAACTGAAGAAAATGAGTTTAGAGAAATATATGGTCTAGATGTTATAGTAATTCCTACTCATAAACCAATAAAGAGAGAAGATAACCCAGATGTTGTATATAAGTCGGAGAAGGGTAAATTCAATGCAATTGCTGATGAGATATTAGAAACCAATAAAAACGGTCAGCCAGTACTAGTTGGTACCACAAGCATAGAAAAGTCAGAAGCGCTTTCAGCTATTCTTAAGAAAAAGGGTGTAAAGCATCAAGTACTTAATGCTAAATATCATGAACAAGAAGCTGAGATAGTAACTCATGCAGGTGAAAAGGGAATGGTAACCATAGCTACAAATATGGCTGGTAGAGGTACTGATATTAAACTTGGGGATGGAGTAGTTGAACTAGGTGGTCTTAAGATAATAGGTACTGAAAGACATGAATCAAGAAGAATAGATAATCAGCTTAGAGGACGTTCAGGTCGTCAAGGAGATCCAGGTTCATCAAGATTCTATATCTCTCTAGAAGATGATCTGATGAGAATATTTGGATCAGAGAGATTGCAAGGGGTAGTTGAAAAGCTTGGATTATCAGAAGATGATGCTATAGAAAGTAAGATGGTTTCTAAGTCTATAGAAAATGCTCAGAAGAAAGTCGAAGGTAACAACTTTGATGTTAGAAAAACTTTGCTTGGCTATGATGATGTAATGAATAAGCAAAGAGAAGTTATATATAAGCAAAGAGCTCAAGTTCTTGAAGGAGAAACTCTAAAGGAACAAGTTCAGCAAATGATAGAAGAAGTTGTTAACTCTGCGGTTGAATCACATATTTCAGGGGTTGAGGATACCTTCGATGATGAGTTAAAGCAATTAGTAAGCTATGTTGAAGACTTATACTTACCTCAAGGAATGATTGAGGCTAAAGACTTAGAAAAGTTATCTAATGATGAGATAAAACAAAAGCTTATAGGAATAGCTAAAGATATCTATAAGGAAAAAGAAGAACACTTTGGTGAAGAGCAAATGAGAGAAGTTGAAAGGGTAATACTTCTTAGAGTTGTTGATACTAAGTGGATGGATCATATAGATAATATGGATCATTTGAAACAAGGTATAGGCCTTAGAGCATATAAACAACAAGATCCAGTTCAGGCTTATCAGTTTGAAGGAAGTAACATGTTTGATGAAATGATCGAAAATATAAAAGTAGATACAATAAAACTGTTATTCCATGTTCAAATGGAGCATACTCCTGAAAGAGAAAGAGTTGTTAAAGAAACGGCTACAAACCAAGTAGATGATTCGGTTAAGAAACAACCAGTTAAGAAAGAAGCTAAGGTAGGTAGAAATGACTTGTGTCCTTGTGGCAGTGGAAAGAAATATAAAAACTGTTGTGGAAGAGAAGTAGTATAAAAAATTTATTTGACTTGCAGATTTCTAGTATGAGAATTTAGTAAGGCAGATACATAAAAAATCACTGAGGAAATTCTCTTCAGTGATTTTTTACTATATGGGAAGGGTATATTTGAAAAAAACTCACTTAAGAAGGGTGCTTCAGGAACTTTTTAATTGTATGTGTCCAAATTATTAATAACTAATGGTCTTAGTAACTTTTATATTGTAAAATAACTGTATAGTGATATACTATACTTTAGCTTAATAAAAATAGGGGTGATTTGTATATGATGCTTGAATTAGAAAATCAGCTTTTGAAATTAAATGAATTTAAAAATATACTTAAGGAAATGGGGGCTTCACTTTGACATACCCAATCTTGTAAAAAAGTCAAAGGAGCTAGAGTTTGTAATGCAAGAAAAGGATTTTTGGGAAGATGTGAATAGAGCTCAAAGAATAACTCAAGAATCTAAAGTGTTAAAGGATAAGATTGTAAGGTATGACTCTCTAGTAAACAGAGTAGATGATATAGAAGTACTTTCAGAATTAATAGATGAAGATGATAAAGATACTGCAAATGAGATAATAGACGAGATAAAGAAACTAGAAATTGATATTGAAACTTTAAGGATTGAGATAATGCTTTCAGGTGAATATGATAGAAATGATGCATTACTTACATTGCACACTGGCGTAGGTGGCACTGATGCTAATGATTGGACTGAAATGCTTTTAAGAATGTATACAAGATGGTGTGAGAAAAAGGGTTATAAATTAGATACTATAGACTACTTAGCTGGAGATGAAGCGGGAGTCAAGAGTGTAACTCTAAGGGTTAAGGGAGAATTTGCTTACGGGTATTTGAAAACTGAAAAAGGAATTCATAGGTTAGTTAGAATATCTCCGTTTAATGCCAATGGTAAGAGGCAGACCTCTTTTGCATCTGTAGAAGTACTTCCAGAGCTTACTAAAGATCAGGATATTGATATAAACCCTGTGGATTTAAGAATTGATACTTATAGATCTGGAGGAGCTGGTGGACAGCATGTTAACAAAACTGAGTCTGCAGTTAGAATAACTCATATACCTACAGGGATAGTTGTTCAGTGCCAAAATGAAAGAAGTCAACACTCCAATAAAGAAATTGCTATGAATATGCTTAAGTCTAAACTTATAGAGCTTAAAGAAAGAGCTCATAAAGAAAAAATTGAGGATCTTACTGGAGAATTGAAAGATATGGGCTGGGGAAGTCAAATAAGAAGTTATGTTTTTCACCCATACTCAATGGTAAAAGACCATAGGACAGGCGCAGAAACTTCTAATGTAAATGGAGTTATGGATGGAGATATAGATATGTTTATAACCTCTGTGTTAAGAGGTGAAAGCAAGAATTTAGATTAAATAAGCAGAATAATTTTATTTAAAAACGCTAATGAAGTTTTCATTAGCGTTTTTCTACTCTTTAGTAATTTCCACTGAAGGCTAAAGATCTTTTTTCTTATCACATTTATTAGGTATCAAAAGAATAATAAATAGAAATAAAGAAATACAATAACCTATTACATAAAAATTCTTACTATATATGATTAATGAATAAGGGTTGCTATAGCAATAATTAACTATTTGGTCCCAAGAAACTTTATAATCCCTTTTAATAGAGGAAGGATCTATAAATTGTGGATTATCGCTAGGGGTATGGATTCTAGAGGTATCTGAGTCGCAAATTGTTATACTATCGATATCTGAATCTGCGAAGCTAGCGTGATCTGAAGAGTCTTTTGACTCAATATTAAAGGATATATTGTTATCTTTACAGTACTGCTCTACTTTTTTTGAAGTCAAACTTCTACTAGGATTTTCACCAGACATTATTGTCATTGGGATGCTTTTGTTTCCACCAATCATATCAAAGTTTATAGATTTTCCACTTTTGATGAGATTATAATTTTTATTAACAAAGGCTTTAGAACCTTGTAAGCCTAGCTCTTCCGCATTAAAAGCAACAAAAATTATATTCCTATCTGGTGGAATCATCGATGAAAGTACACGGCATAGTTCAAGCATGAATGATATACCTGAGGCATTATCTAAGGAACCCCTATATATATTTCCAGATAAATCTTCTCCCAAATGATCGAAATGTGAAGAAATAATTAGTGGAGGTAGTTTAGGGTTAAGACCTTTTATAAAACCAACTACATTATGCAATTCTGTATCTTCTACTTTGTATGGAATGAAACAATCTATTGAGTAGCCTTTCTTATTGTAAGTTATCAAATCATCATATACTTTTGAAGTGATATAAATATACATATCTGATGGAGAATTTGATATAAAGGAACTTCTAAATGAAAAATTATCTTGAGTAACTATAAATGTAAAAGTACTATTTTCTTTTTTTACCTCTAGAGCTGATGGATAGATCCTGAAATCGTCATCTCTATCTATATTTAGATGGTTCGTCCTATAATTGAGAAAAGCGTCCTTAAAGTCAACTCCATATGTATAACTCTCAATAAGATTATTTTTTTTATCATAAACTTTTATTGAAGGGGTTCCATCAATTCTTGTTGGAACAGGAGTAGTAAATTGCTCCAAGTAAGTACTGTTTAGAGGTAGAAGCTTATAGCTAATAAATCTATTCTCTATATATTGCTCTGCTAATTTATTTCCTAGTGAACCTGACAATCTTCCGTCTAATGGATCAGAAGATAGATAATCAATGATTTTTAATACATTATTTACACTGAAAGTCTCCAGTTTGGTGCAGTAAATTAAGGATATATTTGAAAGTAATATTGAAATAGTCAAAAGTAACGATATTATGGTCCGTATCATTTAAGCCTCCTTAAAGTGGTATCAATTAATTCTATGAATTTAAAAAGAAGGATATTCAGTTTAAATATTGAAATAATATATTAAGGCGCAAAAATGAACCGAAAAGAAGATAATAAAGGACTTACTAAAACTAGATTATATAATAATAGAAATATAGGAAGTTCTATTAATAAAACTTTACGGTGTTTGTTGGTAACATATTAGGAGGTAAATATGAATAACATTAATGAAACTTTAGCACAGGAGCTTAATATAAGGATTGAGCAGGTTGAAAATGTAATAAGGCTCCTTGATGAAGGAAATACAGTTCCTTTTATATCTAGATATAGAAAGGAGCAGACAGGTGGGCTATCAGATGATATTCTTAGAAAATTTTTTGAAAGACTTAATTATTTGAGAAATCTTTTAGATAGAAAAAATGATGTAATAAGGTTAATAGAAGAACAAGGAAAACTTAATGAAGAGCTTAAAAATCAGATAATGAATTCTAATACATTAACTGAAGTTGAGGATATATATAGACCATATAAACCTAAAAAGAGAACTAGAGCTACTATAGCCATAGAGAAGGGATTAAAGGACCTTGCAACTATAATATTAGCTGGTGACTTCAAAGGTAGCATAATGGATGAAGCTAATAAGTATATTAGTGAGGAAAAAGGCGTTGGGTCTGAAGAAGAGGCATTGCAAGGTGCTATGGATATAATAAGTGAAATTGTTTCTGATGATGCGGATTATAGAAAGTGGATAAGAAATCTGGTTCAAAGAGAAGGGATACTTGAAACTAAGGGAAATACAACAGAATCTTCACCTTATGAGATGTATTATGAATACAAAGAAGCTGTAAGAACTATACCATCTCATAGAATATTGGCTATTAATAGAGGAGAAAAAGAAAAGATTTTATCAGCTAAGATATTAATTGATGAAGTTAAAATAATAAATTATCTTCTTGGAAAGACCTTAAAGAATAATTCAAATACGGACAGTTATATAGAAAGCGCTGTAAAAGATAGCTTTAAGCGATTGATTTTCCCATCTATAGAAAGAGAAATAAGAAGTGATTTGACTGATATAGGTGAACAGGGCGCAATAGAAATATTCAAGGCTAACTTAAAAGCATTATTAATGCAAGCGCCAATAAAGAATAAGATTATAATGGGGTATGACCCTGGGTTTAGAACTGGTTGCAAGATTGCTGTACTAGATGATACTGGAAAATTCTTAGATAAGGCTACAGTATATCCAACAGTTCCTAGAAATGATGTTGATGGTACTATAAAGGCATTAAAGTCACTTATATATAAATATAATGTTGAGGTTATTTCCCTAGGTAATGGAACAGCATCTAGAGAGTCAGAGGAAGTAATCGCAAAACTTATCGCAGAGGTTAAAAAAGAAACTGGAAGAGAACTATATTATGTTATAGTTTCAGAAGCAGGTGCATCTGTATACTCAGCATCTGAGCTTGCCGCAAAAGAGTATCCTGATTTAGATGTTACTGTAAGGGGAGCAATTTCCATTGGTAGAAGGCTTCAAGATCCTTTAGCAGAGTTAGTTAAAATAGATCCTAAAGCTATTGGGGTAGGACAATATCAACATGATGTTACTCAAAAGAAATTAGATGAATCTCTTAAAGGTATTGTTGAGGACTGTGTTAATAATGTTGGAGTAGACTTAAATATTGCTACACCATCATTACTGAGTTATATATCCGGTATAAATCCGTCAATAGCTAATAATATTGTAGCTTTTAGAGAAGAAAATGGCAAATTCACAAATAGAAAGCAACTTCTAAAGGTAAAGAGGCTGGGACAAAAAGCTTTTGAGCAATGCGCTGGTTTTCTAAGAGTTATGGAGAGTGACGAATCTTTGGACAATACTTCAGTTCATCCAGAATCATATGAAGTTGCACGAAAGCTTATATCTAAATTAGGATATGACAAGAATGACTTGAAAAACGGTAATTTGAAAGATATAGATGAGAAAATAAAAGATTTTAATTTAATTGAGCTTTCTAAAGAGTTATCGGTAGGAGTTCCTACGCTACAAGATATAATAAAGGAATTAAAGAAACCTGGCAGAGATCCAAGAGAAGAATTACCTAAGCCTATATTTAAATCAGGAGTAATAGATATAAAGGATTTAAAACCTGGCATGATGCTTATGGGAACTGTTAGAAATGTATCTGACTTTGGAGCTTTTGTAGATATCGGTGTACATCAAGATGGGTTGGTTCATAAAAGTCAAATGGCAGACAGGTTTGTAAAACATCCTCTTGATATTGTTAAGGTAGGAGATGTTGTTGAAGTCAGAATATTGGAAGTAGATGAAAAGAGAAAGAGAATTTCTTTATCAATGAAAAAAGAGTAATTTTATTAATATATAATAAGATTAAGTATTCTACCAATATAGTTTTAAATATACTACTTTAAATAAATAACTAAGTATAATTTTTCATAAAACATATTGTCAAAATTAAAACAAAGATATATAATGTATATATAAAAATTAATACTATCTTCAGGGCGGGGCGTAATTCCCCACCGGCGGTAAAGCCCGCGAGCCGAGAGGCAAGATTCGGTTAAATTCCGAAGCCGACAGTAAAGTCTGGATGAAAGAAGGTAAAAGCATTAAAATTGATCTGTTTAGCCCTGGTGAATTATTTTCATCGGGGTTTTTTATTCTTTTAAAAATTACAATATACACTAATAGTTACTTACAAAATTATACTGTTTGTTAAAAAAGTATAAAACTTTATGATTAAATATTAGTGTGTGATAGTAAGATGTTTTGATCAATTTTAATCTTGAGCCCCAGAGGATATAACTTTTGGGAGGGTTACTATGCAACAATTGAAATTGAACAGTCAAATTAAAATTGCTCTTCTTGGAGCTATCGCATTTCTACTAATGTTTTTAGAATTTCCAATATTGCCAGCAGCACCATTTTTGAAGATGGATCTTAGTGATTTGCCTGCTTTAATGGGCACCTTTGCATTAGGGCCAGTAGCTGGAGTTGCTATCGAACTTATAAAAAATATTCTACATGTACTTATAAAAGGTAGTGGTACTGCGTTAGCAGGTGAACTTGCAAACTTTACAATAGGTACAGTTTGGGTGATTGTCACAGGATTCATCTATAAAGTGAATAAAACAACAAAAGGAGCTATTATCGGACTTGTTTTAGGAACATTAGCATTAACAGTAGCTGGTATACTAGGAAACTATTATGTTTTTATGCCGCTATATAACCATGTAGCACCTATTTTAGATAAAGCAAATATGAAATACCTTTTGACCATTATAACTCCATTCAACTTAATAAAAGGATGTGGAGTATCAATTATTACTTTAGTTTTATATAAAAGATTATCACCGGTTCTTAATAAAGAGGTTATAGTGAAAAATAATAAGGTAGCATAATATAAAAAAACATATTTTGAATATTAAAGCGTAAGTGTAAAAAGGCTGGTAGCAAGTGCTATCAGCCTTTTTTTTACTGTAAGTAAGGTATTAAATTTTTTGCTGGCTAAAATTAGTAATATAAAGCTTTAGTAGCAGTTTGCCAGAATATAAGTGAAAAATAATAATAGATATTTAAGGGGATATCAGTACTTTTTACACTTTTTATTTAATATTCTTTCTAAAGAGAGGAGAAGTAAATAATGTAATAATGTGAGAAAACTAAAGAATAGTAGAAGTATTTAAGTTATAACGACAATGATAATTAATTTTAAATAATAATTATTATTTACAAATAATCAAATAAGGGATATTATTAAATCAGACAGAAACAGTCGGGATTGAAAAGATTGTTTTATAAGAGAGGTGTTTTACATTGAAGCTTAATATATTAATAGGTGGAAGTGCTGGACAAGGAATGGATACAGTTAGTATTTTCCTTGAAAAGGCTCTAAAAAAAGGCGGATTTTATGTTTTCTCTAATAAGGACTATATGTCAAGAGTAAGAGGTGGACATAACTTCACACAGATAAGATTTGGGGATGAACCAATTCATTCTCACGTGGAAAAATTAGATCTAATACTTGCATTAGATAGAGATACTGTAGAAATTCATAAGGATAAACTTAATGAAAATGGAATAATAATTGCTGATGAAGCTATTCAATATGACGATAGCAGACTAGTAAGTCTTCCATTGCTAAAGACAGCAAAAGATATAGGTTTATCTAAGGCTTTTACTTTTGTTGCAGCAGGAGCAATATTAAAGCACTTTGGTATAAAAGGTTCATTTGAAGATTTTATAGCTAAGAAGCTTGCTGAGCCTATAAGAAATAAAAATATAGAAGCCTTTAAAAAAGGTGGAGAGTTATTAGAAGAAAAATTTACACTAACTGGTAAAGACTTATCAAATCACTTAATAATAAATGGAAATGATGCTATAGGTTTAGGTGCATTAGTTGGAGGATTATCATTTTACTCAGCTTATCCAATGACTCCAGCTACAAGTGTAATGACATACTTATCAAGAAAATCCTTAGAAGCTGGAATAGTTGTTGAACAGGCTGAAGATGAAATTAGTGCAATAAATATGGCTATCGGCGCATCTTATGCTGGAGCTAGAGCAATGACTGGTTCATCAGGTGGAGGAGTTGCTCTAATGGTTGAAGCTTTTGGCCTAGCAGGAATAACAGAAACACCATTGGTTGTTATTGACTCGCAAAGACCAGGACCGGCTACTGGACTTCCAACAAGAACTGAACAAAGCGACTTGAGTTTTCTACTTACTGCTTCTCCAGGAGAGTTTCCAAGAGTGGTTTTAAGTGTTAGAAATGCAGAAGATGCATTCTATCAAACTTTTAGAGCTTTAAATATAGCTGATAAATATCAAACTTTAGTAATTCTACTGACTGATCAATATCTTGCTGACTCTAATATAACTATCCCAAGATTTGCACTTGAAGAATTAAAAATTGAAAGACATATTTGGGATGGCAATGGTCTAGATGAAGATTACAAGAGATATAAGGTAACTGAATCAGGAATATCACCAAGATTGATACCAGGAAAGGTTGAAGGTCAAGTAGTTCTAGTAGATAGTGATGAACATACAGAGTATGCTCATATAACAGAAGATATTGAAGTAAGAAATGCTCAGATGGAAAAGAGAATGAGAAAGCTAGACTTACTTGTAAAAGAAGATCAAATAGAGCCAGAGTATTTTGGTGGAGAAGATATAGATGTTCTTCTTGTAGGATGGGGATCTACTTATGGCGCTATAAAAGAAGCCACTGAAGTTTTAAATAAATCTGGCTTAAAAGTTGGATCACTTTCCTTTGGTGATATTTATCCATTGCCTGAGAAAAAGTTGAGAAAATATAGTGCTTTAGCCAAGAAGATAATTAATGTAGAGCAAAACTTCACAGGCCAACTAGGTAAGTTTATAACTCAAGAAACAGGAATATTGATGAATGACAGTATTCTGAAGTATGATGGACGTCAAATAACTTCAGAAGAGATAGTTAAAGTACTATCTAAGGAGGTATAGTAAATGTTAGAGTTGAAATTGTATCATAGTAATGATGAAAATACTTGGTGTCCAGGGTGTGGTAATTTTTCTATATTAGATGGGATAAAAGAAGCTGTGGCTGAGTTAAATATCAAACCTGAAAATCTTATGATGGTATCAGGTATTGGTCAGGCTGCTAAAACTCCTCACTATATAAGAGCAAATGGTTTTAATGGACTACATGGAAGAGCGTTACCTCCAGCTCAAGCTATAAAGATGGTTAATCCTGAATTGAAGGTTATAGTTACATCAGGAGATGGGGATGCATATGGTGAAGGTGGAAATCATTTTATTCATAATATAAGAAGAAACCTAGATATGGTTCAGTTAGTTCATGACAATCAGATTTATGGACTTACTAAAGGTCAAGGGTCGCCAACAACTGCAAGAGGACAAAAGACTTCAATGCAGTTTGAAGGAGTGATTTCTGAACCTCTTAATCCCCTAGCATTGGCAATTACTGCAGGAGCAACTTTTGTAGCAAGAAGTTTCTCTGGAGATAAAGAGCATTTAAAGAGTATGATAAAGGCAGCTGTTAATCATAAAGGATATGCCTTAATAGATATAATGCAACCTTGTGTTAGTTTTAATAAGATTAATACTTTCAAATGGTACAAGGATAGAGTTTATTATCTTGATGAAAATTATGATTCAACCAATAAGGGAGCAGCTATTGTTAAGGCAATGGAATTTGGAGATGAAGGTATTCCTTTAGGAATACTTTATAAGGAAGAGGGTAAGCCTACATTCCATGATTTGCACCCAGTATTGAATGCAGGAAATGTTATTGTAGACAGACAGTGGGTTCCAACTGATGGAGATAAGTTTGTAGAAGAATTTATGTAATGGTAATAAAAAACCTAGAATTAATTTATATTAATTCTAGGTTTTATTGTATTTCGGATTTAAGTAGTAATGAGATATTACCATCTTTTCCACATTATAATAGCATCTTCTCCATTGTCCTCATAGTACTTTTTTCTGATACCTTCTGAAATAAATCCGTACTTTGAATAAAGTTTTTGAGCAGCTAGGTTAGACAATCTTACTTCTAACGTCATGGCTATTACTTTTTTTTCGTTACAGGTCGCTATCATCTTGCTGAGAATTTTATCTCCAACGCCTTGATTTCTATACTTCGGATGGACAGCAATGTTTGTTATATGGCCTTCATCAATTATTATCCACATACCACCGTAGCCTATGACCTCAGCGTTTGATTTTGCAACAAAGTAGTTAGCAAATACATTTGAGAGTTCCTGCTCAAAGGACTTACGACTCCAAGGAATTGGAAAAGAAAGCTCGCTTATTTCAAGGACTTTTTCGATGGAGTCAAGTTCCATAGGCTCTATTTTTATCTCCATTACTCTAACCCCATCTTTTTGTCATATTCTCTTTCAGCTTGAGACTTTCTAAGATAAAAAGGAGAGGCATCTACTTCATCACAAGTGCCTTTCTCAAGAAGATTAATACCTATTAAACCTAAAGTAGAAGCTCTCGCATAATTTAAGTGAGGAGGAGCGAAAACTGAATTTTTTAATGCAGATTCTATAGTAGATTTGTGCTTTTCAGTACCGTCTCCTACAAATATTACAGATCTGTTATCCTCAATGCATCTAGTGATAAGCTCATCGATGGACAAAATCATATAGTCTGTTAGTCTCTTTAATTCTCCATTGGAGTTTTCATAGAAAGAGGTGTACACATTTCCTCTTAACGCATCCATTATGGGACATATCAATCCCTTATGAGTTATCACATTATATGCAAGTCCATCTAAGTTAGAAACAGATACAGTAGGTTTATTGCTACCTAGACTTAATCCCTTTATTGTAGCCATACCTATTCTAAGCCCAGTAAAAGAGCCAGGGCCTTTTGAAACTACATAACCATCTATTTGATTTATTGTAAGACCGCAAAGTTTTAACGCAGAGTCTATCATTGTCATAAGAACTTCTGAATGTTGTTTTTTATCGGTAATATTTATTTCACCTATCACTGATTTGTTCGCTACAAGTGCTACTGTTGCACTATTTGATGATGAATCAACTGAAAGAACTATCATATACTTAACTCCTTAAGATATTCATATCTATCTCCAAAATAATTTATTGTTATTTTTCTAAAGTTTTCTCCTTGCTCAGGAAGTTTCTCTATCTTTATATGTACGTACTGATCAGGAATAAGTTCTTCTATATAATTAGCCCATTCTATAATACTAACACCATTACCAAAAATATATTCATCAAAGCCTATTTGGTATATTTCATCTGGGTCAGATACTCTATAAACATCGAAATGATATAGTGTTAATCTTCCACTGTGATACTCATTAACAATATTAAATGTAGGACTTGTTATATGTTCTTTTACACTAAGGCCATTAGCTATACCTTTAGTTATATGAGTTTTCCCGGTGCCTAAGTCACCAGTAAGACAAAAAATATCACCAGGATTACATATAGAACCTATTTGTCTTCCAAGTTCAATAGTACAATCAACAGAATAGAATATAAATTCCACAATAATCTCCTTTCAAAAATAAAGCCTTTTACTTCTATTATTCTACCCAATATTCTATAAAAAGAAAAGATAATCTAAAAATATACCACCTCATTTGCAAATTATACCTTTAAGTTATTATAATTTTTATAATAACCTAAAGGTATTATTTTAATAATGAAGTGGTATATAAAGCTCTAGCTATTGTCCAATAGCATTTTTTAAATTGTTAACTGCAGTAGCACAAACCGATCCATCTTCTACCATGCTGTCTAAGATTGAAAAAGCCATGCCTTTATTCATACCTTTACGATAAGGTCTATCTTCAGTAAGAGCCTGATATATGTCGCAAACAGCCATTACCCTGCATTCTTCAGAAAGCCAATTGTCCACTACACCTCTTGGATATCCATTACCGTTTAGTTTTTCGTGATGATTAGAAGCCCAATCGCAGATCTCTTCAATTCCATTCATTGAAGAAAGAATCAGTCTTGTAAAATATACGTGAGACTTTATCATGGAGAATTCATCTCCATCTAGTGGTCCGTTTTTATCTAATATGTAAGAAGGTATTGCTAGCTTCCCAATATCATGAAAAAGACCTGCAATCTTCATCTTTAAGCACTTCTCATCATCGTATCCAAGATATTTAGATACTAGATAAGCTAATTCAGCTATTCCTCTTGAGTGAGTTGCTGTAAAGGTGCTTTTTGCATCTATCATATCTGCAAAAATTTCACCGATAGATATTAACTCATGGATATCTAATTTGATATCTATAGAAGGGATGAGGTCTTTTAGGACTAATTCTAGATATCGGTTGTTTGCAAGGTTTAACCAGAATTCATCCGTATGACTAACCTTGAGGAATGCTTCATAAATTTCCTGAGAGAATATCTTGTTAACGTTCTCTAAAATTAATTCTTTAATTTTATCCTTCTGCTTAAAATAAGGGAGAAGAGTACTATATTCAGAGTCTATTATGTCACTTATTCTAAGGATTTGACTTATTATAGGTATAGAGTCTCCTTTTATTTGAAAAACACCATTTCCATCCCAATGTTCATGATGATATAATATAGCATCTGAAAGATAACATATCTTTGGAATATGTCTTACTATATCTGCTCCTTCGATGCAGTGCTTGCTTATTATTTCATCAGCAGAATAATTTTTATATAATACATTTCCATATCCTATATCATGTAGTAAAGAGCACATGTACAGGTCTTTATAACTACTTTCGTTTAGATTAAGAGCTTTTCCAAGTTGCAACGCTATATATGAAGCACGTCTTGAGTGATATGTAGAATTGTCAAGTTCAATATCTTGGATTGTAACCCCGTTTAAGTTTTCTCTAACAACCTTTTCAACTGACATCTCTGCTAGAGATACTGTTATTGATAAAGCAGGTATTATTGTATCAATAGAAACTTGCATAATGCTTACCTCATTAAGAAAATTGTCGAATATTATTTTATCATAATTTGACAATAATGTCATTATGAAAGTGAACAAATTATAATTATATACAGATTGTAATAAATATATTAAACAAAATTCTTAAAACTGTTTTGCTTTTTTAATTTCTAATGGGGGGCTCAGCAATCAAAGTAGAATTAAAAATAGATTTTACATCGAATTTAGTACATCTTTAATTAAATTAATAATTTTATTTATTAGATGCATTTGAATTTAGATTGGTTTAGATATAAAATATACAGTAGGTAAAAGTGAGGTGAAGTAATGAAAAAGTTTGATATGAAAAAATTCACTTTTGTACTGATTGGTATAAATATAATCTTCTTCATATTTATAAGTACATATTACAAACCTAAAGTGGTTAATTCTGTTGACAGTACTGTAGAGCAGAGGGATGTATATTTAAATATAATAACTACAAATAAATTTATATATAATTCTGCCAAACAAATCGTAAAAGATAAACATAATGTCAGTTACATGTTCAATAATAGAAATGATTCAATGAACTTTAAGTTTTCAAATGACTCCTTAGATAATGTTTCAAAATATGATCTTCTTCTATATATGGGAACTAGTACAGAGCCTTGGATTAATGAATTTATTGATGGTTTGAAGAAAGGCAAAGTTGGTATTGTAAATCTATCCAGAGGAACTAAAACCTTGAATTATACTAAGCCACAGAATATAAATGGTTATGAAATAAAGATTAATCCTTATTATTGGTTGAGCCCTGATGAATATAAAATATTTTTATACAATTTGAAAAGTGCAATACAAGATAAAGATCCTAAAAATAGAGAGTTTTACGAGCAGAATTATAAGGAAGTAACCGATGAATTTGATAAAATAACTAATGATTTGAAAGATGCTTCTAGTGATCTTCAAGAATATAATGTATATACAACGGATGATGACTTGGATTATATAATAAAATACTTGGGGATTAATGCTACTAAGATTACAGATTTTTCTAAAATACAAGAGTATGAAAAAGATTTTAATAAGGACTCAAATAAAAACTTAATATTATATAGTGATGAAGAAAAGTTTAGAGCATTTAAAAATAGACTTAGCGGCGTTACATATTTAGATATGGAGATTAAGATACCTGAGTATTCAGATAAGTATAAAGATTTTTTTTATAACTTAATATCAAAGTTTAAAGGTTTAGTAGAAAAGTCGTAATGGGATTATTCAATCCTGTTGCGACTTTTGTATATAATTATCAAAAAATACTCATTAATATTATTAGTGAAAGAATTTTTTAAATTGTTGGATAATTTTAAAAAATAATATATAATTACCATAATAAATGCCTTATAATATAATTATAAGGGAATAAAGGGGGAGAGAATATGCTAGTAAAAACTATAATATTGCCAAAAGAAGATTTAATAACAGTCACATCTGATACAACTATAGGAAGAGCTTTAGAGATAATGGATAAAAACAAATTCTTATCTATTCCTGTAGTAGACGGAGAATACTTTAAAGGTTCAATTGCCCAAGATATTATTTATAAGTTCTATTTTGAAAAGGGAGCGGATAAGAAAAGTCTTTTAGAAGATTTTTCAGTATCACATCTTTTAAGAAAAGATATTCCTAAGATAAATCTTTATGAAGAAGTTGAAAAAGCAGTTGCCCTATTAGAAGAAACTCATGTTTCCTTTGTAGCTGTAGTTGACGAATTTGATAAGTTTGTTGGTATACTAACTCATCATGCAGTGTTTGAGCAATATACAAATGTATTTGGTCTTAATAAAGGAGAAAGAATGGCAGTAACAGCATATGATGTTCCAGGACAAATATCTAGACTATCCAAGATACTTACAGAAAATCAGGCTGATATAGTCAGCTTTGTTGTAATCGATCCAAAGAGTGTTACAGATGTAAAAGAAATAGTTGTTAGAATGGAGACTAATAACTTAGAAATTATAAAAGATAAGGTTAAGGCAGCTGGCTTTAAAGTTGTCTAATTATATAAACATAAATTTTTTGTACGTTCAGGAGAAATATGTGTGTAAAGAAATTCGCTAAAGTGAATCGCTTTAGCGAATTTATATTTTTCTACTCTCTTTTTAGAGAGTAAATAGCTTTGAAAATAGATTTTAGATCTAAGTTATAGATCTTTATAAATATATCTTTTATAAAGATGAAAAATATGTAATGAAAAATAAGTACAAAAAAATGTTGCTTTATTTATATATATGTTATATAATCTTATTTGTTCGAAGGGGTATAGCTCAACTGGTAGAGTGGCGGTCTCCAAAACCGTAGGTTGTGGGTTCGATCCCTACTGCCCCTGCCAAAGCTAGTAGAATGTTTATTCTACTAGCTTTTTTTATTTAATAAATTACATTCATACTAAAGAAAGGTTCTTTGGTATTCTTTTTTTTTGTAGAAAACTTTGCTGACAATTAGATTTAAAAAAGAAATATATATTTCTTTTAAAAGTTTTTTTGACTAGTATTTATAAAGACTTTGAATATAAACGAGCCTTTCTAAGGTTTTTTTGAGAAATTAAATAGTAAATGAAGATTAAATAATACTATGAGGATACTAATATAATTATGTTTTTATCAAAATTGCGAAATTCATAAAAATTAAACTGATTAATATCTTATAAAAATAAAAAAATACTACCAAGTTATAATATAGATTTGTACATTAGATAAAATTCCCATTATGTACTATAAAAACCTTCTTGGTACAAGGATTAGATGACATAAAATACAACATATTGATTTTATTTAATTATAATAGAGACTAATAATTTTAATGCTATTAGCAAAATTATTAGTTTCTATTATATTTGTATTAAAATTATTAATTTAATAATTTTAATACAAATATAGCTAATCTAGAGGCTTTTGAGATGATTAATATTATAAAACTGGGAAATAAGTGGATATGAAAATGTTTACTATAGATAAAATTTAAAAGTTTATATTAAAAAGATAAAATATTGCGCCTAAAAATTTAAAGTTAATAATAAATTCAAAAATGTATTTACAAAATGATAATTAGTATCTATAATTTCTTATATAAACTTAAGAAAAATATCAATGAATGAGGAGATGTTAGTAGAGGAATAGTGATACAAAATAATTAGTCAGTTACTTTGTATTGAAATTTAAAGGTTTTTATTAGGAAAATGAATTTATTAAAAGAGTAAATTAAGATTTAGCATCTATAAACATATTTAAAGGGGGACTTAAAAAATGTTTAAATACACATTAAAGAGAATTGCTATAAGTTTACTTACTATATTTATAGTAATTACTGCAACGTTCTTTTTAATAAGAGCAATACCAGGGGGACCATTTACTGGAGAAAAGAAATTAGCACCTTCTATACTTGAAAACTTGAATAAGAAATTTGGATTAAACAAGCCTCTAGGACAACAATATACAACATATGTTAGTACTATTATTACTAAAGGTGACTTAGGGCCTTCAATGCAATATGAAGGAACAACAGTTAATGATGTTATTAAGAAGTTCTTTCCTGTTTCAGCTAGATTAGGATTAGCTTCAGTAATTTTCTCTTTAGTATTCGGAGTATTACTTGGTATACTATCTGCTTTAAAGGAAAATAAGTGGCAGGATAGAGTGTCTATGGTAATATCCACAATAGGGGTAACGGTACCTAGCTTTGTTATGGCTACACTTTTAACTTATTTCTTTGCTATAAAATTTAAAATATTTCCGGCTATAGGATTAAAAACACCAGCTTCTTATATTTTACCTACTATAGCTTTAGGTGGATATTCAATGGCTTTCGTTTCTAGATTATCAAGGTCAAGCTTAGTAGAAGTTCTAAGACAAGACTTTATAAGAGTTGCAAAGGCTAAGGGACTATCACAAAGAGTGGTAATAAGCAAACACGCGCTAAGAAATTCAATGATTCCAATAATTACTTATGTAGGACCACTTTTAGCATCAGTACTTACAGGAAGCTTTGTGGTTGAGTCAATATTTGGAATACCTGGACTAGGAAGAGAATTTGTTACAAGTATTGGTAACAGAGATTATACTTTGATTATGGGATTAACCATTTTCTACTGTGCATTCTTAGTATTATGCAATTTAATTGTTGATATTTTATATGGATTTGTAGATCCTAGAATTAAAATACAAGATTAGTGGAGGCGTGGAATAATGGAATTTACAAAGGATCTATTTGAATTAGTTCCAGATAATGAAAAAGATAAAGAAGGTGTTGCAAGACCTTCGATGACATATTTACAAGATGCTTGGAGAAGATTAAAGCAAAATAGATTAGCTCTAATGGGTTTAATTGTAATTATACTTATGACGCTACTGGCTATATTTGCTCCAATGTTTTCACCTTATGATTATTCAACACAAAATTTTAGTATAGCAAACCAAGGGCCAAGCATGCACCACTTCTTCGGAACTGATAAGTTTGGAAGAGATATTTTTACTAGAGTTGCATATGGTGCAAGAATTTCTCTAACAGTTGCTTTTGTTGCCAGTGCACTTAACGTAATCATAGGAATTATATATGGTGGTGTTTCAGGATACTTTGGTGGTTGGGTAGATATGGTGATGATGAGAATAGTAGATATACTAAACTCAATACCTATGCTAATATACGTAATACTTATAAGTGTTGCTTTAGGTTCAAGAGATATAAAAGGTATAATAATAGCAATGACCATATCAATGTGGACTACAATGGCCAGAATTGTTAGAGGTCAGATATTAACTTTAAAAGAACAAGAATTTGTATTGGCTGCTAAGACACTTGGTGTTAAGCCATTTAGCATAATATTTAGACATCTTATACCAAACAGTATGGGTTCTATAATAGTAACATTAACTTTAGC
This sequence comes from Clostridium sp. C8-1-8, assembly GCF_009928445.1. Classification (GTDB taxonomy): domain Bacteria; phylum Bacillota; class Clostridia; order Clostridiales; family Clostridiaceae; genus Clostridium_AR. The sequence continues at coordinate 91,512 of NZ_JAABNO010000017.1, read as the reverse complement.
AATACCAGAAGCTATTTTTACTGAATCTTTCTTAAGCTTCGTAGGTGTAGGTATATCTGCGCCTAAGGCTTCATGGGGTACCCTAGCATCTGAAGCTGTTGAAATGATGAGAACTCATCCATCACAATTAATTATTCCTTCTTTAGCAATTTGTATAACCGTTTTTGCGTTTAATATGCTTGGTGATGGGCTAAGAGATGCCTTAGACCCTAAGATGAGAAAGTAGGAGGAAAATATAATGCATGAAAAAATACTTGAAATAAAGAATTTACATACTTCTTTCTACACACACGTAGGAGAAGTTAAGGCAGTGAGAGGAGTATCTTTTCATTTGAACAAAGGAGAAGTACTTGGAATCGTAGGTGAATCAGGTAGTGGTAAGAGTATCACAATGATGAGCATTATGAGATTACTTGCTGAAAGTGGTAAGGTAAAAGAGGGAAAAGTTGTTTTTAATGGTGAAGAAATAAGCAGTTTTACAGATAAAGAGATGGAAAAAATAAGAGGAAATGAGATAAGTATGATCTTCCAAGATCCTATGACTTCATTAAATCCAGTTTTGACTGTTGGCGATCAGCTTATGGAACCATTAAAGAAACATCTTAAGATTACTGGTGAAGAAGCTAAAAAGAAAGCAGTTGAGATGCTTAGTTTAGTTGGAATACCAAGCCCAGAAAAAAGACTTAACCAATATCCTCATGAGTTTTCAGGTGGTATGAGACAAAGAGTTATGATAGCTATGTCTCTTATATGTAATCCTAAACTTATAATAGCTGATGAGCCAACAACAGCATTAGATGTTACTATTCAAGCTCAGATACTTGAATTATTAAAAGAATTAAAAGATAAGTTGAATACATCTATCATAATAATAACTCATGATTTAGGTGTTGTTGCAGATATATGTAATAGAATAAATGTAATGTATGGTGGAGTAGTAGTAGAAAGCGGAACTACAAAAGATATTTTCTACAGATCAAGACATCCATATACATGGGGACTTTTAAATAGTGTTCCTAATCCAAAGTTAGACACTAAAGAAAGATTGAAGCCGATAGAAGGAACACCACCAGATTTATTAAATCCTCCTAAGGGTTGTCCTTTTGCTCCTAGATGTCAGTATGCAATGAAGGTTTGTATGGAGGCTATGCCAGAAAAGTTTAGTATATCGGAAAATCATCATTCATCATGTTGGTTAAACCACCCAATGGCACCAAAGGTTGAAAGAAAATTGCCTGATGATACAGTAGAAGAATCTCCAAAAGGCACAGGGAGGTAATCAGAAAAAATGGAAGATAAAATATTATTAGAAGTTAAGAATTTAAAGAAATATTTCCCTATAAAGAAGGGTATACTAGGTACACAGATATCTAATGTAAAAGCAGTAGATGATGTTTCTTTTAGTATAAAAAAAGGTGAAACTTTAGGTTTCGTAGGAGAGTCTGGTTGTGGTAAGACTACTACTGGAAGAACCATAATTAAATTATATGAACCAACAGAAGGTCAAATAATTTATGATGGTCAAGATATAGCGAAATTATCTCCTAGACATATGTTACCTTATAGAAAAAAAATGCAGATGATATTCCAAGATCCATATGCATCACTAGATCCTAGAATGACTGTTGGAGACATAATTGGTGAAGCTATAGATGCTCAAAAGCTTTTGGGAAAAGGTGAAAGAAATGATAAAATTACTTACCTTTTGAAAAAAGTGGGACTTAACGGAGATCATGGTTCAAGATATCCGCATGAATTTTCTGGTGGTCAAAGACAAAGAATAGGAATAGCTAGAGCTCTAGCAGTTGATCCAGAATTTATAGTTTGTGATGAACCTATATCAGCATTAGACGTTTCAATACAGGCTCAAGTTGTAAATATGCTTGAAGACTTGCAGCATGATCTAGGATTAACTTATTTATTCATAGCTCATGACTTATCAATGGTTAAGCATATTTCTAATAGAATAGGTGTTATGTACCTAGGTCACTTAGTTGAAATAGGTGAAAGTAATGAACTTTATAGCAAGCCATTACATCCATACACTCAAGCTTTGTTATCTGCTATTCCAATACCGGATCCAGATATGGCAAGCAAGAATAAGAGAATCGTATTGCAAGGTGAAACACCTTCTCCAATTGATCCTCCAGTTGGATGTAGATTTAAAGACAGATGTAAATATGCTAAGCCTATATGCTCACAAGTTACACCATTGTTAAAAGAGGTAGGCAAAGATCATTCTGTTGCATGTCACTTATATTAAAAAGGTATAAATTAATTTAAATAAATTATACAAATTTCCTAATAAGGGGGTAAAATAATGTTAAAAAGAAATAAAATGAAAGTTCTTTCATTAATTCTTGCTACTTTAGTAGTAGGAACAACTTTTGTAGGCTGTGGAAAGAAAGATGAAACTTCTTCAACAGCAAAGGTTGATCAGATTATAAAATATAATCTAGGGGCTCAACCAAAGACAATAGATCCAGGTTTAAACAACTCAGTTGAAGGTGGAATTGTTGACGTTAATGCATTTGAAGGTTTAGAAAATGTAGATGCGAGCAACAAGGTTACTCCAGGTGTTGCTGAGAAATATGATGTATCAAGCGATGGATTAAAATACACTTTCCATTTAAGAAAAGATGCTAAATGGTCAGATGGTAAGAACGTTACAGCTAACGATTTTTACTACGCTTGGTCTAGAGCTTTAGCTCCAGAAACTGCTTCAGATTATGCTTATCAATTATTCTATATAAAGAATGGTGAAGCATATAATGGTGGTAAAGCTAAAGTTGAAGACCTAGGTATAAAAGTAGTTGATGATTATACATTAGAAGTTAATTTAGAAGCTCCAACTGCATACTTCTTATCTTTAACTGCATTCCCAACTTATTTCCCAATAAGAAAAGATATAGTTGAAGCAAATAAAGAAGGTTGGGCAAATGATCCTAAGTCATTTGTAAGTAATGGAGCATACAAAATGTCTGAATATGCTCAAAAAGACCATATGACATTCGTAAAGAATGACAACTATTGGGATAAGTCAAACATTAAGCTTGACAAGATCCAATACACAATGTTAGACAATGAAACAGCTTCATTAAATGCTTTTGAATCTGGAGATATAGATGCAACTGATTTATTACCTGCAGAGCAAAAGCAAAGTTTAATCAAAGATGGTAAGGCTAAGGTTTACCCATACTTAGGAACATACTTCTATGATTTTAACGTTACTGGTAAGAATGTTGCTCCAGAAGTTGCAAAAGCTTTAAATAATGTTAATGTAAGAAAAGCATTAAGCTTAGCAATTGATAGAACAGCAATAGTTGAAAGTGTTACAAAGGGTGGAGAACTTCCAGCAACTAGCTTTGTTCCTAAGGGAATAGTTGATAGTGCTGCTAAGGAATTTAAGAACAAGGATTACCTAAAAGCTACAGCTGATGTTGATGGTGCTAAGAAGTTACTTGCTGATGCTGGATACCCAGAAGGTAAGGGATTCCCTAAACTTGAAATCAAGTACAACACTGGTCAAGGTCACCAAAACATAGCTCAAGCTATACAAGATATGTGGAAGAAGAACCTAGGTATAGATGTTACACTTGTTAATGAAGAAAGAAAAGTTCAATTAGATGATTTAACTAAGCATAACTTTGCTATATGTAGAGCATCATGGATCGCTGACTACAATGATCCTATGACATTCATCGATATGTACTACACTAACGGTGGTAACAACAATCCAGGTTACACAAATCCAGAATATGATAAGTTAGTTGATGCAGCTAAGAAAGAAACAGATCCAGCTAAGAGAACTGAAGCAATGCATAAGGCTGAAGACATTTTAATGAATGATCTACCAATAATGCCAATATACTACTATACTAATGTTCTTGCACTTAAGAACAACATAAAAGATGTTCAAAAGTCTCCATTAGGATTCGTATACTTCAGAAATACAGTTGTAGAAGCTGCTGAAAAATAGTAGAATCATATAATATATATTTATATATTATTTAAACTGCTGACAATTTGTCAGCAGTTTTTTTACTCTTAAGGACGGTATTAAAGTATTTTGTTTGATAAACTTAGTGATATCAAACCTTTAGAGCAGCTAGTTAAGGTGAAGAGTAAAAAAGATCTTATTCACCTGTCAGGTTTTACACATATTGATTGGAAAAGTCAGATACAAAAAAAATAAAGTTTTTAGTTATAGACTATTGCACAAAATCTAAAATAATGGTATTATATCATTTGTAAGCGTTATTATAGGGGTATAGCTCAACTGGTAGAGTGGCGGTCTCCAAAACCGTAGGTTGTGGGTTCGATCCCTACTGCCCCTGCCAAAGGATAAATTGGTAGAAGAGAAAGGTCTTAGAGTATTTATGAATATTCGAGACCTTTTTCTTTTTTTACAGTCTAAAAATATGATTATGCATTAATACTACAACAAATGAGAAATACACCTAAATTTCTGTTTTAATTTACAAAATATTTCAAATATGATATAATTAAGTTTATGTGAATATATGTAATTGTTCTTAATAATTGTAATAAGCATCGAGGCTATTCATAGATATTTAGTTTCAAATTTGGGGTGAAAATATGTATTATTACTTTAGATATTATAGAAAAAAAGCTATTATAAGAAATATGATTAAAGGTTACCTAGGAACTGAAGAACTCACATATATGATGAAAGAGTACATAGATATTAATGAAAATATAGGTGTAGAAAATAAGATTTTAGTTCTTGATACCTCAAATTTAGAGCTTATAAAATCTGAAGTAAGTGATATGTATTGCGAGTTTTTAGAAAGTCTCTCGAAAGGTAAGTGGAGCATTTCCATAATAATATTACCTGAATCTATAATAGGAAGTTATCAGCTTAAAAAGTTTATTAAGAAATCAGGTATTAATCCTGTATTCGTGAACAATAATAAAGAAGCTATTAATATAATTAAAGAGTTTAGTAGAAATAAGTGCCAAAACTGCATTTAATTAAATAGACTATAAATTTTCCTTGTGGTTAATATAATAGTGTAAACAGAAGTTGTTTACTAACCACTTCAAAACCAAAGGAGGAATGAGATATGTCAAGGTCAAGAAAATTAGTTCCTGAGGCGAGTCAAGGTTTATCCAAGTTTAAATCAGAAGTAGCAAGAGAACTAGGAATTCCATTAAGTGATTATAATGGAGATTTGACATCAAGACAATGTGGTTCCATCGGTGGAGAAATGGTGAAAAGAATGGTAGAGGAATACGAGGGCCACTTAACTACTAGATAATAATCACAGTGGATTAAAATCTTTGCAGGTAAATCGTAAGCAAAGTAATCTGACCTAAAAGGGAGGAGTTACTATGGGTAATGATGTACCACCAGGAAGATAGTATTCTAATACCGGAGGCACAAGAAATTGTGCCTCTTTAATATTTTATTTTTTAGCAACTTGTATATTTTTCTTGAATTCTTATTGATAGGGAGGATTAACTTATGAACTGGAAAAGAGGTACAGTTACTTTCGACGATGGTTCAAGTTATGACAGCGAATTTTTGGTAAATGAAGAAGGACAGATTTATAATGTTAAAGTTTTTAAAAATGGAGAAGCCATAAAAGAAGTGGATGCGGAAGAATTTGCGGAGAAGCTTGGAAAAAGTGTAGAAGATATTTATCCATATAAGGCATCCTTTGGACAAAATATATACAAGTAGAGGATTTTGGTGCAAATCTTCAATATTTTTATGTTATTTTATAGCTATTTGTTATTGGTTTATATAAAGTTATATTTAATACGTTTAGATTATAAGTTTATCTACTTAAAAAGAGGCATAGCCTCTTTTTTTTAATTTTCATTTATGCTAAAATGAGAACAAAAGTTCGTGACGTATGATGACTAAGCTGTTTTTTCGGAGGAAGATATGAATAAGATAAAAATATTACATTGTAGTGATTTGCACTTTGACACACCTTTTTCAGATTTACCAATTGATGTTTCAGAACAAAGAAAAGAAGAGCTTCAAGAAACTTTTAGCTCAGTTATTGAACTTGCTAATAAAGAGGGTGTAGATGCTGTTCTATTAGCAGGTGATATTTTTGATAACTTAAGAGTGAGAAAGAGTACGTTAGATTTTTTAAGAAGAAGATTTGAAAGTATCCCTAATGTAGATATATTTATTTCTCCAGGAAATCACGATCCAGTAAATAGTAGATCTTTTTATAAGATGATAGAATGGCCGTCCAATGTTCACATATTTGACTCAGGGTTTAGTAGCTATGTAATTAAGGATAAAAATGTAGTAGTGTACGGAGCAGGTTTTACAACTAATTATATTAAGAAATCCATGCTTATGGATTTTAAAATCCTAGAAGAACATAAAAATTTTATAAAGTTAATGGTTCTTCATGGGGAAGTTGCTGCATCGAATTCTTTAAATGAATATAATCCAATAACTGTTGAGGATATAGGAAATTCTTCAATGAATTATATAGCCCTAGGACATAAGCATCAATTTTCAGAAATTAAGAGGTCTAGAGATACTCTTTACGCATATTGCGGTTGCCCTGAAGGTAGAGGATTTGATGAATTAGGACAGAAAGGTATTATTATAGGGGAAATAGGTGAAGGTTATAGTGATCTCAGGTTTGTTCCGATGAATAAGAGAAGTTATAACATTCAAAATATCAATGTAGCTAATATTACAAACTATGAAGATATAAAAATTAGAGTATTAGAAGCAATAAATAAGGAGAGTAGGGAGAAGGATTTATATAAAATTGTTCTAACTGGTGAAATTGAAGAAGAATTTAACTTAGATATAGAGATTTTAACTAATAAACTAAGTGAATACTTTTATTTTGTAAAGGTAGAAGATTCTACTAAAATTAAACTTAATGTAAATGAAGTAACAGTAGAAAATTCTATTAAAGGAATATTCGCTAAGAAATTAATTGAGAAGCTAGGTAGTTGCGAAGAAGAGGAAAAAGATATATATGAGCTAGCATTAAAGTTTGGAATACAAAGTCTTTCTGAAGGAGAGATTGTAATAGATGATAATTAGAAGAATAAATGTAACGAAGTTTGGTAAAGTTGTAGAAAAGAATATTGACTTTGAAGATGGATTTAATATTATTTATGGAGAAAATGAATCAGGAAAAAGTACTCTTCAAACCTTTATAAAGGCTTGTTTTTATGGGCTGAGCAGCAAAAGAATAAAGGATTTGAGGGAAAACGAAAGATTGAGATATTTATCAATTAATGATAATAAAGCAGAGGGACAAATTGATTTTAGTTATAGGGAAAATGAATACTTAATAAGAAGAACTTTTGGTAGCACTAAAAAAGAAGATACAATTCAGGCAATAGATTCAATAACAGGTGAAGAGATTGAAGCTATGAACAATGATGGGGTAGGGAAGTATATTTTTGATGTTAACTCTCAAGCATTTGAAAATACACTTTTTATTAGGCAGCTTAGTGGAGAAGTGAAGAATTCAAAAGAGGATGATATTATTCATAAGATAAGTAATTCGTTTCAAACAGGAAATGAAAATATATCCTACCAAAAAGCTAAAAACACCTTAGAGCAATATAAAAAGAGCTTAGTCACCCAAAGAAAAGGTGGAAAGTTAGATTTGCTTAGGATTAGATATGACAATCTTTTGGAGGAAAGAAACAATGCCTTTAAGCTAGCAGAAGCTAATTTAGATAATGAAAAAATGTATCTTGAGCTTAATTCAAAAAAGGAAAAACTAGAGATAGCTATAAAAAAGCTAGAAATATATAAGAAGCATTTGAAGAGGCTTAAATTAAAAGAAGAGTATAGTGAAATAACTGAATATCTAAAGAAAAGTCAACAATTAAAAAAACAAAAAGAAGAGTATGAACACAATTTAGTTTCTGATAATGGAATAGTAGATTATCACTTCTTAGATGAACTTCAAGAGGAGACTGCGGGTATATTTAATTTATTAGATAACTATAATCAAAAGCTTGAAGAAGAGAGAATATTGCTAGAAGAATTAGAGTCTAAAAGAAATTATTTGAGCTTATATAGCAGTTTTAAAAGCTTTGATTCTGATATAGATGAGAAAGTAATAAAAGTGTCCATGGAACAAAGGCATATAGAAGAAAAAATATCCACAGTACTAGATACAAATGAAGAAATAAGCAGAATAGAGATTGAGATAGAGCGTAAAATAGGTAACTTGAAAGACTATAATGTGATAAAAGAGCAAAGAGAAAGTATAGATACTCTTCTCAATAATTATGAGGAAAGTTTGAAGGAATTAAAATTTCTTATTGATAGACAGTCAAAAGTAAAGGTTAACGAGACGGACGTAAAAAGATTTAAAACAAAGGATCTTTTTTTAAAGATAGTAGCTGTACTTATGGTTGCTTTTGCTGCTGTCTTCATATTAATAGGCTCGTTAAGATTAATACTGTTAGGTATATCTATGCCTATATCGTTAGGTTTTATGGTGATTTCTATGATAAGCTATATCTTTATAAATAAAAATAAATATTCTTTAGAACAAGCAACAAATAATTTTAAAGAACAAGGAGAGATAGATAGACTGAGGGATGCGGTAGAAGAATATGAAAAAAAGTTGAACGGATACTTTGATATTGCAGAAAGTTCGAATTACATAGACTTCAAAAAGTATTTAAACTCTTTTGATAATTATAAGAATGAAATTAAGGTTTTAGAAGCAATAATTAATGAAAAAAAGAATAGTATTAAAAATATAAATATATATGAACTAGAAGATGTTGCTATACAAAATGAAAAGATTATAAATTCAGTTCTATCAATAACTAAAAGTAGCAACGTAGAAGAATTTGTTCAAAATATGAAACAATACCAAATTATTAATCAGGAAGTTTTGGAACTAAATAATAGAGCAGAGGCAATTAGAAAAAATGTTGAATATATTTTAAGTGATATAGAACAAAAAAAACAAGCTATATATACAAAACTAAGAACTTTATCACTGGAGCATATAAGGTTGGAAGACATAATCGAGGAGATAAAGAATTTAAGATTTAAATTACAGCAGAGAGAAGAACTTATAGTGAGACTTAATTCTATAGAAGAAACTTATAAGGTGCTTTTAAAGGATAGAGATATACAAGCTATTGAGGAAGAAATAAAGGAAATAATCAATGAGACTAATGAGTTTTCTTATGAAAATGAAGAGGATATAGAGAATGAGATTAAGATTAAACAAGTAGAGCTGCTAAATGTGGAAAAATCTATTAAAGATATAGAGTATAGCATTAAAAATATATTTTTAAGTAGTAGAAGACTTGATGTTATAGAACAGGATATAGAATTTGTAGGAAAACAGATAAAAGAATACGAAAGAAAAGTCAAAGCCATTGAGATTGCTCAAGAAGTAATGGATGAATCCTTTAAAGAAATACAAAAGAGTTTTGGGCCTATCTTAAATCAAAAAGTAGCAACTATATTTAGTAAAATAACTATGGGAAAATACGAAGATGTAAAGGTAACTGAGAATTTTGATATAACGGTGAAACAAAGCATTGATGGTAGATATATAAAGGCTGAATATCTAAGTAATGGTGCATGGGATCAAGCTTATATAGCTCTAAGGCTGGCTCTTATTGATATGATATTTGAGGATAAGAATGTTCCTATAATTTTAGATGATGCTTTTGTACAATATGATGATATAAGATTAAAAAATATTCTTGATTACTTATATGATATTTCTTATAAAAGGCAAGTATTATTGTTTACCTGCCAAAGAAGAGAAGTTGATATCTTATCTGACAGAGAAAAGGTTAATATAATAAACCTATAAAATATTAATGAATTTTGTAGTCTAATATTGACAATACTCTTTATAGATTGTATACTTTTTAAGGAAATGCAAATCATTTGCAAAAGGAGTGCCAATATGAATAAAAGAAGAGCTTTGTCAAAAGTAATTTTTGGAGTAATTGCTGTATCTTTATCAGTAGGATTGATAGGATGTACAAAAAAAACAGAGCAAAAGAGTGATGAAAAACTAAAGGTGACAGTTTCAATAAATCCTCTTAAGGAATTTGCACAGGCTATAGGTGGAGATAAAATAGATATAAATATGATGGTACCTGAGGGTATGGAACCTCATGATTTTGAGCCAAAGAGTAAAGATCTTATAGAATTAAATAAGTCACAGATATTTATATATAATGGTCTCGGTATGGAAGAGTGGCTAGATAAAGTTACAGATACTATAGAAGATAAGGATAAAATTCAACTTATAGATAGTTCAAAAGGAATAGAGGCAATAAAAACAGCGGGTAAAATAGATCCTCACATTTGGCTTAGTTTAAAGAATGCTAAGATACAATCTAATAATATAAAAGAAGCTTTTGTAAAAGCTGATGAAAAAAATAAAGATTATTATGAGAAGAATTATAAGCAATTCTCAGAAAAGCTAGATAACCTTTATTCTGAGAATGCTAGTAGGTTTAAAGAGCTTAGTAATAAGGATTTTGTAACAGGACATGAGGCCTTTGGGTATTTATGCAGAGACTTTGGACTTACTCAAAAAAGTGTGGAAGATGTATTTGGTGAAGGTGAGATAACTCCACAGAAGCTTAAGGAATTAGTAGAGTTCTGTAAGACCAATAAAGTAAAAACTATATTTGCAGAACAATTAGCCAGTCCTAAAGTATCAGAAACCTTAGCCAACGAGGTTGGAGCTAATGTTCAAAGTATATATACTATTGAAAGCAAAGAAGATAATAAGGATTACTATGAAAGTATGAAAGCTAATCTTGATAAAATATATAATAGTCTAAAGTAACTGAAGATTATGAGACATTACTACATATATAAATAGCTTGTAAAACTAGCTATTTATAATCCTAGTAATAGTCCCATAATCTTTTTTGATATTCAAAAGCTTTTATTAGATAAAGTTACAGATGATTATACAATATAGGATTTAAATACTAATTTGAGCGCAATAATAAGAATGAATAGTATGTGCCTTTCTAAAGAAATTCACCTATTTAATAAAGGGCAAATGCGGAAAAAAAGAAAAGAAAACTATATATTTAGTTACAGAATATGTTAAAATTTAGTTAGTTAAATGAAGAACTCAGGAGGTACTAAATGGATAAAGACTTTTATGAGAAGAGAAAATCTGAAGGAGAAAAGATATACAAAGAAATAGCATCACAATGTAATGTGGTAAGTTTATTAAGGCTAGTTACATTCCTCGTTATTATAGCCATAAGTTTTCTTATTTATTATATTGGAAAGAGCTATATATTCTATGGACTTTTGGTGTTATCAATAATTTTATTTGTATACTTTGTGTATTTACATTCAAAAAAATTAGAGGATAAGTCTAGAAAAGAAAAATATATAGAGATAAATGAACAAAGCATAAAAAGGGTTGATGGTGAGTGGAGAAGCTTTGAGGATGATGGAGAAGAATTTTTAGATGTTAATCATCCTTTTATAAATGATCTAGATGTATTTGGTAGAAGTTCCTTGTTTCAATGGATAAATACTACAAAAACTCTATATGGTAGGAAGAAACTTGCCGCAATGCTTACTTTACATGAATTGCCTACAAAGGATGAAGTCTATAGTAGACAAAGCGCTATAAAAGAACTTGGCAATAATATAGATTTTAGGCAAAAGCTTCAGGTAGAAGGAAGTCTAAAAAAATCAGCGTTAGGGGATACATCCCATTTTTTAAAATGGTGTAAAGGGAAGAACGATAATATTTTGTCGCCATTAATGAAAATAGCTATTATACTACTACCAGTGGCATTCATAGCATTAAGCTTATTATATTTTTTCACTAATTACGTTAAGTCTGTATTTCCAGTGGCAGTAGGTATACTTAATTTTATAGTACTAAAATTAGGAAGTAATGAGAGAAATGAAGCATTAGATATAGTGTATGAATTAAAAAGTAGTATATATACTTATTTTAACATGATTAAAATAGTAGAGGATGAGCAGTTTAACAGTGAAAAGTTAAAATCTATAAAATCAAGGCTTATAAATCAAGATTTTAATTTTACTGAAGAGATGAAGGAGCTTAACTCCATTGCTAATAAGATAGCTGATAGGCAAAATATGATTTATATAATAATAAATGTAGCTTTGCTTTGGGATTATCACTTGTTGACAAGGCTAGAGCACTGGAGAAGGAAAAATAGTGATAGATTAGAAGATTGGCTAGAGGCTCTAGGAGAAATAGAAGCTTTAAGTTCTATTTCTAACATAAGTGGAGATAATGAACAGTGGAATTATGGAGAGATAGTTGAAGACTTATCATTAGAAGGTGAGGAAGTAAGTCATCCACTTCTAGGAAAAAGAGCTGTTTCAAATAGCTTTAAGTTAAATAATGAAAACAGAATAATGCTAGTAACTGGTTCAAATATGTCTGGAAAAAGTACTTTCCTTAGAACAATTGGAATAAATACAATTCTTACGTATATAGGAGCGCCTGTTAACGGTAAGGCTTATAGCTGTCCATTGGTAAATATTTACACCTGCATGAGAATAGGGGATAACCTAGAGGAGAATATTTCATCATTTTATGCAGAGATATTAAGAATAAAGAAACTAATAAGTGCTACAGATAGAGGAGAAAGAGTATTGTTTATGCTAGATGAAATATTCAGGGGAACTAATTCTATGGATAGACATACAGGAGCGGAGATATTAATAAATCAGCTTAGTGGAAGAGAGGCTATAGGGCTTGTTTCTACTCATGACCTTGAACTATGCGATTTAGAAGAGAAAAATAGAAGAATAATAAACTATAATTTCAGGGAACATTATGATAAAAATGAGATTAAGTTTGACTACAAGCTTAGAAAAGGAAAGTCTACTACTAGAAATGCCATTTACTTGATGAGAATGGCTGGTATAAACATCTAGTTATTGACAGTAACTATTGATAATAGTAGAATTATACACATATAAAGATGTACCACTTATATTGGAAGTGGTACATCTATAGCTCCAAAATGTTTTGATTGTTAAGTATACGTTTTGGAGTTTTATTATATAAATAATTAAAGAGTATATGGTGAAATATGAAAACGAAAGTTAATTGGGTAGTTGTTTTAGTTTTAAGTTTATTCCTTTTAGCATCTACGACTTATGGTTGGCAAAAATCTGTTAAAGCTAATGTTAGAGGGGACGAAGCTGTAGTTAACAGCTTAAAAGATAATATGAATAAGTTCTGCAAGGACATAGGTCCTAGAGATTATAATAATTACGATAATTTGGAAAAAAGCAAAAGGTACATAATGGACAAATTTAAATCTATGGGATATAACATATGCGTACAGGATTTTCAAATTGGAGATAGAACCTTTTCTAATATTACAGCAACGAAGAATTGTGTAAATAACAGTAAAAGCACGAAAACAATACTTGTAGGAGCTCACTATGATTCTTCCACTGCAGCTGCTGATGGTGGCGCTACTGGTATTTCTGCATTATTAACTCTAGCTGATCTGTATAAGGATAGTAATTCAAATTATAATGTGAGGTTTGCAGCTTTCGTTAACGGAGAAAAAGTATTTGCTAACACTAATCAGATGGGGAGTAAAATATACGCTGACTACATAAAGAATGAAAAACAAAATATAGAAAGTGTTATAATATTAGATTCATTAGGATATTATTCTGATAAATCACTTTCCCAACGATATCCTTTTATAGGCCCAGTGATGCCTAACAAAGGTAACTTCTTAGCTATAGTAGGAAATTCTAGTTCGGAAAGCTTGACTAAGGGTGTTACTAACTATTTTGAAAAAAGCTGTGATGTACCAGTTAAGTCTATAAAAGAAGGTCTTTTTATTGGGTCAGATATTAAAGATAGTTATTCATTTTCGGAAAATGGATTTAAAACTATACTTGTAACAGATACATCAGTGTATAGGTTTGATGATATTAATAAAGAGGATGACAGAGTTAAAAATATTAATTTCGATTATATGAGCTGTATAGTAAAAAATCTAAAGGACTATTTAATAAATTACTAAATTAGTATATAATTAATATATTATATGAAATTATATTGAATAAACTTTTTCAAATTCAATATAATTTTTTTCTTTTTAAACATGTACGGAGGTAAACAAATGAATTTTGAAGGAAACCAAAATAGATTTATAAATTCTAAGCATCTCGGTGTACAAGTAATAAAAGGTTCTTTACATACAGGAAAGACTTCAGCTGCATTATATCGTACTATGAATTTAAAGAATAATTATTGTTTGTATGAAAGTGATAAGATAGTATTCGTTACCAATGATTATAGAAACAAAATCAGTGCTAAATCATTTTATGATTCCACCGTTAAAAAAATAAAAACAAGTAATATAACCTTATTTTCGCTAATGGATAATGATATAGAGTTTTTATCTCTAAATGAATTAGTTGATGTATTTTTCAACAAGTACATATCAAATAATAAGCAGTCATTAGATGAAATATCTGAAGCAGATAAAATATCACTTTTAAAAGAGGTTCTTAGCATCAATGAGAACGGAATAAACAAGATAAAGACTTTAAAGAATAGTTCTGTATATTTCCTATTGGACGAAATACAATGGATAAAAGCTAGCTTGCTGTCTAAAGAAGAATACATGGAAGTCAATAGAAAAGGAAGAGGAAAGCCTATAAGAAAGAATTCCATTGTAAGAGAATTGCTATATAAGATGTATATAGAATATAAAGAAATGATGAAAGACAAAAAACTTATCGATAAATATGATAAGGTTGAGCTAGCAAAAGCAATGGTAGCAGAGGGTAATAATAAATATATACATATATTTTTAGATAACTGTGAGAAATTGACTAGAAGTGAGCTCAATTTCATAAGATCTTTCTATGACAAAAAGGACTATTCATCATTTACTTATCTGATAAATAGTATTGATGTTACGGAAAGACATGCTTGGCTTAAGAATGGAATAAAGCTAAACTATCTAGATGATATTGAAATATCAAAGAACTATAGGTTTACCTCAGTTGCCAGCAAGAAGGCCAATGAATATTCACTAGAAAAGTTTAAATATATAAATCTTAAACATAGAAGTGAACATTCATTTCTAATAGATGGAGCCTCTACTAAACCTGAAGTTATAATCGATTGGAACGCTAAACAAGAGGTTATAAAAGAGGATGATTTAGTAGAAGTACCAATGTATAGCGATATAGCAGCTGGTGAGCCAATACCTATGAACGGAGAGCAAGAGAGTAATTTTTATATACCATATAACTGGATTAGAGGAAAAAAGGACAACTTCATACTTCATGTAAAGGGTGATAGTATGATAAATGCTAATATCAATGATGGAGATTTTGTTGTAATTAGAAGGCAGCAGTCAGCGGACCATAATGATATAGTAGCAGCGGAGATTGAAGGAAGTGCTACACTTAAAAGACTAAATTTAAAAGATAAGACTCCATATCTTATGCCTGAAAATCCAAAGTATCAGCCTATATCCTTGGAAAATAAGGAGGCTTCTATATTAGGAGTTGCTATAGGCGTAATTAAGCAAATATAGAGTTTATAACTTAATATATTGGGGATACAAAGAAAATAAACAGAATATGATTTACACATGATTTATTATTATATGTTTATGATAAAACTGATGTGCAAAAAGACCGCTAATAAAAATAGTGGTCTTTTTATTATATACAAATAGTGATTTTGTATAAATTTATATATAAGTATGTATAGGAATTTTTAGTAAAAATTTTATTTTTATCGCTTAAATAAAAGTGAAATAAATAACTATTTATGGCATAATTATAATAAGAGATATGATGAGGGGATGAGGCAATGGGATATGTTATAATTGATTTAGAATTTAATAATCTAAAGAATATAACTAAGTATTATCCTAATTTTTATAACATGTATGGAGACCTTAAAGAAGCCCAGCTGGAAAATGAAATAATAGAAGTAGGGGCAGTTAAGCTTGATAAGATGATGAATTTTATAGGGAATTTCAAGACCTATGTAAGACCAGCTTTATTTAAAGTTTTAAATCCCAAAATAACTGAAATAACAGGTATAACTGAAACTAATTTAAGTTCAGGAATAACTTTTATTGAAGCTATGGACAAACTTAGGGAATTTGTTGATAATGATTCGATAATATGTTCCTGGGCTAAGGATGATATAGCAGAGATATTTAGAAATGCATGTTATCATAACTATAAAGAGGTAGGCTGGTTAAAGGAATATTTAGATATACAAGAATATGCCACTAAGATTTTGGCGCATAAGAAATCTTTAAGTTTAAAGAATGCTTTAGAAGAGCTAAAGATAAGAGTTGATGAAAGCAAGCTTCATGATGCTCTAAATGATGCGCTTTATACCTCAGAAGTATTTAAGAGGCTTTTTAATAATAGAATAATAAAAAATTATATTGTAAAAGATGTTTATAATATGCCTGCTATTATGGTAAAAGATCTTCAAAATTATGAGATTGATAATAGTAAGTTAGATTATAGATGTCCAAAATGCAAGACGGAAATTAACATTGAAAGACCATTGAAACTTTTTAGTTGGAGATTCATGGGTATAGGGAAGTGCCCAAAATGTAATACAAAAGTACTTCAAGAGGTTATAGTTAAGAAAACCATAAGCGGTGATGAAATATATAGTAATGTGAATAGCATACTTAATGATATGGAGTATACTGACTACTACTATAAATTTGATAAGGCAAACTAATTAGTAGTTTGCTTTTTTACTGTCTAGAAATATACCATGTAGGAAAAAGCTAGCACAAAAGTATAATTCAAAAGAATTTGTATTTTTGCTAACTGAAATTAATTATACTTAAAGGCAAAAACATAAGTTAAAGTGTTATTATCACATCTTACGCATAAGCCAATGTTTGATATATTTGTGCTTAATAGTTCTTGTTTGTAAGTATCTAGTAAGATGCTAGCTACTAATCTATTGTCATATTGAAGAGGGGGAGTTAGTCTTTCTCTATATATGCAAAACACAGTATTATTGTCAGCATCATTCCATGTAAAAGTATCTTTCTCTATGGTAAGCTTATTTAGGTATTGAGTTGCTTTAGTATCTAAATCAGAAGAAAAATAAAAAGGTGACATGGAGTAGTTTGATCTAATTTTATTAAGATTAACTAAACAAGTATCTTTACAAGTTCCTTCAAAACTTACATATGGTTTATTAGTATTTGTAGCATTACATTTTTTTAATGGTGTGAAAAGTATGACGTAGCTGATAAATACAAAAAGCAATAGTGAAAGTTTTTTCATAAAATCACTCCTATATTTATTATTCCATTTGAGAGGAATAATATACTACAATTTTATTATGTCAGCATTTCGAAGGGATTATTGCTAATGTTTATAAAGTGTAAATTAATACAATTGTTATAACATTTGAGCAATATATATGTTAGAATAATTATAGTAAACTATAATAATATTTTCTTTTTGGAAAGGATAAGGTATGAATATTGCATTTTTTCTAACACCTAAAAATGAAGTAATATATGAGAATACAGATGCAACCATGAGACAGGTAATGGAAAGAATGGAGCATCACGGTTACACAGCTATTCCTTTGATTGATAAAAATGGTAAATATGTTGGAACTCTTACTGAAGGGGATCTTCTTTGGAAGCTAAAAAATACACCAGATCTAAATTTTAAAAACACTAATAATGTGAAGGTAAAAGAAATATATAGAAGAGTTAATCATAAAAGCGTCTCAATAAATGCAGATATAGAAAGTATAATCTCTCTTTCAATTTCGCAAAATTTTGTTCCAGTAGTAGATGATAACGGTACCTTTATAGGTATAATAAAAAGAAGTGACATAATAAATTACTGCTACAATACATTAAAAAGTACAATTGCATAAATATGTTTAAAAGGCTATCCATGGGGGTAGCTTTTTTGATAGATAAGACTAGTAATTTCGATAATTTAGAACAGCTGTTTAAGATGAATAAAAATATGATAATTATTATCATTTGGATAAAATTATGATATAATTCTATTAAAGATAATTACTAATAACGAGAATTAGTAAGTTCAGTAAGTTCAGTAAGTGACATATGAACAAGAGGTGGAAAGCATGTTGATGATAATATCCCCAGCAAAAACGCTGGATTTTGAAGAGGTTAGTATAGATTTAAGGTTAACAACTCCAAAATTTTTGGCTGAAGCAAAGGTACTTATAGATGAGTTAAGAAAAAAGACACCGGAAGACATAAGCAGATTAATGAAGATTAACTTACAGTTAGCTGAATTGAATCATACCAGATACTTTCAATGGAAGGAAGATATGAGTGATATAGACAAGCAAGCTATTTTGGCTTTTAAAGGAGAGGTTTATAGAGGGCTAAAGGCCAATGATATGACAGTAAAAGAATTGGAGTATGCAGATAGTCATTTAAGAATCTTATCTGGATTGTATGGAATACTAAGACCATTAGATGCTATAAAACCTTATAGACTAGAAATGGGTATTAAGTTAAAGAGTGGTGCTAGCAAGGATCTATATGGTTTTTGGCAGGATAAGATAGCTAAGGATATAGATAGTGAATTAGAAAATCATAAGGATAAGATTATATTGAATCTTGCTTCTGAGGAATATTATAAAGTCGTAAAGGATTATGTAAAAAATCCAGTAATAAATATAACCTTTAAGGATAGAAAAGCAGGAGTATATAAAATAATACCTGTATATGCTAAAAAGGCAAGAGGATTAATGGCTAGCTACATAATAAAAAACAAAGTAGAGTCTTTAGAAGAAATTAAGAATTTTGATTTGGAAGATTATAGCTATTCTGAAGAAATGTCTTCAAAAAATAATCTTGTGTTTTTAAGGTAATTATTAAATTGAGTGGTCAGTCATCCGATGCTTAGATGAGCTTGTGCAAAAAATCACTTAATTTAATCAACAGTATTAAATTTATTAGGGGGCTAAAAAAGGTTAACTTAAGTTAAAATATAAATGCTAACCTAAAAAGAATCTTTTTAAATTAGGCTGTGTTAAAATAGTTTATTGGTATTACATTACTTCACTAAATAGTGCTAAGGATATTCTAAGGCAGTATTTTGCAATATGCCTTAATAAAATCACATGGATAAAAAGTTAGTCTAAATAAAATATTAATATTGACAATTTAAATTAGCAGTATTAATATATAAGCATACCACCCCCATAGGGGGGTGAGGTGGAGGTGTGGTATGAACGACGAAAAGAAGAAAGCTCTTCAGGCTCTCAAGACTTGCAAAGGACAGATCGAAGGCATCATAAAAATGATTGAAGAGGATAGATATTGCATAGATATATCTAATCAAATAATAGCGTCTCAAGGGCTTCTAAAAAGGGCTAATAAACTAATATTGAGACAGCATATGACTCATTGTGTAAAAGCAGCTATTAGGAGAGAATATGATCAAGAAGAAAAGATAAACGAAGTAATGGATATTTTAGATAAATTAATAGATAAATAGAGGAGGAAATATGACTACTAAAACCTTAAAAATAGAAGGTATGACTTGTGCAGCTTGTGTACGAAGAGTAGAAAGAGCTGTAGCAAAGTTAGAGGGAGTAAACGAAGCGTTAGTTAATTTGGCCACAGAAACCCTCAAGGTATCTTTTGAAGAAGAAAAATTATCAGTAAATGATGTCGAGGCAGCAGTAGATAAAGCCGGCTATAAGGCAGTTTCAACCATTAAGAATGCAAGAGTAAGGGTTCAAGGCATGACTTGTGCTGCTTGTGTAAGTAGAGTTGAGAGATTTGTTAAGAAGGTAAATGGAGTTGAGAAGGCAGATGTAAACTTAGCAACTGAGACGCTAACTGTCGCATTTGATTCAGATATAATAAGACTTTCTGATGTAAAGAAAGCAGTTGAAAAAGCTGGTTATAAGGCAGTAGAAGAGGAAAAAGAGGATGAGCATAGAGATAGAAAACAGCAAGAAATAGATTCTATGAAGAAGCGACTCGTAGTTTCGATAGTATTCACTGTACCACTACTGATTATAGCTATGGGACATATGCTTGGGATGCCACTTCCTAGCTTTATAGATCCACATCACTACCCTCTTAGTTTTGGTATGGTTCAGCTTATACTTGCATCTATTGTTATAATAACAGGGAGAAAGTTCTTTATAGCAGGTTTTAAAAATCTTGTACAACTTAGTCCTAATATGGATAGTCTTATAGCCATTGGTACATCGGCAGCATATCTATATGGATTATTCGCAATATATAAGATAAGCCAAGGAAATATGGAATATACCATGGATTTGTATTTTGAATCTGCAGGTACAATCCTTACTTTAATAACTTTAGGTAAATATTTAGAGGCAATAACTAAAGGAAAGACTTCTGAAGCTATTAAGAAGCTTATGGGGTTAACACCAAAGACAGCGGTTATTTTAAAGGGTGAAGAAGAAAAGGTAATAGCTATAGATGAAGTAGAGGTTGGAGACATTATAGTAGTTAAACCAGGTGAAAAGCTTCCGGTAGATGGAACTATAATAGAAGGTCTTACATCTATTGATGAAGCAATGCTTACTGGGGAGAGTATACCAGTAGAGAAGACTATTGGTGATAGTGTATATGGAGCAAGTATCAATAAGAATGGAATGATAAAGTATAAGGCTACAAAGGTAGGTAAGGATACTGCTCTTTCTAGAATTATAAAATTAGTTGAGGATGCCCAAGGATCTAAAGCTCCTATTGCAAAGATGGCGGATATAATATCAGGATATTTTGTACCAGTAGTTATAGGGCTTGCTCTTATTTCAAGTATAACTTGGGCTATATTTGGACATGGAACTATATTTTCACTTACAATCTTTATATCAGTACTGGTTATAGCTTGCCCTTGTGCATTAGGACTAGCAACTCCTACTGCAATAATGGTTGGTACAGGTAAAGGTGCAGAATTCGGAGTTCTTATAAAAAGTGGAGAAGCTTTAGAAACAAGTTATAAGATTAATACAGTAGTCTTTGATAAAACTGGAACAATAACCGAAGGTAAGCCTAAGGTTACAGATATAATAGCAGTAGATATAAGCGAGGAGCAGTTACTAGCTTATGCAGCAGCTGCAGAAAAAGGTTCAGAACATCCTTTAGGTGAGGCTATAGTAGCAGAAGCTGAGAATAAGGGGCTTGAATTAAATAAGTTAGATAGCTTTAAGGCTATACCAGGAAAAGGAATAAGTGTAGTTATTGAGGGGAAAACAATAGTTCTAGGAAATAAAAAGCTTTTTAGTGATGAAGGTATCCTTATAGGAGAATTAGAGGAAAAGGCTGAAAGGTTATCAAGAGAAGGAAAAACTCCTATGTATTTGTCAGTCGATGGAATAGTATCAGGAGTGGTTGCTGTTGCAGATACTGTTAAGCAAAATAGTAAGAATGCTATAAAGGCTTTGCATAAGATGGGAATAGAAGTAGTTATGCTTACTGGAGATAATAAGAATACTGCGGAAGCAATAGCAAGAGAAGTAGGTATAGACAGGGTTGTGGCAGAGGTAATGCCAGAAGATAAATCTAGAAAGGTAAAAGATATACAAGCAGAAGGAAGAAAGGTTGCAATGGTAGGAGACGGTATCAATGATGCTCCAGCACTTGCAGCAGCAGATGTTGGTATAGCAATAGGATCTGGAACGGATGTAGCAATTGAATCAGCTGATATAGTGCTGATGAGAAGTGATATACTGGATGTTATAACAGCTATAGATCTTAGTAAGAAGACCATAAGAAATATAAAACAAAATCTTTTTTGGGCCTTTGGATATAATACCCTTGGAATACCAGTAGCTATGGGAATCTTATATGCCTTTGGGGGACCGCTACTAAATCCCATGTTAGCTGCCTTTGCTATGAGCTTTAGCTCTGTTTCAGTACTATTAAATGCCTTAAGACTTAAAAACTATAAGCCATTAATTTAATTATATTAGTTTAAGTTGCCTGCTAGGAAGGAGCTGCGATATATACTCTTTTCTAGCAAGGTTTAAAATATAGGCTATGTTTGAGAATAACTTGAAAAAGGTACTTCAACACAGCCCAAATACATTATTATATAAAAGGAGAGATGTAACATGAGTAAAAATGTAAAAATAGAAGGAATGTCTTGTATGCATTGCGTAAAGCATGTTGAAAATGCTTTATCAGCATTAGCAGGAGTTGAAAAATTTAAGGTTGAAGTTGGATCAGCTGTCGTTGAAGGAAATGTTTCTGACGAAGCCTTAAAGAATGCAATTGAAGAAGAAGGATATGACGTAGTATCTATATCTTAATACAAACTAAAAGCTGCCTAGTTTTCTAGGCAGCTTTTAGTTTGCGATACATATTAACTTTATAGATCAGCACCTTCAAAGGTCTCTACGATAAAATCGAATTCACTTGGATCAGATATTTCACCGTAATTATCCTCAGATATGCCAGGATAGTAATACAATATAAATTTTTCATCCTTATCAAATACGTTCTGAATTATTATATATTGTCTATCTAACTCACAATCCTGAAGAGTAGCAAGTACATTATATTTAGTACTTCTTCCAGTAGTATTATTAGTAAGATCTAGAGTAAAGTTCTTATGATATGTGACATTTATTTTTTCATGATCACAGCTTTTTATAAAGGAGTTATTTCTACAACCTCTACAGCTATTAAAACTACATTCCTTAACACAGTTTAAGCATGCACAGCTTGAACAGTTCTTTAATTGAACAAAATCATCAAGATGATCCTTCTTAAAAGAAGTAAGCAAACCTTCGTATTTATTTCCTTTGAAAAGTCCGCCTATGAAAGAACTACTCTTATTATCTGTCTCAGCTGCATTTAGTAATTCTATATATTTTTTCAATACATCTCTTTTAACATTATATTTTCTTATTTTTAGAGTCTTTTCAGAAAGGAATGGGGCCACGTTATCTAGTCCATAGCTTATATCTACATATACTTTTCCCCAAACCTCCTTTTCAGATTTTACAAATTCTAAGTCGTTGTTCATATAATTCACCTATTATAATCTAGTATTAAGAATTTTTGTACTTAGCTAGTTCTGCATCTAAGTCTGTAGTATCTAAAGATTCGAATTCTTTATCTAATGAGTCTACTTCTCTTAAGTCGCCAAGACCTTCAGCAAGAGCTTCTTTTCTTTGTATCTTTCTTTCGATATCATCTACAGATATTGAGTTTGATTTAGATTGAACATTTGCAAGTATTTCATTAACTTGTTTAGATGCTTCAGCATTACTATATCTAGCAGCTGCCTCATCTCTGTAACTTCTAGTTTTTTGAATTTCCTCTTCTAAAGCTCTAAGGTTTTTCTTAATAAGATCTGCTTTTGCAGAAGCATCATTATAACTTGCTTTTAAGGATTCATATTTCTTATCCGCATCAAGTTTTCTCTGAAGGGCTTTCTTAGCTAAGTCTTCATTACTCTTTGCAAGAGCTAGTTTAACTTTCTCATCGTATTCTTCAGATTCCTTCTTTGCTGCAGACATCTTCTTTTCAATTTCATGAACGTTACCTAATATTTGAGCAGATGAAAGCTTAGCTTTATTTAAGTTTTCTTCCATATCTCTTACTTTTTGGTCCAATAGTAGTATTGGATCCTCCATATTGTCTAATGTGTCATTAACCTTTGCCTTGAACATATTTGATATTCTTGATAAAACTCCCATGATATTTCCTCCTATTATCTTCTTCTCATATATTTTTTTATTAAGTGAATGATTAAAAGTATTATTATTATTGTAAATAATATTTTGAATACACTGCCTATCACGCTGACAGGAGAACTGTATCCTAAAAACGGACTGCTGTATCCAGAGTAGTGACTTCTACCGAAAAAAGGTATTGGTATCGGTATATAGGTTCTTTTTGAACCACCATTGTAGGATGATGATCCACTTGATGAAGAGCCACTAGAGCTTGAACTACTTCCAGATGATGATGAATTACTGCTTGAGTCAGGTTTCGAATTTGAAAAGGAACCTGATTTGTACCCACTACTTGATGACTTAGAACCACTTGTTGCTTTCGAAGGCGATGAACTTGAACTGCTGCTGGAACTTGATTTGCTACTGCTTGAACCTGAGAATGAACCTGACTTAAAACCACTACTTGATGACTTAGAAGAACTAAATGATCCAGATGATTTGAAGCTAGAGGATTTTCCTCCGATTGCAGCGGCATAAACAGTTTTATTATTGCTTAATCCACCAAAAGCATTGATACAATCTAAACTATAACTTGAAAAAATAAATATGAGTGTGAGCACTAACCCAAACAAAAAGCGCTTTTTATTTTGGTTTATGATAACCACCTCCACCGTATCGCCATGCGATGTTTTTATTATATGGTATTATTAACTATATTTCAATATAAAAAATAACGTATTTTGACTTAAAAGATATCATATAATAATTTTGCTTTATTCAACCTCTTAATATCTCACTATATCTTGTGGTTTCTTTAGTTTTCTTTAGATCAATAAGTTATTGCATAACTTATTGTGAAGTTATTGAAAGCTTTTTAGTTATAAAGTTATAGAAGTTAATATGAGTTTTGGAATAAATTCTATTTTTGCCACTAGATTTTATATTTCAGCTTTTGTATTTATGAAGATGTAATAGATTATATCACAGTCAACTATAATAATTATAATTGATTTGCAGTATTTGGCAAAGTAAATTTTGGTCTAGTTTACATCTTGTTTAAAAAGTTTTACTTAGGTAGAATTATAAGTATCATAAATAAATTGATGACCAATATCATTAATCTTAAGGAGTGTGTATTATGGAAAAAGAATTAACTCAGGATATGTCAATGGGAGCTATGATGGATAGCTATGATTTTAAAAAAATCTATTCAGGGGAAATAGTAAGAGGAAAAGTAATAAAGGTCACTAAGGATGAAGTATTTGTAAACATTAACTATTTCTCTGACGGTATAATAACTAGAAGTGAAGTTGGCGATGATTTTGATGGAGAATTAAGCGAATTATTAAATGTAGATGATGAAATAGATGTAATGATAATAAGTACTGATGATGGAGAAGGTAATGTTGTTTTATCTAAGAAAAAAGCAGATGAGATAAAAGTTTGGGATGATATAAGAACTGCTTTTGAAAACAAGGCTAATATCGACGTCAAAATAAAAGAGCAAGTTAAAGGCGGTTTTATAGCTGGATATAAGGGAATAAGAGTATTTATTCCAGGATCTCAAGGTGCATTTGAATGGAGAGACAATTTTAATGAAAGTGTTAATAGTGTTGTTGAAGTTGCAGTAATAGAATTTGATGAAGAAAGAAAGAAAGTAGTTGCTTCTAGAAGAGCTGTTGAAACACAAGAAAGAGAGAAGAAAAAAGAGAATCTTTGGAAGTCATTAACCGTAGGACAGAAGATAAAAGGAAAAGTAGCGAGACTAGCAAAGTTTGGAGCTTTTGTTGATTTAGGTGGTGTTGAAGGACTTATTCATATTTCAGATCTTTCTTGGAAGAGGGTAAATGATCCAGCAGAGGTAGTAAGTGTTGGTGATGAAGTAGAAGTATTTATACAAGAATTAGACCAGAAAAAGGGAAGAATTTCATTGGCACTTAAGGATGTAGCTACAGATCCATGGAGTAATGTGAAGTCAAAATATAAAATCAATGATGTGGTTCAAGGAAGAGTGGTTAAGTTTATGAATTTTGGAGCCTTTGTAGAATTAGAACCAGGGGTAGAAGGTCTTGTTCATATTGGGGAAATAACAGAAGAAAATATTGCAAAACCATCAGATGTATTAAAGATTAATGATATGGTAAAAGTAAAAGTATTAGATATAGTTATAGATGAAAACAACCATAAGATAAGTCTAAGCATTAAAGAAGCTACTGAAAGATCCAAGGAATACTTGCAGTACAATGATAGCGAGGAAGGTGCAAGTTTAGGAGAGCTTTTTGGAGACTTATTTAAGAAACTATAAGCAGGATTAGGAGGAGTAATGGAAAGTAAAAGCTCTAGACCATTTTATCTTCAATCTGATAAAAGCAACCTTAGAATTAAGATTACTATAGGAGTTATACTTTTGGTTTTGGCACTTACTACTCCACCATTATTTATTATTTTGATTGCATACGCAGTATATATAGTCTTGCAGATAAAGAAAAATAAAAGTGAAGAAGTAAAGAAATTTGAAGAGATACTACAGTTATACCTTAATAAAGACTACAGACAATGTCTAGATAGATGTGAGGAATATAATTACAAGGATAATTTGAAGATACATATAATAAAGGCTTTGTGCCTATATGAAAGTGAAGATTATCAAGGATATATTCATTTAATAAATAATTTATCAGATAAAAGAATAGATGAGGATATAGATGTAGTCCTAAAATTAGCTCAATCCTATGAGTACACTGAACAAGCAGATAAGGCTAAGGAAACCTATGGAAGACTTTTGAAGTATCACCCTAATAGTAAGTTTCTAAAGGATAAGCTAGGATAAATATCCTGTGTAGGTGCTCTAAAGAATAGGTGAAATAACATCTTAATATAAATAGAAGACTTTGTTCCTAAAAAATGACCATGCATAGAGGATATATTCCTACTTATGCATGGTTATTTTTGTCTCAAAACAAAGAAATTATTTTCTAAAATTAGATTTTACAAATTCCAGCATATTTAAAGTAGTTTTTTAGAGTATGAAGTAAAAAACACAGCATACTTCTACTAGCAAGCTTCTTAAATACTTTAAAAGTGGGAGGATAAGAAAAATATATAACTATAGTTTCTCTATCTTAAGCATATTAGTACCGCCAGTGTGGGCTGTAGGCATACCAGCAGCAACCATTATATTTTCACCGGTAGTTGCTATTCCAACTGCTCTTGCAGCATTCTTAGCTTCATTTATGATTTCATCTGTAGTGCTAAATTCATTACAAAGTTTAGGAATAACCCCAAAGTTTAAAGATAGATGTCTTCTTACAGTTTCATTAGGAGTTATTGCTATTATTGGACAACTAGGTCTGTATTTAGATAATAGTTTAGCTGTAGCACCACTTTGAGTTGCGGCAACTATAGCTTTAGTAGGAAGTTTTAGAGCAGTCTTAGCTGCGGAGTAGCTTATAGCATCTCCAAAAGCTGAAAGACTAGGCTCTTTTAATCTCCTCATAAGATGTTCATAGTCTAGATTAGCTTCAGCCTCCTTAGCAATTCTAGACATAGTGCTTGCAGCCTCAAGTGGGTAGTGTCCAGATGCACTTTCACCACTCAACATTATGGCATCTGTTCCATCAAATATAGCATTACAGATATCACAAGCTTCTGCTCTTGTAGGTCTTGAATTTCTTATCATTGAATCTAACATCTGAGTTGCAGTTATTACTATCTTACCTGCTTCATTACACTTTCTTATTATAGATTTTTGTATTATTGGAACTTTCTCAATAGGAATTTCAACACCCATATCACCTCTAGCTACCATAATTCCATCAGAAACTTCAATAATAGCATCTATGTTATTTACACCTTCTTGACTCTCTATCTTAGATATTATCTTTATGTCGCAGCCACCATTCTCATCTAGTAAGGATCTTATTTCTGTAACATCGGAGGCCTTTCTTATAAAAGATGCAGCTACGAAGTCAACACCCATTTCACATCCGAATTTTAAATCTTCTTTGTCTTTATCTGTTACCGCTGGAAGCTTAATTTCTACGTTAGGAACATTTACCCCTTTGTGGTTCTTCATGGTTCCGCCGATTACAACAGTACAGATTATATCTTTTCCTTCTACCTTATCGACTCTAAATTCTAGCAATCCATCATCTACAAGAATTACTCCGCCTGGTTTTATATCTTCATATAATATATCGTAGGATATAGAACATTTGGTTTCATCACCAAGTATTTCATCACCACATTTAAATATGAATTTATCTCCTTCGTTAAGAGCGGCTTCACCATTGGCAAAATTATGAGTTCGTATCTTAGGTCCCTTTATATCCATTAGTATAGCTGTTGATGAATTAAGCTCTGTTCTTAATTTCTTTATCAAATCAACTTTTACCTTATGGTCTTCGTGAGTTCCATGAGAGAAGTTTAATCTTGCTGCACTCATGCCTATTTCAATAAATTTCCTTAAGATTTCCTCATTGTCGCTAGCAGGGCCAATTGTAAAAATCATTTTTGTTTTTTGCATAAAAACACCTCACAATTATTATTTTTTTGAATCATAATTCAAATATTTCTGAATTTTTCACTGGTTAAAGAGTTACACTTTATATAAATCTTTTAAGAATTATATTTTTTTGATAATGAAAAAAATACATATATAAGCTAAAGAATAAATAAACATGAGAATTGCTCTAAGTTTAATATCCTGGCTTATGTTATAAAGCTACTAGCATGACCTAAGGAAATAGTTATTAATAGATTAAAGAAAAGTGATACATTGGCTAATAGTCCAGTTATAATTTATCCAAAAAAAAGAGATTTAATTATTACGGCAATTACTGTGTATTATATTAAGAATTTAGGGCTACATGTAATATAGGTATTAAAAATTTATGTATTTATAGGATTAATATGCTATATTATATTTATAAAATCTTATAGCTATATAGTATTATTTTACCATAGAATTTTAATAATGAAAGGAAGATGTAGTAAAGATGGGAATTTTATCGCATTTAGAACCAAGTAAAGTATTTTATTATTTTGAAGAAATTTCTAAGATTCCAAGAGGATCAGGAAATGAAAAAGAGATCAGTGATTATCTTGTAAGTTTTGCTAAGGGTCATAACCTAGAGGTTATTCAAGATGCTAGCTTAAATGTAATAATAAAAAAGCCTGGAACAAAAGGCTATGAAAATGCACCAACTGTAATAATTCAAGGACATATGGACATGGTATGTGAAAAAAATAAAGGCACAGTACATGACTTTGAAAAAGACACACTTAAGTTAAGAATAGAAGGGGATAATGTATTTGCAACAGGAACAACTCTTGGAGCTGATAATGGTATAGCAGTTGCCTATGGCTTAGCTATATTAAGCTCAGATGATATAGAACATCCACCTCTAGAGGTTCTTATAACTTCTGACGAAGAAGCAGGAATGGGCGGGGCTATGAATGTAAGTCCTGAGCACATTAGTGGAAAGATACTTTTAAACTTAGATTCAGAAGAAGAAGGATTCCTTTTGGTTAGCTGTGCGGGAGGAATAAGAAATAAAGCTGTTTTAAGTATACAATGGGAAGATGTCAAGAGTGATGCCGCTAAGGCTGAGATTAGAGTCAGAGGTCTAAAAGGCGGACACTCTGGAATGGAGATAAATAAAGAAAGAGGAAATTCTAACAAGATAATGGGAAGAGTGCTAAAGGATATCTTGTCAGAAATAGACTTTAGCTTGGTGTCAACTAACGGAGGCTCCAAAAATAATGCTATTCCAAGAGAACATGATTCATTAATAGTTTTTGATGGTGAGAAAACAGAAGCTATTAAAGAAAAGGTTAATAAATGGAATAAAATATTAGCAAATGAGTTTAAGGCTTCAGATGCTGATGTTAGAATTGAGTTTGAATTAGTTGACCTAGATGTTGAAAAGGCCTTTTCTAAAGATACTACTAAAAAAGCGGTGGAACTTCTATACTTACTGCCAGATGGTGTAGACACTATGAGCATGGATATTCCAGGGCTTGTTCAAAGTTCAACTAACCTAGGCGTTGTTACTACTAATGACACTTCAGTAGAATATGATAGTGCAACAAGGAGTTCTGTAGGATCATTGAAAGATGAGATAATACTAAGAACTAAAACAGTAGCAGAGCTTTTAGGAGCACAGTTCTCAACATCTGCTGATTATCCAGAATGGCAGTATAACCCTGAATCAAAGATAAGAACAATTTGCCAAGATGTATATAGGAAGATGAATGGCAAGGATGCTGAAATATTGGCAATTCATGCAGGACTTGAATGTGGATTATTTACCGAGAGACTAGGCTCTGATATAGATATGATTTCATTTGGACCAAATCTATATGATGTTCATACTCCTAATGAACATATGAGCATAAGTTCAGTAAAGAATCTATGGGATTATCTACTTAACGTATTAAAAGAAATAAAGTAGTAGAATATTTTAGTTTTCAATTAGACTGAATACGTTAAATAAAGGCTCCGTTAAAGTAACATTTTGAATTTAAACATAGCCTAAATAAAAAAGTCGCTGAACTTGTTCAGCGACTTTTTTGCGGCTATCCTTTTGGATTAATAATATAGGTGTATTTTATAAAAATTTAATAGTTGAAGTTGTATGCCTATAGCACAGTAAGTTTTTAACTTTAGGAGCTATATCTCTATGAGATTGTTCATATAGTTGAGAAGTAACTGGTACTAGAAAAAAATTTCACAAAGTACATTGATGAAAACGTTTTAAAATTTTCTGAAATTATAAGAAACTACCATAATAAACTAATAAAATATCAATATAAACTATAAAAATATGATAATTATGGAATAAAACATTACTAAAAATAATAATATTTACTAATAGTTCATAATTTTTTTATAAAATTCCTTGACCTCCCATATAAAAATTTACTATAATGTAAAGGTAGTTACAAAGTGGTAACAAATACAGCTACATAAAAGCGTGAAAAGGTTAACATTGAAATAGAACTAGAAATACTTATTGGATGATAAATATGAGAGGGGAGAATATTTATGAGGAAAGGACTTAAGATTATAGCAGCATGCTTTTTTTGCTCAACTTTAGCATTTGGACTAGCCTCATCCACAGAGGCGAAGGCAGATACAACGGCGAAGGCAGAACAAGGAGTTGTTGTAAAAACAGCGGAACTTAAGGCAAACAACAAAACAATTAAAGCACCAAAGAATGAAGAAAGTAGTGACTCAAAGTCAAATGAAAATGGTAAGTCTAGTGGTAGTGGAAAATCTACTGGTAGTAGTGTAAAAGTTTCTAGAGGAGGTACTTCATCTTCAGGTGGCGGAGCTGTTTCCATAGCCTACAATTATTTGGGACGACCTTATGTTTTTGGAGCATCTGGACCAAGAGCGTTCGATTGTTCTGGACTTACGCAATATGTCTATGCTAAGCTAGGTATTAGCTTACCTCATTATACTGGTGCTCAGTATGCAATGGGAAGTTCTGTATCCAAAGGTAATCTAAGTCCAGGAGACTTGGTGTTCTTTAATACTTATGGTCCAATAAGTCATGTTGGTATATATATAGGAGGCGGAGATTTCATACATGCTCCATCTTCAGGAAAGAATGTAACTGTCAGTTCTTTAAGTGAATCTTATTATTCTAGCAGATATGCAGGAGCTAGAAGATTGATGAAATAGTAAAAAATGCTGAAGAGAGCCTCTTCAGCATTTTTTACTGTTAAGGAAAGGATAATTTTTTTGCTAGATAAATCTATTAATATCAAGGCTTTAGAATAGCTATTTAGGGTAAACAGTAAAAAAATAAAGTTATTGAACCTGCCAGATTTTCTTCATGTAAATTTGGAAAGGCAGATGCCAAAAAAAGTCGCTAAAGAAAGGTAGCTTCAGCGACTTTTTTATTATTTAAGAAATTATCTAGCTTACTTTAGAAGGAGAGATGCCATAATACTTTTTAAATAACTTGCTAAAATAGTATGCGTCATCATAGCCTACACTTTTTGCGGCTATTTTTACTGGTAAGCCTTCCACTTCTAGAAGCTCTTTGGCCTTTTCTAACCTTTTTCGTATTAAGTAATTTATAGGGGAGTCACCAGTCTCTTCTTTAAATATCTTTGATATATAAACTGGGCTTAAATACATATTTTTTGCAATCTTATCTAAAGATATATCGTTCATGTAGTTTTCATTCATAAAATCTATTATAGCTTTAACAAGGTTTTGCTTATCTGTAGATTCAAAGGAGTACTTTACTGTATGCTTTGAATTTTCTTCAAAGTGAGTTTCTCGTAAAAGTACAACAAGAAGTTTCATAACTAGTGCTTTAAGAACCAAATCATATCCAAGAGCATTATTTTTTTGCTCCTCGATAATTTCATTGCAGCATTTGAAAAACTCATCTCCGTTATTCTTAAGTCTTATAACTGAAGAGTTATTCTTTGTTAGTATAAAATTTTTCCTAAATCCCTCTAATCTAAAATTAGTTATCCCAATATGAAGCTCATGGCCTAGAGAACCTTTACAAACATATTCCTGATGAGATACGCCTGGATTAAAAAGTAGTATATCTCCCTTATCTAATAAAACTTGTTCATTCTCTATGATGTATTTTACTGGTCCATCTAAAATTACGCTTATCTCTATAAAATCATGACTGTGATACTTTGTAGACAGAGTATTTTTGTTTATTGCCTCAAAAATGTATAATATCTGAGGATTAAAAGATTGAGCACTCATACCCGTATAACACATTTCTTAGCCCCCTTAAATTACTACCTTTTAAATATACACCTGTATAAGAATATACATCAATAGTTTAAGAAATTACATTTATATTTTTAATTAATTAAGTAATAATTTATCTGTAGATTTAGCAACAGAATAATAATACTTTAGGTCGAGAGGCATGAAGAGAAAGACTAAGTAAGGGGGAGAAAATAATGGGGAGTTTAAAATGGATATGGGGATATTTGAAAAAGTATAAGCTGAAATACAGCGTAGCACTATTTATGGTTTTGATTGCATCAGCACTTAACATGATTAATCCATTTCTTTCTGGTAAGATTGTTGACCAAGTAATAAGTGGTGGAAATAAAAAAATACTTATTTCTATACTACTTATGATGATTGGAGTTTCTGCACTAAAAGCTATAGATAGATATACATTTCAAATGATTTTTGAGTTTGTTTCTCAAGATGTAATATTCAAGATAAGAGAGGATCTATATAAAAAGCTTTTAAAGATGGACTTTGAGTATTACAACAATACTAGAACAGGGGATCTTATGGCTAGAATGACTGGAGATACTGATGCTATAAGACACTTTGTGGCTTATGTTGTATATAATGTATTCGAAAACTTAACAGTATTTATATTTGCGATAATGATGATGTTTACTGTAAATGTAAAGTTGACCATAGCACTTATTCTAATAACTCCAGTAATAGGATTTTTGGCTACTAAGATGACAAAGGAAGTTGGACCAACATTTTATGCTATAAGAGAGAGCTTTTCTAGACTTAATTCAATGGTCCAAGAGAATATAAGCGGAAATAGAGTAGTTAAAGCATTTGCCAAGGAAAATTATGAGATTGAGAAATTCAATAAGGTCAATGATGACTATAAAGTGAAAAATCTGAAGTCCGCCAGAGTATGGGAAAAGTATCTTCCTGTCCTTGATTCTCTTGCAGGGTTGTTATCCGTGATAATGATTTTTGTAGGTGGAATAATGGTTATAAATGGATCTATGACAATGGGGGATTTAGTTGTGTTCAATGGATTTATATGGGCTTTAAACAATCCTATGCGTATGGCAGGCTGGCTTATAAATGATTTCGAAAGGTATGTAGCTTCAACCTATAAGATTAGAGATCTACTCAATGAAGAGGTTAAGATAAAAAATCAAAGAGAAGAGCATGAGGAAATCGGAATTAGAGGGAATATAAAGTTTGAACATGTACATTTTAAATATGACAATGAAGAAATTTTAAATGATATTTCCTTTGAAATAAAAGCTGGACAGACAATAGGAATACTTGGACCTACTGGAGCAGGCAAATCTACTTTAGTAAACCTAATCTGCAGGTTTTATGATGTTACTGATGGAAAGATTGAAATAGATGGCATTGATATAAGAAAATTGGATGTAATAAAACTCAGGGATAAGGTAGCAGTGGCTATGCAGGATATATTTTTATTTTCAGATACTATTGAAGGTAATATAGCCTATGGAAGACCAGAGGCTAGTTTTGAACAGGTAGAAAGAGTTGCCAACATTGCAGGAGCTCATGACTTTATAGTTAACATGCCAGAGGGCTATGACACAATAATAGGAGAAAGAGGTGTAGGACTTTCTGGCGGACAGAAGCAAAGAATAGCACTAGCAAGAGCACTGCTTAAAAATCCATCTATACTTATATTAGATGATACAACTTCTAGTGTAGATATGGAAACTGAACTAAAGATACATAAGGAGCTTAGGTCTATCTACAAAAGTAGAACCAATTTCATAATAGCTCATAGGATTTCTTCTGTGAAAAATGCAGATTTAATACTTGTTTTAGAGCAGGGTAAAGTGATTGAAAGAGGAACTAATGAAGAGTTAATAAAGAAGAGAGGGTATTATTATAGTGTATACCAAAATCAATTTGGAGATTTTGATACAGTAAGGGGGGCTGTGTAATGGCTAGAAATAAATTTGATGTGGATGAAGAGCTTGAAACCAGCTTTAGTTTTCAACATTTAAAAAGACTTTTATCATATATGAGACCTTATAGGAAGGAAATCGTAGTAACTGTATCTCTTATGTTTTTGGCCAATATAGCAAGCCTTATGGGACCATACCTTATTAAAATTGCTATGGATGATAAGATACCCAATAAAGATATGAAAGGCTTAAGTATTCTAGCAGTAATATTTTTATTCACACTTGTAGTTACAGGAGTGTGCATGAAGCTAAGGATAAGGTCAATGTCTAGGATAGGCCAAAATGTACTAAAGCAAATGAGGCTGGATTTATTTACGAATTTACAAAGGCTGCCTTTCAGTTACTATGATAATAGACCACACGGAAAGATACTTGTTAGGGTAGTCAATTACATTAATTCACTAAGTGATCTGCTTTCAAATGGACTTATTAATCTTATAACTGATAGTTTAAGCTTGTTTATGGCCATTGGATTTATGATAGCTATAGATGTTAAGTTAACTTTAATAAGTATAGTCTTGATACCAGTTCTATTGGCTTGGGTGCTAATACTTAAGAAAGCTCAAAGAAAGGCTTATCAAATATTGAGTAGTAAGCAATCAAACATGAATGCATATATACATGAAAGTATTAATGGTATAAAGGTGACTCAGTCTTTTGCAAGGGAAGAAGAAAATCTAAGGATATTTAGAGAGGTTTGTGATAATTATAGAACTTCTTGGCTAAGAGCTGTAAGAATACAGTTTTTACTTTGGCCATCAGTAGAAATAATATCTACCCTTACAGTTTCATTAATATATATAGCAGGTATCTACTATTTGGCATCAGAAGTATCCATTGGTATTTTGGTTGCTTTTGTAGGATACGTGTGGAGATTTTGGAATCCAATTTTAAATATAGGTAATTTCTATAATTCGATTATTACAGCTATGGCTTACCTTGAGAGAATATTTGAAGCTATGGATGAAAAGCCTGTGGTTACAGATATTCTAGGTGCATCGGAAATGGAAACAATAAAAGGGAATGTAGAATTTAGGAATATAACCTTTGCTTATGAAGAGGATAAACCTATACTTAAAAATATAAACTTTAAGGTAAATGCTGGTGAAACTATAGCATTAGTAGGACCAACGGGAGCAGGTAAGACAACAATTGTAAATCTTCTAAGTAGATTTTACAACATAGAGAATGGCCAAGTTTTAATAGATGGAACTAATATAAGTAATGTAAAACTGCAGTCTTTAAGAAAACAAATGGGAGTTATGCTTCAGGACTCTTTTATATTTTCAGGTACCATAATGGATAATATAAGGTATGGTAAGTTAGATGCTACTGATGAAGAAGTAATAAATGCTGCTAAGATTGTTAGAGCAGATGACTTTATATCACAGCTTAAGGATGGATACAATACTGAGGTGAATGAAAGAGGAACAAGACTATCAGTTGGTCAAAGACAGCTTATATCCTTTGCTAGAGCCTTGCTTGCAGATCCTAAAATACTAATTTTAGATGAGGCAACCTCTAGTATAGATACAAAGACAGAAATGCTTTTACAAGAAGGTCTAGATAATTTGTTAAAGGGAAGAACTTCATTTATAATAGCTCATAGATTATCTACTATAAAGAACTCCTCACAGATAATGTTCATAGATAACGGCACTATATTAGAACATGGAACTCATGATGATTTAATCAAACTTAAAGGTTCCTATTACAAACTTTATAATTCACAGTTTGATATATTTAATGCTGTTTAAAATATAAAAGAGCTAATTGTATATTAATGTGTACAGC
Source organism: Clostridium sp. C8-1-8 (assembly GCF_009928445.1). GTDB lineage: Bacteria > Bacillota > Clostridia > Clostridiales > Clostridiaceae > Clostridium_AR. The sequence continues at coordinate 55,315 of NZ_JAABNO010000017.1, read as the reverse complement.
TTTAAGTTTGATATGAAGAAAGATCGCTGAAGAAAGTAACTTTAGTGATCTTTTTTTCTGTGACCGCCAGTATAAAAAATTTTCCTAGCTAAAGCTAGTAATATGGAGGATCTAAAATGGTTTTATAAAATGTACAGTGAAAAATAGGAATATATATATGTATTTATAAATATTAATATTTATAAGATAAAATTAGCGAGGTGAAGGAAATGAAATACACAAGATACGATCTAAATAAGAGACAGACGAATGGTGGAAAAGTAATGGTGTTTTTAGTAGTGGTAGTAGTTATAGCGTTGACATTGGGGACAGCTTTGGCAAAGTATTTATTTGCAAAATCTCCAGGTGAACAACAAAACTCTAAAGTTAATGACTCTAAACAAATAAGTGACAGCACTAAAGGTGAAACTACTGTTTTCTCCCTGGTGCAATGCGGATTTTATTCAAAAAAAGAGAACGCAGATGATAATAAAAATAAACTAAAGGATAAATATGATGCTTTTACTATAAAAGATAATGATAAATTTAGAGTTGGAGTTATAATAGGTAAGCCAGAGGATGCGGATAAGGTTGCTAAGGATCTTACCGCTGCAGGCGTAACTAATCTTAAGGTTAATTTTGAAATTGGTCAGAAAGATTTATGTACAAAAGAATTAGCTGAGATGATTAATGGATATTTAAAAATAATTAGTACTTTAGAAGGTAAAGATACAAAGAGTGTTAAAACTGAAGAGTTTAAAAAGTGGACAAACAGCCTTCAAGAGGACAGTAAAAGCCAATCGTTCAATATATTTCAAAGTATGAAGAAGAATATAAATGATCTACCTCAGGAAATAAGTAAGGATAATGTTGAAGCTTGCTATAATACTATTTTCTCTACATTGAGTAATTTCAAAAAGCAATAGTATATAGCTAAGTATACGTAAAGGTGCATTTTATCAATAAATTCTTAAGTTGTTATATTGTTTTCTTTTATAAAATTTAACAAGTTAAATTGTTTTATAATATTATATATAAATAGCCTCTGAACTTTACAGTTCAGGGGCTATAGTTTTACTGTATAGGAAAGTATTAAAAAAATTATAAGCTAAACCTAGCAATATAAAGGGTTTGGAACAGCTATTTAGGGTAAACAGTAAAAAAAATAAATCTTATTTGCCTGCCAGATTTTCCTCATATACATTCGGAAAGGCAGATGCGCAAAAAAAGTTGCTGAAGAAGGGGCACTTCAGCAGCTTTTTTATATCCCATATAGAGTAGTAAATTATTTTTGAAGATAAAATATTGTCAGAAATAAGCTTATTAAAATGATAAAATTAATATTTCCTGTAAGAAGTCGATTACATAAGAAATTTTAATATTTTTTTAACCATATTGGGGAAAAAGTATAAGATAATAAACCATGAACAACAGGTTTTTTGCGTAAATTTCCAATATTATAAAAAAAAATTAAAAAAAATCAAATACCCTTGTTATAACATTTATTAAATGATAAACTATAAAAGATGTAAAAACGAGGTGGGGGTAGCATTGAAATCAAATTCTAAAAACATTGGTATACTTGTACTTTTTATATTTTTAGGATTACTTCTAGGAAGTTTGATAGGGGAAATATTAGGGGATAAATTTGAAGCCTTAAAATTTCTGAAAACTTCTTATTCTATTGGTACTCCTACGCCTGTTACACTAGACTTAAAAGTATTTCTTTTAACAATCGGTATGAGTATAAAAATAAATGTTCTGTCGATTTTTGGAGTTATTTTGGCAATAATACTATATAAAAAGTATTAGGATGTGATAATTTGAACTATATTTTAGCTTCGGCTTCTGATAGAAGAAAAGAACTTCTCAGTAGATTAGTTAAAGAGTACGAGGTTATACCATCTTCTTTTGATGAGGATTCTGTTTCTTTTACTGGTGATGTAGGTGACTATGTCAAAGAGTTATCTCTAGGAAAGGCTGAATATATAAGAAAAATGCTTAAAAAACCTAGTATAATTATTGCTGCAGATACAGTTGTTAGTTTAGAATATAAGGTTTTAGGCAAACCTAAAGATGAGGGGGATGCATTTAGGATGTTAGAGTCTCTAAGTGGTAGAACTCATCAAGTATATTCTGGAATAACAGTGATAAATACTGAGAATGGTAAGTTAATTTCTGATTATGTATGTACAGATGTTACGTTTTCAATATTGTCGAAAGAAGAGATAAATGAGTACATAAATACAAGGGAACCTATGGATAAAGCTGGTTCTTATGGAATACAGGGACTTGGAGGGGTTTTCGTAGAGAAAATAAATGGCTGCTATTATAACGTGGTAGGCTTACCTCTAAATAAGTTAAAGAGCATTTTGAGAGAAATTTATTAAATAAATTGGGCATGGGGAAGGATATTAAGATGCCTCGTTTTAGTCGAAGTAATGATTTGATAAGCTTCATATTTTAGTGAGATTTATCAGAAAAAATATTTTGATTATTTATTGAGCCGTCTACAAAAGGAGTTTATTTAATGAACGAAAATCTTAAAATATCTGATATCCCTAAAAGTGAAAGGCCTCAAGAAAAATTAATAAGACTTGGATCAGGCGCGTTGTCAAATCATGAGTTACTTGCACTAATACTTAGAACTGGTACTTCAAAAGAAAATGTACTTGGACTTAGTATGAGAATTCTTCAGCAACTTGACGGTATTAATGGCCTTCTAAATACTTCACATTCGGAGCTTATGAAGATAAGTGGAATAAAGGAAGTAAAGGCGGCACAAATAATGGCTTTATGCGAGCTTTTTAAGCGGTTTAAAGGTTTTAAGTCCGGAGAAGAATTTAAGATAAGTGATCCTAAAAGCGCTGCAATGCTTGTTATGAATGAAATATCTAGTTTGAGACAAGAAGTACTTATGCTAATGATGCTCAATACCAAGAATATTATTATTTCAATAAAAGAAGTATTTAAAGGTAGTCTAAATTCATCTATAGTGCATCCAAGAGAGATTTTTGTAGAGGCTATAAAAAAAAGCGCAGCTTCTATAATAATATGTCATAATCATCCTTCGGGAGATCCTACTCCTAGTAAAGAGGATGTTAATATAACATTGCGTATAAAGGAATGTGGAAAGATTGTAGGTATAGACTTGCTTGACCATATAATTATTGGTGGCAAAGATTTTATAAGCTTAAAAGAACAAGGAATAATCTAAAACTGAAAGGGGAATAAACATGGGATTGTTTGGAATGAATAAAGATATGGGGATAGATTTAGGTACGGCGAATACCTTAGTATATGTAAAGGGAAAAGGTATAGTTTTAAGAGAACCTTCAGTTGTAGCGATAAATAATTTAACAAAGAAACCTTTAGCTGTTGGATCAGAAGCAAAGCAGATGATTGGTAGAACTCCAGGAAATATAGTTGCTATTAGACCTTTAAAAGATGGTGTTATAGCAGATTTTGATATTACACAAACAATGCTTAAAAAGTTTATTGATAAGATAACAAATAAAAGTGCTTTCACTAGCCCAAGAATAATAGTATGTTTTCCATCTGGTGTTACAGAGGTTGAGAGAAGAGCTATAGAGGAATCAACTAAACAAGCTGGAGCAAGAGAAGTTGTTCTTATGGAAGAGCCTATGGCTGCAGCTATTGGAGCAGGTCTTCCAGTTGATGAACCTACTGGAAGCATGATTGTTGATATAGGTGGAGGTACTACTGAAGTTGCAGTTGTTTCATTAGGTGGTATAGTAACATCAAAATCTCTAAGAGTAGCTGGAGATGAGCTAGATCAAGCTATAATAAGCTACATAAAGAGAGAATATAACCTTATGATTGGTGAAAGAACAGCGGAAAATATAAAGATGGAGATTGGTTCAGCCTTCAGAGATGATGATGATGAAGAAAAGACAATGCCTATAAAGGGTAGAGATTTGATTACTGGTCTTCCAAAAACAATAGACGTTACTGAAACACAAATAAGAGAAGCTTTGAAAGAACCAGTTTCTGCTATAATAGAAGCAATTAAGACTACTCTAGAAAAAACACCACCAGAACTTGCTGCGGATATAATGGATAAAGGTATAATGCTTGCAGGTGGTGGAGCTCTACTTAAAGGATTAGATGCTTTAATAAATCATGAAACTCATATGCCTGTACATATTGCTGAATCTCCTCTTGATTGTGTGGCTCTAGGAGCTGGTAAAGCTCTAGATAAATTTGATATAATATCAAAACAACAAAGAGGATAATATGAAACTTCTTAGAAATAAACTGGCAGTAACTGTTATAGTGCTGTCAGTTAGCTTTTTAGCTATCATTATATATAGTGTTAAAAGAGATTCAAGCAATCCAATAACCAGTGGAGCAGGCACTGCATTAAACCCAATACAAAAAGCCGCTTATACTTTAGCAAATAAAGCTAAAGGTGGACTGGACTTTTTTGTTAATTTTTCTGAAGTTAAACAAGAAAATGAAGAATTAAAAAAGAAAAATATAGATCTTGAAAATAAGCTTATAGAATACGGAAGTTTAAAAAGTGAAAATGATAGATTAAGAAATATGCTTGATTTTAAGAGTCAAAGGTCTAGTTACTTATATGTAGGAGCTTATATAGTAGCCAAACCTGATCAAAATATGCTAAATGGGTATATAATTGATAAGGGGACCAAGGATGGAGTTGCTAAAGATATGGTGGTTATAGCACCAGAAGGTTTAGTTGGAAAAATAGTTGAGGCTGATGCAAATTGGTCAAAGGTACAGACTCTTATAAATGAAAACTTTGCTGCTCATGGAAAAGTAGGTACAAGTGAAGTTTCTGGTATAGTTAGAGGTTACAAAAATAATGATAATGAGTCTTTAGCAATATTAGACTTGCTTCCAATTAATGCAGTAGTAAACAAAGGTGATGTAATAACAACTACGGGCCTTGGAAAACTATATCCTAAGGATTTAAGAATAGGGACTGTTGTGTCAACGGAAGAAGATAAGATTAAGGTTAATAAGAGCGCAATAATAAAGCCTTTTGTTGATTTTAATAAGTTAGAAGAATTATATGTAGTAGTGCCTAAAGACGGAAATAAGACTGAAATACAATATAAGGACTAGGGGAGGACAAACGGGTGAAGAGAGTTGTACTTGCAGTAATATGCTTGATTTTATTAATTCTTGATAACAGTGTTGTCCCTTTTTTTTCAATAATGAATGGGATGCCTAGTATCTTATTATGTTTCGCCATATGTTTTTCTATTATCAATGGAAGATGGGAAGCAACCATAGTTGGAGCTTTTAGTGGAATACTACAAGACATATTTTTCTATAAGTATTATGGAATTAATGCATTAATAAATTTATTTATTTGTCTATTAGCATCAATAGTAGGTGAAAATATATTTAAGAATAAGAAATTCATTCCGGTTTTATCAACTTTTGTATTAACTATAATTAAGATATTGATTGCAATGCTCATACTGTATTTGGCTAAGGTAAAGGTAAGTTTTGGATATAATATACTTATATCAGCAGCATACAATATGATTATAGTATTTTTGATATATAGTAGAGTTTATAAATTTTCTAACAAGAAGTATATGAAGGTTCAGTGGAAGTTCAATAAAGATAAATAGGTGATTATATGAATAACATGAAGAAAAAAAAGAAATCAGTGAATCGATATACAGTAGTAATAATAGTAATGTTTATTATATTTGCAGCTATAACATCTAGACTTATATATCTTCAGATTTTCAAATATGATGACTATACTGAGAAAGCAAATACAAGTTCACGAAGATTGGTTACAGAAAAAGCACCTAGGGGAAAAATATATGACTCACAAGGTAATCTTTTAGCTACTAATAAGCAGGTTTATACTTTGACATTTACACAAACTGATACTTCGTCAAAAAGTTTTTACAGCACCATGAAGCAGGTTTTTAAGCTTTTGGATGACAATAAAGATTCTCAACAGGATAACTTGAATCTTAAGCTTGATGATAAAGGAGAACCTTATTTTGACTTTAATGTATCCTCGGATGATAGTAAAAGAGCTCTAGAAATCAGATTTAAAAGAGATAGAAGTATGCATGACGATGTTAAGAAGGTTCTATTTAAGAATAAGCAAGAGCTTACTGACGGCGATGAAAGTAAAATAGATGACGAACTATTAAAAGTAAGTGCAAAAGATACTTTCTATTACATGGTAAAGTTCTATAGCATGTATGATATGCTAAATCCGACTAGTGCAGAGAAGGAAAAATATAAAAGATTAAGTGGTAAAGAGATAACTGATATGCTTCTAAAGCATTATTCTATAAATGATATAAGAAGATATATGTTGGTTAAAGATGCTATAAAGATGCAAAGTTTCTCAGGGTTTAAGCCTGTTACCATTGCAGCTAATATAAAGAAAGATACAGCTTTTATATTTTATCAAAAGTTAAACAGCTTACCAGGAGTAGATGTTTCTCTAGAGCCAATGAGGTATTATCCTTATGGTCAGTATGATCTTGCATCAGGGGTAATAGGATATGTTGCATCTATAGATAGTACCAAAAAAGATCGATATGAAGAAAGAGGCTATGATGTATCTACAGATGTTATTGGTAAGGCTGGAGTTGAGTCCGCATTTGAATCTGTACTAAGAGGTAGCACTGGTGGAACTACTATAAAAGTAGATTCTCAAGGAAGAAAAACTGAAGAGCTATTTGATCTTGAGCCAAGCCCAGGAGAAAATGTACATCTTAGTATTGATAAAAATATTCAATATTCAGCAGAAAAAGCATTGCAGGAAAGAATGAATTATGTACAAACTCAGATTAATGATCCTCAGATGTATAAAATCTCTAAGAACTTTAATACTACAAGAGGAGCGGCAGTAGCTATTGAGGCTAAGACTGGAAGGGTTCTGGCTATGGTTAGTAATCCAGGGTATGATGCTAATATATTCTCTGAGCCAGGAAAGCTTACTCCAGAGCTATCAAAGCAGTTTTTCGCTCCTGACTATGAGAGTTTTGGAAAGATGCTTATAGCAAAATATAACTTGGGTAAATCCGTAGATGAGTTGTTTCCTAAGGATTCAAACGGAAATAGACAGGATAAATATGATTTGTATCCTAAACCATTTTACAATTATGCTACTATGGGACTAATTCCTCCTGGATCAACATTTAAACCTCTTATTTCAGTGGCTGCATTAGAGGAAGGTGTTGTGCATCCTAATGATACTTTGTACGGTAAGAAGTACTTTGATACTCATTCGGATATATTAGGTACTTGGGCTCCTGCAGATGAGCATGAGTATGGAATAGTTGATTTAAAAAGAGCTTTAGCAGTATCTTGTAACTTTTATTATTATGAGATGGCTATAAGAATGTATCAAAAACATGGACAAAATACTGAAGCTCTTGACACTTTAGGAAAATATGCATGGCAGCTTGGTATGGGAACTGACCCTAATAGTAAACAAAAAGGCAGTACTGGGATAGAAATAGGGGAAAACTTCGGACAAACTTATAACTATGAGTATTTTAAAAGTCAAACTTTATATTATTCTAAGTATGAATTTGTTGAGGCTTTCTCAAAAGGATCTTATGGTTCCTATAACTTTGTACCGCTAGATATTGCAGCTAAAGATGACGATAGTGATAAGTTAAAAGCCACAAAGCAGGCTATAAAAGATGCAATTACTGATGTTTTGAAAAATAGTACAAGCAGAAGTGTAAAGCTTGATGGTTTTGAAACAAAAATCAAAGGATTATTAAATGATTTAGAGAGTAATTCTAAAGACTTTGGTGACAGAGTAAAAGCAGCTAATAACTCTAATAACAAGTATTCACAAAAGACCGTTGTAAATGCTATAGAGCAATTTATATTTGATAAAAATGGGGCTATAAATACTCCGGCGGAACTTGTAAATGCCGCCATTGGACAAGGTGTTAATAACTTTAGCTTAGTTCAACTTGCAAGTTATATTTCAACAATAGCTAATGGTGGAACAAGATATAAGATTCATCTTGTTGATGATATAACAGACAGCACTGGAAAAGTTATAAAACAATATAAACCAGAGGTACTAGGAAAGATAAATATAAAACCAGAAAATCTTGCCGCTATAAAAGAAGGTATGTCTATGGTTAATAACGGAACAGAGGAAGGTACAGCAAGAGCTCACTTCGTAGGCTTCCCTATCCAAACCGCAGGTAAGACAGGTACGGCTACTTACAAAGAAACTGTTGGCAATGTTCATCAGGAAGATTACGGCAGAAGTGACTATAGTGTTTACGTGTCCTTTGCGCCAGTTGATGATCCACAGATAGTTGTAGCAGTAGTTATGTATGATGGTTATCAAGGTAATATGGGGGCACCGGTTGCTAGAGCCATATATGAGACATATTTTAGAGATCAAATAAAGCAGCAGTACCCTAATTATCAACCAATGTTTGATTATACTTTAAATCCTCCTTTGGAAGATGTTAAGGATGACAATTTAAAATAAGTATAAATTAAGTTTCTATAGAGTGACTATTTGTTTATGCACAACCTCAAATTGATTATTAATCATTTTGAGGTTGTGTTTTTTTACTATTAAGAAAAATATAAAATGTTTTACTAACTAAACCTAGTAAATTCAAGGCAGTAGCATAGCTATTTGGGGTAAACAGTAAAAAATAAAATTATGTGACCTGCTACAATTTCTTCGTAAGCGTTTAGAAAAGTCAGATGAACAAAAAAAGTTCGCTGAAGAAGGTCGCTTCACTGACTTATATAACGAATGAAGTTTTTGTTTATTTGAGCATAGAAGGATTAAAGGGGTATGTAATTTTGCTAAAAGATTAATGCAAGCTAAAGTTTATGAATTTATGGACGAAAAGAAATATGTTCAATGTAAACAATTAATTGGTATTTGTGTAAATATTTTTGAGATTTATGTAGTTTTTTAAAATATATATTAAATTATGAGCTAAATTTGTAGAAAATTCTTTATATATGTTATGTAGATGATATAATTATTTTATATGGTTAAAAGGATTTTTATAAGCTTTTGTTGAATTAGAACATAGTAGGGTAAGCTTTGGAGGTTTTTATGTTAGACGAGGGGATTTTTATAAAAGGAAATAAAGAAGGTATTGTAGCCCTAATAAATATGGATAAATTTAAAGACTTTGATGAAATGCTCGAAAAACTATTAGAGCGTTTAAGTTCAGGTAAACAGTTTTATACTGGTGCTACTCTAACTTTTATTGCTGATTTAAGGCATATAAACGACAAGCAAATGAGACGTTTGAAAGATGTTCTTTTTGATGAAATAATGATTAAGGACTGTATTTTTCAAGAAAAAGAAGAAAAGGAAAGTAAGACTTTCACCGGTGTGTACGAAGGAAGAACTAAGTTTATCAGAAAAACAGTAAGAGGTGGTCAAAGCATCAATTACCCAGGAAATATTGTTATAATAGGTGATATAAATAATGGGGCAGAGGTTTCTGCAGCTGGAAATATAATAGTATTGGGGAGTATAAAAGGCCAAGTTCGCGCTGGAATTAATGGCAATAAAAAATCAGTTATAGCAGCATTTTTGTTACAGCCAGAGCTTCTTAGCATAGCGGATTTAATTACAATATCACCAGAGGGGGATAAACCTACATATCCAGAAGTAGCCAAGATTAAGGATGGGGAAATAGTTGTTGAGCCATACTTACCTAATAAATACATAAGCACATGGAGGGATTAAGAAAATGGGAGTTTCAATAGTAATAACGTCAGGTAAAGGTGGAGTTGGAAAGACTACTACTACTGCAAATATAGGAACAGCCTTAGCTGCTTTAGGTAAAAAAGTGGTTGTAGTAGATGGGGATACAGGTCTTAGAAATTTAGATGTTCTTATGGGGTTAGAGAATAGGATAGTGTACACTATTATTGATGTAATAGAAAATAGATGTAGAACTAAACAGGCGTTGATAAAGGATAAGAGATTTCCAAACCTTTTCCTATTGCCTACAGCTCAAACTAAGGATAAAGATGATATAAGTACACAACAAATGCTAAAACTTGTAAATGAGCTTAAGGAAGAATTTGACTATGTATTGATTGATTGCCCAGCTGGTATAGAGCAAGGCTTTGAAAACGCCATAGTAGGCGCTGAAAGAGCTATAGTTGTTGTTAATCCAGAAATAACATCAGTTAGAGATGCTGATAGAGTTATAGGAAAGCTTGATGCAAAGGGACTTGAAGATCATCAAGTAATAGTTAATAGATTGAATTATGAAATGACTCAAAAGGGTGATATGTTAGATGTGCCCGATATAATCGAAACCTTATCAGTGAAGCTTCTAGGAGTTGTTCCAGACGACAAAACTATTACAGTTTCTACTAATAAGGGAGAGCCTATTGTTTTGGATGATAAAGCTTTTGCTGGACAAGCGTTTAGAAATATAGCAAGAAGAATCACTGGAGAGGAAGTTCCTCTTTTAGATCTAAGTAATGAATCTGCTGGCTTTTTTAATTCTTTAAAGAAATTGTTTAAAAAGAAATAGGGGGGGTGTTGTTGATGGATTTATTTAAAGTTTTTTCCAATAAGCCAACACCTAAGGAAGTAGCGAAAGATAGATTGAAACTAATATTAATACATGATAGAGGAGATTTATCTCCTGAAACCTTAGCTAATATAAAGAGTGAGATATTAGAAGTTTTATCAAAGTATATTGAGATAGATCATGATGATATTGATATAGCGATAACTAAATCAGGAGAGATGGACAATGATTCTCCAGCTTTAGTAGCTAATATTCCCATAAAGAATGTTAGAGGTAGATAATAGTTTGGTCCACACAGCAGATTTAAAGCCTGTTGTGTGGACCAAATTGCAGATGCGCAAAAAAAGGTTAAATATATAGAAATATAATCTTTACAATTTTTTTGTTTTTCTTTACCCTTTTATAAGCTATAATTATTGATGTAGGTTGTAAAAAAGATAACATATAACTAAAGAAATTTATTAAAAACTAAGGTTGCGGAGGTAGTACAATGCTTAAAAAGTTAAAGCTAGATACTAAACTTCTCAGAGAAATGGATTTTAGTATACTTATTGCAACAATCCTTACAGTACTATTTGGAATAGTTAATATCTACGCTGCGATGAAACCGGATGTTTCTGATGTGAAAAAGCAAATTTTATGGTTTGTATTTTCTCTAGTAGTTCTTTATGGAATACTTCTTGTAGATTATAATATTCTAAGAGGATTTGCACCGATTTTGTATTGGGGATCTATATTACTACTAATCTATACTAGATTTATGGGAGCTACTATTAATGGAGCAAGAGGATGGATTAAAGTTGGGTCTTTATTCTCTATTCAGGCTTCTGAGCTGGCTAAGGTTGCTATAATATTTATGCTAGCAAAGAAGTTAGATGAGATGGATCTTAAGGTTAACAATATAAAGAATTTTTTTGTTTTGGCAGCATATACTTTAGTACCTGTTGCGCTTATAGTTATTCAACCAGATATGGGGATGACCATGGTATGCTTCTTTATTGTACTAGGAATTTTCTTTTGTGCAGGGTTAGACATGAGAATTATAATAGGTGGACTTACCTCTTTAGTGTTTGGAGTTTTGTTATTATGGAATTCTGGTCTTATAGAGGACTATCAGAAAAGAAGGCTTGTGTCATTCCTAAATCCAGAAGCTGATGAACTTGGTTCAGGACTTCAGCTTATGCAATCAATGACTGGTATAGGTTCAGGAGGTTTTTTTGGAACTGGATTGAAATTTTCACCAAATGCAGGGACAAGCTATGTAGGACAATTTGTTCCAGAAAAGCAGACAGATTTTATATTTGCAGTTATAGGTGAACACTGGGGAACTATTGGTGCTATAGTTTTGCTTACACTATATGGAGTCATAGTTTATAGGACCATAAGAACAGCAAGAAATTCAAAAGATATTTTTGGTTCTATGATTTGTGTGGGACTAGCATCTTACTTTTTATTTGCTATATTACAAAATATAGGAATGACTATTGGTATAATGCCTATAACTGGTATAACATTACCGCTTGTTAGCTATGGAGGTAGCTCGCTTTTAACTACTATAATGTCTATAGCTTTAATAATAAATATTGGTATGAGAAAGAAAAAAATTAATTTTTAGGGGGAAAAGGGTATTATGAATATTTCACTTATAGCTCATGATGAGAAAAAAGAAGATATGCTTGAGTTTGTTAGCAGATACAAGTATATATTTGAGAGGCATACATTATATGCTACAGGAACCACTGGAAAGAGAATAACAGAGGAAACAGGATTGCCAGTACATAGATTTTTATCTGGTCCTCTTGGTGGAGACCAACAAATAGGAAGTAAAATAGCTGAGGGAAACATGGATTTAGTTATATTCTTAAGAGATCCATTAACTTCTCAACCACATGAGCCAGATGTTACAGCGTTGATAAGATTATGTGATGTTCATCACATACCTGTAGCTACTAATATAGGCAGCGCTGAGGTTTTTGTAAAATCACTAAAGTAGCTCTTATACATAGTTTTATTAATAAGTAAGTTCTGTTAAAGTATGAACTTGAATTAAGTGTTCAGTTATCATATGCTTTAAGGAGCTTGTAAAAAGAATTAAAAACACTCTCTGAGACTAATCTTAGAGAGTGTTTTTTTCTTTATCTGCTTATCATATAATTCTAACAATGAAAATATATATAATATGAACTTTGATATAAGGCTTAAAAGCACAATTATGAACATGGGAGGATAAATATGGGGAATTATAATGGTGAGTATGAGAGTTACTATGCAAAGATATTACAAAGAAAACGTGAGCAAAATCCTTATGCAGCATATGGAGTTCAGGAACCTCATAATAGAGAGAGTGGGATAAGCAGTATAAAAAATATAAACAGTATTAATAGCAATTTTTTTACTAAAAGGATAATGCAAGAACTTCTTGGAGTGCTATGCTTAACGGCCTTTGTAATTGCATGTAAGACTGTTTCAACACCTGAAACTACAATAGCCTATAAGTATGCTAAGGATATTGTAAATAATAATATAGACTATAGTAAGTTTGTTGATCCAAAGATAGCTGGTTATATAAGTTCTTTAGATTTTAAAGATGCTGCAAGTGTAAGGGATAAACTAGAGGATTCTATAGAGACTTTTAAAGCTAATGTTACAGGAGGAAAAACACTTAAAGAAAAAGCCAAAGAAAGTTTTGTAAGTCCTGTGAAAGGTACGATAAATGCTGAGTTAAGTAGTAAGCAAAAGGATAAAGCATTAATTATAGAAGTAAAGGAAAACACTGAAGTTATGGCACCTAATGGAGGTGCTGTAAAAAAGACTGGGGAAGATAAAGAAAATGGAGCTTATGTTCTTATAGATCATGGAGATGGTATTGAGTCAAAATGCTCTGGTATCAAAGACATCTCTGTAAAAGAAGGGGATAAAGTTGAAAAGGGACAATTTTTGGGCAAAAGTACTACAGTAAAAAGTTTGAATAAAGCATGTATCATATTTTCATTAAGTTATATGGGAGAAGATAAAGATCCAAAGGAGTATGTAACATTTGATTAGCAATTCTTTAGGAGAATTACATGGTAAAAATAAGCAAGTGGTTAATTCCTCAGGTGCTAATATTCCTGATTTTAGGATTTAAGTCTAAAATATTTTTAGCCTTTCTATGGATAATACTGCATGAGATAACTCATTACGTTGTAGCAAAGTGGATGAGATTAAGCGTTGACAATTTTAAGATTCATCCTTTTGGAACGACCCTAGAATTGAGCGATTTTGATGAGTTGACTCATAAGGAAGAGATAATTCTTTCCGTAGCTGGCCCTTTTTTTAATCTATTGATGTTCAGCCTTTTTAATATGGTATATAAGATTGCTCCAACAGATTTCGTTAATAATTCTATGGAGATCAATCTTGTTTTGTTTATATTTAATATGTTGCCGGCATACCCGCTAGACGGCTCTAAGGTTTTAAGAACAGTTCTAAGTTCTAAGATATTTTATAAGAAGGCACACAATATAACAGCTTATATAAGCTATGGTGTAGGGGGAATTGGATTTTTGTTATTTGCCTACTTATTTATAATACATAAATTTAATCTTAGTATATTACTTACATCATGTTTCATAGTTTATATAACATATAATGAAAAAAGAAAGGTAATGTATATAATTATGGGAGATATAATAAAAAAGCGGAGTAGATTGGCTAAGAGAAAGTATATTTATAATAAGTCAATCTCTGTTTACTGCAAATTAGGATTAATAAATGTATTAGGATTAGTAGACAAAAATAAATTTAATAGTTTTTTTATTTTAGATGATGATCTTAAAGTTATGGATATTATTCATGAGGACGAGCTTATTGAAGCTCTGAAAGTGTATGGAAATATAACCTTAGAAGAATACATAAATCTTAAAAACAGCTGGATGAAAAAATAGCTATTGGTTAATCATTAATGGTATGATAAAATATAATGATGTAAATTTAAGAAGTATATAAATATACTTCTTTTTTACTGTTAAGTTAAATATAAGATTTTTTGATGGCTAAATTTAGTGATTTCAACAACTTAGAATAGCTATTAAGGAGAGATATTAAAAAATATTTTGCCTGTCACAATTTCTTCACAGAGGTTCAGAAAAGGCAGATGGGCAAAAAACGGTGGTTTAAGAGACGGTCATTTAATAATAAGTTAAGTCTAGGAGGAAAAGGTTATGGTTAGAATAACAGATGATATTTTATATAAAGTTGAAAAGCCTGCTAGGTATGTTGGGGGAGAATTAAATCAGGTTATAAAAGACCCTAAAAAAGTAGACATTAGGTTTGCTTTCTGTTTCCCTGATGTATATGAAGTGGGAATGTCCCATTTAGGATCAAGAATACTTTATCATACCCTAAATGAGAGAAGCGATACATATTGTGAAAGAAGTTATGCTCCGTGGCCAGATATGGAAAAAGAGCTTAGAAAAAATAATATACCTTTATTTGCTCTTGAAACAAAGGATTCATTAAATGAATTTGATTTTCTTGGTTTTACTCTTCAGTATGAGATGAGTTATACAAACATCTTAAATATGCTTAATCTTTCAGGAGTAACTATAAGAGCCTCTGAAAGAGGGGAAGACGAACCTATAATTATGGCAGGGGGGCCTTGTGCATACAACCCAGAGCCTTTATATGATATTGTAGACTTCTTTGAAATAGGAGAAGGTGAGGACATGATGAATGATGTCCTTGATGTATATAAGAAGTATAAGGGAAAAGGAAAGAAAAAAGAGTTCTTGAGAGAAATCTCTAAAATAAGAGGAATTTACGTACCTTCACTTTATGATGTTGAGTATAACGAAGATAATACAATAAAATCATTTAAGTCAAAGTTTGAAGATGTACCTGCTAAAGTTCAAAAAAGAATGATAAATGATTTTGATAAAGTATCTTTCCCAGATAAGTTTATAGTTCCATACACTGAAATAGTTCATGATAGAGTAGTGCTTGAGGTATTTAGAGGATGCACAAATGGCTGTAGATTCTGTCAAGCTGGTATGATATATAGACCAGTAAGAGAAAAGTCTAGAGAGACTCTTCTTAAAAATGCTAGACAGCTTGTAGATGCTACTGGATATGATGAAATATCACTTTCATCTTTGAGTACTTGTGATTACTCTGATATACAAGGTCTAGTTACTGATTTAGTGAATGAGCATAGTGGAAATAATGTGGGTGTTGCATTGCCTTCAATAAGAGTTGATGCATTCTCGGTGGATCTTATAAAAGAGATACAAAAGGTTAGAAAGAGCGGATTAACTTTTGCTCCAGAAGCTGGTTCTCAAAGAATGAGAGATGTAATAAATAAAGGACTTACTGAAGAAAGAATACTAGAAGCTGCTAGAAGTGCTTTTGAAGCAGGCTGGAGCACTTTAAAACTTTACTTTATGATAGGTCTTCCTTATGAAACTATTGAGGATGTTAAAGAAATTGGGGTCTTAGCTGAGAAGATAGCTGCTGAATATTTTAGTATCCCTAAGAATGTTAGAAATAAGGGACTTAGAGTTACTGTAAGTACATCTATATTAGTTCCGAAACCATTTACTCCTTTCCAATGGGCACCTATGGAGAAGATAGATTTAGTTTCAGATAAGATATCAGCTGTAAAGAGTTCCATTAAGTCAAGATCAATAGTATACAACTATCATGAGCAAAAAACCTCATATATGGAAGCGTTATTTGCAAGAGGAGACAGAAGACTTTGTGATGTTCTTGTAAAAGCTTATGAGAAAGGCGCTAAGTTTGATGGTTGGTCAGAATACTTTAATTTTGATCTATGGAAAGAAGCTATAGATGAATGTGGGCTTGATGGAGATTTCTATTGCTATAGAGAAAGAGCCTATGATGAATTATTACCTTGGGACTTTATAGATATTGGAGTTAATAGAAAGTATTTAGAAATTGAAAATGAAAAGGCTAAAAAAGCATCAGTTACACAGAACTGTAGAGTAGGATGTACTGGCTGTGGTATTGATGTGAACTTTAAAGAAGGGAAGTGCTTTGCTGGTGCGATATCTAATTAAATTTAC
Source organism: Clostridium sp. C8-1-8 (assembly GCF_009928445.1). Lineage (GTDB taxonomy): Bacteria > Bacillota > Clostridia > Clostridiales > Clostridiaceae > Clostridium_AR. The sequence goes on along the minus strand of NZ_JAABNO010000017.1, from coordinate 38,739 downwards.
AAAAGAGAGTGATATTAAGTTTATCTCACATCTTGATGTTATGAGAACTATACAAAGAGTTATAAGAAGAGCAGGGCTTCCTATTGAGTATTCAAAAGGCTTCAATCCACATATGAATTTGTCCATAGCAAACCCTTTATCAGTAGGTTTTTACTCAGAAGGAGATTACTTAGATATAGGTCTTTCAGAAGAGCTTTCAGAAGCTGAGATTAGAGAAAGATTGAATAGTAATTCAGCACAAGGGATAAGATTCTTAGAGGTTTCTAAGGTTATAAATAAGGAAAATGAAAAAAAGGTGCCTCAAGCAATGGCTTTGATTGATGCTGCTAGATATATAATTAAGATAAAGTATAGTGACACAAAGCTTACTTTAGTTGAAATAGAAAGTCTTATGCAAGAAGCTGAGTGGGTTACTCTTAAGAAAAGCAAAAATGGTGAAAAGATGGTTGATATAAAGCCTATGGTAAAGGAACTAAAGTATTGGATTAATGAAGATAGGATTATATTAAATGCATTGATAAGCTGTGGAAGCAGGGAACATCTTTCTCCAGAACTATTGGCAACATATATAAGAAGTAAAACTACAAACTATGAGGAAGAAGCTTTTATTGATATAAAAAGAGAAGAGCTTTATGCTTATAAAGCAGAAGCATTAGTTCCTCTTTATAAATATATATAGCTGCGGTAATGTATTATGAGAGAACTGTTTATAGAGAGAAGACAATCAATTTTTAGGATTGCTATTAAGGAAAAGGGATTACTTACAGAGTGCTTTGTGGAAGAGGAAAACAATGAACCTCTCCCAGGAGAAATATATAAGGGAACCATTAAAAATATTGTCACAGCCATAGGAAGTGCGTTTATAGACATTGGTCATGAGAAGAATGGATATATGCATTTTGATATGGATAAGAAATCTTTAAAAAAAGGTCAGGATATTATTGTTGAGATAATAAGTGAAGGTTTTGGCAGTAAAGGGCCTAAGGTAGCAGCGCCAGTAAGTCTTCCAGGTAGATTTGTTGTGATCACTAGAGGTAAGGCTGAAGTATTAATATCAAAACGAATAGAAGATAGTGAGTTAAGGGAATGCTTCACTGCTTATATTAACCCAGTAGAAGGCTTTTCTATAACTATAAGAACTAACGCTCAATTTGCATCAATTGATGAGATAACTGAAGAAATAAACAAGCTTAAGGGAATATATGAAGCTATTGAAAAAGAAGCTTTATATAGCTTGAAGAATAAAAAGATATATGGTGAAAATGCATTATTGCATAAGGTCTTAAGAGATAATATAAACAATGATACCTCCAAGATTGTAGTTGATTCTTCTGAAGACTATGAAGCTGTTAAAGACTATATAAATGGCAATAAAAATATTAGTTTAATAATGCACGAGGAAATAAGAAGCCTATTTGATTACTATGGAATTGAAAAGGAGATATTAAACTTAAGAAGTTCTAAAGTTAATCTAAAATGTGGTGGAAACATAGTGATAGACAGGACAGAGGCTATGTATGTTATAGATGTAAATTCTGCAAAGAATATCACTGGAAGAAATTTTGCAAAGACTGCAGAAGAAACTAATATTGAAGCAGCTAAAGAGATAGGAAGACAGATAAGACTTAGAAATCTTAGTGGAATAATAGTTGTTGATTTTATAGATATGGAAAGTACACAAGCTAAAAACAAAGTGTATAATGCTGTAAAGGAAAGTTTAGAAGGTGACATAAGCAGAACCAGAGTATTTCAATTTACGGAATTAAATCTTTTGCAGATATCAAGAAGCAGAAGAGGAAAAAGTATATATGACTATATAGAAGAAGAATGTGAAGTATGTAACGGACATGGGAAAAGACTTAAGGGATCATATATAAAGCATTTGATTAAGAATGAGATAATCAGGGCAGAAGCTGAAGGAACTATTAAGGATTTCTATATAGAATTAAAAGACGTATATGAGAAATATGTAATGGGCGATAAGCTAAGTTTTCTTAGGGATATAGGTGGGTTGGATAAGAATATATATTTGAAATTTATTGATACCACTGACCATTATTATAAATTAGAGCCATTATTATTCAAGAATCAGATAGAAGCTGTAAAAGATTATAAGCTGCAACTATATTAACAATGTACCACTTAATACTAAAATAGATTTGGTATTAAAGTTGCACATATTTAAAAATAACTTTACAAAATATGTCCGATATGGTAGAATGGCTTTTGTGAACCGCACACGTAAGGTCCAAAAATCGATTTAATTATCGTACCCGTAGTGGCGAGACCGTAATGAGGAGGTGTTTTTATGTACGCAGTAGTTAAGACAGGTGGAAAACAATTCAGAGTTCAAGAAGGCGATGTTATATTCGTTGAAAAATTAGAAGCTGAAGTAGAATCAACAGTTGAGTTAACAGAAGTTCTAGCAGTAGCTAAGGATGGTGAACTTAAGGTTGGTACACCAGTAGTAGAAGGTGCTAAGGTAGTTGCTAAGGTAGCTGCTCAAGGTAAGGCTAAGAAGATTATAGTTTTCAAGTACAAGAGAAAGAAAGACTATAGAAGAAAGAACGGCCACAGACAACCTTATACAAAGCTAGTTATAGAAAAAATAGAAGCTTAATATGGTTAAATTAGATTTTTATAAGAGTAAGGATATAATAACTGGATTTAAAATAGACAATCATGCTCTTTTAGAAAGAGAAATGATTATGGCTGGAGAAGCGTATGATATGATATGCAATTCAGTTTCTGTATTATCTCAAAGTGTACTTATAGGCTTAGATGAAGTACTTAAACTTAATGTTCCATATGAAATATCAAATGGATATATTAAGCTAGATCTCAAAGAACTTGATGAAGATGAAATTCAAAAAGCTCAGGTCTTATTAAAGACTTTTGAACTTAGCATAGAAAGTATTTTAATATCCTTAGAACAAAGTTTTGGAAAAAATAAAACAGACCAATATATATGTGTAAAAAAAGAGGAGGTGTAGTACTATGCTAATCATGAACCTTCAATTGTTCGCTCATAAAAAGGGAGTTGGTAGCTCCAAGAACGGTAGAGATTCTGAGTCAAAGAGACTTGGTGTTAAGTCAGCTGATGGACAATTCGTTCTTGCTGGAAACATCATTGTTAGACAAAGAGGAACAAAGATACATCCAGGTGCTAATGTAGGTAAAGGAAGCGATGATACTTTATTTGCAAAGATCGATGGAGTTGTTAAGTTTGAAAGAGTTGGAAAAGACAAGAAGAAAGCTTCTGTTTATCCAGTAGAAATTCAAGAAATAGCTGAATAATTCTAGTTATTTAAAGCACCCTTTTTTAACAAAGGGTGCTTTTAAAATATATATATATGTGCATAATATAAATGAAGCAGTTTGTACTTGTTTTAAAATATCTAAGAGTTGGGCATTTTAAAACAAGTACAAACAACACTATAAGGTAAGGTGATGAACTTATGTTTATTGATACGGCCAAGGTTTTTGTGAAAAGCGGAGATGGTGGTAATGGATCAGTCTCTTTTAGAAGAGAAAAATATATACCTCTTGGAGGCCCAGATGGAGGCGACGGAGGAAGAGGTGGAGATGTTATACTAAAGGTTGATACAGGTATAACTACACTTCTTGATTTTAAATATAATAAGAAATTTCTAGCAGAAAGAGGCGTTAATGGATCGGGCTCAAAATGCTATGGAAAAGATGGAGAAAAGCTTATTATTAAAGTACCTATGGGAACTTTAATAAGAGATGTTGAAACACAGAAGATAATGGCTGATCTTTCACATCCAGAGGACGAATATGTAATCTGCAGAGGCGGAAAAGGTGGTAAAGGAAATGCAAAGTTTGCAACTCCTACTAGACAGGCACCAAACTTTGCAGAGCCAGGGATGCCAGGAGAAGAAAGATGGATTGAACTTGAACTTAAACTTCTTGCAGATGTTGGGCTTCTTGGATTCCCTAACGTTGGAAAGTCTACGTTCTTATCAGTAGTTACTAAGGCTAAACCAAAGATTGCTAACTATCATTTTACAACTTTAAAACCCAATCTTGGGGTTGTAAGTGTTCCAGGAATAGAAGCTTTTGTAATGGCTGATATACCAGGTATAATCGAAGGAGCAGCTGAAGGTGTAGGTTTAGGTCTAGATTTCCTAAGACATATAGAAAGAACAAGACTTTTGGTTCACGTAGTTGATATTTCAGGTATTGAAGGAAGAGATGCTGTAGAAGACTTTATTAAAATAAATGAAGAACTTAAAAAGTACAGTGTTAAGCTTTGGGATAGACCTCAGATAGTTGTGGCTAACAAAGCAGATATGTTATATGACGAAGAAGTCTTTGAAGAATTTAAGAAAAAGATCAACGAAATGGGTTACGATAAGGTATTTAAGATGAGTGGTGCAACTTATGAAGGTGTAGAAGCCGTTGTAAAAGAAGCTGCAAGAATGCTTAAAGAAATACCTATTACTGAATTAGAAATTAAAGAAGAAGATAAATTTATACCAGAAGAAAAGAGATTTACTTACGATATAAGAGTAGAAGAAGAAGATGGTGTTAAGGTTTATGTTGTAGAGGGAACTTTTGTAGAAAGACTTCTAAATTCTGTAAATGTTAATGAACCAGATTCCTTAAAGTATTTCCATAAGGTTCTTAGAAATAAAGGCGTACTTGATGAGCTAAGAGAGATGGGAATAGAAGACGGTGATATGGTAAGACTTAGAGACTTCGAATTCGAGTACTTACTGTAGGTTATGTTAAAGTAGCATGTTGAAATTAAGTGGTCAGTCATCCGATGCTTTGATGAGCTTACGCAAAGAATTAATATGATTTTGTCATATTCCATGGCTAAAACTGTAAACTCACTACGTTCGAACAGTACAGTTTCTTAACGCCATTCCATCTGAAAAAATCATTTAATTCTAGTAGCTCGCTCATATAGCATCTCCTTCATGACCACTTAATTTCAAAAAATATTCTTAAACATACCCTTAATATAAAACTGCATTATTACTATATATTTATATATTTATATAAATATATAAATTTTTAATCATATGATTATATGAAGTTATATTTTGTATATTTGACCATGTTCAAAGTAATGTATTGAAAAAAGTGGTTAATCATTGGAGGTCTTAATGAGCTTACGTAATAGTTTGCTAATATAGTATCTCTTGTATAACCACTTAATTTCAACAATACTCCTGAATACGGTCTTATATTTGTATCTTTATATAATTAATGTAATACATTTAAATGGAGGTAGTAAAGTGATAACTACAAAGCAAAGAGCTTATCTTAGATCTTTAGCAAACGGAATAACTCCTATATTTCAATTAGGTAAGAATGGTATTGAAGAAGCATTCTTAAGACAAATAGAAGAGGCATTAGAAGCTAGAGAACTAATTAAGATAACAGTATTAGAAAATAGTGGTTTTGAAACAAGAGAAGCTTCAGACTTTATATGTGAGAAGATAGGATGCGAAGGGGTTCAATCTATAGGTAGCAAAATAGTACTTTATAAAAAGTCAGAGAAAAAGCCTAAAATAGAACTTCCACAAGGTAATAAGTAGAAGATCATGGCAAGGAAGATAGGAATACTTGGGGGAACCTTTGATCCTATTCACAATGGTCATATATATATAGCATATGAAGCTAAAAGAATCTTGGGGTTAGATGAAGTTATTTTTATGCCAAGTGGTAATCCACCACATAAGAGAAGCAAGAATATAACCGAAGGTTCTATAAGATATCAGATGGTAAAGCTAGCTATAAAGGATTATGAAGGTTTTAATGTCAGTGACTATGAGATAAATAAGGATGGTTTCAGTTATACTTATGAAACTTTGCTGCACCTAAAAGATGTATATAAAGATTCAGAACTATATTTTATAAGTGGTGCTGACTGCTTAGTAGACCTTAATAAGTGGAAAAATGTTGATATCATACTAGATAACTGTAATCTAGTAGTGTTTAACAGGCCAGGTTTTTCTGAAGAACTTCTTGTTGATGAGAAAAAATCAATTGAAGCTAAGTACGATACAAAAATTATATTTTTAAATCTCTTACAGTTAGATATTTCGTCAACTTTAATAAGAGAAAGAATTAGTCATGGTTTCAAAGTTGACTTTTTTATACCTTACGAGGTTGATAAATATATTAAAGAAAATGAGCTATATAAAAATATTTAGTCTCCATAGTTATTTATGGCGGGAAGATATAGTTTGTTTTTATATAATCTCTACTTTATATTTAAGAATAACTACATTTTTTTTATTAATTAATAGTTTAGGAATGGGGGAATTTTTGTGTGGTCATATGAAGAAATTGATGCCTATCTAAAGAAAAATCTCACTGAAAGTAGATATAGACATACCTTAGGTGTAGTATCTGCAGCAGAGCTTCTGGCAGAGAAAAATGGTGAGTCTAAAGAAAAAGCTAAGCTTGCGGCCTTAGTTCATGATTGTGCTAAAAATATGAGAATAGATGATCAATTTGAATTTTTAAAGTCTAGAAGTATAGAAATAGACGAGATTACAAGAAAGTCACCTCAAATACTACATGGTTTAATAGGCTCTATTATAGCAAAGGAAACTATGAATATTAAAGATGAAGAAGTATTAAGTGCTGTGAGATATCACACCACTGGCAAAAAATCTATGAGCTTACTTGAGAAAATAATATATATAGCTGATTATATTGAACCAAATAGAGATTATAAGGGTGTAGAAGAATTAAGGATTGTAACTTATGCTGATTTAGATAAGGGAGTTCTGCAAGGCTTTGACAATACTATAACCTATGTTATTAAGCTAGGACAACTTGTACACCCTTTAACCATAGAAGCTAGGAATGACTTGTTGTTAAAAATAAAAGGCTGTTAAATTACTTGATTTAAACAATAATGTTTAGCATAATAGAAAACAAATAAAAGGTATAGATTAGTATATTTAAATTAATCTATGCCTTTTATTTTACTACTAATTATATTACTACTAAAATTAGTAATATAGCTATCTATGAGAATTAATGCGGTTTAGGAATACATTATTAACATATTTGATGCTTTTAATTGTTGCAAAAATGTTATAATTATTTTACAATGGAAAAAGATGTAAAAATGCGACGTTAGAAGGTGAGTTTATGGGTTCAAAGAATTTATTGAAAAATAAATTTAAGGTAAGTCTACTGATACTGTTAGTTTTATTAATTATAATTTCCTTATGTACAGGGGCTTTTTTTTATAAATACTTGGGTAAGTTTAGTAAAAACTATAATGGTAATGCTGTAGAGAAGGATACTTCTTTACCTACAAATATATTATTTTTAGGCATGGATATAGGCGATCCTAATCAGAAAAACAATGATAGCATAAAAAGAACTGATACCATAATGCTTGTGAGGTTGATTCCTAAGGAAAAAAAGGCGTATATAGTATCAATTCCAAGAGATATGATGATTAAGATAAAGAATTCAAGTCAAAAGATAAATGCCGCTTTTTCTATAGGTGGAGACAGTGCCATAAAGCAGGCTGTAGAAAACATCATGACAGTTGATATAGATTATGTGGTAAAACTCAATTATGATGGCTTTAGGAGCTTTGTAGACGCTATTGGAGGCGTTGAGATGACCATAGATAGGAATATGTATTATGATGATGCAGCACAGGACTTGCACATAAAATTCAAAAAAGGTGAGACAGTACTTTTAGACGGTAAAAAGGCAGAAGAGTTTTTCAGATGGAGAAAAAACAATGATGGAACAGGATTAGCGAATGGTGATTTGGATAGAATAGATAATCAGCATAAATTCATTGGAAAAGTTGTAGAAAGGTGTACATCTATAACTATAGTACCTAAGATTGGTAAAATATTAGATGTACTACCTAAGTATATAGAAACTGATATGCCGCCTAAGACCTTACTTGCTTTAGGAAAAGAAGCAATAGGGCTTAATAAGGAAAACGTTCAGATGTACACCTTAAAAGGAGTTCCTAGAACTATAGATGGTATTTCTTATCTTATTTATGATAAGGAAGCTAATACAGAAATAATTAATTTGTTTTCTGATAAAGATAGTAAAGGAAAAGTTAACAATGAAAGTAATAAAGAAATAGCTAAAAGTTCTATGAAGATTAAAGTTCTAAATGGAACAAAAACTCAAGGACTAGCATCAAAGTATATGAAAGAACTAAAGGATAAAGGATATAAGAATATTGAGGTAGGTAATACAAAGGAAACCAGTAAGAGTGAAATACAACTAAAGGACAATAGTATCAAAGATATTGTTTCTTCGGATATAAATATTAATAAATTTGGAACTATATCAAAAAACGATGATAATTTTGATATAATTGTTATATTGGGTAAAGATTTTAAGAATTAAAGGAGAAATGAAAATGAAGAATATTATTTCTACAGAAAATGCACCAAAAGCAATAGGACCATATAGTCAAGGTATTAGTATTGACAATCTTATATTTACTTCTGGTCAAATTCCGATAGATCCTGCTACAGGTGAGTTAGTAACTGATATAAAGGAAGCTACTAAGAGATCAATGCTTAATGTAAAAGCTATATTAGAGCAAGCTGGAAGTTCCTTAGAAAATATAATAAAAGCAACTATATTCCTAAAGAATATTGATGACTTTGGTTCAGTAAATGAAGTTTATGGAGAATTCTTTAAGGAAAATCCTCCAGCTAGAAGCTGTGTTGAGATAAGCAGATTGCCTAAAGATGCAGTTATAGAAATAGAGGTTATTGCTTTTAAAGATAGATAGGAGAATCATATGAGCTACATAAGAGAAGTAGTCCCAAAAGGATATGAGGGAAGAAAGATAAGAGATTTTCTTAAGGAAAAGTTAGGACTATCAACCAGACTCATTAGGGGGGCTGCAATAGATGGCAGAATAAAGGCCAATAGTAAAGTTGTAAAAATGAACTATGTGCTGAAGGCTGATGATCACATAGAAGTCAATGTTTCTAAAGATGAGACTCAGAATATCGCACCAGAAAAAATGGATTTGAAAATAATATATGAAGATGATGATATTTTAGTTTTAGACAAAGATCCATTTATGGTAGTTCACCCTACTAAAAGTCATCAATCTGGTACTTTAGCTAATGGAGTCATAAACTATTTTAATGAAACTAACCAAAATTGTATAGTTCGTCTAGTTAGTAGATTAGATATGAATACTTCAGGATTAATAATAATAGCAAAGAATCAATATGCTCATATGGCATTATCAAAGCAGAATGCTATGGACAAAGATAAAAATGGAGATATAAAGGAGCCTGGAGAAGACTCTGTTGCCATTGAAAAGAGATATATAGCTATAGTACATGGAAATTTAGATTCTACAGAAGGTACTATAGACCTGCCTATACATAGACCAGCAGTTGATTCTATAAAGAGAGAAGTCAATGAATTTGGGCAACGAAGCGTAACTCATTACAGGGTATTAGAAAGACTTAAAGATGCTGATGTAGTAGAATGTACACTAGAGACTGGAAGAACTCATCAGATAAGGGTTCATTTAAGTCATATGGGCCATCCTATATTTGGAGATACCCTTTATGGCATTGAGGGCGATGACAACTATATATCAAGGCAGGCTTTACATGCTTATAGATTAGATTTTTTAAGCCCGAGAACAAAAAAAGTACTTTCACTTAAAGCGGATTTACCCGAAGATATGAAAGAACTTATTAATAAAATAAAACAAGTTTAACAGCTGAGTTAAGAGCTTTATAATTAAAGAATACAAAAATATTAATATATATAAATAAAAAAGTACTGAAGGAATTCTCTCTTCAGTGCTTTTTGGTTAACCTGCCTTTTTATGGATTTATTTAAAGATGTAGTTGCAGGCAGTATGTATTTTTTTATTTCAATTATTGAGCTATATTGTCATATTTACGTCTCAAAATATATTGTTTTTTCTTAAACTTAATATATTTTCTTAAAGTTATAAGGAATATAGAGGTAATTGCTATGGTTAAAGCTAGTACAAATGGTTTTATGTTTTTATAGGATGCAGATGTAGGTAATATACCCTTGTACTCCCTATCAATACTTGAGGCTAGTTTTAAATCACATAGTTCCTTACCTTTTACTGTAACATCTGAATCTAAAATTTCTTGACCTTGCTTGAAGGATGATTTTTCTAAGTTAGCACTTTTTATCGTTATCTTAGGAGCAAGGTTGTTTTTTATATCATTATCAGACAAATTAGGCTTATAATCATTTTTATTTATTAGGTAATATATATCCTTTGTAGCTATTAGCGGAACCGATAAAGACTTAGTTACATTGTAGCTAGCTACTTCATCACCTTTGCAATATAACTTTATAGGTTTGTAGTTATTGAATCCGTACTCAAATAATTTTTTTGCATCATCGAAGTAAAACTGTTTACTTTGAGAGTATAGCATTGAAACAATTAAAGTATGGCCATCTTTTTCTGCTGCAGCAGTAAAAGTGTGTTTAGATAAAGTTGTGTATCCAGTCTTTCCTGCTAAAGCATATTGATACTCGTGTGGTGAGTTTTTTCTTATCAACTCATCTTTTGTAGAAACCCATTTTTCGTTTCCATCTAAGTTACTAGGTGGAAATTTATAAACTTGAGTTCTACATATTTTAACAAAAGTAGGGTTCTTTATAGCTTCCTTAAGCATTAAAGATAAGTCGTGCGCCGTTGTTAAGTGGTTAGGCTCATATAGTCCACTAGGATTTACAAAGTTGGTGTTATTTGCACCTAATTGCTTTGCTCTTTCATTCATCATTTTAACAAAGTTATCCATAGATCCCCCAACATGCTCTGCTAAGGCCTCAGCGCAGTCGTTTGCGGATTCAAGAAGAAGTCCGTGGAGAAGGTCATTTACTGTATAAATCTCGCCTTCTTTTAATCCAATAGAAGTTCCTTCAGCAGTTGGTGGTACCTTGCTTATGGTAACCTTATCATCTAATTTTGCTTTTTCCAATGTAAGAAGTGCTGTCATTACCTTTGTTGTAGAGGCTGGAGCTAAAGGTTTGTTGGCATTTTTGTCATAAATAATATCACCGGTATTTACATCCATTAGTACTGCAGCCTCTGATTCAACCTCTGGTGGTGCTGAGGTAGCTGCCTTTACATTCACACTTCCACACATAAGTAAAAAAATTGAAAGCATGCTAAAAAATATCGATATCTTTCTCATATGTATCCCCCGCATATTTATTCAATAGATTTAAGTATATCAAATTTATACAAATTTTGCTATATATTTTTGCTTATTTGGCAATAATCAAAATAATAAAGCGTATAAATTTATTAATATTTTTAACTTTTATATAAAAATTAAAATAGTAGGTTATAGAGTACATTACTGTTACTATATATTGCATAACTATGTATTTTTCTTTATAAAATGAGGTGATATAAGATGAAAAAAAGAGAAAAAATAATCGGAGCTTCAGTTATGGTGTTATTTTTTATAACATTCATAACTATAGGTTATTTTAACACAAGGCAAAAAAATTTAACACAGAAAGATATGGAAGACATGTTTGTTGACGTTGATCAAAAGGAAGCTAAAGCTTCAAAAGGTGATAAAAAAGAGGCTGGTAGTAGTAAAAAAGAAACTACTGATACGGACAGTAATACCCAAGCAAAGAAAGTAGTAGTTGAGATTAAAGGAGAAGTAAGAAAGGCGGATGTATATTATCTAGATGAAGGAAGTATAGTAAAAGATCTTATAACGGAAGCAGGTGGACTAACAGATAAAGCAGATTTATCATCAATTAATCAAGCAAAGAAGCTTGTGAATAATGAATGTATAGTGATTGGCAGCAAAGATAAAGTCGGTACAAACAATATTACAGCAAGTAATAAAGAGGTAAGTGTTTCATCAGTTGTTAGTGATAGTGGAGCAGTAGTAAATCTAAATACAGCTTCTAAGGAAGAGTTAGATAAGATTCCTGGTATAGGAGCTGTTACAGCAGAAAAGATTATAGAGTATAGACAAAAAAATAATGGATTTAAGACTATAGATGACATCAAAAAGGTAGATAGAATAGGTGATAAACTATTTGAAAAGATAAAGGATAAGATAAGTGTTAATTAAACATGGTATAATATCACTGATAAGTTGTAAACTCTCTAAAACTAATGCTATGTTTTAATATAATTTGTATATAGATATGTCAGTTAAAGATAAGATATAGATAGATAAAATTACAATCAATTCATAAAATAGTTGATAATAAGCTTATAAATTATAGAACTGGAACATCTATTACTATGGATATAAAAAGTGATGATTTGCAAAGTAAAATTTGTTCAATAATATAGTATTATATGGTAAAATTATAGTAAATGTATAAGGAGGGGTTATGATGGCGGTTTTAGCTAATCTTGGGTTAAGCCTATTGTTCGGAATATTAGGTATAATTATTATGGCTATTGGGTATGTTGTTTTTGATAAGGTTATCCCAGCTGATTTTAATAAGGAATTAGAGAACAAAAATACTGCTGTAGCTATAGTTATAGCAGGAATGTTAATTGGAGTAGCTATAATAGTATCTAAGGTAATAGCATAAAAATGATAGGATCTCTCTTTGTTTTTACTAATATAAATTGGGAAAGACAAATTATTAAAAAACACACTGAAGCTATTGCCTCAGTGTGTTTTTACTTAAAATTTTAAAAGATTTAAATCAGAATTTTCTAAGTTAGGTACAACTTTTGTAGCTTTACCTAAAGTTTCAGGAGAACCTATACCTATAGATCTCATACCGGCTCTTGTAGCAGCCTCTATACCAGCTTCAGCATCTTCAAAAACTACACAAAACTCAGGAGATATATTTAGCTCTTTAGCTCCAAGTAAAAATACTTCTGGATCTGGTTTAGCCTCAGATACCTTGTTTCCATCTATTATAGCGTCAAAGTATCTTGTAAGTTCAAGGTTATCTAAAATCATCATTGAATTTTTAGAAGCTGAACCTAGTGATACTTTTATTCCAGATGCTCTTAGAGTACTTAGAAAGTTTTCAACACCAGGTAGTATTTCATCTTTATTCATTTTAGATATGTACTCAACATACCAAGCATTTTTTTTAGCAGCTAGCTCTACTTTTTCTTCTTCGCTTAGAGATACTTTACCGATTGAAAGTAAAATCTCTAGAGAAGCCATTCTACTAACCCCTTTTAATCTTTCGTTGTCTTTTTCAGTAAAATCAAAACCTAATTCATTAGCTAATCGTTTCCAAGCTAGATAATGATATTTTGCAGTATCAACTATTACTCCATCTAAATCAAAAATACAACATTTTACATCCATAAACTATTACCCCCATAATGTTTAAGCGTTTAACTTAATTATAAAATATTATAGAGAAATTTTCTATAAATATTAAAGCACTTATGAAATATTAGAGAATACTATAAAAAATAATACATAACTTTGTACCTATTAAAGATTGACCACTTCAATCTCAGATGTATTTTCAAAACTCCTCTGGATTCTTAGAGAAAGCTGTGAAAATATAAATTTTAATATGAATCGGTACATCAATATATTAGAGTAAATTTATAAAAAAACACTATAGTATAAATTTAATCTTTTTACAGTTTTTATGTTTGTGATTTATTATAATTTGATTATTAAAGGTCAACAAACCTCGCTTTTTATCATTATTGGTAGTATAATGTTAATAGAATGTTTATCTTATTAGAAAAGTAATATTTTTGTTATATGAATATTTCTAATTGAGTTATTTTTATGTTATTCGGAAGAAAGAATATAGAATTAAGGTTAAAAAAATTATGTTAAAATTAAGTGGTTAATCACAAGATGCTTTAATGAATTTAAGTAAAGATTTAGTGAAAATTATGAGGAGTGAAAAATGGCTAATTGTTGAGGAATTAGTGTTTTTTTATGGGAGGTAAATTCAAAATGAATGTGACTATAAAGGATGTGGCCAGAGAAGCAAACGTTTCCCCATCCACAGTGTCTAGAGTTCTAGCTGGCAATCCTAGAATAAGTGATGAAACAAAAGAAAGAGTTATGGAAACGGTTAAAAGGTTAAATTATCATCCTAATGTGATAGCAAGAAGTTTAGCTAATAATGTAACGAAAATTCTTGGGTTGATACTACCAAGTGGAGAAGAAGATCTTTTTAGAAATCCATTCTTCATTCAGGTTATGACAGGGATAAGTATATATGCTCAGAAGATGGGGTACTCCATTGTTTATACCTTTAGTAAAAATGAAGAAGAGGAGATCTCTTTCTTGGCTAATTATATAAACAGTAAAATGGTTGATGGAATGCTTTTACTTACTACTAGGTCAGAGGATAAGTGTGTTGAGTACTTGAGTGAAAGAAATTTCCCTTTTGTTATAGTAGGTAGACCAGAAACAGCAGAGAATATTTTATGGGTAGATAATGATAATAAAAGGGCCATGTATGATGTTACAAAGAGACTAATAGATAAAGGGCATAAGGATATAGCTTTTATTGGAGGGCCTTCTGAGAGAACTATGTCTAAGGACAGACTTAGTGGTTATAAAGAGGCATTAAGTGAGGCAAACATTGAATTTGATGAAAATTTGATAATGCAAATGGGAGACTTTACAGAAACAGATGGATATGAAGCCTGTTCAACTATAATTAATTTTAAAAAACCAAGTGCAATAGTAACAACAGATGACTTGTTGGCTTTTGGTGTTTCAAGAAGACTTAAGGAAGAAAAGATAAAAGATATATGGTTAGTTGGTTTTAATAATATACCTTTATCAGAATATCAAAACCCACCATTATCAACAGTTGATATCAATGCTAAAAAGTTAGGATACTATGCTGCAAAACTTCTTATAGATAGATTACAGCAGAAAGAAGAAGAGTTAGATCATTATATAATAGAAACCAAGTTTGTAGAGAGAGAATCAACTTTCAACAAATTAGAATAAGAATAAGAATAAAAAACCACTGAAGAAGGACGCTTCAGTGGTTTTTTTATTCTTATTATCGTTAATGATATTATTCAGTATATAAATTAGGTGTATATTCAAAGTATCAAACTATCAAGGGTTTAAGTTTATAAATATTACTTGGTAAAAATTATACTATTTTTTTATATACATAAGATTGTAGTACTCATCAAGCATTCTCTTTACTGCGAACTTTTCTCTGCAGCTTACTATAGAAGCTTTCATCATTTCAATCCATTTATCTTTGTTATCATAATAAGTAGGAATTACTTCTGACAATAATACATCGTATAGTGCTCTTAAATCATGATTATCTAATTCTTCAAGAGTTGCAAAGTCACTAACTCCTTTGCCATCACCAAACTGCCAGCCGTTTACTCCATGTTCACAAGCTTCTGGCCACCATCCGTCAAGGATAGAGCAGTTAAGAACACCATTCATAGCAGCTTTCATTCCAGATGTACCTGAAGCTTCAAGAGGTCTTCTTGGATTGTTTAACCATACATCAGAACCTCTAGTAAGAGCCTTTCCTATTGTCATATCATAGTTTTCAAGGAAAACTACTGAGTTAGGGTACTTCTTAGTCATATCAACTATATTAGCAACTATCTTCTTTCCTGTATCATCTAGTGGATGAGCCTTACCAGAGAATACTATTTGAAGCTTACCTGACTTTAATAATGGTTCTACTACTTCAGGATCAGTAAAAATTAAGTTACTTCTCTTATATGGAGCAGCTCTTCTTGAGAAACCTATTAAAAGCTTATCAGCATCTAGTGTAACTCCAGTTCTCTCATTTACGAATTTTATAAGATCTCTCTTATTCTTCATATGAGTTTCCCAAAGATCACCTTCTCCATCAGCAGCTGCAAGCATAGCAGAATCTACCCAAGTAGGAGTGTGTATAGCATTTGTTATTCCTATGATTTCTGGTCTGTCAGTTACACCTTCCCACATCTTATTAGCTGTTTCCATGTGAAGTTGTGCAACAGCATTAGCTATTCTAGACATTTTTAAAGCACCTACAGTCATGTTGAAAGGAGCTCCGCCTAAGCTAACAAGCTGTTCAACAGTTAAACCATTGTTTGCACCCATATACATTAATATATCAAGTGTATGAGACTCATTTCCTTCAACTATTGGAGTGTGAGTTGTAAATACAACTTCTTCTTTAGTTGCTTTTAAGGCTTCATCGAAAGTAAGTCCAGCTTCCATCTTTTCTCTAAGAAGTTCAAAACCAGCAAATAGAGCATGACCTTCATTGAAGTGGTAAACTTCAGCTTCATAGCCTAAAGCTCTTAGAGCTCTGACACCGCCAATACCTAGAACCATTTCTTGAGCTATTCTTTCTTCGCCAAACCAGCCGTACAATTGACCAGTTATCCAAGTGTCAGCATTTTCAGGAATATCAGTATCTAATAGGTAAAGAGGGCATACTCCAAACTTTGTAACCTTCCAAACCTTTATAGCCACATCTCTTTGTCTTATTTTTACTTTAACCTTTATACCTGTATCTTCAAGGCAATCATAATCTTGATTTGTATAACTGTCATAAGGTTTGCCTTCTTCATTGATTCTTTGATCTGTATAGCCTTGTTTCCATTTTATCCCTAAACCTACCATTGGAAACTCATGATCGTTAACACCTTTCATGTAGTCTCCAGCTAAGATACCAAGACCTCCAGCATAAGTTTTTATTGATGCGTCTAGACCATATTCCATACAGAAATATGCAACATTAGGTAATTTACTCATAAATAATCCTCCCAATCTATACTTTAAATGGTTATAGTTGAACCATTTAATTCATATTCTTTATTATTAACTTTTATAATAAGGTTTGATCCTTTTTCTTGATTTATAATTATATTTTTCTTATTAACAGTTATATTTAATAGGTTACCTCTAAACATTACTTTAAATGAATACTCATCCCAAACTTCAGGAATAAATGGTGAGAAGTGAAGCATATCATCTTTTAACTTCATACCACCAAAACCATAAACTATTGACATCCAAGTTCCAGCCATACTTGTTATGTGAAGTCCGTCGTCAGTATCATTATTGTAGTTATCTAGATCAAGTCTAGAGGTTCTCAAATACATTTCATAAGCTTTTTCTGTATTTCCAATTTCAGCAGCTATTATTGAGTGAACACATGGAGATAGAGAAGACTCATGTACAGTTCTTGGTTCATAGAACTCAAAGTTCTTTTTCTTAGTTTCTAAATCGTATCTATCACTTAAGAAGAAAATTCCTTGAAGTACATCTGCTTGCTTGATGAAGCAACTTCTAAGAATTCTATCCCAAGACCATTTTTGATTAAGAGGAAGATTTGAAGGATCTAAATCTTTCACTAAAATCTGCTCTTTATCCATATAATTATCTTGTTGAGAGAATACTCCTAATTCTTCAATCATAGGATAGTACATTTTTGAAGAGACTTCCTTCATTTGAGCAAGCTCATCATCTGTTATTCCTAGTTTTTCAACAAGAGACTTAAGTTCAGCTGGGTAGTTTTCCTTTAAGAAATCATAAGTTTCTAAAGCGTAGGATATATTCCAAGCTGCCATAGTATTTGTATACCAGTTATTATTAACGTTATTTTCATATTCATTTGGACCAGTTACACCAAGAATCATGTACTTGTCCTTTTGAGGAACATAGTTAGATCTTGATACCCAGAATCTAGCTGTTTCAAGAATTACATCGAAGCCGTATTCAGCAAGATACTTTTTATCACCAGTGTATCTAACATAGTTAAATATACCGTAAGGTATTGCTGCATTTCTGTGGATTTCTTCGAAGGTTATTTCCCATTCATTATGACATTCTTCTCCTGTCATAGTTACCATTGGATAAAGAGCTCCTTTTAGTCCAAGCTTTGCAGCATTTTCTTTAGCCTTGTCCAATTGGTTATATCTATATATAAGAAGCTGTCTAGCTATTTTTTCATCAGCTGTACTTAAATAGAAAGGAATGCAATATGCTTCTGTATCCCAGTAAGTACTTCCGCCATATTTTTCACCAGTAAAGCCTTTAGGTCCTATATTCAACCTTGAATCTTCACCAGTATAAGTAGCAGTCATATGGAATATATTAAATCTTATGCCTTGTTGAGCAGCAACATCACCTTTAATTACGATATCACTTTCATTCCAATGCTCATGCCATTTTGTACTGTGCTCAGCAAAAAGCTTATCAAAACCAGCATTTTTTGCTCTTTCAACAGCATCGTAAGCTTTAGCTATTACAAGTTCTTCTTCATAATATCGATTGCTTGCAACACCAACGTATTTATATAAAGTAGCTGTACTATTTTTTTGTGTTGAAACAGAAACAGTATTTTCAGCGTATTTACTTCTATGGGAAACCTCAGGAGTAACGTTTGCATTGTTACCATCAAGGAAGACATCATATGACATAGCAGCAGTTACATAGTAATTTGTCTTTTTAGTCTGCATTGTAACTTCTCCATAAAAAGGAGTGGATTTTTGAGACACTTCATTCCAGAATACCTCATCATAGTTTGAATCTTCATTTACTATGTTTCCATCAAGATATGGAGTAAATTCTATCTTGCCATCATAGTTTAATGGTGTAACAGAGTAGGAGATAGCTGCAACTTCTTTATCTTTAAGGCTTATAAACCTTTTAACTTCTACCTTAGTTTCTTTACCATCATTAGAAACAGCAACGAAACTTCTTTCAAGAGAGCCGTCTCTCATGTTAAGAACTCTTGAGAAGTCTTTAACTTCTTTTAATTTTGCTATATCTAAGTTTTCACCGTTTATTTTTATTCTTATTCCAATATAATTAACTGAGTTTAAAACCTTTGCAAAGTATTCAGGGTAACCATTTTTCCACCAGCCAACTCTAGTTTTGTCTGGATAGTATACACCTGCAATGTAGCTACCTTGAAGAGAATCGCCTGAAAAATCTTCCTCGAAATTTCCCCTCATACCCATGTAGCCATTTCCTAAACTCATAAAACTCTCGTATATTCTATTTTCTTCTGGATGAAATCCTTTTTCGATTATTTTCCACTCATCATGCAAAATATAATTTCTCATACTAATCCTCCATTTAAATTTATTAGAACAACATGCAAGCGATTGCACAAAATTTTAAAAAAATATAAACCATGAATATGTTTACAAGTATAATATATCATTTTATATTTCCATAATCAATATCTAACCATTAAAATATTTGCTATTGTAATATTTTCTAAATTATAAGTATTTAAAATGTGGGTTTTATCAAAAATAACCATAGAGCACTTAATATGATTTGTTCATATATATTTATAAATATGATCATATTAAAAAAAACGCTAAAAAAGTGAGATTAGCGTTTCTTAATATTAATTATAAAAAGTTTTAACAATCATTTCTGATATTAATAGTAGAAATAATAAGGTTTATAGCGAAAGAAGCATTTTAATGGAAACGGCAAGAGACATTGTGACAAATACTGGCTTTATAAGCTTAGCGCCTTTCTTTAATGCAATCTTTGAGCCAATAAGTGCACCCAATATCATGAATAATGCTACTAAAACTCCGTAAAAATAATTTATCTTTCCTTCTATAGCAAAGGTAATTAGCGCAGCTATGTTAGAAGTGAAATTTAATATCTTGCAGTTGGCATTTGCTTCTACAAAGTCTAGTTTAAATATCTTTATAAAACCAAAGATTAAAAATGATCCAGTTCCTGGGCCAAAAAAGCCGTCGTAGAAGCCTAGTGAAAATCCGAATATGGTTCCTACTATAATAAGATTTCTTGTCTTTCCTCTATAGTGGCTTTCAAGACCAAGATTTTTTGAGAATAATGAGTATACTCCAACAATTAAAACTAAAATCATAACTAGAGGAGTAAGAAAACTTTGATTTATTATTAATACGGACTTAACCCCCAAAACAGAACCTACAAAAGTAAAAGGTACAATGAACTTTAATAAGGATAGGTCCGCTTTTCCTTCCTTTATAAAGCGAATGGATGACGTAAGTGCTGCGGTGGTTGATGAAAACTTATTAGTACCAAGAGCAATATGTGGAGGTAATCCAAAAAGCATATAAGCTGGAAGGCTTATGAGACCACCGCCACCAGCAATGGAATCAACAAAGGCTGCAATAAAACCTGAAATACAGAGTAAGGCTAAATTAATCAATTAAATATCCCCCTTATGAACTATACTACAATTGAAAATCTTATCATAATTTGTGATAATTTTAAATATGACGTTAAAATTTTTTTATCGAATGGAGATGTTAAAGCACTGTGTTGAAATTAAGTGGTCAGTCATCCGATGCTTAGATGAGCTTGCGCTAATAGCTCGCTCATATAGCATCTCCTTCTTAACCATTTAATTTCAACATTATTCTTGAACATAGCCTATCGAATATGTATTAATTGGGTTTTCATGAAGAATATCTATATAGGGAACCAACTACAACTATTAATTTATACTTGTTATAAATAGTTCCTATATATAGTGTCACAGAATTAAAAACAAAGGGGACTAGAAATTTATTAATAAAGGAAAGGGGAAGTAGCAATGAATAAATGGGGGAGAATTTCACTTGGGGCACTCAGTCACAAGGATTTTAGATATTTTTTTATAGGCTCTATAGTTTCGCTTATAGGTACATGGATGCAGAATGCAGGTCAGTCATGGCTAGTTGTAACCTTGACTGATTCGGCCTTAAAGCTTAGCTTTGTAAGTGCTCTGCAGTTTACACCTGTATTATTATTTTCCTTATTTGCAGGTGCTTTAATAGATAACTACCCAAAGAAAAAAATATTACTTATAACTCAATCTATTATGGGAGTATTAGCTTTTGTGCTAACTTTTTTAGTTTTCACTCATACCATTCAATACTGGCATATATTAGTTTTAGCAACAATATTGGGGTGCTGTAATGCTGTAGATATGCCAGCAAGGCAGTCTTTTATGATAGAACTTGTAGGAAAAGAGGATTTGATGAATGCAATAGCCCTCAATTCTACAGTATTTAATGCAGCAAGGATGGTGGGACCAGCGGTAGCTGGAATAATGATAAAACTATTTGGGTTCTTTATATGCTTTCTACTAAATGCAGTAAGTTTCATTCCTTTAGTTTATGGTATTTATAAGATTTCAGCTCAAGGTATTTCTAAAAAGGCTGCAGGTAATAAGAATATGCTATTGGATGTAAAAGAAGGTGTAAAATATGTATTTAAATCAAAAGAGATTTTGTTTACTATTTTATTAGTGTTTTTTGTATCCACCTTTGCAATGAATTATAGTGTGTTAATACCACTTCTTGCTAAGCAAGTATTAAATATGGATTCTGATGGCTATGGATATCTTATGTCAGCTATGGGACTTGGATCTATGCTTTCAGCCTTCGTAGTTGCAACTAAAAGCAGAGGACCAAAGAGAAGTTTGATGTTTTTAGCTGGTACAGTAATTTCTATAATGCTTGTTTTTACAGGGGTATTTAAATCCTATGGGGTCTCAATGATATGTTTATTTATATCTGGAATATTTAATGTTTTATTTTCAACTACGGCAAACTCTACGATTCAACTAAAGTCAAAAGATGAGTTCAGGGGTAGAGTGATGAGTGTTTATGCCATGGTTTTTGCAGGAGCAACTCCTTTAGGAAGTTTATTTGAAGGTTTTATATCTAAAGGTTTAGGAATTACTGATGCTTTTATAATATCTGGAATTGTTACTATTATAATAGGAAGTGTTTTATATTTACTGATGAATAAAAAGTCAAGTAATTTAAAAAGTATGGTATAAGGTAAATATTTTTTAATTTACAACTTAACATAGTCTTCCAATAAGAAAAGTACTTTTAAAATATTAAATAATTATACAATGTAATAGGTTTCTTTGTGAAATTGTTAATATTGTTCATATATTAATAATATTTTCTTAATAATTTAAAAAAACTATTGATTTAATAAGAAAAAAATATTATAGTAATGTCAATGGAAAACAAAATAAATATTATCGTTCTTATCTAGAGAGGTGGAGGGACTGGCCCGATGAAGCCCGGCAACCGGTATATGTTCATATACATATACAAAGGTGCCAATTCCTGCGACGCATTGCGTTGAGAGATGAGGGTAAATGTAAGGCTTATATCGCCGGAGTTTATTCTCCGGCGTTTTTTGTGCTTAGTATAAATATATTGACTTTATATTCAGTACAAAAAGGAATGATTAGTCTTCTAATTTTACTCACTTAAGTTAGGAAAGGCAGATGGGCAGAAAAAGTTGACTGGTGACCTTTATAATTTTTTTGCAGCATTTATCTGATAGTAATTATTTGTTGACAATTATTTTGAGGGGGATTTGTATGATAAAGATTGAAGGGCTAAATAAGAGTTTCAACGATATACAAGTTCTTAAAGACATTAATCTAGATATAAATGAGGGCGAAATATTTGGATTGGTTGGCCATAGTGGGGCAGGAAAGTCAACCTTGCTTAGATGTCTAAATGGACTTGAGTCCTATAATACAGGTAGTGTAACTGTAAGAGGACAAGAGGTAAAAGACCTAAAAGGTAAGGAAATGAGAAGTTTTAGAAAAGATTTAGGAATGATATTCCAGCACTTTTCTCTACTTGAGAGAAAGAATGTTTATGACAACATAGCTTTACCTATGGAATGTTGGGGCATACCAAAGGCTAAAATTAAGACTAGAGTTGATGAACTACTAAAAATTGTAGGACTAGAAGATAAGGCGAAAAGTAAGCCAAGACAGCTTAGTGGTGGACAAAAGCAAAGAGTAGCAATTGCAAGAGCATTGGCTCTTGAACCTAATATACTTCTTTGTGATGAAGCTACATCAGCACTAGATCCAAAAACAACTAAATCAATATTATCACTTTTAAGAGAAATAAATGAGAAACTTGGAATAACTATAATTATAGTTACTCATCAAATGGAAGTAGTTAAGGAAGTATGTGAAAGAGTTGCAATACTTGAAGGCGGAGAGGTACTTGAAGTTGGACATGTAGAGGACCTATTCTTAAGACATACTAAAGCTTTAAAGAATCTTCTTGGAGAAGAAGAGGTTTTACCAAATGAAGGAGTTAATATAAAGATATTATTCCCTAAGGATAACTCACATCAAAGCATAATAACATCCATGGCAAGAGATCTTGATATAGATTTTTCAATAGTTTGGGGTAAACTTGAAAGATTTAGAGATGATGTACTTGGCTCATTAGTAATTAATGTAGGCGAGGATAAAAAGGATAGCATAATTAATTACTTAGATTCAAAGCATGTTGGATGGGAGGTTACTACAAATGAGTGATAATTTTATGGAGTTTTTTAATCTAGTTTTAGTCCCAGCTTTAGGGAAAACTCTTTATATGGTTATAATTTCAACTATTATTGCAAGTATATTGGGATTTATATTAGCAATTCTTCTTATAATAACTGATAAGAATGGACTAAAACCTAATAGGGTAATATTTAGTATTTTAGATTTTGTAATAAATATATTTAGAAGCTTTCCATTTATTATATTAATAGTTGCTATAATACCTCTTACTAGATTTATAGTAGGTAAAAGTATAGGTGAGACTGCAGCGTTAGTTCCTTTAACAATTGGGGCAGCACCATTTATAGCTAGAGTTATAGAAGGTGCATTAAAGGAAGTAGACAAGGGTCTTATAGAAGCTGCAAAGTCTTTCGGAGCTTCAGATACTCAAATAATTTTTAAGGTAATGGTTAAAGAAGCGCTACCATCCATAATATCTGGTGTAACTCTTTCAGTAATATCAATATTAGGATATTCAGCAATGGCTGGTGCAGTAGGTGCAGGCGGTCTTGGAGCTGTAGCGTTAACCTATGGATATCAAAGATTTGATAACCAAGTAATGTTTTATACTGTATTTACCTTAATAGTGCTAGTTCAAATACTTCAGTCTATAGGTAATCTGGCATATAAAAAGTTAAGATAAAGCGTAGTAAAAAGGGGGCATAATATATGAAAAAAATATTAACACTAGTATTAACAGCAACTTTAGCTCTTTCTCTAGCCGGTTGTGGTAAAAAGGAGCAAAGTGTTAAAAAAGATGATAACAAAACAAGCATAGTAGTTGGGGCTACTTTGAAACCAGCAGGAGAAGTTCTTAATTATTTAAAAAGTGACTTCGAAGCAAAAGGTTATAAGCTTGAAGTTAAAATATTTGATGACTATGTAGCACCAAATACAGCTTTAGAAGAAGGTTCAATAGATGCTAATCTTTTTCAACATGAACCTTATTTATTAAAGTTTAATCAAGATCATGGTACTAATTTAGTGGCTGTAAAGAAAATTTATCTTCCACCGCTTGGGGCTTATTCTAAAAAGATAAAAGACATTAAAGATCTAAAGGACAAAGCAGTTATAGCAGTTCCTTCTGATGCTACAAATGAATCAAGAGCTTTAAAGCTATTAGAGGCTCAAGGAATATTTAAGCTTAAACAAAAGGATCTAGTTACAAAGGTGGATATAGCTGAAAACACTAAAAATGTAGAGATTCAAGAAGTAGATGCGGCACAGCTTCCAAGAGTTTTGCAGGATGTTGATGTTGCAATAATAAATGCAAGTTATGCATTGCCAGCAGGGTTAAATCCTAAGAAAGATACTTTATTCTCAGAAAGCAAAGATTCGCCATACGCAAATGTTCTTGCTACTAAAAAAGGCAATGAAAATGCAAAATGGGTTAAGGATTTAAGCGATGTACTTACATCAGATAAAGCTAAGAAATATATAGAAGAACAGTACAAAGGAAGTATACTACCAGTATTCTAACTAACCGCTATATTGTATTGAAATTGATGTGTCACTCTTCCGATACTTTAATGAACTTGGGAAAGAAGTTCACATAGTATCTCTATCAATTCCAGTAATATTAAGTATAGCTATATTTATAAACTTAATTTAAATTATGGAGGGAAAAATATTATGAAATTTAAGAAGATATTAACATTAGGTTTAACATTTGCACTAGCAGGTTCACTAGCGGCTTGTGGAGCTAAGAAAGATACAGGATCAAATTCTTCAAATTCAAAGAACGATAAGGTTATAACAATAGGAGCATCACCTACACCACATGCGGAAATATTAGAACAAGCAGTTAAGCCTTTACTTGAAAAAGAAGGTTATACTTTAAACATTAAAGTATTTGATGATTATGTATTACCTAACACTGCTTTAGATGAAGGATCAATCGATGCTAATTACTTCCAACACATTCCTTACTTAAATAAGACAATCCAAGAAAAAGGATATAACCTTACTTATACAGTTAAAGTTCATATAGAACCAATGAGAGTTTACTCAGACAAATTAACTAAGTTAGAAGATATAAAAGATGGAGCTGAAATAGCAGTTCCAAATGATGCTACTAACGAAGCAAGAGCTCTTAAGTTACTTGCAAAGAACAACCTTATAAAGGTTAAAGATGGAGAATTAGTAACTGTTAAGGATATAACTGAAAATCCAAAGAAACTTAAGTTTACTGAACTTGAAGCAACTCAGTTACCAACAGTTTTAAAAGATGTTGCTGTTGCCGTAGTTAATACTAACGTAGCTTTAAGTGCAAAGCTTGACCCTAACAAGGCGTTAGCTGTAGAAGATAAAGATTCACCATATGCTAACGTAATTGCTGTTAAAAAAGGTAACGAAAATAGCGATAAGATAAAGGCATTAGATAAAGCAATAAACTCTCCTGAAGTCAAGAAGTTTATAGAAGATAAATATAAGGGAAGCATAGTTGCAGCATTTTAATAATTAAGCAAATAAGTAAGGGAGTGTCGCGAAATGATTAATTTTTAATCAGGAGCGATGCTCCTTTTCGGCTTAAAGAAAGAAATCTCCACAAAAATTGAAATATCAAATCAATTTTGTGGAGATTTTTGAATTTTAAACGCACTTAAACAAACCTAACAATTTAGTTCCATAATTAGGCAGTAGATTTTAATTCATGAAGATATTTTTGAGTTCTTCCATTTTGTATTTTTGAATGTAATTTATTAATGTTATAGCCAATACAAAGTAAAATAAATTCAGTTTTAACACTACTTTTTCCACGTGTTAAAAATCTATTGAATTCATAATCACTTTTAAGAACACCAAATGCTCCTTCGACCTGAATAGATCTATTCATTCTTAATTTAGTTCCAAATTCAGTTGTAATATTTCTATAAGATTCTTCACGTTTTTCAATAAAAGTTTTTGACACTTGCATCTTTCTATTCCCTTTTGCTTTTGTGCACTTCGATTTATGAACGCAGTTTTCACAGCTTTCACACTCATAAATAGTAACTTCTGATTTGTATCCACTGGCGGATCTTCTATGAGTAATCGAAGTAGGTAGTAACTTTCTATTATTATTGCAGACATAAAAATCTGATTCGGCATCATATTTCATATTTTCTCTCTTACTTATATCATTTTTAAAACTTCTTTTTTTCCATTTCTCATAAGTTTGAGGCTTTATGTATGGAATCTGATTATTGGACTCTAAAAACAAATAGTTCTCTTCGCTTTCATAACCAGAATCTGCAATTATATTATGATATTTATGACCAGTTTTCTCTTCCATATTATTAAGCATAGGTATTAATGTTGATATGTCATTTCTATCATCAAATATTCCGACGCCGGTTACGTATTCACTTTCGACTGCGATTTGTACATTATATGCTGGCTTTAATTGTCCATTTCTCATATGATCGTCTTTCATTTGCATGAAAGTTGCGTCTGGATCAGTTTTGGAATAACTATTTCTATTTGAAAATATAGTTTTACTGAAATTATATTTTTCTTGTCTCTCTTTATATTCCGATAGTTCTTCTATCCATTTCTGAATTTTAGTTTTTCTTTTACCTATCCCGTAAACAAATTCTATGTTTCTATTCCCTTTTTTATGCAAAAGCCATTGAAGTATTTTATCAATATTAGCTATCAATGTTTCTTTTTCGATACTAAATTCTTTCAGTTCCTCAAGGTTGATATTTTTAACAAGAGTAAGAATTTTATCAAACATTTTCTCTTCATTCTTGTAAATAGCTTTCTTCCAAACAAAAGTATATCTATTGGCATTGGCTTCGATCTTAGTGCCATCAATAAATACATTTTCAAATAATATTTCATTGTGATTAGCTAGATAATTAACTTGCTGATAAAATAAATCTTCAATTACTTCGTCTGATAGATACTCTTTACGAAATCTACTAATTGTAGCATGGTCAGGTGCTTTACAACCTTTTAGTAGCCATCTGAAATTTATATCTCTTTTACATGATTTCTCTATTTTTCTGCTTGAATATATATTTTGAGAATAAGCATAACATATTATTTTGAACATGATTTTTGGTTCCACTGCCGGTTTTCTTCCGAAGGAAGAGTACGCTTTATACAACTTTCTATAATTTAATCCCTCCAATACATGGCTTAGCAAGCGGACTGAATCATCTTCAGGTATCAAGTTTTCTAAGTTTAATGGTAATATAAGTTGAAAATCATCATTAAACTCGGTATAATTTTTATTGTATGATTTAGTTATTAGCATAATTTAATTATACAATTAATGTGAGTTCTTCGGAATTCACATTTTTTTATTTCTGCAAAAAAATTGGCTGCTACAAAACTAACTATGTTAGTTTTGCAACAGCCCCTTTTATTAATACAATATATTTTAGATAAAGCTGTAAATGAGTATGTTTATATGGCTTAAATGAAAATTATAGAAGAAATAATAAAAAAGATGAAATAAGTCGCCTGCCAGATTTTCCTCATATACATTGGGAAAGGCAGATGCACAAAAAAATCACTAAAGAAGATGGTTTTAGTGATTTTTACAATGTAATTTTATGATTTACAGATTTGTGTTAATGTAGTATATTTAAATAATGGTAAAAAGGAGATTTCTATGAAAATACACATAAATTATTGGAGGTATTGTCATGCTAGATAAAGAAAACCTAAATGAAAACGAACAAAAAGAGGAATTAAATGTGGGAGAAGAGGTCAACACTGCTAAAGAAGAAGCTGTAGTTGAACAGTCAACAGAAGAAATAGTAGATAGAGAAGAAAAAGTTGACCATGAAACTGATAAACCCTATAAGGCAGGCTTTTTCGTAAGACTTGTAGGAAATATAATGGATCAAACAATAGCTTTAGCTTTTGCAATAATATTATATTTCATTTTTGAAAAGGCGCTACCATTATTAGGATATGAAGTGATAGATAAAGTAGGAATATTTTTAATTATGTATATAGTAGCAAATGTTTTATGTATAACAATAATTGAAAGTACAAAGTTAGGTACTTCAGTTGGAAAGAAGATACTAAGAATAAAATAGACAGGAGTAACATATGAGAAAGGGCAATGAAGTAGAGTTACTTATAGAAGATATGGAGTTTCCTTCCCAAGGGATAGGATATAAGAATGATTTAAAAGTATATGTTAAGAATACTTTTCCAGGGCAAAAAGTTCGTGGTAAGGTATCTAAAAAGAAACAAGATTACGCTGAACTTAAGTTGTTAGAAGTTGTTGAAGCAGCAGGATATGAAGTGGAAAACAAGTGTCCACATTTTGCTCTTTGTGGAGGATGTTCATCTCAAAACATACCTTACGATAAGCAACTGGAATTTAAGAAAAATCAGGTGTTAAAGCTTTTTAGTGACAGTAATGTGACTACTGGTGAGTTTCTAGGTATAGAAAATAGTCCTATTCAATGGGAATACAGAAACAAGATGGAGTTTACCTTTGGAGATATGGAAAAAGGTGGAGACTTAACGCTTGGAATGCATATGAAAGGAAGATCCTTTGGTATTGTAACTGTAGATCAATGCTATCTAATTGATGAAGACTATAGAAAAATATTAGATACCACTGCTGAGTTTTTTAATAAGGAAAAGCTTCCTCACTATAGAATAATGGCTAGAGAAGGTTTCCTAAGAAATCTTATAGTTAGAAAAACTAAACATGATGGTGAGATATTAATTAACATAGTAACTACTACTCAAATAGATTATGACTTTAAGAATTGGGTGCAGGCTATACTAAACTTAGATTTCGAAGGAAGTATAAAAAGTATAATACATACAGAAAATGATTCCTTCTCAGAAGCAGTAATAGCAGATAAGGTAAATATATTACACGGAAGAGATTTTATAACAGAAGAACTTTTGGGACTTAAGTTTAAAATTTCTCCATTTTCCTTCTTCCAAACCAATTCACTAGGTGCAGAAAAGCTTTATAGCATAGTTAGAGACTTTATGGGGACTGCAGAGGATAAGGTAGTGTTTGATTTATACTGTGGAACAGGAACCATAGGTCAAATAGCAGCTGGAAAGGCTAAGAAGGTCATAGGGGTAGAGCTTATAGAAGAAGCAGTAGTTGCTGCCAATGAAAATGCTAAGCTCAATGGTCTTGATAACTGTAATTTTATAGCTGGAGATGTAGCAAAGGTTATAAATACAATTAAGGATAAGCCCGACATCATAATATTAGATCCGCCTAGAAGTGGAGTTCATCCTGTAGCAATGAACTATGTAGTTAAGTTTAATGCTAAGGATATAATCTATGTAAGCTGTAATCCAAAGACCTTAGTTACTGACTTAAAGGTATTGGAAGCGGCAGGGTATAAGATAGAGAAGACTTTGCTTATGGATATGTTTCCTAACACACCACATGTTGAGACTGTGGTTAAGCTATATCGTAAGTGTAAGCACTAACTAACCCCAACCGATTCCAACCAAACCCTGGCGATTTCCACTAAACTATGAC
Source organism: Clostridium sp. C8-1-8 (assembly GCF_009928445.1). Taxonomy (GTDB): domain Bacteria; phylum Bacillota; class Clostridia; order Clostridiales; family Clostridiaceae; genus Clostridium_AR. The sequence goes on along the minus strand of NZ_JAABNO010000017.1, from coordinate 8,978 downwards.
GAAACCGCCATCCTGGTCGGAATTCAACCCAATCCAAAATTCAAACAAAATCCCAGAGCTGAGAGCAAAATCTCGGCTCTTTTTTCATGCAGAGAATTAGATTTAAGGGAGAAGTAAGAAGGGACTAAGGAGAGAGTTAATGTGCGATATATCAAGGGTTTAGGGAGATATTAGAGAGATAGGAAGAGTGGCTTCGGCTACGCCATTGACGGGTATATTCGCATTTAAGGGAGAGCGATTAAGGAGAAGGAAGAGATAAATTCATTAGTTCTATTTCGTCAAAGTTTAATGGTTTTGCGAATAAAGTGTGATGAAAAAAGCGGTATTGAATACCATGTTTTTTGCGAGAAAATTCTAATAATGTTGACGGAAATTGACGGAAAAATGTGGGGTGAGAGGGGTAGAAAACGCTAACTATTAAGGTTTGACTACAAAGTTGTAGACACCACATAAACTTTGCCAATTTTGATAAACTTTCAAACTAACATCCGTGCCAAATATCGATTATAAATGGATTAAGGAACGATAGAAACGATAGTATTAAGGCTAAATTGATGAATATGCAGAAATGATTATGTGAAATATGCGACTCTTGCTACACAAAAGGACTTTGATAAGTTTTAATTGTTGCATATTATCATAATTTGCTTTAATCTAATCGTAACTAAATATTATGAGGTGAATTTGTGAGATGGACAAGCAATTATTCGACAAGTGTACTAAATTAGATTTGAATGCTGTAAAAAAAGCTGAATACATACAAGAAATATGTAGTTTCAAAAGGGAGCAAATTAAAGAAGTAATGTCACAGGTGAAAAGGCATGTATGCTATACTTATAATAATAACAAATTAAACAAAGGTTTATGGGTATTATTTGGAAAACCTATTATTGAAGGTGTTGATAATGAAGAATGGATTTGCTTGGAGGTAGGAAGTAGCGAGGATATTATAAAGGAATTAGTAGGGGATTTGAACCTAATGATTTCAAAATCTGACCTTGTCGAAAAGCATTCAGAATTTTTTACGAGTGTATTTGAATTTAACACATATATGGATAGAACAAGCGTCAAGTATAGAAAAATTTATGAAATGTGCAAGGAATTTAGTGTGTTTGAAATTAATATTGAAAAATATATTGTCAATGAAGAGATAAGTAATTATGATGTGGTTAATTATGCTGAGGTAAAGTATGCATCTGATTATAAAGCACTATTTTGGAATCCTGCACCTGCATTTAAGGGTAATCAAGAAAAAGAAATACTTAAAGCTTATTTAGAAAAAAAGAAATGAATATAGAAGATTAAGGCATTTATCAGAAATGATAGGTGCTTTTTGTTATTCCATTAAAAGCCTTGAATAGATTTCCAATAAATAATAAAATGATACTATGGAAAATTATGTTGTAATTTAACTTAATATGCATAAATTTATTTAGTGGAAGGGGAATATTAGGGTGTTTAATGAAGATACAAGAGTCAAGATACCTGCAACGGTACAATTTCTAAGAGTAGGATATAATTATCAATCACAAAAAGATGCTATAATAGATTCTGATACAAATATTTTTAAAAATAGATTTAAACCGTCTTTAGAGAATATAAATAAAAGAAAATTTACAGATGATGAAGTGGAGGAAATAATATCAGAAATATTAAGGGTAATTAAAAATAATGATTTAGGAAAAGAATTTTACCAATGGATTATAAATCCAGTAGATAAAGTAAAATTAATAGATTTTGAAGACATAAAAAATAATGATTTTGCAGTAGTAAATGAACTTTCATTTGGTAAAAAGCTCAAGGGATCATTTAGACCTGATATAAATGTTATTATAAATGGAATTCCATTAGCTTTTCTTGAGGTTAAACCTCCAGATAACCAAGGAGGAATTCAAGAAGAATTTAAGAGAATGATAAATGATAGATTAGAAAAAGAAGAGCATAAAAAATATTTTAATATGATTCAGTTTACAGCATTTTCAAATAATATGGACTATGAAACAGATGATACAGATGAAGACCCGAAGGCAGGTTCATTTTATACTACACCTAATGGCTATAAGACGTCTTTTAGTTTCTTTAGGGAAGAAGAAAAAGATATAATAGAATTAAAAGAAATAAAGGAAGACTATATAAGATATATTTTAGATGATAATGGTTATAGTAAATCGGAATATGATGAGGAAGAATTTCAAACAAATCTAAGTTCTGAAACTCCTTGTAATAGATTTATAACTTCTGTATTTACACCTAAAAGGCTAATGTACTTTTTACAGTATGGAATAGTTTTTGTTGATGAAAAAGTCCCAGAAAAACACATAATGAGATATCCACAATTTTTTGCAACTCAAAAAATATTAGAGAGATTAGAGGCAGGCGAAAAGGGAGGGATAATTTGGCATACACAAGGAAGTGGAAAAACAGCATTAGCAGTCTTCAGTAATAGAATTATAAGAGATTATTATTCTAAAAAAGGTATAAATACAAGATTTTTCTTTGTAGTAGATAGGTTGGATTTGTTAACTCAGGCAAGTAGTGAATTTACAGTAAGAGGTTATAATGCAATTAACGTTTTAGATAGAGAAGGTTTTTCATCAGAATTAAATAAAATTCTTTCAACAAATACTGATATGAAATCTTGGGGAGATTTTACAGTAGTAAATATTCATAAATTTACTGATAAGATGCCTGTTGCAAAGAATGATTATAATGCAAAAATTCAAAGGGTATTTTTTGTAGATGAAGCTCATAGATCTTATGCAAGAACAGGAGAATTTTTCAAGAATTTAATGTTAGTAGATAGAGATGCAGTCTTTATAGCTCTTACAGGAACTCCATTATTAGGTAAAAAAGAGAGGAGTAATTTAAAGTTTGGAGATTACATACATAAGTATTTTTATGATAAAAGTATAGCAGATGGATATACATTAAGGATTAAGAAAGAAACTATAGACACCTTAGCTAAGGCAGAAATAAAAAGGGACTTAGATTTAGAAAATCCAGAGGTCGATAAAGAAGCTGTATATCAATCAGATGAATACATAATTGCATTATGTAAATTTATACAAAATGATTTTAAAGACTTCAGATATAGGAACAATGATAAAACTATAGGTGGAATGATAGTATGCAATAGTAATCCACAAGCTAAAAAAGTGCACGCGTGGTTTCAAAACAATTCTAAAGAATTAACAACAGGTTTAGTTATTACTGATGATGAAATATCTAAACAAGCGAATAAAGATACTCAGCTTGCATTCAAAGAAACTTTAGTTCCTGATATTTTAGTAGTGCATCAAATGCTTACAACAGGCTATGATGTTAAGCGTTTGAAAAAAATGTACTTATTACGAAATGCAAAGCAACATACTTTACTTCAAACAATATCAAGAGTAAATAGACCTTATACAAATAAAAATGGGAAGCATTATAAATATGGTTATATAGTAGATTTTGTAGATGTTGAGGAAGAATATGATAGAACAATAAAGCAATATCTTAAAGAATTAGAAGAAGAAATAAATGAAGAGACAGATGAAAAGACTTTATTAGATGGATTAGTGATTGATAAAGAAACAATAAATGTTAAATATAAACAATTAAAAAATGAACTTGATACAATAATACAAACATCAAATTTAGAAGAGATAGCGAGGACACTTACAAAATTAAATAAAGAAAAATTATATACAATAAGAAGAATATTAAGTAAAATCAAAGAATGTCATACTGAGTTTTTGCTTTCAAGAGCAGAAGAATATGCAAAACAGATAGATACAGATTTTATAAAGAAATTTTTAAAGGTAGTACAAAATAGAATAGATTTTATAAATTTAACAAATAGAGCAGTAGAGACATTAGATATTTTATCTAATAAAGAAGTTGTTGATATTATTTATCAATTTATAAAAGTAAAGATAAGCATAATGGATTTGGGTAAATATGAAAATACTCAAGAAGCAGAAGATATAGTAGATAAAATAAAAAAAATACAACGAGGAATCAAAGATAATAAACATAAAGAAGATATAAGAATAGTTAAGTTAAATGAATACTTGCAAAAGATATTTAATATGCTTGAAATAGTTGACTTAAATGATTTAAGTAAGATAAATGAAGAATTATTAAAAGCGTTAGAAGAAGTCGAACGTATAAATAAGGAAAATGAAAGATTAGCATCAATCTATGGAGGAAATTATGCCTTTGTAAAAACATATAATGATTATTGTAATTTATATCCTGATTATTGTAGGGAGGATATAGAAACAGTGCTTGTATGTGTATATCATAATCTTAAAGATATAATGGAAAAGAATGCTGTTATTTTACAGGGAAGAAATAATTTTATAACAAATGTTCAACAAAAAACAACAAAGGAATTATTAAAATCAAAACTATATAAAAAATTAAATTTAAAAGAATGGTATTCACAATTAATTGGAGATATCTATGTAAATATTCAGATTTATAAGTAGAAGGAGAATTTGATAAGTGACAACAATATATGAAATTGAAAATAAGATCAAACAAATGATAGATGAGCTTAAAGGGCTTTGTACAACTAATGGACTAGGAAATCAAGCATCAGAAGAAAAGGTGATTACATCAATATTTTTATATAAATTTCTAAATGATAAATTTATGTACAACCTTCAACAATTTGCAGAAGAACTTGAAATGACAATAGAAGAAGTTATTAAAAATGAAAATGATGAATTAGATGCTTTTTATGATATGCATTCAAAGGATGTATCTTTTGAATATCAAGATACAATAACAAAATTAATGGATAAGGTATCAAGTGAAACTTTTTATAAAGAATTTGATAATGCTTTAATTAGAATTTCAAATTCTGCAAAAAATGAGATATTTGCATTAGAAACAGCTGATAGAACAAAAAAGCCATTATTTGAACCAATTACAGAAGTGGTTGAATCATCTGCAAGAAATAATTTTGCAAAAGCAATTTTTAGTATTATATCAAAGGAAAAGTTTGATTTCAGCGGAGCATTTGCTCATAATTTTGACTTCTATTCAGCTATTTTTGAATATTTAATAAAAGATTACAATGTAGCTAGTGGAGTTTATGCCGAATACTTTACACCACAAGCAGTAAGTAAAATAATTGCTAGAATTCTTGTTGGAAGCACTGAAAGTGTGCAAGCAGCTGAAATATATGATCCATCAGCAGGTTCTGGATCCCTTGTCTTACACTTAGCTCATGAACTTGGAGATGATGATGGAATTAATAGAGCATTAGTTTATACTCAAGATATCTCACAAAAGTCATCAAGGTTTTTAAGAATAAACATGTTATTAAATGGATTGACAGAGAGTTTGCAGAATTTAGTACAAGGAGATACTTTATTAAATCCTTCTCATTATAATATAGAGCATGATGCAACAAGTGGATTAAAAAAATTTGATTATATAACTTCGAATCCACCTTTTAAAATGGATTTCTCGACAACAAGAGATCAAATTGAAAACAAATGGGGGGACTTTGTAGACAGAGATGACAATAAAAGATTTTTTGCAGGAATTCCAACAATACCAGCAAAAAAGAAAGACTCAATGGCAATATATTTATTGTTTTTACAACATATTATTTTCTCATTAAAAGAAAATGGAAAGGCAGCAGTAGTAGTTCCTACAGGTTTTATAACAGCACAGTCAGGAATTGAGAAAAAAATAAGACAGAAATTAATTGATGAGAAAATGTTAAAAGGTGTAGTTTCAATGCCTTCTAATATATTTGCCAATACTGGAACTAATGTATCTATATTATTTTTAGACAAGGATAATAAAGATGGAGATATAGTTCTTATGGATGCATCTAAATTTGGTGCTAAAATAAAGGACGGTAAAAATCAAAGAACTGTACTTTCTCATGATGAAGAACAGAAAATTATTGATACATTTATTAATAAGGAAATTGTAGAAGATTTATCAGTAGCTGTAAGTTATGAAGATATTGTAGAAAAAAAATATAGTTTTTCAGCTGGACAATATTTTGATGTAAAGATAGATATTGTAGAAATGACACAAGAAGAGTTTGAAAAAAAATTATTTCAAATAAAAGATAGACTGCAAGAATATTTTATTAAGTCCAATGCTTTAGAAAAAGATATTTTAGAGCAACTGGAGGAATTAAAATATGAATAAAATAAACGTAGGTAACGATTTATATTTAAAGGGGAGAATTGGGTGGAGAGGTCTTAGTAAAGAGGAGTATTTAGAGTATAGTGATTATAGAATTATAAATGCAACTTCTCTTGAAGATAACTTTATTGATTGGAATAGTTGTGGATATATTAGTAAAGTAAGATATGAAGAATCTCCTGAAATTCAACTTAAAGAGAATGATATTCTAATTTCCAAAGATGGAACTTTGGGTAAGATTGGATATGTTAAGCATTTAGAAAAACCAAGTACAGTTGCCTCAGGAATATTTGTATTAAGGAACACATGTAAAGAAATATTGAATAACAACTATTTATATCATTTTCTTAAAAGTAAAATATTTAAGGACTTTATTTTTAGGAATAAAGCATTAGGATCTACGATAAATCACTTGTATCAGAGAGATTTGGAAGAATTAGAAATAGAATTGCCTAATTTAATTACTCAAAACAAAGTAGCAAATATATTATCATCATTAGATAGTAAAATAGAAATTAATAAAAAGATAATTGAACAACTTGAATACCTTACAAAAACAATATATAATTATTGGTTTTTGCAATTTGAGTTTCCAGATAAAAATGGGAAACCATATAAGTCATCAGGTGGTAAAATGGTATGGAATAAAGAATTAAAGAGAGATATACCAGTGAATTGGGTAGTAGATAAAATAGATAATATAATACCTGTTAAAGATGGCACGCATGATTCTCCAAAGGCACAGGAGATAGGTTTCCCACTAATAACATCTAAACATCTACTTGAATGTGGAATAGATTTTGAAAATGCTAATTTAATTTCAGAGGATGATTATATAGCAGTTAATAAAAGGAGTAAAGTTGAAACAGGAGATATTTTGTTTTCAATGATAGGTACTGTTGGAACAGTTTATAAGGTTGAAGAAAAAGACATAAATTTTGCTATAAAGAATGTAGCATTATATAAAACTTCTCAAAAAGAAGAATATAAAAATTATATTTATATGTATTTAAAGTCTTGGTATATGAAGGTATATATGTCTAATGTGTTATCAGGAAGTATACAGAAATTTATAGGATTAGGACATTTAAGAAATATGCCTTTAATTATATCTGATACTTATATTAGAAAATTTGAACAAACAACAAAAAATCTATTTGAACAGATTAATAATTTAAAAATACAGAACCAAGAACTTACAAAATTAAGGGATTGGTTACTTCCAATGCTTTTTAATGGACAGGTAATATTTAAAACAGAAGATGATACAAAAGAGAAATATTTTGATGTAGAACGTGTTGCTGAAACATCATCTGAATATGGGGAGGGGTAACTATGGCAGATATTAAATATGAAATAAAAGAAACTGCAGGAGTTCTTTCTGAATCCTAAAAAGGTTTGAAAAAAGAATTAAATTTAATTTCATGGAATGATAAAGAACCTAAATATGACATAAGAGATTGGGATTCAGAACACAAGAAAATGGGTAAAGGACTAACTTTATCGGTTGAAGAATTAAAGAAGCTTAGAGATTTACTTAATGGGATGGAGTTGTAATTTTATGAATATAGATGATGTGTTTTCTAAAAAAATAGAATTAGAGCAAGATTTTAATTATGAGAAGTTATTTAGCGGTACAAAAGCTTCTGCTTATGACAAAAGATTAAGGTCACTACTAATAAATTCAATTGATAAAAAATTTATTCAAATTAAAAAGTATTTAGTGGCAGAAGATGTTGGAGAAGAATTATCTGAAATTGAGGATTGGAAAGTAATGTCACATAAAAAAATAAAGTCAATGCTAAAGGATTGGCATAGTGAAAGTGATTATACATTAAGTCCTATCATTTATATTTTAGAAAAATTAGAGCCGAATTTTATAGTTGAACTAGATAAAGAAAATTCAATTTACAAGATAAAATCTGATAAAAATATTTTAATTGGACATAGGTTTAGTGTTGTTGATGCTTTTTCTAGGATATATTTACCAGACAAGAAGATAATAATAAATTTGTCAACTGATAGTTTGCACAATTTGATTGATAGTTTATCATTAGAAAATTTAGTAGTCTATATTGTAGATTTAGAATTAGTTGATGGTGAATATAAAAGAATGGTAGCATATGAACTAATAGCAGATTCAAGATATTATGAATGTAAGAAAAAATCAGAAGATAGTTTAATGAGTGGGATTTTTAAATAAAAAGTGAGGTGAAATTATGGCTAAATGGGATATAAAGTTTATTATTCAGGAGATAAAAAGATCAGAAAGAATAAATGGTAAAAGAGAACTTTTAAAGAAAGAATCAGAGGTTAATATAAAAATTGATGATATTGACCTCGATATTATGCTAAAATGTAAAGATGGAAATTCAAAATTTAGATATGAAGAGGTATTAAAAGCTGATAAAGAAAGTATTTTAAGTGATGAAATTAAAGAAGATATGATCAAAGAATACTATGTTAGCAGTTATAAATTGGATTTTACCAATAGAACTGGGGAAATTAAATTATCATATCTTAAATTAAATTTGCTATTTATTGATTAAGTAAAACACCAACTGCTGATTAAAGTAGCTGGTGTTTTATTTTGTCTAAAAATCTTTATATTGGTATCCTATAATGGCCTAAGAAAACTCAACAAAAACATGAACTAAATATAATGAACCTGTTATAATATTGATTTATACTTAAAACTGGTTCTCTCGCAATTTCGGTGATACTTTTATTGGAAACTATTATTCAATGATTCGAGCATAGATTTCACTTATAATAAATAAAAACTATGTTTGGAGATGTGAATTTGAAGGATATTA
>NZ_JAABNO010000016.1:89202-124944 GCF_009928445.1 Clostridium sp. C8-1-8 | reverse complement strand
AGCAACTTGCAACAGATTTACAGTCTGCCCCCTTTGGCCACTCGGGAACTCCTCCATGTAATTGAATATATGTATATACCATATTCAATGTTTTTTATTTTTTCGTCGGTGCCAATCGACAAGGATTAGTATATAATGTTATGTTCTTAATTTCAACTGCAGTTTTTACTCATTTTTATCGATTATGCGAAACTACATCACTTTTACTCTTATTTTCTTTTATTTAATACAAAATACTAACCTTTATATCATAATTAGCAATTTAAGATACAAAGTTATAAAAATAAATATCATTTTATTTTTATATTTTGCAAGCTTTGACTTATTCATATGACTATTAAAGTTACATAAATAATAACTTCTAATCAATTTTTAATTATTACTATATATGCCCTTATTACTACTTTACCTCCCTAAATTACCATCTATATATTCAACATTTATATATGGCGCCAATATATTTTTCACCTTGTCATAATCTTGTGAGGATAATCTATTTTTTAATATTTTGAATATATCTTCAGCTGCTTCTAGTTCATTGCTACTTTTTAAATCATCTTGTATATTACTATAATCAGCACTAGATAACTTTCTTGAAATATATAATAGTTTAGCTTTATCAGCTACACTTATCTTGCTGATTATAGTGCTCTTATCCACTTTAAAAATAGACATTGTTTGAACTGTTTCATCCTCTACAGAGTATTCTTCATGCATTTTATTATCAGCATATATATCGTCTTTATCTTTGTCCTTAACGTCTTCTTTTAAATTCGCCTCTTCACTACTATTATACTTTATTTCACTATTATTTAATTTCTTCTTATAACTACTATTTGAATTATTATTTATCAATTTTGTACTTGGCTTATTTATATTGTTAGCTTCTCTCTTACCTGTATCTATATTATTCTTATTATCATGGTTATTAACCTGAAACTGCTCCTGATCTATCTTCAAATCTCCATAATCATAAGAATTATCCTTGTACGCCAGTAAGATACTAACAGAAATAACCGTCATTATAATTATTATTGAACTATAAACTTTTTCTCTTTTACTCACAGGGCAACCACCTTTCAATATTATAAATATTGACATTAAAGTAATATTTTATTCTTGTTTAATATTTTATTTAAATACCTCATATAAATTACTGAGGGGGTGGGATGTTGAATAAAATCAAAGTAGATTATAAATCATCGCTTGCTTACTACGAGATAGCTTACTTCTTGAAAAACTATGTTAAAGATAACACAGTAATTGTATGTATAGGTACTGATAAATGCATAGGAGATTGCCTTGGTCCACTTGTTGGCACAATGTTAAAAGATAAATTTTTTCCACTTCCTATTTATGGCACAATAGCCACACCAATACATGCATTGAACCTTGATAAGAAACTTAATGAAATTAATTCAAGGCATCCTAATGCATGTATCATAGGCATTGATGCATGTTTAGGCGACTCCAATTCAATAGGAGAAATTCACACTCGTGACTATCCAATACATCCTGGAAAAGGAGTTGGAAAAACCCTTCCTGACGTTGGAGATGCCTCGATTATAGGTATTGTTGATTCTAGCGAAAACTCAGAAATTTTTACTAGTAGGTCAATAAGATTAAACCTAGTTATGGAGATGGCTTATGTAATTGTAGATTCTATAATTCATGCTTATTATTTAAGTAGTCTTCAAAAATAGCTATGTAGTGCTTCAAAATAAGTTTCTATATAGGAACTCTTTATAACCTTTGCCCACCTAATAATTAAAAAAGCCATAATAAAAAGGACAGATTTTTTCTGTCCTTTTTACTCAACAAGCTCTACTTCCATATCTTTGTTGAGTTCTAATTTTTCGAAGTTTCTCAAAGCAATGCCTGTACCAATAGCAACACACGAAATTGCATCATCTGCAACTTTTACTAAAACACCAGTCTCCGATTCCAAATAATTATCAAGTCCATGTAGCAATGCACCGCCTCCAGTCATTACTATTCCATGTTCTATAATATCTGCCGCTAATTCAGGTGGTGTTCTTTCCAGAACAGAGTGAACTGCTTCTGAAATCATATTTACCGTATCCTTTAAAGCTATTCTTATCTCTTCAGTTGTTATGTCTACTACATCTGGAAGACCAGTTATTAAATTTCTACCCTTTACAGGCATAGATAGGTTTCTCATATTGTGAAAAACAGAACCTACATTAATCTTTAGATCTTCTGCAGTCCTTTCACCTATCATAAGTTTATATTTATTTCTTATATATTTAATAATAACTTCATCAAACTTATCACCAGCAATTTTTATAGAGGATCTTACTACTATGCCTCCCAAAGATATTACAGCAATATCGGTGGTACCACCGCCAATATCGACTACCATATGCCCGCTAGGCTTATTTATATCTAAGCCAGCACCAATAGCAGCAGCTAGAGGTTCTTCTATCAAATATACAGTTCTAGCACCTGAGTTCTTTGAAGCATCCATTATAGCTCTTTTTTCTACTTCAGTAGCCTGAGAAGGAACACATACCATTACTTTAGGCGCCGATATCCTCTTCTTCCCACACCCTTTTCTTATAAAATATGTAAGCATTTTCTCAGTCATGTCATAGTCTGAAATTACACCGTCTCTAAGTGGACGTACTGCTACTATATTTCCAGGGGTTCTTCCTATCATCTGTCTCGCATCTTCTCCAACGGCTAATATTTTATTATTAACCTTATCTACTGCAACAACAGATGGCTCTTTCAAAACGACGCCTTTGTCCTTAATATAAACAAGCACAGTGGCCGTACCTAAATCAATACCAATATCTGTTCCCATTCCCAAAAACCACATTCCTACTCACTCCTATTATTCTATTAACACAAACATAATTTGAGCATTTTTTACATAATTTATCATTTAAATTATACATGGAATGTGATTAACGTTCAATAGCTTTATACTTTAACTTTGTAGCTTTTCCTCCTCTTATGTGTCTCTCTGCCTTGTTCAAATCTAAAATTATCTTTGCTTTCTGGGCAATTACCGGATTAATCTTAGGTAATCTCTCTGTCATATCCTTGTGTATCGTGCTTTTACTAACTCCGAATACTTTCGCTGTCTTTCTAATTGTAGCTTTTGAATCTATGATATACTGTGCAACTTCTAAGACTCTTTCCTCAATGTAGTCTTTCAAAATGCTACCTCCTTAATTAGCTATATTAATAAATATGCACTACCTTTAAAGTAAATTACATTTTCTAATATTCAGTCATTTTCTTATTAGAAAATGACTGAATATATATTATTTATTTGCTTCTGTTTTAAATTTTATATATTTCCCTGGGTCAACTTGTTGATCTTTTGAGTCAAGCAACTGAAATCCTAAATGTTCAGCATATGGCTCAAATTTAAGCATCCTTGCAGAATCTCCTACTTTACCTATTGTTTGCTTAGCCTTGACTACATCATCCTTTTTAACAGCAATCTGAGGATCTAAGTTAGTATAGACAGTTTTCATTCCGTTCTGATGAGAAATCACAACATAATTTCCTACAAATTCATCACCAGTTCCAACATCAGTTACCTTACCTTCAGATGCAGCAAGAACAGGAGTACCTTTTTTAGCATTTATACCTACTCCCTTTATAACTGTAGTCCATACATTGAATCCTTTTACTTCAATAGGTTTACTACCATCTGAGAAAGCTCTTGATACTGCTCCATCACTAATTGGGTTATTAAATGTTATTTTTGATGTATTTGAAACAGTTTTAGTGTTAGGTACAGTTACCCCTGTTGCTGTATTGCCAGTTGTAGGCTTCTTCACTTGCTCAGCGCCTGGCATTTGAGTAGTTGACTTAGTTGAATCATTTATATTTACAGCAACATTACCTTTGTTTGCTTGTGGTGTAACTTTTTTAGCATTATTTCTTGCAGTTATTGCTGCAACTGTAGCCACTACACATAAACATACAAATAGAATAACGTAAAAACCCTCCTTCTTAAAAAAGCTTATAAATTTGTTATTTTTTTTGTCCATATGAACACCTCCATTAACTAGTCTCTCCTTTAGTTACTAAAAAATACATAATTTCCTATAGTTTTTTCATATAAATTCCAACAAATTTCTACAAAACAATTCTAACTATTTATTAATTAACAAAAACTCATTTAATTTATATCCACATTTAAATATTATTATCCACATCTTCATGACGCATTTACTTGGTTCAATTTTTAAATACAGCTATGTTTAATAATATTGCCGAAATCAAGTAGCTACGAAGGAGATTCCATATGAACAATCAATTAAAACAAACTTATATATATTTTTCAAAAATATATAGCTAAAATAACTAACACGTTATGTTTTTACTCTCTAAAAGCAAAAAAATCACTAACGGTATCCATTTAGTGATTTTTCATTATCCTAATTATTTAAATTATTACGGTAGAGTTCCTAATGATAGTATGACTTTTTTTCTTTCTAAGCTTTAAATGGTTCAGGAAAAATCTTATTATAAACCAACGTATTTATAGACATACTACTTCATATTGGACTACATCAAAATAAAGCCTCATATATTCATTGAAGGCTTTATTTTGAGTCTAAGTATTAATGTGATGTGTCTATTTAGAAGAATAAATTTACCACTTCGCAGCAAAACTTATACTTTCAAACTATCCTCTCAGAAACCAGAGGAATTTTGAAAATTAGCTTTCAGAACGAAGTGGTATAGATTTATATAAATATTAATATATGTTTATTTAATCATCAATACATCTAGCTCTTATTACTTATCCGTATATCTTCTAACTTCTTTATATCTACTCCTGAATAGTAATGCTTTAATATCTTATCATAAGTTGCTCCAGTGCTTGCCATAGCATTTGCTCCCCACTGACTTAGACCAACCCCATGGCCGTATCCTATGCAATTAAATGCTATTTTTCCATTAGAAAATGATATAGAAAAGTTAGTAGAATTTAAAGATAATAATTTTCTAAAATCAGTTCCCTTAATTGTAGTTTTTCCCACTAAAATCTCATTTACTCCTCCACCTTCTGTTCTCGAAAGTATCTTCACCTGAGATTTTAATGCTGATTTTTTTATTCCACTATCTTTATAGTAATTATTTATTAACGTAGTAAATTTATCATAACTATAAGAAACTGTACTTTTATATTTTGTCGCTCTTTCTTCTCCTGGACTATCCACCGATACTAGGTATGGCACATCACTTCCAAATACCTCCTTTGAACTTTCTGTTTTCCCTGAACTTACTGCAAAATATTGAGGATTCATCACAAGATACCCATCGTAAGATAATACTTGATCTTTTGTACTATCAACAGCTTGTACAATTTTATCCCAATAATCCTTTGACTTGCTAGCCTCCCACTGCTTTTTCTTTTCAGCCTCTCCTATATATACCTGGCAATGCGTAGAATCACAAATGTCTGCTCCATTGGCCTGAGGACATTTGTTTACTATCCTAGTTAATGCAAAAGTCCTTGCGGCCACTGCTTGAGCTTTTAAAGCTTCTAAATCGAAGTTTACTGGCATTTCTGCAGCCACAACACCATAGACATACTGCTCCAGATCCATTTCTAGTACCTTTTTTGTTTCGGTATTATAGACCTTTATCTTATGAAAATCATATTGTTTATTATGATCACTTTGATTGTTATCAAATATAAAATTCTTTATATTTGATATGTTCTTATTAAAATTGTTATTGCTTCCAGCTAATAGTGAAATAATAATAGGTGTAAAGAAGCAAATAAAAAATACTATTCCAAATCCTAAAAAGTATTTTTTACTTATTCTACTAGTAATTTTCATAAATACCTCCCACCATTGAAGTTAACATCAAATTTGTATTTTAGCCTATTTTTAAAAATATCGGATAACAGCAGCAAATCTTATTTTTATAGATTTGTATAATTTAATTTTTTCGCATAATAGATTTATATGCTTTAACAGATATAATATTACTTTCTCAGTTATATATATCAACAGAGATCTTTCTAATATGCGTAAAAATAAAACTCAGATTACCTAATTAAAGTAATCTGAGTTTTATCGAAGTTATAGGTTATAAATATATAACATAAGCATCCAATACTTTTAAGCTTAATCTACAGAATATCTCTCTATATCAGCACCAATTGATCTTAATTTTTTTTCTATATCTACATATCCTCTATCAATGTGATATATATCAGTAACATCTGTTTCTCCTTCTGCAGATAAACCAGCTATAATTAATGCTGCACCTGCACGCAAATCGCTTGCTTTAACTTCGCAACCTGTGATCTTAGGAACGCCTTCAATAAGAGCAGTTCGTCCATCAATTTTTACATTAGCCCCCATTCTAGCTAATTCCGATACGTGCATAAACCTATTTTCAAATACAGTTTCTGTTATTACACTTACACCATTAGCCAATGCTAACAGACTCATCATCTGTGCTTGCATATCAGTTGGAAAGCCTGGATATGGCATAGTCTTAATATCAACAGACTTTATTATATTCCTACCATCAACTACTATGCTTTGCTCCTCTTCTGATACTTCTATTTTTACTCCACTTTCCTTTAGTTTTTCAATTACTGGTCTTAAATGTTCTTCATTTATTCCCATAACTTTAATTTTACTATGTGTAATGGCACCTGCTATCATAAATGTTCCAGCCTCTATACGATCATATATTGGAGTATGCTCTGTTCCCCTAAGGCTATCAACACCTTCTATTATTATTTTTCCTCTTCCAGCACCGTCTATCATTGCGCCCATTGAATTAAGGAAATCAGCTAAATCCTTAATCTCTGGCTCCTCAGCTGCATTTTCAATGATTGTTGTCCCTTTAGCAAAAACTGATGCCATAATAATATTTTCAGTAGCACCAACTGAAGGAAAGTCTAGGTATATCCTATTACCAATAAGTTTCTTAGCTCTAGCTTCAACATATCCATGCCCTATTTCTATATCAGCTCCTAGAGCCTTAAAACCCTTAAGATGCAAATCAATTGGTCTACTTCCAATGTTACAGCCTCCTGGCAGTGAAAGCTTACAATAACCTAATCTAGAAAGCATTGGCCCCATAATAAGAAAAGAAGCTCTCATTTTTTTTACAAGTTCATTATTAGCATTTATCGGTTTTATATTACAAGAATCAACAGTTATAGATTTATTTGATTTATCTAAAGATATATTACATCCAAGTTCCTCCAGAACATTGCATATTACATATACATCCTCAAGCATTGGAGCATTATTTATTTTAACTTTATCATTACCTAATATACTTGCAGCAATTATCGGAAGAACAGAATTTTTAGCTGCGCTTATTTTTATTTCACCTGAAAGTTCATTCCCACCCTTAACTCTGATTTTATCCATATTATCCTCCATTAACCTTGTTTAGTATGTTATAAAAATTATTGGTGTACCAATAATTAAGTATGTTCTTTTATCATTTTCACTAATAGCGTAGTTTATAGCTGTGTTGTCTTTTAACTTTGCTACACCAGTAAAACCCGAACTTAATTTGATAGTATTCACATCTGTAGCTCCATACTTAACAAGGGCTCTTTCTGTTAATTCTATGTTATTTTTTGCGCTACCTTCTATTATATTACCCTTAACATAGCTAAAATATTGTACATCTATTGAGGCATCATATAGTACTTTTTCTAATTGTTGCTTTAATATATTGGTTTCATCTTTATTTATTTCCATTGTTGAAGTTGCACATATATTAGTAATATTATTTTCAACATTTGCAACAATTTCATTTGCCACTCCATCTTTTTTGTATGTTATTCGAAAATAGCTTGGCTTATATTCCTTGTACTCTATAATTGCATTTTTATATATTTTTTCAATAGTTTTTTTATAAATTTCATCTATATTCTTTTTGGATTGATACTGTATTTTTATACCACATTCAACAATACTCGCAGAGTTTTCTTTTAGTATCTCATTAGTAACTAAATTGTAGTTACTATCACTTGCATGAACTAATATATCAAAAGAAAACGTCAAAAGAATAATTGATAATAAAGCATACTTTATTCTCATAACATCCCGCCCTTTCCTTTTGATTATTGTCCAAGTTAATTATTTTTATTCAATATTGTTCCTCACTTTTAGTCTAAACATAGTAACACAATAGTTCTACGAATGGATTTACAAGCATATATTACTTGAATAAGATTGTATATTATTAATATATATATTTTTCCATAAAGTGTGATTAATACCTTATAACGTCATTAAACTTATGAGTGTAACCTAATTGTACTTAGTTTTAGTCAATTGATGATAAATTATATGATCTAAAAATTTTTTTTTAATACATAAATTTTCTGTACTTATCTCTATATGTCTACAGTTATTTTTATAAAACTAAATACAATATTTTAAATTCAAAAAGGCAAGCCAAAACTTTGGCTTGCCTTTTTCAACCTAAAGGTTATTTTTTTAATTGTAATCTTGCCATAGCTCTAGCTAAAGCAACCTGTGCCCTAACATTATCAACATCTACAGAGCCTTGTAATCTCTTCTCAGCTCTTTCTTTAGCTTGCTCTGCCCTAGACGCATCTATTTCATCTGGCCATTCAGCAGAATCACAAGCAAAGATTAATTGATTATCTTTGAACTGAACTATTCCTGTAGAAGTAAATAAAGAATATTCCTTATTATTTGCATCTACAAACTTAGTTACTGTAGGTATAGTGTTTGTTATATATGAAATATGATTTGCATATACTTCAAATTCACCATCACTATTCTTAGAAAGAATTTTTACAATATCTCCAGAGAATAACTCTCTATTAGGAGTAATTAAATGTAAATTAAATGTATTCATAATTAATCTCCCCTTTAAGTCCTAATTAGGACATCTTCTTTGCAGCTTCTACAGCTTCATCAATAGAACCTACAAATAAGAAAGCTGATTCTGGAAGATCATCATGTTTTCCTTCAAGAATTTCTTTAAATCCTCTTATTGTTTCAGCTATTGGAACATACTTTCCTTGCATTCCTGTAAATTGCTCAGCAACTGTAAATGGTTGTGAAAGGAATCTTTGAACCTTTCTAGCTCTTCCAACTATTAGTTTATCTTCTTCTGAAAGTTCATCAACACCAAGTATAGCTATGATATCTTGCAACTCTTTGTATCTTTCAAGTATATGCTTAACTTTTGATGCAATATCATAATGCTCTTTACCAACAACTCTTGGATCAAGTATTCTTGAAGTTGAGTCTAGTGGATCAACTGCAGGATATATACCAAGTTCTGATATACTTCTTGATAAAACTGTTGTTGCATCAAGATGTGAGAATGTTGTTGCTGGAGCTGGGTCAGTTAAATCATCCGCAGGAACATAAACTGCTTGAACTGATGTAATTGATCCATGTTTAGTAGATGTTATTCTTTCTTGTAATGCACCCATCTCAGTTGCAAGAGTTGGTTGGTACCCAACGGCAGAAGGCATTCTTCCAAGAAGCGCTGAAACTTCTGATCCAGCCTGAGTAAATCTAAATATATTATCTATAAATAAAAGTACATCTTGGCCTTGATCTCTAAAGTATTCAGCCATAGTAAGTCCTGTAAGAGCAACTCTCATTCTTGCTCCAGGTGGTTCATTCATTTGACCGAACACTAGTGCAGTCTTTTTGATAACTCCTGATTCCTTCATTTCAGATAATAAATCATTACCTTCTCTTGATCTCTCACCAACACCTGTAAATACAGATAATCCACCGTGTTGCTTTGCTATATTATTTATAAGTTCTTGGATAAGAACTGTCTTTCCAACACCTGCACCACCAAATAGACCTATTTTTCCTCCTCTTTGATATGGAGCTAATAAATCTATTACTTTAATTCCTGTTTCAAACATTTCTGGTTCAACAGATTGTTCAGCAAAAGTTGGAGCTGACCTATGGATAGGATAGTTAAATTCACTTGTAACATCCCCTTCTTCATCCATAGTTTTTCCTAAAACATTAAATAATCTTCCTAAAACATTTTGACCAACTGGAACTGTAATTGGTTTTCCGCTATCAACTGCATCCATACCTCTCTTTAGTCCTTCAGTAGCTTCCATAGCTATTGTTCTAACTATGTCGTCACCCATATGTTGTTCAACTTCTGCTATTAGCGTACGGTCTCCCATAGGAATTTCAATAGCATTGTATATATTAGGAAGTGCATCTGTATCAAATTTGATATCAATAACAGGCCCTATAACCTGAACTACTTTTCCTATACTGCCAGGCATCAGAATACCTCCTCACTATTTTTGCGCATTTGCTCCACTAACTATTTCGCTAATTTCTTGAGTAATAGCGCCTTGTCTTATTCTATTATATTTAATATTATATGCATCTAAAAGATCATTAGCGTTCTTAGTAGCACCATCCATTGCCTGCATTCTTGAGTTTTGTTCACTAGTCTTTGAATGAAGTAATGAATTAAGCAGTTTACCTCTAAAGTATACATCAAAGGTATTTTCTACAACTGAATTACTGTTTGGTTCTATTAAGAAGTCAGTCTTCTTTTCATTTTTATCTCTATCTATTGGTAAAAGTTTATCAACAGTTACTAATTGTTTAACTGGTGAGTGAAAATGTGTATATACTACATTAACTTCTC
Organism: Clostridium sp. C8-1-8; assembly: GCF_009928445.1. Lineage (GTDB taxonomy): Bacteria > Bacillota > Clostridia > Clostridiales > Clostridiaceae > Clostridium_AR. The sequence goes on along the minus strand of NZ_JAABNO010000016.1, from coordinate 114,285 downwards.
CAACTTCATTGTTTTTATATAATCTTAAAGCATGCTCAACTACAGTCTTAGCCTCTTTTATAGTAGGCACATCTGGAATTTGAACATATTCAGCTATTGTCTCAAAGCCATATTTTTTCACATATGAGATGCCTTTTTGACCAACGACCATAACAACGTTATTTATAGGATCTATACCAGCCACTTCATTTAATGCGGACGCTACACCATGATTAAAGCCCCCACACAGACCTGAGTCTGAAGTAAGTACTATATAAAGCTTTTTAGTAGCTTTATTTCCCTTTATGTAACTACTGTTATTGTCATCGTCTATTGACTTAATTAACTCTTCTGCAACTCTTTTTATAGAATTAAAATATTTATTATTGGTTTCCAATTCCATTCTAGCTTTTCTTAGTTTAGAAGTGGCAACAAGTCCCATGGCTTTAGTTATCTTTTTGGTGTTGGTTACTGACTTAATTCTTCTTTTTATATCTAAAAGTCCAGCTCCTGCCATCCATTCCACCTCCTAAAAGATTGCATAGCTTTAAAAGCTATGCTAAAAATATCTTCTTAAATTCTGCTATTGCTTGCTCAAGGTTTGCCTTAATCTCATCAGTTAAAACTTTACCTTCAGCAATTGACTTTGGAATATCTCTATGATGTGTATCAATATATTCTAAGAAGTCTTTTTCAAAGGCCTTTATATCAGATACTTTTATATCAGATAAGAAGTCATTTACTGCTGCATAAAGAATGATTATTTGCTTTTCAACATCCATTCCTGAATATTGATCTTGCTTTAATACTTCAACAAGTCTCTTACCTTTTTCAAGTCTTCTTTGAGTATCCTTATCAAGGTCTGATCCAAATTGAGCGAAAGCTGCAAGTTCTCTATATTGAGCAAGTTCTAGTCTTAATGTACCTGAAACTTGTTTCATAGCCTTTATCTGAGCATTACCACCAACTCTGGATACTGACATACCTGAGTTAACCGCTGGTCTTTGACCTGCATTGAACAGTTCAGACTCAAGGAATATCTGACCATCTGTTATAGATATAACGTTAGTTGGTATATAAGCTGTTATATCACCAGCAAGTGTTTCTATTATAGGAAGTGCAGTTAATGAACCTCCTCCATTCTTAGCAGACAGTTTAGCTGCTCTTTCAAGTAATCTTGAGTGAATGTAGAAAACATCTCCTGGATAAGCTTCTCTTCCTGGTGGTCTCTTAAGTAATAATGACATTGTTCTGTAAGCAACAGCATGCTTAGATAAATCATCATATGCTATCAATACGTGCTTTCCTTTATTCATGAAATATTCACCCATTGTACATCCAGCATATGGTGCTAAATATTGAAGCGGTGCTGAATCTGAAGCAGTTGATGCAACAACTATTGTGTAATCCATAGCTCCCATTTCAGTTAAAGTGTTAACTATATGAGCAACTGTAGATTGCTTTTGACCTATAGCTACATATATACATATAACATCTTTACCCTTTTGGTTTAAGATTGTATCTATGACTATAGCAGTTTTTCCAATCTGTCTATCTCCGATTATAAGCTCTCTTTGACCTCTTCCTATAGGAATCATTGAGTCAATAGCTTTTATACCAGTTTGAAGAGGCTCATTAACTGAACTTCTATCGATTATACTTGGTGCTGGAGTCTCTATTGGTCTGTAACCATCGTTCTTTACTGGTCCTTTACCATCTATAGGCATACCTAATGAATTTACAACTCTTCCTATTAAAGCGTCTCCTACTGGAACTTCAACTATCTTACCAGTTCTCTTAACTACGTCTCCTTCTTTGATTCCTTCTTCAGAACCTAGAAGAACACATCCAACGTTATCTTGTTCCAAGTTTTGAGCCATTCCATAGACATTGTTAGGAAATTCAAGAAGCTCACCTGCCATGCATTGATCTAAACCGTAAACTCTAGCAATACCATCACCAACTTGAATAATTGTACCTGAATCTACAGTTTCAATTTGCTTTTCATATTTCTCTATTTCATTTTTAATTATAGATGTTATCTCTTCCGGTTTAATATTCATGGATTCACCTCTATTCTCTCTTAAGCATTAAGTGCTTCATCTCGTCAAGCTTTAACTTTATTGTACCATCAATAACGTCATTACCAACCCTAACATAAAGTCCACCTATTATGCTCTTATCAATCTCTTGCTCAAATAAAATATTTTTATCATATTTCTTTTCAAGCTTTTCTTTTAATCTTTGTAATTGTTCATCTTCTAAAGGAATTACACTTTTCACGTTTGCTACAAGTGTATTATTTCTTTCTAGATAGATTTTTTCCATCTGCTCTAGTTTTTGTTTTAAATAAAGTATTCTATCTTTTTCTATTAATATTAATAGAAATGAAAGTAATTCTTCATCAATTTTTCCTTTAAAGATATTAATAAAGGTCTTTTTCTTTTTCCCAGTGCTTATTTGAGGGTGCTTGATAACTTCAAAAAATTCTGGATTATTGTAAACTAAATCACAAATTTCCCTAAGATCTTGAAGATACTCTTCAACTTTCCCCTTTTCTTCTGCTACTTTATAAAGCGCAAGTGCGTATCTCCTATCTAAGTATTCATACATAATTAGATACCTACCTTAGCAATAAAGTCATTAATAAGCTTTCTATGCTTATCTTCGTCAATACTTTCTTCAAGAGCTTTAGCTGAAATAAGTACTGCTAGATCAACAACTTGCTCTCTGATTTCTTGCTCTGCTTTCTCTTTTTCTCTGTTTATTTCTACTGAAGCTCTATCTAATAAGGTTTGAGCTTCATTTTTTGCTTGATCAACAATTTCTTCATAAACTTTATCTGCTTTATGCTTTTGGGATTCAGTAATTTTCTTAGCTTCATCCTTAGCAGATCTTAAAATTCTCTCATTTTCTAATAATAAAGTTCTAGCTTTCTCTGTGTCTTCATCGGCTTTATCAATCTTTGACTGTATATCGCTTTGTCTTTCTCCAATAACTTTTTCAACTTTATCGAAGAAGAAATGCTTCATTAGAGCGTATAGAATCAATAAGTTAATTACCGCCGCCAAGACATGTAACCAGTCTATCTCCAACATCTACATCTTAGCCTCCCTTCGGAGCAAACTAATTTTATTTTATTAATGAATAAAAATAACTTTTTATTTTAGTAATAGTCCTAAAAATTATTTTGCAACAAATATTAATAGTATAGATACTAATAGTCCATAGATAGCAGTTGTTTCTGCGAATGCAGCACCAATTAATAATGTAGTTGTTATCTTACCGCTTAATTCTGGTTGTCTTGATATTCCTTCAACAGCTTTACCTGTAGCAATACCTATACCAACTCCAGCTCCAATACCTGCTAATGCAGCAATACCTGCTCCTAAAAATTTAATAGTTTCCATTTTAAAAAATCCTCCTTAAGTATGTTTTTTAATGTTCAGCAGTCATTTTTATTTGAATCATTGTCAACATTACAAAAATGACCATTTGTATTAATCCATCAAATAAATCAAAGTATCCGTGTAAGAATACTGGGATTCCTATTTGAGCAAACCATGAAATATTGTGTAGAGCCTGATAAACCAAGTCTACTAAAACTGTTGCAGCTAATATATTACCAAAAAGTCTCAGACTTAGTGAAACTGGTAAAATAGCTCTTTCTAAAATATTAAGAGGTAACATAGGCAAAAATGGATGCGCATATCCCCCTAAGTAGTGTCCAAAACCTGCTCTCTTAATTGCATTTGCATGAATTAAGATAAAGGTCATTAGAGAAAATGACACAACTGTGCTGAAATTCATTGTTGGTGGCTGTAAACCTAACAATCCTATTAAGTTTAAAGACAATAGAAAGATCCCTAGTGTACCAATATAAGGTACAAAAGATTTGTAGCTTTCACCCATATTTTCTACAACAGTATTAAATATAAATTCATACAGCATTTCAGCTACTGTTTGTTTCTTATCTGGAATCTTTTTAAGGTTCCTTGTAGCTGCTATACCTATTCCCGCAATAAGCACAATTACAATCCATTCAATAACTAAGTCTAATGTTATATTGAACGTAAGGCTTCCTAGCGGCAATTTGTAAATGACAATGGGATCTAGTCCTTCCAAACTTAATCACTTCCTTTCCTATTCATGAACCAATATAAAATAATACCTACAAACTGAGCAAAAGTCCCCAGTATATAGGTTAGTAAACAAGTATAATCATCAATAAATAAAAAAGCTAAGGCTATAATGATTATAAATTGAAAGATGTACCCTATATACGCTACTATAACGCTCTTTGATTTTGAAAAATTAAGTATAGTATGTATAGTATAACCTTTAATTATAAAAGTTATTGATGTAATCATAACACCTGCCATAAATGCGAAAGCTACGTTCATATTATATAATTTCGTCAGTACAAGCGAGATACTTAACCCCACCAGTAAGTTTAATTTAAAAACTCCGAAAATAAATTTGGATAATGTCTGATTCATAATTTTCTCCTATAATCTCGAGCACGAAATTATTATATTACTGTATGTCCTTACTTTAAAGTTTTGATTTCGTTCTTAAATAGAGCATTTAAGTCAAATATATGAATTTATCTTCTTATAATTCATAATTACGTGCTATATCTCTTCGCAGATGCATTTTTCTTTTTTATTGCAATGTAAAAATACTCTTCATTCATTTTTCACAATTTTCTTAGTAAGTGTTTTTTCTACAACAAAGTCACTGATAACATTTTCAAAACGACATATATTCAAAAATATTACATAAAAAATCTATTTTTCAGATAAACAAATCCATTTCTTTAATTTAATTAAACTTTTTCTCTATAATATTATTAAACTCTTTTAACACAATTGCATAAGCATACCCTGTTTTATTCAAAAAAAATTATTTTATTGTACTCATCAGTATAAATAATCCTATATATAATCTTTAATATATATGTTTATATGTATGTTTTCTTAGTAAAGAAGGTATAATTAACTGAATTTTTCCAACGTTTTTCTTGCATGACTAATTATTAAATTGCGATTATAACTTTTATTAAAGTTTTATCTTATCCCTTAATGTAGTTATATTAAGTGTAATTTTGAATGACTGTTGCTTTATAAAATCATTTAGTTAATAAAGGTACATAACAATTGTTTTCCCAATGTATTTATTAATTCACAATTATTCTATATAATATTGAATTTATTATTCGCTTTCTAGAAATAACTTTTAAGATAAAGCTTTTCACTCACTAGTAGTTTATTTTAATTTAGTCCACCTTATACTCATGTGATACAAATTTATACAATGCCAATAAAATATAATTATATTTTTGCCAGCATAAAACTTTCTGAGGCATAAGAAAAAGACAAACTCTTTTCATTATACTTTACCGAGGCTTTGCTTTCACAGTGGATTTTAAGACAGTAAAAATGACCCTTTAACAAGGGTCATTAAGAATGTATAATTAAACTCTTTCAACTATAAGAGCTGTTCCCATTCCACCACCGATACATAAAGTTGCTAAACCTCTCTTAGCATCTCTCTTTTCCATCTCATGTAGTAAAGAAACTAGTATTCTTGCTCCAGATGCTCCAACTGGATGACCTAAAGCAATAGCTCCACCATTTACATTTACTTTATTCATATCAAAGTGTAAATCCTTAGCAACAGCTAAACTTTGTGATGCAAAAGCTTCGTTAGCTTCTATCAAATCTAAATCTTCAACTGTTAAGTTAGCAACTTCTAATGCTTTTTTAGTAGCATGGAATGGACCATATCCCATTATTGTTGGGTCAAGACCTTTTGATCCATAAGAAACTATCTTAGCTAATGGTTTTATACCTAACTCTGCAGCCTTTTCAGCACTCATTACAACAAATGCAGCAGCTCCATCATTGATACCAGATGCATTACCTGCAGTTACTGTTCCATCTTTCTTAAATGCTGGTCTAAGTTTTGCTAAAGTTTCAATAGTTGTTCCGAATCTTGGGAACTCATCTGTATCAAATACTTTTGGTTCTCCTTTTCTTTGAGGTATTACAACTGGTACTATTTCATCTTTGAATCTTCCTTCTTTTATAGCTCTTTCAGCCTTTTGTTGTGATGCAGCTGCAAAAGCATCTTGTTCTTCTCTTGAAAGATTCCATTGCTCAGCTATATTTTCAGCAGTAATTCCCATGTGATAGTGATTGAAAGCATCAGTTAGAGCGTCGTTAATCATGGTATCTACCATTTTTCCGTCTCCCATTCTTTGACCCCATCTTGCACCATTAAGTACATATGGAGCTTGAGACATGCTTTCCATACCACCAGCTATTACAACATCAGCATCTCCAGCTTTTATTAATTGTGCTGCTAGACTAACTGCTCTTAATCCTGATCCACATACTTTGTTTATTGTCATAGCTGAAACTTCAACTGGTAGACCAGACTTAACAACTGCTTGTCTTGCAACATTTTGGCCAAGTCCTGCTTGAATAACATTACCCATTATAACTTCGTCAACTAAAGCTCCATCTACACCTGCTCTGTTTAGTGCTTCTTTTATTACTGTTGCACCTAAATCCACAGCTGAAACATCTTTTAATGCTCCTCCGAATGAACCAACAGCAGTTCTAACTGCACTTGCAATAACAACTTCTTTCATGAAAATTACCTCCTAGGTTTATTTATTATTAGACAATTTTTTATCAATATTTAACGTCCTCTTTATTATAACTATTTTTTTATTTTTTATCAATAGTTATTGTTAAAAAAAACACAAAGTTTTTTCACTTAATTTCAAAAAAATAATTTAAAAGAGCTAATGTAACAATCTCTATATTAACTTTTATTAATGCAAAAGATACCAATTATACTATACAATTTATCATTTTCTTCATGTATTAATAAGTAATTTTTTCAAGTTAATCTATTGTGTTTTCAACTTCATCTGTTTAAGAACTAAAGTAACTACTTACATTTATTAAATCTAGTTAACAAAAGTCTTAATACTTCATTTACATAAAAAAAGTCGCTTAAACAACCTTCCTCAGTGACTTTTTTACGTATCAGCCTTTTGTGAACGTAGTAAAGTAATTCTGGCAGCAAACATAATTTTATTTTTACTACCTCCCCTAAATATCTACTGAAAAGCCTTGATATTAATAGGTTCAACCAAAAAAGTTATAGTTTCCTCTGAAAAAACAACCTTTTGCATTATACTTTGTTAGAATTTATATCCCATGTGAAATTACTAGACAAAAAAGGAAATAGTATAAGTACTACTTCCAGTTAAAAAAATAACAAGTTTAAAATTCTTCAACTTCGTCTTCTGAAATTGCAAAATACTTTAGTATAGCCTTAACTATTCTCTTAGACGCTTTACCATCTCCATAAGGATTTGTTGATTTACTCATCTTGATGTACTCTGCTTCATTGTTTATCAAAATATTTGCTTCTCTTATGATAGTATCCTTATCGGTTCCAACTAGCTTTACTGTACCAGATTCTACTGCTTCAGGTCTTTCAGTAACATCTCTAAGTACAAGAACTGGTTTACCAAGATGAGGAGCCTCTTCTTGAAGACCACCTGAATCTGTCATTATCATAAAACTCTTATTTATTAGATTATGAGTTTGTTTAGTATCCAACGGTGGAAGAAGATGTATTCTTTCTTTACCTTCTAGCTTACTAAACACAACATCCTTAACTACAGGATTTAGATGAACTAAATATACTAGTTCAACATCCTTATTATTAGATACAATCTCATTCAATGCATCGCAAATATTTTCTATTCCTTCTCCCCAGTTTTCTCTTCTATGGGCAGTTATCATTATTACCTTCTTATTATCAAAATCTATATAGTTAAGTTCTTCTTGTTCAAATACATAGTTTTCTTCTACAGTATGTTGCATAGCATCAATAACTGTATTGCCAGTAACATATATATCCTGCTCATTAATTCCTTCTCTAAGTAGGTTATTCTTAGATCCTTTAGTTGGCGCAAAGTGTAGATCCGCTATTGCCCCTGTAAGCTTCCTATTCATCTCTTCAGGAAATGGAAAATACTTATCAAAAGTTCTAAGTCCAGCTTCGACATGACCAACCTTGATTTGTTTATAGAAAGCAGCAAGACCTCCTGCAAAAGTAGTGGTTGTATCTCCATGAACCAATATCATATCCGGTTTTTCTTCATCAAATACTTCTTCTAATCCCTCAAGAACTCTGTTAGTAATTCCTGTTAAAGTTTGCTTTGTCTTCATTATATTCAAGTCATAATCAGGGACAATATCAAATAGATCAAGAACCTGATCAAGCATCTCTCTATGCTGAGCAGTAACGCATACCTTTGATATAATATTTTTATCTTTCTCTAGTTCTTTAACTAAAGGAGCCATCTTAATAGCTTCTGGTCTTGTTCCAAATATAGTCATGATCTTTATAGTATTCAAATTTATTCCTCCTAATTAATACCGCTGTAAAATTTGAATATCTTGAATCTGTCATTTAATCTAACTGATACTCTTTATGTACAAAAAATTAGTTACGGTATTTCAATACATTAATATTTATATTAGCATTTTAAGTAAATGCTACTTAAATTTATCTTGAATATTAATATCCAGTTTCATTAGTAAGAGAATCATCATTATCTATCCAATAGTCTACATTGACAACTCTAAATCTATCTTTAGTATCTCTTATTACTACCGTTGCAATACCCGCATTTATTATAAGCCTCTTACACATAGAACAAGAATTTGCATCTTCTACAAACTCTCCCGTATTAGAATCCTTACCTACTAGATATAATGTAGCACCAATCATATCTTTTCTAGATGCACTTATTATAGCATTTGCTTCGCTATGGACACTTCGACAAAGCTCATAATGAGTCCCTCTAGGCACTTTAAGTTCCGCTCTTCTACACTTACCCAAATCAATACAATTTGTTCTTCCTCTTGGTGCTCCAGTATATCCAGTAGAAATTATTTCATCGTTCTTTACTATTATAGACCCATAATTTCTTCTTAAACAGGTACCTCTCTCCAAAACCGTTTCTGCAATATCCAAGTAATAGTTATGCTTATCTCTTCTATCCAATACACCCACCCCAGATTACATAAAAAAATAGTCTATATAAGCTTCATAAGTTTATTTTACAAGTTAACTTTGAAAGATTTTGCTTAGACGAAATCTTTAAGGAAAAGGGCAAATCGCCCTCTTACCTACTTAGTTCCAAACAATCTATCTCCTGCATCACCAAGACCAGGTACTATATATCCATGTTCATTTAACTTCTCATCTATGGAAGCAACATAAACATCTACATCTGGATGTACACTAGTAACATGCTTAATACCTTCTGGTGCTGATATCAAACACATAAGTCTTATGTTCTTAGCCCCTTTATTCTTTAGAAGAGTTATAGCATCAGCAGCAGAACCACCTGTGGCTAGCATAGGGTCAACAACAATTATATCTCTCTCAACTATATCCTGAGGTAGTTTGCAGAAATATTCAACTGGTTGAAGTGTTTCTTCATCTCTATATAAACCTATGTGTCCAACTTTTGCTGCAGGTATTAACTTAAGCATACCATCAACCATTCCAAGACCAGCTCTAAGTATAGGTACTATTGCAACCTTCTTACCAGCTAACATATTACACTTAGTCTTACAAATAGGAGTTTCTATCTCAACTTCCTCCATTTGAAAATCTCTTGTAACTTCATAAGCCATAAGCATAGATACTTCTGAAACCAAATCTCTGAAGTCCTTAGAACCAGTTTTCTTATCTCTTATAAATGCCAACTTGTGTAATATTAACGGATGTCCAATTTGTGTAACTTTACTCATAAAAAAATTCCTCCAATGCTATTTACTATATTTTTTTTCTATCTCAGCTATTTTTCCTATTCTTGTCGCATGTCTTCCACCCTCAAACTCAGAAGAAAGGAATATATCAACAATATCTAAAGCTAAGCCAGTACCTACTACTCTCTCACCTAATGCTAATATGTTAGCATCATTATGTTGTCTTGTAGCATGAGCACTAAAGGTATCACCACATACTGCAGCTCTTATACCAGGAACTTTATTTGCTGCTATGGATACACCAATACCTGTGCCACAAACTAATATACCAAAATCGAATTGTTTTGTCACTACTGCTTCTGCAACTTGAATAGCATAATCTGCATAATCACAAGATTCTTCCTTTAAAGTCCCAAAATCCTGAATCTCTATTCCTTTCTTCTTTAAGTGTTCTATGATTTCACCTTTAAGCCTGAAACCACCATGATCACTTCCAATTGCTATTCTCATAATTACACCTCCACAAATTTATAAAAAAAGAAGATGAGAGTATTATAAAATACCTTTATCTTCCTTTAATTTTATCAACACTTTCCCTATAATATTTTCTAGTTGATCATATGTCTTAGAATAAACATCAATAGAACCGCCGTATGGATCTGAAATATCTCCATTTACGCCAGCATACTGGGAAACTGAATAAACATTATTAGATTTTTCAGGGAAATTTGAGGATATTAAGTCCTTCATATGATTAGTCATAGTCAGTATTAAATCAGCACCTTTAATCATGTCCGCTGTAAGCTGAACCGCTGATCTCTTACTAATATCCATAGATAAGTTATTCATAACAAGCTCAGCTGAATGCTTAGAAGTTCTACTACCGGGAACTATAGATAGCCCTGCTGAATATGCTTTCACATTGTCTATATCACACTTATTATTAAATATTGCTTCAGCCATACAGCTTCTACAAGTGTTACCTGTACATACAAAAAGAATATTCATAATTTCCTCCACTCTTAAGCTTTTATTATATCAAACCCAGCAGCTTTTCTTAATCTATTCATTATTGCGAGGCCTATTCCATCTTCATCAAAACCTTCGCTAATAATATAGTCTACTGCATTATCATCAAACCTTCTCAAAGTCTCAAAAAGATTTTTTGCAACTTCTTCAATATTGTTTCTACTTCCCAATGAAATTATTTTACCTTGTTTATAAAAAGTTTTTGTTTCCTCAGTTGCCATAACACCAACTTGAAAACCTTTTTCTATATAATTTTGCACTATTTCATTTATTTTTTCAACACTTTTTTCTATCTCTCCTTCAACTATAGTCACCTTAGCCTTCGGAGCATAGTGTCTATACTTCATTCCAGGAGCCTTAGGCTTAAAATCTTCAGTAGGCTTTTTCATAATAGCTGAATCTACATATATATTCTCGTCTACTTCTCTGAGCATGTTTAAGGTCACTCCACCAGGCCTAAGTACACATGGTGGATTTACTGTACAATCAATTATTGTAGATTCTAACCCAACATTGCTATTAATTCCACCAATTATAAAATCTACTCTGCCTTCTAGATCTTCAACACATCTATGCACATCCGTTGGACTTGGTCTACCAGATATATTAGCAGAAGGTGCAGCTATTGGAGTTTTAGATTTTTTAATTAGTTCCAAAGCTATGTTGTCTTTAGGCATTCTTATACCTATACTCTTAAGCCCTGCAGAGGTGATTTCAGGAATAATATCCTTCTTATTTAATATTATTGTAAGAGGACCAGGCCAAAATCTATCCATTAACTTTTTAGCTACATTAGGGATATCCTTAACCAAGTATTCTATGTTCTTGTCAGCCACATGTACAATCAAAGGATTATCTTGTGGCCTTCCTTTTGCTACAAAAATCTTCTTAACAGCCTCTTCATCTAAAGCATTAGCTCCAAGTCCATATACCGTCTCAGTAGGAAAAACTACAGTTCCCCCCTTAACTATTGTGCTAGCAGCCCTATCAATATAGACTTCGCCTACTTTAATATCATCAATTATTCTTACCTCTGTCTTCAAAACAAACCCCTTCTTTCAAACTCAAATCTCCATCTGACCTCTTGCTATTTTTATATTTTCAATACTCAAATCCGTATACACTGCTTTAACACAGTTTTTATATACCAAATCCAATAGCTGATACTTTTTTAAACCACCATTTTTTATAATAGTAAAATAATAAATTTCTTCTGGCTTGATAAGTTTTATCTTTTTATACTCACTAGCAGCGTAAGGGTACTTCTTAAAAAAACTCTTTGTTATAGGTCTGATAAATTTGTTTCTAACTTTTAAAGTAGTTACAATTATTATCTCCATATTTTCATTTTTTCCCTCTGTGTGAACCAAAACAACCTTATCACATAAAATTACATTCTTTTTCTTTAGTATACCAGTATTTATTTTAAGCTTGTTATTTACGCATTGAAAATCAATCGCATTAATATTAATAACAATAAATATTGATATTAATATAAAAACTTCTAAAAAAATTAAATAACTAATATAAAATAATGTTGTTTTACCAAGAAGAAAAACAACTATAGGAAGAGTAACCAGAAGAAATAACATACTTGTCAAAAACCATCTATAGGACTTTTTCTGTTTTTTTATAGCTTTAGAGATATGCATCCATAGTTACTCCCTTTAGGTAATATTATTTAAGCCCTACATTTTCATGTAAGGCTTAATCTCATCGATTAAAAATCTGTATTTCCCATAGCTTTCATTTTCTCTGCCTGATCAGCAGTTATAAGCCCTTGAATCATTTCTTCCATATCTCCATTTAAGAATGAATCAAGTTTATATAATGTTAATCCTATTCTATGATCTGAAACTCTTCCTTGAGGATAGTTATAAGTTCTTATTCTCTCACTTCTATCTCCAGTACCTACTTGATTCTTTCTATCTTCAGCTATCCCAGCAGCTCTCTCAGCCTCAGCTCTTTCAAAAAGTCTAGATCTTAGTACCTTCATAGCTTTTTCCTTATTCTTAAGCTGTGACTTTTCATCCTGACATGAAACAACCAATCCAGTTGGAAGATGTGTTATTCTAACTGCTGAATCTGTTGTATTTACACACTGTCCACCATGCCCAGATGCTCTAAAAACATCTATTCTAATGTCTTTTTCACTTATATCTAGTTCAACGTCATCTACTTCTGGAAGAACTGCTACAGTTGCAGTTGATGTATGAATTCTACCACTTGATTCTGTATCAGGAACTCTTTGAACTCTATGTACTCCAGATTCAAACTTTAGTCTTGAGTAAGCACTGTCCCCTCTTAACATAAATACAACTTCTTTAAATCCACCAATGTCAGTTTCATTAGCACTCATAAGTTCAACTTTCCACCTATGATTTTCAGCATATCTTGTATACATTCTAAAAAGATTTGCTGCAAACAAAGCAGCCTCATCGCCGCCAGCACCAGCTCTAATTTCTATGAATACGTTCTTGTCATCATTAGGATCTTTAGGAAGTAACAATACTTGCAAATCACTTTCTAATGTTATCTTTTGTTCAGAGAGCTCTTTTATCTCTTCCTGAACCATTTCTCTCATTTCTCTATCACTTTCTTCAGCTAACATTTCCTTGTTTGTCTCTATCTCATCTAATACATCTTTATACTGTCTATACTTATTCACAACTATTTCTAATTCCGAGTGCTCTTTACAAAGCTTTCTCCACTCATTCTGATTAGCCATGATAGATGGATCTGATATTTTTACCGAAAGTTCATCATACTTATTTTCTATAAAGTTTAATCTATCTAATATCATCCTATCACTCCGTAATAATAAATTTCATATTTTTTTATTATATCATATATATTCCTATCAAATCAATAGGAAATAGTAACAGTGTCCTGTGTTATTTAACTGCTATCACTACTCTATCCAACGATGCTAGGTCCTTAACTATTTTAGCACTTTTAAAACCTTTTTCAAGTAGTAATTGTTTTACATCCTCACCTTGATCATATCCTATCTCAAACGCTATAGTTCCTTCATCTTTTAATACCTTTATACTATCTTCTATTATTTTTCTATAGAAGTCCAAGCCATCAGTACCTCCACTAAGCGCTATATGAGGTTCATAATCCTTAACATCTTCCATAAGCGTAGATATGACATCTTCCTTTATATATGGAGGGTTAGATACAATTATGTCATACATCTTATTTTCTTTTATAGTTTCTTCTAGCAGATTACTTCTTATAAACGTACACCTATCTTCTAATCCAAGCTCTCTAATATTTCTTCTAGTAACAAACTCTGGAACATCTTCTATATCTATAAAATCCACTTTTATATTTTCTCTGTTTTTTGCTAAGGCAATACCTATAGCTCCGCTACCACAGCACAAGTCACAGACATTGGACTGCTCCTTATCATTTATTATAGATAAAACTTCTTCGACTAAAATTTCAGTGTCTGCTCTAGGTATTAAAACACCTTGCTTAATATATAGCTCAACACCAAAGAATTCTGAGCTCTCTAATATATATTTTATAGGCATCTTGTTTTGCCTTTTTTCTATGAGATCATAAAATTCTTTACATTTTTCTTCTTCCACTAATTCTTCTCTGTGAGTGATTAGATATAGTTTATCCTTATCTATAACTTTTCCTAGTATTAACTGACAGTCTAGAACATAGCTATCTATAGAAGCTTCCTTAAGTTTTTCATTTCCTTTATTAAGTAACTGACCTATAGTTTCGTCATCTTTTATCCCCTCTGCAGCCTTAAGTGCTCTTATAGCAACTTCAATCTGATCATCATCAGGTTCTCTAGTTGTTAGGTTCTGAAGTTTAAGCCCTGGTGCTGCTATTATATGTGATAAAACACTTTCACTTTTACCTATCCATCTTATAAGCTCATAAGTGACTCCTGATACTAAAGGAAGCAATATCACTCTAGAAATAATTCTTTCAAACAATGAATTCCATCCTGTAAATGAAAAAGCAAATATGCTCACAAGCATAACCAAGAACATAAAGTTAGTACCACATCTAGGATGAAATCTTTGAAATTTTCTAACATTCTCTACAGTTAACTCCATTTCATTCTCGTAACAAAAAATAGTTTTATGCTCTGCCCCATGATACTGATACAATCTGTTAATATCCTCAAGCCTTCCTATTATATACATATAACCTAGAAGCATTATGACTCTTATTACTCCTTCGATTATATTTAAACCTATAACACCTAACCCTAGGTGCTTAAATAACGAAGTTATAGCAGTAGGAATAGCCAAGAATAATCCAACAGAAAATGCTAATGACAATATTAAAGTAAATCCCATTATTATATCATTGCTTTTATCGCCAAATTTATCCATTATCCATTTATCAAACTTTGAGGTTTCATCCGCATCTTCAAAGAAGGAAGCTGAGTAGTTTATGCATTTTATTCCTTCAACCATCGAATCTACCAAGGAAAAGAAACCTCTTATCACTGGAAGTGCAAATATTTTATGTTTCTTTGAAACTGGTACAGTATTTTTAAAATCCACTTCAATATGCCCATCAGGTGTCCTTACAGCAGTAGCAAGACCACTAACCCCACGCATCATAACCCCTTCTAGTACAGCTTGACCTCCAACCTTAGTCTTTCTCATATTAACCATTCCTTTATACTTCTATATTTTAGGCACTTTCTATTTTACTTCTGAGTGCTTGTATTTAATATAACAATCACCGCATAAAGATTCATATTCTACATCATCTACATTATCAATAGCTATCTGTTCACCTTCAAAAACAAAGCGACCATTTATTTTTCTTCCATTTAATATAGCTTTATTACCACAATTACATATAGTCTTCATTTCCTCAATACTATGAGCTATAAGTAGCAATCTTTTACTACCTTCAAACCCATTCATTTGGAAATCAGTCCTTAAACCATAGCATATAACAGGTATATCTTTAACAATAGCTATTTCAAATAATTGATCTATCTGATAACTTTCTAAAAATTGCACTTCATCTACTAAGATGCAATGGATGTTACTTTTTAATTCTATCCAGTTTGATACTTTTTCAAAAACATTTTCATCTTTTTTAATAAGTAAATCTACAGTTCTTTCTACACCTAATCTTGAGACCAGCTTGTCTCCTCCTTTTTTATCAGTAGAAGATTTTATAATTAATACATTCATTCCTCTTTCTTCGTAATTATGCGCTACCTGCATAAGATGAGTTGATTTTCCAGAGTTCATAGCGCCGTATCTAAAGTATAATTTACTCATAAAATAATCTCCTTTTTTCTACTAAACTGTTTGATATGATTATATCATTATATTTATATATATTCTATTTAAAGATACATCTATAAGTAGAATACTTCATGTTGAAATTCATTAAAGTAAAACTTTCTATTTTGTTTTTTATAATAAGATTATTTTACTTTCTTATTCCTAATGAGGTCAATTGGTAAAAGTACACATATTAACTTTAGTAACTTTGAAATATTCCTCTTACTGTCACTTGTTTAATTTTTGAATTTTAAAATTATACCAAATGTGACATTATCTATATAGCTTCATCACTGCTATTAATTCTTCACTTCATATTGACTCCAATATTATCTCATGCTATACTTTAGTAGTTGCAAATGCGACAGTAATATTTCGAAAGAGGTGAACAAGATGAGAGAAGGCATACATCCAGAATACCACAATGATGCTGTGGTTAAGTGCGCATGTGGAAACACATTTACAACTGGTTCAGTAAAATCAGAACTTAAAGTGGAAATATGCTCTAAATGCCACCCATTCTTCACTGGTAAGCAAAAGATCATTGACGTTGGCGGTAGAGTTGATAAATTCAAGAAGAGATTCGGTCTTGATAAGTAGCAATCTTGGGAAAGATATATTCTTTCCCATTTTTGTTACTACTTTAGGCATCTTCAAAAGATAACTATGATATATATAGTTATTTTTTGAAGATGCCTTATCTTCTTATAGCTATTCAATATAACTGATAGTTTATAATTAAAAAGTCAATCATATATGTATACGACTCCATATATATATTAAAAAAGCATGTATGTTAGGCTTAGTTCTGTATACACTCATAACCTAGTTTATAACTTCAGAAAGTTATAAATCTTTACGCTGCCAAAACAATACCCTTTTAATGGTATAAATGTTACAATATTAATATACTTAAACTTTTAAACTATATTATCTTATAAGCAAAGAGAGTGAAAACCATGAAGAAGCTTCTTATTTTAACAGCCTCTACTGGCCAAGGACATAACAAGGCTGCTGATTCCTTAGTCGAAACTTTTTCCATAGCTGGATACGAAGTTATTAAGCATGACTTTTTATATAATGATAGCAAATTTCTAAACAATATTATTGTGGGAGGATATGAGATATTCGCAACAAAGATACCTAATATCTACGGCAACTTTTATAAAGTAACCAATATTAAGACTACAAACTTACTTTTAAAGACATCATTTTGGAATACATCCAGGAAACTGCTAAAGTTTATAAAAGAGAATAAGCCGGATTTAATAATAGGCACTCATCCCTTTACAGTAAGTATAGTTTCAAGCCTTAAAGAAAAAAATCTTATAAGTCAGCCTTTTATATCTATAGTTACTGACTTTAAAGCTCATTATACTTATATTTCAAAGCATGTAGATGCCTATATAACTGGTAGTGAGTATACAAAAAAAGATCTAATCTCTCGTGGTATTGATGCTAAATTAATCTTCCCATATGGCATCCCCATAAGAAGCGAATTCTATTATAAAAATTCAGAGTATACTGAAGCGAAGGATTCTGATTATTTCAATATACTTCTAATGAGTGGAAGCATGGGATTGACAAATATATACTATGTACTTAAAGAACTGCTAAATAATTCTCACAAGCTTAGAATAACAGTAGTATGTGGAAATAATTCAAAATTAAAAAATAAACTTATTAAGACATATTCTCAATCAATAGAAAACAAAAAACTTCATATACTAGGATATACAAATGATATATCAGCTATAATGGACTATAGTGATATTATTATTTCCAAGCCTGGAGGTCTTACTGTCACAGAGTCAATAGCAAAAACACTTCCTCTTATTATACCTTTTGCTATACCAGGGCAAGAAACCGAAAATACAGAATTTCTAATAAATGAGAATTGTGCTCTATATGTTGATAAACTAAGTAATCTAAATCCTATTTTAGATGATTTAATAGAAAACCCTGAAAAACTAACTATCTTGAAGGAAAATCTCCTTAGAGTATCTAGTAACTTTTCTCTTAAATCAATAGTTACTTTATCAGATGAACTACTAGAAAGAACTCAAGTTTAGTAAATTATATTTTAACTCATAAAAAAACCATGCATAAGCTATCATTGCATAACTTATGTATGGTTTTAATTCTATAAGCTTTTATTCAATTTAAAAAAACTTCTTTAATATTTATCTGCTATTATTGTCCAATATACTTTTATCAAACATTTCTAAGAATTCTTTATTATTCTTAGTCTTCGAAAGAAGCGCTATTAATTTTTCAGTTATGCTTTCAACATTACCTTCTCTATACATAACCTTTCTTATAGCATATGCTGCTTCTTTTTCATCATCAGTTAATAGTAGATCCTCTTTTCTAGTTCCAGACTTATAGATATCAATAGCTGGGAATATTCTTCTTTCTTGAAGTTTTCTATCCAAGTGAACTTCCATATTACCAGTTCCTTTGAATTCTTCAAATATCATGTCATCCATTCTACTTCCTGTATCTACTAATGCAGTAGCTAGTATAGTAAGACTTCCGCCCTCTTCTATTTTTCTAGCCGCACCAAAGAACTTTTTAGGCATTATAAGAGCTCCTGGGTCCAAACCACCTGAAAGAGTCCTTCCTGTAGGTGTAATTGTTAAGTTATAAGCTCTTGAAAGTCTTGTCAAACTATCAAGAAGTATAACTACATCCTTACCATGCTCAACCATTCTTTTAGCTCTATCCAGTACCAACTGAGCTACTCTTGTATGGTTTATAGGCTCCTCATCAAAAGTGGAGTATATAACTTCTCCATTTATACTTCTTTGCATATCAGTAACTTCTTCTGGACGTTCATCTATTAGTAACACCATTAAGGTTACACCAGGATAATTTCTAGATATATTTTGAGCTATCCTTTTCAATAAAGTAGTTTTCCCAGCCTTTGGCGGCGCAACTATTATACCTCTTTGTCCCTTACCTATAGGAGATATTAGATCCATAAGTCTTGAAGATAAATCTTTTTCATTATTAGTTTCTAATCTTAATCTTTCATTAGGGTAAATAGGTGTTAAATTCTCAAAATATTTTCTACCAATTGCAGTTTCTGGTCTTTCTCCATTAACTTTTTCTACATATAATAGAGCCTTAAATTTTTCCCCTTCTTTTGCTTCCCTTACCTTACCTTCAATCTCATCCCCAGTTCTTAAATTAAATCTTCTTATCTGAGATGGTGATACATATATATCTTGATCTGAAGTTAAATAATTTCTACATCTTAAGAATCCAAAATTATTAGTTTCCATTATCTCAAGTATCCCTCTAGCAGAATTAGAGGTATTAATCATTTCTTTTAATCGTTCTTTCTTTTCTCCAGGATTTTCTTGCTGCTCTTCAGCCCCTTCAGTAGTACCAGCAGTTGCTTCAACAGGTTTTTCAACACTTTTTTCTACTGCTTTTTCTAAAGTTTGTTCTACTGGCTTTTCTTCTTTATTTGTTTCTATCGATGGCTTTGGAGCAATTTTTTCTCTAAGTTCCACACCATCTTTTTTTATAACATTAGGAGAACTCTTAACTAACTCTTCAATAAGTTCACTTTTTTTCTTTTTAGAAATATTTTTTATCCCTAAATCCTTAGCTAAATCTCTTAGCTCAGTTAGGGTTTTCTTTTCATATAATTCTGTTGTCAAAATGACACCTCCATATTTTTTTAAGGGAATCAGCAAAGGAAACGATAGAAAGGGAAAATAGATCCTCTTGATTTAAGTTTAATAGCCTGAAATATGTTTTAGAAATGATTAAACATCAAGGAATTTTCTTTTTCATATTTATCCTAAAATAACAAAGTTGTGTTTCAAACAAATACTATACGTAATATAATTAGCATTTATATTATGCTTTATTGAGCATATATTTTCAAGTATTTTTTTCATATATATAATTATTGAGTAATAGTCCTATTTTTATTCATGATTTTCTAATAATTTGCAACCTATAATATAAAACATATTATATCAACATCATTTATATGTGCTACCAAATACTGTTTTAAAATATAAAACAACCTATTTACAATATAAAGTTATTATATAACATAGAAAGAAAAAAGTCGCTGAAGCTACCTTTCTTCAGTGAGTTTTTTGCGCATCTGCCTTTCCGAATGTATATGAGAAAAATCTGGCAGGCGACATAATTTTATTTTTTTACTGTCCGCTCTAAATAGCTGTTCCAAGTCCTTAAAATTACTAGGTTTAGCTATAAAAAGTTTTATACTTTTCTTAACAGTAAAAAAGGTTTAACAAGGAATGTCTTGCTAAACCTTTTTTTATTATTTATTCATTAAAGCTGCATTTATGAAATCCTTAAATAGTGGATGAGGTCTATTTGGTCTTGATTTTAGTTCTGGGTGATATTGAACTGCTACAAACCAAGGATGATCTTCGATTTCTACAACTTCAACTAATCTACCATCTGGTGATGTTCCCGCTATTTTCATACCAGCAGCGGAAATAGCTGTTCTATATTCATTACTAAATTCATATCTATGTCTATGTCTTTCGTAGATTAATCCTTCTTCATAAGCAGCACGGGAATATGAATTCTCTTCTAGCTTACATGGATATAATCCTAATCTCATAGTTCCACCTAGATCTTCTACATCTTTTTGTTCCGGCATTAAATCTATAACAGGATAATTTGTTTCTGGATCTATCTCTGATGAATTAGCTCCAGTATACCCTAATACATTTCTAGCAAATTCTATAACTGCACACTGCATACCTAAACATATACCAAGGAAAGGCTTTTTATTCTCTCTTGCCCATCTTATAGCCTCTATCTTACCTTCTATTCCTCTATCTCCAAATCCTCCTGGAACCAATACACCATCTACTCCTGAAAGTAAGCTATCAACATTATCAGCTGTAACATCAACTGCATTTATCCATTCTATCTCAACTTTTGAATCATTGTATAATCCACCATGATTCAAAGCCTCAACTACTGATATATATGCATCATGAAGTTCTACGTACTTACCTACAAGAGCAATTTTAGTAATCTTAGAAAGATTTTTTATTCTATCAACCATTTGAATCCATTGAGTATTATCTATATCACAGCATCCTAAGTTTAACTTTTCCACAACCAACTTATCTAAACCTTCATTATGTAGTAAAAGTGGTACTTCATATAAATCTTCCGCATCAAGATTTTGAATTACAGATCTTCCATCTATGTTACAGAACAACCCTATCTTATTCTTCAAATCATCAGACAGCTCTTTTTCCGCTCTGCAAACAATAATATCTGGTTGTATACCTATTCCTGTTAGTTCTTTAACTGAGTGTTGCGTAGGTTTGGTTTTAAGCTCTCCTGCTTTCCCTAAGTATGGAACTAGAGTAACATGTATAAAACAAACATTTTCTCTACCAACTTCGTATTTTATCTGTCTTATTGCTTCTAAAAATGGAAGTGATTCTATATCTCCAACAGTCCCTCCAATTTCAGTTATAACAACATCTACATCTTTTTCTTTAGCAACTCTATAAACACGATTTTTAAGTTCATTAGTTATATGAGGTATTACTTGAACAGTTCCTCCTAAGTACTCCCCTTTTCTTTCTTTAGAAATAACAGACCAGTATACTTTTCCTGTAGTTACATTAGAATTCTTTGTTAAGTTCTCATCTATAAATCTTTCATAATGTCCCAAATCTAAATCTGTTTCAGCTCCATCATCAGTTACGAATACTTCTCCATGTTGGTAAGGACTCATAGTACCTGGATCTACATTTAGATAAGGATCAAACTTTTGAATTGAAACCTTTAGACCTCTATTTTTAAGCAATCTTCCTAAAGATGCGGCAGTGATTCCCTTTCCTAGTGACGAAACGACTCCTCCAGTGACAAATACATACTTAGTGGTTTTCTTGCTCATATTTCTTCCTCCTATGAATCTATTTTAAAAAACTATTGACTTTATAAAAAATCTTTATTATAATAATTATTACCCACCATTTAATATGGGTTTTTGTTGTCTTAAACACAATGATAGTATTTTATCACATATTAGAATCTTATTCTAGTCTTTTTTTTATGTTTTTAAAGCATTTTTTCTATTTCTTCTTCAACATATAAGTATTTATCTCTAAATTCTTTATTTATCAAGAACTTTTCTTCTGCTTTTTTCACATTATAATTTATGCTCCTAGAAGATTTTGCTTTTAATATATTCATTAATTCTTCTTTTCTCACGCAATCATACTTTTTCATAAGCAATAAAAACATATACTTATTTTCTCTACTTCTCAAGAAATCCTTCGACTGATTTATGTCAATGTCATAATAAGTACACAACAATTCTATTATTTTATAATATCTATCAATCATACATGCCCCTCACTTCATATCAGATTATTATTTGAACCTTAATAAGTACTACTAAAGATATAAAATATAGTAATTTTAAAGGTTCTATTAAATATAATCCTATTTCACCTTAATTATTGACACATATTCACTGAACTAAACGTACGTTCTACACCTTTCCTTCTAAAAGAATAAGCTTTTTTCATGTATCTTTGTGAAAGATTTAGACTTCATCAGGTATTCCTAGGAAATAAAAAAGTCGCTGAAGCGAACTTCTTCAGCGACTTTTGCATCCCAAATCTTTAAAGCTATACTAGAAATACTTTTATTTATTAGTTTGCTTTTATATTTATTTTCAACTTAGTACTATGGCTCTCCTGTCCACTTATACTCAAATCGTAATCTATAAGCACATCCCCGCCACGTTCATCCATATCTATTTTTAAACCTCTTGTATCTATTCTAAGTTCTAGCATACCATAAGGTGTATTATATAGACTTATTGAACTATTATCTTTTTGAAAATTCATAGTTGTAGCAGTAGTACCTTCTCTTTCTAGGGTAAGCATATCTGTTGTAATAGATATTTTAGTCTTAGTTCCTTCCATACCTGAAATTTCTGTTTCGTCATAAATAGCCTCATATCCATCTTCAGTAATAAAAAACTCTCCTGGAGTTACAACTTCAATAAGATCATCGTTATCTGATGGTACCTGACTGCTTGCAATAGAAATTATAGCTTTTTTTTTCATAGCGACCTCCTCGCTTACATAATATCATCACCTAAACTATCCTGTCTGTTTGTATATTAACTTATTAATACGACTAAACTTAGATAAGTATGTAGTAAGCATAAAAAAATTATTAAACCATATAGATAGTTTAATAATTTTAATAACTTTATTCAAGATTATTTTTTCTTAGTTATATTATCAAACACTTCTTTTACCTTAAAAGTAAATATAACCTTATCTTTATCCTTACTTTTCTGGTTGTTAACTTCCTCATATTCCTTATCTGTAAGCACTCTTTTCATCTGCTTTTCTGTTTGATTGTATGATACTTGTCCCTTTGTTATGTCTATAAAACACAGCGGTGGAAACATAACACACCACCAGTTTTGCCCCTTTCCTTCACCAATTATAACTCTGTAAGCCTCATAGTTTCCTTGAGGTAATGTAATGTTTCCATAGGTTTTAACCGGAAAGTTTTCATGATCTAATGTGCTACTTACTGAATAACTATATCCATTATCCTTTATGACCTTAGCCGCTATCTGCTTAATTTTCTCATCATTTTCTTTAAGAATCTTTCTTGACTCATCTATTGACTTTGAATCCTTTAGTTTAGGTGATATATAATTTAATATCTCATCTCTAACTTTAAGTTTAAGTTCTTGGTCCTTTTTATCATCACTATTGGCAATTACATGAAATCTTATCAACTTATCCTTTATATCGTTACTTACTAAACTTCCATCCTCTTGACCATATACAGTTATCTTGTTAAGAGTACTATACGCAAATACCCCCAAAGTTAAAGAGAAAATAACCGTTACTATTAATAATACTTTTTTCATAAAAATCAACCCCCTGACAATAGTAATTATTGCCAAGGGGCTTTTTCTTTATACATATTTACAAATATAAAATTATAATATTTTATATTGTTCTAGTTATATAAACATCTCTGTATCTTTCTTTCATTGTATCGTAGCAGCTTTGAGCTTTTACCATATCCTCAAAAAAAGCAAATACGGTTGGACCACTACCACTCATCAAAGCACCTAAAGCTCCTAAATTCATCATGCTTTCCTTAATACCTTTAATTAAAGGATGCTTTCTTATAGTTACATTCTCAAGAATATTTTTCATATTCTCAGAAACATATTTTATGTTACCAGACTTCATCTCATGAATTATATTGTTAACCCTAGGATGCCTGTATATTCGCTTTATATCCAACATTCCATAAACTTCTTTAGTTGAAACACCAAATGGTGGTTTTACTATAACCAAGATATAATTTTTAAAAGGTCTTAGCGGCTTTATAATTTCACCAATTCCCTCACAAAGTGCTGTTCCCCCTTTTATACAGTAAGGAACATCAGCACCTATCTGCAGCCCTAAGCTCATCAATTCCCCTTCGGTAGCATTAATCTTGAACACTTCATTCATTCCCTTAAGCACTGCCGCTGCATCAGTACTACCGCCTGCCATTCCAGCAGACATAGGTATCTTTTTAGTTATATTTATTTTAACACCACTATTCAGGTTATATCTTTCTTTAAAGAGTTTGGCTGCTTTATAGCATAGGTTCCTACTGTCAGTTGGTATAAACGGATTATCGCAAGTAATTACTATATCTTCAGAACTTTCATTTTCATTTATATCAACGATGTCATATAAATCTACGGTTTGCATTATCATTCTTAACAAATGGTATCCATCTTCTCTTTTACCAACAACATCCAAGGCTATATTAATTTTAGCATAAGCTTTTAGTATCATCTCTTTTCAACCCTTCCCCTTATTCTATAATAATTATATATTTTATAATTATAAATGCAATAAAAAATTCGCTGAAGCGGTTTTCTTCAGTGAATTTTTTTGCGCATCTGCCTTTTC
>NZ_JAABNO010000016.1:0-89106 GCF_009928445.1 Clostridium sp. C8-1-8 | reverse complement strand
GACATATTATATTTAAGCCATCTAAGCATACTTATCCACAGCTTTATCTAAAATATAATTTAATAAAGAATAAAAAATTCGCTGAAGCGATTTTCTTCAGTGAATTTTTTGCGCATCTGCCTTTTCTGAACGTATATGAAGAAATTCTGACATGAGATATAATAAAAGCGATATGTTATTGGTGTTCTCAGCACCAAAAGCATATCGCTTTTCCAGTAACCAAACTATTTTACTGTCTTCTACATATGAACAGCTTTTTCTAGTTCTAGTGGCGTTTCTTCTCTTTCTTTCAAGTAATTCACTAGCCTTTCGAACTCCTCAAAGAATACTACTATTACATCACCATCAATAGAATTGTTTATAGCAATATCTAAGGCTTCTAACTCATCAAGAATTATATCTATATTTTTAGATGTTTTATGCTTTAGAACTCCTTTTTCAAGAATCCTAGCTACTTCTCCTTCTTTTCTGCCCCTCTTCTCTAAATCTTCTTTTATATATATTTTATCCAAGTACTTTGCTGATATTTCTCCAACTTTCTCGATGCTGTCATCTCTTCTATCTCCTGGAACGCCTATTACACCAATTAGTCTTTTATGAGGCATCATTTTTAATGATTCCAGAACACAATTATATCCATCTATGTTATGACCATAATCAAGTACTACCTTTATTCCATTTAAGTCATATTCATTAAATCTACCTGGATTTGATTCTTCATCACCTGAAAAAGTTGTAAGTCCTTTTGCAATAATGCAATAATCTAATTTTATACCTACAAGTGCACTACATGCAGCTAAACAATTATATACATTATATTTTAATTGACCATCCCTTGTTATTGGAATATCATTTATATCACACACTAGATACTTCTTACCATTATTTCTTACATATATAGAATTATCAGATACAAAAACAGCTGGGTTTCCATCTTTAATATTGTTTATCAAATATTCGTTATTTTCATTCATTGAAAATAATATCTTTTTCCCTTTTACCCTATCTAAGATCTTTAAACTCCATGGATCATCTGCATTTATAACTGCGTATCCATCTTCTTTAACTTCTTCAGCCACTAAAGATTTGGCAAAGCACAAATCTTCCATAGTATTAATATTATCTATCCCAAGATGATCTTCAGTAATGTTTGTTATAACCCCTACATCTGCTAAGTTATAAGCTAGCCCACGCTTTACTATACCACCTCTAGCTGTTTCTAGTACAGCAACATCAACATCTCTATTCAAAAGTACTGTTTTTGCGCTGGCAGCTCCAGTATCATCGCCTTTATCTATATATTCTCCATTTATGACTATACCTGAAGTAGTGGTCATACCAACACTGTATCCCATAAGAGTTAGTACATGTGAAACCAACCTAGTTGTAGTTGTTTTGCCATTGGTTCCAGTTATGGAGATAACAGGAATATTTACAGGGTGATTATCATACATCATATCTATTATAGCGCCAGCTACATCTCTCGATTTACCTTCACTAGGATAGTGATGCATCCTTATTCCAGGTGCAGCATTTACTTCCACTATAATTCCATTATCTTGTATTGGAATTGATATATCTTCAACACAAATATCTATGCCACATATATCTAAACCTACTGTTTTTGCAACTCTAACACATAATCTTTTATTTTCTTCACTAATATCATCAGTACAATCTATAGCCAATCCGCCAGTGGATAAATTAGCATTTTCTCTTAAAAATACCCTTTCACCTTTAACTGGAATTGATGATATACTAAAACCTTGCCTTTTTATGCAATTCAATAGACACTCATCCATCTTGACTTTAGTAAGAGGTTTTTCATGTTTTTCTCCTCTTCTAGGATCACTATTTAAAACTCTTACCAATTCTTTTATATTGCTAGTTCCATCTCCAACTATATATGGCGGCATTCTTTTCGCAACTGCTATTACTTCGTTATTTACAACGCATACTCTGTAATCATTACCCTTCACATATCTTTCTATTATTATGTCTTTATACTCAGAACTTACTGTTTTGTAAGCTTTTAAAAGCGATTTTTGATCCTTTATATTGAGTATTACTCCATTACCTTTATTGCCAAATTGAGGTTTAAGAACTACTGGATAGCCTATTTTGTCCGCTTTCTGTAATAAATCTATAGTATTAAATACTTTTTCTCCCATAGCAACCGGTATAAACTGATTATATAAAAGATGTTTAGTAAGCATCTTATCGCAGGCTATATCAGCACCGATGCATCTTGTTGAGTCACCTATAGTTGCCCCAATAATTCTTCCTTGCTTTCCATATCCGATCTGATACATGCCTCCTTCACCCAGCTTAATAGATGGCAAACCTCTTTCAGCTGCAGCATCACACAAGGCCTTAGTACTAGGGCCGATCATTTCTTCAGATAGGACAGCTCTAAGATAATCTATTCTTTCATCTAAATTAATTGGATTTTGTGATATTAATGAATTTATTAAATCTATAGCAAGATACATAGCTCCAAGCGCTGTATCTTTATATTCATATTGGATTATCATATAATATAAATCATCTTTTATTTCTCTTGCTTTTCCGTAACTAACATCAATTCCTAAAATATTTTGAATTGCAATAGTAATATGCTCACATATATGTGCAAGATATGTTCCTTCTTTTAGCCTTGTCACGAATCCATTATCTTCATCTATTCCACATCTATGCTTGTATAATTCCGGTAACATATTTACAAGAGTTGAATTAAAGTTCGGTATATCTTTAGATGGAGTCTCACAGTACCCTTCTAGATCAACATCTGCTCTTATGCATTTCTTATGAGAATATATATTCTTTCCCTCATAAACTCGTTCACTAATAAGCTTCATTTTCAGTTCTTTCCTCCTCAAAAGGTGCCTTGCTAACTAGATCAAATCTATGTCCTTTAGCTAATACATGCATTTTTACATTATAAATGCTCAATAATTCTTGTTGATTTTGCTCAGAAACATTGGTATATGTAATCTCACTTCCATCTATTATATAAACTGCCCCAGTGCCTATAACCTTTAAATGGTCATCTTTATGTACTACAATAGCAGTATCTTCATCAATTCCAATTCCTAAAACCTGTGGGTTTTGAGCCACTCCGGCTAATAATCTTCCTATTCTTCCTCTTTGAGAAAAATGCTGATCTATTATGATATTTTTAACCAATCCTAATCCTGGAGACATCTTTAGAGTACACTTTCTAGGAGATTCTTCATCATCACCTATAACAATCATGGTATCACTCATAACAGAAGCACCTGCTGAAGTACCAACCATATAACATCCTCTCTCAGAAGCTCTTAAAAACTCATCATATATTTGAGTTCCACCAATTATGCTTGTTATTCTTAACTGATCGCCTCCAGTAAAAAATATAACTGAAGCTTTTCTTACAATTTCTAAATTTTCTTCTAAGAAACAATCATCTCTATGCTGTACATCTAAAATTTCAATATTTTTAACTCCTATTTCTGAAAAGACTTTAGTATATTTATCTTTAGCTTCCTGCGGCTTTTCTGTTGCAATTGTTGCTACCACTAACACATCGTTTTCTTTATTTATTTTGGAACATACATAATTTAATATTTCTTTATTTCCCTCTTTATCTTCTGCTCCTCCTATTATAATTAGATTTCCTTCAGATTTTATATTCAAAAAAATCACCTCTAATCATGCATTTTTTATTTTATCCATGTTATTTATATTTATTCATTACTTTAGATAGATAATTTTCTTCATACACCAATCTCCATTTCATCAACTTATTTTTTCCAAATCTAATACTAGAGCTATTTCATAGATGTACTAAACAAATCAATAAAGATACCATTTTTGGTATCATTAAAGATTACAGAACTGTACTATCTATTTCTCTGAAGAGATATACTACTTCAATCCTTAGGACCAAAATAAAGCCTTTAATGATTCTAAAAAGCCTTATTTTTATTAACTTTAGCTCTAAGCGATACATCTTTAGTAACTGCGAAAGCAATAATTCTATTTTTTCCTACTAGCCTAAAATCATACTTTCAAAATATGCTAAATAAAAGAAGACAAAAATTAAAAAGATCATTAGATAAATCCTTACCTAATGACCCTTTTTATTAATTATTTATTCACATTAAAGCTCTTCCTGGTATTATAAGCTTTTGATTTACACAAATAGAATCTGGTCCTTCAAGATCATTGATCTTAAGCAGTTCAGCGATTGTTGTATTGAACTTCTTAGCTAAATCCCACAATGTATCATTCTTTTGTACTGAGTAAATTGTAATAGAAGCTTTTTTACCTTGCACTTCCTCTTCTTTTTCTTCCACTTCAGAAATATATTGCTTTTTACTTTGCAAATACACCTTAGCACTGGCATTTATAACCGCTTTTATAGCAATTGTATGGGCTTCTATAGATGCTTGGAGATTCTCTATCCAAGCCTTAACCACAGATTTCATATCAGATTTCATATCTTGAATATCTACTGCAGTAGTAAAAGGAATCTCTGAATTCACATTTGCAACACTATTTTCTGCATCTGCTGTCTTATACATGACATTTACATTTACGATTCCATCAATAACGATCTTATTATCCACAATTTTATTTTCTAAGGATACAACATCGCCTTTAGATGAAAGTATCTGCAAAGGCTCATTAGCGCCATCTTCGGGCTCTATATTATCTTTTACAATTGTTTCATTGCTTCCTTGACCGTGTAAAACTGTCATATCAACATCATCTTTTTTTAATTCCATATTTCTAGCTGGAGAATAAGCATCTTCTATTATTTCTAATTCTTCTTTACTATATACCTTAAGCTCTCCACCTACCAATACTTCGATATCAAGAGTTCTTGCTTCACCTAAGTCATCTTCACCTATGCTATACTCTGAAGCTGCAACCCTAAAATCACCATCTGTTATCATAGAAGAAGAAACATTTTCAGCATCTTCTTCTTTTGTTAGGAATAGATCATCTTCTAGAGGAACTAATTCTCTAGAGTCTGTAGCTTTATACAAAATATCAAGTTTGCAATAACAAGATATTTGTACTCTTCCATCCAAAGCTCTTACTTCCTTTTTATGAAGCTGAGCATTTATTTTTATTATTTTTCCTATTTGTGGTTTATCCATTCCTATTTGCACACTAGCCTTAGTGGATAAATCAAATTTTTTCTCATAAACTAGTTTATCAAAGGCTTCTGATCTCTTCTTAACTTCAATGTCTCCGGATCCTTCAATATCTTTTACAAATTCAAAACTATCTTTTTTGTATACGGTGCACTTTGTTGAGAAAATACATTCCAAGCTAACTTTTCTCTCATTAATTATGTTTGAATTAATATGTTCAACCTCACTCTCTGCATCGCATACCATTCTATGTTCAGCTCCAGCAACATCAATATAGTTTGCAAACTTATCGCTATAACTTATTGTATGAACTCCTAAACCTTCATCTTCTTTCGCTAAGTAAATTACATTGTATTCTACTTGTCCTTCAACATAGACCCTTTCTTGTACTACTTCCTTATTAGTAATAACAGGCTTTGCTTCTACTGTAAGTATTTTCACAACATCTGGATGTGTATCAGGTATTAAGTATTCACCTTTCAGTACTGCATCTGATGCGCTTATACTATAAAGTCGTTCATATTCAATATTTTCTTTTATCACATCTAATCCGGCCAAATTCATCCCTCCCATAATATACCTAATACAATATATATAATAAAGAAATCAATTTTATGATTAAATATGGATATAAATTATAAATAAAATCGCATGTGCAAATTTTGTCGAATATTTTTTATTTTTTTTCCGAAATAAAGTTGACATACTGCAAAATATGTCGTATTATAATATTGGTTATTGACCATATAACCTCTCATAAATTCTCAATACCCTTTTATACCATAGTTGAAAGATGGAAACCCACCATCTTTCTTTTTTTACTCTTTTTGTAATCGTTTAATTTAATTATACTTTAAATATATAAAAAAATACACCATCTATTGTAAAGATAGGTGAACTTTTAACAATTAAAATATTAATATTTTCTTCGCAGAACCATATATATTTACAAGCATTTTATTTTTACTTATCTTTTATATTTAATAGTGATGTTCGTATGTATCAAATAATATTATCAAAAAGAATCTATAAAATAAGAAGATATTGAATATATAATCTAAACAATAAAAAAACTAAGAACCTCGTACGAATTAAAAATAAAGATGAGGTTAAAAATATTTATAAAATAATATTTTATAAATATACCATAACTAAACCAATCTAAATTTTCAACTCGCATATCGAGGTTCTTAATTATCCTTTAAATACAAGCTGTACAGTCTTTGTCAATACATCAGAATAACTATATGTCACAGTCCTTTGGGTGTCAGCTTCTAATCTTATAACAAAAATACTTGGGTACACACTCTCAAGTACTCCATTATTGACTAGAATCTTTCTTCGTCCTCCATTAGCTTTAAGTATAACTTTTTCACCAATATGGCCTTCTATGTCTCTTCTTATGGAAGATAATGTCTTACTCTTTTCCATATGAACACCCTCTTTCCTATTATATTATACTGCTAAGTAAATATTCTGTCAAATTAACCAAATATTTTATCCTATTTATTTTCCTTTGTCAATGTAAATTTTCTATTAATATTTTATGAAATTTTCACATCTTTCTATAGTTTCTTCATAAAAATAAAATTTATTCTTTATATCTATTTTTTTCTTGTATCATATATATAAATATATATAAACCAAAAGTTGCATAGATTTAAGTTAAATTATTTTCATCATTTAAAGCTATTAAAGCCATCTCTAATACTATAGAGATGGCTTTAATATTAAGACCTTATTATCTTATTAAGTAAATTGTATATTTTTTCTATACTTCTCTAGTTTATCAATTGCCTCCCGATAGAAATATTGGTTTAGATTTTTCTTCATAAGTTCAAGGAACTGACTTGTTAAATTATTTGATATATCTAACCTTATCTTTATGTCATAACACTCTACAATCAATCGTCTTGTTATTGAATTAAATCTAATGTCTGTTACCTCATCCCATTTTATAAATTCAACTGCTTTAAGGATATTTTTATACTCTATTCCATCATCATTCACACATATTGCAGTATTCTTTGAATATATAAGAATATAAGAGCCACAGATAAGAGACGTTAAGCCACAAGTTATCAATAAGATATCTAAAATTATGCTATTAGTATAAATACCTATTATAAATAGAATTATAGAAAATGCAATTAATATAATTCCATATAAAAAATACTGCTTATCCTCTTTTATAAAAACTTTGTTACTAATTTCTTCATCCTTCAATGAAGTATAATTGAGATACATGCTTATCCCCTTTATTAGAATTGCAAGGGAAATCACAGCCATTAACACCATTTCAAACCACTCCCTAAACTATATTTACTGTTAACCCTCCTATAGATTTTTAGAGGAGGCTTCAAAACATAAATTTCTTTATGCTTTAGCACATCTATAGTATTCTATAAAAAAAATAAAATCCCTTCCATTTTTTTACAAATTAAAAAAAGTAAAATACTTTTTTTATAAGTTTCTAATTTGTTCTTATAAAAATATTATAAAGTCCATTTTAAATTGTATTTATAGAGTTCATAATTCGGTTATTACCAAAATATTATCTAGATCATACTCTATTAAAAACAACAAGACAGCCTCAGTGATAAGGCTGCCTAAATTAATCTAAATGCTTTTAATATTTAAATCATAAAGATTTACTATGATAGATATTCTTCATAATAATTAAATTACAAAGAAATTACTTTAGACCATTTTCATAGCTTTCTATCATTTTTTTAACCATGTATCCACCAACTGAGCCATTTTCTCTTGAGGTCAAATCACCATTGTAGCCCTCAGTTAAATTAACTCCTAGTTCTCTTGCAGTCTCAAACTTGAATTGACTTAATTTTTCTTTTGCTTGTGGAACTAAAACTCTATTTCCTCTGCTTGCCATGATAATGTCCTCCTTCATATAATTTATTTTTTTGTTACACTAGTATGTTGCTCTTTATTTGGTTTATTATTATGTGTTTCTATTGGAATTTTATTTAGCATTATCCATTACTTCAAATAAAATAATATAATAAAATTCAATTTAATGTTTAAGTAGCTAATTTATTAGTAACCAAGTGTATTAACTCTGCATATATTGTATTATGAGCTAATTATTATAGATTTACTAAGTGATTTATTTAACTTTCAAAGCTAATTTATATCAAAACTTCTATAGTATTAGCCCAAAACTTTAGGATGAAATTACGAGGTGTAAAGAGATGGCATATAGTAATAATGAAAAACAAAAAACTCCAACAGAGATTTATGAGTTGATCGCAATATTGATCCAAAAACAAGAACAATTCCAGGCTCAGTTGCAGAAACAATTCCAGCTACAAGAACAACTACAGGAACAGCTTCAACATCAGTATCAAGATCAACACCAATATCAGGATCAGGATCAACATCAAAACCAAGGTCAATCAGATTATGAAACAGATAGCGTTACTTTTGGCGATATAGGAAACAATACCGTTAGAGTTAATATAGATAACTATTCTATAGCAGTGCTTGCATTAGTATTTCTTGGATTATCAAGAGGTGCTTTAGAAGGCGATGATCTTAAAGGCTATATTGATGCTTTAATAACAAAGAGTAGTTTTTCAGAATAATATATTTTAACGGAGTCTAGAGAACATCTCTAGGCTCTTTACTATATAGTTAAAACAACAGAACAATTAGTTAATCTTAGAGCTAAAATTTAAAAAGTATCCATTTACATGTACATATCTCATATTTTATCTCATATAATCTTTCACTTCCCCCTATTATGCTTTGGCAGGTAAAGATAAGCATATCATTTCCTGCAATACGTTCCTTGTCTAATTTGACAACCCTATCAATTCTTATCACATAGTCTTTGTCATCTCTAACTTTAAACCTTACTGGATGAGGTTTTCCACTTATATCAAACCAAGCCACTACTTCTATATTTTTAGCAATGATCTTCATCACAACACCACCCGTACATATGTTCGTATACTATATATATTACCAATGTCTTCTTATATTATCAATATATTTAATTAAAATAAAATCCTTCTTGTTATTTATTTAACTTTCCGACCTCTATACAGTTTCATTAAGTAACACCGAAAATTAATATATAATACCCACACACAAATAAATACGACTCAAGAAAGGATATTTTATATGTTAAACTCCTCTAATACGAAAAAACGAAGAACTAGTATAAAAGTTAAGTTAATTGGAATATTTGCAACAATAATCATTCTGATGTCTGCGGAAATTTTCTTACTTAGCTACAATTCTTTCAATACAAATAAGAAGTATGAACAAGTTCTAAATGACATTAACAATGCAAATAAAATTGGCGATCAAATTGCAAACGTGAACAAGGAGCTCTTAGATGTACAGTTTGGTAGCAAAAAGATTTCTGACGCAAAGTATAGGCAAAATATTAATACCATAAAATCAGAAGCTATGAATATCTTACAGTCCGAAGGCTCTGAAGACTCCAAGATATCCATGTATCAGATATATAAACTGATGGATTCTGTAAGCCAAAGTATTGACTCAACTGAGGCAAGTATAAACGCAAATAAATCAGAAGAAGCAATAAAGAACTCTCAAAATGTAGGGAACATAGTCGGTTATGTAAAGGACTATTCTCAAAAATACATACTTCAAGCTATAACTAATAGTGAAAACTTAAAAAAGCAAATATCAAGCAGTGTTACAAGATCACTTATATATAGTCTTGTTTTATTTGCAGTGATTTTAGTTATCTCTATAGTAAGCGTAAGCATACTTTCCTTTAATCTTATAAGACCTATAAAAGAATTGAAAAGCAAAGCCACTGAGATATCTAATAATAACTTATCTATCGATAGAGTTGAGGTACAAACTAGAGATGAACTATTTGATCTGGCAAATGCTTTTAACGGAATGTTAGACAATCTTAGAAATATAATACATAAACTAAGCACCGCTAACAGCAATATAAATGCTACTTCATTAGAACTTAATAATACTTCAAACCAAAATAGTGCTGTTGCAGAAGAGATAAGTGCAACCTCTACAGAAATTGTTAATAGCATAAATATACAAAATCAAAAGGTTTCTGAAACTGTAGATAATCTTGATGATATGTATAACTCTTCTGAAAAAATCATAGAAAAATCTAATAAAATACTTGAGAGCGCTAATACTTCAGCTATTCTAGCGAAAGAAGGAAACAAGAGCATAAGTGAGTTCTTAAATCAGTTAGAAATAATAAAAAATTCTGCAAATGATACATCAAGTATAACAGATAGACTTAACTCAAGTGCTCAAGAAATGAACTCTATTGTAAATACAATTACCTCTTTGGCTTCACAAACCAATCTTTTAGCACTTAATGCAGCAATTGAGGCTGCTCGTGCCGGTGAAAGTGGAAAAGGCTTTGGTGTAGTTGCTGAGCAAGTTCGTAAACTAGCAGAAGAATCAGCTTTATCCGCTCAAAAGATAGGCAATATTGTAGCTAACTTTAAAACCGAAACAAGTCTTATTAATAATAAGATGAGTGAAAGTATTAACCAAATATCAATAGGAAGCTCTATAGCTGAAAAAACAATGATAAATTTCAAGAGTATATCACAGTCAAATGAAGTGGTTAACAGTGATATACATGATATAGCAGCTCAGATTAATAATTTCACAAAAGTTATTAAAGATATATCAACTAAAATGAGTGAAGTAAATGATATATCAAATGATAACTTTAGATCCAGCTCTGAAATCTCTGACGCTATAAGCCAGCAAGCTAATAGTTTATTAACCTTGGTGACTTCTGCTACAGAATTAAACGACCTATCTGAAGAACTTAACGAGGCTGTTAAGCATTTTAAGCTTTAATAACTAAGGAGGTATTAATATGCAAAAAAAACTAATATCATTATCGCTACTGCTTGTCACTCTACTAACTTTTGTTGGCTGCAGCACAAATGTTCAGAGTAATGTGTATTTAGATATGATTAATAATAAGGATTCAAATAAAAAGACCTTACTTCTAGCAGAATCTCAGTCAAAAGACTATCCGACTACTCAAGGAGACAACGAGTTTGCTAAGCTAGTAAAAGAGAGAACTAACGGAAGAATAGAAATTAAAGTTATTACTGGTGGTGGCCTCGGAAGCGAAAAGGACACTTTAGCCCAAGTAAGGATGGGGACTATAGACTTTACTAGAACTAGTATCTCTCCCCTATCTAGCTATTCAGACATAATGAATGTCTTATCTCTGCCTTATTTATACAGAGATAGTGATCATATGTGGGCAGTACTTAACGGATCTATAGGTAAGCAAGCCCTTCAAGATATACAAAAAGCAAATCTAGTTGGTTTGGCATTTTATGATTCTGGTTCAAGAAACTTTTATAATAATAAGAAAGAAATAAAATCAGTAGCTGACTTAAAAGATTTGAGAATAAGAGTTCAAGAAAGTGATCTGATGAAAGCACTTGTTTCTTCACTTGGAGCCACCCCAGTGGCAATGGATTCCGCTCAAGTTCTTCAAGCTTTAGCATTAGGACAAGTAGATGGTGCTGAAAATAATCCTGCTACTTATGTTTCCTCAAATCAATTTAATGTTGCAAAATATTACACAATTGATGAACACTCTCGAATACCAGATATACTTGTAGGCAGTAAAAAGGTAATGGACGGTATCTCAAAAGAAGATCAAGAGATAATAAAGAAAGCTGCTGAAGACTCGGTTGAAGTTCAAAAGAAAGCTTGGAAGACTAACGAAGACATCATGTTGGATAAAATGAAACAAGCTGGAGTTAAAATAACTCAACTTGATCAATCCTCAAAAGATTCTTTTAAAAATTCAGTTACTCCAGTATACGAAAAATTCGGTAGTAAATATACTGATTTGACAAATCAAATCAACCAAACTAAATAAATAGTAGCAATAAAAAAATCGCTGAAGTTATTTTCTTCAGTGATTTTTTTTGAAACTCCACCATATCCCTAACCTATGTGAAGAGATTCTGGCAGTGTATATTCTTATTTTTATTCTTTTAAAATATATATTTAAATATAAAACGTTTTTATTTATCAATTTATAATTAATTTATAGTAAAAAAACAACTTTTTTAATTTTATATCCATTTTTATAAAAATTTTACTTTTATGTTTGATTTAGTTTTCCCAAAAGCTATAATTATTTCATAAAGCAAAGGCGCTTTCTCAGTAATGAGAATGCGCCTTTTTTCATTAATAAAATAAGTCCTTATATTTAATATTTTATACAGGAGGGATCTTTAATGGGAAAAATAACAAAAATAGAAATCATAACTAGGCAAAGTAAGTTTGAAGAGCTTAAAGAGGCGCTTAATGCTATTGGTATCACTGGTATGACTGTAACTCATGTACTTGGTTGCGGACTACAAAAGGGAAAGACCGAGGTTTACCGAGGAAGCAAATTTAAAATAGACCTACTTCCAAAAGTTAAGGTAGAAATTGTGGTTCATACTGTTCCTGTACAAGATGTAGTTGATACTGCACAAAAAGTTTTGAGAACTGGACAAATTGGTGACGGAAAAATATTCATCTCATCTATAGACAATGTAATACGTGTAAGAACAGGTGAGCAAGGCGGGGACGCATTATAGCATATATTACTCTTTAAGTGCTCATAATTCTTTTATCTATCCTTGGCTATTTATATTATTTATATTTTATTAAACTTTGGGGAGGAATTATAAATGAAAAAATTATTAAAATTTACGACGATATTTCTTTTCTGTGTATGCTTCTTTGGTGTTATAGCATATGCAGCAACACAGGGAGATCCAACTGGAGCAACTAAACAAACTGTAAATGAAATTGGTAAAAGCACAAGCTTAGATGATGTTGCAAAGACAGCAGCTTCTACTAAAATAGGTTTAAATTATGTATGGATGATCCTATGTGGATGTCTTATATTCTTCTTTCAAGCAGGATTTGCAATGGTTGAAACAGGCTTTACTAGAGCTAAAAACGCCAACCACACTGTAGCAATGAACTTGGTTGTATTTCTTGTTGGACTAGTTGGATTTCTGGTTATGGGCTTTGCAATAATGTTTGGCGGTGTTGGTGACGCTCCTGTCTACGCACTGGGCGGGCATATGCCCCTTGATAAAGAATTTGCCTTAGGCGGCTGGGGTCTATTTGGATATAAAGGCTTTTTACTGGCAGGAGCCGCTTATGATGTAGGCGTATTCGTTTATTTCTTCTTCCAAATGGTATTTATGGACACAGCTTGCACAATTCCTACTGGAGGTGTGGCAGAAAGAGTAAAATTCTCAGCTGTAATATTAAATGCATTATTTATATCTGCTATATACTACCCTCTATATGGAAATTGGGTATGGGGAGGTGGATGGTTGTCCCAATTAGGTACCAAGCTTAGCCTTGGCCATGGAGTTGTTGACTTCGCTGGTTCATCGGTAGTTCACGCAATGGGTGGGGCCGCAGCCTTGGCTGGAGCAATCATAATAAAGCCTAGAATAGGTAAATTCGATAAAAATGGCAAGGCAACTGCTATACCAGGACATCATATACCTATGGCAGTAATAGGAACAATAATTTTATTCTTCGGTTGGTTTGCATTTAATGGTGGAAGTACTCTTGCAGGAAATGATTTAAGATCAGCAATAGTTATAGTAAATACAATGATTGCTGGAGCCTTTGGAGGACTAGTTGCTATGTTCTACGTGTGGAAGAAGTATGGTAAGCCAGATACTTCAATGACCTGTAATGGCGCCCTAGCTGGACTAGTTGCGATCACAGCACCATGTGCATTTGTAAACAGTATAGCAGCAATAATAATTGGTTCCATTGCTGGTTTGTTAGTTTGTGTATCTGTATCCATAATCGAAAATAAATTTAAGATTGATGATCCTGTTGGAGCGTCTTCGGTTCATCTTGTTAATGGACTTTGGGGTATGATAGCCTTAGGTTTATTTGCAGACGGTACTTATGGAGACGGACTAAATGGAGTTGCTGGAGGAGTAAAAGGTCTATTCTACGGCGATCCTGGACAACTATTTGCTCAACTTATTGCTGTTGCAGTAGTTATAGTATTTGGTGTAGGAAGTCAGCTTCTATTCTGGAAGATAACTGATAAGACAATAGGTATAAGAGTTAAGGCAGAAGATGAAATAACCGGACTTGATATTCCTGAAATGGGCGCTTTAGCTTATAACGAGTTTGAGCAAAAAACATTATAAGATTTTAATCTTTTATAAAGCACTATTACAACATTTATAAAATCCTTTTATTCAAAAAAGTAATGCATAACTAGACGATTGGCTGTGCATTACTTTTTATTCATAACAATTTATAAATGGCTATTGGCTTATTATATTACCTAAGTTTCTTTGAATTATCCTTTATACTTGGATTTTTTACCTCTTCTAATATACTTTTGCTTAACTCAGTGCTTTTATTCTTTCTATATTGTTCTATCACAGACTTTAACTCAGGAATTTCGCTTAATATATAAAAAAACTCTCCTTTTGTAAGAGGTTTTTTATCATCTTTTAATTCATACCCTATCTGTCCACTTACCTCTATGGTGGCATACTTGACCTCATCAATACTCGAAACTCCTATCTGCCTTAATCTAGTTTCAAGTCTATCTA
This sequence comes from Clostridium sp. C8-1-8, assembly GCF_009928445.1. Lineage (GTDB taxonomy): Bacteria > Bacillota > Clostridia > Clostridiales > Clostridiaceae > Clostridium_AR. The sequence continues at coordinate 74,339 of NZ_JAABNO010000016.1, read as the reverse complement.
CTGTTAGTCTTAATTTTTTAATATTCTTTATATTAATTTTTCCATCTTCAATGACAATAACAGCTTTTCCTGAGAATATTCTTTCTATAAAATCAGATTTTAATTCTAAGTATTCTAATACTATCATAAAAAATACTAACGTGAATGCAGATAAAAAAGTTATAGCTAATCCTTTTCCAGCCAATGGCTCTATTATCAATGAGCCCATTCCTATCATTACAACAGTCTGTGCTATAGTCATCTGTGATATGGATTTTCTTCCACCAATCCTTAAAACTAATGTTCCACAAAAAAATATCACTGTAGCCTTCAAAACCCAACTCATATCCATGACATTACACTCCTTCAAAAGGTCAATTTTAAAAATATAGAAGCACACAAATATATAATTAGTAATAGCTTTATAAAATATGTTAAACATATAAAATAACCTATTACTTTTACAAGAGTTATTTTTTTATTTTTTTGTAAATAATATCTTTACTTTTTTTTAAACTGATTATAAAATAAAGATGAAAAATAAATTTATTAATGATACATATCCAATCGTAGCAATCTTTATAATTAACCTATCGCAAATTATCATGTTTATAGTCTATTATTATTCATTATTACAATTCCAACATATAAACTTTTATCAACATACTACATTCGCAGCTATATTAACCATTATTTTTCGCTGGTTTGTGCAAACGTTAGCATATACATATACTTAAAGAACTTCACTAATACATATTTGCACAAATACACAATCAGATAATGTTTTAGCCTTTGTGCAAACGTTATACTAATTTAATTAAGGAGGGTGATTCAATGAAATCACTAAGAAACAAAATTCTTTCTTTCTCTATCAGCTTTGCTATGCTATCATCTTTAACTTTTACTCCTGCAGGACAATATGTATTTCTTAACTCTAAACCTGAAGTGGCTCAAGCTGCTACCACCTACAACTTACCGACAAATACAAAGGACGGTGTTATACTTCATGCCTTTGACTGGTCCTTCAACACCATAAAAAGTCAGCTTCCAGACATAGCTGCAGCTGGCTACAAGTCCATACAGGTTTCTCCTGTACAAGGAACAAAAGATACAAGCACAGATCCTTCAAAATGGTGGTTACTATATCAACCTACTAACCAATCTGTAGGTAATGCTCAACTTGGTTCTTATGATGACTTTAAAGCACTTTGCACAGCAGCAAAAAGCTATGGCATTTCAATTATAGTAGATGTTGTAATGAACCACATGGCTAATAACGGAAATAACGATCAATTGGACTCTTCTGTTGATCCAAGCTTTAAAAACTCTAGCTATTATCATAATCAAGGACAATGCTCTAATTGGAACAGCAGAAATGATATAACTCAAAAAGGAATAGGAATGCCTGATTTAAACACCCAAAACACTGATGTACAAAACAAAGCAATTACTTTCTTAAATCAGTGTGTAGATGCTGGTGCTAGCGGCTTCAGATTTGACGCAGCTAAGCATATAGAAACTAATATAGGCTTAGATGCTAATCAACCTTGGAGTGGAAACTACTGGACAAATGTTTTAGGAAACTTACACAACAAATCTAGTCTTTATATCTATGGAGAAATACTACAAGATGGTACAGTAGACAATATATCTGCTTATGCATCTTTCATGAATGTTACAGCTAGCAATTATGGTGGTAGCTTAAGAGGTGCAATAACTTCCAACAATCTCAATATAGGAAATGGAATGGGCGGACTTAATAACAAGGACTGCGTTGATTTTGTTGAAACTCATGATAACTATGAAGATGGTACAAGTAAGGCATTGACTAATTGGCAAAGAACAATGGGATGGGCTATAGCTGCTTCAAGAGCTAACTCAACTCCTTTATTCTTTGATAGACCTACAAGTTCAATTGGTAGTGCTGGTGAAACTCTCTGGAAGGATACCAACATAGTTGAAGTTAATAAATTCCATAATGCTATGGTTGGTCAAAATGAATATTTAAGATGGACTAATAACAATCAAACTATGCTTATAGATCGTGGAACATTAGGTACTGTAGTAGTTAATGCTGGTGGAAGCACTTATCTAAACTCAGCAACTAATCTTGCAAATGGGACTTATACTAACCACGGAAGTGCAAGTTGTACATTAACTGTTTCAAATGGAACCATTACTGGAAACATTCCTGGCAATTCAATTATAGTTTTATATAATAGCACAACTCCAAATCCAACACCTACTCCTACAGATAGAGTTACTTGGACTCCAACTACACCTGTAGTAGGAAGTACTGTTACTGTTACTTATGATTCATCAAACTCAGTTTTAAAGGGTTCTTCATCAGTTACAGCTCATTGGGGCTATGATAGCTGGAAGGGAACTACAGATACAGTAATGACTAAAGCTTCTGATAACCTTTGGAAAGTTACTTTAACAGTTCCTACAGCAGCCACAAGCCAATTAAATCTATGTTTTACAAACGGCTCTACTTGGGATAGTAATAACAGTGCAAACTGGTCTATATCCGTAACCAAGTCAGGAAGTAGTTTAATAACTTATCCACGTGCAGGTTATACTGTTGACTACGATAGCAGTACCTTAGTTAAAGGTGGAAGCTTTACTATTTACTATAAAGGTACCTTAGCAAATTCAAGCAAAGTATTGCTTCATTGGGGTACAAATGGCTGGGCAACTGTAACCACAACTGATGTTTCTATGACAAAGAGAAGTGATGGTTTCTGGCAAGGTACAATAACTATTCCTACTACAGCAAGTCAACTAGACTTCGTTTTTACTGATGGTACTAATTGGGACAACAACAGCAGTAAAGACTGGCATCTCACAGTAAACTAATAATTAACTCTTTAACATTTTAAAATTAGGCTATGTTTAATAATATTGTTGAAATTAAGTGGTTATGAAGGAGATGCTATATGAGCGAGCAATTAGAATTAAATGATTTTTTCAGATGGAATGGCGTTAAGAAACTGTATGTTCGAACGTAGTGAGTTTACAGTTTTAGCCATGGAATATGACAAAATCATATTAATTCTTTGCATAAGCTCATCTAAGCATCGGATGACTGACCACTTAATTTCAACAGGCTACTTTAACAGAGCCTAAAATTATATAATTACAAAAGAAAAAGGCCACTGAAGCTAAAATTCTTCAGTGACCTTTTTTAAATACTCTGCTTTATAGCTTTAATCCACTCTTTAGCCTTTAAGCAGTTCCCTTCCTTATCCTTTTTTAGAGGATCCTCAAAAGCAATTTCTCCTAAGAACTGATTGTCTTTTAATTTTTCCTTGAAGTCTGAGAAAGTTTTTCCTTCTTTTCCTCCTCCATGACAACAGAATAAAGCAATCTTTTTATTGCTTATATTATTACTTTCCAAGAATGTATTAAAAACTGGAGCAAATCTACTAGCCCATACCGGTGTTCCTAGAACTATAAGATCATATATTGATAAATCCACAGCTATAGGTTCTAGCTCAGGTTTCTCTTTAAACATAACCTGCTTTCCTCCCCATAGGAACTTCTTAAAGCCTGTTGTAGGTATTTGTTTAACCGGTGTAAGTTCTACTATATCCCCTTTTAATTCTTCATTAATAGAATTTGCTATAAGCTTAGTATCACCCTCTAGAGAGTAGAAAATTATTAATGACTTCATATTAATCAATCCTTCCGATTTTTAATATAGACTATGTTTCATGGCATTTTTTTATATTAGTTGGCTATTATAGGACTACTTACCACTTAATTTAAATACAGTACTTTAAAAGAGCCTTAATAAAATATATAAGTGCTTTATAAGATTTATTATAAAATATAACTATTAAAAAACACCATCTATAAATGTAATCGATTATATTATTTTTTATAGCTAACACTGTATTTAGCAACTCTATCAATATGCTCCATAACATAAATCCGCTTTTCATCTTCATTGTATAGTAATATTACATAATCATTTTTTTTAGGCTTGAAATAGTATAAGCTTTTGTCTTGCAGCCTAGGCTTATACTGATTTAACATAGCTTTTTTAGCTCCATCTGCAGCTTGGTACTTTTTAAGTTGATCTACAAACTTGTTCACTTCATTCTGACTATCTTTGTCAACCTTCTTCCATTCATTGAAATCCGTTAGCTTTCTTGCACTTGTCTCATCGTACTCTAAAACAGAATAGGCTTTTCCATCCAAAGGTATCGCATTAATATCTGATAGTACTTTAATTTCACGCTTAGGTTTGGGAATATCAATACTGAAATTGTCTTTCAACATAAATCTTATGCTTGATAAATACTTATAAGTGCTAATAATTTGAAAAGTAAAAAAAACAACCATAATAGACAAAATAAAAAAAATCTTTTTTGATGCCTTTCTCATACTACCTCTCCAAAGCCTTATTAATTAAATAAACTATATGAATTTTATAAAGGTGAGATTTTAATAATAATATATGTATTTAATAAAATTTATATTTTAAAAAGCAACTAGATCGGGGTAATCCAGCTGCTACTTTATTGGGGGATCAATAACATTAAAAGATCATTTGCAATGTGCATTTTGCTAATTCATTTCTGTCTAAATCCTATGATATTATTATAAACAATAAATATTAATAAATTATATCCTTTGTGATAATAATATGTTAAATATTATTAAATATTTAATTTAATTACCATAAATGTTATATATCTTTTGTGTATAACTACAAATCGCCTTTAATACTTATGAAAAGTTAATATAAACTTCGTACCAACTCCAAGCTGACTTTTAGCTTCTATAATTCCATTATGAGATTCAACTATAGATTTTGCTAAAGCTAACCCAATGCCTATGGAATCTACTTTTCTTGAACTTCTAGCTTTATAGAACCTTTTAAATATGTTAGGTAAATCCTCTTCATTTATTCCTTCCCCAGTGTCCTCAACCGTAACTCTAGTATAAACAGGATTTTCTTCTAGACTTATGTTTATCTTTCCTTTATTTGAACTATGCTCAATTCCATTTTTTATTATATTTATAAGTGCTTCTTCCAACCATAGCCTATCATGGTATAGTATAATTTCTTTGTCATAATCAAATTCTATATACACTTCAGCTTCACTAGCCTTAGTCTCTAGAGCATATATAGCTTCTTCAATAGTTTCATTCAAACTTTGCTTTTCTTTATCAAACTCTATAGCTTTAGCATCTAACTTTGCCAGCTTTAGCATACTCTGTATGAGCCAGTTCATTCTATCAAGCTGACCTTCGTTATTAATAAGAAAACCTTCTCTCTGCTCTTTTGAAAGCTCTTTATTTAAAAGAATATCATTATATACCATCATAGAAGACAATGGTGTTTTTAGCTGATGAGATATGTCAGAGAGCAAATCTATTAGAAACTGCTTTTCTTTTTTTAGTTCACTTATATTATTTCTTATTATTTCCTTCATAGAGTTGAAGGAAACTGCTAGCTTAGAAAAGTCTCCTTCCCTATTCTCACTTATATTAATATCATATTCTCCCTCTATAACCCTTCTAGCGCCTAATGTCAAAACTCTTATCTTATTGTAAAAAAATGTGTACTGAAAATAATTAAGAACTAAGAGTACTATTGCAATAAGTAAAAATACAGATATTACACTATAATTGTTCTTAGCAATAGTATCATTAATATATGGGAAGAGATTATTCTCTAAATCTCTAGTCATTCCGTACTTTGCTAGTATCACCTCTCCCCTTGCTCTTTCTTCCTTGTTAGCCTCTCTTGTGACAAGAGGTATGATTTCACTTTCTAGTTCTGGATTCTTATCCACTACTTTTGCTGTTATAGCTCCAATACTTTTTATATACTCCTCTTTTAAATTGTTATTGTATATATTTATAGAAAATAAGGTAATGCATAAAAATAAAGTTGTTGATAAAAAAAGAATAACTGAGCTCAATCTAAGCTCAGGATTTAAGTAGTATTTCTTCATATTAAGTTCTCCCTACGCTAAACTAATTACTTCTTTATTCCACTTATAACCTAAGCCTCGTTGTGTCACAATATATTCTGGTTCCTTAGGATTATCTTCTATCTTTTCTCTAATTCTCTTAATATAAACCGCCAAGGTATTTTCATCAAAAAATACTTCAGTTCCTTCTATAAGCTCTTCTAAGATCTTATCTCTCTTCATTAAAACCCCAGGGTTATTAATAAATATTAAAAGAAGCTTATATTCTTGTGCAGTAAGTACAATATCCTTATCATTTTTAACTACAACAGCACTTGATATATCTACCATTATATCTCCACTTTTCAGTCTATTTCCTGTTGATTGATTCTTAGTAGTCCTTCTTAAAAGCACCTTAACTCTAGATAAAAGTTCTCTTACCCTAAAAGGCTTAGTTATATAATCATCTCCACCAATCTCTAAACCTAAAACCACATTTACTTCTTCATCCAAAGCAGTTAGAAACATTATGGGAACATCACTTTTCTCCCTTATTTCCTTACACAAATCATATCCACTGCCATCAGGTAGATTAACATCAAGTATTATTAAGTTTATACTATTGTCTCTAAAAAGCTTTCTTCCTTGTTCCAATGTTGAAGCCCTAAGGACCTCATAGCCTTCATCCTTAAGAGTAAACTCTATTCCAAGAGCAAGGGATTGATCGTCTTCCACTAAAAGCAGTGTATTTACCATAATTTAAACCTCTTAACTTATCTCAAATTTATTTTATATACCTATAATTATATAGATACCCCATATTTTTTCAAATCTTCACTACAATTATCATAATTACTACTAATTAATTCTTTAGCAAAAAACATCAATCCTATACATAAGTATACAGCTTTAATTATTTCAACAAATTTATTCATCTTCATTTCTCCTTAGTATATTATTTTTTATATGCTTTCCATGCTTTTATTATATATACTTAGGCAGCTCTGCTCTATAAATATAGGCTTACAAGAAAAAAGTTTGCCTTACAGATTTGTAAGACAAACTTTTTTACCCTTTAGAAGATTAGATTTTCTCTATTCTTCTCTTATAGCTTCAATTAGATTTGATTTTTTAATCCTAGAAAGTGGTGACAGAACAGATAGGTATCCAATCACTAATGATGCTACTAGAGAAATAAGTATTGCACCAAAAGGTATGTTCCATCCAAATTCTCTTACATCTGATAAACCTCTATACATTAGATAAGATAATCCACTACCTATTATAGAGCCATAAGCTGTACCAACCACTGCATAAAGAACTCCTTCTAAGACAATCATCTTTTTAAGTCCCTTTTGTGTAAGTCCAATAGACTTAAGTGCTGCAAACTCTCTTTTTCTTAATATTATATTTGTTGTAATTGTATTTATTATGTTTACTGAACTTATTAGAGAGATAACAGTAATAAATCCATATATAAGAATTTGAAGCATTAAGGTACTTGATTTTTCTCTTCTGTTAGAATCAATTTTATTGTATAAATATAAATTAGTATCTGATTTAGTTATTGAGTTTATTTGCTCTTCAACAGCCTTATCATTTTTTATATCTTTTATTTTTACAAGTAAGCTTCTTGGATTAAGTACATCCTTACCTGTAAGTTTTTTATTAACAGCTTCAGTAGTTATGAACTTCAGTCCATTTGGAGTTCCACTGTTGTCAAAGGGTTCTGCTGATACTATACCCATAACCTTAACAGTTTGAATCTTTCCTTCTCCAAACTTTTTTGGCTCCTCCTGCTTTTTATTTTCTTCTGCATTATCATTAATTTCAATATACTGTACAGGAATCTCATCACCAACCTTCACTTCTGCTAAAGCTCCCACATAGCTCTTCTTACTATCCATATTGTATATCTTATTCTTATTTATTAAAATTACACCATTTTCTTTATTTAATTTATCTTTATCTATACTGCCTGAAATTAAGTACTTTTTTGAAGTCTCCAAAGCTTTATCCTCATAGATCTGTATACTTGATTCCATAAGAGTCTGTTCTTTTCCATTATAATTTATCTTCTTATATACATCACTTAAGCCTTTTACTTCTTTTAACTCCTTATTTCTATCAATTACTGCATAAAAAGAATCATAATTATAAACCTTATACATTTCACTAACCGAATTAAGCTTCTCTACATCCTTTGCTACTGCATTCAGATCTATAGGATTGCTGCTACCACCATTACTATATAGTGTGAAATGTATATCTCTTGATTCATTTGGCTCATCAGTTACCCTTAGAGACATATCCATAAGCGAACTGAAGGAGATAAAGAGCACCACACTTATTACAATTGAAAATACGGTTATTCTATATCTTTTTTTGTTTCTCTTTATGTTCTTTGCTGCCATAGCTCCTTCAAAACCAAATAACTTTCTAATAAGCTTGTTGTCTGTCTTTTTCACTTTTCCCTTAGTTATTATAGTTCTACTGCTTATAGCTGACAAAGGCGATATTCTACCTGCAAATATTGCTGGAAGCAATGCTGATAAATATACAGATACAACACCTACTAAAAAGCTAATAAAAAGCACCATTGGGTCTATGACAATTTTTGCTGTCAGTACAGAGTCTTTTCCTATTAATGTGAAAACTACATATAATATTGACATAGCAATAATTCCAAAAATTATTCCTATAGGTACTGCTGTGAAAACCAATATGGTAGCTTCCTTCAGCACTATGTTTCGTATTTGCTTAGGTGTAGTTCCTACAGCCCTTAAAAGACCAAATTCTTTCATTCTTTCTACCACGCTTATTTGGAAGGAATTATATATAACTGCTACAGTACAAACTACAACTATTGATATTACTATTACTAGAACCATATTTAATCCATTTAACATGCCTGAGTCTTTTCCTACTCCTTCAAGCATTAGTACTTGATCATTTGAAGACACTTTTTTTGAGTCCCCTATAGCTGCAAGCTCCCTTATAGCCTTTTTCAGATTAACTCCAGGCTTAATCTGAACAACCAAGGTAGCATTATCTTTAGATATGTTATCATTTCTTGTAATTATTCTTGCTTTACCTTCTTCCTGGGTATTATAGTTATTCTCTAGTACACCTACAAGCTTGTATTCTTTATCGTTAAGCTTTACCACATCCCCTATTTGCACTTTCTTACCTAAGTGATTAACAACCCATCTCTCAATAACAAATTCATTTTCGTTTTCAGGCATTCTTCCCTGCTTAATCTTAAAAGGTAATAAGTCTAAAGCTTTATTTGTAGTCACTATCTTACTAGCAATAACATCTTTATCTAGCTTAATTTCATCCTCTACTTTATAATAACCATATCTGCCAACCTTAGGATTATTGATGACCTTACTGAAAACCTCTGGAGTTGTATCCTTATACATAACATGAAAAGAACCATAGTTACTTATAGCCTTGTCTAGCTCCGTTTGCTGCATACCTTTGAAGAATAACCCTATGGTTGCAATAAGCGCTACTGATAAAACTATCCCTATCACTGTAAGTAGGGTTCTCTTTTTATTAGCCTTCATATATCGTACTGTAATTTGTTTATAACTGCTTATCATTGCTTTTCCCCCTTAATTACTCTTTAATGTCTTATCAGAAATTATGGCTCCATCCTCAATAGTTATTACTCTATCTGCCATAGCTGCTATATTAACATCATGAGTTATTAGTATTAAGGTTTGATTGTATTTTCTTGCAGTAAATCTTAAAAGTTCTATTACCTCTTTTGAGTTCTTACTATCAAGATTTCCTGTTGGCTCATCTGCTAGTATTATTGAAGGTTTATTTAAAAGTGCTCTTCCTATTGATACTCTCTGCTGTTGACCACCAGAAAGCTCTGAAGGTAAGTGTCCCTTTCTATCAGTAAGTCCTAATATCTCTACTATCTCATTCAAGTAGTTCTTATCTACCTTTTCATTGTCTAAAAGTGCTGGAAGTGCTATATTCTCCTCAACATCTAGCACTGGTATAAGATTGAAGAATTGAAATATGAAACCTATCTTTCTTCTTCTAAATATAGCTAGCTTTTCTTCCTTATAATCATATATGCTTTCTCCATCTATAATAACCTTTCCGCTAGTAGGCAGGTCCAATCCACCTAAAAGATGAAGCAAAGTACTCTTTCCAGAACCAGAAGCCCCTACTATAGCCACAAACTCTCCTTTATTTACTGTCAAACTTACATCTCTAAGAGCCTCTACCTTGTTGTTGTCTTTTCCATAGGTTTTATTCAAATTTTCCACCCTTAATATTTCCATGTTATAAATCTCTCCCTTAACTTTTTTATATACCTAAAGCTTGATATACTCTTATACAATTTTGTAATCACAATAAGGATAAGCCTATCAACATGTTTAGCTAAACATCCTTATTGAAATCAACTACTTCAATCTGAGTCCAGTACAATACTTACACATAAACTCTTATTGATACTTAGCAACTCATCATTTCAGATTACGTTCTAATTATATCCATTATCTAGCTTCAACTCTATGTCCTCTGTCTTACAATATAAAAAGTAATCTTACAGAACTGTAAGATTATATGCTAAGTGTATTATATCTGAAGCTTAAGTCTTCATCTGAAAGTATCAGCTTTATTTAATTGATGCCGTATAAGGAAAATATTCTGAGGGACACTACTTATAAGAAATAATTAAGGGAGGGATGATGCTATTGAATACTGATAATCCTTCAAATAGTAACAACGAAAAAAAAGCGCTATATAGTAGGCAACTAACATCATCTTTACAAGAAAATACTCAGCTACTTAAAGAAATTTTTTCAAAGGATGATACCTTGAGGATACGTAATATAGAAAATCCCAAGATATCATTATTAAAATGTTCAATAATTTATATAGATGGAATGGTAAGCAATGATTATATGAGTGAAAATATTATAAAGCCTATCTTGGATGCTAATTTTCCAACCAGCATTCAAAAGGATGAGATATTTCAAAAACTATTAAGCCAAGTAATACCATCTGGTGATATAAAAAGTTCTAATGATATTAATGAAATTTTAGACTGCATTACTGCTGGCGACACTTTAGTGTTAGTTGATGGTTCTTCATCCTTATTAATAATAAACTCAAGAGACTTTAAGACCAGAGCGATTTCTGAACCAAGCTCAGAAAAATCCATTAGAGGCCCAAAGCAAGGCTTAACAGAGTCTCTTATGATAAATCTTACCCTTATAAGACGAACAGCTAAAAATCCTAATTTAAAATTTCACTTTAAGAAGCTTGGAACCGATACTAACACTACTGTATGTTTGTGTTATATAGAAGGAATAGTTCAAGATAAGATTCTAGAGGAAGTTAAAATCAGATTAGATGCTATTTCTATTAATAGCATAATAAGTACAGAGTACATTCAAGAATTTATTAATGATGCACCACTTTCTCCTTTTGAAACTGTTGGCAGTACAGAACGTCCAGATGTTTTGGTTGGCAAAATATTAGAGGGAAGAGTTGGAATAATGATTGATGGAAGTCCTTTTGCTCTTACTGTACCGTTTTTATTTATAGAGTACTTTCAAGCAGCCGAAGATTATTATAATAATTTCGTCTTCATGTCCTTCAACAGGCTTTTAAGAATTGCCAGCTTTATACTTTCAATATCTATTCCATCTCTTTATCTAGCTTTAGTAACTTATAATCAAGAGATGATACCAACTAACCTTCTGCTAAGCATATACGCAGCAAGAGAAAATGTACCTTTACCAACAGTATTGGAATCGGTACTAATGATTTTAGTTTTTGAGATCCTAAGAGAAGCTGGTACTAGACTTCCTTCCGATATAGGCGAAGCTATAAGTATAGTAGGTGCATTAGTACTAGGTCAAGCCGCAGTTGACGCTAGATTAGTCAGTGCTCCCATGGTGATAGTTGTTGGCTTAACAGGTATAGTAGGACTTATAAACGTAAAGGTAATAGGTGCATCTATAGTAGTGAGGTTCATCTTCCTTATATTATCCTCATTACTAGGAGTATATGGTTATCTATTTGGAGTAATAGTACTTATAGTATATCTAATGAGTCTTAGATCCTTTGGCGTAGGTTATATGAATACCATTGGAAGCATAAGCTCTGAAACTATAATTGACTCAGCTATAAGGGCTCCTTGGTGGCAGCTTAGTTTAAAGGAATTTAAAATCTCTATAAAAGGTAAAATTATAAATAGAAGCAGGGCTAAAAAATGAATAAGTTCAAATTTATTTCTATTTTATTAGTGATTTTTATCTCGCTCAATCTTACCAGCTGTTGGAACTATAGAGAAATTGAAAGTATGTCTGTAGTATCTGGAGTAGCTATCGACAAGGGAAAGTCTAATAATGAATATGAGTTAACAGTAGAAATAATTAAAATAAAAGCTGGAGAGAATGTAGAAAATAAAGCAGAATATATTACGCTAACAGGCAAATCCATATTTGATATAGCTAGAAATATGATTACTGTTAATAATAAAAAGCTATATTGGAGCCATGCAAAATGCATAATAATTAGTGAATCAGTAGCTAGAGATGGGATTGGTGATATTATAGACTGGTTTGTTAGAGATGCTGAAACCAGAACTGATATGTATTTATTAGTATCTGGCGAAAAGACAGCTAAGGAAATTCTCACCTGCTCATCAAAGGATTCAAAGATAATCTCTCTAGACCTGTCCACTCAACTTAAAAATCAAAAAACAGCTTCCAGAGCACCTATCCTAGATCTTTGGGACTTTATTGACAGCCTAATGCAAGAAGGTAAAAGTTCTTCCGCTCCAAGAGTAATACTAAACAAGAAAAATAAAACTTCAACTCCAAGCATAGATGGCCTTGCTATATTTAAAAAAGATCATTTAGTTGGAATGGTAGATGGAACTACCACTAAATACCTGCTATTTGCTCTTAACAAGATTAAGGGGGGAATTTTAACTTTCTATCTAAACAATGAAAGGCCAATTGCCTTAGAAATATTTAAAAACAAAACAGTAGTAACCCCTGTTATAGAAAACGATAATATTAGAATTAACATTTCTACAGAAACTTGGGTATCTCTAGCTGAGAATCAGCCAAGAATAAACTTTTATACCGAACAGGAGAAAATCTCTTTGGAAAAGGATACAGCAACTATACTTCAAAGTTCAATATCTAATTCTATAAGGAAAATACAAGAAGATTATGGTTCAGATATATTAGGCTTTGGATTGAAGATATATGAAGAAAAACCTACCACCTGGAAAAGTATTTCCTCTAGTTGGGACTCATTATTTCCAAAGACGCAGGTATCTGTTAATTCAAAAATAAATATAAAAAATAGTGCTACTACCTCTAAGCCAATAAAAATAGGTGATTAGAATGATAATTTTAGTTGTTTTATTTTATATTACTATAGTATTTTTCGATCAGATTAGCTTATTAAAGCAGGGCTTAAAGAAGGATTTCTATGTTAGCTCAGCTCTATGTGTTTTATCTTTTACTGTAGCAGTATTAATAACCTTTAAAGTTGATCTTCCAAGCCCAGCAAAACCTTTAGAACACCTAATCAAATTTATTTTAAAGCTATAACTTATAGGCTTTATTAAATTACTATGTTGAAATTGCAAAAGGCGGTGTACTATGGAGAAAGAAGTTGTTTACGATAGTTATGCGGTAACTATTGTTATTTTATTTATATTTGGCAGTACCTTAATACTAGGTACTGCTGGAGAGGCTAAAAATAATGGCTGGATAGCGATAATAATAGGACTAATTATGTCACTCCCTATGATTTATATATACGCTAAACTTCTATACCTATTTCCTAAAAAGGACCTATTTGATATTTTTATCATGCTTTACGGTAAATACTTTGGAAGGTTTTTCTGCATATTGTATACTTGGTATTTCTTTCACCTTGGTGCTCTAGTAATTCGTAATTTTGCAGAATTTATGAATACCTTAGCTCTTCCTGAAACTCCTATGATGGTTACAACTATGTTTATTACTTTAATAGTAATATGGAGCTCTACAAAAGGTATTGAGGTATTAGCTAGAAGCTCAAGGATGTTATTCATAATGTGCTTAACGGTTATATGCTTAATAGGATTGCTGTCAATATCTCAGATGTCTTTTCATTATCTAAAACCAATATTAGATAATCCAAAGGATATATTTAAAGGTGCTTTTTCAACCTTTTCCTTTCCCTTTGCTGAAAGTATAGTATTAACTGGCACATTTGCCTGCTTAAAGGAACGCTCTTCCGCTTTCAAAGCCCTTATAAAAGGACTAATTATTGCAGGCTCGATTATATTATTTACCTCAGTGAGAAATTTATTAATACTTGGTCCTAGTTCTCTAGGGATATTATATTTCCCTGCTTATGTGGCTATAAGTAGAATTCATGTTGGCGAGTTGCTCCAACGTTTGGAAGTGTCTGTTGCAATAGTTTTTGTAAGTTCAATTTTTATAAAAACCAATATCTGCTTAATAGCTACTAGTAATGGGTTAAGTAAAATCTTTAATCTTACCAGCTACAAATCACTTTTAATACAAACTGGGCTTCTAATGAGTTATTTTTCCTACATAATGTACGACAGCTCTATGGAGATGTATCGTTGGGCCACAGAAGTATATAAATATTATGCTTTTCCTTTTCAAGTTATAATACCAATCGCCACTATTATTGTAGCTCAACTGAGAATAAAGAAACTTAATCTTGAAACTTCTTAATTTGTTTAGTACTATGCTGTATTTACATGGCTAATCATCTAATACTTTAACTCCAATAATAATAATAAAGCTATTTTCCAACTGAATAGTTCCTATATGGAAGCTTAATTTATACTTGTTCGAAAATTCCAGCTTGTTTGGATCTTCGAACGCTTATAAATTAATAGTTAAGTTAGGAACTTTATAGATTGTGGAAAATAGCTTTTTAACTAATATAAGCTCTATTAACTTACACAATACTTAAAATAATACACTGTTAAAATCCACTGCTGAAATTGATCACAGCCTAAAATAAATACTAGAAATATCTATTTTACTGCCTTATAGTCACTTAGTATAGATATCCTTGAGCTTTTAATAGTTCTGCAATAAGAACTGCTCCACCTGCTGCTCCTCTTAAGGTGTTATGAGAAAGACATACAAATTTATAATCATAAACCTTATCCTCTCTAAGCCTTCCCATAGATATTCCCATACCATTTTCAAAATTTCTGTCTAGCTTAGTTTGTGGTCTGTCAGCTTCTTCAAAGTAATTAAGGAACTTCTTTGGAGCACTTGGTAGATTCTTAACAGCTTCAGGTATATTAAAGTTTTCCCATAGCTTAATTATATCTTCCTTTGAAGGTTTATTTTCAAAGCTTACGAATACTGCCGCTAGATGTCCATCAGTAACTGGAACTCTTATACATTGAGTTGTTATAACTGGCGAACTAGTATCTTCTATCTTTCCATCTTTTATTTGTCCCCATATCTTTAATGGTTCATTTTCACTCTTTTCTTCTTCTCCACCTATATATGGTATAACATTGTCAAGCATTTCTGGCCAGTCTTCAAAGTTCTTTCCAGCTCCTGATATAGCTTGATAGGTACATGCCAATATGGACTTTGGATTATATGCTCTTAGTGCACTTATGGCTGGTACATAGCTTTGAATGGAACAATTAGGCTTTACTGCAATGAAGCCTTTTTTAGTTCCAAGTCTTTCTCTCTGACTTTTTATGATTTCAATATGTCCCCCATTTATTTCTGGAATAACCATAGGAACATCCTTAACCATTCTATTAGCTGAGTTACAAGAAACCACTGGTACCTCATGCTTTGCATAAGCTTCCTCTAGTTCCTTTGTTTTTTCCTTATTAAGAGATACGGCGCAAAAAACAAAATCTACCTCTTTAGAGATTTCTTCTACCTCAGCACCATCTTTTACTACAACACTTTTTAAAGCTTGTGGAATAGCTTTTGCCATCTTCCATCTATCCTTAACAGCTTCTTCATAGGTTACTCCTGCAGATCTTCCACTAGCTGCAATAACTTTAACTTCAAACCAAGGATGATCCTCTAAAAGAATAGCTAGTCTCTGACCTACCATTCCTGTTCCACCTATAAGACCTACTCTTAACTTATCACTCATAATTCTTCACTCCTATTAAATTCACTCATTATATTGTATTCAAAACGAATATATAGTTTATAAAGTTTAATTCTGTATTTCTCTGTAAATACATGGTATCATGTAAGTACATATTAGTAAAATTGAAAGTTTCGATTGATACATTCAATTTTTTTGATAATACTATGGAGATGATAATATGGATTTAAAACAACTGAATTCCTTTGTTACCATATGCAAACTACAAAGCTTTACTCAAGCTGCAGACTCCCTTGGCTACGCCCAATCCACAATAACTACACAAATAAAACTTCTAGAAAACGAATTAGGTGTAAAACTTTTTGAGAGAATAGGTAAAAGCATTACCCTAACTCATCAAGGAAAAAAGCTTCTTCCATATGCAAAACAAATGCTAAAGCTTTCTTCTGAGATAAAAAATGTTTTAACCAGTGAAGAAGTTCCAAGTGGAGTTCTTACTATAGGAGCTGCCGAGTCACTATGTGTGTTGAGACTGCCAGAGATATTAAAAGAATATAGAAGACTTTACCCAAATGTTGAAGTATCTATGAAATTTGGCAACTGCACAGATTTCAGGCATTTTCTTCGTGATAACTTTATAGATGTAGCCTTCTCTTTGGGCACAAGAATAGAATCAGAAGATTTCATAACAGAAATATCCTTCGATGAGCCTATGCTTCTGTTAACCGCCCCTGGACATCACTTAATAGATAAGTCCGAAGTGCTACCAGAAGACATAGCAAAGGAACCTCTTATATTAACGGAGCTTGGCTGTAGCTACAGAGCTGTGTTTGAAAACATGTTAAACAGCTTAAACCTTAAGGCAAATGTTGTTTTAGAAACTGGTAGCGTTCAAGCAATAAAGCAGTTTACCATGAGCGGCCTTGGTGTTACACTGTTACCAAAAGTAGCTGTTGAGGAAGAGTTGAATAGCGGAAGATTAGTTTCTCTTAACTGGTCTGGCCCTGACTTTGGTATAGTATCCCAGGTACTTTATCACAAAGACAAGTGGCTATCTCCTGCTCTAAAGGCATTTTTAAAACTTTCAAGAGAGATGATGTAGATACCAGGATTAACAGATTAATGAAGATGCACACTTCAATACGAAGACAATTTTAAATTCTCCTCTATTTTCTGAGAGGAGAATTTAAAATTATAAACCTAAATATGAAGTGATGCATCTATAGAAAACCTTACTATCGACTATATTTTAATTCTATCACTTAAAGCTTCTACATAACTTTTAGGGTCTTCACTGTTCATAACAGAAGACATCACTGCAACACCATAGGCTCCACATTCCATTACTGAATTCATGTTTTCTTCATTTATTCCGCCAATGGCTATCACAGGGATTTTTACAGTATTACAGATTTCTCTCAAAAATCCTAATCCCCGTCCAGCAAGTCCTTCCTTACAAGAAGTTTCAAAAATATGTCCCGCTATTAGGTAGTCTGCACCTTTATGCTCAGCATCTATAGCCTCTTCCAAGGAATGGATGGACACACCTAAGAGCCCCGAAAATTCATCTTGAAAATCTATAAAGGCACTAAAGCCTAAATGTAATCCATCAGCATTAACTTTCTTTGCTACCTCATAACTTCCATTAATTATTAAAGGTACTCTTCCATTAAGCTTGTTCTTCAACCTATAGGCAAGTTCTAACAATTCATCTGTTTTTAGATACTTTTCCCTAAGTATAATGGCAGCTGCTCCACCTTCTGCACTTTTCTCGCAGATATCTTCAAGTGCCCCTTCTTTAATCAGCTTTCTATTTGTTACAACATATATACCTTTTTTCATAGCTCTACACCTTCAACTATCAGCCTTTTATATAGGGAACCAACTTCAACTATTAATTTATATATGCCCGATAATCACCATAAGTCGATACTATCAAACATGTATAAATTCAGTTTTCGTAAAGGATACCTATTTATAATAAGTTTATTCAAATCAAGTGGTTATAAAAGGAGATGGAATTAATTATCCTCTACTGCCAATCCTTCATGACAGCGCAATAACCTTTATCAGAAAGCATAGCTTTTATCTCAGCTACGCTCCTTTTATCAGAGATTTCAAACTGCCCATCACCTTTATCTTCTTTAGTATGTCCACCTATTTCTGTAGACACTCCTGCTGACATTTTAGTGACTCCTAAAGGTATAAGGTTATCTCTAAAATCTGCACTTTCCCTTGTGGTCATATTTATTCCTGCTCTAGGTATAAATAGCTTAGTAGCAAGCATTATCTGAACTAAGTTCTTATCACTTATTTCATGTAAATCTGTAAAGCTTCCTGCATGAGGCCTTATCCTTGGAATAGATATATTCATCTCCATATGAGGATAATTATCCTCTATATACTTGGCATGTAATCCAGAAAGATAAGCTTCCCTTCTCCAATCTGTAAGTCCATATAAAGCTCCTACACCAATTCCTCTTATACCAGCTTTGCAGGCTCTTTCAGGAGTCTCCAGTCTAAACCTGTAGTCCTTCTTAGGTCCACTAAGGTGTATCTTATCATAAACTTCCATATTGTAAGTTTCCTGATATATAGTCAATGCGTCAACACCAACTTCTACAAGTTCTTTATACTCTTCTTCCTCTAAAGGATATATCTCTATAGCTATGGAGTTAAAATACTTTTTCATTATCTTAACTGCATCCTTTATATAGCTCACAGGACTATGAAATCTTGATTCCCCTGTAAGTAGAATAATATGTCTAAGCCCACTATCATAGATACTTTTACACTCTTTTTCAATCTCTTCCATCGTAAGCTTTTGCCTGTTTATGCTATTGTCTAGATTATATCCGCAATAAGCACATCTATTAACGCAGTAATTAGATATATATATTGGAGTATACAAAACTACTGCTTTTCCAAAGTTGTTTAAAGTCAATCTATGGGCTTTTTGAGCCATTTCCTCTAAAAACTTTTCTGCAACTGGAGAAAGTAGAGCCAAAAATTCTTCTTTACTTATATGATCCTTCTCAAGAATATATCTTATCTTTTCCTCTGTTATATTTTTAAAAAACTCTTCTACGTCGTAATCTTGTAATTCCTTTGCTACATCATAAAAGCTCATATCCTACACTTCCTAAAATTATATTTAGACCTATCTCAAGAAACCAGTTAGGGGTGATGAGGCCTCTGCATACACTTTTTCACTGCCTAACTTTGCTAAGTATCCCTTTCTACCACCTTCTACAGCAAGCTTGAATGCCTCCGCCATAAGTACAGGATCTCCCGCAGTTGCTAAAGCAGTGTTAATTAGTACAGCATCTGCCCCCATTTCCATTGCTTCTGCCGCATCCGATGGCTTACCTATACCTGCATCTACAACTATTGGAACCTTTATTTCTTCAATCAATATCCTTATCATCTCTTTTGTTCTGATACCTCTGTTGCTTCCTATAGGTGAACCTAGAGGCATTATTGCTGCAGCACCTACATCCACCATTCTTCTAGCATCCATAAGGTCGGGGTTCATATAAGGTAGTACAATAAAGCCATCTTTAGCCAAAACTTCTGTAGCCTTTAAGGTCTCATAATTATCTGGTAAGAGATATTTGTTATCAGATATTACTTCAATCTTTACCCAATCTCCACAGCCAGCTGCTCTTGCTATTCTTGCTAGTCTTATAGCTTCCTCTGCATTTCTTGCTCCAGAAGTATTAGGCATAATAACACAGCCCTTTGTATAACTTAATATATTTTCCTCAGCGTCACTAAAATTAACTCTTCTTAAAGCAGCGGTTACTACTTCAGTTCCACTGGCCTTTATTATATCTGGAATTATTTTATTTGAACTATACTTACCAGTTCCTACAAATAATCTGCTATTTAAGCTTATTCCACCAATTACAAGTTTGTCATCCATTTATATATCCTCCCCTAAGATCAATCTTACTGCTGCATTAGCTTCATGATTTGCTGCTACTGCTACTCTAGATGCCATAAGCCCACAGCCTATACCAGCTTCAGTCTCTAAGTCACCTACCATATATAAATTATCCTTAAGCTTTCTTGTTACCACTGAATTACTACTATAAAAACCAGAAACCCCTGAAGCGGCTATTATCTTTTTATCCTTCATGCTGGTTAAGGCTGTCCTTACTAACGTTGCCTTAGCAGTAGGATCATCAAAAGCTTCTATTATTATATCTACATCTTTAAAGGTCTCTACTATATTAGTTTCATCCAGCTTCATATCCTTTACTTCAACCTCTACAAAGGGATTGCATTCACTAATTGTATCCATCATAGCTTCAGTCTTTTTCATACCTATGTGCTTTACAAAGTAATACTGTCTATTCAAATTGCTTGGTTCAACTATATCAAAGTCTATTAATAGAAGTTTGCCTATTCCCATCCTTGCCAAGGCCACCGCTGCATTTGAACCAAGTCCTCCAAGGCCAGCTATTCCAACCTTAGCTTTTTTTAACTTCTCATGAACAAATGGAGTATGTCTTGCTACCATTAAAGCCTCTAGTTCTTCCTTTGATGGCATCTCTCCTCTTTTTATTAATACTATCTTATCAAACTCCTTAACCTCAATATCTTTCTTCAAAGGAAAGGAGTTGTATATCAAGATATCTGCATCACTTTTAAAAGCTTCTCTTATAGAAAAGGCTGTAGCTTTGTCATTAACTTCTCTTAAAACTTCATTAACATATACCTGCATTTTAGCCGCCTCCTACAAACCTTATTAATTCTACTTCTGAAGCAGAGCTTAGTTTTCTTATGGAATATTGATTTTTATCTATTATCTCTCTATCTACTTCCACTACTACTTTGTCTGAGTTTATCTTTAGTTCTTCCAGTAGCTCTGACACAGTAATATTTTCTTTAAAATCTTTGTTTTCACCATTTAAAAGCATTCATTGCACCTCCCAAGTTTTTATTTATATGATCTTATCACCAAATATATTTAAAATTAATTATTCTTAATAATATTGTTGAAATTAAGTGATTATAGAGGATATTCTATGTGAGCGAGCTACTAGAATTAAATGATTTTTTGTGCAAGCTCATTTAAGCCTCTGATGACTGACCTCTTAATTTCAATATTGTACTTTAAGAGTAACTAAGACCTATTAGATATTTAAATCCTCATTGTTAAGTATCTTCTTCATAGTTCTCATGGAGCACATCTTTCCACACATAGTACAGCTATCTTCATTTTCTGGTGAAGATTCTTTTCTATATCTTCTAGCTTTTTCTTGATCTATAGATAGTTCAAACATCTTCTCCCAATCAAGGTCTGCTCTTGCCTTACTCATAGCATTGTCCCAATCAGTTGCTCCCTTTATCCCTTTTGCTATATCGCCAGCGTGGGCTGCTATTCTTGCCGCTATTATGCCTTCCTTCATATCTTCCAAAGTTGGAAGTCTTAAGTGTTCCGCTGGAGTAACGTAGCAAAGGAAGTCTGCTCCGCTGGCAGCAGCTATGGCACCACCTATAGCTGAAGTTATATGATCATAACCTGGAGCAACATCTGTAACTAAAGGTCCAAGTACATAAAAAGGCGCTCCGTGGCATAACTTCTTTTCTAAAAGCATATTTGCTTTTATTTCATTAAGAGGCATATGTCCTGGCCCCTCTATCATTACTTGCACATTTCTCTCCCAAGCTCTCTTAGTAAGTTCTCCTAGGGTTATTAGTTCTTTTATTTGAGCTGGATCAGTAGCATCATTTATAGAACCTGGTCTGCAAGCATCTCCTAAGGAGATAGTGATATCATATTTTTCACATATATCTAAGAGTCTGTCATAATGCTCATAGAATGGATTTTCAGCATTATTAAGTTCCATCCAAGCAAAAAGTAAAGACCCTCCTCTTGAAACTATGTTTGTAAGTCTAGGATTATCTTTTACTATCCTTGCAGTTTCTTTGTTAAGACCAGCATGAATAGTTACAAAATCTACTCCATCTTGTCCATGTTTTTCCACTACTCTAAAAAATTCATCCACAGTTATATCTTTAAGATCTTTGTCATAAAAGCCTATTGCATCATACATAGGAACAGTTCCAAGCATTGCTGTGGACATATCAACAATCTTTTTTCTTAAATGCTCTGTCTTACCATAATTTGATAAGTCCATTATAGCTTCTGCCTTCATAGCAATAGCTGTTCTAACCTTTTCAAGCTCACCATCAAGATTACAGCAGTCCTTAGATATGCCTAAATTTACGTTTATTTTTGTACGAAGTCCCTGCCCTACACCTTCAGCACTTAAAGATTTGTGATTCTTATTTGCAGGAATAACTACCTTTCCTTCTGCGATTAGTTGCCTTAAGGCCTCTACATCAATATGTTCCTTTTCAGCAACTACCTCCATTTCCTTAGTTATAATTCCTTTTTTTGCAGCATCCATTTGCGTTGTATAATTCATAAAACCCTCCTAAAATATAGAATTAGTTTTTAGAACCTAATAATTTACTAAAAAGCAAAAAGCAGTCAGTGCGTGAATGCAAAGACTGCTTTTTAAGCATATTTATTCAAATAAAAAAACTTGCAAAAAGCAAGCTTATTAACACTGAATAAAGCCCTTGCTTCCCTACGATGGTTCTAACCATATCAGGTTCATGGAGTTAGGATAAGTTGTATCCCTCTCAGCCTTGCGGCACCCCCAGCAAATAACTGGTTTATTTAATTTTATTTTTCTTACAATATGATTATAACTCTATTAGCTTTATTTGTAAATTGTATTAATTATTTTTTCTTAATTTTAACACTTTACTTATCAACAGTGATCCTAATGGGAATATTATTTCTGGTATCCAACCATAAAAAACATATATGTTGGTAGCATTAAAGGATTCCTCTACTGATGAATTGTACATAGTTATAGCAAAAAGTGCGCTTATTGCCATAATAGGCGAAACTATATGTTTATAACTTCTTAATTTAAATAGCTGTGAAATACTCATAACAGTAGCATATGCAAATATAGCAATTTTAATAAAAACATTAGTTAATAGCAATACAGCTACTATTACCTCTGCTCTGGTTATTATATCTCCAATATTTATTATCTTCGTTACCTGATAAGAGGATTGAATATCTAAAGAACCACTCCCCCCAAGCACAGCAATATTCCTAACTATTACCATAAAAAAAAGAGCTACCCCAATAAAAAAGCCTAAGAAAGTATGTTCCTTTATGCACTCTTTATTCTTAACCTTAGGAAATATCATAAGAAAGACCATGATTTCACCAAATGGGATAGTTACAATTAAGTCTACACCATGAATAAACTCCAAGGGTTTTATCTGCATAATAGGAAGTAGATTCGTTATGTCTACTTCTTTAATCAACAGCACACTTATCAATATTGCAACTATTCCAGTAACTATAACAAATATAGGTACTATCCTAGATATTACTTCCAACCCTTTTTTCAAAGCATATATACAGGTAATAGCCAATACCACAATAAAAATTATTATTTCTGTTTCCTGCATTAGAAAGCTTCCGTAGAAATCTCCTATAATTCTAAGGTTCGCCGCTACTATAAACCAAAAGTGATAAATATAGATTACTGAAATAACCTTTCCTATATATTTACCGTAAGTTATATCATTAATTTCAATTATGTTTTTTTCAGGGAAAACTTCTGCTAGCTTTATATAACCTAGTAGAAGACCGCACATAATAAAAAAACTAACAAGTATTACAATCCAGGTATCTTGTTTTGTAACTCCGCTTATAAAGGCAGCAGTTAAAGTGGACCCTTGTAAAAGACCTATAACTAAGTACATTAGTTGTATACTTGATATCTTACCCTTTTCTATGTGCATAATGTTCTCCTAAAAACTATATGTTGTACTATAGAAACGATTTGTAATTATGTGTTAATAAAATAATTAATTCTGACACATTTGTAACTAATTTGTTGATTCATTACTTAATATAAAACCTTAGTTAAAAACTTAAATTAAGAACTTCTTTTATCAAAAATTCGAATATCTTCACAGGATTTATGATAGGAATCTTTAGTGCAAAAAAAATCCATAGTGTAAATGCAAGTATGAAAAAAGCACAAAAAACTATTAATTGCCTTAGGTCGCCTTCTTCAATAAGTGGTGGCACTTCAATGTAGCACATAATTGTAAAAGTCAATATTATAATTAACATTTTTACCTCTACTAACTATTTTCCTTGGAAGGTAGCTGGTTTAGTTATCTTTCCCATTCTTCTAACCTTAGTATCAACTACAACCTTAACAGCCACCTTAGGAAATTCCTCTTCCCATTTGTTCTCTACCTTTTTCCACTCTTTTGTCTTAAATTTATATAAATTATCACCAAAACCAAATATATCAGCGTTTAACTCTTTAGCTTTATCCCAGGCTTCCATAACTTGATTTTCTATATAAGTATTCTCAATTTCCTCTATTGCTTTGAAACTTTTAGGATTGGCTAAATCTTCAGATGTAGTCTGTTCCAATATATCTCCTTCAGCCTTGATATTTATATTCATATAGATTATTCCATCTTTTACTTCTGGTCTTATCTTCCCCTTTGCTCTGGTAATCTTTATTCCAACCTTTTCATTACCTGATGGAGAGTTTACTAACATGGTGCCATATTTAACCTTATTCGTTGCCCATAACAATCCCATTGATTCACTTTCATTAAGTTCTCCTACCATCTTTTCCTTCTTGAATACTGCTGTTTTAGCTATATAAGGAATCTTTTGGTTATTATCAATTGGCTTTAAATCTACTATGGGCACTACTGGAGAAGTAGTTTTACTCATAAGCTTCATAGTAAAATCTTTGAAATTAACTATTGGAAGTTGAGATACGTTTTCTTCATTCTTTATTAATTTACCTATGCTAATTCCAGGATCATCCCTGCTACTTGGATTCATATCAAGGATATCTGTTGCCTCACCATTACTTACCATTATCCAAGTCAATGGTCTAGTTTCCCTGTTTCTCAAGAAAAAATCTATTTCCGAGCTTATTCCTTGATATGCAAGCTCTTTATTAATAATTACCACTTGATTATGAGCGAAAAACAAAAGCCTGTTATATTCTCTACTTATGTTTTTTAAGGCTTCTGATACAGTCTTTCCTTTTTCTTTTATATTCACATACTGCTTACTAGCCCCTATTCCTGTATTGGATTTTTCTAGAGAAGGTACACCTATCTGCGTAGTAACAGTAATATCATCACTTTTCTCTTTTTTATCAAGTGCAACACCAACAACTATACCAAGCTTATTCAATTCTACTGAACTCCAGCATCCTGTTAAACTTAGTGATAAAAATAGGTATGTTGCTAAGCTAATTAATTTTATTCTATTTTTCATAATATTATCTATCCTCGCTATGCAGCATTCCTAAAGATAAAATAAACTTTACTACTGATTATTTTCCTCATCATAATCTGGCTTAGCATCCTCACTCTGCCTAAAAACATTTAATAATCCTATCAATTTAGGTCTCTTATTCATTTTCCATAGTGGAGCTCTTATTAGACTATCTTTAATATCTTCTTTTACTAAAGGAGCCAATGGTGTAACATATGGCACTCCAAAGGAATTTAAGGAGACTGCGTGTGCAAGCACTAAAATAACTCCTATACCAATGCCAAAAATACCAAGCACTGATCCTAAAACTAAAAATACTATCCTCAAAATAGATATAACATCCGTAAAAGTGGGAACTACAAAGCTAGAAACAGCAGTCAAAGCTATAACTATTACTAAAAGCCCTCCAACCAAACCTGCTGAAACAGCAGCTTCTCCTATTACCAAAGCTCCAACTATGCTTACCGCCTGACCTACTGGTCTTGGAAGTCTAACTCCTGCCTCTCTCAAAATCTCAAAGGTGATTATCATCAATCCAGCCTCTACAGCTGCTGGAAAAGGTACACCTTCTCTACCAGCAGCCATAGTAAAAAGTAATGTAGTTGGAATTAACTCTTGGTGAAAGGTAGATAGAACTACATAGCTAACAGGAGCAAAAATACTTGAGTAAAAGCAGAAATATCTTAATAGTCTTATAATACTTGTTAAATATGGTCTAGAATAATAATCCTCAGCACTTTGAAATCCTTCTACAAATAACATTGGAACCGTAAGTACAAAGGGGGTTCCATCAACTATTATGCATACTCTTCCCTCTAATATCTTTGATGCTGCTGCATCCGACTTTTCAGAATTCCCTACTGTAGGAAATATTGAATTTGGCTCATCCTCTATAAGCTGCTCTATATAACCTGACTCTAAAACCGAATCTATGTTTATATTTTTCAGCCTTTTTTTAACTTCATCTACCGTTCTAGGATTAGCAATATTTTTTAGATATACTATA
Organism: Clostridium sp. C8-1-8; assembly: GCF_009928445.1. Lineage (GTDB taxonomy): Bacteria > Bacillota > Clostridia > Clostridiales > Clostridiaceae > Clostridium_AR. The sequence goes on along the minus strand of NZ_JAABNO010000016.1, from coordinate 47,938 downwards.
CAAACACTAGTCCTTGTCTGCTTACCTATTCTCATTGATTCAAATACTAGATTAGGGCTTTTTATTCTACGTCTTATGAGAGCCATGTTTGTTTGTATATTCTCTGTAAACCCTTCTCTTGGTCCTCTTACCACAGCTTCAGTTTTAGCCTCTTCCACACCTCTTGTTTCAAAACCTTCTGAGTGAATTACTAAAGCTCTGTCTGCTCCATCGATAATAAATATTGTTTCTCCAGAGAGACATGCATCTATAATTTGATTTTGATCAGACATATCTCTCAAGTTTGCCACAGACATCATGCTTTCCTTTATAAAGTATATATCTCCAGCCTTTATATTTTTCATATCAGTCATGCTGCTGTCATACATAAAGGATTTCATTATAATATCATTTATAATAGTTTTTTCAGCCAATCCCTCAACATAAATTATAGCCGCTTTTATCTGTTTGTTATTGCCAAAAGAAAACTCTCTAAAAACTACATCAGTGTTTTGCCCAAATATGTTTTTCAAATTATCTATGTTTTCTTGTAAACTGTTAGATAGTTTAATCTCATTTGACTGCTGACTATTGGCTAAGCTGCTATCAAAACAATTAGCGTCTTTATTAATACTTTCATGGTTAATTTTAAATAGTTTATATAAATATCTAAGCATGTTTATTACCCCTATATATATTTATACATATTGTTCCTCTTACTTCTTTTAATATCCATATAACTTATATATTTCTATAACTTATTTACCTTTTCCTTATTTCTTATTTTTATTTCTATTCACATAGTCTACAAATTCTTTATTTTTATATCTAACTTTAAATAGTAATAAAATAACTTGAACAAACAAGTAAACAAGTAAAAATATAAGCAAAACCCATGAGGTTAGTGTAAAAAAGGTTATATACCAATCCCAACCTTTAAAAAATCTTTGAAGGAAGCTTATAACTTCCATGAACCTCACCTTCTCCAATAATAACTAGAATATTAAAATTCAATGCGCTTCTTCTTTATCAGAAGCACCAGTAACAATATAAGTGGAATTATATTAGTGTGTATTATTGCATAATAAGGTGAATCATAATTCACCATCCACTTATGATAAGCGTAGTTAGGTTCAAACATTATAGAAAAAAATAATAAAAATACACCCATGCATAACAGTGATAAATTAAAATTTTTAATTTTAAATATATTTGTAAATACAATATTTATAGCATTTAGATATACTGTCATCTTAAAAAATCCACCTAAGAACATAATAATGACTCCTAAAGCATCAATATTGCTTATAACCCCTTCAATATTGATAAGTTTTATGGTTTCTACCAAAGGAATTGTAGCTATATCTGTATATTCAGCTCCTAAGGCACATATATCCATGATTACAGACATACATAGTAATATACCTGAATAAAAAACAACTTTAACTCCAGTTTTTCTTAATAGTTCTTTTTCACTTGCCATATTCCAATACATAATGAACACAAAAACTTCTCCAAAAGGAAACATGATTACTATAGGAAGTTGTTTTAATACAGGCTTCAGACCATCATTTAATACTGGAAGTAAATTGCTAAACTCAAGTTTTCCGGATATGTAAATAAAAAAGTATATAGCAAGCATGGAAATTATTATGGCATAAAAAATCAATTCTCCTAGCCTTGCAAACACCTCGATTCCTTTAATAAGAACGTGGACGCTGGCACCTATAAAAAATATCAATATTATATACATAGGAGTAGTTGGCAATAGGGTCATAATCAATAATTCACTAAACTCTCTTGTATTTCTAGCACAATGCCATATAAGATCAAACATATACATAAGCACTACTACAGTACCAATTTTATTTCCCAGTATAAGCTTAGCTATTCCTATATAATTTTTGTCTGGAAAGCTTTTTTGTAATTCTGTGTAAATAAACATAAAAATTATTCCTATGACCAAAGCAAGCAATATTACAATCCAAGCATTTTGCTTTGCTCCTATACCTAAAGCAAAAATAGTAGTGCTGCCTATCTCAAATATAAACATTAGGCTAAATAATTGATGATCACTTAATTTATTCATGTACTGTGTTTCCTTCTTTTGTATTTAAGTACTTACTCTATATATGAGCATTTCGCAAGCAAGCTTTTTTACTCAGCCCTTTTTCTGAACTTATGTGAAGAAATTCTAGCAGGAGACATAATTTTGTTTTTACTGTTTACGCTAAATAGCTGTGCTAAGCCCTTTAATTTACTAGGTTTTACTATCAAAACATCTTATATTTATATTAACAGCAAAAAAGCAATATCATTAATAATCTCCTCTTCCTAGAGATTTAATTTTAACCTTAACATTAACTTTTATATCTGAATCACTAACAACCTTATTCCAATCCTTTCCTATGTTTCTTCCATAAGTAGCAGCTGCAACTCTTCCTAGATCTAGCACATCCACTCCATATTTCCTATGAATATCATTTATCAAAGAATTACACTGAATATCTATTTTAGCTTTTAAATCTTCTTCTAAGTTATTCATATACTTCTTTTTTGTATTTAAATTTCTATATAATTCATTAGAAATTATCTCACCACTAACCTTCAAATCAATGGTAAATTTATATCTACCATCTTCTTTAGTACACTTAATTTTTCTTTTAGTTTTGCAAAATACATTTATATATTGTTTTGAATCCTGTTGCAGGGTGATTATGCCTTTTACCCTATTTTCTTTCAGCATGTTTATCACTTTTGCTTCCCTTATATTAGCTTTAGCCACCATTTTATCATTATCAAAAATAGCTATACCTGTGGTTTTTATCTTATCATCAACAATCTCTATATAAGGTAAGAGTACTTCTCTGCCCTCAGCATCTAGCCTTACTATGATATCATTGGTAGTGTATTGCATGGAGAAAAAATTAAACTCCTTAAGATTCTTTATCATTCCCTCTATGAACTCTACAGAACTAGAAACATCAGGAATCTTATATGCCAGCATATCCTTAGCTTTCCCTTTACAAACTACACAGACAGTCCTATCATTATAGAAGGCATTGTTCATATTAATATCTATAAATTGTCTTATTCCAGTTCGAGCTGCTTCTTCACTCATTACATATACTCTACCAACGCCTAAGCTAAGCTTTTTATCAGATTCAAGTTGCCTATCTTCCCTTGTTTCGCCAATGGTAGTTGCCTTTCCAGTAAGTATACTTGGAACAAGCTCTTCTCCTTTTCCTGCAGAGTATGTAAGTAATGGCACTACATATGTTATCTCTCCACCTTTCTTTTCAACATCGGCGCCTACCCCTGCCAACAGCTCTAGATTTTCCACTAACTCTCCTTCAGATCCTATAAAAGAAATAACCAAGATGAATGCAGCAATTATAATAAATATAACTTTACTCTTTCTCATCTTCTCCTCCACTTTCTCTTCTTATTGCTATGGCTATAACTGTTATAAAAAAGAGGTTAAATAAAACATATATTGGCATAATATTTCCTGTCAATTCTCTTCTTTCAATTGAATTTCCGAATTTCAGCGCCATATAAGCAATTAAAGGATATATAATGACAGTAAGCTTTTGTATTGATAACTTATTAGTAATCTGATTGATACCAAAGCATACTGAATAGTAAAACACAGCTATACATTTAAATATAATAAGACTCCATAAAGATAAAAATATATATCTAAAACTATTTATGATAGGTATATTTATTGCATCTGTTAACGCAACTACGGGCCATAAATATTTAGGAGCTATATCTATTCCAAGGTAGTATATAGTCAAAAAAACTGTCCATACATAAACTATCGCTATAAAAATTATACTGATAGCTCCGCATTTAAACATTTTATCTTTTTTATTGAGAAATGGATAAAACAAAAAAATTGTTTCTATTCCAGCATAAAAGAAGGCAGTTTCTTTTGCTGCTTTTAAAAGATTTATTATATTAGCATTAAAGGCTGGTTTTATATTATAAATACTCCCATTAACTAATGCTCCTGATGGAAGTGCTATGAGTATTATAGTAGTGTAGAATATTATTTCATTTACCCTAGCTAAAGGTTTCAATCCTTTATATACCAGATATCCTGTAGCCAATAAAGTAACTAAGATTATCTTAAAATCATCTATAAAATAGGTTACATAGGTATAGAAAGCATTTTTAAAACCGTTTACTTCAGAGGCAAATACAAATATAAAATATGAAACATATACTATGTTAAATAAGTTTCCTATAATTGTTCCGAAATATCTTCTAGATAACATCAATATATTTTCTTCTGGATGCTTACTACACATATACTTAGCGATAATAAGCATATAAAACGGATAGACCGATCCAATTATACAAGCCATCCAAGCGTCTTGATTAGCATACTTTATTAAACCATTAGGTATATATAAAATTCCAACACCTAGTATAGAAGATATTATCATCTGAGAAAATTCACTTGTGGACATACTTATTTTTATCTTACTCATCTTTCTCACTTCCTGCATACTTTTAGCTTGTAAGGTCATTGATTCACATTGTTACAATTAATAGGTCTATATATTATTTTTAAAAACTTCGACTAACTACACTAACCTTCGTTTCTTCTTTTTATAGCTACAGCCATAATAGTTAGAAAGAAAATATTAAAATAAGCGCAAATAGGCATAATAATCCCACTGACTTCTCTCCTTGTAGTCTCATTTCCATATCTAACTGCTACATATACTATAAATGGATATATAAGTATAGCAAGCTTATGAATAGAAATTTTAGTGACTATTTGATTTATACAAAAGCAACTTGAATAATAATATACTGCTATACATTTTAAGATTATAAAACTCCATAGTGCTAAGAATATATATCTAAAACTATTAATAATTGGTATATTTATTACATCCGTTAAAGTTATTACTGGCCACAAATATTTAGGTGATATATCTACTCCTAGATAGTATATAGTTAAAAAAACCACCATTACGTAAGTAAAGGCTATATACCCTACACATATAGATCCATACTTTAACAGCTTATTTTTTTCTTTCATAAAGGGATGATATAGAAAAACAGCTTCTACACCTGAATAAAAAAAGGCAGTTTCCTTAGAGGCTTTTGCTAGTTTTGCTATTGGAGTTTTTAGTATTGGCTGTATATTATAAAGACTTCCTTTTATTAAAGCACCTGCAAGCAGCAGTACAAGTATAATTGTTGTGAAAAATATTATTTCACTAACTCTTGCCAAGGGCTTCAAGCCTTTATATGTTATATAAGTTGCGCCTAATACAACTATGGCCACAACCTTATAAGCACTTATAAAGTTAGTCAAGTATACAACTGAAACATTTTTAAATCCATCAATTTCAGAGGTCAAAAGAAATATGAAAAAAAAAGTGTACAATATGTTCAAAACATTTCCAAACCCACTACCAAAATATCTTCTAGATAAAGCTAGTATATTTTCATCTGGATGCACCTTAGCAATATAACTAGCTAGTAACAACAGATAAAAAGGATATATAGCTCCAAATATACAACTAATCCACGAGTCTTGCTCTGCATATTTTATTATGGTATTAGGTATATAAAGGATTCCTACACCTACCAAAGAAGCTATTAATATCTGAGAGAATTCACTTATTGTTAAAGATATCTTTCCATCATTCATTCTTCTCACTTCCTGTATATTCTTGCCTTACAGGATTGTTATTGGGTATTGCTTCTGGTCTTGTATTAAGTTTTCCATGAGGAGCTCTTACTAAAGTGTCCTTCAAGTCATTTCTATTTATATTAAGATAAGGCACTCCTAAGTTTTCTATTGAACATAAATAGGAAAGTAACACAAACCATCCTACAGTAATCCCTAACACTCCTAACCAATTTGCAAGAACAGTCATAGGGTAAGTTATAAGTCTTATAGCTACTGCCATCTTATAGTTTGATATGGCAAAAGATGCAACAGTTGTTGTACCTGCCACAAGCAACGTAGCTGAACTTACGAATTTAGCTTTTATAGCAGCGTCTCCTATAATTATTCCTCCAACTACGCTCAGTGTCTGACCTATTTTTGTAGGCAACCTTAGTCCGCCTTCCCTCAATAGTTCTATGGTTATCTGCATCATCAATAAAGACATAAAGGGGGTAAGTGCTAAATCCTTTCTGTTTACTACTAGAGTTTTAATAAATTTCAACGGTATCATCTCAGAATTAAATTTTAGAAAAGTAATATATATAGATGGAAAAGTTATAACTATAAAAACCGCAAAAAATCTTAAAATCCTTACAAAGCTTGATATAGCTGTACGCCCATAATAATCTTCTGGAGTCTGTAAAAATTCAGTAAAGGTAGTAGGATAGGTGGTTACATATGGGGTATTATCCAATAAAAAAGCTATTCTTCCCTCAATTATATGAGCCTGTATTACATCTGGCCTTTCTGACCCAAAGGTTTGTGGAAATATGCTAAATTTATTAGCTTCAATAAACTGTTCTACCACTCCATTGGCCTGTATTAAGTCAACATCTATTTTTTCTATTTTTTTTCTTAATTCCTCAAGATACTTTTTATCCACAATATCCTCTATATACATAATAAATAAGTCTGTCTGAGTTCTTGTTCCTAAAGTAAATTTTTCTGTTTTTAAATTTACATCTTTTATTCTTTTTTTTAATAAACTTATATTAGTCTGAACATTTTCTATAAATCCATCTCTTGGACCATTTAAAGAGGTCTCATTTGCTGGCTCTTCAATAGCTCTAAAATTTTCTGATGAAGCATCTAGAACTATAAAATTATCAGCATTTTGAAGAAGTAATACTGTTTTACCTCTCTTTAATCCATTAGTTACACTATTTATATCATTTTCGATTGAAGTATTACTTATGGTAATATATTTTTTACATACATATTCAGAAACATTATCTACTTTTGATATATCTTCATTGACGTCTATCATTAAATGTGTAAGAACATCTCTATCTATAATATTTTTATCAATTAATCCATTCACATAGCATAAGGCAGCTTCAATAGTATTTCCATTTCCAATTAGTATTTTCTTTACAACAAACTCTTGTGGGATACCTAATCTCGATCTTAGGTCATCTATAGTTTTCTGTATATCCACTTTCTCACTCCCTTATCTGAATAAATCCAATTTTCATGTATCTCTAATATTTCCTTGGAATAATATAGTACCTTTTTAAGTTCCAAATGGTATTTCTATTTTGTCCTCATTAAAATTAAATATTTGTGGTAATTTTTCACTATGCCTGATCTTTTTTCATATACCTTTTCTCACCATATATAAAAACCTTCTATCCAACCAGTACGTTTTCTTTCATTACTGTCTATTATTAAAAATAATCTCTTTCTTTTCCATTGATAAACTTATCTCATATAGTAAAAAGCCATGAATAAGCAGCTTAGTATACTGCTAATATTCATGACTTTCGTACTTAACAATTTATATTCATAACTATGAAATACATTAAGAAAAGCTATATTAAGAAAGCACTTCTTTTATAATTTTAAGATCCGGTAGATTTGTAGTGTCTTACTCCATATCTCCATAAAATATTACTAGGTATCAAAAATAATAAGGCTACTATTGGAGAAAACATGTAAAGAACGCTATGTCCCTCTGTTCTACCTATTAGGTATAGAAATGGATAATAGTTTATAAAAGCTAGCGGTACTATAAAGGTAAAAAACTTAACTACCCACTCTTTATATATGTTTATGGGATACTGAGCAAGTTCTCTCCCTCCATCGGTAAATATATTTATAATCTCTAGCCCTTCCAAGGTAAAAAAACATATGGCTGCATATATCATAAATAATCCAGAGAACACACCAATCCCCCCTACCACCATAAGGATTATGGTTATTACCTTTGATATATCCCATTGAATACCTCCCTTAAGGATGGCATAGGTAAATACCATTATTGCCTGTATAAGCCTTCCTACTCTAGTAAATTCTATTCTTGAACCTAGAACTTGAAGTATTTCATTTCTTGGTCTTACCATTATTCTATCAAACTCACCATTGGAAATAATGGAGGAAAATGAATCAAAACCCCTAGCAAAGCATTCTGCCAGTGAAAAAGACATAAATATGGTGCTAAAGCATATAAGTACTTCATTGAAGCTGTATCCATTTATGCTTCCAAACCTATCAAACAAGAAATACATGCTCAAAAATGAAAACAAAGTGGTCATTCCTTGACCTACAGCCGTTAAGAAAAAAGAGGTCTTATACTGCATAGCAGATTTTAAGTGCATTAAAAAATACTTAAAATATAGTTTCATATTTTATCCTCCTTGTACCACTACATGCTTTAGTGCTTTTGACAATATTACCTTACCTACAATAACCAGCAGTACTGTCCAAACTAATTGAAGCAGTAAACTATTTAAGCATTGTGCTACTGGAAGATTACCACTGTATATTCTAAAGGGAGTGTTTTGCATAGAGGCAAAAGGTAATAAATTTATGTATTTCGTAAAATAGTCCGGCAATAAAGGCAAAGGAACTAGACCACCTGCAAGAAAATCAGCTAGCATTACTAAAACCATTCGTATACCCATAGGAGATATAGTATACATTGTAAAAATATATATAAGCATACAATATGCAACCACTAATAAAAAAGCCAATATCATCGATATAAAAAAGAATATTGAGCTTTCTATTGAATATGGCCCATGAAATCTATAGGGCTCTGGTAAAAACATTGAGATAATGAGAATAGGAAAGCATCTAAGTACTGCCTTAGACAATCTAGTAGAGCAATTTCGAGTGAACCATAGATTGTACAAATCAAGAGGTCTTATAAGTTCATAGGCCACATTGCCACTACTTATCAAATCAAAGATATCATTTTCTAGAAACCAAGTCATAAATAATGCTAAGAAGGCTTGCTGAAGCCATATATAACTAGAAAGCTGCCTAAAATCAATAGGTACTTTTGTAGAACTGCTCTTATAAAAAGCTTGATATAACATTATATACATAAAGCCCCAAGCCAACTGAGTTACTATGCCTGCATAAGCTGCTGATCTGTATTGAAGTCCATTAATAAATCTTATCTTGAAGAAAGATATATATGCTCTCATATGTTGTACTCCTTATACATCTTTACTACAACCTCATCAATATTTAGTTCTCCGCCTTCACTAAACTTATGCTTTAGCTCTTCAAAGTTGCCATCTAAAAGTACCTTTCCTTTTCCTATAAGTATCATCCTTTTGCATAAAGCCTCAATATCCTGGGTATCATGGGTTGTAAGTATAACAGTAGTCTTCTTTTCCTTATTTATTGTCTTTATGAAATCTCTTACTGCTATTTTAGAAACTGCGTCCAACCCTATGGTTGGTTCATCTAAAAATAATATCTTAGGACTATGAAGAAGTGATGCTGCTATCTCACAGCGCATTCTTTGACCTAGGCTTAGCTGCCTAGTAGGAGTTTTTATTATATCCTCAAGCTTTAATAATTCGGTAAGCATATCTTTATTACTTTTATACTGGTTATAGGGAATTTTATATATATCCTTAAGAAGTTCGAAGGAATCAGCAACAGGTACATCCCACCAAAGTTGAGACCGCTGTCCAAAAACCACTCCGATATCCTTTACGTAGTCAATTCTATTTTTCCAAGGTACCTTGCCGTTTATGATACAACTACCACTATCAGGATTGAGTATACCACTCATGATCTTAATAGTAGTACTCTTTCCCGCACCATTAGGTCCAATATAAGCTACCATCTCTCCTTCATCAATTTTAAAAGAAACATCTTCCAGTGCTTTAACCAAATCATACTCTCTCTTAAAGAGCGATTTGAAAGCCTTTGTAAATCCTGGACTTCTTCTAAATACCTTAAAGGACTTAGATATGTTTTTTAATTCAATCAAGCTCTAATCCCTCCCCCACATGTTCAATTTATAATTAACTGGCTTAGCTTTAAGATAAGCTACTTTTTTGAAAGCTTCCTATTATAACAGCTTCTGCCACACCAAAGAGTACACTTATAACTAGTTTTATTCATCCAAGCACATTACCTTATTTAAGCACAGCATTGTAATATTATTACAAATAAATCTTATATTCAATAGTTTTCTTTACCATTTATATAAAATTATCAATTTTTATTTAAATATAGGGTTCCAACTTCAACTATTAAGTCATGCATGCCTAAAGTTCATAGGTGCATGATTTTTGAACATGCATAACTTAAGTTTTCGTAATGGAGCCCTATAAGTCCCCTCAACCCGCATTATTCCAATAAATTCTTAACTTTTTAACTTCTTATATTTATTTATTCTTAACAATATAAGAAGTTTTATTGTTATATTTATATAATTAAATAGTTCCTACTGCAATTATTAATTTATACATGGCTAAAAATCCTTAGAACTGGCAATTTTCCAAGGAGTATAAATTAAGTTTACATATAGGAACTCCTAATTATTTTAACTCAAAAAAAAATCAGCCGAACTCTGTAAATTCAACTGATAAAACTTAGGGATCTGTAATAATATTTTATATCTATATAATAAAGCATAAATGTGAACATATGATTTCAAATTTGATAATAAATGGTTAATTAATTAAATTTTCTATCTTGCTCAATCTAAAAAACAGCTACTTTTTTATGCATACTCTCTTTAAACATAAACTGATTTAAAATTATAAATGCTAATAGGCTTAGTATTATAATCTCCTTATAAAAAGTAAAGGTAGCGAACATTATAAGAGTTTCCAAGCAAAGTATTACTAGCAATTTTGTAATACTCCCCTTTTCAAGTATGAACTTTTGAGTATAGTGCATAACTGCCAGCAACCAAGATAAAGTAATTAACCAGAAGCCTGTATTTTTAAGCTTATAATGCCAAGATTCAGTATAGTCTTCTAATGATCTTCTCAGGCCATCATTATGTTCAGCTATCAATGAATCTATATCTGTTTGTTTACTATGGACAGACCAACCATTTTTATTGTTACCTGATACACATTCTCCTGAATTTCTTATTAGTTCCTCTGATACTTTCTTTTCGTAGTGATAAAAGCTCTTTCCACCATTGGTTATATCTAAATAATATAATCCATTATAATTTTCTTCATTATATCCATCTAACCATTTATTTATTTTAGACTTATCATCTTCAGTTAGCACAACTTTATTCTCTATGTAACATTGTATTTTGTTAAGTATATCACTGCCATTAACTAATCTATTTTTTTCATATTCATTTATAAAGTTTTTCTGTGCAATAAGTCCACCTATCCATACTACTGCACCAATTACAAATACTACCACCGCTGTTTTTATTAGCATATTCGTAAATGTTTTCTGCTTCGCCATTATATCTTGCAGTTCGCTATAAAAAGTATCCTCATCTCCAAAATTTTTTATAGCTATACTAAAACTCTCTTTTTCACTATAACCTTGAGACCTTAGATCTTTTACACTATCATAAAGATGAGCCTTCATTTCTTCTTTCAAAATCTGTACTTCTTCATTACTACCATCAAAATTCTTATATACCTTCTCTACATACTTATCAATATTCAAGTTACTTATCCTCCCTCACAAAATTATCTACAAGCATTTTTAAGATATTCCACTCTCCAACCCTATATTTAAAAAACTCTCGTCCCACTTCTGTAATTCTGTAATATCTCCTTCTCCCTCCGCCAGTAGCTTCATTGTCATTCCAATATCCTTCTAAACACTGCTTCTTTTCCAATCTCTTAAGTGATACATATAAAGTAGCTTCTTTAATCTCATAATCTATATTCGATATTTCTCTTATTCTTTTTGCAATCTCGTATCCATACATGTCTTTTTCATTAAGTACAGATAATATCATCATATCTATATAACCTTTTAATATCTCTTTATCAAAATCCACAATTATCCTCCTTTCAATACATATTCATTATTTAAAGTACTTCATAATATAAGGTACTTCCTCATTATAACCAAAGGTACTTTATAATGTAAAGTACTTTTTTCAAAAATCTTCTACTCCTTTTATAATTAACGCTTTATAATAACTTTAAAATTTGATTATATTTAGAATATTATTGAAATTAAGTGGTTAACACTTCATTGCCAAATTATTCTTTTTTCCTATAATGTAATCGAGCTCATTATCAATTACAAAATATATTGATTTAAAACTTTATTTTTATCATTTATTCAATAAAACCATAGACATGTTAATAATATGAGGTTATACTATATAAAAATACTGATAATATGATAAATGCAATGACGGAGATAATGCTTCTATAACTGTAGAAACATTGTAATATTTAATGTGCTAATTACAGAGAACCAATGGATGCTGAGAGTTGGTGTTAGTAAGAATATTATCCTATCACTCCAGAGCTTTTAAGTTGAAATTATAGTAAACTTAGACGTTTGCCTCCGATATAAAGGCTAGGTTTTAAGTATGTAATTATACATATTTGAACTGATTTGAGATACAACTTTTTTGTTGTAATTAAGGTGGTACCGCGAATATAATCCTTCGCCCTTATGTTTTTATAAGGGCAAAGGATTTTTTTATTTATCTTTTTATTTGTATTAATGATTTTTATTTTATTTATTTGAAAGGGGCAATTTTTTATGGAAAGCACAAAATCAAATTTAACCGATGTAACATACGAAGAAACTCTTGTACCAGAAGAGACAAAAGAATCTGCAAAAGATTTGGCATATAAAGCAGCAACAGGAATTGCAAATGCAGTACTTGTTATGCTTGGAATAGGACTTTTATGTGAAACTATAGGTAAATTCATTCACTGGCCAGCCTTTATCGGCATAGGAACCATTGCAAAATCAATGCTTGCACCAGCTATAGGTGCTGGAGTGGCTTATCAGCTTGGTGGCAATACTCTAATAATATTTAGTTCGATGATTGCGTCAACAGTAGGAGCAAATGCAGTAAAGATTACTCCTGCAGGACTTATATTTGTGTCAGGTCAACCTATAAGTGCAGTGGTGGCTGCCTTAGTAGCTATATTTGTTGGTAAAGCTGTAGCAGGAAAAACTCGTCTTGATATGATGGCAATACCTTTTGCTGCTGTTGTTGTAGGTGGTATTTCTGGTCTTGGACTTGCTGCTGTTACTACTCCGGCTTTAAATTGGCTCAGTGCACAAATTGCATACTCAGTTAAGATATCACCATTTATAGGCTCCGCTTTGGTTTCTCTTGCTTGGAGCATTCTACTTATGACACCAGCATCCTCTGCAGCTATAGCTATTGCACTTAAGCTAGATCCTGTATCCAGCGCAGCTGCACTTATAGGATGTACAGTTCAGTTCGTTGGCTTTACACTTATGTCCTTCAGAGAAAATGAAGCTGGTACAAACATAGCTCAAGGACTTATAACTCCAAAGGTACAGTTTCCAAACATAATAAAAAATCCAAAGATTATAATACCTACTTTTATAGCCTCGATAATAGCTGCACCAATAGCTACAGTTTTATTCAAATTCTCCTCTAGTTATGAACTAGCAGGACTTGGGCTCAACTCACTTATAGCTCCGCTTAATATAATTGCTAACCAAGGAGTTAAAGGAATCTTAATCTTTGTATTTACTGGTGTTATAATTCCATCAGCTATAATTCTTCCAATTTATCTTACAATGAAAAAATCTGGACTTATTAAAAAAGGTGATATGCATTTGGATATCCAATAGGCATAGTTGTCATACCATATAATATGGAATCATATTTTTCTCTATGAACTTAACAAACTGAAAGTCCATAATAAAGATAAAATCGCAAAGTTAATCTCTTTGCGATTTTTTGCTTATATGATTTAAAAATTATATTACACCACTTTATAATACTTTTTTAATATTTTTTATAAAGCCAGCTAACAGCATAAGCAAATCTCTTTCTAAACATATCTTCATTATGAACAGCTTCTTCTTCAATGAGAAATTTTAAGCTTGCTTCTGTAAAACCTTTAGCATTAAGAATGTCGTAAGCTATCTTTATATTCTGCACCATATATTTTTGTACAGAACTTTTGCCAATTCCTTCTTTACTTCCAACATCTAAATACATTTTTCTATTTTCTGTTGCTAGCTTTTTCTCCTTCATAAATTCAAGGAAGCCCTCATACCAAAGAGAAGGTGAGATTGCCCCTATTTTACCGAATTGCTTAGGATATGAATAGGCAGCATACAAGGAGATAAGTCCACCAAGAGATGCACCTAATATACCACAATCTTCATAACTTGTAGATGTATCATATTTTTCTTCTATATAGGGTTTTAAATCTCTTAATATAAAATCCAAATACTCTTTACCCTTGCCGCCAAAGTCTTTAAATTTAGAATCTAATGCCTTTGCCTTCCAAGGAGTATACTCATCAATCCTATTATTACTTTCAATACCTACTATAATTACTTCTCTTGATTTACCGGCTTCAAAATAACTTTCCAATTCCTCTAACACATTAGCATCTCTATAAAATAATTTTTTCCCATCCTGAACATATAGTACTGGAAGTTTAATATTTGATCTTGAATAGGAAAGTGGTATATAAATAGTAAGCTGCCTATTTTCAAATATCTCCTCTACTACTCTTCCATTCATCTACCACATCACCCCATAACCTTCTTAATTTTATATAGAACTGTCATATCCATAGCACACTGGTATGCCTTCATCCTCCATGATTTTAGCTTCTATATTAAATACTCTTCTCAATATATCTTTTGTTATTATTTCCTTTGGTTGTCCACTTGCTATTATCTTTCCATTTTTCATAGCAATGATATTGTGAGAAAATCTAGCAGCATGATTTATATCATGTAGCACCATAACTACTGTACAGTTTTGCTCTTTATTTAAATTTTCTACAATCTTTAATACCTCTAGTTGATGAGCCATATCTAAATATGTTGTGGGTTCATCTAGCAATATAATTTTTGTTTCTTGGGCTAGAGCCATGGCTAGCCAAACCTTTTGTCTTTGCCCTCCTGATAGATTCCCTATTTCTCTATCTCTAAGGTCTGAGATTTTAGTTATATCTATGGCCCAATCAATTATAGCTTTATCTTTATCAGTAAGTTTTCCAAGCTTCTTCGAATGAGGAAATCTTCCATAAGCTACTAACTCTTCAACCTTAAGTTCCGGTGGAGCTACTGGATTCTGAGGTAGTAAAGTCAATTTTTTAGCAATTTCTTTTGTATGTAAACCACTCATACTTTCATCTTCTATATAAACTGCCCCTTTAAAGGCTTTTATTATTCTTCCTAAAGTTTTTAGCAATGTGGACTTACCACATCCATTAGGTCCAATTATAGTAGTTATCTTACCTTCTTCTATATCTAAACTAATATCTTCAAACACCTTAAAGTTTTCATATCTTACCTCAAGATGTTCAGCTTTTAATATACTCATATCTTAAATCTCCTACTAAGCCTTGGCTTTAAACAATAAATAAACAAAATAAGGTATTCCAATGATAGATATAACTATCCCCACAGAAAGCTCTGCTGGCGAAAAAATAGTTCTTGCCACAAAATCTGCTGCAACTACTAAAAGTGCTCCTATAAGCCCTGATATTATAACAACTGATTTATGTTTTATTCCAACAAGAGCCTTTGCTATATGAGGAGCTAGTAATCCTACAAATCCAATATTTCCAGATACAGAAACACATGCACTTACTATACCTACTGCTGCCAATAATAATATTATCTTTTCTTTTTCAACTGAAACTCCTAAGCTCTTTATACTGTCCTCTTCAAGCTGAAACAAATCTAAAATAAATGCCTTTCTCACTATTATAGGTACTAAAATAATTATCCATGGAATAATAGCGGTTATGTATCTCCAGTTAGCATTAGAAATACTTCCATTTATCCAAACAGTAGCTGCCTCAAAATCCGATGGATTCATTTTTAAGGAGATGTATAAAGAAATTGCTCCAAACCCTGAGCTTATAGCTATTCCAACTAAGATAAGCCTCTGCATATCTAACCTTCCGTTTTTCCAAGAAAAAATATATATAAGAGCTGAGGCTAATATGCCTCCAATAAGCCCGAATAGTGGCATAACAAAGATAGAGTACCAGTTCTCATTGATAAACTTTCCTTGAAATAAAAAAATAAAGGCTACAATAGCTACACCTGCACCAGAATTTATACCAACTACTCCTGGATCTGCTAAGCCATTTTTAGTTATACCTTGAATCACAGTACCGGCAATACCCAGCCCAAACCCAACTAGAACTGCAATTATGATTCTTGGAAGTCTAAACTGAAAAATCACTAAGTCACTATCTGAATTAGTATTTATTCTAAAAATAGTGCTTACCACATCTTTTACAGACAAGTCATAACTTCCATTAGTAAGGCTAAAATACATAGCAACTATTATTAAAGCTATAATTACTGTAGAAATAAATAGTTGTCCTCTAAATAACTTCTTAACCACTGTTACGCCCTCCTCTAGTCCTTGCTAAGTATAAGAAGAAAGGTACTCCTATCAAGGAAGTCACAACCCCTATTGGTGTTTCAAAGGGATAATTTAAGAATCTGCTAATTACATCTGAAAGCGCTAAGAAAGCAGCTCCAAAAACAGCAGAACAAGGAACTATCCATTTGTAATCACTTCCTACAAAGAATCTTATTATATGAGGAACGATTAAACCTATAAAAGCAATTTTCCCAACAAAGGCCACAGCTGTGCCTGTTAATATAACCACAACCAGCATAGTAACAGCCTTTACTAGTTTTGTCTGTTGTCCTAAGCTTATTGCTACTTCCTCACCTAATGATAGTATGGTTATTGATTTTGACATAATTAAAGCTAGTACCAAGCCTATTACAGCAAAAGGTACCATAAGCTTTAATTTATCAGGGGTAACCAAATTCAACCTAGCATTGTACCAAAAACTAATGTTTTGAGAGATCTGAAAGTAGGAAGCTAAAGCTGCTGATATACTATTGAAGAAAGTTCCGATTATAGTTCCTATGATTGCCAGCCTAACTGGTGACATACCATTAGGAGTAATAGAAGCTAATCCGAATACAACTAAAGTTCCTATGGCAGATCCCATAAAAGAATATATTATAAGAGCAATTGAAGACGTGTTAGGGAAGAATATCATACATATAGTAATAGCAAATACAGACCCGTCAGAAACACCCATTATTGCAGGAGATGCAAGGTAATTCCTTGTCATCCCTTGCATTAAGGCTCCTGAAACAGCTAGTAAGGCACCAACTAATAGTGCAGTTATCACCCTTGGCACTCTAGAGTACATTATTATTTGATGATTTACATTCCCTGCATCAAAATGAGTAAATGCATCTCTTACTGTTGAAAGATTAATATCCTTTGCTCCATAAAGTATGGATAATACTATTATTATAGCTATTACTATGGGTGAAATACTTAGAATAACCATGGGCCCATAAGATCTTTTTTCCATACTAAAACCTATCTCCTGTCTACTTAGCTAATTCTTCAGTTACGGCTTTTAAGAAGTTAATTTTGCTCCAAGCAGTACCTCCTTGTGCTAATGGATCTACAGCATTTATAATAACCTTGCCATTCTTTACAGCATTTATGCTATTCCATATAGGGTTGTTTTGTAAATCTTCTAAAGCCTTTGGCTTATCTTTGTTTTCGTCTTGTGAAAATTGTAGGAATATATAGTCTGGATTAAGCTCTGAAAACTTTTCTAGAGATATAGCTTCTTGAGCCTTTGCAGCCTTAACTTCCGCTGGAACGGCTAGTCCTAAATCACTGTAAAGTACAGGATTTAAGAATACATTCTGAGGATATATAGATATATTTCCTTGTCTTATTCTCACAGAAATAACCTTCTTATCCTTCAATTTATCTGCAAGCTTTTCTTTTGAAGCTTTTACATCTGATTTATATTTTTCTATTAATTCTTTTGCTTTATCTTCCTTGTCACTTAGCTGTCCAAGCAATAATAAGTTGGCTTCCCAGTCAGTTGCTATATGGGATACAGGTATTGTAGGTGCTACTTTGTTTAATTTCTCTAAAGTTTCAGCTGGGAACTTATCAGTTCCTAAAATAACATTTGGTTTTAGAGATAATATTGTTTCTACATTGGGTTGTGTCTTCTCTCCAATAGACTTAGAACTTGCTGTAATAGACTTGAAAATATCAGGGAACTTTCCTCCAACAGATATGGCTCCAGCTGGCTCTACACCTAATAGAAGTGCATCTTCCATAGATTCTAGGCTTCCTGTTATGACTAATTTATTGCTTTTAGATGATATAGTGTAGTCTTTTCCCAAGTAAGTTAACTTCTTATCTGCTTTTTCTTCAACACTTTTTGTACTTTCTGATTTAGTACTATCCTGCTTTGCATTTGTACATGCTACTAATCCAACTGCCATAACCATTGACAAAGTAAGTGTTAAAAATTTTTTCTTCATTAAAAGTTCCCCCTAAATATATTAAATTTAATTTTTATGTATTCGTCCCATTGATATTGATAATGATTTTCAATAGAAATTATATACTACATGTGTTTTTTTTGTCAATGTTTTATTTTTATTTCCTTACATCCTTTTTAATTGAATAAGTAGCTGTATTTACCATAAAAACTTTAAGAATATACTTAATAATATTGTTGAAATTCAGTGGTTGTGAAGGGGATGTATATGAGCGAGCTATTAGCGCAAAACCATCTAAGCATCGGATGACTGACCACTGAATTTCAACACAGTATTTTACCATGGCAACTATAAATATAAAAAAATAGACTACCTCAGATTTCTAATACTCTGATGCAGTCTATTTTCTATATAATAATTTATTTAGTAGCCTCATTAAAGCATCTGGTGCTTAGCACCTAGTTTCAAAACAGCGCTTTAATAGAGATATTATTTATTAAACAGAGATTTGAATAACCCTTTCTTTTGGTTACTCTCTCCACTAATCTTTTTCATCAATTCCTGTTTAGCTTCCATAGCTGAAGTATTGTGATTATCTATCTCTAGCATTCTATCACAAACCAGCAAAGCCTCTTGATAAAGCCCTTTGTAGTTAAGAAGTCTAAGCTTTAATAAAAGTATATCCAAGTTGTTACCATCTAACTTTAAAGCTAAGCTGCATTCTTTTTCTGCTTCTGCTATTCTTTGAAGTTTATAGTAAGACCAACCTTTATTTTGATGAGCCACCACATAATCTGGATCAATTTCTAAAGCCTTATTGCAGTTCTCTATACAAGCTTCATATTTACCTAGGCAATACAAGGAATAACTTATATTTACATAGCAATTTCTCTGGTCTGGATCTAATTCTATGGATTTATAGAAGTATCTAAGAGCCTCTTCGTAGTTTTCTAACTCATTAAATATATGACCTGCAGCATAATAATATGGTGCATAGTTAGGGTCACTAGTTATGGCCTTTTTATATAAATCAAGAGCCTGATTATAGTCATTTCTTCTCTCCATAATATTGCCTTTTAATTCATAAAAACTATCTTTAAACTGAATATCTTGAAGTTCAAGCACTGTGTTTAATAAGTTTAAAGCTTCCTCTTCTCTAGATCCACTTAGAAGACACTGAACCTTGTAATAATAAGAACCTCCATTATTAACATTAATCTCAATTGCCTTATCAAAAGCATTTATAGCTTCCTCATACTTATCGATGTAGTAGTAGCATAAACCTTTTAAGTAGTAGTATTCATCATTATTTTCGTCTAGCTCAAGGGCATAATCACAGTAATCTGCTGCTTCCTCATATCTGCGTAATTTCATCAGAACTCTTGCTTTACAGTGATATAACTTACTATCCCTGAAGCCTAGATCACTGGCTTTATTATAAGTGTCCAAAGCTTCATCATATAAACTCACAGCAGTAAAGGCTTTTATTTTTATGATATAAGCTTCAAGAAGATATTGATATTTATTAAGGGCTAGGTTACAAGCCTCAAAGCAGTCTTCATAAAGCTCTAGGCCTAAAAGAGCTTCCGCTTTATTCTTGTAGGCATGAGCCATATGTGGATCTAACTCTATAGCCTTATCTGCACACTTTAGAGCTTCATTATAATTTCTTAAAATATTAAAAACATAAGCCTTATTGTTATATGCAGCACAGCTATCATTCTTTATACTTATTGCTCTATCATATTGATCAAGAGCCTCTTCATATTTGCCAAATCTGTCTAACATATCTGCTTTTAAAAAGTTAAGTTCGTAGTTGTCTCTATATATATCTACCCCTTCACAAACAGTGGTGTATGCCAGTTCTTCATTGTTCAGTTTAATCAAAACCTGACAAAGAAGGCAGTACATATCTTCTGTAAAACAGTTTTCCTGCCTTAAATCCTTTAAGATATCATAACTTTCCTCTGTTTTTGAAGTTTTAAAATATGCTTCAGCAAGTCTATATCTTAAAACTTGATTTAGATTGTCTTCCTTTAGCTTAGTCAATATATCCTCTATATAAAAATTATAAGCAGAAGTTAGTATTATATTTATGTCATTTCTATATTGATATATTTCATCTACCTTTTCTAAATGCTTAACAGCTTCCTCATACTTATTTAGATTTATACAACATTTTCCTAATGCATATAAGGCTCCAACATCGTCTGATTTTATTTCTAGAACCTTAGTATAGTCATCATAAGCTTCCTTTAGCTCTCCAACTCTATTACTAATCTCAGCTCTATAGAAGTATCCCTCAATGTCCTTTTCATCTTTTGCTATTACCTGAGAAAGTAACTCCTTTGCTTCATTTAGCCTTCCATTTTGCATATAATATCTAGCTTCCAATATACTAAGATCTGGATGATTAGGGCAAATCTCCTTAGCTGAAGCTATATTTTTACAAGCAGTATATAAATCATAATCGTCTAAGGCATTTGAGACCTTATTATATCTAGAGATGAACTCATCTTCTTGTCCTGGTATACAATCTTTTAGATAGTCATAGCGAAAGGTACTTCCTTTATCAATCTTATATATGACAAAATCAATAAAATTCTTAGGAAAATCTTTATATAGATTATCTTTCTTTGAAGTCCAGGAAAAATAACTATCAAACAACTTCCAAACCTGATTGGGAAAGTTATAATTGTCCATTAGAAAAGTTAAAACTTTATTGCT
Organism: Clostridium sp. C8-1-8; assembly: GCF_009928445.1. Lineage (GTDB taxonomy): Bacteria > Bacillota > Clostridia > Clostridiales > Clostridiaceae > Clostridium_AR. The sequence continues at coordinate 26,802 of NZ_JAABNO010000016.1, read as the reverse complement.
AATTTCTGAAGCAGTATCTATGTTATAGCATATATCTTTTTCTAATAATTCTGTCCAATATTCACTATTAAGTCTTTTTTCAAAGTCTTTATAGCATGCTTTAAATTCTTCCATGAATTCATCTACTGGCGATAATTCTTGTTTAACTTCACTTTCTGCCTCTTTTGCTATACTACAGGCCTCCTCATAGGCTGCTCTTAGCTTTTTGAAACCTTCTGGATCTTGTTCTGGCGAATACTTTGTTAAAAGACTTGAATAAGCCCTTCTTATCTCATTAATATTCTCTGTCTTTTCAATACCTAGAACCTCAAAACAATCCATCTAAAAATCCCCCTTAGTATCTATTGAATCAAATATGTTCTTTACACGTATTCTTGCGTCCTTAATCTCTTTCGGATCTTGTCTCTCTAGAATCTCTTCAAACTCTCTTATAAGCCTTCCAATCTCTTGTCTTGCATCTCCTAAGTTTTCCTCAAATAACCTCTCTCCTCTAGTTATTATTAGCTTATTTTCATGATTTTCTCTAGGATGTATTTTAAGGCTTGCCAAGGCTTCCATTCTTGTAGCTATTTCCTCCTTAGTCATATGACCTGGATTCTTTTCTATAACTACAGTTTTCTTTGTTCCCGTTGATACCACCGTTACTTCTACCTCTAATATTCCATTAATGTCATAGGTATATCTAACATCTATAGCTTCAGTACCTGCCGATGCTGCGGGCACTGATATATTGAGCTCTCCAAGATAAATATTATCCTTAGATAAACGAGATTCCCCTTGAAGTATCTCCACATTTATTACCTTTTGATTGTCATAAACCGTATATAACCTTTCAACTTTACTTACTGGTATTGTAGTATTCCTTTCAATAATTGGAAGGAAGTGTCCACTTTCATAATGTCCATGAGCCTTTCTAACGGATACAGTAGTACCAAGTGTGTATGGACATACATCCGTAAGTATTATTTCCTTAAAGGCAGCATTCTTTCCTTTTAGCGCTGCTTGAACTCCTGCTCCTAAGGCAACTACTTCATCAGGATTTATGTTTATATAAGCTAACTTTCCAAACAACTTACTTACAAAGCTTCTTATTGTAGGCAGTTTTGTTGCTCCGCCCACTAGTAAAATTGAATCTATATCACTTATTCTTAAGGAAGCATCACTTAAAGCTCTTTCCACCGGCTCTCTAAGTCTATTTAAAAGTCCCTTTACTGACTTTTCATAGTCATCAAGGGAAACTTCACATTCTAATAACTCACCATCTATTTTTGAACTTAAGGTCACTACCCTACTCTCAGAAAAGGCTCTTTTCCCAACCTCTGCTTCCTTCTTTAATAAGGAATACTCCTTTTCATTTATTTCATCACTCTTTTTGTTATGGTGTTTCAAAAACATAGCAGCCAATGCCTCTGTGAAGTCTTCTCCCCCTAAGTAGTTATCTCCGGCAACTGCTCTAACTTCCATTATGTTGTTGAATAACTCAAGTATGGATACATCAAAGGTACCTCCACCTAGGTCAAATACTAGAAACTTAGTATCAGATTTAGTATGATGCAGACCATAAGCAAGTGCTGCTGCAGTAGGTTCAGTCACAAGTCTTTCTACTCTAAGTCCAGCAAGCTCCCCAGCTCTCTGAGTTGCCTTTCTTTGACTATCACTGAAGTATGCTGGTACACTTATAACAGCTTCTGTTACTGGAATACCCAAAAATCTCTCAGCATCTTCCTTCAAAGACCTTAATATAAGTGCTGATAACTCTTCCGGTAAAAACTCCTTATCTAAAAGCTTATATACCTTCTTGCTTCCCATGTTTCTTTTAAATACAGAAGCACTACTTTCTGGATGGGATATCTGTCTCTCCTTAGCGATTTGTCCTACCAAAATCTCTCCATTATCATCCACACTTACTACTGAAGGAGTCAGTCTCTCACCTAAAGAATTCGGAATAATTACCGGACCCTGTTCCGTCCAATATGACACTAGACTATTAGTAGTGCCTAGATCAATACCTATGTTAATCATATATATCTACCTCAATTTATTAATTATTAAGTCTTAATCATTTTATATAGTTGAATATTGTAAATCACTTACTGTTAAATCATCACAACTCCCAAAGATTTCTATATAAACCATATCTATATTTTATTATATTCGTTATATAATTCCAATAGTTTATATTACTTGAATTTAAGCATAAAAATTAAGGTCTTATTTTTATAAAGTTCTATGTTTTTCTACTTTAGCCTTTATAGATTCTATCGATAATTATCCTATATACTATTTATTAGTTGGGGGTAAACAAATGACAAAATCTTTAAAGAACAGCTTAATGTTAAAACTTTCTCTTTGTACAGTGTTTCTGATTTTATTAGTAGCCATATTAGGTAGGTTTTTATCATTCTTTACTATGGATGATATGTCAACAATGTCAAATAGCAGTATTGTAATATCTTACTTAATTGCACTAGTTCCAGTAATATTATTAGGTACAGCTTTTTACCTATATAAATTTAAAAGTACTGAGCACGATAGCATTCCTTTATTATTAACTCTTACTTTGACTTTTTCTAGTATTGCAATAATTGCTGTAGGAAATGGTTTAGTTGAGTATCATTTTTCAATATTCATGGTCATAGCCATGATAGCATACTACGATAGTATCAATAATATATTAATAAGCACAGCAATATTTGCGGTACACCACCTTGGAGGATACTTCTTATTCCCTGAGTTACTTTGTGGATCACATCACTATCCATTCCAAATGCTATTACTACATGCAGTATTCTTAATACTAACTAGCGTAGCTACTATATTTATGATTTCTAGTAATAAAAAGAATGAAGCAGCTCTTAATGCTGAAGGCATGAATAAAAAAGAGGAGCTTGAAGAAATTCTTCTTAACCTAGGTAAAACAATAAATGATATAGCTGGTTATTCAGAGAATCTATCTGAAAGTGTAAAAAATAGTTTAGGAACTTCAAACGATATTAACTTTGCTATGAAGCATATAGAAGATGCTAGCTTAAACCAATATAACTATACTTCGGAAAGTTCAAAAGCCTTAGCTGAAGTATCAAAAGGAATTTATGATATAGCTTCTGCTTCCGAAAGAGCTTCTGTAAAAACCAAGGAAACGGTTAAAGAAGCAAAAGATGGAGAAAATGCAATAAAACAAGTAGTTAAGCAAATGAACTCCATTGATGCATCTGTAGGAAATGTAGCTGAAATCTTAGAAGTGTTTAGTAAACAGTCCAAAGACATAGATCAGGTAGTTCAAGTAATAAGCTCTATAGCGGAGCAAACTAACCTTCTAGCACTTAATGCTGCAATAGAAGCAGCTAGAGCTGGAGAGAGTGGAAGAGGCTTTGCCGTGGTAGCTGATGAAGTTAGAAAGCTTGCAGAAGAATCTCAAGGTTCTGCTATAAAGATTTCCGATATGATAAAGAGCGTACAAGAAAATATCAACAATGCAAATAAAGCTATGAATATAGGTATCAGTGATGTTCATACTGGTATAGAAGTTGTTAACGAAACTGGTAAGACCTTTAATAACATACTTTTAGCAATAGACGTGGTAAAAGAAGATATTTCTAAGGTAGCAGTTATATCTCAAGATGTTTCTTCTGCTGCAGAAGAAGTGACAAGCTCTATTGAGCAAGTGGCAGAACATGCAGATAACAACTCTAATAAGACTAAAGAAACAGCTCAGTCAATAATAGAGCAAAACAAACATTTAGAGCAAATGTTTGATATATCAGAGAAACTTGAGTCAACTTCTAGAATGCTTCAAGAATTAGTTGATAAATTTGAAAATAGAAGGAAATAGATTGCAATTAAAAAGTCGCTGAATTAATCTTTATTCAGTGACTTTTTTGCACATCTGTGTCTATACTTTTTTATTAGAGATTCAATCTCTCAATTTCTACTAGGCAAGTATGATATGAGGTTCCATAGCCCATATCTGTAATTCTATCATCTATCAAATTATTTACTGCCATTCTTGTCTTATGTGGCAAACCTTCAAAGATGTTTATAGCTCCAGGCTTTATCCCATCAATAACCTTAGCATTTAAAAACACTTCCCCCCTGTCATTAAACACTCTAACAGCATCTCCAGTAAATATGTTTCTTGCTTCTGCATCAGCTTTATTTATATGAACAACTGTAGTGAATAATTCAGTAAGCTTTTTGCTTTCAGTGAATTGAGAGTTTATTCTTTCTAAGCTATGAGCTGTTATTAGCTGAAGCGGATATTTTAAATAATCTGCTTTACTTGAATACTTACTTTCTTCTGGCTCCTCATAAACTGGCACTGGACTAACTCCCCAATCCCTAGCTATATCTTCAGAGTAAAATTCTATCTTTCCACTGGTAGTTTTAAAGTCTTTATTTCTAAAAGCTATATTATCATAATCTTCGGCAAGATAAGGCTTTTCCTTCATTTTTTCTAAGGTTGTGTTCATAGAACTACTTTCTAGTACCTTATTTAATATTTCTATATCATCTTGTGGTAGATACTTCATATCAAAGTTAAACTTCTGTCCCAAAAGTCTATAAATCTCACGGTCTGTCTTACATTCTCCTGGAGGATTTACAGTTCTCTGCTTTAGTTGAATATAAGGGTGTCCATAAGCCGCAACCAAATCATCTTCCTCTAAAAAAGATGCTGCAGGCAGCACAATATCGGCGAACTTTGCTGTATCTGTAAGAAAATTCTCTGATACCACAATAAAATCTAAGCCTTTAAGTGTTTGTTGTAATTTTTTCAAATTAGGATTACTGGTAAGTGGATTAGCTTTTTCTACCCACATTGCTTTTATTTTTGGCAAATCTAAAGCTTCTATTTCACTAGTTATTCTCCCCTTAGGTATAGCAAGTCTTACTTTTTCAGGCTTATCAGGTAGATAAGGCCACTGAAGCATTCCGCCTGTACTTTCGCCACAATATATGCCACAACCACTTTCTCCTATACTTCCTGTAATAGCAGGAAGCAAAGAAACTGCTCTTATAGTTTGCCCGCCATTGCTATAACGCTGGAACCCATAGCCCATTATCATAGCATACTTTGGATACTGAGCTATTAAATCAGCTAATTTATTCAGTTCTCCCAAATGAACTTCAGTTATATCACATACTTCTTCAAGGGTATAAGTTTCTAAAAACTCTTCATATTTATCAAAACCGTAAGTGTATTTGTCTATAAAATCATAATCTGCTAAGCCCTTTTCTATGAGCAATTTTGCTATACCTATGGCAAGCAAACCATCTGTTCCTCCTCTAGGATATATATGCAGACTACTTTTGCTACTAGATTCATTCTTTCTTGGATCAATAGTGACTAACTTGGCTCCATTTTTAACTGCCTCATTTATAAAGTACATGGCATGAATGTTAGTGTGAGCAGGATTTCCTCCCCACAATATTATAAGTTTACTATTTAATAAGTCATCTAAAGAGTTTTGTATCCTCCAACCATAGCCATATTTCATTCCTTCTTCAGCAGCAGGATCACAAAGATCGCCTATAGTCCCTGTATATCCACCAAACTGATACCAAAAGCCATAAGCATATTTTCTCATAACTCCAAAGTTACCGCTTCCTTGATAATAAAGCACTGATTCAGCACCATGTTCTTGTCTTAAGCTATTTAGTTTAATATACATAAGTTCTAGAGCTTCATCCCAGGATATTCTTTCAAACTTTCCTTCTCCCCTTGTACCTACTCTTTTCAAGGGATATAAAAGCCTTTCTTTACTATTTACAATCTCAGGATAAACTCTACCTTTTGTACATATCTTTCCTCTAGTTATAGGATTATTATCCTTACCTTCGACCTTTACAACCTTATCATCCTTAACATATACCTTTAATGGACAAGTAGCAAAACAGTTTTTTGAGCACACTGTATTAACAACTTTAAATTCTTCATTATGCATATATAAATTATTCCTTCCCCAATTTAAAACTAAACATATATCTATAAATTATACATTAATGTATATAAATAAGGAAACATTCTTCCTATAGCAAATTATTTTTCAAACAATTCTTTAACTTTTAGCTTTCTCACATATTAAAGCCTTTAGGTTTAATTGTATTAACTTATTAACTCCATCTATTAGACTTGATATCGAATTTTCTTTGTAAAAACATTATACCCCCCACGGGTTCCTTTTTATACCATTGAGTATTGAAATTTAATGGACTATAATATCATTAAATTATAAATAAACCTCATATATAGTTAAAATTTTGATTCTTTAAAGTTTGCTTTTTAAAATAACCTGTTAAAATTAAGCGGTCAGTCATATGATGCTTATATTAGCTTACCCAAAGAATTAATGCTTATAATGGATATGAGGATTCGAGGAGGAATATAAATGAAAATTGAAGTATGGTCTGATTTTGCATGTCCATTTTGTTATATAGGGAAAAGAAGGCTAGAAAGTGCATTAGATAAATTTGAATATAAGGATGAGATTGAATTAGTTTTTAAAAGCTTTGAGCTTGACCCATCTGCAAAGAAAACTTATGAGGAAAATATCGATCAACTAATAGCGAAAAAATATGGAATATCAGTTGAGCAAGCTAAAGGCTCAAATAGCCAAATAATAGCACAAGCTAAAGCTCTTGGCCTAGACTATAATTTTGAGGATTTAAAGCCAACAAATACTTTTGATGCTCATAGATTATGTCATTATGCTAAAACTGAAGGAAAAATGAATGAGTTGTCAGAAAGAATTTTAAAAGCCTATTTCACAGATTCTCTTCTAATATCTGATCATCAAGTATTAGCAAAACTTGCAGAAGAAATTGGACTAAACTATCAGACAGCTTTAGAGGTACTTTCTTCTGATAAATATGCCTCCGAGGTAAGAAAAGATGAGGAAAGAGCTTCTAATTTGAGAATAACTGGAGTACCTTTCTTTGTATTTAATAATAAATATGCCGTATCAGGAGCACAACCATCTGAGTTATTTTTAGACGTTCTTGATAAAGTGAGAAAAGAAGAACTTTCCTCACCAGTTATAGAGTTTCTTTCAAAAGAATCTGATGAAAAAGAAGCTGATGCTGGAAGTTGTTCCGACGGTAAATGTGAAATTTAAATTTTTTTAAAATTACCAATATACTCCTAGAAATATGTGCTACTTCAGTCTTAAATGTATTTTCAGAGCTCCTCTTTCTTATGAGAGAGCTTTGAAAAATATAAATTTTAGTATGAAGTGGTACATCTATCTAATTAGTAAAAACAACACCAGTATATTTGCATTTTATAGTGGTTAAGATATTTTCGTAGCAAATATATTAAAAGGAGTGATTGGTGATGGACGAAAAAAGTAAAAAGGTAATAGAGAACTATGTTGATAGCAAAAAGAATGATGCTGAAATAGGTGCTGAAATCACAGGCTTAAAAGATCAACTAAGCGCTATGTCAAGCACTTTAAACCAATTAAAACAACAAAGCTCAATGGCTGGATCACAACAACCTCAAAGTGGTCAGTCTCAACAAAACAACCAAGGAAATAAGGTTATAACTGACCTACAACAACAAATAAAGGATTTCAAACAACAAACTCAGCAGCAACAAATGCAAACTCAACAACAGTTACAATCTTCAATAACAAATGCTATGAATGATTTAAGTAAAGCTAGCCAGTTCTTACAATCAAATCAGACTCTTTCACAGATGAGTCAGCTAATAGAGCAAACTCAACAACAATTAAATCAAATGAGCCAAGGAGAACAGCAACAACAGCAACAGCTACAACAACTTCAACAAACTCAACAACAACAACAACAACAACAACAGCAACAATATGGCGGACAGCAACAAGGAAGTTCAAATATGGGCTCAAACACTGGAGCATCATTCATGAACTCACATAGCCACGGACATACAAGTTCTTTTTAATCTGAGCGTTTTATTGCTTCTTTTTAGAAATATGTTTCACAGTTTTAGTGATTAACTACTTATCACTTCTGCAAAGTAATTTAGAAAGATTTTTGTTTAAAAAGTCTTTTTAAGTATTAGTGATATTTAGTATGTATTTGCATTAATAGGTCGCATTTATATTTTTATAAATGCGACTTCTTTATTATACTTGTTATTTACTAAATGTATATACTTAGGAAAATCACAGTATTTTTTTGTACATACAGTTTTAAAAAACATGCATAAACATGCGCGAAAAGATTTACATTTCGTTGACAGTTAGAAATTAATTAAATATAATAATATAAGTGGTTATAAAATGCCGCCAAATTCTTAGCTTTATTACAATTTATTTTTCACAAATAAAGCTATATTTTTAAAAGTTAATATCTTTAAAAGGGAGTAACTACCCGTAAGGGAGATAAAGTCAACATAATGGTTTGATTAACCTGGCTTTATCATGACGTTTGTCACTGTGAGACTTTTAATACGAGACCATCTTTTTTAGATGGATTATTGTATTATGAGTCTTTTTTATTTTGTCTATGTTAAGTGCTATTATTTAATATAGCGGTAAGTTTCCTATTTAAATAATAAGCTTAATCATATATTTTTTGTTTGCCTAATCTACATTTACTGTATTTATTAAAGTCCCAGCTTTCATAAATACAATACCACAAATAGTCATTAAGGAGAGGATGAAATGGAGTTTTTTCAAGAACCAGTAGAAGAAATCCTTGATCACTTTGATTTGAAAAGCGATCAGGGTCTTACTGACAAGCAAGTAATTAAAAGTGAAGAAAAGTACGGTAAAAATCAATTTTCACCTACTGAAAAGGTATCTCTTTTAAAAAAGATACTGGAAGCACTATCAGAGCCTATGATATTTATACTTATGATAGCAGCTATTATAACTATAGGTATGAATGTCTATAAGCACCTTCAAGGCTTACATGCAGAGTTTACTGAAAGCATAGGTATATTAGTTGCCATAACCCTTTCTGTAAGCATACAAATTATCATGGAAGGTAGATCTGAAAAAGCCTTCGAAGCTCTTAACAATATCAATGAAGATATAAAAGTTAAAGTATTAAGAAATGGTATTATTCAATACATAAATAAAAGAGATATAGTTGTTGGAGATATTATAAAAGTAGAAACTGGAGACAAGATACCTGCCGATGCTAGAATAATAGATTGTCTTCAATTAAAAGTTGATGAATCGATGCTCACAGGTGAAAGCATAGCTGTTAGTAAGGATTATGATGAAATATCCTCTAACTCAAAAGTACCGCTTTCAGAACGAAGTAATATGATCTTTGCTGGTACCTTTGTAAACTATGGACAAGCTACTGCAATTGTTACTGCAGTTGGAGATAGTACTGAGATGGGAAGTATAGCTTCAGAGTTAAAAAAGACAATGTCCAAGTCTACCCCGCTTCAAGAAAAACTTGATAAACTAGCTAAGTCTATATCAGTAATAGGAGTTGCAGTATCTGCACTAATATTTTTCTATGAGATTTTTAAAATATATATCCATAACAATATCTCTTTCGATACAGTTCAAAATGCATTTATGACAAGCGTAGCACTGATTGTTGCAGCTGTACCTGAAGGTCTTCCAACAATAGTTGCCATGACCTTAGCTTTAAATATCATTAAGATGGCTAGAACCAATGCCCTAGTAAAAAAACTAGTAGCTTGTGAAACTGTTGGCTGCATAAATGTTATTTGCTCAGACAAAACTGGTACACTTACAAAAAATCAGATGTCTGTTATAGACGTTTGGAATAATGGTAATCTAATATCACCTGCGGAACTTAAGAGCAGATTTATGATAGAAAACTTTACTGTAAATAGTACTGCTGACATCAACATAAAAGATGGACAAGTAAAGTTCATAGGTAACCCAACAGAATGCTCTCTTTTAAAGGCATTTACCGACACTGTTTGTTCTGTGAATCCAAAACGCTGCCCTCACTACAAGCTTCATAGCTCTGTATGCCAAGGCAAGTGTTCAGAATATAATTCAGAGGAAAGCGAATATATAAGTTATACCGATATACGTAATGCCTCCAGCATAGTTTTTCAGTACCCTTTTAGTTCTGAAAAGAAATCTATGACTACAGTAACACTAGAAGATAATAATTATAATGTATACTCAAAAGGAAGTCCTGAAAAGATTATTTCTTTATGTAATAAAATCATCATAAACGATAAGGTAGAAATCTTAACTGAAGAACTAAGAGAAAAAATAACCGATGAAATAACTAAATTACAAAAAGAAGCTAAAAGAATATTAGCCTTTTCCCATAGAACATACTTAAATAATCATGAGGACTGGTCTTCTGTTCAGGATAAGCTAGAGCATGCTATGATTTTTGACGGCTTTGTATCCATAGCTGACCCATTAAGAGAAGATGTGTTTGAAGCCGTTGAGAAATGTAAGAAATCAGGAATAAGCTTAAAGATACTTACTGGAGATAATATAGTAACTGCTACTTCTATTGCTAAGCAGTTAGATGTGGTAAAGGAAGATAGCATAATTATAGACGCTCAGGATATTGATGAAATGTCAGATGATGAGCTTATTAACATATTAGATAAGATAGTGGTAATTGCTAGAAGTAAACCTATCACAAAAATGAGAATAGTAAACCTCATAAAGAAAGTTGGAGGAGTTGTTGCTGTTACAGGGGATGGAATAAATGACGCCCCAGCTTTAAAAAATGCTGACGTAGGAATAGCTATGGGAATTACAGGCACTGAAGTATCCAAAGAAGCTAGTGATATAGTACTTTTAGATGATTCCTTCTCAACCATAGTCAAAGCCATTGAATGGGGACGCGGTATCTACGAAAACTTCCAAAGGTTCATTCAATTTCAGTTAACTGTAAATCTAGTAGCAGTACTTATAGTAATCATCTGCGAAATATTAGAACTGCCACTACCCTTTACTACTATACAGCTTTTATGGGTTAACCTGATAATGGATGGTCCTCCAGCACTTTCTTTAGGGCTTGAAGCCTTAAGGAAACATCTAATGGATAAGGAACCGGTAAAAAGAGATGCTAGCATAATAACTAAAAATATGATGACCACCATACTTACCAATGGACTCTATATAGTCTTTATGCTTACATTGCTTATAGATAAGAAAGTACTTGGGGGCACTGTAAGTGAGCAATCTAGTATAATCTTTACTACCTTTGTAATGTTCCAACTATTCAACTCCTTTAACTCAAGAGAACTAGGAAATGAAAGCATATTCACTAACTTGCTTAATAATAAACCTATGTTAATAATGATGAGTGGGACTTTTATACTACAAATATTAATTACTCAATTTGGTGGAGAACTATTTAAGACCTCTCCTCTATCAATAGTTATGTGGCTAAAGATAATAGGATATACTTTCTCAGTAATAGTATTTTCTGAAATACTCCATCTATCAAGAAGGATTATCAAAAAATCATAAGTTTTATTCCATTTTGACGTGTCTTACATATGATATTGTAAGCACGTTTTTTTTGGAGGTAGAATTTTGATTCTTTATTATCCGTACATGGGACAAAAAGTTCAGTGCAAGCAAGTCCCAATAACTTTTCCACCACAACATCAGCCAGTTCAGCCTGGTTTAGAATACCTTATGCATCCTAGACCTATATTTGATAATCCTGATTATGTAGGTAGCTGCAAGCTTAAGGATAAGGTTGCAATAATAACAGGTGGTGATAGTGGTATAGGAAGAGCCGTTGCTCTAGCCTTTGCCAAAGAAGGCGCTGACATTGCCATAGTGTATTTCAATGAGCATGAAGATGCAAATGAGATAAAAACAATTATAGAATCTAAAGGAAGAAGATGTATCTTAATTCCTGGTGACTTAAGAGAGGAAGCTTTTTCAAGAGATATAGTTAATATAACACTAGATAAATTAGGACATATAGACATACTTGTTAACAATGCTGGAGTCCAGTTTCCACAACAAAGTATATTAGATATTAGTGCTCAGCAACTTGACGATACCTTTAGGACCAATATATACTCCATGTTTTACTTAACCAAAGCAGTATTACCTCACCTAAGTAGCGGCAGCACAATAATAAATACTACTTCTGTAACCGCTTATGCAGGCAACAAGGAACTTATAGACTACTCAAGTACAAAAGGTGCTATAGCAAGCTTTACACGTTCCTTAGCTCTGTCACTTGTAGATAAAGGAATAAGGGTAAATGGAGTTGCTCCAGGCCCCTTCTGGACTCCACTTCAACCTTCTAGCTGGTCAGCTGATCATATAACCAGCTTTGGCTTAGATACACCTATGAAACGAGCCGGTCAGCCTGTGGAGCTCGGCCCAACTTATGTATACCTAGCTTCTGAGGACTCCACTTATACCACCGGTCAAATAGTTCATGTAGATGGCGGACAATTTGTAGGGTCATAAACTATAAAATATTACTTACTGCTTGATTACACTTTTTAACACTTATTAAAACAATTAAGTAAAAATGAGAGCCATGCATAATAGGGAAAGTTCTATTCCTTATTATACATGGCTTTTATTTAGGCTCTATTAATGTACCCTGCTGAAATTAAGTATTCAATAATAGGATACTTTAACTAGAATGCTTAAAAAACCACTTATCTCGTTACAAGTATAGTGTTCAAACTTCAGCATTAGGTTATGCACGCCTAAAGTTCATAGGCAAATGATTTTTGAACAGGCATAACTTAAGTTTTCGTAGTAGAACCCTATAGTTTAGTCCCTATGAAATTACCATATCTTATACAAACATCTCATATACTCCAAGAATAACTATAATAACACCAGAAACAAAATTTGCATATTTGCCAAAGATTTTAGAGAAGGCAGTATTGCCTATTATGCTTCCAGCTTCTAGAGTAAATATACTAAATATAAAGGTTGCTGCTACGGTAATAGGTATATTAATACCAGTTATACTAGCTGCAACCCCAGTACCAAGATTGTTAATAGTTAGTGCAAGCGCCAGTGATACAGCCTCTTTAATATCTATATAACCTGAATGGTCTACATCTGCAATTTCAGGTGATTCCATTATCTTTTTATATCCTAATACCTCAGAACTTTCCGTATTTAGTGACTTATTATAATCTTTTCTTTCATTTCTTATAAATTCAAAAATGAACCATAAACCTATAGCTATGAGTATTATACTTCCTAAGGAGTTGGCAACTCTTACTGATATTATACTAGTTATTAATCTACCTATGGTCATGGATAGAAAGGTTCCTATGGATGTAATTATAGCTATAAGTATATTGCTGCTTAATTGAATTTTAGTTTTCTTTATTCCATATGCTATCCCAACGGTAAGGTTGTCTATATTGGATGAGAAAGCAAATAGAACAGCTGATAACAAGTGCATTTTTTCTTCCTCCAGTAAATTAAGTGTCTCTTTATTATATTTACTGAAGAGAAATAGGTTACCTGACTATTGATAGAAAACTTGCAGCTTAAACTAATTCATAATTCTTCTTCCAGCATAGAACTTCCATATACCTTCTATTCTAATCTTAGCTCCAGGATACGGTGCATGTATCATTTGATTATCTCCTACATACATCCCAACATGTCCAGGATCAGTGAAAACTAAATCCCCTGGTTTTAGGCTATCTCTAGAAACCGATTGTCCAGAATTTACTTGATTATAAGTTGTTCTTCCTATAGTTTGTCCGAAATTATTGTATACGTATTGAGTAAACCCAGAGCAATCAAAACCTCTAGGGGTTGTACCTCCATATGCATAAGGAGTTCCTAAAAACTTCTTTGCATAATCAATAACATTTTGCCCTCTATTATCTTCTTGTTTTTGCTGAACAGCTGGAGTATCAATGTCATGAACCTTTACCTCTGCATCAAGATTATCTTCTAGCTTCCAGTGGTTAGACTTATTTTGATCATCATTATAAGCCCCTATCTTATTTGTACTAGTAAGATGAAGTTGAAGACCTGTCCTAACATTTTTTATAACATAATAATCGTTACCTACACTGACTATATCCCACATGTTTGATGTATTTTGTTCATCATTATATGCTCTAAAATTGTTGCTTGAATCTAAATGAAGCTGTAAGTTTGACTTAACATTTATTATATTATAATAATTACCTATAGGTCTTAGAATCCACTGATTTGCTGTATTCTTTGGATCATTCCAAGAACCTATGTTATTATTAGCATCCATATGAAGCTGAAGGCCTGTCCTCTCATTTATTATTAAAACCTTTTCTGGTAAGGTAGCTGCGAAAGCTGTCTTAAAGCTAATGGTACTTGTAATGCATAACACAGTACTAAAGGATACTGCAAACATCATTAACTTTTTCGGCATTTTCATCATAAGTACTCCTTTTCTCCATTTTATAGTGTATCAGTTTGTACTTATTGCTATTTTTCAAAGTCTTATATAGTTGATATAACTTGCTTCAAAAATAGCTTCAATATATAAGTGATACAGTTTTGGTTACTACACCTAGGAAAATCTCTGCTATTACGAACTGCCATCGATTACAAATCATAATAGCAGAAGATTATAACTAAGCATATTTATCTATTTAGGGGGATGTAGTAGTATGATGCTCACCCTTATACTAATATAATGATGGCCAAAATGAAAGGATGTATTACTGCCATTGATTCCAGTTTATTCTTAATACTTAAAACCACTCTTATAAATTAATGTTATTTAGATTCATAGATTTTAATTGTAATTTTATACTGTTATAATTGTATTTATATAATAAACAAATAAGTGCATTCATGTAATTAAATAGGAGGATATACATGATAATTGATACAAAAATAATAGATGTCTATCTAAAAGAAAAGTCCTTGAACTCTATAAAAGATCATTGGATATTTACTTCTATTGTAGAAGGTAAGTACCTAATGGATGACTTAGGAAATACAAATATAGATAAATTAAGGTATGTATATGATACTGTCTTAGAAAAAATAAAAAACTTCAAACCTCTGAACCACTTATTATGGAAAGAATTTTTTCAAGATGCATGCATACCACAATCTACTCATATATACTTAATTGTAGGTTCCCCTTATCCTTTCGATGCTATGGTAAGAAAATCTCCCTTAGGCGGTAATGTAATAATATTAGATTTAAATAGAATTAGTGGATACACTGATGACATTAATAAGTTATCTGAAATAGTAATAAGTTTCTTAACTCACGAGATATCTCATATTATAACTAATGAAATCTATCCAGTTCCATGTAAGGATGCCTCTACAATAGATATACTAAAACATGTAATATTTGATGAGGGAATTGCTCACTTTCTAGCCTTCAAAGAAGGTGTGTTGACACTTAACTGGTATAGCTCTGATATGATTCTCCATAGAAAAAACTCATACGCTACATTAATTTCTGAACTCAACACTAACAATGATGCTTATAAAGAAAGTATAATAGAACGGGCTAAGAGTGGATTGTTTTGGGACAAGTTCGGAGCTATTTCAGGGCTATTTGCAATAATAGACTACTACAATGATACTAATAAAGATATAACTTCATTTAGAAGTTTATTTGAAAAAGGACCTGATTTCCTATTTGATTTTATTATAAATAAATGTATCTAGTAATAGGTCCCTACTACTAGATACTCATCAAATCAACTCACTTCAGTGATATTTTTATGTATACAGCTAAACAGTTATTAAATAGCTATATGCTTATTCTACCTCTTTATCTGAAGGGAATATTAGTCCAGCTTTCTTTCTAGCGGTATTTTGTACTTCACACACTATTAGACTATGATCTAGCATCTTATAGCAGCCCTCTAGATCATTACTTTTTATCATATCTGAAAACTCGATGAATTCATTGACCATGCGGTGATTATAATTATTTTCATTTACTGTAGAACTAGCTCCATCATTCATTAGAAGTTCAAATTTCAAGCAAGTATTAGCAGGAGAATCTTGATAAATACAGCCTTCATCCCCTTGAATATTGTTTGCTATAGGTGCCTTACAGTCCTTTGCTCCTACACATACAGCTTTAAACTTTCCATAGTCTAGCATTAGTATTCCAGAGGTATCTATCCCCTTATCTATATTTGGATAATACTCAACATTTATAGGCTTTCCAAATAAACCAACTACATAGTGTACATTGTAAATATTCAAATCCATAAGTGCTCCACCGGAGAACTTAGGATCAAAGGCTGGCAATATCTTTCCTTCCTTGAAGCTGTTATATCTACTTGAATACTGTGAGTAATTGCATTGAACAATTTTTATATTTCCTAAGCTTGGAATCAATTCTTTTATTTTTTTGTAATTAGGCAGGTACTGAGTTGTGATAGCTTCAAATAAAAACAACTTTTTTTCTCTTGCTATATCACTTAATATCTGTGCTTCCTTATAAGTTGTTGTGAAAGGCTTCTCAACTATTACATTCTTATTAGCTTCTAAGGCTTCTTTTGCATAAGAAAAGTGCAGGTTGTTAGGCAATGCTATGTAGACAGCATCCAGATCTGATGCTAGAAATTCCTCATAGTTTAAAAATATATTGCCAATGCCATATTTGTCTTTTAGCTCTTTCATTCCATCCTTAGAGCTTTCTCTACCACAAATAGCTGTTAGTTCTAAATCATTTATTTCATGAGCAGCTGATAAGAAATCTTTAACTATAACTCCTGATCCAACAATACCTAGTTTCATAATAAATCCTCCTTGTATAATTAGGTTGTAACCCTTAATAGAAACCTATTTGTCTTTCTAACAAAGATTACACTTCCTATTTATTTAAATAACTTTCATATCCTTTGTACATCTAAATTAAACTTAGCCTATAAACTTTTCAATGACATAAGCTACTCCATCTTCCTCATTACTCTTTGTCACAAAATCTGCTAAATTCTTAATATCTTCTTCTGCATTGCCCATAGCCACTCCAAGTCCAGCATACCCTATCATCTCTTTATCATTTACCGCATCACCTATAGCAATTACTTCAGAACTATCAATGCCAAGGTACTGAACCAACTTCTCTATTCCAGTAGCCTTATTACAGCCTTTTTTCATAAACTCTAACATGAAATCAAGACTTCTAATTACAGTAAACTCTTCAAATAATTCTTTAGGTAACTGAGCCTGAACTCTGTCCAGTACTTCCTTCTCTTCTTCTAAAACTACCTTAAGAATCTCCTCATCATCCTGAATCTCTTTCATAAAGTCAACCACTCTTACCTTAAGGTTTATTCTCTTTTCTTCATTTTTAGAGAACTTACTTTCAATATTTACTAAGTCTTCTCTCTCTTTGAAAGCATGAACGTAGGCATTTAAATCTTTAACTTTACTGAAGATATATTTTAAATCTTTTCCCTTTAAGGTTTCATTACTGCTTAGCACTGAGTAGTCTTCACATCTACATATCAAAGCTCCATTTAAGCTTATTACGTAATCATCTTTTCCTCTAAGGTTTAGTTCCTCCAAGTAATTCTTTATGCCTTGAATAGGTCTTCCTGAAGTTAGGACTATCTTTACCCCTAAGCTATTTGCTTTAGCTAAAGCCTCTTTGCTCTTCAAGGTAATTGTCTTATCGTCTTTTAATAAAGTACCATCCATATCTATAGCTACAAGCTTATACATAATGTATCCCCCCCTTAAAGCCTAATTAATATTTAATTCTCTTCTATTTAAGCTATTAGCTCTTTAGCTTAATAACTAACTTTTCAGCTTAAATCTCTCATTGACACGCTTATTTGTATGACTTAATTATAATAAATTTCTCCTTATTACTACAAACTATAATATTTCACCGTATACTGTGAAATAATTTATTTTATTAACCTATGACACTTTATTTCCATAGCTTTTAAATATAAATTATAGGAACACTACTTCACAATGAAATCTATGAAAATAAAGCTTTTTATAGGCATCCTTTATGAAAACTTAACTTATACATATAACCATAATCACAACTTTTATGGATTGGTTGCTCCAGGCTTCTGGGAATTATCAAACATATATAGATTAATAGTTTAAGTTTAAATCCTATAAGGTATCCGCTATAAAAGCTTAATTTATACCTGTTCTATAATACAGGCTTTTCCATATTATCTGTCATGCATAAATTAATGGCATAAGTTAGAATCCTATAGTGTATCATTGCTTATTGATATGATTATTGAAGTACTCACTAAGCATATTGATATCAGTCTGCTCAAACTCTGGACTTATCTTAACGAAAGGAATATCAGTAAGGTCTGCTATAGTTGATGTAGTAACTATAAACTCTATATCCTTAAGATTTTCTTCCTCTTCAAACATAAACTGTTGATAGTCGAAAACTCTTAAAAGCTCCACTCTTTCTCCAAAAAGCTTCTTAAGCTTATATTTTATCAAACTTATTATAGCCTCATCATAATCGCAAACTATAGCTGTTTTTAATTTACGTTCTTCTGTTTCGCAGATAGCTACTAAATGAACTGTTATGTAGGCTAACTCTATAAGTTCAACATTTAGTTTTAGTCTTCTTTTTATAATGCCAGCTATTTCACTTGCCATTTCAAAGTGTTTTTTATATGTCCTAGTAATTCCCTCACTTATTTTCTCAGCTATACAGTGTTTGTATCTTAAACGGTTTATCATGGGAGCTACATATAGTAATAATGCTTCTTTATTAGAGCTTAAATCAACCTGGAACCTGTGCTTTAAAGTTTGTATGAATTCATCCACTATTTCCACAGCTTCTTCATTTTCAAAGTTTGTAATACTAGTAGGCTTAATAAATTGCTTTGATTTGAAGTAACACTGTATATTAAGCCATTCTAACTCTGACAGCTTCACCTTTAACAGCTTTTCTACCGCTAACTTTATATCCATTAATACCGGCAATACTGGAACAAAACATTCCTTTGTAATATCTTCTTCCTTCAAATTAAAGCCCAACTCACAGCGTTTAGCTGATACTAATATCTCATAGCAAAGAAGTTGATAACTATGTCCTGATAAATAGTAGCTATGCTTTTTTGCATTAGCACTTACTATATGGTAGAACTGCCTTGCCCTTTCTATAACATCACTTTCTTCAAATATGTAGTTCCAATACTTCGCAATAGTACTTACATTTGTTTTTCTAGATAAAACCCAGCTTATTATATTCCTTTTTTCTACTTCCCCTGCATTAACACTAATGCCATCATTTAAGGAATAACCTATCCTAAGGTTTAATTCCTTCTTAAGCCACTTATTGATAGCAGCTACATCATTGTTAATAGTTGCTGTGGAAACATAAAGTGCCTCTGCAAGCTCTTCCACTTCCATATTCTCTTTTACTATAAGCTTTAATAATATGTACATCTGTCTATCTATTGGAATACTTGGTGTTTCGATTATATATTGATAATCTAATACTTTCCTTATTATATTGCTTTCCTTCATAATAGACTTGCTTTTATCATCAAAAAAATATCCCCTTTTTACGTTAGAATTAATTTCAACCTCATATTCTTTAAGCAATATATTTATATCCTTAATATCCTGTCTTATAGTTCTCACACTTACCTTACAAAACTTAGCTAGCTCACTTCCAGTAATAGCTTCATCTGTATTTAAAATTATGCTTAGAATATCTCTATACCTTCTGTTCAAGTTTCTGTCCACATCCTTTGTATACAAGTTTAACTATTTATTAATTACATTATACTGCAAATTAGAAGTGACAGGGGGACGGAGCTATTGTCCCACTAATAATAATTTGCTAAGGTGTTTTTTAATAAAAATTCATGTATTAAGACTAGAGAAGTTTTTTACTATATGACCTTAGAAAAAACACAAAAATTTCTTATATTCAATGAGTAATACTTTATAAATTAATACTGGATTATTTAATAACTTAGTCTCTATTAAAGTGCTGTGTTTAAGCGGAGGCATCACATATTAATTACATACATTTTAATTTAAATTATGGATCAGTAGAAAAAAATTAAGAAACTGTGAATTATCTTAACTTATAACCAATATCATAATCCATATATGATATAATTTTACAAATAATACATATAGACATTTAAGCATCAAATAGGGGGATTAAAATGAGTTTTTCAATCAGTTTTTCAAGTATAAATAGTATGATATAGTTGTGCAAAAGACTTGCAAATGGACATATTGAAAGAAATGCTATAGAAAACCTATTAGACCACGAAGATTATAAATTCGAATTAGAACGCTATAAGGGAAGAATCTCCAAGGATGAGTTTATAGATTACTTTCTTGAATTAAACAACTTAGAGGAAGAGGATATTGCAAATATTGATTTAAAGAGTCACCACAGATACTACAAAGATTTGTTAAACAATGTGGATTATTACTTTGAAAAATTAAAGGAACTAGAAAGTATACTGACACCAGAGCTTATAGAAGAACAAGTATCTATAGCCATAAGAGGACTACCTGACGATATAATCCTTCCAGATATAAAATTCATCTTTACAATTAGCATAGGAAGAAGCTTTGGCTATGTTTATGAAAATTACACCCACTTTGATTTCTTACAACTAGTAAAAGATCAATCTATCAGTGCTTTCTGTTCAACTATTGCTCATGAAGTACATCACGTTGGATTAAATACAATTCTCCAACAAATTGATGAAGAAAAACTATCTCTTGAAGGATTGTTCTACCTTTATTTTTCTGGAGAAGGTTTAGCAGTAAAGTATTGTAACAACGCTGAAGGAGTATTGTCCAAAAGTATATACAATACTACTAAAAACCAAGGTTTGGATGCCTTCACGTGGAAATATCTAAATAATGATTTCTATAACACAATGGACAACTTTAGAAAGACAGTTAAAGACATAAGAACAGGTGTTATAAAATCACCTAATGACTTAAACAAGCTTATGTCAGAATATTGGACTAATCCTTATACAGAAGAACAAGATAAAAGTGAAATTCCAAAACTAAGACATTTTAGAGTATACACCTTTGGAAATGATATCTGGGGAGTAATTCACGATTGCTTTGGAAAAAATGTAGTTTTTGAAGCCTTAAGAAACCCTGACAACTTTCCTGTAGTATTTAATAAAGCCTTAGATAAAATTGGATATGGTCAGTTTAAGATTTGATAAAGTAGAGGTAATATTATGCATAAATAATGTTTAATTGATAGGCTTGATGAATAAACCAATAGCTACCAATTCATTTTAATTCTCTTGGCGTATATACACACAGAGAAGCTTTTGATACAGATGTAATCTATGTAAACCCATGTAGTTCACTGTCCCTAGTTAACTTTTATTATGGATTTCATGAAAAACTCGATGAATATTGTGGTTCTTTAGGATTTGAATATTCAGCTAAATGTGGAAACCCTGTTTTTCATTCAACCATATCAATTTGCAATAAAAATGACTTTAATAACCTCTTTGATTATTTAAGAGATAATTTTATTGCCACAAGTGGAAGAATAGTTGCTCTCGAAGTTTATTAAATCCCATTTAGATTAATTAATAGATTTGAATTAATTAATGACTAATACTCAATTAGTTATTAAAAAGGATTAATTAAGCTGCCCCCATTATTAAAAAACATTGATATGTATAGTTTTTTATATACTCATATCATTACAGTCAAGATTAGATAAGGGGAACTATTATGAAATCATTAATATATAGAAATCCACTAATATCAGCAATCATCATAAATACAATAGCTTTAATACTAAGTATATACTTAATAATAAATAATGCTATTTACTTTATACCTCTACTTACCTTCATAGGTATTGCAAACAGGAAGATTATTGATAACGGCCAGGGTGTTACCAAAAAGAAGGAAGTATTTATTTTGATAAGCTTTTTTCTTATGATAATTATCTTCTTAGCTTTTGGTTCATACATGCATGATTTAAGAGAAATGGAAATCGATAATAGAACTTTAAGATAGCAAGTTTAATTAAAGTACTAAAGAACTTAGATAAGAATACTTTACTGGATGACTTAATAAGTTTTCTTCCATGCAAACTATAAGGTGCTTACATTTAGTTTAACTCTACTCTTTAATTAAGGATTTAACTAAAAACTGTAGACTATCAAGCACTTAACCATAAATCAATAACTAAAACAAAGAAACAGATCAATACCTCTACTACTCCTAGTAAAGTATTGCTCTTAATATTTATGGATCTA
The DNA here is from genome assembly GCF_009928445.1 of Clostridium sp. C8-1-8. Classification (GTDB taxonomy): domain Bacteria; phylum Bacillota; class Clostridia; order Clostridiales; family Clostridiaceae; genus Clostridium_AR. The sequence continues at coordinate 4,667 of NZ_JAABNO010000016.1, read as the reverse complement.
TATCTATAACTTATTATTCTGCCTCACTTTTAAGCTCTTTATATAAGTAAGTAGGTCCTTCATACCACATCTTGGTATCTTCTTTTTCCAGTACACTATAGACATTAGAGTTATAGACTTCAAGCAATGCTTCTTCCCAAATTATATTTTTGTCTTTTGTTAACATCTCAGTCACCTTTGCAACTTTTAACGGAATGAATATATGGACATTATCTTGTGTTATCTCTGGGAATGACATACTAAATCACCTCGCATTCAATATTATATTATGTGTGCAATATATCATAGTTCTCATCTAAATCAATTCCATTGCTTCTATTAAATAGCTTAGCGACGTCCTTCATATTCACTCAGTACTTCATTTAAAATTTTCTATGAAAAAAATTCTATTTACAATCGATCAACTTGTAGACTATGCCTTTTTTGTATTTAGGTTATTTATTATATCACATATAAAAAAAGTCCAACCATAAAAACAGGTTGCTTTTTTCAGGTTCCAATAGATGCGTTTATCTATACAAAAGAACTTTTTAAAGCCATTTTATATTTTCATTAAAGATCAAAACTAGATTCGCTACGCAGTACGTAGCGATTGTTGAACTCATTGTCAAATGGGCATTGAGTTGCTCCCTAGTAAAATTCTAATGCAATTGAGCTTGGTATAATTAGATAATAACTTATAAGTGAATTACGCGTATAACATCCTCTATATAGTGACATGATTTGAAGTTAGAAGAAAATGTCCCTCCAGTTAGATTGAGATTTATCTAATTTATCCGCTAAAATCTATTATCTCTCACTCATGATGTACCTCTCCAGCCCTTGTGATCTTATATACTTTTCACTGTCATATTACCTACCTATTGCCTTTAGTTATTCTCATATCATCTAAGCTAATTAGCATTCCAACTTTTTTATTATGATAATTGTTGTAGATTGCTTGGAGTAAGTGATTCTGCTATCAAAAAGATTTCAGACTATAACTTCTTATTTAAATCAAATTCTATAAACACCTTTAATATGTTATAATATACTCAAGAAATATAGATTTAGGTAGCAAAAACAGTAGTCTTGGACATAATTAAATATATATCATATTTAAAATGATGTGATTATAATTAACAATAAAAATACCATGTTTTATATAAACGGAACTGGTTATGATGATTTTATAATGTCACCTAAGATAGACTTTGTATTTAAGCTTATTTTTGGAGATGAGAAAAATAAGGATATATTAATTGCATTCCTAAGTGCAACCCTTAGGTTAAATAAGGAAGATTTTCAAGGTATAGAATTTTTGAATACAGAACTTCTAAAAGAATTCAAAGAAGATAAAAAAGGCATTTTAGACGTCCGAGTAAAAACAAAAAACAATGAACATATAGATATTGAGATACAGATATTCCCTACAGAATTCATGGCTGAAAGAAGTTTATTCTATTGGTCAAAGATGTATAATAGCCAGGTAAGTCCTGGTGATACATACGATAAATTAAAGAAATGTATTACAATAAATATAGTTGATTTTGAGAGGATACCGCTAGATAAGATTCATACGACTTTTCATATTTTAGAAGATGAAACTGGCTATAAGCTTAGTGATGTTCTAGAAATACATTTTTTAGAATTACCTAAACTATCAAAATTAGATAGTATAAAAGATTTAGATGCCCCCATACTAGATTGGCTTGAATTTATAGACTCTGATTCAAAGGAGGAAATGGAAATGATAGCAGAAAAAAATGAAAATATTAAGACTGCCTATGAAATCTTACAAAGAGTAAGCAAAAGCAAGGAAGCTAGAATGGCCTATGAGGCTAGGCAAGCAGAAATTATGGATCAACTAACAAGAGAAAAAGCTGCAAGAGAAGAAGGTTTCGAGCAAGGTACTAACCAAAAAGCTATTGAAATTGCAAAAAACTTGCTCGGCTTAATTGATGATGAAACAATTGCCATTAAAACTGGCCTACCTCTTGAATTAGTTAAAAATTTAAAGAATTAATTCAATTATACATTTCAAATTTAGGAGTCATTACACGACTCCTTTTTGTTTTACAATCGCTAATTTAAGACTCTTAATTTCAAATTAGACCTAGTAAGCGACTATTCACCATTCCTACCCTAATTCATAATGCAGTTTTGGTTTCAAATCATCGTAATCATCTGCTCTTCACTAATAATCATTAAACTTAAGATTCCGATTATACTATGAAGTTTATTAGACTTACTAGCTACTAATATTAAAAGGAAGATCAATATCTTCAACACTCCTAGTAAAGTATTGCTCTTCCTATTTATAAATCTATATAAAACATCTTATTAATTTACTGCACATAAGGAGACTTAGGATACCCCTCCCTATACTTCCCCCTAGTTTGAAGCCCTCCTATTCCCTTTATCCCTGTTATTGTATTCTCAATAACATAAGTTATAGACACTACCTGATTTATCCTTGTGTAAGCTATCTTTTCGCATACAAATACAGGATCTAGGCAGTGGATTAAAACGCGCTTGGGACTTGAGGCGAAGTTTGCGCCACCAAACTGAACTCAAGTTCAACATTTAAGAAGATTTTTTCTTCCTATCAATTAAATTTATATGCTGAAATGTATAAGGATTTTTTAAAAAATACACTTGTTGATTTATAAAAAATTAGTTTTCTCTCAATTTGGATAAACCACAATATAGTATATTAAACTATTATAAACAGTATACTTTACTGTCAAGTAATTCTCTAAGAATTTAGAATCTTACTCCTTAAATTTATTTCTTGAAACCAGTATATAGATTTCTTTGATTTAAATATCCCTTTATAGTGTTATTTGGACATACAATACTCTTTCAATAATCACCTTATACTTGAACTTGATTTGTATTTATTCTTTATCTCTTTCATAAACACCCATTTAGCATCTACTTTTCATCTCTAATAGCTGATTTTATATTCCTTTTATCCTCAATAATATAATTAATAATTTCTTCCTCTTCTTAAATGTACAATCATCTGTATGCCTATATGTTTAACTGAATCATCAATTTTAACTGTATTAAGATTTAATCTTCTTATAAATCTTATAAGTTTCCTAATAAAAATATCATAAAAATTGCAAGACGAGCAAAAATAATCTACATACAGTTACCTTGAAAATGCGAAATAAATTAATCCTAGTAAAGCATCTTTTTTGCCTTACTAGGATATTTTAATTATACCTATTTAAGTTATTAAAGATACCAAATCTTTCATGCTACATAGTTTTATACCTATCGTTTATAATCTATATTCCTACGTTGCCTGTCTATCTCATATAATATTATGGAAGCCGCACATGCAACATTGAAAGATGTTATCTCACCATACATTGGTATTTTAATCAAATCATCAGCAATATCTTTATAGGCCTTGCTTAAACCATAAGTTTCATTTCCTATTAATAATGCCATTGGGCCTGTTAAATCTACTTCATCAACAAATTTATTAGATTTAGCAGTTGATCCTACTATCTTAAAATTAGGTAACTTATCTTTGATATTCTTGAACCATTGAATTAATTCATTATGCGACTCTAATCTAATGGTAGGAACGGAAAAAAATGTTCCCATACTTGATCTAATAGTTTTAGGATCATACAGATCAACAGCGTGACCAGTAATAACTAATGCATCTACTTTTAATGCTTCACATGAACGTATAATAGTTCCCAAGTTTCCATGGCTAGACGGTCTATCAAAAACTGCTATCACCATATCCTCATTTACTTTTATATTGGTCAAATCATTGCTAGCCATTGATACAACAGCTATAATTTCAGAGTAGTCTTCATCTTTCTCACTAATTTTATGCATCAACTTTAAGGAGAGTTCAAAATGAATTTCAGCTTTTGAGTTTGCCAAAATTTCCTTAGCCCACTGTGAAAGAGGTTTTTCTTTTGAATAAACAAAGCTTTTTATGTTCCAATTATTTTTAATTGCATAATTTATGGACTTGACCCCTTCAACAAAGAACTCTTTATATTTATTTCTTTTTTCCCTGTTTCTCTTTAAAACTTCAATACGCTGAAAGTCACTATTTTCTGAATATATCTTTTTCACTTTAACTGACATTTTAATACCTCTTTTATTTTCAAAATTTAAGAATATAGTTAACTCGTTATACTAATTAATTTATTATGATTATTTACAAATAGAAAAACTCTAGAACAATATGTAAACATATTATTAAAAAGTTTTACCACTATGATAATAAAGATAAATATACATATAGAATAAATCACTATGACTCCACAAATAATAACACAAAATCACGTAAAAATAAACATCTGAATTTTGAAGATCATATGCTTACCTAGCTTAGTCTAAAGTAGAAACTTTCATCTTATAAAATATCCAAAGGTTAGATAATCAAATCAACAGTATCTCAAATGGAATTAATCGTAGAACTACCAGACAAATAAAGCAAGGAAAGTATGTTAAGTGTGGAAGTTATACCTTTATAATATCACACTCGCATCCTTTCCTTTATTAACAGTTTCTATCAGCAATATTGGCTTTAGCATTGCACTTAGAACTCCTGTTATAGCTTTCCTTATTATAAATATGCCCTACTGTAGATTGTCAAGTACTTTTGGTTCTCTCGCAATTTTGGTGATACTTTTATTGGAAACTAT
>NZ_JAABNO010000015.1:28348-127682 GCF_009928445.1 Clostridium sp. C8-1-8 | reverse complement strand
ATTAATTCTTTGCGCAAGCTCATCTAAGCATCGGATGACTGACCACTTAATTTAAGCACAATTCTTTAACAAAAAAATAAAAGGACCAGTTAAACTGATCCTTTTATATCTTTAAAAACTATTCTTGAGCAGCAAGTCTCTTGTAGTTTTCTAATCTTTCCATTGCATCTTGGTAAGTCTTTTCAAATAAAGCATCTGCAGCTTCTGGGAATGCCTTAGCAAGTGAAGCATATCTTACTTCGCCCATTAAGAATGACTTAAAGTCAGCAGTTGGTTCCTTAGAATCAAGAGAGAATGTCTTCTTTCCTTGTTCCTTAAGAGCTGGGTTAAATCTGTACATAGCCCAGTATCCTGACTCAACAGCTTTCTTAGCTTCTAATTGGCTGTTACCCATACCAGCTTTTAATCCATGGTTTATACATGGAGCATAAGCTATTATTAATGATGGACCTGGATAAGCTTCAGCTTCAGCTATAGCTTTAAGAGTTTGGTTCTTATCTGCACCCATAGAAATCTGAGCAACATATACGTAACCATAGCTCATAGCCATCATTCCAAGATCTTTCTTCTTAGTTCTCTTACCACTAGCAGCAAACTTAGCTATTGCAGCAGCTGGAGTTGACTTAGATGATTGTCCACCAGTATTTGAGTAAACTTCTGTATCAAATACAAGAACATTTATATCTTCTCCTGATGCAAGAACGTGGTCTAATCCACCGAAGCCGATATCGTAAGCCCAACCGTCTCCACCGAAGATCCATTGTGATCTCTTAACTAAGAAATCTTTTTCTTTTAATATTTCTTTTGCTATTTCAGCAGTTTCAGTTTCTAAAGCAGCGATAACTCTGTTAGCTCTGTCTCTAGTACCTTCACCGTTGTTTATGTTTTCTAACCAGTCAGCTAAAGCAGCCTTAGTTGTTTCACTTAAATCAGCTTCTAAAGCAGATTTAACTGTTACAGCTAATCTTTCTCTTATAGCAGCAACTCCAAGATACATACCCATTCCAAATTCAGCATTGTCTTCGAATAATGAGTTTGCCCATGCTGGACCATGTCCATTATGGTTCTTAGTGTATGGAGTTGAAGGAGCAGATCCTCCCCAAATTGATGAACATCCAGTAGCATTAGCTACCATCATTCTATCACCAAATAATTGAGTTACAAGCTTAGCGTATGGAGTTTCTCCACAACCAGCACAAGCACCTGAGAACTCAAGTAATGGTTGTTCAAATTGGCTTCCCTTTAATGTGTTCTTGTTCATTGGGTTAGCTTTTGGAGCAACCTTTTCAGTAGCATATTCCCAAGTTGGTATTTCAACGTGTTGTGATTCTTGTGGCTTCATGATTAGAGCCTTTTCTGGTGCTGGACAAACCTGAGCACAGTTTCCACAACCTGAACAATCAAGTGGGCTTATAGCCATTGTGAATGACATTGGTTCAGCAGTCTTAAGAGCCTTAGCTGGAACTATCTTCATTCCTTCTGGAGCATTGTTCTTTTCAGTCTCATTTAATAAGAATGGTCTGATTACAGCATGTGGACATACATATGAACATTGGTTACATTGTATACACTTGTCTGCTTGCCATTCTGGTACGTTTATAGCTATACCTCTCTTTTCGTAAGCAGCTGTACCATTTTCGAAAGTACCATCTTCCATTCCGCCTAAGAATGCAGAAACTGGAAGTGAATCTCCTTCTTGTCTGTTCATTGGTTCAACTATCTTAGTTACGAATTCTGGCTTAACCTTTGCTTCTGCAACTTCTGCATCAACAGCATTAGCCCAGCTAGCAGGTACTTCTATAGCAACAATTGAGTCAACACCCTTGTCTATAGCAGCGTTATTCATATCTACAACGTTTTGTCCCTTTTTACCATATGAAGAAACAACAGCGTCCTTTAAGTACTTAATTGCATCTTCTACAGGGATTATATCAGCTAGTTTGAAGAATGCTGATTGCATTATCATGTTTATTCTTCCACCAAGACCGATTTCTTGAGCTATCTTAACAGCATTTAAAGTATAGAACTTGATGTTGTTAGAAGCTATATATCTCTTGTAGCTTGCTGGTAATTTTTCTTCTAATTCTTCTGGTGACCAGATAGTGCTAAGTAAGAATGTTCCATTCTTCTTTAATCCATCTAATACATTGTACTTGTACACATATGATTGATTATGACAAGCAACGAAATCAGCCTTGTTTATTAAGTAAGGTGATTTTATAGCCTTCTTACCAAATCTTAAGTGAGATACAGTTATACCACCAGATTTCTTTGAATCATAAGCAAAGTAACCTTGAGCATACATATCTGTATGATCTCCGATTATCTTTATAGCACTCTTGTTAGCACCAACAGTACCATCTGATCCAAGTCCCCAGAACTTACATGCTTTAGTTCCTTCTGGAGTAGTATCTATATCATTGCTTACAGCATCTAATGATGTATTAGTAACATCATCAACTATAGCAACTGTAAATCCATCTTTAGGCTCGTTCTTAGCTAAGTTTTCATAAACTGCAACTATGTGAGCTGGAACAGTATCCTTTGAACCTAAACCATATCTTCCTCCAACTATAACTGGAGCATTTTCTTTTCCGTAGAAAGCATTCTTAACTTCTAGGAATAATGGTTCAGCAGCTGATCCTGGTTCCTTAGTTCTATCTAAAACAGCTATCTTCTTAACTGTTGAAGGTATAACCTTTAACATTCTTTCAACTGAGAATGGTCTGAATAATCTAACCTTTACTAGACCAACTTTGTTTCCATTTGCATTTAAGTAATCTATAGTTTCTTCTACAAGGTCAGTAACTGATCCCATAGCAACTATAATTCTGTCAGCATCTGGTGCTCCATAGTAATCGAAGCAATGATACTCTCTACCAGTTAACTTAGTCATTTCAGCCATGTAGCCTTCAACCATTTCTGGTACTGCATCATAGAATTTATTAACAACTTCTCTTTCTTGGAAGTATACATCTGGATTTTGTGCTGTTCCTCTTGTTACTGGATGATCTGGGTTTAAAGCTCTTCTTCTGAATGCTTCTACAGCTTCAGTATCAAGAAGTTTAGCAAGTTCATCATACTCTAAAACTTCTATCTTTTGTATTTCATGTGATGTTCTGAATCCATCAAAGAAATTAACAAATGGTATTCTTGATTTTATAGCTGTAAGGTGAGCAACAGCTGATAAATCCATAACTTCTTGTACTGATCCTTCAGCTAACATTGCAAAACCAGTTTGTCTTGCAGCCATAACGTCTTGATGGTCACCGAATATATTTAATGAATTTGCAGCTAAAGCTCTAGCTGAAACATGGAATACTCCTGGTAATAACTCACCAGCAATCTTATACATATTTGGTATCATTAATAATAAACCTTGAGAAGCTGTAAATGTAGTAGTTAAAGCTCCTGCTTGTAATGAACCGTGAACTGCACCAGCAGCACCTGCTTCTGATTGCATCTCCATTACCTTAACTGTTTGTCCAAATATGTTCTTTCTTCCTTGAGCGACCCATTCATCAACATGTTCTGCCATTGGTGATGATGGAGTGATTGGATAGATAGCTGCTACGTCTGTAAATGCATATGCTATGTGAGCTGCAGCAGTATTACCATCCATAGTTTTCATCTTTCTAATTGCCATCGCGCTGACCCCTCTTTCTTAAATTGTTTTATGATATTTGTTTTGTATGATGAGATATTCTAAAAATAAATTTTAGAAAAATAAGATTGACTGTTATTTTTGATTATTAGTGAAAGTTTTATTTTGCAAGTTGTTCTCCTAGCACCTTCGCCTTTTCAAGCTGAGCATCACTAGGCGACTCTTTAACTGCAAGAATATCAATTACATCAAACCCATAATCTTTCATTCTATCTGACCAATCGATTATGAATTGACCTTCATCCCAACCGTATGATCCAAATAAAACTAGTTTCTTACCATTATTAGGCAACAACTTGAATTGGTTTATGTAAGGTTCCATCTCCTGTTGTTCAATTCTATTATTGTCCATTGATGGACTTCCAAAAGCAACGGAATCAGCATTCATAACATCTTCAACAGTAGCATCAGTTACATGCTTTATAGTTACTTGCGCTCCATTTTCAGTAGCACTAGCCGCTATCGTATCTGCTAAAACTTCTACATTGCCCCCGTTACTCCAGTAAATTATTGATACTTTCTTCATCGTAACAGCACCTCATTTGCTTGTTAAATTCTTAACAACTTCTTGTGGCTACAAATCTGCCCTTTGTCCACATAAATATTATACAGTATGGAAATTATTTTTCAAGTTTCATATTTTAATATATTTACGAAAATAATTCTTAAACAGCAGAAACTTGCCTAATACCGCCTATTTTCATTATAAAATCCCTTGATTGCTTGTTAATGCTATTTATTATGAAAAATCATTTTTTTGTTTAAATTTTCTCTCAATTCCGCATTTTTAGAAATATTATTCTCGAAAGTACAAAGACTTCCCTTATTAGTTAAGCAAAGCCAGTATACAACATGAATTAAAAAAAATTAAAAAATTTACGTTTCTATGTTAATTGCTCTTTTTTCCTTTTACTGCTTCTAAAATTACAGCTACTATATTAGAAACGCCATTTTTCCCATGACTTTCTCTCATATTTTTTATAAATTTATTTTTATCTTTTGCTAATAGGTCTAATTGTTCAATAAGTTTTTCCTTAGTTAGCTCTTCATCTTGGATAACTAAACTATACCCATTCTGTTTAAAGGAGTCTGCATTCAACACCTGATCTCCCCTACTAACTTTAGCTGATAGAGGTACAAGTATGTTTGGTTTCTTTAGCGCCAATACTTCCCATATTGTATTAGCTCCGGCTCTTGAAATAATAAAATCAGCAGCATTCATTAAATCTGGAAGCTCTTCTGAAACATATTCAAATTGAACATATCCCTTTAACTCCTCATATTTTGGTTCTAAGTTTCCTTTTCCACAGATATGAATAATATTATATTTTTTAAGCAGCTCATCTAAAGAGCTTCTTATGGCTTCATTTATAGCTCTTGATCCAAGACTTCCACCAATTATAAATAAAACAGGTTTATCATCAGTAAAACCGCAAACTTTTTTCCCCTTTAACCTGCTTCCATCAAAAAGTTCTTTTCTTATAGGTGTACCAGTATATACCCCTTTATTATCCTTTATGTATTTTAAACTTTCTGGAAAAGTCACGCATAATTTATCGCAAAAAGGAGCTGCAAGTTTGTTTGCAAGCCCTGGAGTCATGTCAGATTCATGAGTGACAACTGGAATTTTTTTTATAGATGCGGCTATAACAACAGGAACAGTAACAAAGCCTCCCTTAGAAAAAACTACATCAGGCTTTTCTTTTGCTATTATTTTATAAGCTTCTAGCATTCCCTTCAACACTTTGAATGGATCCGAAAAGTTTTTTAAATCAAAATATCTTCTGAGCTTACCACTAGATATACCAAAATACTCTATATTGGCTTTTTTGATTATATCCTTTTCTATTCCGTCTTTACTACCAATATACTTTATATCAAAATTTTCTTTTAAAAGCTCTGGAACTAAAGCTAAATTAGGAGTAACATGCCCAGCTGTTCCTCCTCCAGTCATAATAATTTTATATTTTTTCAAAAAATCATCCCCTTAAAACTTTGCACTATTTCAATTATAACCATCTATATTATATTAAAATCCTTGAAAAAGATGAACTTATTTTTTTATTTAATTTCAACAATAATATCAAACATAGCTATAAACAAGTATATGCTTGAACTAGGAAAAAGTAAAAAACTATACACTAATTGCTAAACTAGCATCTTACAAGTACAAGCATATAATATTTACTTTTTGCAATACTATTAGTATGTTTCAATAAATCTCAAGCTTATTAGCCAATAATACTTTTCTACATTATTCAAAAGTATTGATACATTAGTTTTGATTCCCACTACCGCCACAGTAATAAATATAAAAAACTAATTAATGTAAAGGGGAGATTGTAATGCCAGGAAAGATATTAATACCAGATAGCAAAAGTGGATTAGCTAAATTTAAATACGAAATAGCACGAGAACTTGGAGTTCCAATTTCAGAAGCTGACGGCCATGTATCCGCAAACCAGTGCGGTAAAGTTGGAGGTGCCATGGTAAAAAAAATGATAGAAGATTACGAAAAAAGTTTATAACTTCTTATCTTTTTATATTTTTAACTTCTTAAGAATTTATAGTGATAATGCGGGTTACAACACATTTGCAGAATTTCATAGAACATAAATAAAACTTTAGGAAACATAAAGATTAATATAAAAGCAGAAGCAGTGCATATCAAAAAACTTCTTGTATGCACTGCTTTTTTTATAAATACTCATCATAAAACAGCATCTTATCTTACAATAATAACTACAACCTTATACTCTTTATTATAACTTGAAGACTCTTATTCCCATTGTATTCATTAACAGATGGATAGAAAAGAAAATCCATTTTGAAGTTGCAGAAGGAACTATCTAAAATATTTAAAAATGCCTCTTCACCATACTTATCAATAAACTGCTCTCTAAAATCTTCGTACTTATTAAAGCATATGCCATCCATGCTATAGTTACTACCTAATATCTTAAATCTAAATTTCAATATATTTTTTTCTTTTCCTATAGTCCAAAGCCTTAATACTTCAACGTTCTTCTCACCAAATATAGGCGTAGTATTTCCTTTACCAAAGGGTTCTAGTTCGTCAAGTTCATTAACCACTTGCTCATTAATGTAGGATAACGGAAGTTTTAGATCTATTCTGATCTTAGGAACAATATCTTCATCCTTTAACCTACAGGTCTTTAATAACTTCTCTCTCAGTTTAGGTATGTTATCTAGTTCTATAGATAAACCAGCAGCCATGGGATGCCCTCCAAACTTATCCAAGTACTCCTTGCAGTTTGAAAGTTCTTCAAACATATTGTATTCTTCTATTGATCTTCCTGAACCTTTTGCCATCTCTTTACCCTTGGTCAAAACTATAGCCGGTACATTATACTTTTCTCTTATCCTTCCAGCCACTATGCCAGCTATGCTTTCATGTATTCTGTCATTATATACGACTAACACCTTATCTTTTGTCATATTGTTGTGTTCTATCTGACGCTCAATAAGCTCTACACTCTCAGTAGTCATATCCTGCCTTCTTTGATTCAGCTCATGTAACTCCTTAGCAAGTTCATTTGCTCTTTCTGCATCCCTTGTAAGTAAAAGTTCCACAGATAAATCAGCAGTTTCAAGCCTTCCTGTAGCATTTACACATGGACCTATTATAAACCCTAAATGATATGCACTTATAGTTTTTTCCTCTAAGTTAGTTTGTTGCATCAAAGCCTTAAGTCCCAAGTTTTCAGTTTTATTTATTCTTTTAAGCCCTTCTTTTACTATGATTCTATTCTCATCAACCAGATCAACTACATCACATACCGTAGCGATGGCTGCAAATTCTAAAAGTTCATATGACTTTTCCTTAGACATACCTAAAGCTTCATAAAGGCACTGAACAAACTTAAGAGCCACCCCAGCACCACATAGTTTTTTAAATGGATATCCGCAATCTGGTCTCTTTGGATTTACAACAGCATCAGCTTCTGGAAACTTTTCTACCACTGTTCCATCAGCTTCTTTAAAAATCGGTATATCATGATGATCTGTTATTATAACCTCCATCCCTAACTCTTTTGCTAGTTCCACTTGTTCAAAGGCCGCTATGCCATTGTCACAGGTTATAATAAGTTCATAACCTTCCTCTTTTAACTTTCTTATTCTATTGCTATTCATACCATAGCCTTCATCCTCACGATTAGGTATATAGTAGCTAAAATTAGCCTTACAGTTTCTTAGTGCATTATTAAAAATTACAGTACTGTTTACTCCATCACAATCATAATCTCCATAAATCACGATCTTGCTATTGCTATGGATAGCACTCTTTACCATAGCTACAGCTTTATCCATATCCTTCATTAAGTGGCCATCGTACAAGTCTTCTATAGTCCCAAACAAGAATTTTCTTGCTTGCTTTAAGTCACTTATTTCTCTGTTTACCAATAGTCTAGAAGTAAATTGACTTATGTTCAATTCCCTGACTAAGCTATTAGCCTCTGCTATTCCTTTGTTTATTAAAAGCCAATTTTCACTCATACATCTCTCCATCACCATAGTACTTGCTTTGAACCATTGACAAGCACCTTTGTTATAACCTCTATTATATCTTTAATTTCTAATTTGTAATTAAATTTTAATTCAGCGTCTACTAAAGCTCCGTCACCGTGCATGATCTCATAGGTAGTTAGCCTATTAGCTAGAACTATACTTCTTTCAAGTTCTAAGGACCTTTTTAGTTTAAGCCTTTTTATTAAAAACGCCATATCTTCTTCACTTAGTTTCCCAAAGTTTTTAGGTGCTGTATGGATTAGGTCATCTATTATATTAATAGTCTTTTCAACATTGATTTTTGAAGTGCTACAGTTTATAGAATACAACTTTATTCCCTTTTCATTCTTTACTACGCTAGAAACCTCATAAGCTAATCCATTTTTAGTCCTAACTTCATCAAAAATCCTAGAACTTACCCCTTCACCAAACCAAGTATTAAACACCCTAAGAGCTTCAACTTCTTTATGACTAAGCATGCTTATGTCAAATATATATTGTAACTTAGCTCCTTCAAAGCCTTCTATCTCTTTATAGTACGCGCCTTGTCTTATAGCTTCATTAGCAACTATAATCTCAGTATAAGTACCTTTAAATTCTTTGAATCTAGGTTCTACCACATCAATAACTTCTTTTAACGGCATACTGGATACTACTGAAATCACACAGTTTTCTGGCACATAATATTTATTATAAAACCTTTTTAGTTCATCTAGTGTAATATTCCTTATAGATTCCTCTGTACCTATTATTATTTCTTTAATTCTTTTACTTCCATAAGAATTAAACAGTATTTCATCTTCGCAATACTGTTCAAAATCTTCCTTCCATTCCTTGCATTCCTGAAGTATTACATTCCTCTCTTCTTTAAAACCAACTTCACTTAAGGCCGGATTTATTACTATATCTGAGTATAAAGAAAAAGCTTCTACAAAATCTTCATTAGCGGTGGTTCCATAGTATATACAGTATGGAAAATTAGTCATTGCGTTATTAAAACCAAATAGTCTATCGCTTCTTAAATTAATTTCCTCTTCATTTAACTCAGACGTTCCTTTAAAAAGCATGTGTTCAAGAGCATGAGCAGTTCCTAAGTTAAATTCCTGTTCCATATTAGCTCCCGCTTCAAATCCAATACAAAATGAAGTGATATCAGCACTTCTATACTCATATAAAAGCCTAACACCATTATCTAAAATTATTTTCTCCATAAAAACCTCCAAGAGAGAATTTAAAAGTTCCTAGAGGATTTCCCCTAGGAACAAAAATATTTATGTTTTAAAGACCGTATTAAAAAGAACATAACTTTTAAAATTTATTTAGCTGACAGAAGTTTTACAATCTGCTATCCATCAAAAAGTTGTACATCATACCTTCTCTTAAGTCATCAGCCTCTGTGTCGCAACCTAACTTCTCAAGTAGTTTATAAGAAAAAGGTAATGCAGTTGCAGGGCCTCTACTAGTTATAATATTTCCATCAACCACAACTAATTCATCTTTGTAAATACAATGCTCTAATTGCTTATCAAAAGAAGGATATGAGGTAACAAGCTTACCGTCAATTATCCCAGCCTTAGCTAAGACTATTGGCGCAGCACATATTGCTGCAACTATTCTTCCTGAAGCATAATAATCCTTAACAAGATCTACTACTCTTATGTTCTCTTTCAAATTAGCTGCTCCAGGCATTCCTCCTGGTAGCACTATAGCATCATAACTATTTAAGTTTTCATCATCCAAGGTAATATCTGCCACAACCACTATATCATGAGAGCCAGATACTTCTCTCTCTTTAATACTACAGGTATCACATTGAACATTAGCTCTTCTAAGTACATCCACTACAGTTAGCGCTTCAATCTCTTCAAAGCCCTCTGCAAGTAATAATAAAACTTTTTTCATAGAATACCTCCTATTTAAGCTGTACCTCTTTTATATATTCATTAGGCACTACAGAAAATACACAGTTCCCTCTGCCTGCTCTGTTCTGTATTTTAATATCATTAAGCATAAGTTCTTTTTTCTCACCAATACTTGAAACCAATATAACTTTTTCTGCATAAGTTACTTCTACAGCAACTTCATTATACCCCTTGTTATTTTTAGTTTCAATAACAGACTTTAAAACTGTTCCAAATACAAGCTGATCATCTTCTTTTAAGCTTATGCCAGTGACCCCTGAAGCTACCCTTCCCATTGGAGATACGTTCTCTTCAACAAATCTTATCAACATTCCTCTTTTAGTTACCATCAATATATCTATACCGGCAATATTATCATAAACTTTTACAGCAGCTAGTTCATCTTTATCAGTCTTCAACTTGTATGCCACTAAAGAATTAGCGTTTCCTTCAAATTCTTTCATCAATGTCTTCTTTACAAAACCATTTTTACTAAAGAATATTACAGATTTTTTATCATTAAAGTCCTTTTCTGAGTATACACTGATTACCTCTTCATTATCGTCAAAGCCATCAACTAATAGGCTTATATTAATTTCTTCTGACAGGTTTTGTATCATATAACTAGGTATCTTATAAACATTTCCCTTTGAGGTAAATATCATGATCTGTTCATTAGAAACCGTAGCGGTTTTCATAAATGCATCTCTTGCTGCTTTTTGGTAAACCTTCAAGTTGCCTTTTTTATTGACTCCAACAACAAAATCAGCAAAATCATATTCATTTACATACTCAACCAAAGAAATCTCGTCTTCTTGACTTATTGTACTTAGCTGTACCCCAATTATATTTCTGTCTACAGCCTCTAGTATAGGCTCTTCAACCTTGAAATCTAATCCTAGTTTAGTCTTTATATGAATAACTTTCTCCTCTTCATTAGCCTCTACTAAGCTTACATGAACAAGCTTCTCATTGTCCTTAAGTCTTATTGCTAAAAGCTTTGAATAAGCAGTAATAAATTTGTCCATAGAAGTTTTCTTTATAACAGACTTAGAAGTAATAAACTTAAATAGCTTACTTGGACTAAAGTTATCAACTGAAAGCGCCATAACAACACTTTCTTCTTCTAAGGATAGCCCTCTTATTATGTCATCTACCCTTTCACCTTTATCTTTCCACTTATATTCAGGTATAAGATTACATTTGACCTGATACATATTTCCTTTATCCGTAAAGAAAATTAGACTATCCTTTGTATTGGAACTAAATATATATTTGAGATAATCGCCTTCTCTATACTCTATATCTTCTGGATTAGAGTTGGATCTATTATAAGATTTTAGCGGAACTCTTTTTATGAATCCGTCATTCGAAAGAGTTACCATAACATCTTCTTCTATAATAAGCTCTTCTATATCTATCTTAGCCTCACTGTCGTCTTCTATAATGGCAGTTCTTCTAGGGCTAGCAAACTTATCAGTAACTTCTTTAAGTTCTTCCTTAACTACTTTTAGAAGCTCGCCTTCATCACTTAATATCTTCCTTAAGGCTTTTATTATCTTTTCTAATTCTTTATGTTCCTTTTGGAACTCCTTTATTTCAAGACCAGTCAATCTATAAAGCATAAGCTCTAATATTGCCTCAGCCTGTATTTCAGTAAATCCAAACCTAGCTATTAAGTTTATAGAAGCATCTTTTTTTGACTTTGATGCCCTTATAGTCTCTATGATTTGATCCATTATATCTATGGCTTTTATAAATCCTTCAACTATATGGAATCTCTTTTCTGCTACTTCTAGTTCTCTTATAGTCCTTCTTCTAACAATATCCTTCTGATGATTAACATAATGTCTAATTATAGTTTTTAGCCCCATAGTCTCCGGCTTTCCATCTGCCAAGGCAACCATGTTAAAACTAATATTACATTGAAGATCTGTCTTTTTAAACAGATACTTGAGAACTTTATCTGCAACAGTTTCATCTGCATTTTTTCTAAGTTCTATAACTGCTCTTATACCAGTTCTATCAGACTCATCTCTTATATCTGTAATAGCTTCTAAAGCCTTAGAATGTCTTTTATCTCCAGTCATCTCTGAAATAAGCTGCAGTAGTTTAGCCTTATTTCTTCTATACGGGAACTCTGTTATCACTATACCTATTCTGCCATTGTCAAGCTTCTCTATAGTTGTCTTAGCTCTTAAAGAAACCTTTCCCTCCCCAGTTTCATAGGCTGAAAGCATAGAGTTTTTACCTATAAGTATACCGCCTGTAGGAAGATCTGGCCCCTTCACGAACTGCATCAATTCCTTTGTAGTTATCTCTGGGTTTTCAATATAAGCTAAAACTCCATCAGAAACTTCTTTAAGATTGTGAGGAGGTATATTAGTTGCAAGACCAACGGCTATACCAAAGGCACCGTTAACTAAAAGATTAGGATATCTACTAGGCAAAACCTTAGGTTCCAAATCTGTATCTGAGTAGTTAGGAACCATATCTACTATTCCTTTATCTATGTCCTTAATCATTTCCATAGCGATAGGCGCAAGTCTCGCCTCTGTGTACCTCATTGCTGCAGCACTATCACCATCAATAGATCCCCAGTTTCCATGTCCATCTATTAACGGTTCCCTAGTTGTGAAGTTTTGAGCAAGTATTACCATAGCCTCGTAAACTGATGAGTCACCATGAGGATGGAACTTACCTAATATATCTCCTACTATTCTTGCAGATTTATAGTAAGGTTTATCCGGAAATGCTCTTAGAAGATATGCTCCATACAAAATTCTTCTGTGAACAGGTTTAAGTCCATCTCTTACATCTGGCAGTGCTCTATCCTTAGCCACCTCTACTGCATATGGTAAATAGTTGTCAGGCATCGCCTCTTCTATAGCTATTGGAATTATATTATTATCCTTTGGAATTGCCTCATTCTTTTTTGCCATAAAGTTATTCCCCCCGTCTAAAACTCAGCATATTTATACAAATAGTTTTTTCTTGGTTCAACCACATCTCCCATTAATAAAGACACCATTTTTTCAGCCTTTGCCGCATCATCTATATTAACTTGGTAAAGAGTTCTTGTTTCTGGGTTTAAGGTTGTATCCCATAACTGCTCAGGATTCATCTCTCCTAATCCTTTATATCTTTGTATCAATGCGCCTTTTCCAACCTTTTTCTTTGCTTTTTCAAGTTCTTCGTCGCTGTAAGCATATTGAAAAACTTCTCCGCTTTTTGTATTCTTGTAGACCTTATATAGCGGAGGCTGAGCCAAGTAAAGATGTCCATTCGCAATAAGTGGTCTCATATATCTATAAATATATGTCATCCATAAGGTTCTAATATGATAGCCATCAACATCGGCATCACTCATTATTATGATTTTATCATACTTTAAATCCTTCTCTTTGTAATTATCTAGCGTACCTGTACCTATGGCTGCATTAAAGATCTTTAACTCTTCACTGGCAAGAACATTTTCTAGCTTTTGCTTTTCTGTATTCATTATCTTACCTTTAGAAGGCATTATTGTCTGAAATCTTCTATCTCTTGCTTGTTTAGCAGATCCTCCAGCGGAATCTCCCTCAACCACTATGAACTCAGTATGTGTATTATCTTTTAGTGTACACACAGCTATCTTACCAGCTAGAGGTGCTGTACCTTTACCTATCTTTTTCTTCTCAGCCTCGTTTATCTTTCTAATCTTTTCTCTTCTCGCTGCTGCATCAAGAGCATTATTGATTATGGCTGTTGCAATTTCTTTGTTATCTTCAATCCACTCTGAAAATCGTATGTAAGCAAGCTCATTCATCATAGTATAAGCTTCGTTATTACCTAGCTTTGTTTTAGTCTGACCTTCAAACATAGGATTAGATATCTTTATTCTTACTATGGCAGTCATACCTTCTCTAAGGTCGTCACCTTCGAACTCTTTATCCTTTTCCTTAACTAGTCCTAGTTTCTTTGTCCATTCTTTAAAAGCCCTAGTCATTCCAGTCTTAAATCCAGTTTCATGAGTCCCTGCTTCAGTGGTAGGAATATTATTTACATAACTAGCTATATACTCAGTAGAAGAGTCTGTAAATTGTATGCATGCTTCTCCATACATCTTCAAACCGTCTATTTCCTTATCTCCGTCAAATAATATTGGTGTTGGATGAATAGGTGTTTTACTCTCATTTAAGTAGTCTATAAAGTCTAATAGACCTCTCTCTGAATAGTATTCTTTTTCAACTCTTTCTTCTTTTCTATCATCTATAAACTGAAGTCTTATTCCTTTATTCTGAAATGCTAATTCCTGTAATCTTTCATCTATAACATCAAACTTAAAATCTGTACTGGAGAACACTTCATCATCTGGCATAAAAGTAACCTTAGTACCAGTCTTATCAGTATCACCTATTACCTCTAACTTAGTTACAGGCGTTCCAGGCATAAGCTTCTTTAGTTGCTTATCCATAGCATACTCAAATCTTTGTTTGTATATCTTTCCATTTTGATATACCTCTACTTCTAGCCACTTTGATAGGGCATTTACTACTGCTGCTCCTACACCATGAAGACCTCCAGAAGTCTTATAATTTTTATTATTAAACTTTCCTCCTGTATGGAGTTCAGTATATACCATTTCAACACCAGACTTTTTCTTTATAGGATGTATTCCTGTAGGAACTCCCCTCCCATTATCAAGAACAGTTACACTCTTATCTTTATTCAAAATAACCACTGCTCTATCACCAAAACCATTTGTTATTTCATCAATAGCATTGTCTAGCACTTCCCAAACACAATGATGAAGTCCCTTGCTACCAGTAGAACCAATATACATACCTGGTCTTATTCTTACTGGCTCAAGTTTTTCAAGTGAAGTTAAGTCTGTAACATCATAACTGCTATTTAAAATTTCCTTTTCCATATTTAACCTCCAAAGTGATTTATACCTATATATAACATCTTATATATTAATTTTTCGTATCCACCGCTTAAACCCTTAAATCCTTTTAAACTTTACTTCCTCATTAAGAAAGTATAAATAATTTCCTCCTTGGTGTCAAACATTTGTTCGCATGCATTGTAAAGATAGAAATTAATCTCAATTATTTTTCTAAAAGAGTACAAAATTATATACTACATTCTGTAATTGTAATTAATATTATTATTATAATCAAGATAATTGTAATATTTTTGCAATCACTTATATATTATTATCTTGCTTCCAGTATAATTTAAGCATCGGATGATTTACCACTTAATTTCAACACAGTGAATTAACATATCCAAGACTTAATCTAAAGTCTAAATTTTTATCAATAAAGAGTAAAATACCCAATGCCATTGCATTGGGTATTTTATTGCTACACTTTCTTATACATCATATATTCCAATTTGTCTAACATGCTTTGTATGTGACCACTCTTTATTATTTCTATTCAATATTCCTTGTACAGTTATAGGTACCCAGGTTAAAGTATATATTCCATACAACAAATATCTAAAGAAAGCCCATGCCGAATCTTTTCCCATAGTAACCAATGTAAGAAGTATGCATGCTACATTAAACAAAAGATACATACCAGCAATAATAAAATACTGCTTTTCACCAAAAGCCTTTATTACTAACGGCATTATAATTACATTAGTAGAATATAAAACAAGTATAGCAAAAAATTTCTTAGTAAACTTCTTATCTTGTATTAGTAAAAACGGAGTTAATAAGAACTGGAACATACCGAATACTTGTATAAATCCAAAGTGAAAACTTTCAGATGCATTTTGGAATCCTTGTATCGTTGTAATACAAAGTGATATAGCTAAAAGTAATGTCATAAATGGTTGAGCAACATATAACGCACAGTCAAATGCTACGAAATTTTTATCCTTAACAGCTTTCTTAATAAGCTTAACAAAAAATCTTGACGCTACATCTGAAAAACCTTGCATCCATCTTTTTCTCTGATTCCAAGAGTCTTTTAAAGAAAGAGGCTTTTCATCAAAAACAACTGCATCATGTGCCCATCCTACCTTTTCACCGTTTAAAACGAGCTTACAGGTAAATTCTAAATCCTCCGTAAGGCAAGTAGCTCCCCACCCTAAGGTTTTAAGGACTTCTACATCCACAGCAAATCCAGTACCTCCTATTTGGTTTGACAACCCTAAGTTTGCTCTTGCCAACTGGAATGCTCTATTTGAAGACCAAAATGATACTGAATAGCTTTGAGTTATCCAAGAATCTCCTGGATTCTTACTATCCAAATATCCTTGTACAACTTTATATCCATCACACATTTTTGAGTTCATTTCTTTTATAAAATTAGGTGAAACTAAATTATCTGCATCAAATATGGCAACTGCATCATACTTCTTGTCCATTTTGAATATCTTATCGAACATCCACTCTAAGGCGTAACCTTTACCTCTTTTTTCCTTATTGTTTCTTTCGAAAACTTTAGCACCATGTTTTGCTGAAATCTCTGCTGTTTTATCGGTACAATTGTCTGCAATTACAAAAATATCATATAATTCCTTCGGATAATCCTGATGCTGCAGACTTTCTATTAGATTTGCGATAACCACTTCTTCATTATGAGCCGCAACTATCATAGCAAACTTTTTACTTGGAACATAGTTTTTGTTCTCTTTTCTTCTATAAAGTCCAAACAAGCTCAATATTAAATAATACAAAGTAAGTGTATAGACTAAGCTCTGAAATACTCTGGTTACATAATAAACAAATAAATTCCCCATGTAATTCACTCCCGTTTTTTATTAGTACCAATATACTAGAATTTATATTTTACAACAATAAACATGAAAATTCTTAGTTTAATACAGTTGAAAATCCTTATATACTATATTTCAATACCTAAAAAAAATCAAGTCTACTGATATGTAGGTTTTTATATTTTCCTATTTTAATAACACTGTTTATTTATATATAAAAAATGTAATCGTTTATTTGTTGATATTTTTATCTTTTTTTTTATTTTAAATGTCAAATTCTTATTTTCTTAAAATATTTTCCCCAAAAATCAATAATATTATTTGTAGACAAAATAAAAATGGTAGTCCATATTTGAAATACCAACGTTTAGTCTTATGTCTAAATAAATTCATTCCGATGATTTCGCCTAAACTTCCACCTATTATTCCAATTAAAAACAAGTTTTTTTCAGAAATTCTCCATTTTCTTTTTATAGCTTTTCTTTTATCGATGTACATTATAAAGAATCCAATTATATTTATAATAACAAAGTAGCCTAGTACCATATTTATTCTCCTATCATAATTAATAAGCATTCAGTGCTAAATCTTATAATTTAATCATAATTTGATATTGGGACAAGTTTAAGTCTTGTACTAAATAGTAGTAGGTGGTGATTTTATGAATAGTAAAAAACTTTATGTTATTAATAGTAATAAAGAAATATTCTACATAACCTCTAATAACTCAGAACTAGAGCTATTCAACTCCAACTTTCATAAAATTCTTCACCAAAACGTGAAATCATTTGAAGTAAAATATAACACTACTTCTATCTTCATACTATTCTATACCTTTGCTTCAAAACTAGGGTTAATAAAAATTAATCTATCACAAATAAATGAATTTGATATTACTTGGATCGAATCAAATAACTTTTCCTTTGAAAACATAAATTGCTTGTCCATGGAAATATTGGACAACCTGATCCACGTTTTCTATAGCAAAGCTAATTTAAATGATACTATAACATATATTTACCATGGAATTGTGTCAAACAGTTGTCAAATATATGAACTTTGCAAAATTAATTGTTATAAGTATGTTCGTCAATTCTATACTGCAATTTTAGATAATAAAGTAATTATGCTAATTTGTGAAAACAATAAGGACAGTCTATACTCTCTGAGAATAATTGATGAAATCTTTTTTTCTGTAATAAGATACTTTAGCCTTCCAGGTGCTTTTTCTTTAAATGTCCTTACTTCTGAGGATCAAATTGAGTTGTTTTATAATAAGATAGTTGAAAGAGATATTTTTCTTTTTCACAAGTCTATAAATATAATTAGGGACAAGTTTCTTTTTTCAGAAGAGTCATTAATAAAGCTCAAAGAAACTGTTCAGAAACCCTTAATTTCTTTTTATAAAAATAAGTTTTATATATGTTGGAGCACAAAAGAGAGAGTTTATATCACTAATTCCGAAGATTTAAGAAATTGGCCAACTACTTTTAGCTTCGATATAAAGCATAATATCCCAGGGGTAATAATAGTAAATAACAATTCTATGGAGGTTTTTACTTGCTTCTTATCTAAAAGACTTTCAACTAAAGCTGCAATATATGAACTCCAAAAAGTTAAGGGAGCACCCGTTAAAGAATCAGAATTTATAAAAGGTATGAAAAAGAATGATAGACTGATAAGCTATTTGTTATCCACCATAAACACACT
The DNA here is from genome assembly GCF_009928445.1 of Clostridium sp. C8-1-8. Classification (GTDB taxonomy): domain Bacteria; phylum Bacillota; class Clostridia; order Clostridiales; family Clostridiaceae; genus Clostridium_AR. The sequence goes on along the minus strand of NZ_JAABNO010000015.1, from coordinate 109,160 downwards.
TTCATTAAAGTATATTAAATTACTATATGAAAAAAATTTTGAAATAGACAACCTTAAAGCTACGCTTTCAGAAAACAATAAGAAATTTGAACGAAAAATTACTTCCCTTATGAATTTTAATAATAGAACTGTACGGTACTACGAAGGGTTAATATCAAAGCTTCTTAATATAACCCTAGAGAAGGATTCTATAATAGAAGATTTGCAGAAACTAAATAATAAGAATAATGAAGACATCAAGTAATATAGATGGCTTATAAAAGCATATTCTATACTATAACTGCTTATATCATTAAATTAAAGCTTCTATGATCTTTTTTTACATTTATCTTTATGTGTTTACTTTCAGGCTATGTTTTAAGAGTATTGTTAAAGTTCTCTAATTTTATTAAGCAGGTTTAACTAATTTTATGGAGGATGTTATTGTAATGCTAGCAAATAAATATAAAGAATACGCTCTAGATATAGAAGATTCTATTTGGTATCTTTATCAAAATGAATTGCAAGTGTGCCTCAGGATATTTAATAATAACTCTTTTAAGGAAGAAAAAGTCATAGTAGACCAGTGTAGATTCCTACTTAGTGTCATACTTACAAAAGACAACACAATATATATATTCGTCCAATCTATGGATAATAGCATACTAATGTATTGCCTTACAAAAGATACTTTAACAAGTTCTATAATAACAACCAATTATATTTCTAATGATTACATAGAGATAATATCCTTAAACAACTGTCTTAATGTCATATACTCAAAAACTTCAGACAACTCAACTTTTCTATATCACAGAACTATAAAATCAGATTTAAAACTTACAGCGCCACTAATGCTAGACTTAATTGATAATTCACTTCCCTACTCGTTTATAGCCACATCTCAGGGTAATAATATCTATATATGCTATAATAAAAAAATGAAAAATAGCTGTTTAGGCTTTAGGCAGTATGATGCCACAAAAAACCTCTGGGGAAACTTCACCATATTGGATAGCTCCTATCTTCCTATAGAAGATTATTCCTTTATAGTAGGTGAAGGAGGGGTCCTAGCTTATTCTTATAAAGTTAATAGCCAGAGAAGAGGACAACTGAAATATGGCTATGGCACTGCTACTAATATAGTAAGAAGCACCATAAATGTAAACTCAAAATTGTTAGCTTGCTCTGTAGCTTTCTTTCATGGTAAGTTCTTCTTCACTTATGTAAGTGAAACTAGCTTATCAACTAAAACAGTAGATCTATTAAAAGGTATTTGTGGTTCTAAAGATATTGATATGAATCCTAACTCTGTTACTTTTAAAGTTCATTATCAAAGCAACAATCCTATAATACTTAATACTATATTTTTCTCTAAAGATGATGAAGGTAGTTTAATCACAGATAGCTCCTACTACTATAGCCTTGCTTTAGGAGATCATGAGGGTATGGAAGTAAAAGACTTTTCCAATTCCTCCGACTCCTTGAAAGAAACAGCCAATAAGTTGATAGAATATGAAAAGCAACTTTTTGATAAACAACAGCTAATAAATAGTTTAGAAGCTACTATAAAGGATCTAAGATATAAGTCTGTTGTTAATGAAGATAAGCTAAAAAATTTATCAAAAACAACAACAATTAACGATGAGGAAAACTTAAAACTTAAATCTACACTATCTTCCCTATACGCAAATATTTTAAGCAAAGAGAATAAAATAACCGAATTAGAAAAGAACTTAACCGAAAAGTATAATATCGTTTCTACCTACAAGAATAAGATTGAAGAACTAAACAAAGTAATTTTCGACTTAGAAAACCAAATAGGCAGCTATAAATCAGCATCTAGTATAGCTCAAGCCTCAATGTCAAAAGAAAAGGATACCTCTCATGTAGAGGAGTTAAACAGAACCATTGAAACTCTTAAGAATCAGCTTTCCCTTAAAGATAAAAATATCACTCAGATTACTCAAAAGAATGCAGAACTAATCAATCAGATAAATGCCCTAAATGTTTCTATAGAAGAACTAACCTCTAAGCAAAAAAAATCCTCTTTCATTAAGAGAATTTTTAATGACGAGGAGTAAAGCTATCCTTTTATAAAGGTACCACTTCGAAAAAAATATCTATTTTCAGCTCCCCCTCTCTAATCTCAGGGAAGTTTTGAAAATAGATTTATACTCGAAGTGGTACATATTTGTTTTAATCTTATATTTACACGATGTTTAATTTAAACAAAGTTCTTTAACAGAGCCTCTATTTAAGACTGAATATCGAGTTCATCTATTCATATATATCTTTTATAGCCTCTATAAGGCTTTCTACATCTTCTAATTTATTAAAATAGCCAAAGCTTGCTCTAACTGTCCCTAAGTTTGTAGTACCAATTATGGAGTGTATCTTTGGTGCACAGTGATATCCTGTTCTTAGATATATGTCTTTATAATTCAATGCTTCTCCTATCTCTGAACTATCAAAGCCATCTATATTAAAAGATACCACTGGACACTTCTTATAACAATTCTCTTCCCCATATAACCTTACAAAAGATAATTTTTTAAGTTCTTCAGTAAGATACGCTGCCAGTTCTTGATCATGTTTTCTTATATTGTTCATGCCTATTCTATTAATAAAATCTACTCCCTCTCCAAGTCCAACTATACCAGGAGTGTTTAATGTACCACTTTCAAACTTATCTGGCAAGAAGTCCGGTTGATCCATAATATTAGAATTGCTGCCAGTACCGCCTTCTTTAAAGGATGTAATACTAACTTTACTTGATATATACACTCCCCCTATTCCTTGAGGACCATATAGAGATTTATGTCCTGGAAACGCCATAATATCTATATTCATGCGCTTTACGTCAATATCAACTATACCTGCAGTTTGTGCTCCATCTACTATAAAAACCAAGTTATTTGCTTTAGCAAACTTGCCTATAGCCTCTATATTCTGAACAGTCCCTAGTACATTAGATCCATGGTTTATTATTACTGCTTTAGTATTATTCTTTAGGCTTTTTTTCAAATCCTCTTCTAGAATATATCCATTACTATCCACAGGGATCATTGATATTTCTAATCCTTTATTTTTCAAGCTCTTTAGAGGCCTATAAACAGAATTATGCTCTATATAACTTGTAATTACGTGATCTCCATTACCTAGCAAGCCTTTTATAGCAATATTCAGTCCCTCTGTTGTGTTATTAGTAAAGATTACGTTCATCATATTATCTATATTAAAAAATCTGCTTATTTTATCTCTGGTATCTAATATTTTCATTTCACACTCTAGTGACATTTTATGTGATCCTCTCCCAGGATTAGCACAGTATCTCTTCATGCAATCTAGCATAGAGTTATATACAACTTCAGGTTTGGGAAAAGAAGTTGCAGCATTATCCAAATAAACCATTGTGACCTCCAAAAACTTATTTAAATATTTAATTCCTCATAGTAATACCTTTTTGTACTCTCACTTAAAGCTTTTTTAAATATTCCTCTAATTTGAATATTGTTAGTCTTTATTTCATTGATTATATTCTCTAAGTCTTTTTCTTTAATCTCTATGGATCTTGCACATCCTGCTGAAATTGTACAAGGTGTTTGTATCATAACAACATTGTATCTTTTATTTTTTAATACCTTATAAAGATTAACGCTTTCACTGGTTGAAGGAAAAGCTATTATGCATACATTTAAATCTTTCATACAACTCACCTGCTATTAAACAATTTAGTATAATATATTCTTTAATATGAAAAAATTACACCACTTAGTAAAATTAAATTACAATATTGAAGTATTAAATAGCACATATAGAACTTTTCAGTATTTAAGAACTTATTTCTTGGTTTCATCATAATAATAATTATAATCCTTAAATAACCATCCTCTAAAATTCAACAAAAAGTCAAGTTAAATATTCAAATTCACTTTAATACAAATCTTTACACGTCCTAAGGCCATTCCATTAGTAACCAAAATCCGACAATCAACATAATATGTAATAGAGATTTACATGAAAGGGAGGTTTTTAATCTATGGCTACACCTTTATCAATTCAAACAACATCTAGCTTTGCTTCACTTACAGGTACAACACCTATACCAGTTCCAGTTCCACTACTTCCTGGTACTGGTACAGAAACTCCAATAGGAAGCATTATTCTACCTTTATCTAACAGAAGCGGAAGAGTATTTATAGAGGGCACAATCCCTGTAGTACTTTCAGCTTTAGCTGCTGCTGCTGCAATAACTGGAACTCTTGATGTAGTTTTATCAGTTTATAGAAGTGCTACTGCAACAACTCCAATATATACTATAAGACAAACTTTGTTGCCAGCAACAGCTTTGGCCGCTTTAGCTGCTCCAATATTTGATATATTACCATTCCAATTTGTGGACGCTCCAGCAGTTCCACTTTGCGCAGATACTTCTTCATATTTCTTTAGAGTTACTGCAATAACTACAGGAATAACAATAACAGCAGCTACTCTAACTGTAAATAGTACAATAACTACTCCAGGTGAATTCTTTAATATAATAGCAGAAGAAGTACCTGGCCCAGTACTTGGAACAACAACTACAACAACTACAACTATAACTACTCCAATTGTAACTACTCCATAATAAATAGGACTGCCATTGGCAGTCTTATATTATTTCTTCATAATTATTAATATATTAAATATAAATAAGGGGCATTGCCAGACTATTCATATAATCCGGCAATATCCCTTATTAAATTTAGCAACTCAAATATCTGTATCTACATAATTAATAAAGAAAAAGTGCCAGTATACTCAATAACGAGTATTGGCACTTATACCTCTATAAAGTTGTAGGTGGGTCAAAATCTTCAAATGGGAATGGTAAGCTATTAAAGAACTCACATGGATCTCCAGTGATTGGTTCACATTCAGGTATATCGCAGTCACCAGCTGAACTTACTGTCATATTAACTATTCTATAAAGCTTAATTATTGTGAATAGTCCTATAACAATGTCTGCATGATATTCAGCTGTTCCTGGAATACTTTCATAAACTCCTATTATTGGCTGTTGCAATGGATTTCCTATAGCTTGAACGAAAGCAAATGGTGTATTGCCAACATTTACATATGTTGACGATGGTCCAAATATAGTGTCAGCAGAAGTAATTGTTTGTTCGCTAGCTTCACCACCAAATAGTGACAAAACTTTAGTATAAGTTGTATAAGCACAGATATTAAATATTGGTCCTGCAGGATCCCCAGCTAGTGCTACTGATATTGGATTGCCAGTAGCATCTAATAAGTTTATTCCATATGAGAAAGTGTATACTATTGTTACATCATAGAATCCATCTTGGCCAAATGCACTTGGGGAAACAGAAACTCTAATATCAGATACTCTAAATGAATTTGGAACAATCCTTAATGATGTTACTGTAGTATTAAATGCAATTATTTCACCCGGTGTTATAGTTCCAACCAAAGCAGCTCCACTGATAGCTGAAGCCTCTCCTAATCTAGAAGATGATATTTCAATTGCGCCTAGAGGGGGGGTTACTACTGAGCTATCAAATGGTCTTAAGCAATCTTGCTGCCTGCATTTTCCATATACTTTTCTAGCAATTATACATTCATCACTAATTGGTGAAGGGCATGGAGCCATTCCTTTTACCTCAAAATTTTCTTGCATAATATATCCTCCTATTCCATTTTACGTTAGATACTTCAATAATATATTATGTTGCTAGCATAAAAGTGTTCTTATTACCTAATATTATATAAATAAATTACTGCTTATTTAAAAATAGAGTCTAAATATAGCTATATCTCCCGCCTCCATAAAATGCTTGTTAGAACCAGTACCTATTTACTGAATCAATTGCATATTAGACCTTAATAACACTTGGTATATACTATTCACTTATTCCATTATCTGCTATATATTTTTAACAAATTAGCATTAATTTTTTAAAAATAAAAAATGCGTATAAAAAAGCAATATACTTTAAAAACTCTTTATAATAAGTTTTAAAGTATATTGCTTTTCCTCAAATAGATGTGCCCTTTATTATATTTTTCTAATCCAATTTAATGTGACAGTAACCACCAGGATTTTTCTTCAAGTATTTTTGATGATATTCCTCTGCGTCATAAAAGCACTTTAATGGTTCTATTTCAGTAACTATTGGTTTATCATAATTCTTCTGATTGTTATCTCTACTCTTTAAAATTACTTCTTTGTCTTCATCATTAATATAATAAATACCAGTTCTATATTGATGACCAATATCATTCCCTTGTCTATTAAGAACTGTTGGTTCTACTATACTCCAAAATTCCTCTAATATTTGATCTAAAGTCACTAAACTCTCATCATACTTTACATAGCAAGCTTCAGCATGACCAGTAGTTCCTGTACAAACTTCTTCATAAGATGGTGAGATCTTTTCACCGTTTGCATAACCGACTTTTGTTTCCTTAACTCCTTTTATTCTAGACATAAACTCTTCTACGCCCCAAAAACAACCACCTGCAAATACTATCTCTCTCATTACATTTCACCTCTATCATTTAATTTTATCTATATTATATTGTTATTTCCTATTTAATGTAAAAAACTTAATTTCTTACCACTTACTAAGTATCCAAATAGTATTAATATCCTGCTACTATTTGAGACCAACTTCTTAGAATTTTCCTCATCAACTATTTTTATTAAAATATAATCATTATCAACTACTTATAACTATATTTTAGCAAAAGAAAATAATAATTCAACATATTTATCTTTATTTGAGTTTTTTTGACCTATTTCTATTTCAATTTACTATTTACTTGCATATATGTATATAAGAGAACTACTCAAGGTGTAATATTCTAGTGAAAATTTATTCTATAAGCTATCACATACTATTATGCTTAAGTTTAAATATAAAATTCTAAAAATAGTACACCTACACACAACCCACTTGTTTAAAGAGGAGGTATTATAATGCTGCAGCATAAATTAGGTTGGATTCCTGACTTTAATGACCTAAGAGACTTTACAGAAGAAACGCCTTTTATAAAATCTATTGTAGATAATATTAATATATCTGAAGGAAAAACAAAAACATCACCTCCTAATTTAGTTGATTTAAGACATTGGTGCTCACCAGTACGAGACCAAGGATTATATAATTCTTGTACTGCAGAAGCACTAGCTAGTTTAGTTGAATATTTTGACTACAAAATCTTTAGTAGGAATACTGATGGAGCTTCTTTATTTATCTATAAAAATTCCAGAAAATTATCTGATTTAAATGGAGATACTGGTGTTTCTATTAGATCCGCATTAAACTCATTAATTTTATTTGGAATGCCACCAGAAAGATATTACCCTAGTGATCCTAAAAATATAGACGAGGAACCCAGTGCCTTTTGTTATGGCTTTAAAAAAAACTATGAAAACTTAAAATTTTTCAAGCTAGATAAAAATAACAAATCTCAAGAAGAACTTCTTAATAGAGTAAAATACTATTTAAACTTGGGACTTCCTTGTATATTTGGCTTTTCAGTTTATGATTGCATTGAGTATTCAGAGGACTCTGGCGAAATCACTATACCTTCAGTAGAGAACCATCTCTTAGGTGGGCAAACAGTTATGGCTGTAGGATATGATGATATGTATTGCTCTATAAATAAAGCTTCCAACACCCCAACTTCAGGTGCATTAATAATAAAAAACTCTTGGGGAAGTTCTTGGGGGGAAGATGGCTATGGTTATTTGCCATATGAATACATTATTAGAAAATTGGCAAGAGATTTTTGGTTCATCTTAAATGAAGATTGGTGCTTAAAAGTTTAGTTTGAATTAAATTATTTAACTCAGCACCATTCCAATTTATGTAACATATCCTTCCTAGTCTAAATATACTGAAATTAAGTCACAAAGGAGGGATATGATGAGTTTGCTCGCTATAATGCTATTTGTTCTTACAAGTAGTATTGATAACTTTACTGTAGCCTTGGCATACGGGGTGAAAAATATAAAAATAAGCTTATTTAGTAACTTGGTTATAAGTATAGTATCTTCCTTAGGTACATTTATATCTATGTCTCTTGGTTTATTACTGGCAAAGCTGCTTATTCCCAAAACAGCTAATATTATTGGAAGTTCTATTTTATTGTTGATTGGGTTATGGTTTTTATACGATTATTACAAGGAGAAAAAAGAGAGAGCTTTAGACATAAACTTAAATAAGAGCCATAAAAAAAGTTGCATGAATCTGTTAGATAATCCTGAAGTAGCAGACTTTGACAATTCAGGAACAATAGATTTAAAGGAATCCTTTTCATTATCAATAGCATTGGCAATCAATAATGTAGGTTTAGGAATTGCCGGAAGTATTGCTGGTCTAAATATTGCATATACAACTATTGTTACTTTTATTTTTAGTATAATAGTTATTCCTATCGGCATGATTTTAGGGAGCAAGTTTTTAGCCAAAAGGCTTGGTAACACAGCCCCATTAATATCTGCTTTAATATTAATAGTACTAAGCTTATTTGAATTTATTTTTAACTAATACACTGAGGTTCATCATATAAAACAATACAATATTATCTTATATTTTATAAGCTCTATCTAAAGACTTAGCCTTTGGATAGAGCTTATACTATAGGGTTCCATTACGAAAACTTAATTTATACTCGCCTAAAAATCGATATTTCTAGGAATTTCAGATTGAATCGGTACATATCTATCTGTTATCGTATATAACCTTGGATATCTTTGCTATAATTTCATCACCAACATCATTTATATCCTTAGTAAACACAGTTAGTATATACGGCTTATCATCGTATACTATTGCTATATCATTTATGTAATTTTCATAATCGCCAATCTTGTGTGCAACAATACTCTGCGGTATGTATTTGTCAATTCTATCGTGGTATATTGTATTTTTCAAATCCTTTGTAATCAAATTATAATTTTCATCATTATCATAGTTATAGTATAATCGCTTAAGTATTGCTAATGAATCTGATGGTGTTGTTTCATTAGCTGATCTATTAACTGAATGACTAACTGTTTGCTCTATAAAATCATACTTATAATTTGAGCCAATTGTCCTAAGTAACATATTTACAGCAATATTATCTGAGTAAATCAAGGAATAATCTACTAACTCACTTATTTTAATAGGATTGTCTAATTTACTTGATCCTTGAAGTATCCCAGCACCATCCTCATAATCATCAGAGGTATAACTAACCTGATCATCCAGTTTAAGTTTATTATTTTTTATAAGCTCCGCTGTAGCCATTACTACTGGAACCTTTACTGTACTGGCAGCTTTGAAAGTCTTATCTCCATTAATATTAAAGCCTAAAGACGAACTTACGTCAAAATATGCTACTCCTATATTATCTTTATTATCTCCAATGATATCCTCTACTAGTTGCTTAAGAGTCTCTATATTTTTTTGATCTTGCTCCTTTTCTTTCTGATCTTCTAATAACTCAGCTCTCTTTTCCTTATCAACCTCTTTATGCTCCGCTATTAACTGTGCTGTACTTTCAGCTTTATTATCTACTTTAACTGCAGAAACAGTTTTATTTGCTTCAACTGTCTTTGCTTGTCCAGTTTTATTGTAAATTATAATAATTGCTGAAATTATTATAATTACAGTACTAAAATATATTAACTTTTTTCTCAAATATAGCACCTCACATATCACAATATTACTTATTTTATTATAAGTTAAAATCTTATGATAACTGTGAGATAGATGTGTGAAATTATGTGTTTTTCAAATTAATTCACTATAAGATACAATTATATTCACTTAAAACAATCTATCCGTTATTAAAGTAAAAGCTATCCAGCAAGTACCTTACCTCATATTTTCTAGATAGCTTATAAAGCATATTTTTAACAACAATCAAAGAACATTTATCATTCTCATACATATCTAATAAAGAAAAGAAACCTGACTTTTCTTGTTCATCACAAATTTTCTTAAAATACCCCCAAACGTGCTGTAAAGTATTTATTGCCTGGCCTTTTGATACCTCTATCTCCAGGGCTTCACTTATTAATTTATCAAATTCGTTTTTGTTAACCTCTCCCGTTGCAAAATACTTACTTATATTTTTATACTGACCATAAGATCTTTCCATTACACAATACTTATATTTAGCCCATAGCTTTTGGGCCTCTTTAGCATATTTTTCTTCCATAAAAACACCTCACTTAAATATTTTAATATGATGTTTAAAATATTTAAAGTAAACTTTAATATTAATTACCTTAAGCTTCTTTCTCGTCTGTTATAAGAACTATTACAGTTGCTATTACTATAAGTATTGAAAGTACGGTCATAATCACTTCTACATACTTACCAAACATTTTAATGCTCCTTTCAATATTAGGTTAAAAAAACTTTTTTACTATGTCATTAGCTGGTACTGGTTTACTATAGAAATAGCCTTGCCCCATATCACATGCATTACTTTTAAGGAATTCTTTCTGTTCTTCAGTTTCTATTCCCTCTGCAACTACAACCATTCCTAAGTTATGCATGAGTTCAATAATTGTCTTAACTATTATCTTATCTTTACTTTCTATCATACTTGATTTTATAAACTCCTTATCGATTTTTACTACATCAATAGGTAAAGAGCTAACATATGTAAGAGATGAATATCCTGATCCAAAGTCATCTAAAGCGATTTTAAAGCCCATATTTTTTAGCCTAGATAAAAGATCAAAGGCAGTATTTAAGTTTCCTATAACAGAAGTTTCAGTTACCTCCAGTTGTACCTCCTCTTTGTTTATATGAAACTTTTCAACCAAACTGCTGAGTTCCTCTATAATATTTAACTTTCCTAATCTTTCGGAAGACAGATTTATTGACATTTTTATTGGTGGATATCCATGACTTTGCCAGATACTCTTTTGCCTTATGGCTTCATAGAACACCCAACTCTCAATATCACTTATAAGACCTATACTTTCAGCTATAGGTATAAACTCCATTGGAGAAATAAACCCTTTTTTAGGATGAATCCACCTTATTAAAACCTCCACGCCTATTAATTTATTATTATCTAATCTAACTATGGGTTGATAATATAAAGTAAATTGTCTACTTTCAATAGCATGAATAATATCATTTATCAAATTAATCTTCGCTATATTGTTTTCTTGAATTTTCTTACTATAAAAGGTAATCTCATCTTTCTCTACTGACTTGGAATGAGAAAGAGCCATATTGGAATTTTTTAACAAGCCATTAAAATCATTGGCGTCTTTAGGGTAAATTGAAACTCCTAAACTATAAGTTATAAAAAACTCCTGACTATCAACTCTCCAAGCTCTATTTAATTTGCTTAATATTTTTTTTATTTTTAATAACACCTGCTCATTATTTGTAATGGAATTAATAATCATACCAAATTCATTCTCTTTTAGCCTACAAGCTCTAATGTCACTATCAGACATATGCTTTAATATGTACCCTATGTTTTTTATAAACAAGTCTCCATAATTATGGCCAAGAACATCATTTATATCTTTTAGGTTATCTATTGTAAGGCAAATAAAAGCAAAACTTTTATTTGAATACTTTTTATCTATACTCTCAATTAGATTAGTCACCTGCTTTTCAAACAGTATTTTATTAGGAAGCTTTGTAAGTGAATCATAAAAAGCTAACACATGGAGCTCCTGAAGTTGTCTTTCTATCTCATTTTCCAACTTTATTAAGGTTTTATGCGATTCATTAAGTTCTTCATAGTTATCATATATTTCACCTATAGCCTTATCAAATAGCATTAGACTGTTTCTTATGGATATATATATTACTAAGGTAGTCAGCAGTACAAATATCCACCCTTTATAAGTCTGCATACTCTCATAAAGACTGTCACGTTCTGCCCAAAAATCTAATAATGTATCTGAAATTATTATCCATACTACTCCAGCAACAGCATAGGCCAGCGCTACTTTTAAAGATTGTTTCTTTGGATCTATTCTATAGGACGCTTCTAAAAATTCATCTATATCTCCACTGCTTATTTTATAAATGCTACTTAATTTTTTCAAAAAGAGTCACACCTCCTACACTTTTATATTCTTTCCTAAATGGGATATAAAAAAATCACTAATGTGATTTTTTTTGCGCATCTGCCTTTTCTGAACGTATGTGAAGAAATTCTGGCAGGCGACATATTTTTTATTTTTATTCTTTCTCCTATATTTTCATTTAAGTTATCTACACATTCTTCCCAACAACCTTATCCGAAATATAATTCTCTAAAGAATAAAAAATCACTAATGTGATTTTCATTAGTGATTTTTTTTTGCGCATCTGCCTTTTCTTAAGCGTATGTGAAGAAATTCTGGCAGGCGACTATATTCTATTTTTTATTATTTAGCTAGCAAATTCATTGCTTCTCTATGAGGTACTGGTCTGCTAAAGTAATAGCCTTGTATCCTGTCACACCTATGCTCATTTAAGTAAGTCAGCTGTTCTTTTGTTTCTACCCCTTCTGCAACAACATTCAGATTCATCTTATGTCCTATATCAATTATATTTTCAACTAGAGATATTTTATTATCTTCCAACACATCATCTATAAAGGTTTTATCAATCTTTAGAGTACTTATAGGAAGTTGCTTTAAGTAGCTTAAGGATGAATATCCTTTTCCGAAATCATCCAAGGCTATTTTTATTCCTATTTCTCTAAGCTTATTAAGTTTTTCACATATACTTTCATAACTTTCAATAAATATAGATTCTGTGATTTCTAGCTCTATATAATTTGGGTCTATAGTAATGTCATTAACTATCTTTATAACATTATCTACAAAATCACTTTGCATCAATTGGATTACAGAAACATTTATGGATATATAACACTGGTTATAGCCGTTAGTATGTACTTCCTTTATAAATTCACAGGCACTCTTAAGCACCCAGTTTCCGATATCTATTATTTTATGATTCTCTTCTGCTAGAGTTATAAATCTGTCTGGAGGAACAAATCCAAGCTCTGGGCTATTCCATCTTATCAAAGCTTCAAAACTACAAATAGCTCCACTTTCAGCATCTACTTGTGGCTGATAATAAAGTATAAATTCATTTTTGTCTAAAGCACTTCTTAAATATCTCTCTATTTCCATCCTTTGTATTACTTTGTCATTCATTCCAGAGTGGAAGAAGGTATAATTATTTCTACCTAATCCCTTTGACTTAAACATAGCAATATCAGATTTAGTTAAAAGTTCATCTATAACCTCACCGTCTTCTGGAAACATTGATATTCCTATACTTGAAGTAACTTGTAGAAAATTATTATTAATATTAAAAGAGGCATCAAAAGAACTCAATATCTTTTTACAAAATGCTTCAGCTTCCTGTCTATCATTAATGTTATTAACTAAAATAACAAATTCATCTCCCCCTAATCTAATAAGGATATCTCCTTGCTTCTTTATCCTATTTAGCCTATCGGAGATGGCACAGATTAAAAAGTCTCCAAAATTATGTCCCAAAGTATCATTTATGTATTTAAAATTATCTATATCAACAAATATTACAGCGCCCTTGGTTCCATTAATTGAATTACTTTTACAAAAATAATCACTTGCAACCTTGTGCATATATTGTCTATTGGGTAGATCTGTTAGATAGTCATGATATGCTATGTATTCCAATCTATGTTGATATTCTTTTATATCATTTATATTTTTATGTGAACCAGCTAATCTATACGGCTGCCCATTAGCATCAAACAAAGTTTTGCCTATGGTTTGCATCCAAGTATATATTCCATTAATATCTTTTATCCTATATTCTACCGAAAACACAGTATCCTTCGTATCCCAACTACGCTTTATAGTTTCTTTAATTCGCTCATAATCCTCTGAATCTATAAGACTTGTCCAATCTATATCTTTACTTTCCTCTCTTGTATAGCCTAAGATCTTATACCATCTATCGGAAAAATACATTTTATCTTCTTTTATATGCCAATCCCATAAAGCATCATAGGATGCTTCTGTTATAAGCTTATACCATTCCTCGTTATTTCTAAGTTTTTCTTCATTTATTGATATCTCGGTATATTTTTCTCTTAGCTCTTGCTCTAAAGCAGTTATTTCCTCGAAGGAAGCTTCCAAATCGTTATATTTTTCTCTTACTTCTTGCTCTAAGGCTGTAACTTCTTCATAGGAAGCCTCAAGTTCTTCGTAGCTGCTCATAAGTTGTTCTTCGTATTCTTTTCTCTTATCAGCAGCTTTATTTAGTGCTATAGCTAACGCCCCAATTTCATCATTAGACTTCATACTGATTTTATGCTCCAAATCACCACTACTTAAGGAATTAGAAAAATTCAGTATTTTTTCAATTTTCCCTGAAAGCCTATAGGCTATAAAGTAACCTACTAAAACTGATATCAAAAAGCCCACTAATCCTATTACTATTGTCTCAGATACGGTATCTTTATAAAGCGACTGACTATCTTCTACCAGTTTATTGGCCAAAAGTAAATTAAAAGTTATATAATTGTCTGTATCTTTTACTATTTTATCGCTTACAACATTCAAATCATTATATGATTTTCTTGCATCAGCATAGTTTGATTGATATATGTATTGTAATAATTTTTCTCTCTTTTCTCTATACTCACTTAACACAGATTTTAGTGAATCGAACTTTTTTCTATCTTGATTATCTATTATGTTCTTTTCATAATCCTCTAGGAACAAATCATCTTGCCGTCTTAAATTATCTATTTCACTTGTAAGCTCCTCTACCTTATCAGCGTTTTGCTCATCCATAACCTTATAGATATCAAGATTAATCTGGATCAAATTGCTTTTAAACCTAGAAACATCTTCAATCACCCTAGAGTTTCTTTCAAATATATACTTATTGTTATTGTTTACCTTCTTTATATTACTTACTGAAACTACACCAATCCCTATTATAAAAATCGACATAATAGCAAAGGCCATTATAAGTTTAGCTCTCAATCTTAAGTTGTAAATAAATTTCATATTTAGTCCTCCAGGCTCTGTTATATATAAACACTTAAAGATTCCTATATTATAAAAATTATACATTATTAAGTATATATTTATCAATGCTATAACAATTGTTAAACGGCTTTTTAATAGGATTTTTTGAATATATGCCTTTTTTATAAGCCGGTCTAAAACATTTATATTATATCACTCGTCTTAATATTAGTAATTCTTTAACAATCATAAAATATATATTTTAAAGGTACCAACTTTTAATAAGTAAATATTCATTCTTAAAAATAAGTATTTACAAATAGAGTATATCACTTAATTCATATAAAAAGTTAGCTTTTTATACAATTAAATTCAGCAATATAAATTTTATTTATATTGTCTAAAGATTTCTATAAGAGGCAGAAATGCAAGTTACAATATTGTAATTTTATTACATACTTCAATTACCACCCCATTTGCATATTATATTATAGCTCCAAATTTATTACTTTTTATTACTGGAGGTAATATATAATATGTTTCTTTTAAAATTCATAAAAAAACATTCTACTAATTTTTCTACACAGATAAAATTAATTACAGCAGGTATTTTCATATCAATATCTACAATAGTACTATCTATTTTAATAATGCTTAACTTTCATTTTATAAAAACACCTTCATATAAAAGTATTAACTTAAGCACTACAGACAACAAGGCCCATTGGATTGACAAGACAAAAATTATATCTATAAATAAATCTGTTTTAGATATAATTCAATACAATCGCTCACATTGTATTCCAGATTTAAATACAGTAATTACTGAAGATACTAAAATTAAAAATTCTACTGCAATAGAAAATGCCTTCACTAATGACGGTAAAAAGAGTGCTTATCTAACTTTTGATGACGGTCCTTCAACCACAGTTACTCCTAAAATTCTTTCAACCTTAAAAAAATATAATATAAACGCAACCTTTTTCCTAATAGGACAAAATATAAATCAAAGCCCTCAGAGTAAAGAACTTGTAAATAATATATATAACGACGGAAACTCTATAGGAAATCATACTTATACACATAATTTAAAAAAGTTATACCCTAATAATAGAATAGATGTGAACTATTTTATGGGAGAAGTAGATAAAACAAACTATACCTTGAGAGAAATCCTTGGTAGTAACTTTAGAACTAGACTTTTGCGTCTTCCTGGAGGATACATGAGTAGAAGTTATTACCATGATCCTAATCTTCCAGAGCTTAACAAAAGATTGAAGGAAGAAAATCTATTTTCTGTAGATTGGAACGCATATGACTTTGATGCGGAAGGAAAAAAGAAGAATTCAAAAGAATTACTTCAAATGGTAAAAACTTCTGTAGGAAATAATCCAAAAGTTATTATACTTATGCATGATACCTATGGGAAGGAAGAAACTGCAAATGCTTTACCTGATATAATCGAATACCTGCGCTCTAAAAATTATGAATTCAAAACTTTGCAATAATTTATAAAAAGAAAAGACCGAGAAGAGCATAAATACTTCTCCTCGATCTTTTTTATTTACACTGCAAAGCTTATTCTTTAGTATACTGAAGCGCATCTCTTCCTTCTTCACCAGTACTTATTCTTATAACGTTCTGCACGTCATAAACAAATATCTTTCCATCCCCAATATTTCCTGTATGAAGTATCTTTTTAGCTGTCTCTACTACTAATTCTACTGGAACATCACATACTACGATCTCAAGCTTTATCTTTGGTAGTAGATTCATTTCCACAGCTAAGCCTCTGTAATATTCTTTGTGCCCCTTTTGCATACCACAGCCTAGTACATTGGATACAGTCATACCTGTTATTCCTATAGCAGACAAAGCATCCTTTAGCTCATCAAACCTACTAGGTGATACTATTATGTCTATCTTACTAAGTTTCTCGCCCATTCTTATAACCTCCCTCTTATATTAGATAATTCCACCGTAAGCTTCTTCACCATGTTGTGATACATCAAGACCTGCTTGTTCGTCTTCTGATTTCACTCTTATTGGAGAAACAGCATTCATTACCTTTAATATTATAAATGTAATTATAACAGAATATGCAATGGTTGCTAATATTGCAACTAATTGAGCTCCTAAAAGCTTAATATTTCCATGGATTAGACCATCTGCACCAGCGGAGTTCATAGCTTTTGAAGCAAATATACCAGTTGCAATTCCTCCCCATATTCCTCCGATTCCATGGCAACCAAAAGCATCTAAAGCATCATCATATCCAAATTTCTTTTTAAGCTCTGTAACCGCATAGAAGCATATTGCTCCACCTATAAAACCTATTGCTATTGCTGAAAGTGGACTTACAAATCCAGCTCCAGGTGTTATTGCTACAAGCCCTGCAACAGCTCCACTTGCTACACCTAGTGAAGTGACTTTCTTTCTGTGTAGGTATTCACATAGTCCCCATCCTATTGCTGACATTGCCGCAGATGTATTTGTTGTTATAAATGCATTTAGAGCAACATCATTTATAGCTAGTGCACTACCAGCATTAAATCCAAACCATCCAAACCATAGTACTCCTGCTCCTAAAACTGTCATAGGTATATTGTGAGGAGTTATTGTTTCTAATCTCTTTCTCTTACCCAATAATATTGCTAATACCAAAGCTGAAACACCGGAACTTATATGAACTACATTACCTCCTGCAAAATCCAATGCACCAAGGTTTCTGATCCATCCGCCTACGCCCCATACCCAGTGAGCTACTGGATCATAAACTAATGTAGTCCATAATAAAATAAATAATGCGAAAGATAAGAACTTCATTCTTTCAGCTGCAGCTCCAGATATAAGTGCTGGAGTTATGATAGCGAACATAAGTTGGAAAAGCATAAATGCTTGATGAGGTATAGTACCTGCATAATCAGCATTTGGTGCAAATGTAACACCATTTAATCCTAAGAAATTAAACTTACCTATAATACCTCCAAAATCTGTACCAAAACATAGAGTGTATCCTATAAGTATCCATTGAACTGATACTATAACTACTGCTGCATAACTATGCATTGTAGTACTCAATACATTCTTTCTTCTTACCATTCCTCCATAGAATAATGCTAGACCAGGAGTCATAAGCATAACTAATGCTGTAGCAAAGATAACAAAGGTGGTATCCGCTCCGTTTACTCCATTCATAAATATTCTCCCCCTTTAATATTATTTTCTCAATTGACAATTTAATTAATTACTCATTTCTAATAATTAATTAATATTTATATACTAATTTTATACAGCTAAAAAGATGCTATCAATATTATGTTAACTTTATAGGTGAAATCAGCATATTTTTTATGAATATTAGATTTTACTATCGTTTTCATAAATTGAATTAAATCAAAATTCGTTTTTTTTACATTTTTAAATCATAACACTTGCATTTTTTATTATTTTCATATATAATTTTATGCTTAAAAAAGCTAGGACATACTGTCCTAGCTTTTTGCTATTACTTGTTCTCTTATTAAATGTAAAATTTCTTATATTTTCTTTATCTAATACTATAAGTTTAAAGTAGCGTCATGTGCCTTTCTAAGTGCATCTTTCACCGCATCAATTATTCCATTACTAGATCTAGTCGCACCAGATATAGTATCAACTTGAGTAGATTGCTTCTCTAATATTGAACCTGAAACAGGTTTCCAAGCTTTTTCGAAATATTTTTGTGTTTCGTTATTTTCTTTCAAATCAATACTTACTACCTTATTATCCTTTACCGTAACATCTAGATTTAAGCCATCCTTATAACCCTTTCCTATTCCTCTATAAGTACCATCTTTATAAGGAGCAACCGGATCTGCTGTAAGCGCTAACTTTGATTGTCTTAAAGCATCCTTAACTGCATTTATTATTCCAAGGCTTGATCTTGTTGCACCAGATACTGTATCAACTGAAGCTGATTGCTTGTCAATAATTGAATTAGGAACAACTGGCCATGCTTTAGAGAAATATTTTTGTGTTTCTTGGTTATCACCTAGATCTATCTTTATTATCTTATTGTCCTTTACAGTTACAGAAACGTTAAGGTTTTCCTTATAGCCTGTAGCAGTACCTTTATAAATTCCGTCTCTAAAAGGAGCAATTGTTTGTTCTTGTGATGGATAAGTGCTTACTTCACCTACAGATTGATCTTGAGCTAAAGCAGTCTTTACAGCATTTATCACGCCATTACTTGATCTTGTAGCTCCTGAAACTGTATCAACAAAAGTTGATTGAGTTTTAATAATCTCCTTTGGTACCACCGGCCATACTTTTTCAAAGTATTCTGGAGTTTCACTTTGAGATACTAAATCAATATTAGTAAGTTTTCCTTCCTTTACTGTAACCTTAACATTTATTATATCTTTTCTATTATATCCTCTTGCAGATCCTGCAAAAGTTCCATCCTTATATAATGCCTTTTCCACTGCATTATTAACAGCTTCTTTTATTCCATCACTGGTTTGCGTAGCACCTGAAACCACATCTACCTCTGTAGATTGTGCTGCAATTATTTTTTGAGCCATTGGTTCCATAGCATTTTTAAAGTATTCTCTGTCTTCTCTATAGTATACAGGATTTATATTTGTGATCTTATTATCTTTTATAGTTACATCAACTATAAGGTTAGATCTTCTTCCCTTTCCTATTCCAGTGTATATTCCATCCTTATATAAATGAGCATTCTTATTAATCTCTATGCCATTATCATTATTATTTTGATTTCCTGGTTCTGTAGTTCCATTACCACTAGGATTAGTAGTTGTGTTTCCAGGATTAGTGTTGTTTCCTGTTCCTGGAGTAGTTGTCCCACTACCTGCATTGTTAGTTGCGCCGCCGTTGTTTTCATTATTATTTGAAACAACTACAGCATCCTTTAAGGCATTATTTACTGCTTCTATTATACCTTTACTTGATCTTGTTGCTCCAGAAACAGTATCTACTAAAGTACTTTGCTTTTCGATTATCTCCTTAGGTACTGTATTAAAAGCTTTTTCATAGAAGCCTTCAGTTTCATCATGTTCTAACACTTTTATTTCAGATATCCTTCCATCCTTAACTGTAACTAAAACCTTAAGATTAGGACTAAAGCCTCTACCTACCCCGGTATATTGGCCATCTTTGTATAAAACAGAACTATTTGTTGAGTTAGAGCTATTTGTAGCATTAGTGCTATTTGAAGGTGTTGTATTATTTCCATTTTGATTATTAGCATTACTACTATTCTCATTATTTGGTGTAATATTTTCAGCAGGAGCTGAAGTTACTGGTGTAGTATCTGCTGGCATTTCACCACTAACCACTGCATTGCTTAGTGCGTTTCTAACTGCAGCCATAACACCTCTACTTGAGTATGTTGCCCCTGATACAGCATCTACATTTGTACTTTGCTTTTCTATTATTTCCTTTGGTACTATTTCGAATGGCTTTTCATAAAAACCTTTAGTCTCGTTATGGCTTAATATTGATATATCAGCTATTTTGCCACCACTTACTTTAACTGAAACCCTAAGATTTTTACCAAAACCTTGTCCTATTCCTTCGTAAACCCCATCTTTATATTTAAGATTGGTATCATTAACTTTTGCACTATCTTCACTTGGAGCTTTGTTTGCTGCTGTACTACTACCATTAGTATTTGCTGAAGCTGAATTAGTGTTAGAATCTGCTGGTAGCTCACCACTTATAACTGCTTTTTGTAGTGCATTCTTAACTGCTGCCATAACTCCTCTGCTTGAGAAGGTCGCACCGGATACTGCATCAACTGAAGTTGATTGTGCTGCTATTATCTCCTTTGGCACTACTGCAAAAGCCTTTTCTTTGAATCCTGCTGTTTCATTACTTGACACTATCTTTATATCAGCTATCTTTCCATCCTTTATAGTTACCGATACTGTAAGTCCAGGCTGATAACCTGTGCCAACACCAGTATAAACTCCGTCCTTGAACTTAACATTTTTATCCATTGAAACATCAGTAGCTTGAGAAGTTTTATTTTCTTCAGAACTTTGTTCTGTACTTTCCTGAACATTATTTTCTGAAGCCTTACTCTTAGTTCCCTTCTTTCTCGCTTTATTAAGTGCATCACCTACTGCTGATTTTATACCATTACTTGACTTTGTAGCACCTGATACTGTATCAACTTCTACAGATTGAGCTGCTATTATTTCTTTTGGTACTATATCAAAAGCTTGCTCATAGTATCCCTTAGTCTCATCATGAGAAATCACCTTAATATCAGCTATCTTTCCTTTTAAAATCTTAACTTCTACCTTTAGGTTAGGTCTAAATCCCTTTCCTATACCTGTATAAACACCATCAGTATATATATCTTCGTCAGCTTCCGCTATTTGAGCTGTAGATACTTTATTAGCAAATTTAGTTTCTGGCTTTACAAATTTCTTTCCCCAGAACATAAGTCCAAATATTAAAACTGCTGCAGTTGCTGTAGCATACCATCTAAAATTCAACTTACCAAAGGCTACAACCTGAGGGTTGCTTCTATGACATGTATCAACACACTTAAAACATGATATACACTCACCGCTATCAACTACCTCAACCTTTGATAAATTGATGCCCATTGGACAATTATGTGTACACATTGTACATTTACCGCATTGAGCACTTGGTTTACTGATCTTCATTATCTTAAACTTTGAAGTTATAGCCAACACAGCTCCAAGAGGACAAAGATATCTACAGAAGAATCTTTCTATAAACATAGCACCAACAGCTATGAAAGCCAATACAATAAAAGCTACTGGAATTTGAGTAATCATAGTTTTTGCTTGAGGAATTTGAGCAAAAGCATCCCATGGATTCATGTTACTTTGAGGTGATAAATTCATAAACCATATAAAAATAATAATACCTACTAGTATGATATACTTTAAGAACTTTAATCTTCTGTCTAGCTTTTCCGATATCTTTAGCTTTTTCTTAAATACCTTTCTACCTACAAAATATAAGAAATCATTAAAGGTTCCAAATGCACACAACCAACCACAGAATATCCTTCCAGCCAAAAATGATAAAACAACAACCGTTGCAAAAGCTGCAACAAAGGTAAAGGAATTGGCTAGACTAAAGTCTTCCTTTGTCATTCTCAAAAGTGTACTCTTAAAGCCTGTAAAAGCTAAAGTAAAGAATCCAGAAAAGAAATATAAAAATATTACTTGTACAAAAAATCTGGTAATCTTCAGCGGTGATGTCTTTCTCTTAAATTTATTTATCTTCTTTTTAAAATCTAAAGCTTTAGTGTTCAAAATAATCCCTCCACAAGATAGTAAAATTAAATATTTTAGGCTAAATAATAAGAAACAAAAACGTATTAATGATTTTCATTATCATTAATATCTCAAAAAATATAGCTATTAAAAAATAAATAGCATCCACAAAAATTCTATCTAGTTATTACCTTAAAATCATCCATTCCTTCAAAAAATGTAAAGTCTCTTTCTAAACCTTTAGTAATATGAACTTCTTTTTCCTTTGTGACAAAAATTGCTTCCATACCTTTCAAATTTTTAACTACATTAATCCCTTCATCAAGTCCTAGTATAAATATGCCAGTAGATACAGCATCTGCACCGATTGATTGATCTGCTACTATTGTTGCACTAACAAGATTTGAGTCAGATGGGTATCCTGTCCTTGGATCTATAATATGATGGTATTTCTTATTATCCTTTTCAAAAAATCTTACATAATCCCCTGAAGTAACTACAGTTTTATCAAATGCATTTACTGCCCCTAAGCATACTCCTCTCTCAAGAAAAGGATTTTGTATACCTATTCTCCAAGGTGAATTGTCTGGTTTATTTCCTAAAACCATTACATTACCACCTAGATTTACAAAAGCCGATTCTATACTATATTGCCTATATATATCCATGGCTCTATCAGCTGCATATCCTTTTGCTATAGCTCCAAGGTCTATACTTTCACCACTTTTCATAAGCCTTACTTCCCCTAGTCCATTGTCAATACTTATATCTTTATAACTTACACAGCTAATAGCTTGCTCAATTTCTTCCTTAGTTGGAATCTTAGCTTTATCAGTAAAAATGCCCCAAAGCTTAGCTAGAGGTCCAACCGTAACATCAAAGGTTCCTTTACAAACTTCCGAAAAGTATTTTGCTCTATTAAGCACATATAAAACCTCTGCACCGACCTCCACAGCATATTTTCCCGCTGCTTTATTTATTCTAGAAACTTCACTATTTTCAGAGAAAAAGTTCATGATGTACTCTAGTCTCTTCATCTCTTCTTCAACCTTAATTGCTGCTATCTCCGAATTGATACCATATACTCTTTGACTTATTATAGTCCCCATGCATAATGTTTCAATTTCATAATAATTGCTCATACCAGTATCCTTTCACGTAAAATCACCTTAAGTTTGTTATTGATATCGATTTTCATTGTCAAACATTTCACATTATAAAGCTTTTTTTTGCTAATTGCAATAACTTTTACCAAAGTTTTATGTTAATTTTTCTTTATCAAGATAAATTTTTAACTTACTATATCATCTCCAATATAAAACACCATATAAAAAGACGTCATAAATCTCTTTTTATATGGTGCTTGCTACTCTATATTTTACTAAGTTAACCATTTTACCATTTATATGTTTATGTTTTTTATTGTTTATCTCAAAAAACTTGTTAAAAACAGAAATAATTATAACTGTTAAAGTCTTATCACTAAATAATACTTTAACCTATATTTAATATTCTTCTAAAGTAATATAAGCTCACTATAGTACGTGATGATTAATAATTTAATTTCAAAAAAGAACTTTAACACTAACTACACTATCAGTCTATTCTTTAAAAGAGCAATTTTTATTTCATCATAAGAGATTTCATCAGCAACCTTTTCTTTTATAGGTTTTAGTTTCTCATCCCCTACTTCTTTCACCGCTTCTAATATTAACTTTTCTTTATCCACACTAAGAAAATCTGTGAAATCAATTTGAAAATCTATTTCATTACCCTCTAAAACGTATTGTTCAAGATGACTACAAATTGTAGAAATAGTGATTTCTCTCTCTTTTGCTATGCTTAACAAACTCAACCTGTCTCTAAGCATATCAACTGTAATCATATAGGACTTTTTCTTAACTTCTTTATTACTTGCATTTTCTTTTTGTTTTATTAACTTTTCTAAATGCTTTTCATCAGACTCTTTTGAAATTGAAGCACTTCTAACAGTCTTTTCCTTCTTTTTATACTCAAAAGATACATCTAGCTGATTCTCTACTAAATATCTAGCTATAGTATTAACAAATCTTTCTCCGTATTTATTTAATTTCAGTTCACCTACACCGGATATATCACCTAATTGTTCTAGGTTTTTAGGAAATCTAGAACTCATTTCTTTTAAAGTCGCATCTCCAAAAACTATATAAGGCGGAACTTTTTCTTCTGAGGCTATTTCTCTTCTCAGATTTCTTAGGATCTCAAATAAAGAATTATCCTCTACTATCTTCTTAGCCTTCTGTATTTCCTTAAACCAAACCTCTTCTTCACCTCTAAGTACACTCATAGACTTTTCATTCAATCTTACAACCGGATACTCCCCTTCATCATAAGCTAATATTCTATGAGACACTAAAGTATTTATGAAATTCTTAAGTTCATCTTTTGAATAATCCTTCATTATTCCGTAAGTTGAAAGTTTATGAAATCCTATCTCTTTTATCTTTTTATTCTCAGAGCCTCTTAAGGTATCAATTAGAACCGTAACTCCATAAGGTCTTTTCATTCTATATACGCAAGATAAAACCTTCTGAGCATCTAAGGTCTTATTGGTAAGTTCGCCTTCTACCTCACAATTGCTACATTTATTACATTTTTTATCATACTCTTCACCGAAATAATTTAATATATATTTTCTATAACAATCGTTGCTATAAACTAAGTCAGTCATATTTTGAAGCTTTTTATACTCATTTACCTTTCTTAGTTCATTACCTGTTCCAATATCAATTATATATTTTTGAGTATGTATGTCTCCAGGCGAAAATAGAAGTATAGCCTGACTTTCTTCCCCATCTCTTCCCGCTCTACCTATCTCTTGGTAATACCCTTCTATATTTTTAGGCATGTTATAGTGTATGACATATCGAATATTAGGTTTATCTATTCCCATACCAAAAGCATTGGTAGCAATCATAACATTATATCTATCATAAACGAAGTCCTCTTGATTTCTACTTCTTTCATCATCACTAAGTCCTGCATGATATCTAGTACAACTTATGCTTTTAGAACTTAGATATTCGTGAATACTATCCACTTCTTTTCTTGTTGCCGCATATATTATTCCAGCTGATTCTAAGTTTTCTTTTATAAAATCCAGAATGAAATGCTTTTTATTGGCACCTTTTATTATATTTATTTTTATATTCTCTCTATCAAAGCCTGAGATGAAAACTTTTGGCTGCTGCAAGCCTAGAAGCTTTGCAATATCTTCTCTAACTTCACTTGTAGCTGTAGCAGTAAAAGCAGCCACAATAGGTCTCTTATTTAAGCTATTAATAAAACTTTTTATGAATCTATAGCTTGTTCTAAAATCATGTCCCCATTGAGATACGCAGTGAGCTTCATCTATTGCTACAAACCCAACCTCAATTGTAGAAACTAAGTTAAGGAATTGAGAAGTCTCTAATCTTTCAGGCGCAACATAAAGCACCTTTAATTTTCCCGATAGAGCAGTTTGAAAAATTTCATCTATCTCTTTATTGCTTAAGGTACTGTTTATATAAGCCGACTCTATCCCAATATCTCTAATTGCGTCAACCTGATCCTTCATAAGAGATATCAAAGGTGAAACAACTATAGTTAAGCCTTCTATAATCATGGCTGGTACTTGGTAACATATAGATTTACCTCCACCAGTAGGCATTATTGCTACAGTATCATTACCCTTAAGTATCTCGTCAATTATTTCCTTCTGCCCAGGCCTAAAGGAGTTATATCCAAAATATTTGCTCAGAATCTCTAAGGCCTTATCATCAAACTCTTTAATATCCATATTTGCTTGTAGATCCATAAGTACGTTGTTCCTCCAATAATATTTATCCTTATATTAAGTATTAATTCAGCTCAACTTCTAATAAATTAATTTAACTAAAATTATATATTTATATAATTATAAAAACATATAATCATATAAATATATAGTGTTAATACGGCTTTGTAGCCTCTTATAACCATAAATATAAGTATTTCCTTTATGATTATATCCATTTTCATTATAGCATAACTAATAAATATTTTTTTTTAGATTTGATTGAAAGAATAGTTTTAATACATTATGAAATGCAGTTATATATCTTTAAATATTGGACTATTTTTAAACACAGCACTTTAAGAAATCTAAATATAAAAACAGACCAATTTATAATATATTTCAATACTATAAATTGATCTGTCACATATAGGTATTTTACAGATTATTTATCTACTTTTATAACCCATGGACCCTTGAGCTTAGCCCCTACTCTATCGAAAGTTAAGTCTACTTTTTTCGTATTATCATCTATCTCAAACTCAAATACCTGTACTCCATCAGCCTGAGTGTACATGCTAGAAGCCTTGAATGAATCATCCTTAACGGATGCATATGTTGGACTTTCAACTTCACTTCCACCGTGAACTTTTAAGTATACTGATAAAACCTCTTTATTTTCCTTTTTATATTTTGTTGCTTTAATTAACTTTCCCTTAAACTTTCCAAGGATAATATCCTTGTTTATACTTTCCTCTTTACTAGGTACATCCACTTGAACTTTTTCATTTATTTCATAATCTAAGCCTACAGTAGGTATTGTTAATGTGTATGGGAACTTTCCTGTATTCTTAAAAGTTATATCATTTAATGCTTCATATGAATTGCCATACTTTAAATCAACTTTCTTGCCCTCTGCATCAACCAAGGTATTAGTCCTTTCTCCAAGTTTTTCATCATAGCCAAAGCCGCCAACTCTTTTTTCTCTAACATCATATCCGAAGTTTGGACTTATAAGAGTCAAAATAACATTATCATCAACTTCAACTTTGGAGGCTCCTATTGTAATTCCTTGATTTATTGATTTATTAGGAATATCTTCAATTGCTACTTCTTCAGCTTTTTTCAAAGCAACATGGGAAATAAGCTTGTTATTTGTATACAACTCAAACTCTTTTAGATTTTCCTCACTTCCCTCAAAAGTAAATTTCCCATGAAAATTATTGTCATCATCATCTCCCATACTACAACTCTCCGTTTTATATACTTTTCCACTTTTATCTTTAACATAAATTAAATTAGTCTGATCTTCTTCTATCTTTTTTCTTTCAGTTTTGGCGAAGTATTCTGGAGTGAAAAGTTTTTCTGAGGTTCCAGTAAAAGTTATCTCTAACTTAGATTTTGAAAGGGTAGCTCCTTTGATAAGTATGGCTTCCTTTCCATTCTTCCAACCTATAGGCTGAGACAAAACATACTTTATACTTTCATCTCCTCCAGTGCTCTTTTGTGCACCAATTCCAGGAATTAGCACTAAAGTCTCTTTGACCATTGCAAATACTTTGTTACCAAAAGGTGAGACTGAAAATACCACAATTAACGCCAAGGAAGCTGCTATAATATTTCTTCTTTTTAAGCTTTTAAGCCTAAAGCTTCCCTTGTTAGCCTTTATTTTAGAAAATGTATTATTCATAATCCTTTGCTTTGTCACTTCATCTATATCATGTTTAAATTCAATATCAGTGTCTTTCAAAATTTCAGCTAATTCCTCTTCAGTAAACCCATCTAATATATCAATTTCTCTATTACTCACTACTAAAGCACCTCCATGTAATAGCCTTTAAGCATTTCTTTGATTTTCTTCTTTCCTCTATAAACTCTATTATCAAAAGCAGTTCTTGTAAGGTTTAAAGTTTCACATATAGAATCACTACTTTCATAGAAAAAGTACTTTCTTATAAATATTTCTCTGTCTACTCCTTTTAAATCCTTAATGGCAGTTATTAGCTTTTGCCTGTTTTCTTTGCTTATATAATCTGCTTCCAGCTGCGTAATCGATTCTATGTCTACTTCATCTATATCGATCAATTTAGAATTTCTAGATAAATTCTTTCTTTTATTTAAACTTTTGCTTCTGCATATTATCACAAGCCAGTTTTTAAAACTTCCTTTAGCTTCACTAAAGCTACCTATGTTGTCCCAGCAATAGATGAAGGTATCTTGAACACACTCCTCTATATCTTCCTTGGTGCCATAGCTGCCTAGTATACTTAAACTAGCTCCATATAAAAGTCTCGTGTACTTTTCCATAATATACTTCAGTGCCTTAGGATTTTTATTTCTTAGTTCTAATAAATAATTGTCATCATTAATCTTCAAGCTCAGTCCTCCATATAAAAATGTTCCAATTTACTTCTTATTGATATTCAATTAACGTTAATTTCATAAATATATACAACTTAACTAGATAAAATCTCTCATGCATTTATATTAATTTTTCAAATAAACTAACATAAAGCTTATGTCTTTGTTATTTTTTACCTAAGTTAAAATTAAGCTCTTTTAACCATACTTATACAAAGGTTCTATAAAATGTAATTTAACAGGAAAGAAATAAGCTCTTTTTAATTATACTTTGCCAAAGCCTTTTTTCATAAACATTTCCTAAAGAATAAAACCATACACACAAGGAACTTATATCCTATATATGTATGGCTTAATTATTATTTATTAATTTTTTATACCATTAAAGCTTATTTATTATTAAATTACCAGACTCATATTTTTTTAGACCTTTATAAAACATAGTGTAAGCAATAATTATCCATAGTACTGTTACTACGATTACTGCAGCTGTCTTTTCAATTGAAAATTTTGCTATTATCTCTACAGGCATATACACCATAAATACTGTTGGTATTGCAGTATATAAAACATACTTTATAACACCACTAAATATACCTTCTGGATATATAGAAAAACTTATCATAAACTCAGTGATAAGGCCTGCCAAGCTGTCTACATTTCCTGCATAGAAGCTAATACTATGACAGGTCACAAGTACTGAAGCAAAAATTAAAGCTGCGGTTATAGAAAATGTGATGAACAAAAGTAAACTCTTTATATGAACTCCATTCAGTATTATAAACAATATTAACCCATACATTGTATCTCCCCAAGCAGATACTACAGTCTTTGAGCAGATTATATTTGAAAGTGGGTCTTTAGGCTGAAGCAAGTAGGTATCTAACTCACCATTTAATATCATCCTTGTTATATTGCTCAGGTTACCAAAGGCTACAAAGCTTATTCCAAAACCTGTTGACATTATAGACCACAGCATCATAACATCTTTAAAGCCATAACCTCCTATAGAACTTACATTGTGAAAAAGTATCCACCAAAAAAATATAAAAGCTGAATTATTTAATATCATACCAAAGGTTTGAATTAAAAAGCTTACCCTATATTCCATTACCGATGATAAGTTGAATCTAAAATAAAAAGCAATTAACTTTATGGATTTTCTAACCTCCGTTAACATTTAGATTCTTTGCCCCCTTTCTATACATAGTTGCGGAAAGTAACACAAATACCATTAGGTATACTAGTTGCACTGAGAACCCTCTAAAAAAATCATAAAAGGAAAAGTTTACTGCAAGTTTAGCAGGTACGTAGGTTACATAAGAAAATGGAAGAAAGTGAGCTATGGTCTTTAGCCAGTTCGGAAAAAATTCTATAGGCATAAGCATACCACCTAAAGTAAAAATAAGCTTTGAATATATCCAAAAGAAGGCATTATTGTCTTCAAACCAAAAAGATAATAAAGCAATACTTATATAAATAAAGAAATTTATTATACAACCTAAGATAAGTGATAAGAAAATAAATGGTAAGAAGGCTAAGTTGAAGCTTTGTAAAGGTCCCACAAAGATTAGTCCGATCACAATTCCTATTACTCCATTGGTTAATAATTTTATCCCTAATTCACCAATAAAGTAAGAAAAACAGTACGCTACATAATTGTAAGGCTTATTTAGAAGATATGCTATATTACCTGATTTAACATCATCGTTTACTTGAAGATGTATATCTGTTCTGGTCAAAGTCACAAGCTCGGTAAATACTAAATACCATATCATTTGATTTAAGGTAAAACCTGCTACAGTGCTTCCTTTAGTTCCGTATATATTTCTCCATAGCATCAAATATATAAACATTATAAATATGAAAAACAGATTTTTACTTAAAAAGTTCCAAAAGTAAACCAAGTTATTGGACATATTTATCTTTGATATCTGTAAATACTTACGAATTAACCGCATTCCTATCTCCCTCCCTGTTTTCCTTATATATATGAGATATTATATCTTCCAGTGGAGGATCTGATATGGTTATATCTTTTACCTTTCCTTTACTTATAAGACCACTTAAAATAACTTCTATATCATTTTTTGATGTATCAACCTCTACTTTTACTGATCCTTCTTTATTTTTTATCACCTTAAAATTATTATCTATGAGTTTAACTGGTTCATCATACTTTATACTTATAACCTTCTTATTTAAATAATTATGCTTAAGATCTTTGATACTCTCGTTAAGCACTAGTTCTCCATGATTTATAATTATTGCTCTTTTGCACAACTGTTCTATATCCCCTGAATCATGAGAGGTAAGAAATATAGTGGTTTTCTCTTCCTTATTTAGCTTAAGGATTAAATCTCTTATATTTTGCTTTACTACTACATCTAAGCCTATAGTCGGCTCATCTAGAAATATTATTTCTGGCTCATGAAGTATGGAAGCTGCAATCTCACATCTTATCCTTTGTCCAAGAGAAAGCTTTCTAACAGGTATATCCATCAGCTCTTGAATCTCAAAGATTTCTTTCAGAAAGTCTATCCTTTTTTTTAGCTTATTTTTATCAATTTCATATATATTTCCTAAAAGATTAAAACTGTCAAGAGGTGGTAGATGAAACCAAAGCTGAGACTTTTGCCCGAAAACTGTACCTATCCTATAACTTAACCGCTTCCTCTCTTTTGATGGATTAAATCCAGCTACTTCAACATAACCGTTGCTAGGATGAAGTATACCTGTAAGCATTTTTATGGTAGTTGACTTTCCAGCTCCATTTGGTCCTATAAAGGCTAATATTTCTCCTTTTTCAACTTGAAAAGATACGTTTTTTACTGCTTCAATTTGCCTATAGCTAGGTGAAATAATAGATTTAACACTACCTCTTAGCCCTGGGGCTTTTGTCTTTACTTTAAAGTTTTTGCATAGATTTTTTACTTTGATTATTTCCATACTTCTCTCCTCCTAATATTTTTTACGCATCTACCTTTACCAATACATATGAGAAAAATCCGGCAGGCGAATAAGATTATTTTACTTTTAATCCTAAATACATTCTCTAAACCCTTGAAATTAATAGGTTTAGCTAAGAACTTTCCTAGACAATAAAAAAAAGCCCAAAAGACAAATCTCAGCTTGAGACTCGTCCTTTAGGCTTTTATCCTAAAAGTGTAGAAAAAATCCTGTACCGCTCGGACCAGACATATATTAATATCGGAACCCTAGGTACACTCTCATATTAAAAATATTATATGTTATTTACCACTAATTGTAAACCTCTATTCATACCTAGTTCATATTTTTGTAACTTTGTTATATATTGCACCAAAAAATTACAATACAGTTATCATACTCTGAAATATGTTGATAATATTTTTGGCTATGTTTAATAATATTGTTGAAATTATACTTTAACAGTCCTAAAGTTTAAATTTAGCTACTATTTCTCTTAGGCTCTCTGAGCTTTCTTTACTCTTAGCTATGCTATCCTCTATAACTTTTACCTTTTCAACAACTTCAGAAGATTTTGTCGCTATATTTGTTATCCCAGCTGCTCCATTATTAACAGTTTGAGCTATATCTATTATAGCTGTAGACATACTTTCAATGGTAGCAGTTAGTTCTTGAGAAGTTGCACTAAACTCAAGCATTAAATTATTAACCTTTAGTGAATCTGAGTTGTATTGTTCTGATGAATTTGATGAATTTTCATAGTCTTGAAGTACTTGCGTATCTATAAACTCTAATACCCTCATGGCTTGAGAATTTAAATCCTTAACTGATGCATTAACAGTTTTAACCACATTTTGAATATTAGCAGCAGTATTACCTGATTGCTCTGCCAATGCTCTAACCTCATCTGCAACAACAGCAAATCCCTTTCCAGCTTCACCTGCTCTAGCCGCTTCAATTGCTGCATTAAGTGCTAGAAGGTTGGTTTGTTCTGTTATTTCCAATATTGATTGTGCTAATATATCAATTTGCTTAACTGCTTCTGATTTTTTGATAGCTGTCTCTAGTTGCTCTCTAACGCTAAAGTATATGCTCTTTGCATTATTACCCGAACTAACGGCGTTATCCTTTAGCTCTTTGGATCTTTCTGCAATATCATTAGTCACCATGCTACCTTCAGAAGCTCTCTCTGATATGGATTCAATAGCATTGCTAACTTCCCCTGAAGATGCGGATATCTCCTCAACTGTAGCAGCACTTTCCTCCATACTAGCAGATAAGGTTTCTGTTTCTAATGAAGTTTCATCTGCGTATACTCTTAAGTTTTTAGTCATATCCTCTATTAATATAGCATTATCATTTATTTGATCAGACACTGATATTAAATTATTGACAATGCTTCTAAGTATACCTCTAGTAGCAGTAACAGCCTTGAACATTGTACCTATTTCATCTTTATACTTCTCATATTTACCATACTTTTCGTTAAACACCAAGTTAAGTTCCGCCGTATCATTTATTAGACTTGTTATATCAGATATAGGCTTTGTTATTCTATTTGAGAAAAATATACTAAATATACCTGCAAAAGCACTTATAATTACTGCCAATACAAGATAAGTAATCATAGTATTAATTATTGGACTCATAACTTCTGACTTATCTTCTGCTAGAACTACAATCCAGTTCATACCTACAGTTACCTCGTAGTAAGCAGACTTAGCTTTTCCAGCTTCGGTATATTCTATTTTATCACCCTTTAGGTCTGGATTAGTTTTTACT
Organism: Clostridium sp. C8-1-8; assembly: GCF_009928445.1. Lineage (GTDB taxonomy): Bacteria > Bacillota > Clostridia > Clostridiales > Clostridiaceae > Clostridium_AR. Next base: position 76,021 of record NZ_JAABNO010000015.1, on the reverse strand, counting down.
TTTGCTACTACATCCTTTATTTTGTCATTTTCAACAGTCTTTCCTATTTTGTCGTCATCTGGGTTGTACACAACATTTCCAGCTCCATCAACAATATATATGTAACTAGACTTTGAAGCAGATGCTTTTAAATCTTTTAAGTAATTAGAAAAACTTTCGCAAGTAACTGACGAAGCCACAGCCCCAATCACATTTCCATCCTTCACTATTGGAGAAGCAAATACGATTATCTGACTTCCTGTAGATCCAGAGGTCAAAGTACTACTTATTACACTTATGCCAGATAATGCAGTTTTAAGATAATCTTCATTCTTATGATCCTTCCCAAAACTAGATGTCCCTTCTATTACAGAATTGTAATTTTTATCAACTACAAATACGTTGTCCAAGTTCGCAGCCTTACTTGAGTAGTTTTTAAGCCAGGTTGTAGCATCTGTTATCTTAGCTCTTAAATCCTCTGACTCCTCGCCACTAGCTTTTCTTGAAAGTATATCAATAAATTCATTTTTACTAGCAAGCATAGAATTAGCTTGCTTTTCTTTTTCTATTAACGCCTCTAAAGTTTTTACACCTTCTGTGGTTAAGGACTTCATCTCGCCATCGCTTTGATTTCTTAGAGCTTTTGACATATTAACATATGTCACCAGTGAAAGTAATCCTACAGATACAATTATTATTGTAATTATTACTATTGGTAATCTCTTCTTTATAGACATTTTTATCCTCCTTTAATTTGAAAGTAATGATATCTGTTTTGTCTTTAGGAAACCGTATACATACATGTGCCTACTTACTTTTACTAAAACACTAAATGCTTACAATATATATTCTATATTCTCAGCTCAAATCCTTTTAGATAAATCCACAATATTTAATAGTTTTTTAAATTAAAATATATTTGTTTCTATAATATTTTAATATATTAGTGTATCCTTGCAATAAAACATCTTAAAATCTTTCAATATCCAACATAAATTTTCACCTATTTACTCTATAATAATTTTTTTCCCAATCTTATTAAAATCTCAATAACTGACTGCTTAATTTCAAGCTGGCACTAGCAGAGTCAAAAATAAAAGCCATACATAAAAAGAGTAACATCCTCTTTTATGTATGGCTTTTATTTAGAGCTTTTAGTAATTTTACCAAAGCCCTTATTTAACTAATATATTCTTTAAGCCCCTCTATATCTTTTACGTGGCTTTTTTCTAGTTCTACTATGCTTGTCAGAATTTTATAGTTTTCTTTATAGGTATCAGCTTGAGAATTTACCAAAAGACCTCTTATCCTCAATACCAAGGCTAAGCTTTCCTTTTCAAATTCCAGTGCATCTAGCACAAATTCTCTAATACCTAGACTAAATTCGTCTTTTTTCCTAAATCCAGTGAATTCATAAATCAATTTAACTGCTTTATCATAGGTAAAAAAATCTATTTCTACATCATCATCATCTTGAATTTTTGATCTTATTTCAAGATATCTGTCAATGTGTCTCCTATCCTTTTTAGCTAAGGCCTTCGTAAGTATTTTTATCTTTTCTTTTAATTTATCATCCTCGCTTATTTTTAGATAGTATTCTTCTGAGCTTCTGTCAATCTCAATAAGTTTGTCAATTAAATCAATTACGGTGTACATTCCTTCCCTTCCCCACAAAAACATTTGTTCTCTAGTAAATTATACACCATATTCTACATTTTTCTATACCAAATATAACTATAAGAAAATTTTTTTTCATCATATACCATATAAAGTGCATTTATGAAATATAGTGGTAGATTACTACATACTTTACGCTAGATATTCTTGAGTATCTTCTTCCAGCCCCTCTTCTAGTAACTTCTTATAATATCCATTTTGAGTTACTAATTCATTATGATTCCCCATCTCCACAATACTTCCGTTTTTTAAAACTATTATTTTATCAGAATTTCTAATAGTTGAAAGTCTATGAGCAATAACTATAGTTGTTGTATTAATAACCACATTATCAATAGCCTTTTGTATTAATTTTTCTGTATGGGTATCAATGTTGGCTGTGGCCTCGTCTAATACAAATATTGATGGTTTGTGAGCAAGAGCTCTAGCGAAAGCAAGCAACTGCTTTTGCCCTGATGAGAAAGTACTACCTCTTTCCATAACAGGATGATCTAAGCCTTCTCCAAGACTATTTACAAAATCTGAAGCATATGAGGTTTTTAACGCTTCATTTATAACTTTATCATCTATAGTGTCATTTAGAGTTACATTCATTCTTATGTTCCCAGAAAACAAAAACACATCTTGCAACACTACTGATATGTTTCTTCTCAGATCTTTTTTACTGATGTCCTTTATATTTACTCCATCTATAAGTATTTCCCCTTTTTGTATATCATAAAATCCACTAATAAGATTTATTATTGTAGTCTTTCCCGAACCTGTTTCCCCTACAAAGGCAGCCATCTCACCTTTATTAAGTTTAAAACTTATATCCTTAAGCACCCAATCCTTATTGTTATAGGAAAACCATACATGCCTAAACTCAATATTTCCTTCTATTTTATTGATATTTAAGCCTTTACCAATATCCTCCAAGGTATCTTCTTCATCTAATAGTTCAAAAATTCTATCCGCAGACACTAAGGCTGACTGAATTGTAGTATAGTTGTCCGCTAGGTCTGATATTGGTGCAAAAAACTGCTTTATATAGGTTGTAAAAGCGTAAAGCACACCAATTTCAAGGGTTTTACCAGCAATCTTTCCCATGCCATACCATATAATTATAGCCACTGCTAAGGATTGAAATATATCTGCGGCTGGCCTTAATATACTATTTAACCTTACTTGAAATAAAGTAGTATCAAAATAATCACCATTTAGTTTAAGAAATTGCTGTTTCTTTTCTTTTTCTCCCTGAAAAATCTGTATTACCTTCATTCCTGAGATACTTTCAGCCATGAACCCGTTTATTCTACCTATTAGACTTTTCATATTGGTAAAATTATCTTTAATCTTTTTCTTTAGTAAAAACACTATAAAAAACATAATTGGAACTACTGAAAAGGATATTAAAGCCAACTTTAGATTTAAAGTTACCATGGCATAAACAATTCCTATCAATAGAAAGACATCTTTAAAAAGGTTTATAATAACATCGGTATACATCTCACTGAGAGCTTCTACATCATTAGTAGCCCTAGTAATGAGTCTGCCTGAAGAATTCTTGTCTAGATATGATAATGGTAATAATTGAATTGTTTTAAAAACCTTACTTCTTAGAGTCTTCATTATATCCTGTCCAACTCTATTAATTAGATTTACCTGAGCAAAGGTAAATACACCCCCAAGTAAAACTATTATAAAATACAAAAATGCCATAGCATCTATAGAATGAATACCTGACTGTACACTCCTATTAATTAAAAAATCGTCAATTATAAGTTTTAATATATAAGGTTTAAGAAGCTGAGCTATATTTACTAATATTACACATGCAGCAGCCAGAATTATTTTTCTTATGTATGGCATAGTAAATTGTAATAGCCTTGTGAGACTTTTGGCTTTATGAAACTTCAAGTCCCTGTTTCTTCTGGTTGTATTGCTCCATATAAATTTCATAATAATGCCCCCTCTTACTCATAAGCTCCTTGTGGTTACCAAACTCTACTATCCTTCCATGTCTCATTACAATAATTTTATCTGCTATCTCAACTGCTGAAACTCTATGCGCAATTATGATAGTGGTCTTACCTTTTCTTATTTCTTTCAAATTTTCTATTATATCACCTTCAGTTATAGTGTCCACTGCTGATAATGAATCATCTAATATCAGTATTGATGGATCCTTTACTAATGCTCTTGCTATGGCTATTCTTTGCTTTTGCCCACCAGAAAGATTAACACCTCTCTCTCCAAGTACAGTATCAAAGCCATTGGGAAGGTTAATTATGCTATCATATATACAGCTATTTTTAGCTGCTTCTTCAACTTGCTTATCACTGAATTGATCCTTAAAAAACTTTACATTATCTTTTATTGAGGCCGAAAATAAAAAGTTATCCTGTGGTACATATCCAAAATTCTTTCTTAATGTGGATAGGGTATAATCATTTATATCCTTCCCATCTAGTAAGATAGAGCCTTCCTTAACATTATATAACTTCAGCAATAAATTAACTAAAGTACTTTTTCCCGAACCAGTCTCCCCTACTATTCCTAAGGTGGTTCCTAAAGGAATATCCAAACTAATGTCTTTCAACACTTTTTTATCACTTCCTTTATACGAAAAATCTAAAGAAGTAATTTTTATATTTCCTTTTATATCTTTTATAAATCTTTTCTTACCGTCTATAACCTCTGGTTCTTGGCTAAATATATCATTCAATCTCTTTAAAGAAGCCATACCTCTTTGGAAAATAGTTATTACACGACCTATAGATAGTATTGGATTCATTATCATAGTTAAATATCCATTAAAAGCTATAAAACTTCCTAGGGAAATTGATCCCTTTAAAACTGCGTTTCCACCATATATTAAGTTAATAACAAAGCTTATACTAAAGCATATCTCTATGGCTGGTGATAAAAAGGATGACACTTTAATCATGTTTATGTTAGCATCCTTCATATTTTGATTTAACTTCTCAAAGTTATTAAGCTCATGCTCCTCTTGAACATAAGCCTTTATAACTCTTATTCCGTATATATTTTCTTGCACTCTATCAGATATAGCTCCAAAGCTTTCTTGAACTATCTTGAATCTTTTCTGTATCAAGGTACCTATCTTCATCATAAAAAGTAATATTATTGGAATTGGTAGAAGTGAGATTAAGGTAATCTTCCAGTTTATAGATCTAGCCATAGAATAAATTGATATTATGCAAATAGCTACTCCATTTATAGACATGGCTATGGCAGGACCAAAAGTCATTCTAACTGCAGATATATCATTAATAGCATAAGCTATAAGATCTCCAGTCTTACGATTGTTGTAAAAATCCGGCGACAACATTAGAAAGTGATCAAATAACCTCTCCCTAAGAGAACATTCTAACTTTCTTGCATTGACTATAACAAAATTTCTCCAAAGATAAGTTGTTATAAAAGTAGCAATAGCCACTAAAAGTAAATATATAATATTCAGTTTTACACTTCTCGAATCAAAATTATCTTTTTTTAAAATATCAATGGTATTTCCTAAAATATTAGGAAACAAAGATTGAATATAGGATGTTAAAAACATGAATATTACTCCAATAAAGTAAGTTAACTTATTTTCTTTTACAAACTTTAAAATTAAATTATCTTTCAACAGTGCGCCCCCCTTTCATAAAAAACTCACTAAAAAATTTTCTTTAGTGAATTTTTCTGCACATATGATATTTATAATTTTATTTGATCTTATCCATCATTATGTTGTTTAGAGCATTGATAAACGCCAATGCACTAGCTTTTATTATATCCGTATCAATAGCTCTGGAAATATAGTTCTTTTTATTATAATTTAGGTTTATAGTAACCTTACCCAGGGCTTCTTTTCCCTTAGATATGCTACTTATCTTATATTCTCTTAAATCAACTTCTAGTTCAGCAACTTCCTTTATAGCAGTATAAAGTGCATCAACAACTCCATTACCTATGCTGCTTTTTTTGTATGTCTTATCGCCTCTTTTAATCTTTACACTTGCAGACGGAAATATGCTATTACTTATCACTTGAAGTTCTACTAATTCGTAAAGATTTTTTCGTTTTTCGATTATCTCATCACCTAAATCAGGATTTATATCTACTATACTTTCTATTAGATAATATAGGTCGTAATCATACACTTCTTTTTTCAATTCAACTATATCTTGAAACTTATCAAATATCTTATTTAGCTCTTCATCATCTAACTTCTCAAAACCTAACTTAGAGAGTGCATCCTTTAGCTCAATTCTTCCTGAATGCATAGTTAATATTATATCCGACTCTTCACTACCAATATCTTCTGAGTGTATTATTTCGTAAACATCTCTGCTTTTTATGGCACCTGCTTTATGTATTCCTGAAGAATGAACAAACGCGTTTCCTCCTACTATTGCCTTATTTGCAGCAACATCCAAGCCCATAATATAGCTCACTAGCTTTGAGGTTTTCTTTAGTTCTGTAGATATTATATTAGTATAGGCATTATAATAACTATCTCTTATCTTAAGAGCCATAGCAATCTCTTCTAAAGCGGCATTGCCAGCTCTCTCACCTACACCATTTATAGTAGCTTCTATCTTATCAGCACCACTTTTTATTGCTGCTAAGGTATTAGCTGTAGCAAGTCCCATATCATTGTGACAGTGAACGCTTAATATTGCATTTTGATCTAAGTTCTTCAAATTATAGTTCACTTTCTTTACCAAATATCCAAATTCTTCCGGTAATCCAAAACCTACAGTATCAGCTATATTAATGATTGTTGCTCCTGCCTTTACTGCGTTCTCTATATTTTCCCAAAGATAATCAAAATCTGCCCTTGTTGCGTCTTCAACAGAATACTGTATGTTATTACATAACTTTTTAGCATATCTTATAGCTTCACTACTTTGTATTAATATTTGATCACGGGTTTTCCTAAGCTTTTTTTCTATATGTATGTCTGATGCACCTATGGATATGTGAATTAGAGGATCCTCTGCAAACCTTAAACATTTGTATGCTAGATCAATATCTTCCTTAACAGCTCTAGCTATGGCAGATATTGAGGTATAACTTCCTAGCTTTTTTGAAATACTCTCAACAGACTTGAAATCTTGAGTAGACCCCGCTGGGAACCCAGCATCAATTATATCAACATTTAGATTTTTAAGCTGATCTGCAATCTTTAACTTTTCATATAAGTTAAGCTTTACCCCTTGAACTTGTTCTCCATCTCTTAAGGTTGTATCTAAAACTATAATTTTTTTCATATATCTATCCTCCAAACAGTATATAGGTTAATAACTAAAGACAGATCCATACAACACCTGTACAAATTATAAGGTGGCATATCTATAATTATACACCTTTGGAAATGTAATTGTGCCGTTTGTTTTTATATAATAAACTTAGCCTCTATTTAATAATAAAAAAATATGCCTATACTTAATAGACATATTTTCTCTGCTCTAATCTCACTTTAATTATATTCTAGAAACTCCAGTTTCTCTTGCTGCCTTAGCCACTGCTTCAGCAACGACCTTCGCTATATTTTTATCTAAAGCACTTGGTATTACATTTTCCGTACTTAATTCTTCTTCCTTAACAAAATCAGCTATAGCATAAGCAGCTGCAATCTTCATCTCTTCATTAATTTCTTTTGCTCTTACATCTAAAGCGCCTCTAAATATTCCTGGGAAAGCTAATACGTTATTGATCTGGTTAGGAAAATCAGATCTTCCTGTACCTATTACCTTAACTCCAGCCTTTATGGCTTCATCTGGCATTATTTCAGGGACAGGATTTGCCATTGCAAATACTATAGCATCCTTATTCATACTTTTAACCATTTCTGTTTTCAATATTCCTGGAGCTGATACTCCTATAAATACATCTGCACCTACTAATGCATCTGATAAAATTCCTTTTATTTTATCAGGATTAGATATTTTAGCCAATGCTTTCTTTGCATCATCTACATTTTCTATTCCATCATATAAAATACCTACTTTATCACAAGCTATAAGATTTTTCACTCCAAGTGATAGCAGAAGCTTAGCTATAGCTGTACCAGCTGCACCAGCGCCATTTACTACTACTTTTATGTCTTCTATATTTTTATGTACTATCTTTAAAGCATTTATAACTCCAGATAAAACTACTACAGCAGTTCCATGTTGGTCATCATGAAATACTGGAATATCAAGTTCTTTCTTCAACCTCTCTTCTATTTCAAAACATCTTGGTGCTGAAATATCTTCTAAGTTAATTCCCCCAAAACCTGGAGCTATTAGCTTCACAGCTTGAACAATTTCATCCGGATCCTTAGAGGCTAAAGCAATAGGAAATGCATCAACTCCAGCAAATTCTTTAAAAAGTATAGCCTTCCCTTCCATAACAGGCAGCCCTGCTTCAGGTCCTATATCTCCTAGTCCTAGAACAGCGGTTCCATCAGTTACAACTGCAACCAGATTCCCCTTTGCAGTATACTTATAAACATCATCTTTATTTTCATGTATCTTCTTGCATGGTTCTGCTACTCCTGGAGTGTATGCGATACTCAAATCTTCTCTAGTCTCTACCTTAAGCTTAGAAACTACTTCTATCTTCCCCTTATGTTCTTCATGAACCCTTAAGCTTTCTTCAAAATAATTCATAGTTTATATCCTCCCCAAAATTTGTTTTATTTTTCACTGCTAAACCTAGTAAATTTCCCTAAGACACTGAATTCACTAGATTAAGCTAGCAAATTTTTTTATATTTCTATAAAGTAAAAAGTCTCTAAAGAAAGAAGCTTTAGAGACCTTTTATCCATTTAAATTTCTACTGATCTCACATTTTTATCCTCTTCTATTAGAGAAATAAGATCAATAGGTGTAAGCGATGAACTTACTTTCAGTATAAGCCTCAAATCTATCAGTTGTTCATCAGTTTTCTTTACTACTTTCATCTTTAACACTGTAATATCATTTTCTTTAAATCTATCGCTTATATCTTTGATTGCCTTTTCATGATCAACTACTATTATATTCATAGGTACAGCCTTAGGGGAAGCTAACCATTTATAATCGCGATGAAGCACAGTCTGCCCTATCACTATAATTATAGTAGCGGCAAAACCAACAAAATAAATTCCAGCGCCTATGGCCATTCCTATTCCTGCTGTTACCCAAATCCCAGCTGCTGTAGTAAGTCCCCTTATTGTATTTTTCTGCATAAAGATTGCTCCAGCACCAAGAAATCCTACTCCACTTACTATCTGAGCAGCAATTCTAGTGGGATCTATAGGTACCTTTAAAAAAGCCTCTTGATCTTGAAACCCATATTTAGAAATAACCATCATTAGTGCAGCTCCTAATGCCACTATGAAATGAGTCCGTATTCCAGCCTCTTTCATCCTACTTTTACGTTCCCATCCTACCAAAATTCCACAAAAGGAAGCTAATAGAAGCCTTAGTAAGTTCTCTAACAACAACCTATAATCCATTATATCACCTTTGCCATAATTAGCTTAAATTTTTACACTTCTTTTTTCTTTTTTCATCATACATCGCTATATCTGCTTTTTGTATAAGTTCATCAAACCCATCTGCTTCATCCGGATGGATTACTGATCCTATACTTGCTCCTACACTATATTTATTATTACCTAAAGTTAAAGGTTCTTCAATATATTTTTCAATTTTTGCAATAGTATCCATGATATCCTTTTTATCTTGAAAGTCAGTTAAAATTACTGTAAACTCATCTCCACCAAGTCTACAAACTATACCTTTTTTCTTTATTACATCCACTAACCTCTTTGCGACCTCTTTTAAAACTATATCACCCATTTGGTGACCTAAGTTATCATTTATCCACTTAAATCTGTCTAAATCAATGAACAAAATTGCAAATTTTGTTTCAGTATCTTTATACTCTTCTATAAGATCTTCAAGTTTTCTCATAAAAAAAGCTCTATTAGGTACTCCAGTAAGCCAATCATGGTTAGCTACCTTTTCTGATATATCTCTTGCTCTTCTAACCTCATGATAGTTATCAATAAGCCTGTCAAGCATCTTGTTTACCGAATCACCTATTTCCCTAACTTCATCTTCACATTCTAAATGTATTCTTTCTGATAAATCTCCTTCTGCTATTTTTGCAGCAACACCTTTAATAGATAGAATACTATCTAAAATAGATTTATAGAATCCTAAAAACAAGTAAATTATTGAAGCTAATATTGCTAAAACTGATAATGTTATAAGGTTTCTAGAAAAATCCAAATCTCTGATCTGACTTTCAGATTGCTTTAATAATATGTCAGCTTCAACCATAGATAACTTTTTAACTTCATCCATCTTCTCTGTGGCATAGAAAAAAAACTCATCAGGACCTATTGTTATATCCTTTTTATATGAAAATTCACTATTAAGAGTATATATCAAATCGTCAATTGCTTTAATTGATCCTTCATAGGATTGTGTAAGCTTTTTCTTATCATTAGAGTTATTAGATATAACTTTCATACTTTTTTCTGTTTCTTTTAATCTCTGTTTTATCTCCTTAGTTATATACTCCAAGTTTTCACTATCATAAGATGTAAGATTTTTTCTAGCAGCAGACCTAGCACCAATAGCCCTAGCCTGTCCCATTTGCTCGATGATATTAGGTAAAGTATTAATTAAGTCATTAGCTACATAATGATCTTCTATCTTTTTTTGAACTCTAAGAAGTGATATATCTGCTACATACTGACTCATATCATTTATATTAAATATAAGCTTTGAATGCTCATCAAAAGATTCCTCCCTTGTATATATACTTATGTTACTTTCAACTTCAAGCCACTGAGCATTAAGTGCTTTCCACTTATCCTTTACTTTTAAATCCTCATCATATTTTGTGTTTAGTATCTCAATTTGTTCTATATCTTTCTTTATATTATTTTCATCTTCATCAATATATTTGTTAAATGCTACATCACCACTAAGATAAACACTAAGCAGCCCTCTATGTCTTTGAATATCCCCTGTTAGTTTATCTAATGCAAAGTTATATTCCAAGCCTATTTTTTGTTTCTTAGCATAGTTTAATTCTTTACTTATCTGAAATATAAATATAAACATCATTATAGACATAGGTAAAAGCATTATTGCGAATATTAATTCAAATTTTCTAATATATCTTAAGTTCCTCATCAATGCAACTGAAGGTTTTAATAATTGCATCTTATTTATCCTCCGTATCCTTTTTTATATTATCGACCGGAATAGACAATAGTTTTATATGTAGCTAAAAATATAATTTACAAGCAAGAACTTATATCTCCGAACAGCTTTTCCTCATGTACCTTAGAAAAGAAATAATAGAAAAAAAATCGCTAAAGCAGTTCACTTTAGCGATTTTTTTATTCTTTTATCTATACTCCAGCTTCCTTAAACTTATGCTCCATAAACTCTGTAAGCTTATGGAACGGTCTCTTAAGAACTGCAAGGACTGCAAAAAATAAGGCAAAAGTAATTAGCGCATTTATGTTTTTGTAAACACTATCCCATACTGGTCCTGCAATAGCCTCTCTAAAACCATTTATTGCGTAGGTAAATGGCCATAAAGGCTGTAGTATTCCAAATATTTTCGGATTAGTTTGTATAGGATATATGCCTCCAGCTCCAGCTATTTGAAATACCATTATTACAACAGCTATAGCCTTGCCTACATTACCAAATATTGAAACTAGCGTAAATATTATAATAGTAAAAGTCACTGCTGAAAGTAAGGCAAAGATCAACATAAGCCTCAAATCTACTGGTTTTACTCCCAATATATACTTATCACCTAAAGTTACTATTACAGCTTGAATCATGGAAATCATTAAAAATAATAACATCTTACCAAAATGTCTTTGAAGTAGATTTAACTTTTCTCCATCTTCAAAATCATGAGCTTCTACTGTAAGTAAAGATGATAAAAGTAGTGCTCCTACCCATATAGCTAGTACTGTATAAAACGGTGTAAGACCAACACCAAATATACCTGAATCATATACATCAACCTCTTTAACATTTATTGGTGAAGATATGAAATCGGCTATTTCATCTGGATTCATCTTCATAAGCTTTACTATCTGGTCTATATTATCATCGGTTAGATCTTTCATCTTATCACTTAGATTATTTAACTCTACCTGCAAAGCCGCCAACTTGCCATTGAGTTCACTAGCCTCGCTAACTGATGCTTTACTACTTGCTATTCCAAAGTTGGCTAATGCATCTAACTGTGGAACAATAACCTTAGTAGTTTCTAAAATTGAATTAGCATTGTCTAAGCCTGTTGTAATACCGTCTGCCACACTATTGATAACAGCAATGCCATTGGAATAAAAACTATTTGAAACATTTATGATCTGATTAGTCAAATTATCGCTTGTTTGAGATATTTGATCTAATGATGAATTGATAGAATCCTTACTACCTCCGCTATCCTTAGCATTCTTCAAATCATTAAGAGCCTTTTGCTCCATATCTGCAGTACTTTTCAATGTATTGAAAGAATTTATATTTCCTCCTAAAGGGTTATTAGGCTTTAAATTGCTTATAGTTTGCAAATTTTTAGTATCCGCATCAATAATACTCTTTAAAGAATCCATTAAGTTTGACATCTCACTAACAATAGTATCAAAGTTTTCTGAACTTAATCCATTATTTATATCCTTAAGCTTCTGTAAAAGGCTTTGATTCTGCTGGTTTATATTCTGAAGCTTACCTATATCGGTATTTATTGATGATGCTATGGTGTTGATACTTTGCTTTGTAGATATAGTTAAGTCCTTACTGGCTTCTGTAACTTTTTGAAGACTATTTATCTGTTCTGTTATCTTAGGCAACTTTGTCTTTACATTATTTAAGTACTTCTGAATATCTTCAGAATTATTATTTGCTTCTGTTATGTATTTTCTTATATCACCTATATTACTATTTGCTTCAGCCATAGTATCTTTAAGCTGGACTATTTGTGATTTGTTCACTTTAAACTCTTCACCCACTGAATTTATAGTCTTTAAAGCTTCTTTATTTACAGTATCTACAAAGTTTTCCTTAATACTTTTAGCTACGCTCTCTTTGGCTGCATTAGTAATCTTAGCTGCTATAGCATTCAACTTTTGATTAACTCTGTATATTATATCTGGTTTTTTTGGTGCTACAGTAGTCAGACTAACCAACCCTTTTGAAAAATCCGAAGGGATCTCTATTAGGGCATAGTACTTTCCTTCGTTTAGCCCGTAATTTCCCTGCCATTGATCCACAAAAACCCATCCAATTGCTTTGTTATTCTTTAATTGAGCTACTATTTCATCACCTGCATTTATATTTTTCCCGTTAAAGTTTGTTCCTTCATCATTGTTAACTATAGCTACTGGAAGATTGCCTGTATTGGCATAAGGATCCCAGCAAGCTTTTATATTAATCCATGCGTAAAGAGAAGGTAAAATACATAGTCCTATTACTATAGCCAATGCTGCAGGATTTTTAACTATACTTTTTAAATCTCGTTTAAATACTTTAAAAACCTTCTTCATAACTCGCTCCTTAAGTTTTATTCTCCTATACCTGATTCTTCAAACCTTTCTTCAAATCGATGAATTGGATTATGCAAAGGCTCTTTAAAGAAGAAACCAATCAAGATAAATATTGCTGCTATTATAAGAAGCACAGTAAAATCTAAAACTACACTACTTATAAGCGGTCCAGCTATAGCTTCTCTAAAACCTCCTACGCTATAGGTAAAAGGGAAAAGAGGCTGAAGTATCCTAAAGATCATCGGATCCACTTGAATAGGGTAGGTTCCTCCGCTACCCGCCAATTGTATTATCATAAACACTATAGCTACTGCCTTTCCTATGTTTCCTAATATAGAAACTAAAGTATAAGTAATTATGGCAAATACAATAGATGACACTACCGAAAAGATAATCATCAAAGCTGTATTTACTGTGTATACATTAAGCAATAACTTGTCGCCCACCGATACTATGAAGCCTTGAATTGCTGCTAAAGTTATAAAAGTCAACATCTTACCAAAATGTTTTTCTCTCAAGGTAAGTTTTTCACTACCTTCAAAAGGTGCTACCTTAGTCTTTAATAGAGAAGTAAGCAGTAAGCATCCTACCCATAGAGCTAGAACAGTATAAATTGGGGCCATAGCTGAACCATAGTTTGGAATTGCATTTATAGCCTCATCCTTTAGATTTATAGGATCTGAAATAAAATCTCCCATAAACGTAGGATTACTTTGCAATATTGTTATTATTTGTACTAAATCATTGTTATTTATTAATTGCAGCTTTTCACTTAGCTTACCTATTACATCCTTAAATTGAAGTAATCTATAATCTAAGTCACCTGATACCTTATTAGCTAAGTTAGTTCCATCTATAGCTGTATTCATAAGTTTGTCAATCTGACTACCAAGATCTTGCGCTGATTTTATTAAATCAGTAGCATCATCTGTAGCAACTATTAGATTATTAGCTATGGTATTTAACGATGCTCTTGTACTGGTATTGTATAGCTTTGTAGTATTAGTTATTTGAACGTTTAGGTTAGAGATTCCATTATTTATTGAATCTATCATATCCTTATTAATTTTATTTGCAGCACTTAACTGACTTTTCAGATTATCTAATCTTTTACTTTCGTCATTCAGTGCATTTTGAATATTTTTTAATGATGTTATCATTTTTGTTATTTCACCATTTGGATTTGTTTCATTGAGCTTTTGTAAAAAATCTATAGTAGAATTTATTCCATTATTTAAATTAGTAATTTCCATGCTTATCTGGCCAACTGTAGAGTTCATCTGTGAGGTGGCAGTTGATGAAGCAGAAGTATTAAGCTCTGAAACTAAAGCCTGAATTCTATATACTGAGGCTTGCGAATTGTTTAAAGTAAGTCCAATATTGTCAAAGGAGTTATTCATTGCATTTTGAGTTGACTTAATCAATTGCTTATTATTATCATTACTTTGAATAACCACATTAAGTCCGCTGCTTATTGATGGCATTGTAGCTTTTATTTCTGTTAAGAACTTACTTAAGTCTCCAGATCTTGTATGTATATTTTTTAATCCATCAATTATAGAATCCATATTTTTATTCATTAGAATAATATTATCTTTTAGTTTAATTATGTCTTGTTTGTTCTTTTCAGCATTTTGTCCTACATCATTAAGCGAGGTAAAAATGGTTGAGTTTACTGTTTCTATAAAATTAGAGGTTATCTCCTCGGTTAGAGTATTCTTAGCTACTCCGGTTATCTTAGTGGCCACCGGATTTGCCTTTGTATCAACTTTATAGTTTATTTGAGGCTTCTTCGGATTGTCAGACAATACACTTACGAACCTTGAAGAAAAGTCTTCTGGAATTTCTACAGCTGCATAGTAGGTTCCATCTACTACACCTAAGTCTGCGTCCTTGGAGTTAACAAAAGTCCATCCAATTTTCTTATTATCTTTTAACTTTTCGACTACTTGTTCACCTATATTTATTTCTTTTCCTCTAAAAGATACATGTCTGTCGTTATTTACAACTGCAACTGGTATTGTGCTTGTATTTTCATAAGGATCCCAACATGCCTTTATGTTTACCCAAGCATACAGCGAAGGTATAACACACAACCCTCCAATTATCAATAGAGCAACAGGATTTTTTGCTATACTCTTCATATCTCGTTTAAATACTTTTAAAATATTCTTCATCTTACTCCTCCATCTATTATTGCACGTGCACTCTATAAATCAATAACAAAAATAGTTGTCCTATGCTAGCGTATGTATTATATACTAGATTCTTGTTTAATACAATTTACATCTTCTTAAAAATGACTAATTATTCTATCTTAAGAAGCTATGATTAAGTTTTAAAAAATCATACTTATTTTAAATTTTAATAACATTGTTTGACAGCATAAGTCTTATAAAATATAATATCTCATTGTAATTATATATTTTAAGATATATCAAAACATTTTATCCATATATGATTTACAAACATATACTTATATATACTTTCATTTTAAGGAGATTTATTATATGGACAAAAAAAGTAATTTCTTGCCCTATATTGCTGTATCAATTAGCTCTGTAATTTTCGGTTTAAGCTTTTTATTTTCAAAAATGGCACTAACTGTAGCCACGCCTTTTATGCTTGTTTCCTTCCGTTTCTTATTGGCCTTTTTAGTGATGACAATACTGATAATATTTAAAATAATAAAGGTTAACTATAAAAATAAACCTCTAGGTGGTTTAATAGTATTAGGTCTTGCTGAGCCAGTAATATATTTTATATTCGAAACATACGGAGTTAAAAATGCTTCTTCATCCGTTGCAGGACTTATGCTAGCTTTGATTCCCATAGCAGTAACCTTACTAGGAGCTTATTTTTTAAATGAAGTACCTTCCATAAAAAGAATACTATTTATAGTATTATCCGTAAGTGGTGTAGCTCTCATTGGAATAATGAGCAGCACTGGTGGACAAGGAACCTCTATTGGAGGAATAATACTACTTTTAGGTGCAGTCACTTCTGCCGGCTTCTACAGTATAATATCTAGAAAAGTATCTAAATACTATACTCCTGTTGAGATTACTTATTTTATGATGTTTTTCGCTGCTTTATGCTTTACGATAATGAACATAGTAGATGTTCTAATCAATGGAAATATCTACAATTACTTCGAGCCTTTAAAAAGCAGAACCTTTGTTATTTCTATATTATATTTAGGAATAATATCGTCCATAATTGCTTACTTCTTAACTAATTTTACATTATCTAAGATACAAGCATCAAAAACCTCAGTATTTTCTAATATATCTACTATTGTATCTATAGTTGCAGGTGTTTTAATCCTTAATGAGAGTTTTCACATATATCATTTTGTAGGCTCAATACTTATACTTACTGGAGTGTGGGGCACTAATAAATTCAAATAAAGCTTGGCTATTTAGAACCCATAACAATAATTGAAGGTGATACAGATAACTTATAAGTATATCTTGTATCACCTTTAATTATATTACTATAACCTTGTATTAAATTACTATTCTAAATGTATTATTATTTTACAGTAACTTCTTTCAAAAACTTAGTAGTAAATATTTTTAGCTTCTCTACATCCCTAGCTAAACCATTCATTATTTCCTTAGCATCACTATAAGCTAAATCATAATCTTCTCTATTAATTAAGTTATTCTCCAAGGCTTCCTCTAATTCGTCTTCATCAAGTAATATTATCTCAGAAGATGGTAATACAACCACATCTAAATACATATCATCATAATAGATTTTTCCCTCTTCATCAATTCCATTTTTCTTTGTTATATCAAAATACCACTGTACTATCTCATCTTTATCATCAATCATGGTTGTAATAGAATACCTCTTATCTAAAGGCAATATCTGTAGCCATTTATAGCCATCATCCACTAAATGTACTTTCTTTCCTTGCATGTTAACTTCTAAACAGCTATTAACCTTTTCACAAAGTATGTAATATACATACCCCTTAAATTCTTGATTTTCAATATATACGGTTTTAGATGTACTTTTGTCAACTCTACTCCAAGAGCTTCTATCAATAAACTTTCTCTTCATAAAAAACCTCCTAAGTCTTTCATCGTTCTACCAAGGGTACCAAAAGTGAGTAAAAAGATTCTTTTTAAATATTAGTCCAACTACCAGAAGAAGGATAAATAACGTAATAAAAATTATATCTAAAGCCTTTAAATTTTCTCTGTTATACCATGTCCTTTTTTTACTAATACCAAAGCCTCTAAGCTCCATGGCATTAGAAACCACTTCAATCCTGTTTAGAGAGGATATTATAAGTGGGAAAAGTATAATAGTATAGTTTTTTAATATTTTATAAAATGGAGCATCCTCCTTTTTAAAAGCAATACCTCTAGCTTGCTGTGCATTAACTATATTCTTAACCTCATCCTTCACATCAGGAATATATCTTAAAGCTATATTTACTGCATAGGCCACCTTATAAGAAATCCCTATTCTATTTAGGCTACTAGCAAACTTACTAGGATGGGTAGTAAATATAAATATAATGGTTAAAGGTATTATAGCTAAATACTTAAGTGATAAGGTTAGGGCATAAAATAAAGTTTCATAAGTTAACTTATATCCATGAAAATTAAGTAAGGTTGTATACCTTCCAACTAAAGTAGATCCATAAGCCGGAGTTACTATAAATAGTAGCAAAGAATTAAATATCGTAAAAATAAATATAAATACTATTAGTGGAGCTATGCTCTTAAACGGAAGTTTTGCAATTAGTATAAAGCCAAACCCTATGATTAACATAGTTAAAAACACACGGGCATCCATAAAGAAGAATATAAATATAGTCCAAATAATCATCATTAATAACTTAACACTTCCATCAAGTTTATGGAATATTGAATCTTTCTCAATATATAATGAACCACTTCTATTCATAAGTGCAATCCTCCTTTATCTTATCAATAAAATAAGAAGTAAATTTATCTCTTTCCTTTACCCCTAATACCTCTGCCATTTTGTATAAAGAAGGTTCTTTTAAACTAGCTCTCTTTATTATTTCCTTATTATTCATTATTGAAAATATAGAGCCGCAGCCAATAAGCTTTCCTTCTGATAGTACAATAACTCTATCAGCATATTCCAAGGTCAGATTTAAATCATGAGTTATCATAATAATTGTAACTCCTGTAGCTTTAATATGCTCAATAAATCCCATAAATTCTTTATAATTTCTATAATCTTGTCCTGCTGTAGGTTCATCTAAAATTAGTATATCAGGTTTTGTAACTAGTATAGCAGCTATAGTAACCCTCTTCTTTTGGCCATAACTCAAGGCCCCTACTGGCCATTTTCTATATTTGTACAATCCGCAGACTTTTAGAGTTTCTTCAACTCTTGATTTAATGAACACTTCTTCAAAGCCCTTATTTCTTAAACCTAGAGCAACCTCATCAAAAATCATGTTTTGAGTTATCATTTGGTTTGGGTTCTGCATTACATATCCTATTATTTCCGAACGCTTTTTTATAGACCATTTATCTATTGATTTACCTAAATACTTTATGGTTCCGCTGCTCTGCCGCTCTATCCCTGTAAGTATTTTCATCAATGTAGACTTTCCAGCACCATTGTTTCCTAATATAGCTAGCATCTCACCTTTTTCTATAGAAAAACTGATATTACTTAGTATATCTTCCTTCTCTTTAAAATACTTAAAGCTTAGTTTTTCAACGTCTAATAACTTGCAACTAGCTTTCTCTCTTATATGTACATCTTTGTTATTAAATTCATCAAGTATAGCTTCTTTATACTTGATACAGTTGTTTATATTAACTATATTGTCATCTTTACTAATACTTAAATTACATTTTTTTATTGCCTCTATATATAACGGTTCTCTTATTCCATATGCAGAAAGCAGATTAAGGCTTAGAATTTCATCCGGAGTACCATCATATTTTATTTCTCCATCACTTATCAGAATGACTCTATCAAAATTATGTTCTAGCACCTCTTCAACCCTATGCTCAATTACAATTATAGTACTATTAGTTTTTTCATTTATTTCAACTATCTTTTCCATAGCTTTTTTGCTACTAAAAGGATCTAAGTTGGCAAGTGGCTCATCAAACAAAAGTGTGTTGCAGTTGGAAGTCAAAATTCCAGCCATTGATACCTTCTGTTTTTGTCCTCCACTCAAATTTTGTGGGCTTTCCTCTATGTAATCAAGCATACCAACTGCTTCTAGAGCCTTCTCTACTCCATCTTTCATGATATCCTTAGATACATTATGGTTTTCATAAAAAAAAGCTACATCCTCACCTACACTGATACCTACAAACTGACCATCTTGATCCTGAAGAATTGTTCCTACATGCTTACTTACCTCATGTAAGCTGCTCTTATGTGGTTCTAAATCATCTATTTTGATAATCCCTTTTATTTCTCCCTTATACATAAAAGGAATTAGCCCATTTATACAATGAGCTAAAGTTGATTTTCCACTACCACTTGGACCAGCTATTAGAACTTTTTCACCTGCGTTGATCTTAAGATTTATATTTTTCAAGGTATAATCTTTTACACTACTATACTTAAAGCTAAATTCTTTGAATTCTATAGCTGACACCAATACTTCCCCCTATTCACTTACCTCTAAATTATTATTGCTTTTTCTTAGTTTAGCAATTGCTATTATCACTGGATTTGCAATAACAAAAAGTATAGCTAGATTAGTAGCACCAGCTAATATTATTTGAAGCCATACCTTTCCAGCTGATTCTGAGTATAAAAACACATCTCCAAAGTAAGCAACTACACTTCCTGCCACTATTCCAATCAGAGAATATACATAAAGCTGTATATAGTTTCTTTTAGAAATCAGACCAGCTAAAGGATTAAACTTCTTATCAAAAGTTACGAAACCTCCAAATAATCCTATAGCCGCAGACATAAACACCCAGCTCCACCAAACAGAACCGTATGCTAAGGCATCATTCAATGCATGTCCTATAAACCCTACTAAGAATCCTACTAGTGGTCCAAAAATAGCTCCGAAAATAGGAAGAATTGCTACTGCAAGTCTAAAAGATGTATTTGGCCCAATAGGTATTGATATAAAAGATAAAGCTGCATAAAGTGCTGCACCGATACCAATAGCTACTACCCCCTTAGTTGAAAGACTTACCTTATTTCCTTTTCTCTTTGCATAGTAAACCACTGCAGCGATTAGAAGCAACAATATTACTATAGATATAATACCTTGAACTGTAGCAATTGATGTAAAAAAACCTTTTATTCCATCCATTAAAAAGCCCCCTTTTATTTTTAGGCTCTGTTAAAGTACTGTGTAGAAATTAAACATAGCCTATTTTGAATCATAAAATAAAAGCTATTTTTCTAAATAAGAAAAATAGCTTAAATAAACATACCACTACTTGTCTTATCTTTCAGAAGTTAAATTAAACTTTCTGCAGGAATTAACACCGCTGCAATAATAATGCCGGTTGTTGGGCTTCATAGGGCCAGTCCCTCCACCACTCTCGATAAGTGAATATTATTATATTTTTTATAATCAATGTACGTACTTTAGATTATATTTTTATTATATTCGTTAGTTAATTATATGTCAATATATGTTTTTTATGCAATCTTTGTCCATAAGAAGACTCTCTAAGGTCATCTTTTGTACCATCTGACTTTTTAGCTAACCTTCTCAGTTTCTATAGACATAGCTTCGTCTAGAGTGCTGCAGAAGTTCTCCTCACCGATTATATCTACAAAGCCATATTTCTTAAGCATTTTCATCGGCTGCTCTTGAGCATCTAATATCATTAGTCTTGTATTATTATTGACGCACATCTCATTTAGCATCTCAAAGGAGTTGTAAGCTGTAGAATCCATATAAGGAACCTTAGTCATCTTTACGATTAGGATTTTAGGCGGTTGTCCCATCTCTCTTATAGCACTTACAAACTTGCTTGCTGCACCAAAGAAAAATGGTCCAGTTATTTCATAAATAGCAACATTTTCTGATATGCTCTTATATTCATTTAAGCTGTTATCTTCTAAATCTTTTATGTCATCTAGTACATATTTAACTTCAGTGACTTCAGCCATCTTTTTCATAAATAATAAAGATGCCAGTACTACTCCAACTCCTATAGCCACTACTAAGTCTAATACAATTGTAAGTATGAAGGTAACAATAAATACTAGAGAATCACTTTTTGGTGCTTTGAATACCTTTTTAAACACTGTCCATTCTCCCATATTATAAGAGACCATAACAAGAATCGCTGCCAATGAGGACATTGGAATAAGCTTAACATAAGGCATACAAATTAGAAGTATGATTAATAATCCAATAGAGTGAACTATTCCTGCAACGGGTGTTCTTCCTCCATTTTTAACGTTAGCAGCGGTTCTTGCTATAGCACCAGTTACTGGTATACCCCCAAAAGCTGCTGAAAATATATTGGCTGTTCCTTGAGCGATAAGTTCCATGTTCGAACGATGTCTTCCACCTATCATTCCATCAGCAACCACTGCTGAGAGTAATGATTCTACACCACCTAATATAGCTATGGTCAATGAAGGCATTAAAAGTTCATTTATCATTTGCATATTTATTTTAGGTAAAGTAAAACTAGGTAAGGCTGATGAGATGTGACCAAACTGTTTTCCTATAGTATTGATAGGAAGTTTGAATACAGAAGTAATTATAGTAACAATTATTATAGCAACAAAGGTACCAGGTATCTTTTTATTTATCTTAGGCCATGCTATTATGATAGCAAGCGTAAGCAAAGCTATAATAGTTGCTGAAAAACTTATAGTTCCTATATTTGAGATATACGCTTCCCACTTACCTATAAATTCTGAAGGTACAGACTTGATATTAAGACCAAGCAAATCCTTTATTTGTGTTGAAAATATTACAACCGCTATACCACTTGTAAATCCAGTGGTAATTGAGGAAGGAATGAATTTAATAAAACTTCCAAGCTTTAAAAAACCGATTATGATTAGAAAAACTCCAGCCATCATTGTAGATACTATAAGTCCATCTAATCCATACTTTTGTATAATTCCGTATACAATAACAACAAAAGCTCCAGTAGGACCGCCTATCTGCACCCTGCTTCCCCCAAGCAAAGATACTATAAAACCACCGAAAATAGCTGTATACAATCCCTTTTCTGGTGATACTCCTGAAGCAATGGCTAGAGCTATAGACAATGGTAATGCTATTATAGCTACTATTATCCCTGAAACTATATCCCTTAGAAATTGTTCCTTTGTGTACCCTTTTAAACAAGTTACCAACTTTGGAACTAGCATTTTTATCCCCCACTTTTTTAAAATAATTTATTAAACCGTAGAAATTATAACACAAAAATCCAAATTTACAGAAACTGTTCCAATTTTTTAAATTATTTATTTATTGAATAGGTTCTTACACAATGCTTGCCTTTAAGGGCAATAAGTTTCAGTTTCACAGCTCTTAGAATCATTAAGTTCTTCTATTTCTTTATGTTTTATTCTAGCCCCAATTTCTTCTATACCCTTTTTATTGAGTATATACCTGCCTTTTTCAAGTTTTTCAAACCAGTTATAATAGTTTTTATAAATGATCGAATAAGCTTTTTTGTGATCAAATCCTATTTTAGCAAGATCTGCTGCAGAAGTTGATCCATTATCCATCATATACTCTGCAATTTTTATAGCTTGCTCTCTATATGCTGTCATTAGTTTTTTTCCTCTACTCCCACCCACATTATCTTCTAAACTTCTACTTTTAAACTCTTTCACTAAAGCATTTCTCTTCTTCTTGCCAGCACTTACACTCTTTTTAATATCAAAGGCCGTTGGTTCTAAAGCAACCTTTATATTATGCTCATTATCTTTTTTTGATACTAGAATTAAACCTAGCTGTAGTCTTCTAAGAAGGTGTAAGGTATCCTTCCACTTCTTACTATAGAAATTAATTTTAGGTTTTGGTATAGCTATATAAACAATGTCAGCAAATCTTTGCCTATTAGCAGCTTGTATTAATAGCTCTATAGTAAGTCCTTTCTTTAGTTCCACC
Source organism: Clostridium sp. C8-1-8 (assembly GCF_009928445.1). GTDB lineage: Bacteria > Bacillota > Clostridia > Clostridiales > Clostridiaceae > Clostridium_AR. The sequence continues at coordinate 52,730 of NZ_JAABNO010000015.1, read as the reverse complement.
ACTGTAACTTTATTTTCCTTCATAGCAAACACATCACAATGTCCTACCTCTGCTTTTACTTCATATCCTATACTAACAAAATACTCCTTAACAGGAATATATAGTTCTTCCTCAAGCAAAAAGTCTTTCTTCATAATTCCTAAGTCTCCACTTAATTTATATTTATATGTAACAATTAGCTTCCTTAATTCTATGAATATTACGAAAACTTAATAGTTGTAGTTGAAAAACTATATAGAACTTGTCAATCAACTATTAGTTTCTATATATCAACTCTTTTATAGTGATTATATCACAAAATAAAAAACACCTTCTTCAGTGATATTTTTGCACATCTAGATTTTTCATAATAATATCTACAAACTAATGTTAAACTTTCATAACTTTTAGTTAATATATTTTTACATATATTGTAATGCAATACTTAATTTCATATCATAATTCTTATAAATATATATTAGAGCAATCATAGCTTTGATATTTCTACTTATAACTCTACTATAGAGTTTCTAACTGAACTATTACTTTATATATTTTACTTTGAAATAGTATACCTATATAAAACTAATCTAAAAGGAGTACTCTAGATGAATACATCATCAAATAAATGGATAAATAACCTCTTTTTTATACTTCCTAATATAGCTTTACTGATTATTTCCTTTATTACATTTTATCTATACTTAATCTTAATAGATTCAGAAAGCTACTCTAATTTTAACAATACCATAAGGACAAATGGTACAAGTTATACCATATCTATACATATACAAAATAAAAACATGCTAAATAACCTCATAAAAGTTATAGGGGCTACAAACCTTGATAGTGACTTAATTATTAGTGATTTATCAGTAAAAACTCCTCTATCAGCCATAAATATTATTACTACAAATCTTAAAGATAAATATTATTATAAAACTCAACTGCTAAGGGGAACCTACTTTTCTATTAGAGATAATAAATCCATGCTACTCTCTAATACAGTGTCTAAAGAGGACTTACCTAACTTTATTAGAGACTACAAATTAATCGGTATTTTAGGCTCAGTAGATACGGACAAGTCTCCATATCCTACAGTAATTATCCCTATTAATTCCTTTCCAGATGAATTAATAGATGAATTATTAGTTAATAAAAGTATAAATATCTATATATCTAATCCTACTTCCAAAATAAATTCAGATATATTTACTCTAAAAAATGTTCTTACAAAGGCTTCTATAAATTGTACGATTAAAAATATGTCTCTTAATCGTTATACTAAATTTCTTCCTAATACATTTACTGATATAGAAACATATTTTCTGATTCTACTCTCAATAATACCAATACTATTACTTTCCAGTTTTAAAGTGCGTAATAATAACATTATATTTAACACTACTTTAAATAAACCATCACATATAACAAGTCTAATAATCTTAAAAGATAATTTTATTACAAGTATTATTAGTCTAATTATTTCTACATTTTTTATATATTTATTAGCACCGTTGATACACAAAATCCTATTAACCTACTATACAATGCCATTAACTAAAGAAATGCTAGAAATCAATACGATATTTTTAATTGTTGCAGCATTTTTTATATCCACAGTTCAATATCTAAAATTACTTTTTTTAAGGAAGTGACTTTATGTTTTACCTTTATGATGGAATTTTTAGTATAAAAAAAGCACTTATATGCAATGTAAGCATGATAGTATTGCTTATGATTATATTTTCTTCTTCAATAACAATAGAGAATAGATTCAGCCAATACCAATATGTCTGTGATGTTATAAATAAACTTCCCTCTTCTGATAGTATTTTTCAACTTACATCTACAATTGATCAAAATATCTTTTCGAAGGAGATTACAAATGTAAATTACAATACCTTTATAAATGAGTTATCAACTGGTCTTAAAATAAAGAATATCAGTCACTATTATGCTAAAGATTATCAATTTACTTCAAATAAAAAGAGGATACAGATTAATACTCTTATAATTGATGATAAAATTCAAGAATATTTTAAAATTGACCTTTTATCAGGTAGGTATTTTACTCATTCTGATTTTAATTCTTCTGAGGGAAATCATATTCCAATAATACTAGGGTATAATTATTCGAAATTTCTAAAGTTAGGTGACAATTTGGCCATAGGGAACAGAACCTATAATATAATTGGATTTATAAAACAGTACTGCCCTTCACCTTTGGGTAATGCCATTTATAATCATGATGCTGTAGATTTATTGGATAATAGAGCTCTAACTCCAATGACTGCTGAGCTTAATAATATATCTTTACGAGATCAGATCTTTTACAACAGCTTTTTGATAGAATTCAAAGATAATGCTTCCTCATCATACCTTCAGAACAAAGTTAAAGAAGCTACAAATAAACTAAGTATGTTTAACTATTCCTATTATGTTAATAAACCTAAGGATGTAAGAAACAATTTTTTTAATGAAAAGTATAACATACCATATTCACTAACACTAAATATTATAGTTTTATTTATTTCCACTTTAACTTTTATAGGCTGTATCATAAGTGAACTGTACCATAATAAAAATGATTTAGTTATAAAACTATCTTTAGGAGCTAGTAATAATCAAGCTTTCACAGGTCTTATAATTAAGTTTATACTAGAAAGCTTTATTTCTATAATTCTGAGTTTTATTGCTATAAGAAAATATTCTAATGCAAATGTACTCCAAGCTCTTGATCAAGATAGTTCAGTACAATTTGATCAACATAATTATGCTGTGAATTTTTCTTTTTTAACTGTTCTTGTTGTAGTAGCATTGTTAGGTCTTATAGTGGTTACGATAAGTCATCGGATTATATTATCCATGGAAAAGAGTCATCTTAAAGAAACAATCTCTAAAGATACAAGTTTTGAATCAAAGGATTGTGATCTATTAGGAGAGTTCAGCGTTTTTGATAATGTTATGCTTCCTTTAATTTATCAAAGGATTAAACCTACTGAAAGAGAAGGTATTGTTTTAGTGGCACTAAAGCAACTTAATCTTATGCAATGCATAGGTAAATTACCGAAAAATCTTACTTCGGATGAAAAGAAACGTACCTGTATTGCGAGAAATCTAGTGAAAAATAAAACACAAAAAGACACTAATAAGATTAGACATTAGCTGACTGTCTTATTAGTGTCTTATATTAATTAAAATCACTAAATTAATATCATTAATAATGTAATATGATAAAATCCTATTAATTATTTGCTTAAGCTTATAAAGGCCAGGTTACTAATAACCTATTGTCAATACAGACATTTAACAGCACCTATAGTCATAATTGCTATAACTATCACACCTTAAACTCACTTATACTATTTTCTAATCTATCAGAGCTTTCTTTAGTATTTTTGGCTTCATTAACTAAAGTATTTATACTATCAACCATAGCTATAGTTTTCTCCGCTATACTAGTAGAGCCAATTGCTCCATCATTTGCCGCACTAGTTATTTCATTTATGGTTGTTACCATATTATTTATAGATCTTGCTAACTCCTCTGAAGTAGTTGAAAAATCTGTAACTAAGCCTTCTACGAAAACTGCATCTTCTCTATACTGTTCACCAGTCTGTACAAAAGTCTTATAATCTTGAAAAACTGTATTATCCATAAATTCCAGCATATCTTGGGAATTTTCCGCTAGCTCATCCACTGATTCAATAACCTGCTTAGTTATATTTTGAATCTCTGTTGCAGCGTTTTGAGAATTTTCTGCTAGAGATCTTACCGCATCTGCTACTACAGAGAATCCCTTTCCAGCTTCTCCTGCACTTGCTGCTTCTATAGCAGCATTTAAAGCTAACAAATTAGTTTGAGCTGATATTTTTAATATTGTTTCAGATAATATTTTAATTTTTTCAATGGACTTTGATTTTTCTATAGATACAATCATGTTTTTTTGTGTTTTATCATATATGTCTTTAGCAAACTTTTGTGAATTTACAGCCTTTGCCTTCAACTCTTCAGCCCTTAGTTTTATTTCTCTAGATGCCAGCTTTCCACTTTTAGCTTTTTCTGAAGTTTCTTCTACCTTTGATTCTATAGCTGAAGAAGTTTCATTCATTTCATAAGCAGAAGCAGAAGTTTGTTCTAAGCCTGCTGATAACTCTTCAGTAGTTGAAGATATACTTTCTATGTCCACATTAAGCCTATTTAGTCTCTCATTTATAGTATCTACATTACTTTCAATAGCCTTAGTTTCTTCTATAACATTACCTACTATACCCTTGATACCACTCTGCATAGACTCAACTACTTTACTAATCTGTCCAATCTCATCTTTTCTTGCTAGAAGTTTATTATTCATCTTTATACTAAAATCTCCTGAAGAAAATGCCGCTATATCTTTCTGCAAGATTTCCAAGTCTTTTGTTATGTATTTTGCAATTCTGATAGCAATAAATACTCCAATTAATATTAGAATTAAACTAAAACCTGCTATGTATATAGCCATTTCTGTGAGCTGCTTTAATACATCTTCTTGTGCTATACCAACGAACCACATTCCTACTATATTTCCACTATCATCTTTCAATGGTACGTAGTGTGATTTTACTTCATTCCCTTGTATATTTACTTTGCCGTCATAAGTTTTACCGTCTTTTATAACTGTATTCACAACATCAGAATTTGCCTTAGTACCAACACTTCTATTGCCATCTTTATCTTTAATGTTAGTAGCTATTCTTGTATCCCCCATAAAAATAGTAGCATACATGCCTGTCTTTTCTTTGACCTCGTCTATTACAGAAGAATCATTATTTATAATGTTTTCCCCTTTATATAACTTACCATCCTGAACCTTCCATTGTCCTTGATACTTTTTATCCAGAATCAATAACCCCATATTTGAGTTTGTATTAAGCTCACTTTGTATCTTCATATCAATAATATTAGTAACCTTAAGATAAATAATTCCACCTAACAACGAAGAAAACAAAACAAGAGTAATAGAAATGATTAAAGATATTCTCCCCTTTAATTTCATCTAGTATCCCCTTTCCAAAAGTGTATAACTTTCTATATACTTCAAAGTATATAGTCATTTTATCGTAAAACTTCTATATTTCTTTACTTATATGAAAAATGTGTTACTTTTCTATAATTAATCCAAAATTGAAGTGAATTTTTTGTAGAAAGAAATAATATTTTGTTATATACTGTTGATAGCAATCACTATATATACATTATTCTAAGTTTTCTGACTTTTCAAAAAAATAAATTTTATTTGGGGTGAACTTATATGCTTAAATTTCTAAAAATCAATAATTTAAAATTAGGTGCTAAGATGAGTATTATTATGCTAGTGCCTGTATTATCATTGTTTTTTGTTTCAGCAGTATCGCTCTTAAACATTGATAGTCTAACAAAAAAACTAGTCTCAAATCTTTATGATGAGACACACCTAAGTGAATATTGGTTATTAAATGCAGACCGAGATTTTTACCAAGCTATATCCGCTGTATCCGAACTTCAGTCTATTGATGCTTCAGATGATGTCAGTAAGCTAAAAAGCACCTACGATGAAAACGTAAAACAAACTTACGAAAGGGTTAATAAAGCTAAGGACATATTGCTTAAGGATCAAGCTAATATAAGTAAGCTGACTCATAAGGATTCTAATTTGAACACATTTCAGTTATTTGAAAAATTTGATAAAGACTTCAAATCGTGGACAAGTCTTTATGATTCTCAAAATAACTCTATCAAGGACAAAAAGCAATTCTATGCCACCTTCGATTCGGCAAGGGGCAATATTAATCAAATAGAGGAAATCCTTGATGATTACGCCAAGACTGTTATATCCAATAGCAGTTCATCTGTGAAAAGTGTAGAAGGGATTATATTAACAACTTCTTTAATAACATTAACTTTATCCTTACTCCTTGGAATAGCTTTGATAATTAACATTAATAGAAGAGCAAAGCTTGCAATCTCTTTGATTAATAAAACAGCAGAACTTGATCTTATATATGATGATAGCTATACAAAGTATCTAGAAGACAAAGATGAATTTGGGCAAATAATAATAGCTGAAGGTGCATCCAGAAAAGAATTCAGACAAGTTCTAAGTGATGTTATTACTTCCACTAAGTCTGTTAATGAAATGGTAGAAAGTTCAAATATAAATATGGTAAGTCTAGGTGCAGAGCTTGAAGAAATATCAAAAACCGTGGAGCAACTATCTGCTGGAATGGAAGAAACCTCTGCCGCTACTGAAGAAATGAATGCTTCTACCGTAGAAATAGAAAAAGCAGTTGAAAGTATTGCAACAAAATCAGAAGATGGAGTTTCCTCTTCAAAAGAGATAAGCTTAAGAGCAACTACATTAAAATCTGAAGCTATTGAGTCTCAAAAAGATTCTAAGCTAATGACAGTGACATTAGATAAAAACCTTAAAACATCTCTTGAAGAAGTAAAGGCTGTAGAGCAAATCAACTCCCTTACTGCTAGTATATTGGAAATATCTTCTCAAACTAACTTGCTTGCATTAAATGCCGCTATCGAAGCTGCAAGAGCTGGAGAGTCTGGCAAAGGTTTTGCAGTTGTAGCTGATGAAATAAGAAAGTTAGCTGAAGTTTCAAAGCAAAGCGCCATGCAGATTCAAACAGTTACAGATTTAGTAATAAATGCAGTTAATAAGCTTAAAGATAGCTCTGTAGATGTGTTAGCTTTCATTGAAAAGCAAGTTATTCCTGATTATAAAAAGCTAGTTACTACTGGGGATCAATATAATGTTGATTCATTAACCTTTAATGATTTAGTTACGGACTTAAGCTCTACTGCTGAGGAACTTCTAGCTTCAATCCAAGATGTTAATAGATCAATTGACGAAGTAAGCCATGCAACCAATGAAGGTGCTTCTGGCATGACTACAATTGCTGAAAAGACAAATACTATTGTTGACATGGCAGGCGAAGTCATAGATCAATCGAATAAATCAAAGGAAAATGTTGAAAAACTTATGTCTATAGTATCAAAATTTAAGATATAAAGCTTTAAGCTATTTGATTAAAGAGACTATCTGTAGGATTAACTTTCTCAATAGTCTCTTTAAATCATTAATCTTTAAGTATTTGGTGATTTCTAAGTATAACTTTCCCTCCTCTCCAACTAAAAGCTCTATCTTTATATCGTCTCATAAATTCTTTATTGGATATTTCCTCAAGTTCCTCTAATTCGATTCTATACTTTAAATCATTTCTAAATTCCTCTAAATTAGTTTCTTCAATTTTTCTATTATGTGGACAAACATCCTGACACACATCACACCCCCATATCATATCTGTCTTTTTTAGTATCTCAGTCTCTTCTTCTGATAGTTCACCTTTCTTTTGAGTTATATAAGATCTACATCTTAGCGGATCAATAGTAAAATCTCCTAAGATACACTGCCCTGGGCATCTTTTTACGCAAGTAAAGCACTGAAAGCAAGTTCTATCTTGAGGTTTATCCACTTCAAATGGATAGTTATTTAATATGTACCCGATAAACACATAAGAACCATATCTATCAGTTATTATGTGATTATTTATCCCCCAGAATCCCAATCCAGCTCTATAAGCTAAATATCTATCACTTAGAGGACCAGTATCAACAAAGGCCTTATAATTAAAACCTTCAAGGCTTTCACTTAAAAAACAGCCAATTTGCTCTAATTTTTTCTTACCTATAACATGATAGTCTTTGCTGAATGCATATTTAGATATATTGGCTCCTTCTCTTTCCCCTATATAGTATGGAAACAAGCACACTATTACAGATTTACAATCATGTAAAGTCAAATTGGGATAAACTCTTTTTTCAATATCTTTTTCTTCGAAGCCAGTTATTTTACCTTTAGCAATTTGTTTTCTCCAAAGTTCTTCGAAATCAAGATAAGGTCCTGAAGGCGCAATTCCTACACACTCTATTCCAATAGACTTACAAAAATCTATAAGCTTTTCTTTCACTCTAATCATTCCTTTACTTGTATATAGAAAAATAAGCATACTAGTTATTCAAGATAAAGTATCATCTTACCTATAGGTATACTTTACGAAAACTTAATTTATGAATACCCTATAATCACGGCTTCTGGGAATTATCGGGCATTTATAAAGCAATAGTTAAGTTGGATACCTATATAATTATAAAGTGATCTTAATGTAAATTATTAATTCAAATTAATAAATCCTTAATTAGCTTTATTATTTCCATATTATAAAAAAGATAAGCATGTAGACTTTTAACTACTTACTTATAGTTTTTATTGACACTTTCTTGTACTTTTTATAAAAGCAACCTTAAATTACTATAATTATAGAATTTCTTTACATTTTATTTATTTTGTACATATGCTAAAATTGAGTATATTTCAATCCAGATGTCTAAGTTTCGCAATAACTATTAATTAATTATAAGGAGATTTTAATATGAAAAAAGAGGCAAACTCTAAGTTTTTCTTAGCTGCGGTAATTTTTATTGTTCTGATCACACTAGCTGTTCACTGGCTATTTTTATTCCCTTTAACTTTAGGATTTATATCAACAACTTTATTTGTTTCAATAGCCATTATTTTTCTATCAGTCTTAGCTAGACTAATTCTAAGAAACAAGAAGGTAGTAGTTATTATACCTATAATTATTTTAGTATTCCTGGGGTACTGCCTAATATCTAGTGGCATATTTAGAGCCAAAGATTACAAAAACCTAATTGGTACAATAAAAGAAGAAACCTTCTCTAAAGATATTTCGCCAATAGATATAACTCAACTACCTGTAGTAGACAAGACATATGCAGAAAAACTGGCTGAAAAGAAGCTTGGAGAAGCTGGAGCTATAGGTAGCCAAGTAACTCCAGGAGAGCCTGTAAAACAAATTGTTAAAGATAAACTTTGCTGGATTGTTCCGTTATTGCACTCAGGCTTCTTCAGTTGGTCAAGCAATCGTGAAGGTACTCCAGGATATATAGTAGTAAGCGCTACAAATGCTGATGATGTAACTTTCGTTAAAGAACTTAATGGCAAGCCTATACATTTAAAATATCAGCCTAATGCTTTTTTAAGCGATGATCTTCTAAGACATACTTATTATCAAGGCAATGAATTTGTAGGTTTAACTGACTACTCTTTTGAAATTGATGATAATGGTGCTCCTTATTGGGTTATAACTAGATACAAAAACACTATAGGTTTTTCTGGGGAAAAAGTGTTAGGTACAGCTATAGTAAATGCACAAACTGGAGAAGTAAAAAATTATGATATAAATAATACTCCTAGCTGGGTAGATAGAATTCAACCAGAAGATATAGTTAGAAAACAATTAAACCTCTATGGAGAGTATATAAAGGGATTTCAGTGGTTCACCAAGAACAATAAGCTTAAGACTACTGAAGGTGGAGAAATAATTTATGACAAAGGTAACTGCTATTACTATAACGGATTAACCTCTGTAGGTAAGGATAGTGCTACTATAGGTTTTACTTTGACAAATACAAAAACTCATCAAACAACCTTATACAAAACTTCTGGTGCTACTGAAGAGGCAAGTATAAAATCAGCTGAGGGTAAAGTACAGAACATGGGTTACAAAGCAACTTCGCCAATATTAATCAATATAGAAAATGTTCCAACCTACTTTACAACACTTAAAGATAAAGATGGTATTGTAAGAATGTATGGAATGATAAGTGTACAAGACTATAATATCGTAGGAGTTGGCGAGACAACTAAACAAACCTTATCAGATTATACAAAGGCACTTACTGGTAAAGGCAATCTTTCATCCTTGAATTCTTCAGGTAAGATAAATCATGAACAAGCTACAGTATTGAGAATTGGCCAGGAAATTACTGATAAGACAACCTTCTACCATATCATAACTAAGGAAAAACCAGATGTTATATTCGTTGTAAGTGCAGATGCATCTGGTGAACTAGCCTTAACTCAAGCTGGGGATAAGGTAGAACTTGATTATATAGATGCCGATGGCGTTGTTATAAATGCAACTGGATTTGACAATCTAGAGTTTTCACAAAGAAAATCTGATACTCAGAAAAAAATAGAGAAAGAAAATAAGACTTCTACAGAAAAGAAATAATTTTCATTTTTGTCTGTATTAAAAATAAGCGGTTATTCATGCTGTGCTTATATGAGCTATCAGAATTAATATGAATTATATTTATAATTCATATTAATTCTGATAGCTCACTCATATAGTATTTATTTAATAACCCCTTATTTTGAACAATATCCTTAAACATAGTCTAACCTTAAAAATATCCTTATCACAATCTTGAGACTTAAATATACTTGCTAAAATTACTTCTCTATCCTTTTGATCTTAATTATTATTTTTCAACTCTAACTTTTCTATATCTTTAGTGACTTTTACACTATACCATACTAATACAAAGCAATAACTTATCATGAATAGAAATATAAAAGCAAAATGTATCCTACATAAAAACATAAATATTACATTAATAATAAGAGTCCATATTCCCATATCAATTAGATGTTTTCCTGCTATCTTTGCAAGAGTATCTCTATCATATTTTTTCGTTCCATCATAATATGAAAGTATTTCTATCTTTTTTAACTTATACACAATAATTCCCAAGGAAATAAATAATATGCTACAAGCTATAAAAATTATAAAAACTAAAGTCATAACATTCCCCCATAAAATTCTATATAAACCATTTAAAACCTAGTGCCTCAAATAGTCAATAGCAATATTGGCGATTAAATAATAAAAGAACCACTAAAGCAACTTTATTTAGCGATTCTTTTGTTTATCTATCATTCCAATACATCTTTGAAAAGTTTGGTATGACAATGATATTTATTTTTTCATTCCAGTATAAACTAAAATGGCATCTCTTAAAAACGCTGCTGTCCCAGGCTGCTCTTTATCATAAAATTCTCTAAATCTTTCATCCTCTACATACATTTGCGCAACTCCTGCATGTGCTTCCTTGCTATACTTATCCCAATAAAAACTAAGCCACTGTTTATGAAGCTCTGCAGCCTTTTGGGCAAGTTCTCCTGCTGGATCTCCTGTTGCAAAAGCTTTGGAAAGAAGTTCTATAACTTCATTTCCTAACTTAGTAACTTCTTCATATTCTTCTTCAGTCATTCCCTTAAGCTTAGTATTTGATTTATTAATTGTGTCATCACCATATTTATCTCGTATTTCTTTCCCATATTTCTCTTCATTATCATCTATAAGCTTTTGTTTGAACCCTTCAAATTTTTCTTTATCTTTCATTGTAATTACTCCTTCCATTGCTTTTAAAGTTTTATCAACATTGTCTAATAATAGATCCAGTTGAGCCTTTCTCTCAAGAAGCTTTTGCTTATGCTCTTTCAGTGCCTTTGCCCTATCAAAAGCAGGGTTAGTTATTATATCCTTTATACTTTCTAAATCTACACCTAACTCTTTATAAAAAAGTATTTGCTGCAGTTTATCCACCTCTTCTTGACCATATATACGATATCCTGATGAGTTGATTCTTGCCGGCTTTAGAATTCCAATCTCATCATAATATCTTAGAGTTCTTGTACTTATCCGCCCTAGTTGTGCTAACTTTTGCACTGTGTACTCCACAACATCACCTCCTGATATTATTAATATAAACTTTTACGTTGCGTTAATGTCAATACTAAAAATAAACTTTTATTTCTCTATTGATAAAATTATATCTAGTTAAGATTACTAGCTTTAATGCATAGTAAAAGAATCACTGAAGATATCTTCTTCAGTGATTCTTTTACAAATCTTCCTTAATTCTAATTAACTTTATATTTTGAAGTCATCTCCATTAAGTTTATCGTACTTTCCTTAGATAATTGAGTATTATCTTTAACTTTTGTAGCACTTGATAAAACATCTTGTGCCTTAATCATTATATCTTGAGTACCCTCTGCTATAGAATCACTTGCCTGAGATACCTGCTCTATGATACTAGATATATTTGATGATGAAGAGAGTAACATCTGGAAGGTACTCCTAATATTCTTTATAAGATTTTCAACCCTAGTTGCATCTTCCATATAGTACTCCCCAGTTTGAACCATAGACTCATAGTCATTTATAACTTGATTATCAATAAACCCTAATAGCTCGTTTGAAGATTCCACAATATTCTTAGATGCCACCATAACTTCTTCTGTGACAACCTTTATTTCTCCAATAAATTTACTTGAGTTTTCAGCTAATACTCTTATCTGATCAGCTACAACTGAAAATCCCCTTCCTGCCTCTCCAGCTCTTGCAGCCTCAATAGCAGCATTTAGTGCTAAAAGATTAGTTTGGTTTGCTATAGCTAGTATAGAATTTGATAATACTGCGATCTTATCAACGGTTTTTATCTGTTCCATTGCACTTAATAACTTTTTCTGTGTCAACTCATAAACATCATCAGCGTTCTTCTTTGAATTTACTGCATTTACCCTTAGAGTTTTAGCTCTACTCATAATATTTTCAACTAAAATTGCATCGTCGTTAACTTTCAAGGTTGCCTTTTCTATATTATTTTCTATCTCTTTAGAAAATCCACTAATTTCAATTGTAGATGCAGCGGTTTCCTCTGTTACTGCAGATAGCTGTTCTGTTATAGATGCAACCTTCTCTATATCCTTAGATAATACTTCCATACTATTTGTTGTAAAAATAACTGTATCTGAAATATTATTTGATTCACTAACTGTTCCTAAAGCTATATTTTTCAATGCATTTTTCATGAGCAGTATAGCTTCAGATATTTCTCCTAAATCATCGTTGGAGGTTGTACTTATATTTACGGTTAAGTCTCCCTCAGAAATTGTTTTTATTACAGTAACCATATCTCCTAATCTGTTCTTTACAATCTTATGGAATCTCAAGAGACTAAACACCGTCACATATAAGATAGCAACAGAGATTACGCCATAGTGTATAATTATATTATTCTTATCTAGTATATCAGTTATGCTAGCATAGCTAATACTAAAGAACGCTGTAAAACAAAGCCAGAATATAACAATTGCTAACATTGAAAACTTTGTTGTGAGCTTAAAATCCTTCTTTTCCTCATTATTTCCACTTATATTAGAGAAAACTTGGTTAGATAGAATATTATAGTTAATAGCCTCAGCTCCAAAATAATTTATAACAAAACCTAATGGGGCTGCCATTATAGCAGCTGCCGCACACACTATAAGTCTAGAACTAGTTATTTCAGTAAAAACTCCTGCAAACACAGGTACTAGCATTACTCCATATAACCATCTTATAAAAGTATAAATACCTTCTTTAAATGGATATCTTAATAAAGTTGCTCTATGATATCTAATCTTTTCCTCAGTTAAGGCTTCATAATGGTTTAAGTCACTTTCAATCTTTCTATAAAATAACTTATTTAAAATACCATGAATTAAAGTTATTACCGTTGCCATCGTAAGTCCAAAAAAATAGCCTAATATAGCAGAGGAACTTTCAGAGTATTTCCCAAGAATTAATATTATGTACGCTACCAGTGGAACTGGAACTATATAGGTAAAAACTTCAATACTAGCCACTGATCTAAAAAATAAATTTTTATGATTATTCAACTCATCAATCCTCCTTTTGTTTATTATCGTTGATTATCAATTAATATTTAAGTATTTCCTTGAGGAATTTATACTTTATTTGATAATGTTACTAAAGTTAAACTCAATATGGCAATACTATAACTTAACCTCAATATTGTATAAAAAAGCAAAACTTCAAGTAATTATACTATAATAAGTTACAAAAGTAAAAAGCTGTACATAGAGTTACTCTAATGCACAGCTTTTTATATAATGTTCGTCCAAAAACATTTTCTTATAATATACTTATTATCCTTAAGAATCGTAGTAATCTATATGATTACTTTATATATATCTTTATCTATCTATAACTTTCTTTTTCCCCATAAAGGTCATAAGCTGATCCATATATGGGTATGCTTCCATGTCCCCTTGAACAAGAGTTGCCATTGCTCCAACTCCATTTCCTTGCTTACCACACTCACCTAAGCTTAGGCCTTTCAGAACTCCTGATAAGAATCCAGCTGCAAAACCATCTCCAGCCCCAGCAGAATCTATAAGCTTTTCTATTTTGAAGCCTTTAACGTAAACAGCTTCATCTTTGTTAGCTACATAACAGCCTTCTGCTCCTAGCTTTACCGCTACTATCTTAGCTCCCATTGACATAAACTCGTCTGCTATCTCTTTTTCATCACTAGTTCCTAAAAGTAGCTCCCCTTCATCACATCCTGGGAAAATTATATCAGCCATCTTTGCCATTTCTAAAAGTACAGGCTTAGCTTCTTCAATCGTCCACAACTTTAACCTTATGTTAGGATCAAAAGAAACTGTTATTTTATTTTCTTTTGCTATCTTAAGAACCTCAAACACCATGGCCCTAGCACTTTCAGATAAAGCTGGAGTAATACCAGTAACATGAATTATCTTAGCTTTTTTAATGTAATCCACATCTATATCTTGTACAGAAAGTCTACTTGCTGCAGATCCTTTTCTGTAGTAATAAACACTTGGATTGTCTCCACCTATTCTTTCCTTAAACATAATACCAGTATTTGCTTCGTTATCAAGCTTAACTCTAGAGGTATCAACGCCCTCGCCTCTTACTACATTGAGGATTTGTCTTCCAAATTCATCATTTCCTAACTTTGAAAACCACGCTGTATCATGTCCAAGTCTTGCAAGAGCTACCGCTACATTAGAATCTGCTCCTCCTACTGACTTGCCAAAACTATTAACATATCTTAATGGTCCATTAGATTCAGGATTGAAAAGAACCATAGTTTCACCAAAAGTTAATACTTCCATCGTGCTTACACCATCTCTCAAATAATCTTTAGAAATAATATTATATTTCTCTTGCTTTATTTAATGCATCAACAAACTTTTTAGCAGTTTCAGTAACTAAAGCATAGTCGCCAGTCTTTGCTCCTTTAGTTAGATCAGAACCTGTTCCAACAGCTACTGCTCCAGCTTTTACCCAATCCTTTATGTTTTCTAAGTTAACTCCGCCTGTAGGCATGAAGTTAGCTTGTGGCAAAGGTCCTTTGAAGGAACTTATTATTGAAGGCCCATAAGCATTTCCTGGGAAAACCTTTAGAACTTCAACACCATATTCAAGTGCAGCAACAGCTTCCTTAACAGTCATTATTCCTGGCATTACTGCTACTCTATATCTATTGCATAGCTTAACAGTTTCTGCATCAAAGTAAGGACTTACTATAAATTCTGCTCCAGCAAGAATACATGCTCTAGCTGTTTCTGGATCTAGAACTGTACCTGCACCTATTATTAAATCTTCATTCTTATAAATCTCTGATATCTCTTTTATTATCTCTACTGCTCCAGGCACTGTCATTGTAATTTCTAGAGCCTTTATTCCGCCTTCTTTTACTGCATCTATTATCTTTATAGCCTGTTCCTTAGACTCCGCTCTTATAACAGCTACTACACCGCATTCAGTTATTTTTTGAATAGTTTGTATTCTTTTCATTTAGTCCTCCTAATATTTATAGATGTAATACCTACTAATAAAATATCTTGGGATACGCTACTTTAAGAGATTACTATTGCTTTAAAGTACAAATGGCAGAAGTATTTATAAAGTAAAGTATTTATAAAAAGCAGCGTATGCTTATATATTCATTTTTTTAATTTTCTTTATAGTGTTACACCGGTTTTAAATATTGCTAATTCTCTAAAATCATTTTTTTCATTGTTAGCAAGCTCTCCACTTGCTACACTTATAATATGATCAATAAATTCCTTTAAAACTTGCTCTGCATCTTTATCTTCAAGAAGACTTCCTGCATTGAAATCAATCCAGTGTGGCTTCAAATTGTATAGTTGAGTATTAGTTGATATCTTTAGTGTTGGAACATATGATCCAAATGGAGTTCCTCTACCAGTTGTAAATAGAACCATTTGACACCCTGCTGATGCTAAAGCAGAAGCAGCAACTAAATCATTGCCTGGTGCACTTAATAAGTTCAATCCTTTTTTCTTAAGGGTATCTCCATATTTAAGCACATCTATTACAGTAGCTGTACCAGCTTTTTGAGTACATCCTAAAGACTTATCTTCTAATGTAGTAATTCCACCGGCTTTATTTCCTGGTGAAGGATTTTCGTATACTGGTTGGTCGTACTTTATAAAGTATTCTTTGAAGTCATTAATTAGATGAACTACCTTATTGAAAACTTCTCCGTCTAAAGCTCTATCCATAAGTAGAGTTTCAGCTCCAAACATTTCTGGAACCTCAGTAAGTATAGTTGTTCCACCTTGAGCTACAAGGAAATCTGAAAATCTTCCCACTAGCGGATTAGCTGTTATACCTGAGAATCCATCAGATCCTCCACACTTAAGACCAACCTTAAGCTCAGAAAGAGGTACTTCTTCTCTAACATCATTCTTCATATTTTCATATAACTCTTTTAATAGCTTTACTCCTTCTTCAAGTTCATCTGATACTTCTTGACAAACTAGAAATTTAATTCTGCTTTCATCAAATTCACCTAAAGATTTCTTAAATTCAGCCATATTATTGTTTTCACAGCCAAGTCCTAGAACTAAAACTCCTCCAGCATTTGGGTGCTTAGCTGCATCTCCAAGAATAGTTCTTGTAGTTATATGGTCATCACCTAATTGGGAACATCCATAGTTATGCTTAAGAACTAAAGTATTGTCTATTTGTAGTTCTCCTACTTCCTTCTTAAGTCTATCTAGCATTCTCTCCGCAATACCATTAACACAGCCTACAGTAGGAACAATCCATAGTTCATTTCTTATTCCAACATTACCATTGGCTCTTTTATAACCTTTGAAGGTCAGATTTTTATGGTTATAAATGTTGTCAACTAACTTTTGATTGAAAGAATAATCTTTTATTCCATCAAGGTTTGTTTTCGTATTATGTGTATGAATCCATTGGCCTTCTTCTATAGCAGTTATAGCATGTCCTATTGGAAATCCATATTTAACAACATCTTCATTAAGATTTATTGCTTTTATAGCTATTTTATGCCCTCTCTTAATGTCTTCCTTTAGTGTAATAACCTTACCATCAACTTCTATACTTTGATCTTTATTCAAGTCCATTAATGCAACAACTACATTATCATTTTCATTTATTTTAAGAACACTTTTCATGAAATTACCTCTCTCTATTTATAATTACATAACTTCTTTAAGTGCTTCCTTAATTCCTAGTGTCTCTATCTTTTCAAGGTAATAAGTAACAGCATCTGTTAAGCCTTTTACTTCATTCAAGTTCATCTTCCAGTTCTTTTCATAGCCAAGAACTGTAGTAACTACTTGCCTTAAACCAGCTTCTGTTCCATCACAGCTACCCCATGCATTTTTGTATAAATCTAATATATCTGCATCGTCAGCTAAAGCTATAGCTTCTTCTCCTCTTTTGCCTTTATAGAACTCTATCAATGCTGCAAGTGAGAATACTAACTTCTTAGGAAGTTCTCCTTTTCTGTTTATGTATTGTAATAATGTAGGAAGATCTCTAGTTTCAAACTTTGACATTGAGTTTAGTGCAATACTCATTAGATAGTGATTTACAAATGGATTTTGGAATCTTTCAAGAACTGCATGAGCGAAATATTTTAATTCTTCTACTGGTAGATCCAAAGTAGGAATTATTTCGTCATATACAACACCTTTTATAAATTCACCTATTACTTCATGATCAACTGATTCACCAACTGTTTCTAATCCATATAGGTATGAAACTGGTACTAATGAAGTATGTGCACCATTAAGGATTCTAACCTTTCTTGTTCTATATGGAGTCATATCTTCAACAAATATAGTGTTTAATCCAGCTTTTCCTACTGGGAATTCATTTTCTATACATGCAGGACCTTCGATTACCCACAGATGGAATTGTTCACCAACATTTACTAGATTATCTTCATAACCTAATTCTTCGGTTATTTCTTTTATAGTATCTCTTGGATATCCTGGCACTATTCTGTCAACTAAGCTTCCGCAGAAGGTATTAGCTTCATTTATCCAGTTTACAAATGCTTCTCCTAAGTTCCAAAGTTCAGCAAATTTAAGAACTATTGCTTTAAGCTTCTCACCATTTTTCTCTATAAGTTCACATGGTATTATTATCAAGCCCTTTTCCTTAGCTCCATCAAAAGCTTTGAATCTGTTATATAATAATGCAGTTAACTTTCCTGGGAATGTCTTTTGTGGTCTGTCTTCTAACTTATCATTTTCATCAAAAGCTATTCCAGCTTCTGTTGTGTTTGATATTATGAATCTTAATTCTGGGTTTTCAGCAACCTTTAGATATTCGTCATATTGAGTATATGGGTTAATTCCTCTACTGATGCTATTTATAACTTCATGTTCTTTAACAGCTTTTCCATCTTTTATCCCTTGTAGGTAAAGAGTATATAAACCATCTTGTTCATTTAATTTGTCAACCATACCAAATTCTATAGGTTGAACTACAACAACGCTGCCATTAAAGCCAGCTTCTTTATTCATTTTATCTATTTGCCAATCTACAAAAGCTCTTAAGAAGTTTCCTTCTCCAAATTGTAAAACTTTTTCTGGATATTGTTTGTATTCTTTAAAATTTTCTTTATTTAATTTCATTTTCCGACTCCTCCATACACGTTTGTTCACGTGTGCAAAATAGTTTAAAAAATTTTTATTAACAATCTTTGTTATATTTATTTTCTCTACATTCACATTATAGCACCTAATGCACACGTTAACAATAAGTTTTATAAATATTTATTTCAATAATTTTAGAGACTTTATAAGTTTTTGATTATACTTTCCAATTTTGCTTGTATTTGTTTTAACAATATAGTTTTAAAGCAAAAATCTCACTGAAGTGAACTTCTTCAGTGAGATTTTTTGTGAATCTGCCTTTTCTGAATGTATATAATGAAAATCCAACAGGCTAATAAGATTTATCTACTGCCTATCCTAAATGGTTGTTCTTCACCCTTATATTACTAGGTTTATCTAGCATAAAATTATATATTTTCCTAGACTGCAAAAAACGAACCAAATTCTTTTAGTTCATTTTTTCTGTATTCTGTCAAAGCATCGGATGACTAACAACTTAATTTCAACAAGTTCCGTTAACACAGCCCTATTTTATAATTTAGCCGTTGATTCTCTTACGATAAGCTCAGTTTTAATATAAACTTTCTCACCTCTATATTCTTTGTTGTCTATTATATCTATTAACCTTCTACCACCTATTATACTTATTTCCTCCATAGGCCTTTTTACAGTAGTAAGAGCAGGTGTCGCATATTGGGCAAAATCTATATTGTCAAACCCAACCACAGAAATATCTCTTGGTACCGCAAGTCCATTTTCTGCAATTGCCTTTATAGCACCAATGGCCATATCGTCATTTGAACAAAAAACTGCTGTTGGTGGTGTTGACAAAGCTAATAACTTCTTCATAGCTTCATATCCACCTTTTATATCATAATTACCTCTTACCATATATTCATTCCTAACCGGAGCACTATACTTTATCAAGGCCTTTAAAAATCCATCTTTTCTTTTTTTGCTCGACTTAAACTCTTCTTTTCCTTCTATTATAGCTATGTTTTTATGGTTATTTTCTATTAGATACTTAGCAGCTTTATACGCGCCTTCCTCATCATCCGAAAGTATATTTATCAAAGAGTTTCCTTCCACTTCTCTATTCAATACTATAAGCGGTATTTGATTTTGCCATACATGATATATAAATTCGTTATCATTGTCACTTTGGCTCATAAGCACAATTCCATCAAACCTTTTGCTATTGATTCCTGAAAAATCCTTATAATCATCTATACCACGTACTACAAGATTATAATTTTCTTTTATTGCACTATTTACTCCTCTTACGATCTCATAGAAAAAACTAGGGGAAGTTCCCTTACTTATGCTAGAGAAAAATAAACCTATGGTATAAGATTTATCTAACACTAAACTCTTAGCGCTATAGTTAGGTACATAATTAAGCTCTGCAGCTAAAGATTTAATTCTACTCTTAGTTTCCTCATTTATAAGAGGACTATCATTTAGTGCTCTAGATACTGTAGTATGAGATACATTTGCCAATTTTGCTATGTCTTTTATCGTTATGCTCATGATTTCACCCTTTTTTATTTATTTACTTTATGTATATTTAATCAATTTCACTGTTATTTCCATTAGTATTTTATTAATAGTACCTTGTTAAGTCGCTATTCAATAATGGTGTTTAAATTAAGTGGTTAATGCTATTGTTATATAACCACTTAATTTAAACAATATTCTTAAACATATCCCTTGTTAAGAATATGATTAAGTACTACCATATACACATTCTATTTTGAATAAAATAGCCATCAAATTTTAGGTTAACAACATTATAACCCTATGTCAATACATTAGCAGCTACAATTAATTGAAAACGTGAAAATCTTTCAAAACTTTCCTATATCCTGTATTCATATCTGCTCACAACTTTATGTTATATAAATATAAAAGGCTACCAGAAATAGTATTTGTTAAAAGCCTTATTGAAATAAAAAAAATAAACGCAAGCACTTAATTATTTTAAATACTTGCGTTTTCATTAATTATAGAGATATTATATGTCAATTTAAATATATAATTAAAATAAGTAGCGGAAAATAGTATTTATAATTATATATTTTGTTTGACTAATTTATATAGTTGCATCACTTAACCTATGGAATTCACTATATCTATTTAGGAAGAAACGTTTTATTAGGTAACCTATTAGCACTATATAATTTGGTGGATTTATAATAACTTTTTATTGGTAGCTTACCTAAAAGCGTAACCTAGATATATACAACAACTGCTAACACTTATTTTATAGAAAAATAAGTAGGTCTATCAAGTTAAATATATATCTGATTAAGTGATTCAATTAGATATATTTATTTATACAGTTTTCTTTTCATATCTTCCTGCTTGAAGATCTGCAACTATATCTTTATATTTTTTGTCTGACAGTCCGTATAATACGCCTAGTACTATAGCAGCTATTATTAAAGCTATACAAGGATATAACATTAATAATCCCTTCATACCTAATAGAGTTTGAGCTGATTGTTTTACATTTGGAACATATCCTATTAATGCTAAACCAAAACCTGAAAGTGATCCAGCTATTGCTTGAGCTATCTTTCTTGAGAAGTTAAATGCTGAATAAGTTATACCTTCTCTTCTTTCACCTGTATGCCATTCACCGTAATCTATAACGTCTGAAACGAAGGCCCAAGTAGCACCGTTTGGTAGAGCTATTCCTATGAATGATATAGCCATAAGTATTGTAAATGGAACTATGTGAACTGGTAATATGAAGTTTAATCCATCAGCTATAAAGCTCATTGAGAATCCTAATATTGCTGTTTTCTTCTTTCCTAATTTCTTTACTAATGTAGGAATAAATAAAATTGCAACTATTGAACTACCTATTGTGAAGAAGTTTGTTCTAGATAAAAGTGCAGCGTTTCCTAGGTAATATTGACAGAAGTATACCATCATCGAAGTTTTTATGTTGTATGCTGATATTGAAAATACTGTCATAAGTATTAATGTTAATAATGGCTTGTTTGTAAATACTGCATTTGCAAAATCTTTTGGTCTTACTTTTTCATTACTTCTCTTAACTTCTACAACTTCTTTAGTATTTTTGAATGTTACAAAGAAGGATATTACACCTACTAGTGACATAATTCCAGCAGCTATAGGGAAGCCAATTTTCGAATCTGAAAAATGTGTAACTATTGGCATAAATGCAACACCTGTTATTAATAGCGCAGATACTGAACCTGCTTGTCTAAAGGAAGCTAGGTTTGCTCTATCTTGAACATCTTGAGTCATTACTGATGCTAATGATCCATAAGGAACATTAGTAAATGAGTACATTAGTCCCCATATCATATATGTAGCATATCCATATATTAATTTTTGATGAGCTGATGCTCCCACTGGTGTAGTAAAGGTTATCACAGTAAGGATAGCAAGTAATATACTTGAGAAAAACATAATTGGCTTAAATCTACCATTTTTACCTATATTCTTTCTTGAATCTATAGCTATACCTGCTATAGGGTCCATAAATGCATCAAATATCTTAGTGAATAGGAATATTCCACCTGCAGCAGTTGATGCTATTCCACATACATCTGTATAAAACTTAAGCAAATACGCTTGTCCAAGGTCAAACATAAAGCCATTACCAAAGTCACCCAGACCGTATGAAATCTTTTCTTTTAAAGTTAACTTACTCATACTAGTTACCTCTTTCTTAATATTATTTTATATTTTTAAAATTTTATAACTCTTGTTTAATTGTTTTTAATACCCACACTTAGCTTTTGATATAAGTTTTTCAATAACGTTTACACAAAATTATTTTATAATACCTTTTTATATTTGTTATCGAATAATATATATTGTGTATATATATTTGTCAACGTATGCAATGATATCTTTCCATTACTGCACACGTTAACAATTATATGCAAATTACACTGTTAATTTCTATAATTTAAAATACTCTTTAGCATTTCTATAAGATATATCTTGAACTATATTACCTAAAAGTTCTATATCAGCTGGAACTTCCCCATTTTCTACCCATTCGCCAATAAGATTACATACTATTCTTCTGAAATATTCATGTCTTGGGTAAGATAAGAAACTTCTTGAATCTGTAAGCATTCCTACAAATCTACTTAATAATCCAAGGTTTGCTAAAGCCTTCATTTGTTGAAGCATTCCATCTATGCTGTCGTTAAACCACCATCCAGATCCAAATTGTATCTTTCCTGGTATTCCACCACCTTGGAAGTTTCCAAGCATTGTTCCAAGAACATAATTATCTTTTGGATTTAGAGTGTACAGTATAGTCTTTGGAAGTAAATCTTCTCTGTTTAATGAATCTAAGAATCTTGAAAGTGCTTCTGCTACAGTTCCATCATTGATAGAATCAAAACCTGTATCTGCTCCTAGCTTATTAAACATTCTTGTGTTGTTGTTTCTAAGTGCTCCGATATGAAGCTGCATAGCCCAACCTAATTTATGATAAATCTTAGCTATAAAACCTAAAGTGTAAGTTTTATATTTCTTTTCTTCTTCAAAGCTTACAACTTCTCCCTTTAATGCCTTTGCAAATATCTCAGCAGCTTCTTCCTTAGTAGCATCTGCATATACTACTGTGTCTAAAGCATGATCTGATACTCTGCATCCAACTGAATGGAAGAATTCTACTCTTGAAGCAAAAGCTTCTAAGAAAATTTCGTAGTTAGCTATTTCTTTTCCTGAAACTTCTTCTAACTTTTTAACCCATGGTAAGAATGTAGCTCTATTTATCTCAATACCTTTATCTGGTCTAAAGGTTGGTAATACTTTCACATCAAAGCTTGTATCTTCCTTAAGCTTTATGTGATATTCAAGAGAATCTACAGGATCATCAGTAGTGCATATAGCTTCTACATTTGATTTTTTAATTAGTTCTCTTGCACTAAAATCTTCTCCACTAAGAATTTCATTAGCCTTGTCCCATATTTGAGGAGCTGTTTTTTCAGTTAAAGGCTCGTAAATTCCAAAGAATCTTTGAAGTTCTAAGTGAGTCCAATGATAAAGTGGATTACCTATAGCAACTTGTAATGTCTTAGCCCATGCTAAAAATTTATCATAGTCACTTGCATCTCCAGTGATAGTGTTTTCGTCTACTCCATTACTTCTCATTGCTCTCCACTTATAATGATCCCCGTATAACCAAACTTCAGTTATATTTTTAAATCTCTTATTTTCATAAATTTCTTTAGGGTTTAAGTGGCAGTGATAGTCAATGATTGGCATGTTTTTTGAATAATCATGGAACAATTTTACTGCTGTTTCATTGGATAACAAAAAATTTTCATCCATAAATTTTTTCATATTAATCACCCTACTCTTTATCAATCATTTTTAGAATTGTTCACGTGAACAATCATCTACAATGTTATTATAATCGTTTTCTTTCAAGAATACAATAGGAAAATGTTCACGTGAACAAAAAAATTGTGAAATTATTCACCACTGTAAGTTCTTCAAAAAAAAGTCAATGAAGCGACCTTCTTCAATGAACTTTTTTCGCATCTGCCTTTTCTGAACTTATGTGAAGAAATTCTGGCAGGCGTCTTAATTTTACTTTTTTATTCTTACCCTTATACGATTTTTATTAATGCACCCATATTTATACTCTATTTCATCAGAAGTATTATTTACTTAAGAATACTAAAAAAGTCACTGAAGCTACCTCCTTCAGTG
>NZ_JAABNO010000015.1:0-28253 GCF_009928445.1 Clostridium sp. C8-1-8 | reverse complement strand
TATTAATGCACCCATATTTATACTCTATTTCATCAGAAGTATTATTTACTTAAGAATAAAAAAGTAGGCATGCTAAGCACGCCTACTAATGCTAATCCACACTATTCACTTAAATATATTTATTAATATATTACTTTCTACTACTTTCCTTTATTTTTTCTAGATTGCTCATTTAATTTCTTTGCCTCTTCAACTCCACTACTCATTGATCCAGTAGCAGCAGAACTTAAAGATGAGTTTCCGCTTGCTGATTGTGCATTTAGTTGTTTAGTTTCTTCAACTATAGAATTACTGCTTCCTGTTGAAGCTGCACTTGTCATTCCACTCTTATGTTGTCTTGATTGCTCATTTAATTTTTTTGCTTCTTGTACTCCATTCACATTAGTAAGCATATTATTTTCTCCTTTTTTATCAGCATATTTTATGTAAGTCTAATATAAAGCAAATTATTTTTTAGTTATACTTTTGACTTACGAATTATATTTTGTCTAGTTCTCATATACTTATTACAAGAAAATAACACTAAATTTGATTTATTCATGGTCCAATATTCAAATATTTTATATTTGCTAATCACTATATTTTAAAGCTTCTCACTATATCACTAAGCTCTTCAGTAAGTTTTGTTAATTCATTTATAGAACCAGCCATATTGTGAATATTAGCTGTATTTTCTTCTGAAGCAGCCATAACTTCTTCTGTAAAAGTTGATGAATTCTCTACAATTAGTAAAATATCTTTTGTATATTTACTAATCCTATTTGACACACTATTTATGTCTTTAGAGAAATCCGCAACTTCTCTTACATAGTTAAGTATGTCATTTGCATTAACTTCAATTCCATTAAATCTTGAGGATGCTTCATTAACTACAGCTACTCCATTTTCTACATATTGAGTTCCATTACCTATATACATAGTTATCTCTTTTATTTGATCCTGAATTTCTTTAACAACATTTGTTATAAGTCCAGCTGAAATACTAGATTCTTCGGCTAACTTTCTTATCTCTTCTGAAACAACACTGAATCCTCTACCTGATTCCCCTGCTCTTGCAGCTTCTATTGCTGCGTTGAGAGCTAGAAGATTAGTTTGATTTGATATCTGCGTTATAGCTTCCACTATCTGATTTATCTTCAAAGAGTTTTTCTCTAATTCCTCTATCTTTTCTACATTCTTCTTATTGAATTGAAATATTGAACTCATATTGTTTTCAATATCCCCCATGGATTTTGCGCCTAGTTTACTTATAGTTTGCGATTCCATAGTTATTCTTGAAGTCTCTTCAAGCTTATCAACTGCCTTTTTTATGTCTGAATCTAATTTTGTCATCAACATAGATACTTGATTTATCTCATTTAGTTGCTTACTAGCACCAGTAGAAATCTCTTCTATAGAAGAAGCGACCTGATTACTTGCACTGCTAGTCAGCTTAGATGCACCTGTAAGCTCTTTTGAAAAATTATTTACAGCTTTTGAAGTATAATCAATCTTAGCTATTATATTTCTAAGGCTTTGTACACTTACTTCAAAAGCGTAAGCTAACCTTCCAATTTCATCTTTTCTCAAACTAATTCTGCTTTCCTTACTTAAATCCCCCTTTGCTATAGCTCCTGCATACTCTACTAATTCTTTCAATGGTTTTGTCACTTGCCCAGAAAGAATAAAAATGAATACTATTAAAATACTTCCACTAATGACTAATATATATAATGAAAGATTGTTTTGAAAAGCACTCTTATCTAAAGAATTCTCTATATCAGAATCCTGCTCTTTAGCAAACTTATTCGTCAACTCTAGAATTTTCTCTGAAGCTTCATCAAACTGAGGCATAAACTTATTTCCTGCTTCTGTACCATCTTTTATGTATATATTAGCCATATTTGTACCTACAATATAGTAGTCATCGAAAGCTTTTAGTATATCATCTATTTGATCCTTCTTATGAGGCTCTAGAGCTTTAAGCTCATTAGCGGACTTCTTAAATTGCTTTGCATTGTCTTCAGCCATCTGTAACCCATCATCTAGTCCATCCAGTGCTCTAGTAGCACTTATATCTGACAGGTACTGCCATACTGAAATAAGGCTTGTAGACATCTTATTAGACAACTTATAAGCTGGAAAGATAGTTTTATTAACGGATTTTATATTCCTATCTCCTTTGTAAGATAAAATTCCATTTGTAAAAACCATAACAGTAATTAAAAAGATTATAATACCAAACTTTCCTCTAATAGTTTTTAAACTCATTTTACTCCTCCTGCGCTTCTTTATTGATTAATTTTTTAGTATTGTATTTATAAATACTAAAAATGAATTATCTTAAGTTCTAATCATGTTTTATATACTTAATCAAAGTTTTATTAAAAATATAGATTTGTGAATTGAAAATCTTTCATATCTTCCTAGACAATAAAAAAGGCCAATATAAAAGCTAACTAATTAGTTTGCTTTTATATTGGCCGGTTGCACTTTAAACTCAGAATTTCCAAGTGCCCAAATTAAGAAATCCTTCATAGTTTCCAATATAATTCAACATTATTTTATAATTCCATATATATACATATTAACACATACTTTTTCATTTTTCAACATAGGACTTTCCAGCTAAATCCTATTTGCTATCTTATTTAATTCCTCTGCTAAAGTAGCAACTTCTGTAATACTAGCAGTAACCTCTTCCATTGCTGCAGACTGTTGCTCTGTAGTTTCAAGAGTAGAATTGGATGTATCTAATGTTCTATCAACAGATTTTTGTATCTGTTCAGTTAACCCCATGATAGCAACAGCAGTTTCTTTAGACACTTCAGATAGTTTCTTTATTTCAGTAGCTACTACTCCAAAGCCTCTACCTGCCTCGCCTGCTCTAGCTGCTTCAATAGCAGCATTTAATCCAAGCATTTTGGTTTGGTTAGCAATGCTTTTTATAGACTCTAATATATTATTTATTTCTACAGATATATGTTTAACATTTGTTATTTCATCATTCAAACTATGCTGATTGCTAGCAACATTTAATGAAGTAGCACTTAGTTCTTCCATTGTAGCAGATATTTGGCTAAAGTTTTCATTTAATACTTGTGACATATTGCTGAGAATTAGCTGCTCATATCCCGCTCTAGATAATGAATTTGCTACTATAAATAATACCTCTGCAGCTGCCTTTACATTTTCCTCTTCAGTCATATAAACATTCTTTGCAGCCTCGATATATCTATCAGAATCAATACCTATCTCAATAGCAGTTTGCTTAAAAGTTTCTTCCTTTGGAGCAGAAGTAAGTATTTGTCCTCCCAGAATTGTTCCGATCAAATGCCCATCTATCAATATTGGAGCTGCAAAATCTATCAGGCCAGCATGACATGTATAAATATACGGTTTTCCAAGCCTTGCAGCTTCTTCTCCTCCTTTTTTATGAGAAATCGCACATCTACTATTCCCCTCATTAGTTGACTGAGTTAGATTGATACAAAAGTTTGTATATGAACTTGGTTTTGTTACTGGTGTTCCGTTTCTATCAACTGTTACACTTGCTATATTCATTCCAGTTGCAAAGTTATCTTGAAATGTTTGTAGTAGTTTTATGTCTATCACATCAGTTATCTCTAAAATCTCTAAGTCTAATTCCCCGTTCTCTAATCTCCTAATCATATAAGCCTCCTAAACCACATTAAATTTATCCACATTTTCAATTTTATCCCCTACTAAGATTATCGTAATAATCTATGCTAAGTTAACCTTTTATTGCATATTAATCATTTGCTAAATAAAAAAGCTCACTGATGAGACTTTCAGTAAGCTTTTCTACATTCAAATTTTAATTCCATCTACTTATTTCTCTTATATACATTGCCTTTGCAAATAAATAATAGATAGTTTGAAATAACAAGTATATGCATACTATTAACATGAGATATCCACTAAGATTAGACCTCAATATATTACTTAAAGCTTTAATTGCAAAGCAAGTATGCAAGAAAGCCACTGCAAATGGAAGAAAAAACATAATTGCACATTGTATATTGATAACCTTCTTGATTTCTCGGAATGACATTCCCATCTTCTTTAAAGCTATAAACTCTTGCTTATCCTTTTGTACCTCATTGAATAGCTTAAAATACAATATACTTCCTGTAGCAATGAAGAATAATATTGATATAAATGTTCCTATAAAGAAGAATAAGGACATACTTTTCATAACTTCTGTAAAATCTGTAACTCTCTCATTAAATCTTTTTAACATCTCTTTTGGAATTTGATTTTTTATTTCTGTTACAGCTTTCTCCGCTTTCATAGAATCTTTTAAATTATATCCGTAGTAAATTTTAAGCTTGTCATTTTTAACTTTATCCTTTAACTTTATAAAATCATCATCGCTTATTACCACTGTGTTGGCATAGTTCTGCTCTGCATTTATTATACCTCCGCTTATCTCATCTATCAGTCTATAAGTCACAGATTGACCTTCTATATTTAGATTAAGTTCCTTAATATCTGAAAAGATTTTTTTACCATCTCCACCAGTAAAGTTATATGAATGTATTACAGCTTCTCCAGCTTTAAGGTTATGCTTTGATATTTTCTCACTATTAGCCAATGAATTGTAATCCGAATTTGAAATAATATAAAAATCCTTCTTATTATTTAATCCTTTTTGCTTTTCAGCTTTATCAATGCCTTCATTAGTTCCTTTTAATAGAATAGCCTTATTTTTTCCTTGTATTTCATTTCCATAAAGCTTAAGAATTCTATCTATACTTTCAGTAGATATTATCTGATGTGAGTCTATCCCATCTTCAATAAAGCTTATATCTTGTGGAAAGTTAACTACAATGTTCTTTTGAACAACTTTTTGAAAAGAATATACAGATGCTGAAGCTGTCAAAGTTACTGCTGAAAGTATTGATACTGCAAATAATATCCTTGAATTATCTTTAAGTTTATATATTATCTGAGACAGGGTTATCATATTTATACCTTTGTAAAAGACCTTCTTATTGCTTTGCAGTTTGTTTGTAAAATAAACGCTAAATTGAGAGTAAAACATATAGGTTCCAGCTACAGTAACAACTAAAATAGGAAGCATAGTTATAATAATAGCTTGCCCTGATACCAAGGCCATGATATATCCAAATGCGATAAGCATTATGGCCGCTATAGCCTTCCTAACAGAAAACTTAGGCACTGGTTTTGCTATCTTAGCACCTTTCAATAATTCTATAATATTGTTGTTCTTAATCTTATGACTAGATATAAAACATATTCCCTGAAATAAAATCAAAAAACAAACTGCTGTCAAAATTATAGCTTTAAATGAAACCATTACTGGAAGTTCTGCATCTAAAATCAGTATAGCTGAAACCGCCATAAAGAAAAGCTTTGAAAATATAATTCCAAAAACAAGTCCTGTGACTATTGAAAGTATAGCTACAGCTAGGTTCTCAAACATGATATAACTTCTTATCTGCCTTCTGGTAAGGCCAAACATAGTAAGTAATCCAAATTCCTTTTCCCTTGACTTTAAAAAGCTTGATATGGAGTAATTGGTAAAGACCAGTGTAAATACAAGTATTACGATTTCACAAAGGTACATGGCTTCTGTAGTAATGGCTCCCATTTGTCCCATAACTTTTATATTTTTCACTTGAGGGTTCATTAAGAAGTTTGCAAATATGAAGAATACCATTACCACTAGGGCATTGCTAAAATAGTACATTACAAACTTTTCAAGATTACCCTTTATATTCTTAAGAGCAATATTACGCAAGGTCATTATATCGTCCTCCTATAAGCGTAAGTGAATCCATTATTTCCTTAAAGAAAGCCTGCCTGTTTCCTCCTTTTACTATTTCTAAAAAGTGCTTTCCATCCTTTATCATAATTATTCTTTCACAGAAACTGGCTGCAAAAGGATCGTGTGTTACCATCATAATAGTTGCTTTCTTTTCTTTATTTAAATTACTTAGTGATTCCATAACATCCTGAGATGCTTTAGAATCAAGATTTCCTGTTGGTTCATCAGCTAATATTATAGATGGATCATGAATAAGTGCTCTAGCACAAGCAGCTCTTTGCTGCTGCCCACCAGAAGTTTCATAGGGCCTTTTATTTAAAATTTCCTTTATATTCAATAACTCAGCTATATCCTCCACTTTCTTTTCTATTTCTGATACCTTTAGTTTATCTAGTACCAATGGAAGTATTATATTTTCCTTTATGGATAGCGAGTCTAGAAGGTTAAAATCTTGAAATATAAATCCAAGTTCTTTTCTTCTAAATAATGCTGCTTTAGTTTCATCAAGGTTGCTTGGGTTCACTCCATTTATAAAAAGCTCCCCTGAAGATGGAGTATCAATAGTTGCAAGAATATTAAGAAGAGTACTCTTTCCACTTCCTGAAGGCCCCATGACCCCAACAAACTCTCCTTTTTCAATATTTATGTTAAACATATCGAGAGCTTTCACTGTTAAACTCCCTCTTCTATCACCATAAATCTTAGTTATATTTTCTGCTTTAAGTACCACCATATTATCCTTCCTTCCAATTGCATTTTAAAGTTTAAGTTACTTATTTAACTATTAATTTATACATGCCTAAAGATGTCTAAAGCCAGGAGTTT
The DNA here is from genome assembly GCF_009928445.1 of Clostridium sp. C8-1-8. Classification (GTDB taxonomy): domain Bacteria; phylum Bacillota; class Clostridia; order Clostridiales; family Clostridiaceae; genus Clostridium_AR. The sequence goes on along the minus strand of NZ_JAABNO010000015.1, from coordinate 21,634 downwards.
CGAACAAGCATAAATTAAGTTTCTATATAAAAATTCTTTAACAATTACTTGATGATAAAAGCAAAATAAAAATATGTTGTTCTGTATTCAAGCATTGTTATGTATACATTATAAAAAAAATAGAGAAATCAATGTATCGATTTCCCTTTCAAAAATAATATTAATCTTACAATATTGAAAGATTAGTCCCTTTCAACAATATTATTAAACATAACCCAAGATTAAAACTTAAATAAGTTCTTGCTATTATAGAAAACTATGAAAAAAGTAGTTCCTTTTCCTTCTTCTGATATAACCTTCAATTCATGACCTAATTCATCGCAAACTCTCTTAGATAAATACATCCCCATACCTGTGGACTCAGAAGTTTTTCGGCCATTTTTTCCAGTAAAGAAGGCGTTAAAGATTCTGCTTAAGTCCTCTTTGGGAATACCTATACCTTCATCAGTTATAGAAAGTGTTGTAGTAGCCTCCTCTTCGCTAACTGAAAAGAAAATAGATTTGCTTTTATCATCATCAAATTTACAATACTTTATAGCATTTATTACTATTTGATTTATAACAAAATATATCCACTTCTTATCAGTTTGCACCGATATATTTTCACTAACATTTATCTTAGGGAAAATGTGGTTTCTTATCATGGATTTTTTATTATCATTAATAGCCTTTCTTACAATTGATATTATATCCAGACTTTCCACTTTAAAATCAAGATTAAATTCACTGAGCCTAGCATTATTAAGCATCATGTCAAGACCATGGGATATCTTTTCATTTTCCTCTAAAATACTGTCAAATACCTCTCTGTGATCACTGTCAGTTTGATCTTGAAGCATAAGGTTAATAACTGATACAGGAGTCTTCATTTGATGCACCCATTGATTTACAAAATGCATATATTGTTTATGTGTCTCTTCATATTTTATAGTCTTTTCACCTACATGCTTATGTATTTTAATCAATATTTTTTTAAACATCTCTTGTTCCTTACTTAAACCGTCTCCCAGGCTAAGAGATTGATTCAGAGTGTCTTCCGACTTAAGTATCACTTCTAATTGCTTAAGAAAACTTCTGTTTCTATAGTAGTCGCAGACTATAAATAACAGAAATAATATTGTTGAAACAAAAAAAGCATAAAACACATTACTTTTAGTTATGTTAATCTTATTTATTATTAGCGTTAAATACATTATAAGAATAACAGTAGTATTACTTATAAAATATACAACTATATATAAAACTCTATCTTTTAGGAAATTCTTAAACTTCATATAATCACCTACTTTAAGCTTACCAACTTACTATTATTCTATATCCCTGTCCCCTTTTAGTTTCAATAACATCTGAAATACCAATCTCTTCAAGTCTCTTTCTTACCCTAGTCATATTTACTGATAGGGTATTATCATCAACAAAATCCACATCATTCCATAACACTTCTAATAAGTTCTCCCTAGTTACAATCTTATTTGCGTTCTTTATAAGCGAATATAAAAGTTGAAATTCTTTCTTGCTAAGCTCAATTTTCTTACCTTTATACTCTATAACATTTTGATTTATATATAAAAACATTCCATTCGCCTCAAGAACCTCACTACTTGTGTTTTCCGCATAACTTCCATATACCCGCCTTATAACACCTTTTATCTTAGCCAACAGCACATCATAAGAAAATGGCTTGGTTATGTAATCATCTCCTCCATTTTCAATGGCCATGACTTGATCCATATCAGAATCTCTAGCTGATATGAATATTATTGGAACATTTGATATGGTCCTTATGTCTCTACACCAATAAAATCCATCAAAAACTGGTAAGTTTATATCCATAAGCACAATATGAGGATTATTTTTTATAAATTCAGTTTTTATCTTATTGAATTCTTCTATAATTTGAGACTTATAACCGTACTTTTCAAGATGATTTTTTATGAGAAGGCTTAGCTTTTTATCATCTTCAATTATCATTACACTATACATTTACTTACCTCCAATTAAATTAACTAATTGCTTTACTTGTTATTGAATATTAAAAAAACATAAACATATATCTGCTTTATTTGTTGTAAATATGCCTTAAGTTATATATTCACATTTTATCATAAGATATTAAATTAGTATTAGAACTATAGGTTTTCTATATCGAAACTTAATTTATACTTGTTCGAAAATCGCGGGTTCTGGGGATTATCGGTCATATATAAATTAATAAATCATTGCAATAAAAGAAAGCCATGTATTTAGGTTATGTATTTTCCCTATTAATACATGGCTATATTCTTAATGTATAGGCTATTTTAGTTCTTAATCTAAATTATTAGTTTTAATGTTCTTAATAAGCTTAGATGTACTAGCAAAATCCTCTTTAGTTATTTCAGCTCTTCCAAGTAAACTTTCTAACATAGCTTCTTTGAAATTATTTGCATTAAATATTCTTCCAAGGAATTTAATCATAAAAACTATCCTCCGATAATTACGTTATATAGATATGATATTCAAATTGAAAACAAAACTTCCTTATAAAGTAAAATAATAAGGCATCTCGTATGATTACTAATAATCACTACTAGACACCCTATTATCTAAGACTTTTTAATATCTATGCTAACATACTACTTTGGATTAGCAGTTTTTCTCTTCGTTGCGGCAAATACAACTGCTCCAAACCCTACAGCTAATAAACCTAATAAAATCAATGCATTTGAATCTATTATAGATCCAGTCTTAACTAAAGTTTCTACTCTCTTTGTAACTGTAGCATTATCTTTATTAGTTAAGAAGTAATCGCTGCAATGTTTTATTACTACATCCACATAGTATTGATTACCTACTTTATAAGCAGTTAACTTATCTCCAACTAATTCGGTATTCTTTGTTGAAGAATTGTAGTAATAGAAGTATATTGGTTTAGTTGAATCAAGTTTGTTTGAGTCAACAGGTATTCTCACTTTTATTGGAGCAGGAAGTATACCTTCATATCTAAAGGATATTATCTGAGCATCACTAGCAATCTTACTAATAACTTTACCATTAGGTGCCGAAGGATTTAAGGTTAAATCCACATCCTTTGAAATATCAGTGATATCTTTACCGTTTATTGTATATTGTAATGTAATTCCTTGACTTTCAACCACAAAGGTTACATCCTTATCTATACCTTTTATAGCTGAAAGCACTTCCTGCTTAATCACTGGATTACTTACTGCATTTACAACAATAGGAGCACCTGCTTTTGAATTATTTATAGCAGCCTTAATAGCATCTGCTGTAGACTTTCCATCTGCAGTTACACTTAAGCTTAAAGTAAAGTTAATTGTTTTCTCAAAACTATTCCCAGCTTTGTCTACTGCTTTTACAACAAGTGTATGACTACCTTCAGCTCCAATAGCTATCTTGCCTTCAGCAGTTAAAGTAACTGGATTACTGTCTAAATGTACAGACACAGAAGCAGCTTTATCATCAGTTTCTATGGTTGCAATAACTATGCTGTTGTCATAGCTCTTACCATCTGCAACACCAGAAACTTTAATTGTAGGAGCTGTTTTATCAATAACAAAAGTTATAGACATATCGCTCTTATTTCCTGCCTTATCTATTACTGTAGCCTTTAGTACATAGCTTCCTTCTTCACTTATTACCTCACCACTATATGGCTTGCCATTTAGCGTAGTAGTCACAACTGCATCCTTATCGTCAACTATTACCTTAGGATTAACAGCTTTATTGTACAATCCATTGTTTTCTACTCCTGATATAGATAAAGCTGGAGCACTCTTGTCTATTACAAAGTTCTTCACTACTTCATTTACATTTCCTGCCTTATCAACGGCTGTAATCTTTAGAGTATAGCTGCCTTCAGCAGTTATATCTTCACCATTATATGCTTTATCATTTAAAAGTTCAGTAACTGTAACTGGATTTACATCTTCTGTGGTTACTGTAGCCTTAACTGACTTATTGTATATGGCCCTATCTTCTACCCCTGCTATATTAACTGTTGGAGCTGTCTTATCTATAGCAAAGCTTATAGAGGTTTCACTCTGATTGCCAACCTTGTCAACAGCTGTAGCCTTTAAGGTGTAGTTTCCTTCTGCACCAATTGGTTCTCCATTGTATGGATTTCCATTCAAGGTTAAAGTTACAACTGCATCTTTATCATCAGCTATTACTTTTGGATTTACAGTGTTATTGTATAGACCATTATTCTCCACACCCTCTATAGAAAGTGAAGGTGCTGTTCTATCTATAACAAAAGCCTTAACTACTTCTGTTATATTTCCAGCCTTATCTATAGCTGTAACCTTTAAAGTATAGTTGCCTTCTGCAGTTATTTCTTCACCATTATATGCTTTATCATTTAAAAGTTCAGTGACTGCCACAGAGTTCAAATCCTCAGTAGTAACAACAGGCTTAACAGCCCTACTGTATACAGCCTTATTCTCTACCCCTGTTACCGTAACAACCGGTGGCACCTTATCTATATTTTTAACTTCTTTTATTACGGTTTCACCAACATTTCCCGCTTTATCCATAGCTCTTGCATAGATATTAGTATTTTCTGTTATGTTAAAGCTTCCAACATAGTCTATCCATTCTGCATTTTCTTTTAACTTATATTGTATCTTTGCTTCTGTATCCTCGGAAGCTATTGATACAGCAACATCTTTATTAGTTGGTTCCTCGGTGCTTAACTTTACATTTGGTGCTCCAGGAGCTATAAGATCCACTACAAAATCTGCTGAGCTTAAGTTTACGCCTACTCCTGCATTAACATCAGAATTATATATAATCCCAATATTATCCAATATATCTTGCATTACTATAAAGCTTAGCTTTGCAGTTCCTGATGTAAAGGAATCATCTATAGTTAGCTCCCCTTCGTAGGTATCTCCATTAAGCTTCAAGGAAACTTCCTTTTCTATTGGTTCTCCAACAGTATTTATTACATATAAAGCATTAGCTTCATTAGCTAAACCACTTTGATCCTGAGCTTTTGCTTTAATCTTTACTGTATCACCCTTTTTCACAAACTTTTTATCAACTTCTATTGAGTTTAATACTGGAGATTCTTTATCCTCTGTTACCTCAAACTGTCCAGCACTTAGGTCTTTACCTAGTCCATCACCATGTAGCTTAGAATTATAAACCACTGATACATTACCAACATTATCATTTAGTGTAATAAAGCTTACTTGCCAAGTGCCAGCAGTGAACTTTTCATCTATATCTAAATTACCTTCATAATGTCCATCCTTTAGAGCCAATGTAACTTCTTTTTCTTCATCTTCTCCATTAGAATTTTTTAATACATATAGAAGATTTGCTTCTTTTGCTAAACCTGAGTCTACATCACTAGCTTTTATCTGGATATTAACTGAAGATAGCTTAGTAACTTTATTCTTATTAACTGAAATTGCTTCAAAGGTAGGACCAGCATTATCATCTCCAGCTTTAAAATCAGCTGAACTCAAATCAATACCTACTCCTGAATTTACTGCAGAATTATAAAAAATCTGAGTATCTCCATTCTTATCACCAACAATTACATAGCTTAGTTGCCAGTTTCCTAGGTAATTACTGTCTGGAATATCTACTTTACCTTCGTACTTACCGTTTACCAAAGGCAGAGAAACCTCTATTTCTTTCTCTTCCTCACCAGTTTTCATGACATATAGTGCATTAGCCTCATCAGCTAAACTTGCAGCAGTACCTGTTGAAGCATCTATAACTAGCTTATTGCTTCCTCCAGGAGATACATATTTACTTTCCACAGTAACACTATTTAATGAAATACCTTTATCCTCAGCCAACGCATTGGTCTTGGTGGTTCCTAGATATATCATATTCACAAACAGCAAGGAGCTTAGAAAAATGCTAAGTTTTTTTCTTATTTTAAATACTTTCAACATTTTCACCCTTTCTATTAGTCTAGAGTTTGTCCATTATAGGCTCCTAACTATGATAATTTTACTTATAACGTGAGAGACGGAAGTCCCTCACATCTATAAATTATTTTTTTATCATTATAGTTCCAGTACTCATATCCTTGCTTTGTGCAGTTACATATATCTTTAATCCAAGCTTTGGAATATTACGTCCTGCATCTGGTAATTCACTATTCATATAGTGTTTTTGATCATCAAATATTGGGTGCATAAATGTCTTATTATCAGTTAATGTTCTTGTACCATAATCTAAGAACATATTAGACCCCTTTTTAAGACTAAATGCTGCATCATTTAATTGATATCTTGTAGTTGCGACAGTTCCATCACTCCACTTGTTTATAGTTTGATCTGCATCAACTATTCCTACAAATCCATCTCCAGGATGTCCACCTGCTGAAACTGGACCTGTGCAGTTATCAGAGAAGAAATCATCTGCATACCATATAAGCATACCTGGATCATAAGACATTAGACTGTTTCCTCTCTTTATATCTCCAAGCGCTGCATCAACTCCAGCATGACTTCTCCATTCAACTAGATAATATTGCTTTGTATACATCTTTCCATCATCTTTTTTAAAGCCATTAAGAGTTAACTTAGCGTCCCCTTCAGCATTATCAGCAAAAGCCACACCATTATTAGTACTTAACTTAATATCATCTATATAGAAACCTGGATATGTGGCACCAGCATCTGTCCAGTAATCTATTTTTATATCAACTTTTTTCCCCTTATAGTCAGATAAATCAAAGGAAGCATCTACCCAACCGTTGGATTTTCCAGTGATACCATTACCAGGGTTTTGCTCATTTGGATTCTTATCTGTAGTTATATTTCCTTTAACAGATGTCCACTTACTTTCTCCTTCAGCTTTAACTTGAATTGAAGCATAATCAAAATCTGGTTCTATATCATACCAAGTCTTAAAGCTCAATTGTGCGGTAGAGGCATTAGTTAAATCAACTCCAGGTATAACCATAGAGTTATCTAGATTATCACCTTTACCACTAAAGTACTCATATTTTCCTTCAGCAGGAGTATTTATAGTTGTTGCCTTATCAGGTAAGTTAACTCTTACAAAATCATTGTTCTTACCTTTTACACTAGCTTGATCTAGCACATAAGAAGCACCCTTCTCAGTAATATCTTTATAATCAACAGTTGTTCCATGGAACCAGTTTCCACCATAGGTGTTTTGGAAATACTGCTTACACCATGGGCTAAAACCTGATGGTTCAGTACCAGGTACTTTACCTGACCAGCTTCCTGCTGACATTATTGACCAGTATGCTACAGGCTCACCTGCACCAGTGTAGTTAATGTCATACTCATCAGGAAGACCTAAGTCATGTCCATATTCATGAGAGAAAACCCCTGCTGCTCCATCTTCAGGTTCAATAGTGTACGGATATGCATACATCTTTGTTCCAGTTATATTCCATGGAACTGCCGCTCCATTTGAAACAGAATAAACCTTTGAGCTGTGTGACCAGATCGCATTATCACCTAATGCTCCTCCACCAGCTTCTTCACCAATACCTGAATGTATTATCATCAAGTGGTCTATTATACCATCCGGCTGATTTTTGCCGCCTGCTACAATACCATATGGATTTTCCAAATCAAATTGCTTTAAGAAATCTTCACCTTTGTCTTTTACAAGAGCTAAAAGTGCCTCTTTAACTAAAGCTCTTGGGTTAGAATCATTACCACCTGAAGCAGTATGTGCTCCATAGTAAGCTGCTGGGTGAGAGGCTGTATACCAACCAACTACTGATCCACTAAAATCGTAAGTCTTACCAGATTGTTCATCATAATATTGCTTCATAGATATTAATTTTTCTCCATTTGGACCTGCATAACCATCTGTTCCAAATAGCATGTTTGAAAAGTGTCCTGGAGTATAATCTTGATAATACATATCGGTTTCACCAGGTTTTATATTATTATGCATTAAATCAGGGAATTGAACTAGTATAACTAAAGCCTTTCCCTTTGTTATATTCCCGCTGCTTTCTGCATTGGCTGATACACTTTGAGCATTCTTAGAAGTTGATTTCTTCGAAGCTTCCTGTGAGAATTTCTTTATACCTGCTTGCTCCATTTGTTTTAACTTTTGAGAGCTTGTATCATTTTTCTTTTCGATATCCTTTAGATAATCTTTCAATATTTTGCTGGCTTGCTCTGGAGTAGCATTTTTAGGGATTCTACCCTTTTTCTTTAACATTTCAATGATTTTTTCATCATTGGCAATAGCTAAATCCACTGGTGTTAATTCCTCACTAGATGATAGAGCTAAGCTTTTCCCGAAATTTTTAATCGTGTTTGTATTAATTGATGATACTGAGCCAATACTAACAGCTACAGCCATCAATAAAGCAACTGCTTTTGTTTTTAACAAACTGATAACCCCCTTTTATTTATATATATATGAATGTTAAATTAATAGCTAAATATTAAACTCACTATATTAAGCTTTGTAGTATCCAACAATTTACCTAATTAATTTAACTTAGACATCCCTTAATATTAATCCCCAAATAATAGCTTTCTTTTAGGTATAGTTTGTATTATTTTTATTTAATATATAAATAACCCATTAAATACATAATCTACCGATATGGTATATATAGTAACAAATAAGTTACACCAATACAATATTATCATCATATTTTTAGTTTTTTTACTTATTTGATAAAAATACATCATTATTTTTGCAACTTATTAATTAAACTTCCTATAATTAACAATTTACTATTTTAAATCAGTTAAATAAAATATGTTTACTATGCTTTAACAAATTGTAAATATTTATTAAATAAATAAATTCTATGTTAGAAAGGTTTGCATCATAAATGAAAAAAAGGTCACTGAAGAATATTACTTCAGTGACCTTTTTTTTCATTTATAACTTTTCTTGAATACATGTTGATATAATTACTTTAAAGTTTTTAATACAATACAATCATAAGCTTCTAGCTCTAAATTACCACTTACCTCTACTCCATCTTCTGCAATCTCGTATTTTTTATCTAACTCAAATGAAACCGGACTAGAGTTAAAGTTCTGAACAAATAAGAACTCCTCACTATCTCCTACCCTCTTAGCAACAGTTACTCCGTAAGGTAGGTTAACGCTCATATTCTTTTTTATTCCTATTTCATTTACTAGATTTATATAAAAATCTCTATTAAATTCAGCTGAGGTTCTAGCTGCAATATAGTAAGCTATTCCTTTTCCATATTCATTTCTAGTAACTGCTGGTCTTCCTTCATAGAAATCTTTTTCATAATAACCTTCTGCTTTTGCACCTTGCAAATGAATTAAATCACATAAATCTCTCACTTCATATGACTTGTTTTTATATGAGATGCTATTAGGATAATTTTCATTTATTGCGTCGATTTCTTCACTTCTTATTCCTACGACTTCTCCTATTATTCCCGGAAAACCTCCAAGGAAACATAAATCTGTTTCATCCACAATTCCGCTCCAATAAGAGCTTACAAAACATCCGCCATTTTTAACAAATTCTCTTACTCTTTCTCCAAATTTCTTCTTCATCATGTAGGTCATTGGAGCAATAACTAGTTTATAATCATTAAATTCTTGCTCCATATCAATAAAATCCACATCTATCCCCATTTGCCAAAAAGCCTTATAATGACTAGTTACTGTTTCAACATACTTCATGTCTATGTTATTAGGTCCCTGTGCGTCATCTATAGCCCACCAGTTTTCCCAGTCAAATATAATTGCTACCTTAGGTTTATTTATTGTTTTGTAAATCCTGTCTGTCAATGCTTCTAGCCTAACTCCAACTTCAGTTACATCTTTAAATACTCTAGTATCTTCTTTTCCATAATGATCTACCACTGCACCATGTAGTTTCTCTGAAGCACCTCTACTTTTCCTCCATTGAAAATACTGTACGCTGTTGGAACCAAGCGCTACAGCCTGCATAGAAGATAGCATGTGCATCTTAGGTCTTTTAAGCGTATTGATAGGCTTCCAGTTAGTAAGAGAAGGGGTACTTTCCATTAATAAAAATGGAGACTTTTTGATTGATCTCATTATATTATGAGAAGCTGCAAATCTTATAGCTAAATCAATATCATCCTTGCCGTCATGCCAGCTTGGATACGCATCCCAAGAAATAATATCAACAGAATCCTTAAACTTAAAGTAATCTAGACACTGGAAAAACTCCATCATATTAGTAGTTACAGGTATATCTGTGCTATATTTCTTAACTGTTTCACATTCCTTGCTATAAAAGTCTAGAGTTTGGGCAGTAACAAATCTCTTCCAATCCAATTTCAAGCCATGTATAAAGTTAACACCATTTGGAGCAGGACTATGAATTTGGTCCCAGCTTGTATAAGTATGGCTCCAGAACTTTGTCCACCAAGCATGATTTAAAGCATCTAAGGTCTTATATTTGTTTTTTAGCCATTCTCTAAAAGCTTCTTGACATAAAGTACAATGGCAAGAGGCGTCTGCTCCATTTCCACCTAGTTCATTTGAAATATGCCACAATACAACTGCTGGATGCTTACCAAATCTTTTAGCTAATTCTGTATCTATAGCTTTTGCCTTTTCCCTCATCACTGGAGATGTGTAACAAAAATTATGCCTTCCTCCTGATAGATTTCTAACTCCGTTTTCTCTAACCTGACGAACTTCTTCATACTTCTCTGTAAGCCATTTTGGCATAGCCCCTGTAGGAGTTGCTAAGACTGTGTATATTCCTTCTTTATATAAGTTATCAATTATTTCTTCTAACCACTCAAATCGATATGTTCCTTCTTCTGACTCTAAAGTAGCCCAAGCAAATATTCCAAGTGAAACACAATTAACATGTGCCTTTTTCATTAACTCAATATCTTGTTTTAATATTTCAGGATAATCCAACCATTGGTCAGGATTATAATCTCCACCATGTAATAACTTATCAAACTTTTTTATAGGTGTGCTCATTTTCTTCCTCCCAACTACGAACTTTGCAGTCCATACTCAAATTATTACTATGCTAACATTATCTAATAAATGTATACGTTTATCAACTGTACGAAGTTTATAATATCATATTGCAATTTTGTCATAATATTCATAAATTAAACACTTTTATATACTATATTGACAATTTGTGTCACAAAGGGCTATACTTAACATTGTTTTTCAATAAAGGGGGAATATGTAAGTGAATCAATCTAAATATCTAGAACAAATAACTAAAGAATGTGCCGAACTCAGAAAACCAATGGCAAAGAGAACTTTAATCAGTGTGGTAATACTTCTGATACTATCAATTGTCATCTATATAGGACTACCTGCACTAGATTCTAGAGCTGCTGGTACAGCTTTATTCTTATCAGTACCTTTTTTATTAATAGCCCTTATTTTCTTCATAAAATTTTTACGATTAAACTCTGCAATAAGTAGCAGCAGTTTAATGAAAAATCAGAAAGAAATAGAAAATAATCTTATCTCTGGAGAAACTATATCTGATTTTGATTCAGATATTACAAATCCTGCTTTTGGCAAGCATATTATAAACGACTCAACTATATTAGTAGGGCATAAATTCATATTATTTCAGAGTTTAACCTCAAATGGTCCTCATTTTAAAATACTTCGAGGAGACATTCTTGGAAACTTTGATGTGCACTACTTTTCTCAAAATGGTGTTCCAGGTGATATAGGTGTAGATATCAATAATAAAAACGGCAAGTTCATACGTTCTATCATGACTTCTGATAAAGATAGCTTTTATAAACTTATAAACGCTATGGAAAACCTAAAAGCTTATGCAAATGGAGAAGCTATTACAACTGAACAAGCTACGCTTAAGCAAGATAATGAATTTGTTTCCGAATTAAAAGATAAAGTTACTAAACAAGATAAAAAAGGAGCCACTAAGCTTGGCTTCTTAGGAATGCTCTTTGGAGTCTTCCTTGTCATTGCTGGAAGTAGCAGCGGAGTTGCTTTTGTATATGCTGGCCTAGCACTACTTATTATATCTATAATTTTCACAATAACTATAAATGTGCGAAAGAGAACAGATTAATACTTTTATGTACATTAAAAATCGCTGAAGAAACTTTTCAGCGATTTTTTGTACATCTGATTTTTGTCTTTCATATGTGAAGCTTTTTCTTTTGCTTTTGCTTCTAAAGTCTCTATTGTTACTACTATAGGGTTCACATATCGAAACTAAATTTATACTTGTTTGATAATCACGGCTTCTGGTGATTATTAGGCAAGTATAAATTAAAAGTTGAGCTAGGAACCCTATAATAATGCACCACTTTGATTCGAAATATATTTCTGAAACTCCTCTAGATTCTGATATAAAAATTATAAAGTATAAGTTTTCTACTAAAGTGGTATATCTATAACTTACTTATTACAGTTTCTTAAACTTAATCTAATTTGATCTTTTCTGTTAATAATATTATCAATATTTGTTCTTTACTTGCTTGGTTATTTCAATTTTAACCCATAGTTATTATACTTTTAACATTTAATTAACCTTCTTATAATAAAATATAAAGTAATGAATTTAAATATATTTATTTCTTATATATAATAATCTATTTATTAGACTAATGGTTTTATAGAATAAATATATTACATTGCCTTTTCTTATATAAAGATTTACGCTTCGATCCTAAGTCTATCTTTAAAACTATTGTGGATCTAAGCGAAAAATTTGAGAATGTAATTTTTATTAATAAGTTGTAAGCCTATAGTCTATGCACGAATAAAGATTCCTATCTACAATTTCCCGTCAAATAATATGTATCAAGAATTAATTTTAAATATATAATTCTAGGAGGTTATCATGAGTAAGTATAGTAAAGAAGAAAAAAGTTGGATCCTGTATGATTGTACAATATCAACCTACAGCATGATACTTATAACAACCATATTTCCATTATATTTAAGAGTTATGTTAACAAATGGAGGAGTTCCGGAGTCATCCGCCACAGTATATTGGGGATACTTAAACTCAATCGGAAGATTTCTTATCGCAGTTTTAGCACCTATTTTGGGGACTATAGCAGATTATAGAGGTTACAAGATGAAGTTCTTCAAAATATTCAGCATTATAGGCATTGCTGCTACAGGTCTTTTAGGAATTGTTCCAGAATCCTTTTACATACTTGTAGTAATAATCTTTACTATAAGTAATATAGGAAATTCAGGTAGTAATGTGTTTTATGATGCTTTCTTAGTAGATGTATCTGAAAAAAAGAAAATGGATATTGTCTCTTCAATTGGTTTTGCTGCAGGGTATATAGGAGATATACTTTCACTAGCAATTTGTATGGTAGTAATAGTCTTAGCTCAGAACAACATAGTTCCAATAAGTGTTACACAAGCTTATAGAATATGCTTCCTAATAACTGCAATTTGGTGTTTATTATTTTCTCTTCCAATGATAAAAAACGTAAAACAAGTTTATGGCATAGAAAAAGAACCTAAGGTTATAGGTAAAAGTTTTAAGAGATTAATAAAAACACTTTCCAGTGTAAGGCAGCATAGAAATATATTTATATTTCTGTTAGCTTATTTTTTCTATATTGATGGAGTTAATACAATAATAACTATGGCAACCTCCTTTGGTGCAGATCTTGGAATTAGCAGCTCAAGTATGCTACTAGTACTGCTACTTATCATGTTTGTTGCCTTTCCTTCCTCAATCATTTATGGTAAATTAGCAGAAAAGTATGGTGCAAAAGTAATGTTATATAGTGGAATAGTTATATATTCTATCATTTGTATCTACGGATACTTCATTCACAATATTGTAGGCTTTTTGATCTTAGCTGCACTTGTAGGAACCTCTCAAGGAGGAATGCAAGCTATAAGCAGATCTTACTTCGGTAAGCTTGTTCCTAAAGAAAAGAATAATGAATTCTTTGGTCTCTTCAATGTATTTGGAAGATTTGCAGCAATTCTAGGACCTAGCTTAGTTAGTTTAGTGGCTTCACTCACTGGAAAAACTTCAAATGGCGTTTTTAGTGTATTACTACTCTTTGTAATAGGCGGAGTAATTCTTATAAAGGTTGAAGACAGTAAAGAAAATGATTTATTAATACTAGAAGACCAACCTGTTGTAAATAATTAAAAAAACAGTAGCTAGATATTCTTAATTAATCTAGCTACTGTTTTTTGATCATATTTACTATACATGATGTTTATATCAAATATAATCAGTATTGTATCCATCAAACCCGCATGTTTCCAATAAATTCTTAACTTTTTTACTTTTTAAAAAGTTAAGAAGTTAATCATTCAGTTTTCCAATCTTTATATACTTTTATTCGTTCATACTCCTCTTCAGATATAGTTAATACTGTTCCATGCTTATATCCGTAAGGAAAAGAAAATTCTTTATCAGATCGTACAAACCTTCCTTCTGTAATATCTTCACAGATGAAAGGTACATACCCTTGACCATCACCTTCAACCCCATAGTAATCAATCATCATACACCATTTCCCATCATCCAACTTGAAGGCTGTTGGTGCTTCATACACACCCTGCTCCAAATTTGCCATTTCTTCATCGAATGCTATAACTCTTTCATAAGGACCTGTTAGAGACTCACCTTTTTCCAAAATCATAGTACTTGGATTCAACTCGCTTTTCAGAAATCTATAATATACCCCATCTTCTTCGTAGATTGCCGAATCTATTATTCCGCTATTATCTTTTCTACATAGCATTTCTGTATGAGAGAATGATCTAAAGTCTTTTGTTTTTGAATAATATATAGCCTTAAAGCCATAATTGTTGCTGCAATGGGAGGAAGACCAATGAATTACATATTCCTCTGATTGTTTATCATATATAATATCAGGTGCCCACACACATCCATAATTGTCATCAGCTAGCTGTATAAGCTTAGAATCTGACCAATGTATCAAATCTTCTGACTCCCACATTACAAGAGACTTGCTACCATTGCGAGTGATTTCATCCCAAGATCCATGGTATTTATCATTAAAATTTCTAGCTAAACTTAAGTCTGTAGCAAGAATAAAAAAGTGTCCGTCTTTGGTTCTACAAATCGTATGGTCTCTTACTCCTAATTCTCCTACATTGCTCCACAATACAGGTTTACCATCGTTGACCTTTTCCCAATGGAAGCCATCCTTGCTTAAGCCAAAATAAACTTGCTCCCCATCTGGAGTCTTTTTTTCTCTAAAATGAACAAATAAATATGCCATTTCTATCTCCTTTTATTTTCAATTTAATTCATAACTCGATTTCTGGATACCTTTTGTTCTATATAAGTTCTATTTAATTTACTTCACTAAACAGCTGATTAGAGTGTTCTTAGCGCGATACGTTTATGAATAAAACTTATTAGAACTTATATATCATATTTTGTATCACCGTAAAGACATAAAATATATTTTATTAAGGTATCTTAATAGAATCCTATCATTTTTATAACAACTACTGTTGAAATCGTTTCACTAAAGCTTTATATCTTTATTAATTCTCCTTTTTTAATATTCGTCATAGTATACAAAATTTCCTCCTTATAACTAAAGACTTTCTATATGTAAATTTAATTTATGCTTGTCTGAAAATCATGGTTTATGAGGATTTATATTGTATGTATAACATAATAGCAGAACTTGGTCTATATATATATAAAATTCCCCCAAACCATAAGTCTGAGGGAACATAACCTTCACTTAAATATTCACTTAATTGCCATATCCTTTTTAATCTTGTATTTTGGATAATAGAATCGTCCTTTATGCCTGTCTTAGCTTAACCACAGTCTCAACATGCATGAAGATGTTATATAAGGTGAAAAGGAAACATTTGTGTTTATGAAATCATCTTCAATATTAAATTAGTTTTTCCCTTCTACATTTCTCCAACACATACTCTGCTACTTTATATAAACCTTTATCATTATAAGCACCTAATGGTCTAGGAAAACTACAATCTAATGTTACATCTGTTATTTTCTCATCTATTACTCTTATAGACAACCACCCATCCTGATTTCCAAATTTCACATCAAAGGCATAAGTGTTTTCTTCAATATTATTAAATTTAAAGTTAAAAAGCTCCAGATTCTTAAGTATTTTTTCTCCCGTTCCAGCGCTTCCTGATAATCTTTTTGGCACTTTAATCCCCTCCATTTTTAAATAACATTACTCTCACCAATTAAACTTACTAGTTCTCGTCATCTTCATTATCATCTTCTAAATTTTTAAATTCATCTGTAACATCTAAGTCATAATCACATTCTGGGCACATAAAAGTAGTTTTGTCATAATCAACATCTAATTCCAACTTTTCTCCACATTCAGGACATTCTGTTGGGACATTTAATAATCCTTCACTGTTGTCATCCGTATCACTATTACACAACACATTACATGCCTTTGAAAACACTCCTCACAAAGCTCTATTCCGCATTCTGGGCATGAACTTATTTCATCAGCATGAAAATATTCTTCACAGCATTCACATTCAATCATTGCATTTCACTCCTTAATATTTTGTTATAAAATAACTTTTTATTGTAGTACCTTAACACATAATAAGTTAGTCAAGTATTGACTTACCTTATCATAATTTTATAATATAATAAACATTAAGGATTAAAAATAGAAAGATACCTTTATCTATTTTTCCACTCACTTCATTAGTGATCTATATCTCTAATTCTGTTAGTAACATTATTTTTTTCTTCTGTATCGCCTTCTCTTCCAAGTTGACATAACTTATTAAGTATATCCCACATATCATTTGCTATTGCTGATTCCGTAAACTTAACTGTTCTCTCATAATCCTTAGGTGCTACATAAGGTGTCATAAAATAGACCTTACATAGTTTTTTTAAGGTTTCATAAATCAAGCTTTCATATGGACTATTTAAATCAAGAATTTTCTTAGCCTTCTCCATTACAGTTTTATATCTTTCTAAATTAGATATTGCATTATCAATTTCATCTAATTGATATTTTACATCTGATTCATTTTTCACTTGAATATTATACATTTTTTGTGCAAGATACAATGCTGGAAATGATAATATCTCATCTTCTTCACTGTCAGTGTCCTGTAGCTTATGGACTCTATGACTCAATAAATTTATAATATATTCTTCTAATGTATCTGACTGAAAAATGGCTTTTTGGTATTCTCCATCTTCACCTATATTAACTTCATGTCCATACACTAATTTTGATGACCAAATCGCACAATTTTCTTTTGATATCCATTTTTCTAATCTTACAAATTCTTCAATAACATACTTCATCATTGTAAATCTAACTATAGGATCTGCATGATATAAATTTCTAAGCAAATTTGTTAACTCTTTATTAAGCCGTTCAGATAAATTACTTTCTAACAATGCATTTATATAAGCTGGATTAGCCTTAATTAGTTCTTGATCATCTTTATTTAAGTAAAATTCTACATTTTTTATCAAACTTCTAAACAATTCATCTCTGTTCTTAAGTAATCTTTCATTCCTACGGCCATCAAAATACTCAGAATCCAATATTACCATTAAAAGACATTGAACTTCAGGCTTTATTAGATATTTACTTTTAACCCTCTTTAGATTCTCTTTAAAATCACTTACTTTAAGCAATCCACTACTATCTTCACAAATTGCCTCTATATAATTTTTTATAGTTTTTTCTGTATATTCTTTATGGCATATTGAATACTTATTAAGGTATGCAGCAACTTCTTTTATTGTCAAAGGCTCTTTACCCATTTTAGCTTTAACATCTTCTGGGCATATCTTTTTTGACTTTGATTCTATTTTACCTTTCATGTAGTCAGGTTTTCTCCCCACTGTACTCACTTCCTCTTCTAATAAAACCTATTTAACAATACTCATAATAGTTATTGTTAAATACTACTCAATAATAAATCCTAACTCTTTTTTTCTGTTTTTAATTTAATTTCTATTTTTGTTTTAGCATTTTTTATATTATTAGAAGCTTTTTTTATAAGATTTGTATTTTTTCTATTAGCCTCTTCCTGACTTAGTATTGCATCTATAGCATCTTTCACTGTTTCAAAATTTTCTTGACATTCAGCTTCACTCAACATATGAATTCCTGCACTAAGTACATTATATATCTCTTTATTATCATATAAAAAACTTGGTAAATATTTTTTTAAAATATCAAGTTTTTCATTTATATGTTTTCTATTGAATTCTTCAGTTTCACAACCTATTTCATCCTTATTAGTATCAAATTTATACTTTATGAACTTTTCAAGCACCCTTCTGAAATGCGTATAAGCAGCAACATAATAACCATCTGTTTGCAAACTTAAACCCTTTCTTAAATCCTCCAATGCATCAACTTTTTTTAACAATTTATCATAATCATTTTGCCTGTAATCACTAAAATCATAAAGACTAGGATACTGCCCAATCTTCTGAATATACAATCTTTCTTTAGAATTTGTATCATCTGTAATTTTGTATAAAAATTTATATACATTCTTACATATAGGACAACGTATTGTTTTTTCAAAATAGCCCCCATTTTTCATCAATATAGCTATTCTTCCTTTCATGACATAAGACAATTCTGGAAAAAATGAAATATCATCATCTATTTGTGACTCGCAATAGCTTTGAATACAACTTTTTAGAAGTTCTTTATCTAATTCAACCTTATCCACCTCAAATGCCATTCCCTTATTACAGCTCGGACATTTCCCATATATTGGGTCTGAAGTATTTAAAAAGTCAATTAGATTTTTGAAATCATCTGGATAGTATGTATTATATATTTCTTCTTGAAATTCATCATAAATATCTGGTTTAATAGTTTGCTCTTTAAATTCGTTCCAAATAATTTCCTCTTTCTTATATAATGGTAATTTAAATATTAATTCTTCAAAATTCAACATATTCTACATTTCCTTTCTTATTTAAATTTACTACTTTTCTTCAAATTACAATCTTTAACTACAATAAATTTTACTTATACAACTCTTCTTATTAGTTCTCCTCATATCATATACCTAAATTTTATTTATGACTAAACATAAAATCAAACATAATTCTACATTATAATTGTACATTATTTTACACTATTTTTACATTAATTTAGTTAATCAAATTTATATACTATTCTACAAAGAAAAAAGCTGCTTGAAGCAATTTAAATTCCCTCAAACAGCAAGTAAATATAAATGTATTTAATTACAATATCTCCTTTATACTAACACCCATCTTATAAACAAACTCCACCTCAACCAAACTTATAACCTTTACCTGCTCCACCATCTGTGAAAAAAGCTCATCATCAAACTTTTTAATAATATCTTCTCTCCCATCTAATACTTTTTTAATTTCTTTTACTTTCTGAAGCCCCTTCTCCCTTATTAACTCCGTATTATCAAACTTAGCTTTCTTTTCTTTTAGCTGCTGCATCTCTTCTTCTAGCCTTTGATATTCCTCATCATAAATCTGATTATCTAAGCCACTTCTTACATTCAGCCTTACCAAGTTCATCATCTGCTCCTTAAGTTCTTCCAGCCTTTCATTTATTACCTTTGGCTCATTACTATCTTCTTTACTTTCTAATACCCTATTTATATTTTCCATCATGTTTGAAATAAAAGCTTCCTTATTTTCAATAACCTTATTTAGAGATTTAACAAAAGCTGCTTTTATTTTTTCTTCATCTACTGCTTGCATATTACAAGCTTCATTCCCATTATCAATATGGTTAGCACAAAGCCACACATACTTTTTGTATTTTTCAATTTCACCCCATATTTTTCTCCTAAACTTACTGCCGCAATTGCCACATATTATCTTTCCTGAAAAGGCATACTTGTTGGTGTGTCTGCTTTTTGTTTCTTCTGAATATCCTACTAGATTTGCTCTCCTATCTATTTCTTCCTGGACCCTTTGAAATGTTTCTTTTGATATTATTGGCGGATGGCTATCTTCAACATAGTACTGTTGAACTTCTCCTTTATTTTTAACTCTTTTGTGTGTTAAAAAATCTACTGTTACAGTCTTTTGAAGTAGAGCATCACCTGAATACTTCTCATTTCTTAAAATCTTTTGTATTGTTGAATCATGCCAATTTCCTCCTCCTGCACCTGTTAAAACATTGTCCTCTTCAAGACCTCTTGCTATTGCTCTTATACCTTTTCCCTCTAGGTATTCTTTATATATCCTTCTAACTATTTCAGCCTGTTTTTCATTAATAATAAGCTCTCCATTTTCATCTTTATCATAACCTAAAAATCTTTTATGGTTTACCCTTACCTTTCCTTGTTGAAACCTTCTAACTATACCCCATCTACTGTTTTCAGAAATATTTCTCGATTCGTCTTGTGCAAGGGAGGACAAGATCGTTAGGAGAACCTCACCTTTTGAATCCATAGTATCTATATTTTCTTTTTCAAAATATACTGCTACGCCTTTTTCTTTTAAAAGTCTTACATATTTCAAGCAATCCAGTGTATTTCTAGCAAACCTTGAAATCGACTTGGTTATTATCATATCAAACTTACCAGCAAGAGCTGCTTCAATCATTTTATTAAACTCAACTCTATGCTTTGTGTTCGTTCCCGAAATCCCCTCATCTGCAAATATCCCAGCAAATTCGTACTCTGGTTTTCCTTTACTATAACTTTCATAATAAGTAACTTGTGCTTCATAGCTGGTAAGCTGTTCCTCTGTATCTGTACTTACTCTGCAGTAAGCACAAACCCTCCTTTTAGTTTCTCTTTGAACCCCATTTATAACAGCCACTTGCCTTGCTGGTATTACTGAAACACTTGGCATAAAAATTCCTCCTTTATTGAAGTCCGTTGACTCCCCTCTTTTTAATAAATTTTTCTTCAACCTTCATTCCATTCTTAAGGTGAAATTCTAGATGTGTAGTTGTTATAACTACTACCTTTTCGATTAAGTTTTCAAATATATAATCATCAAACTCTTTAAGAGTGTTTTCTCTCATTTCAATTACTCTTCTTATTTCTTTACTTCTTTTTAAAGTTTCTGCATATCTACAATTATCAAAAGCTACTGTATCTTTACTATTTTTAAGTTCCTGTAATCTTTCATTTAGGATTTTATACTTTGCATCAAATACTCGCTCCTGCAACTCACCTTTAACTTGCTGTCTTACAACGCTCTTGATGTCTTCATTAATATTTTCTATTTCTATATCTATTTTGAATACATCTTCACACTTTGCACTTTGCTTTAAAACTTTATCTATATTGTCAGTAAAAGTTTTGAAAAAATCTTCCTTACTTTCATAAAGCTTATTAAACATTCTTACAAAGACTGCTTTTAAAGTATCGTCATCTATTGCTTTCATATCACATTTACTTTTTCCCTCATTAATATATGTGCTGCATTGCCATACTATCTGCTTGGATTTTGCTTTGCTGTTCCAAGTCCTTCTTTTAAAGACCTCTCCAAAAATACCGCATATTATTTTGCCACTAAAAGCATATCTCTGCGTATATTTGTTTCTTCCCTCAGGAACATTCCCATACTCTAATGCTCTTTTTTTATTAGAGCTTGTACTCGTAAAAACTCTTCTTTTGAAATAATAGCTTCATGACTACCTTTAACTGTAAATGTCAACGTCAAAATGTTGAAAAGTTCCAACATGAAAATGCATAATTAT
>NZ_JAABNO010000014.1 GCF_009928445.1 Clostridium sp. C8-1-8 | reverse complement strand
CTACCACTATTTTATCATGCTATTTGCTCTACTTCCATATCTGGTAAAATGTATTTAGTCTTGTTCTTCATCATCCCATAGATGATGTTATTAAGCCTTCTCATCACACACACCAATGCTTGTATCTTGCTCTTACCCTCTGAAACTTTTCTCTTGTAGTATTCTAGGAAAACTGGATTTCTAGGAGTTCCTTTCTTTGATACTTGTATCTGTTGCACTGCTAGGAAATAGAACACTCCATAGAGTTCTCTATTACCCTGCTTGCTCTTCTTATGTTTCCTTTACCTGCTGAACTGAAATTAACTGGTGCTATTCCAGAAAACTTAGCTAGCTTATCAGCATTACGGAATCTTTTAATGTCACCTATGTGAGCAACAAGTGCTATTGCAGTTACAGTATCTATCCCTGGGATTGTTTCAAGCTTTAAACCTAGAAGCTCAAGCAGCTTTTTCATCTCTACCTCAACTTTCTTAATTTCCTCACTCTTAAAAGCAATGTCCCTTACAATGCTCTGAATGATGAAATCTCTAGCCTCTTGGTACTCTCTTGTTGTATCTCCATCACTTTCTACAATGTCCAGTATCTCCTTAGCCTTTCTTTTTGACCAACTATTATGACTAGGTTTCCTTAGAAATCCTGCTAAATCTTCATCGGTTACACCTCTTAGATGTTTCGGTGATGGGTACTCCTCATAGAATGCTAATGCAGTTTTACTATTCACATCAGAAAAAATTTTTTATAGCTTGGGTAGTTGTAATTTAACTGTTCATGAAGTTGATTGGTCAGAGTTGTTATTGATTTTACAATTGCATCTCTTATATTCACCATCATCTTTATTGTCCAATATAGGTCTTATTGGTTTGTCTTCTTTCATTGCTTCTGATATATTTCTTAGTTGCTTAATTTCTTCTAAAGTGTAAATTGTTATCATTCTTTTTCCCTCCTACAACAGGCTTAATGCCTTCATTTTTTCTTCTCTACTGCTGTTAATATAAAAGGTCATAGTAGTATCGATACTACTATGACCTGCTATTAGATATTCAGAATCCTTAGCATTATAATCTCTATCCTTAATGTATTCCTTGATTGCATCCGCTAAATCGAATTTCAATGGAACTTCTCTAAACTTACCTCCCTTTCCGTAAATTTTTATTGAGTAATTCAAGAAATCAATATCTCTAATCTTTATGCTACATAGCTCACTTACTCTAACTCCTGTATAAAGCAGTAACATTATGATTACCTTATTCCTTTTACTTACCTTGTCCTCGTTCTGAATGTAGAAGAGTATCTTATCAACCTCCTTCTCTGAATAGACTTCCACTTGTTTTTCTGAACCATAGGCAATCTTTACTCTGTCCTTAGAATTTTTTACAACTATTTCTTTCATCTCACCAGCAGCTATTAAGTATCTATTTAGTGAATGAATGCTATTAATCTTTTTATTGATTGTTGCTACCTCATAGTTATTCTCCACTAGAAAATTCTTGTAGCTTACTAAGTAGAATCGTTGAAGATTACCATTGAATTCAACTCCTTTAGTTCTTAGAAATTCTATAAAAGCTTTAGTATCACCAACATAGCTTTCTATTGTTTTGGACTCTTTCCATCCTCGATTAAACTTATCTTAAACTCTTCAATTAATTGACACATTGTTATTACTCCCTCCAATTTCTTTACATTAAAAAAGAGTTAATGCTCCCCGATTGGAAACATTAACTCTTTTATCATTATTATAATATATATTTATATTCTATTATAAATTCAGCTGATTTAGCCATTCTTTACAGCTTTTCAATCTGAATGATATTCTTATTCACATTCTCATAAATCTCTGTCTTCTGATGTATTGTCGTTGCTTTTTAATGTACTTCTTTTGAAGAATGAACTTATAGTATATGTTGACTGCTAAAAAAATAATGAACCAGCCTACTTAAATTCAGCTGATTCATTTCATCTTTTCACTGCATTATTAATATTATGCAGTATGTATCACTTGATTTTTCCATATATTATTTATCATATTTAAATCTTTGGGGAATAAATCAGAAGCATATTAACTTTTGTAGCGAGATAGTTTAAACTTATGAAGTAAGTTTAAAAATTTACTATTTCTTTCTCATCGTTGTAAACTCAGGTGGATTAAACCCTTCAAAACATAGTCGTCTTGCTTCGCTTATACTGCTGTCATCTAAAGATTTATTATAATATAAACTACCCTCACAGACAGAAAATACTTGAGAAAAAATATAATCTGATTCAATCAAAGTTTTTACATTGTTACACCAATCATAATTATAATTTAATAGCAATGGTTTTGATGGTCTTTTTTGAGTTTCTCTCTTATATTCTAGCTTTAACCATTCAACAATATTAATCATCACTACTCTTAGAGAACGAGGACCTACTATTTTTTCTGAATTAATCAATAAAGGGGCTATATTGCTTGTGTTAATACTTGTTAACATATTAGATATTAAATCAATCATTTTCTCACCTCTTTTTAATATACCTGTTTGTCGTTTACCCTTTCTATGAATATTAAGTATTCTTTCTTTTTAGTCATTTGGGTTTCTCAATACTTCAGGATAATTATGTTTAATATGATATAACATCTGAGGTAGTGTCTTATAGTCAACTGGTCTACCTGAATTTATTTGAAATTGTCTTTCATAATAATATGCTCGCTTTTCCCATTGCCATGTTGTTTTAGCTTTACCAGCACCATAACCATTTAGGAAGTCTGTGCCATGGATTCCCTCATGTACTACATCACTGTAATAACTTTTTGAACTGGACCTTAAATATAGATGGTCACCCACTGCCCTCGCTTGTGCACCTTCACCAACCCACATATCAAATAATCTATCGCTTATAGTTGTAACTTTTAAATCCCCATTTTTGATTGCATTCGCAATTTCTGTTGATTTAGGCGTTACTCCATCAAGCTCCTTTATAATAGCCTCTTTAGTCAATAAATTACTTGGAAGTGCGGAACTTTCTCCGCCAATTTTCGCTAGAGAACTAGAACTACCCACCCCCTTAAAAATACTCTCAGCATCCTCACCAATCTCATAAATAGACTTAGTATCTTTTTCTATATCAACTGCATCTTTAGCAATTTTTCCTGCGTCAGCAAAGTCACCGAAGAAAGGTATTGCACACGCTAAAGACAATCCTGCATATCCCCATTTTCCTTGGAAGGCATACCACACTGCATTTGCTGTATCTGGTACTGCTCCTAAAAATGGTATTAAACCTAAGGTATCTAAAACACTATGTCCTACATCACTTGCCATATCTGCACATCTACCAAATGGGTCAACCATTGATATCGGGTTTCCATTGGCATAAGCGTAGTTATTAAGAGTTTCTCCATTGCTTACGGAACCTTTTAGAGTATCGGCATTTATGAATCTCTTAAGTTCTGGTGAATAGTAACGAGCTCTCATGTAGTAAAGTCCGTTGGAATCAGTCATAACACCGTCACGGCCATTGTATATGAAAGAGGTTGTAGCAGTTCCTGTGTGAGTCAAAAGTTCACCATATGCTCCGTAGGTATATCTATCAGTAACTACTTGCTGCATATTGGTTAAAGCTGTTGTACTTCCTCTTAGGTCATAATGGTATACAAGATAACCAGTTGAATTTTGCTCACCTAAAAGTCCTATTCCATATACATAGTAGGTGCTATTTCCAGTTGAATCTGTGCTTACAAGTAGTCTGCTTAGATCACTTGAAATACCGTCATATACATAAGTAGTCTTTTTACTGTTTACAGTTTGTGAGATACGGTTATTTAAAGCATCATAAGCATAGGTTGCTCCACCTGCTTGAGTAAGTCTATTTCCTGAATCATAAATGAAGTTTGTTGAACTTCCCTTAAGAATACCGCTGGTCATGTTTCCATCATCATCGTAGGATATAGTACTTCCATTATAGGTAATGAGTCTATTGTTCTTATCATAGATCATTGTGCCGCCGCCAGTGGTTATATTTCCTGCGGCATCATAGGTATAAGTATAGCTTGCTGTAGCTTTACCTGTAGAGTCAGCATCGCTTCGGCTCATCACTCTGCCTAAAGCATCATAGGTCATTGTTGAAGTAATCTGTCCATTTGAAGATACTTCCTTTGTGATTAGACCATTTGCATTGTACTCATAAGTGTAACTATTTATTATATTACCAGATTTATCTGTATCTTTCGTTGAAGTAAGTCTTCTTGCTGCATCATAGCCTTCAGTTAGGATACTTCCATCTGGTCTTACTGTTTTTATAAGATTTCCACTGTTGTCATAACTGTAAGTTGTTATTCTATTTGCCCAGTCTGTAACGGTTGAAAGATGGTTCCCTGCATCATATGCATAGCTTACCTTGCTTCCGTTTGGATAGGTAATAGATGAAAGATTGCCTACAGCGTCATAGCTGTATTGTATCACATTTTTATTTACATCAGTATATTTTACAACTCGATTTAGAGCATCGAACTGACGAGATATAGTGCCTTGTGCATCAGTAACTGTAAGCACATTACCATTCTTATCATAGGTATAAGAGGTTGTACCTTCAGTATCAGTAAAGCTTTTAATTCTTCCTGCTGCATCATAAGTATAGTCTCTTTTTTGTCCCCTAGCGTTTGTAAGCTCAGATAATAAGTTTAAGGAATTATAAGTGTAGCTTATCTTTCCTCCAGATGGTGTACTTTCAGAAGTCATTCTTCCAGAAGTATCATAGGTATAAGCTATTGTTCCTCCTGCTGGTCCTGTAAGAGATGCAGTGTTTCCATCAGCAGTGTACTGACAAGTGCTTACTCCATTCATAGCATCAGTGACGGATATAAGTCTTCCACCTGCATCGTACTTTGAAACGGTCTTATTGCCCATGGCATCAACCACTTGAGTAAGATTTCCCATAGAATCGTAGGTATTGCTTGTCTTATTTCCCAACTCATCCACTGAAGATATTAGTAAATTAGCAGCATCATAGGCAAAAGTTTTTGAATTTCCATTGCCATCAGTCTTTTTAACTGTATTTCCATTAGCATCATATAAGGTACTTGTCACATTTCCAAGTGCATCTGTCTGTGCTGTTAATCTTCCATCTGCATCATAGGTATAGGTTACAGTATTGTTATTTGCATCAGTAGCTGATTTAAGTAGACCTGCTAAATCATAAGCATACGTAGTCATATTTCCTAGAGCATCTTTTATACTTATTCTTTTATTATTTCCATCATAGGTATAGGTAGTTATATTTCCATTAGGGTCTGTTTTTGTGAGCATGTTTCCATAGGAGTCATAGGTGTAAGTTGTCACATCTCCCATTTTATCAGTTTCACTTAAAAGATTACCCTGAAGGTCATAGGTATTTGCAGTTGAGTTACCTAGTGGATCAGTAATAGAGCTAAGTCTCCAGTTTGTATCATACTTGTAAGTGTTAATATTACCTGCAGCATCAGTTTCTGTCTTTAACTTATTGTTAGCATAATAGGTATCAGTGATAGTTCCACCGCTTGGTTTTGTTGTGGTTAGAACATTGCCCACTGCATCATAGGTATACTTTGTTATATTTCCATTGGCATCTGTCTTACTTGTGACACGACCATCAGCATCATATGAGGTTGATGTTATATTTCCTTGGGCATCCTTAACTTGAATTTCTCTATCCTCACCATCATAGGTGTAGGTTGTAATTCCACCTTTTTCATCAGTCATAGATGTAACTTTATTGTTAGCATTATAGACATAGGATCTTTTGTTGCCATTAGCATCTGTCTGAGTTATTAAATTTCCTCTGCTGTCATAGGTATATGAAACTATTCCTCCATTTGGATCAGTCTTACTTAATAGATTGCCTTTTTTATCATAGGAATTAGTTGTTTTGTTTCCTTTTGCATCAGTGGAGGTAGCTACATGTCCAGCACCGTCATAGGTAAAGGTAGTAGCCACTAACTGTGGATCTGTTGCTGTACCTACTAATCCACTTTGATAGGTAAAGGTGTACTTATGATCACTAATATCTTTTTCTATAGGAAGACCGTTAGTATCATAAACATATTTGGTAATATTTCCACGGGCATCTGTGCTAGTTAAAATTCTGTTATTACCGTCATAGGTATATTGTGTAGTACCACCATCAGGATTTTTCTGAGACAGCATATTGTTATTTGAATCATAGGTGAAGGTTGTCTTTGAACCTACTGCATCTGTTGAGGTTAACAGATTATTATTGGTATCATAGGTTTTTGTTGTGACATTTCCATTTGCATAAGTCTCAGTTAGTATATTTCCATTGTCATCATAGGTATATTTTTTCGTATTGCCGTTCTGGTCTGTATAAGATAAAAGCTGTTTATTGCTATTGAAAACATTCTTATAGCTGTTTCCATTTCTATCTGTCACAGTGACAATAGTTTGACCACTTACTGAGGTTGTATCATAGCTAAAATATGTGAGCTTGTTTCCTGAAACACCATCATCTTGTGAAGTTATTTTCCCTGACCTGTCATAAGTATCTGTAAAGTAAACTTCATTATCTCCATCTGTTCCAGTGAGCGCATGACCTGCAGAGTCGTAGGTGTATTTTTCAGTTTTGCCGTTTTCATCAGTAATTGCTGATAAACACATATTATTGTCATACTGGAAGCTCACTGTCCTTGTGGCACTATCAGTAATACTGCTTACAAAGCCATTGCTGTAATTTACTGTTATAGCCTTTCCTGAAATAGGCTCAGTGATAACCATGCTTGATGAGTTTGGATAGGTTACATTTATAACCATACCAAGTTTGTTTTGAACCTTAGTTAATGCACCATATTTATCAAAGCCGTATTTTATATTGTTTCCGCAATTTAATAAATATGTTCCATCAGAATTTACTGTTATACTCCAGTTTTTCTTTCCAGTTGTGCTAGTTGTATACACTCCTGCAGTGGAACTTTGTGTAAATGTCATATATGAGGATGGATAGGTGTAATAATATAAGGATCCATCAGGCTGTTTTTCAATTCTCATCTCATAATTGTTGTACCAGCCTTTTCCCATAGCACCTGTTGAAAGCTGTGATGAGTTATAGTTTAGTTCAAAGGAGAATTTTTGTGCACCTTGAACTTCTAAGAAATTTTTCTCAATCACATGGGAGCCTGTACTAGAATCAACCGGATCAGCAACCTTTGTTTCGCTTGGCATAACTGGAACATCAGAATAAACCTGTGGAGTATTGGAGCTTGCAACTACATAGCTAACTCCTGGATCATTTCCAGAAAAACTATCTTTGTCAATCTCAAGCTGTCCTGCTGTACCGCTGCCTATAGTTACTGTAGTAAATTGATCAAAGGCCCATTGAGTAGGTATTTTGTAGCCAAGATTACCACTAAAGCCAGTGGACATATCACAAACAAAGATATTGGAAGCATAACCTGCGCTATATACTCTTGCCGCTACATTTCTTGCGCCATACACACCAATCTTGTAGCCATTGCTATTATGACTACCAAAATACGAACTTATAGCTTGGAAGTAAGGCATTACATTACTTGTAACATCCGAATCCATGGCATCAAAGTCTACAGCGAAGTAAATAGTAGTACCGCTAGGTAATCCCAGGTTTGCAGAAGCATTAATTGCATTTGCAGCATCAGTTATTCCCTGAGAAGCTGTAAAATACGAAAGATAGGTTCCGCTAGTTTCGTAGATTGGGAAGAACTTTAATCCATTGTTAAAGATTATCTTGATCTCGGAAGCTGTCAGTGCTTTGCTTATCCCATTTGCTTTTCCTGTCAAATATCTTCCGATAATATTATATCCATTGTTCTTTAAGGTAGTTGCTGTAGCATTTGTAAGTATAGTTGCACAATCTGCCGCAGTGGCTGATCTATTAGTGTCTCCACAACTTGCAAGGGTAGCCTTTATTGTAGGCATATCTGCAATACCTGTTACAGGAAGACGCATCAAGGCTTGGAAGGACTTTACCGCTGAAGTTACGCCGCTTCCATAAGTACCATCAAAAGAACCAGGATCGAACCCGTTACAATACAAGGCATATTCCAAGATCTTTACAAAGTTAGTCCTAGTATCACCTGGCTGAAGGATTGGACAACTTGAAGTTGTTGTAGGACCAAAAGCACCGTTTGCAGTACTAGTACTAAGTCCCTCTTCTGCTTGAAGAGCATAAATCAAAGCTTTGTTAGTAGCTGCAACATATACTCCATTTGTAGGCAAAAGCCCTGTGTAAGCATTATATTTATTATTTAAGTTCTGCTGTATCTGTCTTATCTTCGCATCACCATTGTAGGATAAAACAAAGGGATCTGTATTTAAAAGAGCCTTCATAACCATTGCAGTTACAACGCCATCACAATTTGTAAGACCAGCATCAGCTTGGAATTGCTTTACTGCATTTTGAGTTTGGGTATAAAAGATCCCTGAAAATCCTCCTGGAGAATATCCTTTGCAATAAAAGCCTCCCTGCAATATATACTCCATATTACTTGGAGTTGTTATGTTATTCGATGCTCTTATTGTCATGGGCTTAAAAGCAGCAGTTGTAGCAGGTCCAAAGGTACCTGTAGGAGTTGCTATGCCTAATTCTATTTGCAGTGCAGTAATCAAGGCCTGCTCGACTTCAATACCTGTCTTACCACTCTCTGTAACTCCATTTGGAAAAACACTCTTGAATTTTGGATTGGCACCGTAGGTTTGATTAAGCCATTGCTGAACAGTTAAAACCATTTGATCAATGCTTGCAGTACTAGCAAATAACTCCGCATTTAATAAGTTTGATCTATTTGTAGATGTATTAGGAGTGGTATCAATTTTACTATTACTGTCTATCTTTGCAGAATCTTTTGTGTTATTAGAATCATTGGAAGTGTTTGAAGTAGTTGTACTGTTAGTAGCTTTACTTCCAGCATCACTTGAACTTTTACTTTCATCACTGTTTTTGTCTTTATTTGAACTATCTTTTGTATTGTTGCTTGAGTTATCACTGGTATTAGAGCTTGTCCCATTAGCATTGCTAACTTCCTTCTTATCCTTATCACTTTTTGATGCGTCAGTTTTAATATCATTTGTTGCTGCTGAAACTGGCAAAGTCTTTATACCGAATACATCGCTAAGAGACGTAACCTGTGACGATAAGAAAGTTACCATCACTATAACAGCTATTATTTTCCGTGCTAGCTTCATTGTTACCATCATTCCTTTCATAATTTAAATAATAAATAAACATTTTATGTAATCGAGACGAACTTCAGACTATTCACATGAGTGCATATACTATGAGCATACTGAAATTCACATCGTTATAAGGGGATATATTAACTTATAATGTCTTAGGTTGAATAAAAGCACGGCTGTCCATTATAATATAAAGAAAGTTCTATCAAAAAACTTAAAATTCCAATAAACAATTTATTATTTTTTTGTATTCATAATACCTTTTCCCCCTACATTTAATAACTAACATAAATATTATTCTTGTCTATTTTACTTGTAAACATAAATCATTCTTAACTTTTTTACATTTTTCGCAGTTGCATTTGATAAGAATATCCCCCCAATTACCATCCTCTAAAAATCATTGATTTTCCTTACTTTATAACTTGTTTTATATGTGCAAGAAATTATTTGTATATAAATTACAATAATTCTCCTGTAATTAAAATAAGGATCAAATCCAAGACATACTCCTGAATTTAATCCTTAATATCACTTATTTCTATTTTTTAGCTATCTTTTTCTTTTCTAAGTTCTTTTACTAATTCTACTGAAAGACCTGTTTTAGCTACAATAGTTTCCTCATCTAGAACGTCTAGTAAATTCTTTGCTATTTCAATCACTTTTGCCCTCTGCCCTTCTTGTAATCCTTCTTTTTAGCTTCTTCCTTCATTTCTTTTAACAAAAACGTATTGTTTGCTACCACATGCTCCACCTCCTCTTTATTGGCATCTAATATATTATTAGACGTATTAGCCAAATCCTCTTCTATTGTATTATCAATCCAATGTTTCAGAACCATTTTTTCTTTATTCGTTAAGTTAGAAAAGAATAATGCTATAGCTTTAATTCTCTCAATAAACTACTTCGCATCTATCTTTTGTTATTTTATCGGTATATAAATTCCAGCGTGTGATAACTTTTTCTTTCCATTCATACAATATCTTTTGGTTTTCATCATAAATTTTTTCTTCATCTTCAGCTTTTACCACCAAAAGCATATAAAGACCAACATTATCTGGGTTATTCGTGTCATTGGGGTAATCTCGTAATAAAAAGAAGTATTTTTGCTTATTGGTTGTTACATAATAATATGAATTAACTTCTTTAGTACTATGTCCATGATTATTTGATTCAAATACAGTGGGACCATCTGATTTTTTCCACGAATCAACTTTACCTTGAAAAAAACTAAACAAGTCATTCATACTGCCGTCAAAATCAACTGCTTGACTCAATGCCTGTTTGGAAAACATAGATTTTAAATCAGCCTTATCATTATTTTTAATAGCTTCAATCACTTGCTCTAATCGAGTATCTGCTTTTTTCTCATCGCTACTATTGTTAAGCATTTCTGTTCTTGACCTTCCTACTGAACATGAACTTAATAATAATATACTAAGTATAAGTATAGAACTAACTATAAACTTTTTCATAGGCTCTTTATCTTCTCCTTCAAATTTATAAGTGAGTATATACTTATTCTTATTTCCTATCGACCATTTGTCTTTATTTTCTTTGTATTCCTTTGAATTTATATAAGCATCATACAGACCTTCCTTTCTAGATAAGTTAACTGCGTAAGTAGCGTCAACTTGCTGGCATTAACATCATCATAATTCGGATTAAAGCCTGTCACCCACCATTTATTAATACCCTGTCCTTCTTTGTCTAATTTATCATCTCTTCTCGGGTCATAAGATATTATTTGCTTTCCCAACTCTTTAACTTTTCAAAAAAATGTCCTGTA
Source organism: Clostridium sp. C8-1-8 (assembly GCF_009928445.1). GTDB lineage: Bacteria > Bacillota > Clostridia > Clostridiales > Clostridiaceae > Clostridium_AR. The sequence goes on along the minus strand of NZ_JAABNO010000014.1, from coordinate 123,752 downwards.
GGGTCGTTGTACATCAACGGCTCATTATGACAATAAGTATATGGATTTAAGCTCAGCGGATCTTTTATATCTCCCCTATAAATATCCTTCTGTAAGAACCTAGCTATATTGGGTTCATACATTCTGCACATTATATAGTAAGTGACTGTTTCCTCATCGTACTGATAACCTGCATATCTATATGGGTTGTCCGTTTTTTTATTAGACTCTGTAATATTATCAAAGACATCATACTAGTACCTTTTAAGAACTGTTCAATCCTGTGATATAAGCTTTTTTGTATCAGCATGTCCATTATAGCTATAATAAGCTATTTTGCTATCTATTTTCTTTCAAGCAGGTCTATTCCCTAAACTTTTCTAACAACCAAGTTACCACTTCCATTTAATTCTAACACCACTTTATCTGAAGAATAAAGATATTTTGTAGAAGAATTTCCTACTTGCTTTTCTACTCTTAAACCTTCTCCATTATAGATATTCTTAATAGTTGTGTTATCTGGAGTAGTTGTTTGTATTAATTGATTTAAACTGTCATACACATTTGTAGTTACGCTAGATGACTGCAATAAACCATTAACATAAGAATCTACTTTTGAAGTCAACTGATTGCCATTATTATCATAAGTGTATACAGTGTTTTCAACAGTAACTGTATTTAAACTGACCATTATACTTAAAAGTCTATTTAAAAAATCAGTAGCTTTAGCCTTTATTCAACACTTTTAAAATTCAATGCCACTCTTATTCACAGTCTTCTAAAGCTCTGTTTTCTGATGTGTTATCGTCACTTTTTAATATAGTTTTTTTCAATGATGTATTTGTAGCATATATTAACAGCTAAAAGAACAATGAATCAGCTTACTTAATTTCAGCTGATTCATTTCATCTTTTTCACTGCATTATTTAGACTATACTATTAGTTTATTAAATTATTGTATTGACTTAACTGAATTCTATTAATATTAATTTTTATGCATTTAAATATATTATAATTTTGCATCTTATTTAAGATAAAATGCCTAACATTATATCTCCCTCATGATAGAATTCTATTATTATATCATAATCTGAAGAAACCACCCATGTGTCAAAACTAACAGCTGTAACATCATCAATACATCTAATGATATCTTTTAATTCAGATTTTAAACATGGTAAATTTACCTCATCCCACATTACATAAAATTCTATAGAATTTTTAATTAATTCACTAAGACTAGATATTGCAATGATATTATATTTTGACTTAAATTCAGAAAAATCTACTCTTCCATCTAATCTAAATGGGACTTTTTCCTGTATCTCTTCTAATATCTTATTACCTTCATCATAATTTAAAAGTTCTCCTCCTGTAGATTCTACACACTCTTGTAATAGCACATTATTTTCCCATGACTTTTGAATTGAAGTTATTCTGTTTTTCTCTTTCAACTCATCATATTTTCTTTTAGTTTCTTCATTCATATTTTATTACCTCTACTTATTCCATAAATCTATAATTTTATTATACTCTTGTTCTTATATATCAATTGGAATCACCTTTTTCACTTCATTTGCTCCTTTTCCTTTGCTAAAGTCTTCAATGTTATAGTGCACTCCAATTTTCTCATCAAAATCTAATCTCCATCTAACTTTTCCATCTAACTTTTCCATCTAAAGATTGTCTTCCTATTTGCTTTTCGTACCCATAACTTGATTTTAATATTCCTTGGTATGAATTTGAACCATTCTTAAAAGCACCTGTTGAATCGAGTTCATCTATTAATGTTTTTCTAGCTAAGTCATGAGAATACGCAGTATCTAAAAATATTTCTTTTGAATTAGGGTTACCTACCCCATTGGGGCAGAGTCTGTCTTATTATTTATTAGTGGTAGAGTCTACTATTTTAAACATCTACCACTATTTTATCACTGAAAAAAACAATGAACTATCTTACTTATTTTTCAGCTAGTTCACTTTTTACTTTTCTCACTGCATAATTTATCTTATGCAGCTAAAATCAATACTACTTTTATTTATTCTTACTTAATCAGCTTAACATAAACTTTTATGCAGCTTCTTATAACTTCATTTGCTACATTATTTAGGATTCCAGAATATTTTTAATTACTCTGTTTATGTTTAATATTCTTTTAGCTTACCTAAATACATGTCCTGAATAAATTGATAGAAATTATCACTACATATTTTTGAATACTCATATTCTAAGGAATCCATAGGAATGAATCTAATTTCTGCATTACCTTTTTTGAATGCATATGCCATCCCACATCCATCAGATGCAAATACAACTAAGTCCTTTGATTCCTCTCCCATGTTTTCTTCATAGAAATCTACAATATCCTCTATACTCCATAAGTCAATATAGTATTCTCCTATTTCTCCACTACCACCATTGTATAGCTTAAAAAAACTTCTGTATTCTTCAGGAAACTTAATTGCTAATTCCGCTTCTACCTTCCATATTTGGCTTTCTGTATTTTGTTCATCTTCTTGAAAATTAAAGCCATTAAAAATATCTTTATCGAAATAATTCATAATTATTTATCCAACATGGCGTTACATATTTCCTATGTGCCTGTCCTTGTATTGCTGTTTTATTAGCTACATCTGTTGGACTACCTCCAAATTTAACAGGTTCAACTTCATGAATTTCCAACCTATTATCACTATAATACCTGTCTCACTTTCTTAGATATCTATTTACATAATTTGCTTGTTTTCTTGCAAGTTCGTACTCATCAGCTTCTAGAAGAGTCCATACTTTATTCTTATCTAGCATCGGAACATATTCATCTGGATATGCACTCCAATCATTTATCTTGAATGTACCTCCCTTGTGGTCAATTATTTCTACAAGTTTAGGGTCTGACACCCCCTGGTCTTAGATAGAAAATTTCAGTGACAGAAAAGAAGTTGCAACAAAAATCTGTGCCACTTCTACAATATCGCTCAATTCCACATAGATTTAAACTGATAAATATTTACTGCTTATCTACAAACGGTTTAATATTTTGAATACTAGCCACTTCAAACGTACACTGAACTTCCTGCTCATCACTCATAGATATTTTGCAACAGTACTTATCGCTATTGCTCTGCATAGTAAACTTCTCGATTCTTGGCTTATCTTCTTTTACGTCTATTCTTAAATAGTTCAAGCCATAAAACTCTAGCCTTACATAGACACTTTCAAAGCCCCCCCATTTTTTAGGAACCTTTTTTGGCTCATCATGAACTAATATTGATAACTCAATTCTAGAATCAATCATTTGCCAATTTACATTAATTAGTTCAGCTTTTTCAAATACATTTTTGTCGCCAAAAATATTCTTAATTACAACTGCATTATCAATTCCTTCAAACATAGTTTCACCACCTATTTTTTATTTCTATAATTAAAGTAATAATGGTCCTTCATACCCTGAACGGCTCCGTTCTTAGTATTTCTTGTATAACCACCTTATCTATAGGATTTCCTTGTACTGAATATGTTAACTCACGTGTTTCTACAAAGTTATTATTCGCATCTAGAATTCTATTTTTATTTTCATCCAATAAAGGAACCATTTTTTGCTCAAGAGGCTGTTGCGATTTACTTATCCCTAAATCCTTCTTAATTTCTGACAAAGCTTCCTTTCTAGAAACAGGATTACTTACCCCTTGGGGCAGAGCCTGTCTTATTATCCTTTAGTTGTAACCTCAAGTATTTTCAACGTCTGCTACTATTTTATCAATATAGAAAGTAATGAACTAGCCTACTTATTTTTCAGCTAGTTCATTTTGTCTGTTTCTCACTGCATTATTAATATTATGCAGTGAGTACCTTTATAACTTTTATTAATTTATGGTATTTTTTATAAAAATATTAATTTTGAAGTCAGTTATCTTTTAATTTTGAATCGAGACTTAAATATTCCCTTTTATATCTTCAATTACATCAATTAAAAAATCTTTAACTTCATCATCTTCCTCAACACTTAGTTGATTTTTCAATATAGTAATCACTTTTTCATCTTGTATTTGAGACAGTGAAGTTATTACTGACATTCTAATATCTTGGCTTGAATCATTTAGTAACTTTTCTAGTGGAGTAATTAATTTTTTATCTGGAAATAGTGCACAGATTTGAGCACACCAATACTTTACTCCATTAAATTTGCTTTTCAATGCATCTAGTAAACAACTCACAACTTTATCATGTTTAAATTTTAAAATTACGTCTTCAACCAATTGATATACTCCCATGCCACCATATTCACCAAAGGAATTTAAAAATAATGGTAAACACTCTTCATCTGGATTAGCTAAAAAGTATCTTCTTACTTCATCGTACATACTAATTAGGCTTTCATTTAAATTTTTATCATTTGGCATAGGTTGATTTTCTTTTAAAAAGCTTAATGCCTTTTCTTTATCCATTCTTTATCACCTCTTTATTTTTTCAAGAAATTGCCTGTAGCTTTATTTTGTCTAATTAACTCTTGCAATTGTCTATTAATTGTGTTTCTATCATATCCTGCATCTTTTAAAATATTTCTTAGTTCACTTACATCAGCAGCAAGATTCTTTCTTAAGTCCGTAGGGTCTATATCTCTTGTTTTTCTAAACGTTCCTGTCAACTCATGTAAATCTTTTCTAATATTAATTGTAGTTCCTTTTCCATGTGTTGTTTCGCTTATTGCATCTTGAACAGCATGATGAGGAGTGTGTGTTTCATTTAATCCTGATTTTATATTAGCATACCTTGATTTACTGTACGTACCAACATATAAATCTTCTCCAGGCTTTGCTAGTTCACTAGCATCAGCCACCCCCTTGGGGCAGAGTTTGTCTTATTATCTTTTAGTGGTAGAGACTACTGTTTTCAACATCTATCACTATTTTATCACTCTAAAAAGCAATGAACTAGCCTACTTATTTTTCAGCTAGTTCACTTAATCTTTCTTTCACCGCATTATTACAATTATGCATTCATTTAATAGATATGCTAACGTTATTTTTTATAGTTTCTCAATCTTAATTCTTTATGCATCGGCTTTTTCAATAATAATGCATCTAGTGTATTGCTTTAATTATTTTTAAAGTTTTAAACGATGACGCTGGATTATCCTTAGCTGCATAGAATAATGGAAATTCGGTTCTATCCATTTCATATACTTCTCCAGACTTTACTGCAATATATTTTCTTAATATGCTTATAATAGTTTCTTCTTGTATATTATTAAAATCACTTTTATTCATGATTAAGGTTATATACCCATCATCTCTTGCTAAAAGCACATTATAATCAAAAGAAGCACTCTTATAATCATCTGGAAGTGAAAACATAGAAATATACTTTATCTTATCTCCATTTTCTATAGAATTAATAATTTTCTTTTCACTTTTTCTTAACATCATTACTTTTCCAGATGTTAATGTTGTACTATCTATTCCTGCATGAGTGGGTTCATATCCTAATAACCTAATAATCTTTTTAGCGTCATTGTACCACTGTGTCCATTTAGCATTATCTCCATCCACTTCACCATTGAATGTTATTGAAATTGTTTCATTCTCCATAAATTATCTCCTTATTTATCTATTGGTCTTACTTTGATACTTCCAGCTCTATCTCCAATTATTCTTTGATTATCTTTCATCCTATTCCTTAATGCTAGAGGGTCATCTGTCTTACTTGGCACTTCAACTTGGTCTATTGTACCATCATGTCTTACGCCCATTACATCTGGTCTTCTATTAGGCTTTGCTCCTGGAATTTCATTGCTAAGACCTTTGTTCACATATACCTTTTTATAATCACCACTATTTTTCATGACATCTACTTCATCAAGTATTGTTTCCCAATGACCTTCAGTTCCATTTGTATGTGGTTTACTTGGCAACACGATTTCAGGTTCTCTTACCCCCTTTAATCTATTTTCAAACTCTGCAAACTCACTATAATTTGATGCTTCCCTAGCTGTTTTGCTTTCTTCAATATTTTTTAGTACTCGCTCTCTTATCTCAATTTGACTCTGTTTTCTATCCACTGCTTCTTCAGCAACAATTGGGCTTTTCATCCCTCCTGGAATGAACATCATTGCCATTGATACATTATTCAAAGCTCCTGAATTATTTTCTTCCCATTTAGATATGGCATCTAGACCTGGGTACAGAGTCTTTGACCAAACATATAACAGTTTTTCTCCTATATTTCCATTAGGATTTGCCTTCCAATAATCGTCTTTAACATTAGATACTGGCATAAGAGGAGCTGTATTTTCATCTTTCCCATAAAGTAAAGTATAAAAGTCACCCTTTTTTATTAATTCACCTATTGATGAAATCTTTTTACCAACAAGGCTTGCTAAAGTGCCAGTCGAAAAGGAACCTGCAATTGATGATGTTGCTTTTTTAATACCATTGCCTACTTCAGATGCAGCATTCTTTATACCATTGCCTACTTCCGATACAGCATCCTTTATACCATTGCCTACTTCCGATACAGCAGATTCTACTGCATTGCACGTATCAGATACTGCTTTTTTAGCTCCATTCCAAACATTTCCTAGCCAATCAAAGGTATGCCCAGTAGGATCATTGTACATGTTCGGCTCATTATGACAGTAAGTGTAAAGATTCAAGCTAAGCGGATCATTTATATCTCCTGAGTAGCTATCTTCTTGCAAGAATCTGCCTGTACTTGGATCATACATTCTTGCTATAACATAGTAAGTTTTTGTTTCCTTATCATATTGATAGCCTGCATATCTATATGGATTGTCCATATTTTCATTGGAATCTGTGATATTACCAAAAGCATCATAGTAGTAGTTATTTAGCACTGTTCCATCCTGTGCTATAAGCTTTGTAGTATCAGCATGTCCATTATATAAGTAGTAAGCTTTTTTGCTATCTGTTATTCTTTCAAGCAGGTTTATTCCGTAGATGTTTCTGGCAATTAGATTATCATTTCCATCTAATTCTAACACCACTTTATCTGAAGAATAAAGATATTTTGTAGAAGTATTTCCTACTTGCTTTTCTACTCTTAGACCTTCTCCATTATAGATATTCTTAATAGTTGTGTTATCAGGAGTAGTTGTTTGTATTAATTGATTTAACCTGTCATACACATTTGTAGTTACGCTAGATGACTGCAATAAACCATTAACATAAGAATCTACTCTTGAAGTCAACTGATTTCCATTGTTGTCATAAGTGTATGCAGTATTTTCAACAGTAACTGTATTTAAACTAACGATTATACTTAAAAGTCTATTTAAAGCATCATAAGTATAAGTCTTAACTGTAGTATTTGAACCTTCTACAACTGTTTCAGTATTTCTGTTTCCAGCTGAAGTATAGGTATAAGTTGTAACCTTACCACTTGGCTCTGTTACTGTCTTTAATCTGTTTAGCTCATCATAGGTATAACTTGTAGTTCCTTTGTTGTCAGTCTTTGAAAGCATATTATGCGCATTATCATAAGTATAGCTGTAGCTTTCAATTACTGTTCCGTTAGCTGTTTTATTTACAAGAGTTCTTAATAGTTTGTCCTTATAATATGTGTATTCTTCACTATAACCATTTGGATATACTACGCTATTCAAGCTTCCATTATCGTAATAGTTGTAGGTTGTTGTGTCATCTCCCGCTATTACCTTTTTGATTCTTCCAGCTTTGTCATATATCTTTAAGGTTACGTTGCCCTTTGGATCTGTTTCTGACTCTCCAAAGTTTCCTGAGTCTAACCCATTTATACCTGAGATTATATCATATTTATAAACAATTGTTCCAACAGTTGGTACTGACTTTGAAGTGACCCTATTTAGTTCATCATAGGTTCTAGTAGTAGTACCTGTTGAATCGGTAATTCTAATTTGATTTCCATTGTCGTCATAGCCAAAGGAATTAGTTATACTTCCTATAGCTTCTGAAGTTTTTCTTCCATGAATATCATAAGTGTAAGTTGACGTTACTCCGTTTCTGTCAACCTTAGTTCTTAAATCACTATTTGCATAATAAGTGTAGCTTTCTGTCTTTGAAGGATCATAAGTGTAGCTTCCGCTACTTCCAGTTCTTCCTCCATGGAAAATCTTCCTTATTAGCTTGTTGGCCACATTGTATTCAAAGGTTGTGATATTGCCTTGTGCATCTACCTCAGTAAGCATGTTACCATTTAAGTCATAGGTGTAGTTCGTTATTTCACCTTTAGCATTCTTTACTGATACCAATCTATTGTACTGATCATAACTGTAGTAAGTGGTGTTGTTATCACCATCTGTCTTTTGGTCAATATTGCCTACTTCATCGTAATGCTGAAGTGTAATATGACCTTCTGAATCTACAGTTTTTATAAGTCTATTATTTTTATCATAATAGTACAAAGTAACATTTTGAAGGGCATCATAAGATTTTGATTGTGTTCCATTGTGGTAGTATTCTAACTTTTGTATTAGCTTATTATTTTGATCGTATTTTTCAACAACCCTATCTAAAGCATCATAAACATAAGTTTTTTCATTTCCCAGCCAATCAATCTCTTTTAATAAATTGTTATTCTTATCGTAGATATAGCTGGTTGTATGCTTAACTTTATTTCCACTACCGTCAGTAACGTAGATTGTACTAGTTACTAATTTGTTAAGTTCATCATAAACATTTTCTGTAACTACGCCATTACCATCAGTTAAGAATCTCTTATTTCCGTTCTTATCATAGGTTGTTGCTACCTCTATAGCTTCAGTTCCATCTACATTTTCTTCTGTGGAGGTAAGTTCTCTTCCTGCACTGTCGTAAGTGTAAATATTCGCTACCCCTACAGAATCCTGCTTCCTAATAACTCTTCCAACAGTATCGTATTGATAGATAACATAATAAGCTGCTATAGTACTATCACCATGGTAAGCTACCTTCTTTACCTTGCCAAAGCCTGTATACTCATAAGTGGTTATATTTCCATTACCATCCACATTTAGATATTTCACTTTGAACTAATCTATCTATATATACAAAATATACAAACAAAAAAGCCCCAACTATCATCCTCTGATAATTGAGACTATTAATAAAATCTACATTTCAATATCTAATTATATCTTTACTTCTAAAGTTGCTTTTCTTAACTTGATGTTTATTTTTGTTTTGAGCCTCTAAAGTAAACCTGTTAGTAAAGTGTTTTTGTTTTTTACTTATGCGAGAATTTACTTCTTATAAGTTTTACTATGTCTATAAAAAAGTCTAAGATTACAGTAAAAAAGGTTAATATTTTTTTACTTAATACTAACGCTCCTCTTGAAATCAAGAAACCTAAACCAATAAAGATTAGCCCAACTAGTGCAGCATTACATAATTCTGCAAGCATATTACTACCCCTTTAATTAACCTTATTCACTTTTATTTACATCCAAAACACCCTTGAGTACTCTATATTGTTAATCCTATCTCCATCACTATTCCTTTATCTTCTTCCAATAATCATATGCAGCCTTTTCATTCTTGTTCTTTCCTGGCACATAGTAATTTCTATCCTTAATATTGTCTGGAAGATACTGCTGCTGTACATAGTTATTTTCGTAGTTATGAGGATATTTGTATTCTACACCTCTTCCTAAAGCTTTTGCTCCGCTGTAGTGGGCATCTTTTAGGTGTAGTGGTATATCACCGATATTTACTTGCTCTATGTCTTGAAGTGCTGCGTCTATAGCACATACCACTGAGTTTGATTTTGGTGCAGTTGCCAGTACTAGAGTTGCTTGTGCTAGTGGTATCCGTGCTTCTGGGAAACCTAACTGATTTGCTGAATCCACGCAAGATTTTACTATTACTGCTGCATTAGGATAAGCAAGGCCAATATCTTCAGAGGCTATTACCATAAGTCTTCTGCAAATAGACTGAATATCTCCTGCCTTAACTAGTCTTGCAAGGTAGTGAATAGCTCCATCTGGATCACTACCTCTTATGGATTTTTGAAATGCGCTTAGTATATCATAGTGACTATCCCCTAGCATATCGTAGTTGAATACTTTGCTTTGTGTACAGTCTCTTGCTATTTCTTCATCTATTAATATTATTCCTTCGCTATTAGGATTTGTGGAGTTTATAGCTACCTCCAGCCCATTTATGGCTTTTCTAACATCACCATTTGAGGAGGCTGCAAAGTAATTTAGAGCTTCTTTTTCTACTTGGATTGTAGTATTCTTATGATCTGCTTTAACTAGCTCCACTGCTCTATTTAGCGCCTTGATTATGTCTGAGTCTTGCATGGTCTTAAATTCAAATACTGTTGATCTGCTTATTATGGCCTTAAATATGTAGTGATATGGATTTTCTGTAGTGCTGGATATAAGAGTTATTCTTCCATCTTCTATAAATTCAAGAAGAGACTGCTGTTGCTTCTTATTAAAGTTTTGAATCTCGTCTAGGTATAAAACAACTCCATTTAATCCATCAAAGGTATCTAAGCCTCCAATTATATCCTGAATATCCTTTAGGGATGCATTGGTAGCATTCAATTTATAGAACTTTTTATTTGCTCTGGTTGCTATAATATTTGCCACTGTGGTTTTTCCAACACCAGGAGGGCCATAAAAAATCATATTTGATATGGTTCCACCTTCAACTATTCTATTTAAAATCTTTCCTTTTCCCAAAATATGTTGCTGACCTACCACCTCATCCAAGGTTTCTGGTCTTATTCTATCTGCTAATGGTCTGTACACTAATTCTCACATCCTAATTAATACTTACTAGCTAATTATATGACTTTCTTCTGTGTGTTTTCAAATATTAGTTATAAAAAATTCTCTAAAGCGACCTTCTTTAGTGAATTTTTTTGCGCATCTGCCTTTCCGAATGTATATGAGGAAAATCTGGCAGGCGAATATTTTTTTTACTGTCCACCCTAACTAGCTGTTCTAAAGCCTTGATATCGCTAGGTTTATCTAACAAAAAACTTCACACTTTGCCTAACATTAAAAACATTAAGGTGCCAATACCAATTAGTAGTGACACCTTAATTTAAAAGCCAGTGTTGAACAAGCTTTAATTACTGATTATATTTTAAAAACTTTACTCGTTCTAAATTCTATATTATACTTCTAATTTAACTACTATAAAGAATATGCTATATTCACAAGCTATTATGATTATAGAAGCCTATCCTAGTTAACAGCTCACTTTCAACAGGTTGCTTTAATATACACCTAGTCAAAAATGCTATCTTACTTCTCGTAGCTAGCTACTATTTCTCCATAATATACGGTATGATAGTTTCCATTTGCGTAGGCCTGTTCTGCAACTGCTTTATCGACCATCTTTGGATCCATGTCTTGTTTATATACTATTTTGCATTCGTAATATAAATTACAGTTATCAACTATAGGACTTTCAACTTCCTTAGAAGGTACAAACTTAATTCCTGTTTCCTTTTCCTTATCTATGTCTCTTCCTGATTTACTTCCGCATATGGCTAAGGCCTTTTTCATTTCTTCATTGTAAGGTATGCTTATAGTAAAGCTATCGGCTTTTTCAAGCAATTCATGAGTATATCTTGATTCTCTTACTAATGCAGTAAAGCTCGGCTTTCCCCATATGAAACCAATACTTCCCCAGCTTATAGTCATTGTATTAGTTATGTTTCCTGACTTAACAGTTAAAAATGCTCCTGATTTATGTAATTTTTCCATCCCTTTTTCTAGGTTTGTAATGAAATCTACTGCCATCTCTTTACCTCCAAATTAGTAATTTTATTGATTTATATATGTTACATTTAGTCATGCTCACCCCATTAGCAGGTGGTTTTCTTTAAACGCTAAAGCACATAATAAAAAGCCGCTAAAGTGAATTTCTTCATTGAGTTTGTCCGTCTGCCTTTTATGTACCTATGTGAAGAGATTCTGGCAGGCGGCATATTCTTTTACTGTTCCCCTAAATATCTACTTCAAAGCCTTAATATTGATAGGCTCAGCTAACAAAAAACATGCTTTCCTATACTGTGAAAAGTAGAATATTTTCACCGCAACTCCGAGACATTAGAACCATCTCCCAATGCCTAAAAGACTTTGTAGTTTCCTTTGTATACGGAAACTGAACCATTCTTTATGTTTATTATATCTCCGAAAAATTCCACTCTATCTCCTATCATGGAAACTCCGTAGCCATCGTTGAAGGCATATATGTTTTTCTCGGTGTTGATAGAGTAATCAATGAGTTTTGGAAGTAGTACCTTATTTTCTTGCCAATGTGGTAAAACTTCAAATTTTGTTAACCCAAAGCCTCTGGTCTGTAGTGCTTCATAGGAATTGTCATATATTAAGGAGGATAAAGATATATCCTGTGTTAAGAGTATGCTGCCCCCGCCTACCCCAACAATTATTCCATTTCTCTTTGCAAACTCCTTTAAAGCTTCCGTGAGTTTTCTCTTTCTTAGAAGAAGTAAAAACTTATAGGTATTTTCCCCCGATAAATATATAACATCTGAATTTAAAAGTTTTGTTATAAGACCTGGATTGTACTGTGCTCCAAGATCAAAGAATAATATCTCTCCATAGCCAAGCTCCCTGTAAAAGTCTGAAATATCTTTATAATATTCAATGCTTTTCTCAGAGGAAGATGGTATATATGCGATTCTACCCTTTCCTTTCTTTATCTCACTGATAAGAGCCTTGTTTAGAGGGTTATCCTTATCAGCACTTTGTTTTCCCATTAAGAATAGTTTCATAATTTTTACCCCCTAGTCCCCAAATTTAATTTATTGCTGCGTTATTGAGTGTATATTCTTCCTTTATAGTATTCTTCGTCTTCATCTTCATATATGTCAATTTCAATATAGGCTCCTTCTAGTTCTGTAACGGAATATTCAATAGTAAAACCTTCTATATTAACAGTTTCAACTTCATACTTTTCATTCATGCATGTAGCTAAGGTCATATATTGGTCTTCTTCACTATCGTAAATGCAATTAATCTTTAAGATCTTAAAGGTCGCTTTCTTTAGAAAAGTATAACTGCCTTCATTATTATAGTTTTCCTTATCATATTTATTATCTTTAAAAAAAGAATTATTGAACATAGCCACCTCCAATAGATAATAAAATATAGCTAAATCCTACATTTAAGTTCACTTCTCTCGTTGGTATCTCCTAGCATTTTGCCTAACATAGCTTTACTTAGCTCGAATAGTTTGTCTATAGAAACAACCTGCTCAAGTATTCTAATTTCTCTATAAGCTTTATCATATTGGCAAAAGTCCATTGAGTTACTGCATAAGGCTTCTTTTATTTCCTCTTCTCCAAGTACCTTTTTATAACCATCAGGAAGTACTAGTAAACTTAAAATTAAATCCTCAAACATCAGACTAATGTTTTCATCATTATCATTACTATCTATTATATGGAATTCCCATTGCAGTATTTGGTTCTTTTCGTCAATTATAGTTATTAGATTGTAGTTAGCATTTAATGGAGTAATCTGAAGCCATCTATATCCATTATCCATTATTTTTATCCTTTTGTCATCAACACTTCTAAAAATGGCCTCACTCACTTTATGAATCGAAGCTAAGTGAACATATCCATTAAATTCTTCTGTATTTATAAAAGATACTCTAAAGTCGATATCCCTTATTTGACTATAGTCTAATTTTTGTTCAAAATTCCTCCTCATCCTAATCATCTCCTCAAAACTATAACTTTACGAAAATAACTAACATATAAGTTCTAATAAGTTTTATTCATAAAAAGAATTGAACTAAATATTCTTTTGAATATTAACTGATGAATCACATTAAATAAAACTTAACAACCTATATAATTATTTTAAATAATATTTCTACAAAACAGATAAAAATCCTCTAAAACAAAAGGCTTCAAAAATATATTTTATTCTACAAATTTAACATTGTTTTTTCCGCTGTTTTTTGCTATATATAGAGCCTTATCTACTTTATCAAAAAGCCTTTCATAATCAGTACCTTTTTCATACTCAGCAACACCAATACTTACAGTAACTTTCTCAAGCTCTACATAAATATTTTCGTATATTAATTTTCTAAGCTTTTCTCCTAGCTTTAGTGCCCCTTGGATTTTTGTTTCAGGGGCTATTATCACAAATTCCTCTCCACCCCATCTTACGAAAAAATCTGTTTTTCTAAGCTTTGAGCTAACTACTTTTGATATATTTTTCAGCACAATATCCCCTCTACTATGTCCATATCTATCATTTATCTTCTTAAAGTCATCTATATCAATGATAGCCATAGATAAGGAAGTACCATACCTATTACATCTTTCAAGCTCAACAGCTAAAATTTCCTCTAGCTTTCTTCTATTAAAAGCACCAGTTAGGTTGTCCAAAGTTGCTTCTTCTTTTAATTTAGCATTTTCCTTATTAAGCTGTTCTATGGTGTTTTCAGCTTTTATCAGCTTCATATTAATAAATTTCCACAACATAAAGGTATCAGCTATTATGGTTATAAAAAATGCCATTAATGCTATGAATTCCACTTTTAAGTCGTATTTAATTATGTATCTTATAATGACAAATAATAATGCTATTGATATAATTGCAAAAGTAATAAAAATAATCTTATAGTTATTATTAAAATCTACACTATCCTTTTCCGTTAGCTCTGCTTTTTCATCTGGAACCATATATCTTCCTCCAATAAATAAAAATCCTTCTTTCAATATTGCTCATCTTTACAATATATTTTAGAGATTTATCTATTATGCTAAAAAAGGAAAAAGGACTGCCTAATAATATTTTTATTTAGACAGCCCTTTAAGATATATATTAGGTTTCAAATGGTAACTTTTTAAATTTCTTATATCAAAACTTAATTTATACTTGTTCCAAGCTTCCACCTTGTGGGTATTTTGAAGCACGTATAAATTAATAGTTGAGTAAGCATTTTATGCTCTTCTTATTCTGTAACAAGCCCTATATCTTTTCTAAAATATTTTCCATCAAAGTCCACTGAAGCTATATTTGCATAAGCTTTTTCTCTCGCAGCCTCTATGGTATCCCCTATGCCTACCACAGAAAGTACTCTTCCGCCAGAAGTCACTAAGGTATCATCCTTAATAACTCCCCCTGCGATAAATACATTCTCTTTTACAGAAGGCTCTATATCTATCTTAAAGCCTTTTTCAAAGTCTCCTGGGTAACCTTTAGAAGCTAACACCACATTGCAGCAAGCTCCTTTTTTCCAACTTACTTTAGCTTCACTTAATTTTTCTTCTAGGGAAAGCTCTATAAGTTCAAGGAAATCACTATCCATTAAGGAAAGTACAGATTGAGTCTCTGGATCTCCCATTCTTACATTGTACTCTAAAAGGTAACAGCCTTTTTCAGTTATCATAACACCAAAGAAGATTATTCCCTTATAGTCAAAGCCTTCTTCTCTTATTCCTAAAAGTGTAGGCTTCATTATATTATCTTCAAAGTCTTTAAACACTTCTTCAGTAACATATGGGTTAGGAGCTATTACTCCCATGCCACCAGTATTGGGACCAACTCCACCATCAAAGATCTGCTTATGATCCTTGGCAGATAAGAATGGTATTATTGTTTTTCCATCAGTTATAGAAAGTATTGAAGCTTCTACCCCTTTTAAAAACTCTTCAATAACAATCTTTTGACCTGCACCTTTAAACTTATCTTGTACCATGAATTCCTTTATGGTATCCTCAGCTTCTTTAAAGTTTTCGCAAATGGCTACCCCTTTACCAGCTGCCAAACCATCAGCTTTTATAACTATTGGATATTCAGAGCTTTTAAGGTATTCTATAGCCTCATTACTATGGTAAAAAACCTCATAAGCAGCGGTCTTTATATTGTATTTCTTCATAAAATCCTTTGAAAAGCTCTTGCTGCCTTCAAGCATAGCTGCTCTCTGTTCTGGTCCAAAAATCTTTAAGTTCTCTTTTTTAAATAAATCTACTATACCCTTTGTTAATGGTTCTTCTGGTCCTACCACAGTCAAATCGATGTTGTTGCCCTTGGCAAATTCAGCCATTTCTTCAAATGTACCTAAATTTATATTCTCACATTTATTCTCTAGTGCTGTTCCACCATTACCAGGTGTCACATATATTTTCTCTACCTTTGAGCTCTTAGCCAGTTTCCATGCTATGGCATGTTCTCTGCCTCCGCCTCCAACCAGTAAAATATTCATCAATTATCACTCCATCTATCTTAGTGTTTGAAATGTCTTATACCTGTGAACACCATGCTAATTCCATGCTTATTGCATTGATCTATAGACTCCTGATCTCTTATAGATCCGCCTGGCTGAATAATTGCCTTAATATCGTATTTTGCAGCTTCTTCTACTACATCTCCGAATGGGAAGAAGGCATCTGATGCAAGCACAGTAGCTCCTGTCCCTCTCTTTAGTGCATCTATTGTAGGCCATATTCTATTAACTTGACCTCCACCGATTCCTACTGCTTTGCCATCATTTATTACAACTATAGCATTTGACTTAACATACTTAACCACCTTCATGCCGAAGATCATGTCCTTCATCTCAGCCTCTGTTGGTGTTTTTTCTGTAACCACCTTAATTTCTTCTATAAGCTTTCTATCTTCTTCTTGTACTAGTATTCCACCATCCACTGTAACCATGTACTTATCAGCCTTAGGAGCAGAATTAACCTTTATAACTCTTAAGTTCTTCTTCTTTCTTAAAACCTCTAAAGCCTCTTCTTCATATTCTGGTGCTGCTACTACCTCTAAGAATATCTTGCTCATCTCTTCTGCTGTAGCCTTGTCTAGCTTTCTGTTAACAGCAACTATGCCGCCAAATATTGAAGTTGGATCACATTCATATGCCTTCATATAGCTATCATAAACAGTTTCTCCAATAGCAACTCCACATGGAGTATTGTGCTTAAGTCCACAAGTTACTATCTCTTCAAATTCATTTACAACCTTCCAAGCTATATCTAAATCCTTTAAGTTGTTGTAAGAAAGCTCTTTTCCGTTAAGAACCTCGAAGGTATTCATAGCGCCATCTACTTCATTGTTTGAGTAGTAAGCTGCGCTTTGGTGAGGATTTTCTCCATATCTTAATTCCTGCTTTTTCTTATAAGAAATTGAAAGATATTCTGGATACTCCTCTTCACCTTCTAGAAGGAAGTTACTTATAGCTCCATCATAAGCACTCATTAAGTTAAATACCTTACCAGCTAGTACTTTTCTTGTCTTAAGACTAACGTCTTTACTTTGCTCAATTTCTTCTTTAACTTTGCTGTAATCCTCTATATTGCTTATAACTACAACATCCCTAAAGTTTTTAGCAGCAGCTCTAAGCATTGTAGGACCACCGATATCTATAAATTCAACCTTTTCTTCAAAGCTCAAATCTTCCTTTACCTTTTCAAAGAAAGGATATAGATTTACTACAACTAGATCTATTGTGTCAATACCTCTTTCCTTAATGGTCTTCATATGCTCTTCGTTGTCTCTTATAGCTAATATACCTCCATGAATCACAGGATGAAGAGTCTTAACTCTTCCATCAAGCATTTCTGGTGCCTTTGTGATCTCAGCTATCTCCTTTACCACAACACCGTTTTCTAGAAGATATTTATATGTTCCACCTGAAGAAATTATCTCAACATCGTTACTTGCAAGAAACTTAGCAAAATCAAGTATGCCAGTTTTATCATATACGCTTAGTAAAGCTCTCTTAATCATCAAAAAACCTCCTTAGATTTAGACTTACTTAACAGTAAAAAATTCGCTGAAGCGAGCTTCTTTATAGTAAAAAAGTTTTTCCGTCTTTTATTGTAACTTTTCCCTCACTTATAAGCTTTATAGCTTTTGGTAAAATCTCATGCTCTTTTTCAAGCACTCTTTTTTGTAGTGTAGCTGCATCATCCTCTTGCAATACCTGTACTGCCTCTTGAAGAAGTATTTCTCCCCCGTCAACCTCTTCATTAACAAAGTGCACTGTACAGCCTGAGTATCTTACACCTTTTTTAATAACAGCTTCGTGAACCTTTATTCCATACATTCCCGCCCCAGAGAATGCTGGAATAAGTGATGGATGGATATTTATTATTTTATTCTTAAATTGCCTTAAGATCTCCCCATTTAAAATAGATAAATATCCTGCAAGTACTATCAAATCAACCTTACCTTTTATAAGTTCTAATATCCTATTGGAACTTTCAGCCCCAAACTCCTTTTTAGATACTACAAAGGCTGGGATATTCTTTTCTCTAGCTCTGGTTAAAGCATAAGCACTATCTTTATCAGAAATAACCGCTTCAATAGAACAGTTTAAATCTCCCTTTTCAATACTTTCTATTATAGCCCCTAGGTTACTTCCTCCCCCTGAAACCAATACTGCTATTCTAAGCAAACACCCTCACCTCCAGCTCTTACATATCCAATGTCGTAAGCTCTCTCGCCTTGTGATATTAAAAGCTCAAGTACAGCGTCCTTATCCTTAGCATCTACAGCAAGTACAAATCCAATCCCCATATTAAAGGTATTGTACATATGATCCTTTTCAACACCTCTATTAATTATCTCTTGGAATATGCTTGGAAGGGGGTAACTATTTTTCTTAATAACTGCTGTAAAGGAACCTTCACCAAACATTCTTGGTACATTTTCTATGAAGCCGCCACCAGTTATATGAGCCATCCCCTTTATGTCATAGCTTTCTAAGACTCTCATTACTGGTTTAACATAGATTTTTGTAGGCTCTATTAAAGTTTGCCAAACTGGTTTTCCTTCAAACTCTTCATCTAAATCTGAAAAAATCTTTCTCACTAGAGAAAATCCATTAGAATGTATCCCTGAAGAAGCTATTCCTATAAGAACATTGCCTTCTTCTATATTACTTCCGTTTATTATCTTATCTTTATCAACAACTCCTACTGCAAAACCAGCTAGATCATATTCTCCTTCACTATAGAAACCTGGCATTTCAGCAGTTTCTCCACCTATTAAAGAACAGTCCCCTTGAAGACATCCTTCAGATACTCCCTTTACTAAGTCAGCTGCCACTTCCGCTTCAAGCTTGCCGCAAGCTAGATAGTCAAGGAAAAATAAAGGTTTTGCTCCATGGCAAAGTATGTCATTCACACACATAGCAACACAGTCTATTCCTACAGTATCGTATTTCTTTGTCTTAAAGGCAATATCAAGCTTTGTTCCTACTCCATCAGTTCCTGAAACCAATACTGGTTTCTTGTAGCCTTCTGGAAGTTCAACCATTCCTGCAAAGCTTCCTAGTCCATTTAAAACGTACTGTGATAAAGTTCTACTTGCATAATCCTTTATAAGTTTAACAGATTTGTATCCCTCTTCTATGTCTACTCCTGCTTGTTTGTATGTTAACATTTCTTCACTACCTTTCAAGATGATCTTTTGCTGTTTCTATTGGGGTTGAAACTGGGTATATTCCATTAAAGCAGCCTAAACAAAATCCTTTTTTATCTCCGAAGCACTTTAACAAGCTTTCTACTGAAATATAAGCAAGGGAATCTGCTCCAATCACTGCATTGATTTCATCGACTGATCTCTCTGACCCAACCAATTCTTTTCTATAGGATATGTCTATTCCAAAGTAACATGGATACCCTACAATAGGAGATGCTACTCTAAAGTGAACTTCTGTAGCTCCAGCTTTTCTTAAAGACTCAACTAAGTGTCTTGAAGTAGTTCCTCTTACTATAGAATCATCAATTAATATAACTCTTTTTCCTTCTACATTGGCCTTTAGTGGATTAAGCTTTACGGATACAGCTCTTTCTCTCATCTCCTGATTTGGAGTTATAAAGGTTCTTCCAACATACTTATTCTTTACAAAGCCGGTTTCAAAAGGAATTCCTGAAGCTCTAGAATAACCTATAGCTGCAGATATTCCTGAGTCTGGAACACCTATAACAACATCTGCTTCCACTGGTGATTCCTTGAACAACATTTCTCCTGCTTTTACTCTTGATTGGTGAACATTAATACCATCAATAGTACTATCTGGTCTTGCAAAATATATATATTCAAATACACAAGTTTCACACTGTGTCTGCTCTGAATACTTTACACTTTCAATTCCATGTTCATCTATTATTACAATTTCTCCTGGTTCTACATCTCTTACAAAGTCAGCTCCAACCGTATCTAAAGCACAGCTCTCAGAAGCTAAGATATAGCTGTCACCAATTTTCCCAATACATAGAGGTCTTATTCCATTAGAATCTCTTACCCCTATTAGCTTATCCTTAGTCATCATGACTAAAGCAAAGGAGCCTTTGATGGTTTGAACAGCATCAGCTATAGCTCTTTCTATTCCTCTCTTCGCTCCTCTAGCTATAAGACTTATTATTACTTCTGAGTCTATTGAGGTATGAAAAACATGGCCCGAATCCTCTAAAAGCTCCCTAAGTACATCAGCATTTACTAGATTTCCGTTATGCGCTATGGCAATAGAGCCAAGCTTGTATGAGCTTAATAGTGGTTGTGCATTTTCCACATTAGTTGATCCTGTAGTTGAATATCTAACGTGTCCAATTGCTATATGTCCTTTTAATTCCTGAATGTGCTTTTCTTTAAAAGCTTCAGTAATAAGACCTAGATCTTTATGAAGTTTTAAACTTTCACCATCAGAAACTGCAATACCCGCACTTTCTTGTCCTCTGTGTTGCAATGCATAAAGTCCATAGTATGTGATTCTTGCTACATCTAAGTTGTTCTTGGAAAACACTCCAAATACTCCACATTCTTCTTTAAACTTATCTTCAATTGGCTCTATTCTCATAATCAGATTCCTTTCACTAATAATTACTGGTTGATTCTATTAAGTATTTCTACATAAGCATCTTTAACGTTGCCAAGATCTCTTCTAAATCTATCCTTGTCTAGTTTTTCATTAGTTGTTGCATCCCAGAATCTGCAAGTATCTGGTGATATTTCATCAGCTAATAATATTTCTCCATTGTATCTACCAAACTCTAACTTAAAGTCTATTAGCTTTATGTTTTGCTTTAAGAAGAATTCCTTTAGTACATCATTAACCTTTGCAGTCATTTCATATATTTTATTTAATTCTTCAAAAGAAGCTGCTCCAATACCTACTGCATGGTAGTCATTTATTAATGGATCGCCTAGTGCATCGTCTTTTAAGCAGATTTCAAAAACTGTAGTCTTTAGTGGGAAGCCTTCTTCTAAGCCTAATCTCTTTGCCATGCTTCCTGCTGCTACGTTTCTAACTATAACTTCAAGAGGTACTATTTCAACCTTTTTGCAAAGTTGTTCTCTTTCATTTAACTTTTCTATAAAGTGAGTCTTAACTCCTTCTTTTTCAAGAAGATTGAAAAGTACAGAAGTTATTGCGTTGTTTAAAACACCTTTATCTTCTATTTGGCCCTTCTTTTCTCCGTTAAATGCTGTTGCATCGTCCTTGTAATATACTATTACTTCATCAGCCTTGTCTGTTGCATATATTTTCTTTGCTTTTCCTTCATACATCATTTCTAATTTTTCCATTATAGTTCCACTCCTTCTCCATTTTCCTTAATAAATTTTTCCTTCATGTCCTTACGGAAATTTATAAGCTTTTCTTTAAGCTCAGGATATTTTAATGAAAGCATCTGTACTGCAAGCATTCCTGCATTATAGCTGTTATTTATTCCAACGGTAGCTACTGGTATAGATTTAGGCATTTGCACTATTGAATATAAAGCATCTAATCCATTTATCGCTGCATTTACAGGTACTCCAATTACTGGCATTGTTGTGTGTGATGCTATAACTCCAGGAAGATGAGCTGCAAGTCCAGCTCCTGCAATTATCACTTCAAAACCCTGTTCATCTATTTCATGTAGAGTCTCCATTAGCTTTTCTGGAACTCTATGAGCAGATAGTACAAAAGCCTTGTACTCTACTCCAAATTCCTTAAGAGCGTTTGCTGCTCCCTTCATTACATCAGTATCTGATTTTGAACCAAAGAAAATTGCTACTTTCATAGTTACCTCCAATATTTTTATAGATTGTCCTCTTATTTATATTAGCATTATTAATATTAGGCTATGTTCAATAATATTGTTGAAATTAAGTGGTTACGAAGAAGATAATATATGAGCGAGCAATTAGCGAAAGCTCATCAAAGCATCGGACAATTGCCCACTTAATTTCAAACATTACTTTGGCAGAGCCTATAATTAATATCTTAAATAATCTATTATGTTAAGTTTACTTGAAGTAATTAACTCCTGATTTAAACAACTTCTGATCAAAGTCTCCTGGAATGTTCTTGTACAGGTTGTTTCCTATTCTTTCTGAGTGTCCCATCTTACCTAATATTCTTCCATCTGGACTTGTTATACCTTCAATAGCAAGCATTGATCCATTTGGATTGTAAGGCATATCAAGCGTTGCTTCACCATTAAAGTCTACATATTGAGTTGCTATCTGCCCTTTTGCCTGAAGCTCTCTTAAAAGACCTTCTGGTGCTACAAATCTTCCTTCTCCATGAGATATTGGTATAGCATGTATATCCCCTAAACTAACCTCATTGAACCAAGGTGAAAGGGTTGATACCACCTTTGTATTTATGATGGAACTCATATGTCTTCCTATAGTATTGAAGGTTAAGGTTGCCATATCTTCTTCCATATCTACTATTTCTCCGTATGGTAACAAACCTAGTTTTACAAGAGCTTGGAAGCCATTACAAATACCTAACATAAGTCCATCTCTATTCTTTAGAAGTTCCATTACAGCATTACTTATTCTCTCATTTCTAAATACTGTTGCTATGAACTTTGCAGAACCATCTGGCTCATCTCCAGCACTAAAGCCTCCTGGAAGCATAATTATCTCACTATTCTTTATAGCCTTCTCCATCTCTACTAAGGAATCTAAAAGGCTTTCCTTAGTAAGATTCTTGAGTACTAGTTGCTTTACTACTGCTCCTTCTTTTTCAAAAGCTTTTGCACAGTCATACTCACAGTTTGTACCAGGGAATACTGGAATGAATACTCTTGGTTTAGCAGTTTTTATAGCTACAGTCTTTTTATAAGGATTTTCAAATAAGATAGAAGCTACTTTTTCATTTTTATCTTCAGTCTTTATCTTAAATACCTTACTTAGCTTGCCTTCCCATAAAGCTATGAGCTCATCTATTGCAAAGCAATGATCTAAAACTTCAATACTTGGTTCTGCCTTTGTTTCACCAATCTTCTTGTAACTAGCCCCTTGGAATTCTTTATCAACCTCTAAGCCTTCTGAAACTTCAAGAATAAAGCTTCCATAACTTAAAGAGAAAAGTTCTTCCTTGCTTAATGCTGAAAGCCTAACCCCAATTTTGTTTCCGAAACACATTTTTGATATTCCTTCACAAATGCCCCCATTTTTCAAGGAATATGCTGAGATAACCTTCTTTTCTTCAATGAGTCTTTCTATTACTTCAACGTTTTTCTTAAATTCTTCTATATTTATAAGTTCACTTTCATCTCTGCTTGTACTTACATAAACAACTTGAGAGTTTGCCTTTTTAAACTCTGGAGAAATTATATTTTTAGCCTTTTCCACTGCCACAGCAAAGGAAACTAAAGTAGGTGGTACATCCATATCGCCAAAGCTTCCAGACATACTATCCTTTCCTCCAATAGCTGCTATTCCTAAGTCTATCTGAGCTTGATAAGCTCCAAGTAACGCTGCTAGTGGTTTTCCCCATCTCTCAGGGTTCTTTCCAAGCTTTTCAAAGTACTCTTGGAAGGTAAGCCATACTTTCTTACTCTTACCACCTGTGGCTACTATCTTAGAAACTGATTCCACCACTGCATTATATGCACTGTGATATGGGCTCCATTTTGATAGCTTTGCATTAAAACCAAAGGTCATTATAGTAGCTTCCTCTGCTTCTCCTTCTAGAGTTGGTATCCTTGCAGCCATTCCTTCTGATGGAGTAAGCTGATACTTTCCTCCAAATGGCATCAATACAGTTCCTGCTCCTATAGTTCCATCAAATCTTTCAACTAATCCTTTTTGAGATGCCACATTTAAATCTTCCATAGTTTCAAACCATAGCTTCTTTAAATCTTCAGCACCTTCGCTCTTATATATATTTTCTTCAGCCTTAGGTGCTTTTAATATAGCGCTTGTTATTTGCTTAGCTCCATTTGTATCAAGGAAGGCTCTTGAAAGATCAACTATTTTCTTTCCATTCCAGAACATTCTCATCCTTTCAAGATCAGTTACTTCAGCTACTATAGTTGCTTCTAAGTTTTCTTCAAGTGCAAGCTTTATAAACTTTTCTCCATCTTCCTTAGCTATAACTACGGCCATTCTTTCCTGAGACTCTGATATAGCAAGTTCTGTACCATCAAGACCTTCATACTTTTTAGGAACTAGATCAAGATTTATATCAAGACCTCTGCAAAGTTCTCCTATTGCTACAGAAACTCCACCGGCACCAAAATCGTTACATCTCTTTATCATAGTAGATACTTTTGGATTTCTGAAAAGTCTTTGAAGCTTTCTTTCTGTAGGTGCATTACCTTTTTGAACTTCTGCTCCGCACTGTTCGATAGACTCTACTGTATGCTCCTTTGATGATCCAGTTGCCCCACCACAGCCATCTCTTCCTGTTCTTCCACCTAGAAGAACTATTATGTCTCCTTCTAAAGGCTCTTCTCTTCTAACGTTCTTAAAAGGTGCTGCTGCTATAACAGCTCCAATCTCCATTCTTTTAGCTACGTAACCAGGATCATATATTTCATTGACCTGTCCTGTTGCTAAACCTATCTGATTTCCATAAGAACTATAACCATGAGCAGCTCCTAGAGTTATCTTTCTTTGAGGAAGCTTACCCTTTAAGGTTTCTTCTATTGGTACTGTAGGATCACCACTTCCTGTAACTCTCATTGCTTGGTATACATAAGTTCTGCCTGACAATGGGTCTCTTATAGCCCCACCAAGACAGGTTGCTGCCCCACCAAAGGGTTCTATCTCCGTTGGATGGTTATGAGTTTCGTTCTTAAACATTACTAAGTAATCTTCAGTTCCCTTTTCAGTTTCAACCTTTACTTTTATGGAACAGGCGTTTATTTCATCAGATATGTCCAAATCTTCTAACACACCCTTACTTTTTAGTTCCTTCATTGCTATTACAGCTATATCCATTAAAGTCATATCTTTTTCTTTATTCTTGTACAAAACTTCTCTAGCTTCTTTGTATCTATTAAAGCTTTTTACAATAGGACTTGAATAGATGCTGTCTTCTATTTCAACATTTTCTATAGAAGTTAAGAAAGTAGTATGTCTGCAGTGATCGGACCAATAGGTGTCTATAACTTTTATCTCAGTGATAGTAGGATTTCTTTTCTCTTCTAAAAAGTAATCTTTTATTAGTTTTAAATCTTCTACTGTCATAGCTAAGCCTAATTCTTTATGCAGATCACTTAAGCCTTCACTGTCTAAACTTGTAAAATTATCTATATCTTCAACTTCGCTTGGAATTTCATAGGATGAGAATAGTTCTTTAGATAGAGGATCAACCTCTCTTGAATCAACAGGATTTATGTAATATTGCTTTATTTTCGCAAGTTCATCTTTGCTTATATCTCCACTTAAACATACTACCTTGGAGGACTTTATTTCTAGCTTTTCTCCAGAGGTAAGGATCTGAAAGCACTGTTCAGCAGAATCAGCTCTTTGATCATATTGGCCTGGAAGGTATTCTACTGCAAAAACCGCTTCTCCTTCTAAGATAGGAAATTGTTCTTCATAAACTTTATCTACCATAGGTTCAGAAAATATTATAGCTTTCGCTTTTTCATAAACATCTTTTTCAACTTCATTAAAGGAATATTTATTTAATAAACGTACATTTTCAATAGTATTAATTCCTAAATTTGTTTTGAAGTCCTCTAGTAGTGCTTTTGCTTCGATGTCAAAGCCTTGTTTTTTTTCTACATACAAAGTTCTAATCATGATTTCCTCCCAAAACACAAATATTCAGATTTAATATGGTTATGACGTATAACTTCGTTTTAAATTTAAATTTTCAAATTCTCCTCTCAAAACCCAGAGGAGTTTTTAAAATAGTTTTCTGATCGAACTAATACATCTTTATCGGCAAAAAAAAATTCCCAAGGAGATACTCAGGAAAGCAATCACCTTTGATTACGAATTATGCTTATACTTTTTTATTATTTATTCGTCTTTACAAAATTAAAATAACACTTTCACCATACTTTGTCAATAATAAAACAAAACAAACAGTTCAACATTCGTATATAACCGAACGTTAAACTGTTTATTCTTACTTATAATTCGTGATGTAATTTTTCTCCACTGACGAATCTGCTAATATAGGTGATATATCGATTCTAAGTATACTCTCTAATCCTATACCTTCCATGGATATCAGGGTGGTATTCATATTGGCAGTTCCAAGTACTCTTACGCCTTTGTTGCCAGCAAATATCACCGGTCTAAATTTTATATGATTATAAATAACCTTTATTATGTCGTAAAATAAGTTATGCTTTACAGCTTTATTAAATCCAAAATGTTCTATATTACCAAAACCAAGCACTCCCACATGCATATCTTGCTTAGCCTTGTACCTACAGCTATAGCCTACAGGCTCACCCTTCTTCACAAAATGCATGTTTACAGGCTTTGCAAAAAATCCATAGGCTTTCTTAAATCCTTGAGTTAAACCATCATATCCATATAAAAGATTCCCAGCTCTCACGCAATTAGTAAAGTCTGTCATCTCCCTATATTCACTATTCAACGTGCATGTAGAATTCAAACAATGTATATTAGGGATCACTCCCAAATACTTTTCCACTGCACTTTTAAATAAGCTTATTTGATTCTTTGTATACTTGACATCGCTTCCATTATGTAAGTGAGTATATATCCCATCAATAATTATGTTTTTATAGTCATTTCTAATTTTATCAATAACAAGATCTAATCTGTCAGGTCTAATACCCATTCTATTCATTCCAGTATCTATATAAAGATGAATCTTAAACTTCACCTCGTTTGGCAACTTTTCTAGTATGCTTTCATTGTCTATGGTAAATATTACGTTGTCCATATCTATATTAAAATCTGTTGCAGTTACAAGCGGACTTAAAAGCAATATTTCCTTCTCACTTTTAACTCTTTTTGCCTCTTCTATATCTCCTACTGCAAATAAATCCACAAAGGAATCTAAATACCCTGTTACTCCCTCAATTCCTAAACCATAAGCATTACCCTTAACAACTGCAATCAATTTTTTATTATTGGTTAATTGTTTTATTCTATCAACGTTATTTTTAATCTTATCTAAGTACACATCGCACCAAAAGTTCTTCATATGATGTTCCTTTCTACTTTTAATCCTTGTATCTTTTGGAATTTGTCCAAAGGTAGGCTGCTCCTAACAATATTACAACCACTGCTTTTACTACTGTTCCAGTATCCATACATATATCACCTTCCCATTAATTCAATATTATATACTATAAAAATAACATTTTGAATTAATTTTTAACTTTCACTACAAACTGAAAAACCGCTACTACCCATGAAAGCACTTTCATATATAATAGTAGGTATTTTTTTCTTATGTTTATTTATGAATATGGATACTAAATACAAGAAATAAAAAAGTTGTTAAAGCCATCTACAGGTAGTTGTCCATATCTTTCTCTAAAAAATATTTTTCTAGACAATAAAAAAATACCGCCATATGGCGGCAAAATCCTACGTAATGACCTTTCGAGTCATATTTATATTATTTACCAATTATATTAATTTATACATATACTATAAACTTATTTAGAGAAGCCTGCTTAATTTAAACACGGTAATTTAACAAATCCAAAAATAAAAACAGCTGTAGCATTTTTTGCTCTAGCTGTTTTTCTACACCTAAATTTTTACTTTCCGCCCTTTTCCTTTATAGCTTCAATATCTATACCACCATTTTTCATCTTCTTTTCAGCCTGATCAAGAATTAAACTTTTTAATTCCATAAGTGCCGGCTCGAACTCTACATGTTTATCCATCATATAGCACATATCATATTCTATATCTATCCAAGTAGCTAACTCCGCTTCATTATGCTGCACCTGAGCTTCAAGCTTGTCTAAGCCATTAGCCACTTTAGCTTCATAGGTTTCTTTCTCTTCAAACTCCATCCATAAATCATAAAGTTCAGGACCTAGAGCTACTCCAAGCATATCTCTTATCCTTTCTATTGCTCTTACTTCATTTTCATGCTTTAATTTCTTTACTTCTTCATTATTCATGCTGTTGAAAGCAGGTATATCTCCAGCCTCTGCCTCTACAAGATCATGTATTATAATCATTTTTAGAAGTTTCTCGGTATCTATTGGCTTTGATAGGTATTTTTCTAGCAGCATAGCCATAAGAGAAACTCTCCATGTATGCTCTGCCACACTTTCTTGTCTTCCATTAGATAAAAAACTATGTCTTAATTCATATTTTAGCTTTTCCCCTAGATTTATAACCTTTAAAATTCCTTTTATTTCATCCATTCTTCATCACCTTGTCCACTTTCTTCAGCTAATAATTTCTATAAAAGCTGTTTATCCTAAATATCTACTCCAGAAAATTGATTTTACTTGGTTCAACTAAAATTGTATAACTTCCTAGAAAGTAAAATAAATTAGTCACTAATATGTTTATACTATATATTTTCAAAACCGTAAACTATCACAGCCAAAGCACATAGTATTGAGAATATTAAACCTAGCGCTGGATTAATACCGCTAATCGCTGCTGATATTAGTTTATCATCAAATATCATTTTTACTGCAGTATATACTAAAAGCGCTGCACAAATATATATAATAACAGGAAACTTCACCATCATATCAGCAATAAATTCACTTCCCCAAAATATAATTGGCATACATACCATAAGACCGAATACCACAAGCCCCATCTGCTGTCCTGTAATTTGTCCTGTATCTGTCATAGCAATAGCCACGATAGCTAGTACATTATCAAGACTCATGCTAATATCTGCAACAGTTATTGATATTATAGCCTTAAAGAACCCACCAGTTTGTCTACTTTTTCCCTGCAAGCTTTTATGCTGTTCTTGCAGCATATTAAAGGTTATATATAAAAGTAAAATAGCACCTATTATGTCTATATGTAACCATTCTAAGGTATATAAATAGCCGATAATACCTACAAAAAATATTCTCAGAAAAAATGCTACGCATACCCCCATAATGTTGGCAAGCTTTGCTTTTTTTGGTGGAAGGTCTTTTATTGCCAGGGCAATTACTCCAACGTTATCCCCAGACAAAACCAAATTAATAAAGAAAATTTGTATCCCCTTGGAAATGAGCTCAGAAAATGTGTACATCATAACCTCCAAACTTTAACAATATTTAAGAAAAATAAATATTGTTTTCTTTAAATATACGCACAAATCTTTTATAAATATGCTATGAAGTGAAGCTATTTTATATTAATTTTGTGTTGTTATTCTGTTTTATTGACATAAGTTAATAGCTGTAGATACCCATATTAAAATTAAATTATATCTTTTAAAGTTAAAAGCCATGTATTAAAAGGTATCCTAACCTTCCTATATGCATGGCTTTTATTTAAGAACTACAAATATTCTATTTAAAACAGCATCTTTATAATTACCTTCCAACTAATCCGCTACATCTTTATAACAGATTTCTTAGAAAAACTATCAAAAACAACTTTAATAACATATGCAAATAGCACTATATTTAATATTGATACAAATATACCTATCGGCTCGCTACCTCCTCTTTTTTCATTTCCACCTAAGAAATTAAATAAGATTAAGTGTGTGTTTAGATATATCGTAATACTATATCCTAAACTTATTAGCAGCATCCTCTTATCTCTAAATTTGATGAAGGCGAATATCGACAGAATTATAGCTGGGAACAGGTATCTCTCATGCATACCTACTGAGAAAGTAAAAACCCCTGCTATTTGTATCAAAGCTGCAGCAAAAACATATTTTGCTTCTCTACCTTTATAATATATATACCATGATAGTAATGTGGTAAGTACTATAAATAACATTCCCCAGGTATGATAGCTCATAAAAATGAATATTGAGCTATCCTTAACGTAGTTTGCTCCCATTAGGTAAAAGAAATTAAATGCACTTACTGTTGCATAAGGATATTCAGATACAGTACTTGAATAAAGTTTAAAAATCCAAGTTATATCTCTACCTGAAGTAAAAGGTGTTATTATAATTAGCGCTGTAACTATAGCAACAACTAAAGATACAACAAAATTCTTTAGTTTCTTTTGTCTTACATGCTCAAAGAAAAGCACTGGTAGAAAAATAATACCTTGAGGTTTCATAAGTACAGCTACGGTAAATACAAAAGAAGACATAACTAGCTTATTCTTCGATAATAAGTAAAGTGCTATTACTATAATTAATGCAAATAAAGAGTCTACTTGTCCCCATACAGTTGAATTTATAAATACTGCAGGGTTATATAGGTATATTATAGATATAATCAAACTTATTTCACTACTTACATACCTTTTGGATACCCTAAATATGAGATATGATGAAATAACATCAGCTATTATCGATGGTAGTTTTAAAAGCAATACATAGTACTTATTTAATGCTGTTATCTTAGCCAAATTTCCTATCACATATAATACATACATATAAAGAGGAGGATAGTCACTCATCATAGTATTGGTATAGAATTTAGTTAAGTTTGATGAAACAGATTGCGCCCAACCTTTAAATATGTTCATGTCATTATGTCCGTATATTAAAAGTGCCAATGCAACTCTCAATAGAAATCCTATTCCAAAAAATAATAATATTAGTATTTTTTCATTTTTGGGATTTATTAAAGCTTTCTTTCTTATGAAATAATAGTAAAGCCCTATAGCAACACATATAAAAACACCTGCGTAAACATAAAAGTATTTGGAATATGCTGAGCCAGTACTACTTTGCCCAATTCTCATGAAATTTCCCTTAGTCCCACCTTGCCATTGAGGCCTACTCTTCAAACTATTGTCTGATGAACTTTCCTTACTATTGTCATTTACAGAACTGGAACCGCTACCAGCGTCTTGATTATTTAAACTTCTATCATTTTCACCAGAGTTTTTATTGCTACTTCTGCCTTCCTGTAAGTCATTTGGTGGACTGCCCATATTATTGCCAAAGCCTTGCCCCCCACCTCTATTATTCATAGTAAAATAAGTACTCTGATTAGTTCCTTTATAATTTATAACAGTATATCCACATACAAATATTGAAAATATAAGTGCAACAGCTAGAAAAATCTTTATTATACTTGCCTTTCCAATCTTCATAGATTCACATCCCTTCTTGTTTAGCTATCTATAATATAGATTTTAGTTAATAAATGTTGTACCAGTATCAAATTATAATGTGAAGTTTATGTGATAAGAAATGTACTAAAGGACTTTTTCAAATTACTTGTATAGCAAAAAAGCAGTAAGGGTTAATATATATTAATCCTCCACTGCTTATATTAAAGTATTATTCTATTTCTCCCTGCATTTTTTGCATCGTAAAGCTTTTGGTCAGCACATTTTAAAAACTGCTCTACGGTAATCTCTTTATCATAGGTTGTACATATTCCAAAAGATGCTGTTATCTTTATGTTTTCTCCATTAAGCACAAAGTTTTTCTTCTCTATATTTGTCTTCATTCTTTCTGCTATAACTAGAGCAGCTTCTGCAGCTGCGCCTGGAACACAAACTAAGAATTCTTCACCACCATATCTGCCTATCCAGTCCCTTTTATCCCTTATGCAACTTTTTAGAGCATCAGCAAACTCCCTTAAGACTTCATCTCCTGCTACATGTCCAAATTGATCATTTATATTTTTAAAATGATCTACGTCTACCATTATTATAGATATAGGTTGTTTGCTTTTATAACATATCTTCATATCTACGGGCAGCCTTTCATCTATAAACCTTCTATTGGCGATCTCCGTCAAAGAGTCTTTTATAGTAAGCTGCTTCATTTCTTGAATTATATTATTGACTTTACATCCTTTTGTATCTAAACTATGTCCATAAAAGAGAGTGTCTGTAACTTCTTTTATTAACTCAACAATTATGATTTTATCTTCTAACTCCATAGGCATTACAGTAATTAGATAAGATTTATCCTCTGAATTTTCTAATTTCATATAAGTCTTATTATCCTTTAACGCCCTTAGCGAAATACAGTTTTTACACATTTGTTCTTTTTCTATTTTGCTGAAGCAAGAACTTCCTTTTTCTATAAGTTTTCCTTCATCATATAATAAGACTTTTTTTGTTACAGGATCTACTATCCTTATTACATCATATAGTTTCTTAAGGATATCAATATTATCTTTAATAAGCTCTAAGTTTAACTCATCACCTATATTCATCTAACGAAATCACATCCATTCATCTTATGGCTTCAAAACAAATCCTGTTTCATTGTGGTAAAATAGATTTCAACTTCCTTACTTTCTACTGGTCTACTAAACAAATATCCTTGCGCATAATCACAATTATTTTTTTTAAGAAAGTTAAGCTGTTTGATGGTTTCTACTCCTTCTGCCACTAGTTTTAATTCTAATCTATTTATCAGTTTAATAACGTAATGTATAATTGGCTCTTCTTCAATATTTGTTGTAGTCTTTATAAATCCTCTATCTAGTTTAACAACATCAATTGGCAACTTTTTCAGATAGGTTAGAGACGAATACCCTGTGCCAAAATCATCAAGGGCAATCTTTATTCCTGTTTTCTTTATCTGCTTTAAGTTATTTATCGCTAAATCTAAGTCTTCCATAAAGGCTGTTTCAGTAACCTCAAATTGTACATCATCGTAATTTAAATTAATCTCTTCTGTAAGATTCTTTATGTAGTCTATAAACCCTTCGCTAACTACAGCTTTTCCAGAAATATTTACGGACATCTTAATATTATGATACCCTTTTTCTTCCCATTGCTTCTTCTGAATAAGTGCAGTTCTTAATACCCATTTTTCTATATCGTAAATAAGTCCAGCTTCTTCGGCTAAAGGAATAAAATCAATAGGAGGTATCATTCCTTTTTCAGGGTGGTACCACCTTATAAGTGCCTCTACTCCGTTAACTTGACTATCATACAAATTTATTATTGGTTGATAATACAAGATAAATTGCTCATTGTCAATAGCTCGTCTTAAATCATTAACTAGCTTTACTTGATTTAAATTTAATTCTTCCATTTCTGAATTATAAAAGCAGTAATCATCTTTCATATTCTTCTTCACATAATACATAGCCATATCAGCATTTTTCATAAGTATAGATAAAGTTTCACCATGTCCTGGATACAATGCAATTCCTGCACTAAAAGATATGAAGAATTCTTGCCCCTCTATAACCCATGGTTTTCTTAAGTATTGTATTAATTCCTTAACTTTACTTACCACTTGCTTCTTATCCTCTATATCTACAAAAACTATTGCAAATTCATCTCCACCAAGTCTTGCTATAATATTAGGATGCTTAATTTTTTCTTTTAGTATTGTTGATACATCTTTTAGTAGCTTATCTCCACACAAATGCCCCATTGTATCATTTATATTTTTAAAATTATCTACATCCATATAAACTAAGGCAAATCTTCTTTTACTCTCACTTGCTTCCTTTATTAGCTCTTGTAGTTTATCCTCAAGTAAAAATCTATTTGGTAGTCCTGTCAACATATCATAATACGCCATTGAGTTCAACTTCTCATTCATTTCTACATAAGCTGTTATATCAGCAAAAGAACCAGCTATTCTTATAACCTTTCCCTCAGAATTTCTAGTGCTCTTGCCTTTGCTTAGCATCCATTTATAACTGCCATCCTTGCATCTCATTCTAAAGGTATTTTCATAGGCTGTATCTCCTGACATAACATAATCACTTATTCTACTTAAAGCTTGCTCCTTCGTATCTGGATCAAGTAATCTTGTCCAGTCTTTAATATCATTTTTAAGCTCATTGTCTTCAAAGCCCAAATATCTTCTACACTTAGCTGAAAAATACCACTGATCATTTTCAACATCCCAATCCCATATACCACAATCCGCACCTTCAACTGCTAGTTCATATCTCTGCTCGCTAGTAATAAGTGCATTACGGTGCTTTTCAGATTCTATAAATTGTTCTTTTAAATCTTCTTGCAGAGCTACAAGTTCTTCATTTGCTGAACTCATACTTTCATAGTTATCATGTATTTTTTCTAAAGCCCTCTTAAAAAGAGTAAGCTTAGTAAAAATAAGTGAATAAACTATTATCATGGTTATAAGTACATAAAACCATCCCTTAAGTACAGCTAAAGTTTTAAAGGTATCTACATCCTTGACAATCAAACTTAAAATCTCATCGGATCCTATTATCCACAGCACTCCTACAATTCCATATATTAGCGTTATCCTTAACGCTTCTTTAGCAGGTCTAATATCGTAGTCATACTTCAAATAATCAAGTAGTTTATCCTCATCTATAGTATTCGATTTTAATAACTTACTTAAAAAGTTTAGCAACATATCCCAACCCTCTTATTAAAATAATATGGTTATATATTCATAATCCTATTAGTTATATTTAAATACTTAAATATTAGAAAAGTATACTAATTTTATCCATATTATTTTTAAAATAATACCTTCTTTTCTAGTACTTCTATTATCGACTTATAACCACACTTCTTTATGGTTTTCTACAGATAATAAGAGTCTCTTTAAATTATACTCTAAATCCTTAATATTACTAGGCCCAGCTAAGAAGAATATTATAATTTTCTAAACAGTAAAAAAAAGTGCAAATCTCCTTCAGCATAGAAGATTTGCACTTTTGTATTTATAACTTCAATTAAACAAATTAAGCTGTACTTAGAAATATAGACATTGCTTTTTTATAATCAATGAATCTACACCGGATTAACTACCTTAACTTTCCATACAACACTCTGGTAGTCACCAAATAGAAACGGTATGGTAATTCCACTATACATCAGCTCATCGCCACCAAATACTCCGTCTATTCCATCTACTATATAATCTTTACTAGGATCTAACCCCTTAAGTCTCAACTTTCTTATTGGTGCATCTGCCTCAGCAAGAATTCTGAAATAAGCTACAAAAGCTTCACTTTTATCTTCTGCAACATACATCCAGGAAGTTTCATTTCTACTATCTTCAAAAGGACTTATAAGTCTATACATATCTCCAAATTGAATAAGAGCTCTTAACTCTTTATAATTATTCACTTGTGCTCTAACTTCTTCTTTTTCTTCTTCACTAAATTTTGTAAGATCAAGTTCATATCCAAAGTTACCAGACATAGCTACATCACCTCTCATCTTAAGTGATGTGATTCTTCCAACTTGATGGTTAGGTACCGCTGACACATGAGCTCCCATAGTACTAGCTGGATAAACTATACTAGTGCCATATTGTATTTTAAGTCTTTCCACTGCATCTGAATCATCGCTAGTCCATATTTGAGGCATGTAATACAAAATACCTGGATCAAATCTTCCACCACCACCAGAGCAGCCTTCAAAAAGTACATCTTGGAACTCTGTAGTTAACTTATCCATTACTTTGTATAAGCCTAACATGTATCTATGAGCGGTTTCTCTCTGCCTCTCTGCAGGAAGTAATGATGATCCAATTTCAGTCATGTTTCTATTCATATCCCACTTTACATAGCTTATAGGTGCATTTCTCAAAACATCTGAAATAGAGTTTATTATATACTCACAAACATCTTCTCTTGACAGATCCAATATTAGCTGAGTTCTAGCCGTAGATCTAGTTCTATCAGGCACATGCAAGCACCAATCAGGGTGACTTCTGTATAAATCACTATCCGGAGAAACCATCTCAGGCTCAAACCACAACCCAAATTTCATATTGATTGCCTCAAGTTGCTTACCCAGATGGGTTAAGCCATTTGGTAGTTTGTTCTTATCCACCACCCAGTCGCCTAAGGAACAATTGTCGCTATTTCTTTTACCGAACCAGCCATCATCCAGTACAAAGAGCTCTATTCCAAGTTTCTTACCTTCCTTAGCTATAGCAAGAAGCTTTTCTTCATTAAAATCAAAATAAGTTCCTTCCCAGTTATTTATAAGCACTGGTCTTGCTTCATCTCTATACTTTCCTCTACAAAGTCTTGCTCTATATAGTTTATGATAAGTTCTAGACATAGAACCTATCCCTTCTGAAGAATACACCATAACTGCCTCAGGAGTCTGAAATACTTCACCAGCTTCTAATAACCATGAGAAATCAAAAGGATTTATTCCTATATTAATCCTAGTAGACTTGTACATATTAATCTCAGCTTGAACCAGAAAGCTACCACTGTATACTAAGCTTAAGCCATATGCCTCACCTTTATCTTCTGTACAGTCTTTGCTTAAAAGCGCAATAAAAGGATTATGCTCATGACTGCTAGAGCCTCTTCTACTTTCTATGGAATGAATTCCAGGAGTAAGTTTTTCCCTTATGATATGCCTCTCCCTGGCCCAAGAACCATTTAAATGTAAGAAATCAAAGTCTTCTCTTATAAAATCCACACTCATACTTAAGGCTCTAAGAAGCTTCAGATTATATTCTCCTTCATTTTTAAACTGTACACTTCTAGTTATTACATTTAAATTCTCAAAAACGGTATATACAAGATATACCTTAAGCCCGATTACCTTATCATACAAAACTATCTCCAGAGATTCTGCTTCATCATCACTTTCAGTATAGGTTGCAGGTAATCCTTGAAGCTTTGGTTTTCCTTTAAAAATTCTATGCTTTTCGTATCTTAAATCTGTTATGGTAGTACCATTTTCCAATTGTACTTGATATGCTGGTGTACGAAAATCCGTATTGCCATATGCAGGATACTCTTGAGGTAGCGTATCTAAAGAAAAAACTTTGTCACTATCCTCTGGATTGGCAGAAAAAGATGTTCTTCCCCTTAAAACTAAAAGCTCTTCTGCATTCACATTTCTGAGCTTTTTCCCCCAATATAGATGTGCTAGATATCCATCCTTTACTACCTGCATCACATAGCTTGTATCCAATGCTTTAAGATGAAAAGTTTTATTATTCTCATTATATGTTATTCCCATAAGTTTTCTTTCCTTTCTAAGTAATCGTCAATGACATTTTAAGTTACTTAAACACTACTTATCCTATAATATATTTTAACAAAACAGTTGTAAAACGTATACAATGAGAATTTATGAATTATAGATAGAAATTTATAGATGTATATAAATCTCTATCTATTCAGACTACAGATTCTTCTTTAAGGAATTTTCTTTTAATTCCTTTACTCTATTCACTACCTTTAAGAACTCTCCATTTTCTTTAATAGGATTAAACGTTTCATCTTCTAGCGTAATTAGGATTGTATCAAATAAATTAAAGGTTATGGTTTCACTTTGATTTTTTTCCATCTCATTAAAACACCATACAGATTGAAACTCTGGATACTTGTTTATATCATCTTCTCCAATATCTTCAAGCATATTGTTTAACATATTTATTGCCTTTTCCTTCTCACCAAACTTCATATAAATACTAGCATATAGCAAATAATTATGATATAAGATTAATGCCTTTCTTCCTTCTGGCATAAAAGCCTTTTTTATATTTATAGCTAGATCAAGATATTTTTCAACCATACTTAAATCTTTGCTTTCCGCATAATAGGAATTAGAAAGAAATGAGCATATTAATGATAGCATCCATATATTTTGAAAAAGCCTACCTTGAAGCATTTTTCTTGCCTTCTTAAATTCACCTTTCCTTATGTAAATATTAGCAAGTAGTTGGTCTGGATTTAATTCACTTTTCTTGATCTTACCTAAGACTTCAATAGCCTTATCTTCTTCTCCTAAACTCGAGTACTCAGCGCCTAAGCAAAACAACGCTTCTTCTACAAGCTTTTGGTCATTGCAATTGTTAGCAATATCCTCAAGTAAGCTAACAGATTTCTTTAGCATTTCCTCTATACCTTCTTCACTGCCTTTTTTAAAGGAATATACTCGAAATAGAAAAGCTATTCTCATCTTTAAGAAGTAGCTATTAGAATATTTATCAATATACTGCCAGCTAAGCTCTACGGCTTTGTCTACCTCATCCCCACTAAATAAAAGTTCACACTCCTTATATAATGACATAACTTCTTCTTTAGAAAGTTCTGTCTTATAATTTAAAAGCTCATCGATAGAAATATTAAAAAAGGACGCTAATACCGGTAGAAAAGTTATATCTGGATATGAGACTCCACTCTCCCACTTTGATACCGCTGCAGTGGATACTCCCACAAAGCATGAAAGCTGCTCCTGAGTAATTCCTCTTTCCTTTCTCATTTTAAAGATAACTTCCCCGATTTTTATCTTGTCCATACTTATCCTCACCTTCTATATATTAATCATCTTTGTCATATAAATACTCTTCAGCTATAATTAAACTACTATATTCCTTAATACTACTATTTTGAAGCAATGCACTCATAGGTATAGTATAAATTAACTTACACAGTATCCCAATGGATTTATAGTTAATTTATAAATAAAAACTTAACCTACAGTTAAGTTTTCTACTTTTTATAAATCCTCTATCAATGCCAAAGTACCAACAGCTTACAATTAAAAAGCTTGTCTTTTATATACCAAATATATTTAGCAATTGCCTTGAAAGTGGCTTGTTTCCTATAAATTCTTAACTTGTTATATTGTTAAATTTATAAATTGTTATATCTATATGTTTTTATATTGCCACACAATGCTTTTATGAATATCATTTTTAAAATTACAAATTCTTCTAAGTTTATGGCTAAAAAGTAATTTTTTTCTTATACTTTGAAACTTTTTCACCTTGTCAATCGTGTATATATTGAAAGGGGGTTAGCGTATGACTAAAAAATCGCAGTACGATTGCGATTACTGCTCTTATGTTGTTGAAGCCCATGGTAATACGGTTTATAAAATATGCAAGCTTTACTTAAAAAGCGAGGCCGATGTAGAGGATGTATTTCAACAGGTTTTCTTAACCTTAATTGAAAAGAAGCCTGTATTTAAAGATAGTGAACACGAAAAGGCGTGGCTTATTAAAGTTACCTCAAATAAATGTAAGGATTTCTTAAAGAACTATTGGAATAAAAATATTATTTCTATTGAAAATGTTGATTCTCCTATAGAAGAAAATGACTCAAATGAAGTTATTACAGCAGTAGCTGCTTTGGATAACAACTATAAGATTGTAATCTTTATGTACTATTACGAGGGATATTCAACTTCAGAGATATCAGAAATTCTAAAAGTTAAGGAAGCTACTATTCGTACTAGATTGAAGCGTGCGAGAGAAAAGCTTAAAGAAAAGTTGGAAGGTGATTACTTTTATGAGTGAAAAATTTAAAAAGGATTTAGACAATATTAACCTTAGTGAGGATTTAAAAAACAGAACTATAGCAAAAATGCAAAGTTCTTTAGGTGAAAAGAAAAAAACTATTATCTTTCTCAGAAGATCATTCTTGCTGCCAATTACATCTTTTTTATTTGTAGCTATAATATTTACATTTTTTATTTTCAAAGGGCCCTTTAACAACACTGTAAAAGCTGAAGATTTACTTCAGGGAATTAAAGCGGATAAAGTTGAGACAAAAGGCACTTTTTCAAAAGAATTCTTAGATTCTGTTTCAAGCTTTTCTTTTTCTATGTTTAAACAGCTTTCAAAGGAGAAAAATGCTCTATACTCACCAACTTCCTTATATCTTTCCCTTGGAACTGTACTTAACGGAACAGACTGCGATACAAAGGAACAGCTTTTAAAAGCATTATCTAAATATGGCTTAACTGAAAATGACATCAATGTCTACTGCAAAGGCTTGATAAGTGACCTTTCAAAAGATAAGAAAGTATTAAACATCTCAAATTCCATATGGTATGACGATAAGCTGGCTATAAATAAGGATTTTCTTAAAGCCACTAAAACTTACTATAATACCAGCGCCTACAAGCTTGATCTACAAAAACCTAATACCATAGAAACTATGAACAAATGGGTAACCAACTCAACCAATAATAAGATTGATAAGATAGTTAATAGTATAGATCCTAGCGCTGCTATGCTTATTTTTTCAAGCATATATTTCGACAATCAATGGAAATATGCTTTTCCAAAGGAAAATACACATAAAGGAAACTTTATTACAGATAATAATTCAACTATAGAAACAGATTTTATGAGTCAAAAAAGCGTAGTTCGAAATCTTTCAAATAGTGTTGAGCAGCTAATTGCACTTCCTTATAAGGATGAGATTTTTACCTTTGTAGCAATGATGCCAAAAGATAATACCGATATAAGAACTTACATCGCAAATCTTAACGATGATGTTATAAGCAGTAAAATTAATACTTTAAAGTCTAGTGAGGTAATCATTAACCTACCAAAGTTCAAAATAGAATTTTGTAAAGAACTAAATAATGAATTATCCTCATTAGGAATGAAGGATATATTTGATGCAAGCAAATCAAATCTCAGTAAGATGAGTCAAAATAAAGACGGTTTATTTGTAAAGAGCATCACACAAAATAGCTATTTAAGCTTAGATGAAAATGGCACTAAAGCTGCTTCCGTAACTAAAACAGAAATAACAAAATCTGCAATGATATCTAATCCAATTACCTTTAATCGTCCTTTTGTCTATGCTGTTATAGACAATCGCACCAAACTTCCAGTATTTATGGGAGTTATGGATGATCCAAGTGGTAAATAATTTTTTTCCATATGTATTATCTAAAATATAATTTCCCAAGGAATAAAAAATCCTGTAGTTAATCTCCCTTAGCTACAGGATTTTTAAAGTAACTTAAAATTTATATTTTCTTAAATCTCATAGCAGCCCAAACTTCATCCAGCGCAACACTGCTACAAGCTATATAACCTTTTTCTGGTGTCAATGCAAATAATATATCCCTATTTATATCATATTTATTTTTTCTATCAGACTTAGGATAAGAAATCCAAAGAACTCCTCCGTTCTCAAGTTTTGATATAGCTTCGTCAATTCTATCTTCATAATCTTTTTTTGAGCTTACAAATAAATGTACAAAATCGTATTTATCCTTCTCAGCAAAGTTTATAAAACTTTGCTCTACTGCCATATCAATATAAGCTTCAGGTGCATATAGATACACTCCTGAAGTTCCTTCTTTCAATCTCATCTTTTTGTAAACTGTACTTTCCATAATATTAACTCCTATTTTATATGTTTTTTAATATTAGATTTAAGTATATCCTATATATTCTTCCTCATAAAGATGATACTCAAAACTAAGAATATTTAAAAGATCTTTATGAATAAACCTCATTGAAAATCATATATCTATTATCCTTTAAAAAAGTAAAAGCTATGAAAAATTTCATAGCCTTTACCTTCTTATTATTATATTTTAGACCCAGTTTAAATCACGGAAACTAAAAACATCTTTAATTTTACGTTATATTTAATATATTGTTAAAATTAACAAAGCCTTATTTTAAAGTACGCTTTAAGAATTCTCTTGTACGTTCTTGTGTTGGCTTCTTAAATATTTGCTCTGGAGTTCCTTCTTCTGCTATAACTCCCTTATCCATGAATACTACTCTGTCAGATACCTCTTCAGCAAAGCCCATTTCATGAGTTACTATAAGCATTGTAAGACCGCTATCAGCAAGTTCCTTCATAACCTTTAGAACTTCTCCTACCATTTCTGGATCAAGAGCTGAAGTTGGTTCATCAAACAGCATTACATCTGGCTCCATAGAAAGAGCTCTAGCTATAGCAACACGTTGTCTTTGACCACCTGAAAGCTGCTTCGGCTTAGCATTAATATACTGTTCCATACCAACAACTTTTAAATACTTTTTAGCAACTGCTTCTGCTTCTGCTTTCGAACGCTTTAACACTTTAACCTGACCTACAACACAGTTACTTAGTACGTTGTGATTATTAAATAAGTTAAAAGACTGAAATACCATTCCAAGCTTTGTACGATATGCATAGATATCATGCTTGTCATCTAATATATTTTCACCTTTATATATTATTTCTCCACCTGTCGGTTTTTCTAGCAGATTGACACAACGAAGAAGGGTTGATTTTCCTGACCCTGAAGATCCTATGATACATACCACTTCTCCTTTTCTTACTGAAAAGTCTATGTCCTTTAATACTTCATGAGTTCCAAAGGATTTACTCAAGTGTTTTATTTCAATTACATTTTCCATACTATTCCCTCCTTCGTTTAATATGTGTTAACTTGATTTTTTCTAGCCATATCCTCTGGGGTTTCTACCTGCATCTGATTAGCAT
Source organism: Clostridium sp. C8-1-8 (assembly GCF_009928445.1). GTDB lineage: Bacteria > Bacillota > Clostridia > Clostridiales > Clostridiaceae > Clostridium_AR. The sequence goes on along the minus strand of NZ_JAABNO010000014.1, from coordinate 81,367 downwards.
ACATGATATAGTTATCTGGTCCATCAAGCTTTCTCTCTATTAATCTTAATATTCTTGTTACTGTAAAAGTCATTACAAAGTAAAGCACACTGGCTACAAAGAATGACTCAAAGTATCTAAAGTTGTTTCCTGCTACTGATTTTGTTTGGAAATAAAGTTCTGTTACTGAAATAACATTAAGTACTGAAGTATCTTTTATGTTAATAACAAATTCATTACCTGTAGCTGGCAATATATTACGTATTGCTTGAGGTAGTATAACATTTATCATAGTCTGAAAATGTGTCATACCTATAGCATCAGCAGCTTCAAATTGTCCCTTATCTATAGAAACAATACCACCACGAATTATTTCTGACATATATGCTCCTGTATTTATAGATACTATAAGAACTGCTGCAAAAAGTCTGTCCATATTTATATCAAAAGCTAGTGCAGCACCATAGTAAATTACCATTGCTTGTACTATCATTGGAGTTCCACGGAATAATTCAATATAAACAAAAAGTATTGCATTTACAAGCTTAAGAAAATATCTTTTAATACCCTTTTCAGGCATTGGAACAGTTCTTACAACTCCAACTAATAATCCAATTACAAACCCTATTATAGTACCAGTCAATGCAACTAAAAGTGTAATACCAGCACCTCTTAGAAACATCTGCCAGTTATCTGAAACAATTTTAATTACCCAATCTAAACTCATTTTCTTCCTCCTTCAATTATTAAACCGAATGTGGTAAGCTACATTCGGTTTATAAAAATTCACACCTCTATAGACAGTAAAATATTAAAACTATTTTGCTGCTGGTTGATTCTTTATAGCAGTATCCATTATTGTCTTTCTTTCATCTTCTGAAATACCTGCTAAAGTTTTATTTATCTTATCTTTCAAATCACTATTTTTAACAATTCCTACTGCTACTGAAGTATCCTCATCTGAAGTTTTAAATCCTGTCTTAAACTCTACCATCTTATATTTTGAATTGGCAGTTTCAGCACTTACACCTTCTGGACGTTCTGATACATAACCATCTATTATACCTGATTCTAGAGCAACTCTCATTGCTGGGAAGTTATCCATAGCTGGTTGCTTTTGAACTCCATTTATTTGATCAATTACACTATAGTGGAAGGTGTTTAACTGAGCTGTTATCTTTGCTCCCTTAAAATCTTGTATAGATGTAGCATCGTCAAATTTTCCACCTTTTTTGACAACCATAACTAAGTTTGATTTGTAGTAGTTATTAGTAAAGTCTATTGTCTTCATACGCTCTGCTGTTGGAGACATACCTGCTATAATAGCATCTATCTTTCCAGAAGTTAAAGCTGGCACAAGTCCATCCCATTCTGTTTTAACTACAACTAGTTGCTTTCCTAAGTCCTTAGCTATTTTTTTTGCAATCTCTATATCGTATCCACCTGCATACTCTGAACTTCCATCAATTTTAACTGCTCCATTAGAGTCATCTTTTTGAGTCCAGTTGAATGGTGCATATGCTGCTTCCAATCCTATTTTAAAAGTACCGCTATTTGCTGATTTATCTGCACTTGCCTTTGTTCCACATCCTGTAAAAATTGTTGTTGCTGCAATAGTCATTGCTATTAATAATGATAATTTCTTCTTCATCTTAAAATCCCCTTTTTAATTTTATTTCTACTGTAGAGCTTTTTACTTGTCCTAAATTCGAACAATAATTTCACCAAATATAACTTAAGTTTGAAATTATACTGTTTTTGAGTAAATAAAAAAAGACCTGAGATGAGCTCAGGTCTTAATAAACATAATTAGCCTAATGCCCCCTTCTTTTTCCCAAAATGAGATAGCACAACTCAATAAACCGGGATGTTTATTGAGACAGTCCTGCAATTCTTAACTGCAGACCCAGCAAATAATACTGAGACATATTATAAGCTTCGGCGACATTTCCTTCTCCTAGGTTTCTTAGCTCTCTCTAGCTCCACTTAAGACTGTTAAATACCGCGCCTCTACCCCACTGATAAAAAGTGAGGCCTTATTAAATTCTATAAACAGTGTACAACAGGATAATCTAGCTGTCAATATTTATTGACAAACTACCAAATATTATCATTCATTCTGATAAATTTGATAAATAGCACTAGCAAATTATCTATTTGGCAATCAATAGACTTTAAAATACTAAATACTAATAATATTCATATATAAATTATATAAAACATATATGTAATTATTGCACTTTACTATGAACCTGTCATCAGGCTTCTATTATAACTATTAACTGCCTGCTTCAAATGTTTGCAAGTAAAGTCAGGCCAACAGTCATCAGTATACCAAAGCTGAGCTTTTGCAGACTGCCACAGCAGAAAGTTACTTATTCTTTTTTCTCCACTGGTTCTGATAAGTAAGTCTACATCTGGTAACCCTGCTGTTAGCATATAACTACTAACTAAGCTCTCATTTATACTATCTAAGCTGATACTATCTGAATTTACATCCTCAACAATCCTTTTTATAGCATCGGTTATCTCTATTCTACTTCCATAATTTAAAGCTATATTCAGTATTAACCCTGAGTTATGCATTGTCGCATCTTCTGTTTTCCTGATTTCCCTTAACAATTCCTTGGAAAGCTTATCTGTAAATCCTATATGTCTTACTTTCACATTGTTTTCGGCTTCTTTTCTTAGTTTAATAAAAAAGTCTTTAAAAAGCTTCATTAAAAAACTAACTTCCTCCTCAGTCCTATTCCAATTTTCAGTAGAGAAAGCATAGAAAGTAAGAACTTCTACACCCATTTCCACACAAGCTCTTGTAATTTCCTCAATAGGCTTTGTTCCTGCTTTATGTCCGAAAGTTCTATTTAAGCCTTTATTTTTTGCCCACCTTCCATTACCGTCACAAATTATTGCAATATGTCTAGGTACTTTAACTCCATGCCTACTTCTCAATTCATTTACCAAACTCAAGATGACATTCTTCCTTTCTTCATAAAATCTCTTAAAGTTAAGGTTATTATTGGATTATAGATATGCTTTAAAGACTGTTTAAAGAGTTCCTATATTGAAATCTCATTTATGCTTGTTCTAAAACTCCGTGTTCTTTGGACTGTATGGTATATTTAGAAACTCTATAATATATGCAAATAGCTTCGACTTTATTTAGGATTAAATTACATATATTTACATATAATTTTAACCTTTTATTCCATTAATTTCAAGCAATTACTAAATTAATATCATTTTTCCCACTAAAATTCATTACATTTTTACGCTTATTGAGTTATATTGTCTTTCTACGCTATAGCGAAAATTTTTCTATATGGTGTGCTTTTATTTGGATTACATTAAAAATTAAGTTTCTACATAATAATTTTATTTGTATAGCATTTAATAAATATTTTAAAAAACAATAGTCCTATGCATTTTAAGAATGCATAGGACTATTGTTTTTAATTGACTTTGTAGCTACTTTTCAGAATGCTTTTTATGGTTATTACATACTATATTTTTATCTTCAAGGGTACCGTCAATATATTGTTGTAGCACATCTATGTATCTTCCTGATGCCCCTCTTATTAGCTCAAAACCTTTATCCTTTATGGCATTTATTGCACCTTGGCCAATGCCATTAGCTATTACAGCTTCAACGCCTTTATGTATAAATAAATTTACTAATCCATCATGATTATGTACCAGTTCCTCTGTAGATACAACTTCAATATCCAGTATCCTTTTTTCCTCTATTGTAGCAAAAGCAAAGCTTTCACTTCTTCCAAAATGGGAGTTTACAACATCTCCACTTATTGGTAAAGCTATCTTCATTTATATTCCTTCTTTCTTTTTGTTATATATAATACTTAAGTAAATCTAAATTTTCAAATTAACATTTAATATCACTCATTAACCACAAAATTGCTTTTTCGAATCTTTTTAATATTTCAGTAAAATGTCCTCCATCATTATATTCTAATTTAATGTTATCATTATTTGTTAGTTGCTCCTTCAAGCTATAATAGTTTTTCTCTGTACATTCTCCAACTGCAGCCATTTTTACATTTCTACTCTTACTTTCCTTTAATCCTAAAGACAAATATACTTTTGCATCTTTATTTACTGGTTTATTTGAACATACAAAATCTATCGAGCCATCATACCATAAAGAACCTGATAAGCTTCCTATTCTACCAAAACAATCACAGCTATAGAAAGTATATAATGCCGCAAGCCCGGCTAGGGAATATCCTATTAAAGCTGTGCTTTCAGGATCTCTTATAGTTCTATAGCTCTCATCTATAAATAACTTTATCGTACCAGTTAAAATTTTAATATATCTATCCGCCTCTCCTTTAAATTCCTCTCCATTTTTATTAATAGCTGGTGAATACCAAGGAGTATAATCTGCCCCCCAAGCATTAGACTTCACATTAACTATAATAAAAGGCTTATATTGTAACGAAAAGCGAGGCTCTACTACTTGTGCAATATCAACAATATCGTCAGCACCATTTATATATAGTACAGGATAATAAAAATTGCTTGTATTATACTCTGGTGGGAGATATACATTAACTTCATATCCCTCAATATTATAGTTTTCTATGGTAAACATCATATCTTTACTCCTAACTATTGTAGTAATAAATAAATTCACTTTATTATTATAAATCTTATCATAAATATAAGCTTTACTATAATTAATAATATTTACACATATACCTTTTGGAATTCATATGACAGAAATCTAGTAGGCGATATAATTTTTTTTTACTATTTACCCTAAACATTTGTTCTAAGCCCTTGATGTTACTATACTTAGCTAGCTTTTTTTGTATAAATTGCCTTAACAGTAAAAATAGGCTAGTAAGTCTATCTTACTAACCCATGGTATAAAAGCTTTTACCTCATTTCTGCTGGATCTTCAGTATTTATATTTATCATCTCGTGTCCATTTGATCCTACATTAAAGTTAACACTCCCTAATATAGGAATAAATAAAGTAATTGTTAGAAAAGCACTAAAAATGATTTTGGGTAATTTTGATTTCATTAATACACCTCATTAACATCATATATTAATATTGTATCACATTTCCAGAACTTTTCCATATTATCTTGATAATTAAGCTAAAAAAGTTACACTTAAACAAGTATTTTTGATAACTTATGTAAAGTTTTTAAAGCTTGTTCATTCTTTTTTTGTTTCACAAGTGTCTCTGCAAGCTTACTTAAAGCATAATTTCTTCCTTCGCCAATTTCGTGTTCCTCTAAAAAGTTAATAAAACTTATAATGGTATATTCTAATTTTTCTAAGTCTTGAGATAATTCCAAAGCTTTTATAAGTTCCATATAATTTTGTATAAGTGATAAGAAGTTCTTATACTGCTCCGCTAAGCTTATTGCTAGTTCAAAAAGCATAATGCTCTGATCATAATACCCTTGTTTTAAAAATAGTCTTGCTTTAGTATTTAAAACATTTGATAGAGTAGTCTTGTCTACCTTGTTCTTTATCTTCTGAGAATATCCAATGTATTTTAGTGACTCTTCAAAATTACCGGAATCACAATAAAATAAAGCCAGATTATTATATACCACTCCCATAAGATTGCTTTCTTTATCTTTCGCTGAATCTATAGTATCAATATATTCTTTAAGTACTTCATCTTTTTTTCCCATATTATAAAGCATATTAGCTTTTAGCACTTTTGCATTTATTATAATGTCTTCAGTTATCTGGATATTGGAGGTAAATATATTTTTATCTAACAATTCTATGCATTCTTCATACTTTTTTAGATATGAATAAGCTAGTGCCAAGTTGAAGCTAGCTTTTAAAAAGTAGTTATCATCATTTTCTTCCTTTGCATATACTATAGCTTGGTTATAATAAAATATAGCCTCTTCATGCTCACTCCTCTTTGCTTTGCAAATTCCCAAAGAGTTATAAATATATACTTGCTCCTTAATATTCTTCAGTTCTTTATATTTGCCTAGGCAATTACTATAGTTGATAAAAGCATATATAAAATTAGACTCTAGAAAATATTTATCTGCATTAAGTTTATATATTTCCGCAAGAATATCATCTAACTCGAATTTCTTTGCTATTTCTATAAGCTCTTCCAGCTGCTCATGTGTATTATCTTTTAGAAGCTCATTATTACAATAAAATCTTGCATCTTCCTGTGGTTTTCTATAAAAGTACTCATCGTCTAGGCTTATATCTACTCCAAATTCAATTGCCTTAGCGTTAAACTTACTTGCTAGAATTCTAGAACTAGCTTTACTTACATTTCTTTTGCCACTCTCCATCATGCTTATAAAAGCTCTGGTCATATTTGCATCTTCTAGATCTGCTTGATTCATATTAAATCTTTTTCGCATAAGCCTTATTTTCTCGTTAGGATTATAAAAATTCAAACCTAGCCCCCCTTTTTTTATGTACTATTATTTAATTCACAACTCTATTTAATATTATAGTTGTTGTGCAAGAAAAAAACATCAACAATTTAAGTTTAATGTTAATAAATCTCAAATACAACTACTAATTCAACTTAATTCCATTTTTAAATTGTCTTCTAAGTATTTTAGGTTAAAAATGTAGCATTGATATTACAAAACTAGTTTCAAAATCTCTATGGAGACTTATAAAAAGTTTAAACCTTCCCTCTCGAAAAGTAGAAGCTCTTTCTTTGAACTGGTATATCTATATATATCTAAAGTATGTTATTTCATCAAATATTAGAAGTTAATGAAAAAGACATTCCTAAAATGAATTTTAGGAATGTCTTAAAAAAGTTGAATGATTATTTCATTATCTTACAGATGCTATTTGTAAACTCAACAGGATCCCCTATTGATAAGCCTTCAATAAGTAGTGCTTGATTGTAAAGAATGTCTGTATACAAATTAAATTTATCTTTATCCTCTTCATATGCAGTCTTTAGAGATTTAAATACCTCATGGTTTATATTTATCTCTAATACCTTATCAGCCTTAACTCCTTGGTTATTTGGCATTGAGTTAAGTATCTTTTCCATCTCTATTGAAAGTTCGCCATCGTTTGCAAGGCATACTGGATGATTCTTAAGTCTCTTTGAAGCTCTAACTTCTTTTACTTTTCCAGTCAATACTGACTTCATGCCTTCAAAGATATCCTTATTTTCTTTTTCTTCTTCTTTTGAAGTTTCATTATTTTCTTCTTCAATTCCAAGATCATTGCTGGATACAGATCTAAACTCTTTTTCCTTATAAGACATTAGCATCTTTATAGCAAATTCATCTACTTCATCAGTAAAGTATAATATTTCATATCCTTTATCAACAAGAAGCTCAGTTTGAGGAAGTTTTTCTATTCTTTCCTTTGATTCGCCTGCTGCATAGTAAATATACTTCTGGCTTTCTGCCATTCTATCAACATACTCAGAAAGTGTAACCATCTTCTTTTCTTTAGAAGAATAGAACATGATTAAGTCTTGAAGTACATCTTTATTACTTCCATATTCACTGTATAAACCATACTTTAGTTGTCTTCCAAAGGCTTCATAGAACTTTTCATACTTCTCCCTATCATTTTTAAGCATGCTTTCAAGTTCGCTCTTTATCTTGTTCTTTATGTTCTTAGCTATAAGCTTAAGCTGTCTATCATGTTGAAGTATTTCTCTTGATATATTTAAAGACAAGTCTTCAGAGTCAACTATTCCCTTAACAAAACCAAAATAATCTGGAAGTAGATCTCCACACTTGTTCATTATCATTACACCGCTTGAATATAGTTCTAAGCCTTTTTCATATTCCTTTGTATAGAAATCATATGGAGTTCTTTCAGGAATAAATAATATAGCATTATAGCTCACAGCACCATCAACGCTTATATGAATATGTTTTAGAGGCTTATCGAAACCAAAATGTTTCTCTGAATAGAAGTTATCATAGTCTTCATCCTTAAGCTCTGATTTATTTTTTCTCCATATTGGAACCATACTATTTATTGTCTTTTCTTCAGTATAGTTTTCATATTCATTCTCAGTACCTTCTTTTAGCTTGCTTTCTGTAACATCCATCTTAATAGGATATCTTATAAAATCTGAGTATTTCTTTATTATGGACTTTAGTCTATATTCTTCTAAATATTCATCAAAGCTCTCGTCTTCTGTATTATCTTTTATTTTAAGAATTATATCTGTACCTACAGAAGTTTTTTCACAAGGTTCTATAGTATAACCTTCTACTCCTTTTGATTCCCATTTAAATGCTTCCTCACTGCCGAAAGCTTTACTTGAAACAGTAACAGTATCAGCAACTAAAAATGCAGAATAAAATCCAACACCAAATTGACCGATTATATCATATCCATCTTTTAGCTCATTCTCTTTTTTAAACTTCAAGGATCCACTTTTTGCTATAACCCCCAGGTTGTCATCTAACTCTTCCTTGGTCATACCTATTCCAGTATCTGAAATCTTTATTGTTCTGTTGTCTTTATCAACAGTCACCTTAATAAAATAATCATCCTTATTGAAGGTTATGCTTTCATCTGTCAATGCCTTATAATATATTTTGTCTATGGCATCACTAGCATTTGAGATAAGTTCTCTTAAAAATATCTCCCTGTGAGTATAGATAGAGTTAATCATAAGATCCAAAAGTCTTTTGGATTCCGCTTTAAATTGTTTTGTTTCCATCATAAAACCTCTCCTTTCGCAATAAAAGACATACATGATGCATGATGCAACATGCTTATTAACTAGATTTTTCTTGTTAGCACTCGTTAATAGTGAGTGCTAATCTATATTTTTTATATATCACTTTCCCTAATTAATGTCAATATATTTTTCTTATTCATATGTTCTCAAAGTTTCATTGTAGCCACGAAAATCAATGCTATTACTACTTTTAATTTTTTTTACTTATTGTATGAAAGCAATATAAAAACTAAGGATGTCTTGATTTTATTTTGATTTACAATTAACATAAATATATAAATTTATATATTTATAGCATCGAAGCTTCTAATAGTAATTAATATAGTTATAAGCTTAGTCCTATAGGGTGAGCTTTCGTATTTATTACTTTAACCAGATATATAGACATACTACTTCAAAGTTAAATCTACCAAAATAAAGCTTCGTAAATTCGTTAAAGACTTTATTCTAATTCTAAGATATTGAAGTGGTACATCTATAGAGACTTTGTAAAAAAAGAAAAATACATAAAGATGGAGTTGATCATATGGATTTTATAAGAGTAGGAGCTGCTTGCCCTAAGGTAAAAGTAGCAGATATTGACTATAATGTTGACAATATAAAGAAGTGTATAGATGAGGCATTAAAAAGCAATGTGAAGTCATTAGTTTTCCCAGAGCTTTCTATAACTGCTTACACTTGTGGAGATTTATTTTCTCAAGCTAGATTGATTAGAGATTCATTAAATGGTGTTGAGAAAATTTGTGAATATTCTATTGGAAAAGATATGCTTATTGCTGTAGGTAACCCTCTTATTAATAATAATTGCCTATATAACTGTGCATTTATTATCTTTGAGGGAAAAGTACTGGGTATAGTTCCTAAGAGTTATATTCCAAACTACACAGAGTTCTATGAAAAAAGATGGTTTACTGAAGGAATTGGATTAAAGAACAAAGTAATAGACCTTCCATTCCAGAAATCTATTCCTTTTGGTACCGATCTTATTTTCAGCTATGAGGATGCCCGTTTTGGATTTGAAATTTGTGAAGATCTTTGGACTGTAGTTCCTCCAAGCTCTTATTTAGCTATTGCTGGAGCTAATATAATCGGAAACTTATCTGCATCTAATGAACTAGTATCAAAGAGTGATTATAGAAAATCTTTAGTAGCTGATCAAAGTGCTAGATGCATGAGTTCTTATATTTATACCTCAGCAGGTGTTCATGAGTCAACTACAGACTTACTATTTAGCGGTCATATGCTAATTTCCGAAAACGGGTCTAAGCTTTCTGAAAACCAACGTTTTCAAAGAGAAAATGAGGTAATTTCTTCAATAGTAGATTTATATAAACTTAATTCTGAAAGATTAAAAAATGTTAGCTTTAGAGATACAGCTAAATTAAATACCCTAGAATTTAGAAACATAGATTTCAACTTTAGTGATGTAAACATAAAATATTTTGATAGATTTGTTGATAAACATCCTTTTGTTCCTTCTTCTGAGATTCAAAGAAAGGATAGATGCAAAGAAATTTTTAATATTCAAGCTTCTGCTCTAGCTAAAAGACTGGAACATACAACACTAAAAAAAGTTGTAATTGGTATATCTGGTGGACTTGATTCTACCCTAGCGCTACTTGTAGCTGTCAAAACCTTTGATCTTCTAAACTTACCTAGGAAAAATATAATAACAATTACTATGCCTGGCTTCGGTACCACAGATAGAACCTATAACAATGCTCTAACTCTTTGCACCGAACTTGGCTGTGATCTTAGAGAAATAAATATAGTAAAGGCTGCACTTCAACACTTTGAAGATATTGGTCATGATAAGAATATACATGATGTTACTTATGAAAATGTTCAAGCGAGAGAAAGAACTCAGATACTTATGGACCTTGCCAATAAAGAAGGTGGAATACTTGTAGGAACTGGAGATCTTTCTGAACTAGCATTAGGCTGGTGCACTTACAATGGAGATCATATGTCAATGTATTCCGTTAACTCATCTATCCCTAAAACCTTGGTTAGATATTTAGTTGATTATGTTGCAAAATATGAAGTAAGTAAAAATGCTTCTGATACCTTGTACGATATATTGGATACACCAGTAAGTCCAGAGCTTCTTCCAAAGGATGAAAATGGAGAGATAGCCCAAAAGACTGAAGATATCGTAGGTCCATACGAACTTCACGATTTCTTTCTGTATCATTTTATTAGACATGGATCTTCGCCGGAAAGAATACTTTTCCTAGCAAAGGCTGCTTTTAAAGATTCATATGATGAGGAAACTATTAGAAAATGGCTAGATAAGTTCCTTAATAGATTCTTCTCTCAACAATTCAAGAGATCTGCTTTACCTGATGGCCCTAAGGTTGGTACTATAAGCTTATCTCCAAGAGGTGATTGGAGAATGCCATCTGATGCTTCCGTTAACAGTTGGCTTAAATACTAAATAAAATCTCAATATATAGTCTACTTCGTAATAAAAGAACAACAAGACTTTGCAATAATATCTTGTTGTTCTTTTATTTATTCAAAAACTCTAATTAGAAAAAAAATCGCTAAACAATATAATTTTAGCGATTTTTGATTCTTTAGCAGTTATCTGTATATATCTACCATCAAACCCTGTATTTCATCAACAGTAGATGCAATAGAAATATTATCTTTTTCCTCTGATAAAAGTGAATCTGTAAGTTCTTGTAGCTTTGAATCAATGGTATCTACAGTTATAAAATATTGAGTCTGCCAAAAACTAATATCCTTCTTCACACTATACATATACTCTAAAACCGATTTTAGATACTCTTTTATTTGGTTTTTATAAGCTCTAACATCAGCATAGCTCTTTGTTATTACAAGCCTATTACCCTTTTTCTTTATATCGTCCATTAAGTTCTTTAATTGTTCTTCAGATCTTTTTCTTCTTTCTTGATTGAAGCTATGAGAGAAATCTTGCTTAGTGTCAATCTTTTTTCTTTCTTCGCTTTGTACAGTGCTCTTTCTTCCTACCCTTGAAATTTCCACAAATCCTCACCTGCTTTTTTATTAGTATTAAATAACGGTTAATTAATAATAATAGAAATAGTATATTCATAGACTCATCTATTTTAAAATTCACATATATCTGCATAATTATTATGTTAATTACTAATATTAGTGTGTATTATTATATCAAATTATAATTTATTAAACAACTAAAGAGTTCCTATATAAAAACTTAGTTTATAGTTGACTAAAAACCAAGGCTGTTGGTTATTTTATTGAATTTATAAATTAATAGTTGAGTTAGGGAACATATAAGTTTTAGTTATATTATGTCGAAGTTTTTTACATTCCAAATATTTCATAATATTCAATATGTGATATACTTATAATAGATGTCCTAATTAATGTTATTTAATACTGTATAATGAGGTGATAAGTTCTATGTGGTATTCTAAAAATACTACCGAAGTATTAAAGGATTTAAATGTGGATGAAAAAGTAGGTTTATCTACCGAAGAAGCAAAAAATAGACTATCAAAATATGGTGAGAATAAGTTAGCAAGTAAGAAGAAAAAAAGTATCTTCCAACTTTTTTTAGCTCAATTGGCTGACTTCATGATTTATATCTTATTTGCTGCGGCGTTTATTTCAGGGTTAATGGGAGAAATCAGCGATGCTATAATAATTGTAATCGTAATACTGGTAAACGCAATTGTTGGAGTAGTTCAAGAATCTAAAGCAGAAAAAGCCTTGGAAGCCCTAAAACAGTTATCCACTCCAAAAGCTGTAGTAAAAAGGGATGGTGCCTTAGTAGAAATTCCCTCGGAAGAAGTAGTACCTGGAGATATCATAATAATAGATGCTGGAAGATACATTCCAGCAGACCTTAGATTGATTGAGAGTGCTAACTTAAAGATGGAAGAATCCGCATTCACTGGAGAGTCAGTACCAGCAGAAAAAGACGCCAAGGCTGTTATTGACGGTAAAGTTGGAGTAGGCGACCAGCATAATATGGTTTTTATGTCTACCCTTTCAACCTATGGTAGAGGTATGGGAGTAGTTGTTGGTACAGGAATGGATACAGAGATAGGAAAAATCGCTAAGATGCTTGAGCAAGAAGAAGAAGACTCTACCCCTCTCCAAAAGAAACTTGAGCAGTTAGGAAAATATCTAGGTATCGGCTCCATAGGTATTTGTCTAATTATATTTTTAGTTTCATTATTTCAAAAAAGAGATATATTTGAGATGCTGCTTACATCTATCAGTCTTGCTGTAGCCGCTATACCAGAGGGTTTACCTGCCATTGTGGCTATTGTTCTAGCCATGGGGGTTCAGAGAATGATAAAAGAAAATGCTATCATAAGAAAACTTCCTGCTGTTGAAACCTTGGGATCAGTAAATATAATATGTTCTGATAAAACCGGTACACTTACACAAAACAAGATGACAGTAACAAAATTCTACGCCGATGATAAACTTCTAAAGATAGATGCATTAGACTATAAAAATAAAACCGGTAGATTACTTATTGATTGTATGATGTTATGTAATGATGCTACATACTCAGAGAACTCAAAAACAGGAGATCCCACAGAAATAGCCTTGCTAGAAGCTGGCTTTAGGTATGATATAACAAAAGAATCTATAAATAATAAGCATAAGAGAGTTGATGAAATTCCTTTTGATTCGGACAGAAAGCTAATGTCTACAGTAAATGCTTATGATGATAAATACAGAGTTTTTACTAAAGGAGCTATCGATAGTATCCTAAAGATTTGTAATAAACTACTTCTTAGAGGTGAACTTCTAGACTTAACCGAAGATATGAAAAAAGATATCTTAAAAGCCGTAGATTTAATGTCAGATGATGCGCTAAGAGTTTTAGCTGCAGCATACAAAGAAGTGCCTTCAGCCCACATTAATATCGATGAAATAGAAAAGGATCTAATCTTTATAGGAATGATGGGAATGATTGATCCTCCAAGACTTGAGGTAAAAGACTCTATAGCTTTATGTAAACATGCTGGAATAACTCCAGTTATGATAACCGGGGATTATAAGAATACAGCCTTCGCTATAGCTAAGGAGCTTGGTATAGCAGAAAATCTAGATCAATCAATATCTGGTGAAGATATTGATAAACTCAATGACGAAGATTTTAGTAATAAAGTAAAAAGCCTAAGAGTTTTTGCTAGAGTTTCACCAGAGCATAAGGTTAAGATAGTTAAAGCTTTTAAAGCTCACGGTAACATAGTTTCAATGACCGGTGACGGTGTTAATGATGCCCCTTCACTAAAGGCAGCTGATATTGGAGTTGCCATGGGGATAACAGGAACGGACGTTGCAAAAGGTGCTGCAGATATGGTTTTAACTGATGATAACTTTACAACTATTGTTTCCGCTGTGGAAGAAGGCAGAAATATTTTTAGCAATATAAAAAAATCAATAGTATTTCTACTTTCTTGTAATTTAGGAGAAATAATAACTTTATTTGTAGCAATATTATTGAATTGGGATTCTCCTCTTCTTCCAATCCACCTGCTTTGGGTAAATCTAATAACAGATAGCTTACCTGCTTTAGCACTTGGTGTGGATCCTGGAGATAAGGGCGTAATGGATCTTCCACCAAGAAATCCTAAAGAAAGCATTTTTGGTGGAACAACTAAGCTAATGCTTCCTTTAAATGGAATACTTATAGGTGCATTAACTCTAGTTGCTTTTAGAGTTGGAGAAAACTTATATCCTGATTCTATTCCTCACGCTAGAACTATGGCCTTTGTCGTACTTAGTATCTCTCAATTATTTTACGCACTTTCAATAAGAAATGATAGGAAATCCATATTCCAAATCGGAGTATTCTCTAATCACTTTTTGATAATAGCTATAATTGTAGGAATTATACTTCAAGCCTCAGTTATAACTATTAATCCAATAGCTCAATTATTTAAAGTTTATTCACTTACATTAAAAGATTGGGGGTTTGTCATTATACTCTCCCTTGTACCTTTGGTAATAAATGAACTGACTAAGTTAATTCTAAGGAATAAAGAAAAATAGTTCTATTAACCTTTCTGCTAAGAATATTTATTAATTACTATAAATAGAAGCCATGCATAAAAGGAAAATAACTTACCTTTATATGCATGGCTTCTAACTTTAAATATGTTTATAGTACTTTTTTCACAAACTCGTTAAAAAACAAAATGAAATATAGCCCAATTTTAATACGATACTTGATAGATGCAAATTTAAATTCTTAATAACTTAATTCTTCCTGGAATACACTTGCAAGTGAACCACTCCATTATCATCCTTTTCGCTAAGTACCATAATATCACCATATTGATCTGTTCTGAACACATTACATTTGAGATCAGTAAAGTTCTTTACTACTTTGCTGTTAGGACTTTCTACTCCGTTAGAAGTTATTATAGCTACACCTGGCCTAACTTTTCTTACAAAATCTTTATAAGATCCAGTACCTATACCATGATGAGCTACTTTTATTACATCTACATCAGCAATATCTTTATTCTTCATGACTTGTTTTTCTAAATCTCTTTCAGCATCTGCCATGAACAAATACCTTAAATCACCAATTTGTCCCAAAAGTACTAAGGAGTTATTATTTTCTAGAAACTTACTTGGCTTTGTAGGTGCTATAGCTTTAAGGTGTATATCATTATGTTCCATATACCACCCAGCTTTTACATACTCATATTTTACCTTGGAGGCTTCTACAACTTTCATCACTTTAGCTTTTTCCTCTTGTTTTGCACAAAATTCTGGAAGCATTAAGTGAGACACTTTTACTGATTTTAAAACATCTTCTAATCCACCGTAATGATCATCGTGATAGTGTGTAAGTATGACATAGTCTAATTTATTAATAGACTCACTTTTAAGCTGTGCTATAAGCTTAGAACTCTGCTCTTTAACACCTGTATCGATTAGAATATTGAAGTCCTTACTTAGTATTAGTATAGCATCACTTTGTCCAGTATTTAAAACTTGAACTCTTGTAAGCTTATCAAAATCTGAAGCAAAGACCTTGAAGTTGGTAGCAAATAAAAATAAAATCATAATTGCAATTGTTTTTTGTAGAATTTTTCTCATATATATGAACCTCCTTTTTTACTTTAGTAATAGTATGGTTCATATTATATTTATAGATACGCTACTTACAAATTATTTTATTTTTTTATTAACTTTGTACCATTCTCATCTTGAGTAATAAGATTTTCTCTCATCAAGCCGCCAAGTGCCATCTTGAAATAATTTTTGCTTGAATTAAAGATTTCTTTAATAGTTTCTGGTGAAGTCTTATCATTGTAGGACATAGCCCCACCATTATCCTTAAGGTACTGCAATATTTTTTCTTGAAGTTCGCTTCTCTCTTCTAGCTTCTGTCTTCTTGGTGTTACCCCTACTTTTCCATCTTCATATATCTTCTTAACTCTTACCTTTACTTCATCTCCAGGTCTCAAGTCTGAGAAGTACTCATTATTAAGTATTACCCCTCTACAAAGACCATTTACAGCTATCATAAGAGATCCATTAGTTTGATAACCATAGATAGTACCAGTAGTTTCTTCTCCCAAGGTTACATCTTCCCATATATCCAAGGCTCTATCTATATCTGTAGTTGCCGCTAATCTATGGGTTTTATCTTCATAGATATAAAACAAATACTTCTTTCCTAGTTCAAGCTTGTATTTCTGTTCCTTTATTGGAACCAAAATATCTCTTTCTAGTCCAAAATCAACAAATGCCCCTAATTCAGTTATGGACTTTACCTCAAGATAAGCTACTGTATGAATTGTAGCAAGTGGGGTTTTTAGTGTAGCAATCAATCTATCTTTAGAATCTCTATATATAAACGCATGAATCTTCTCGCCTAGTTCAAGTTTTCTTTCTAAAGTATTACCATATGGTAACAATATTCCGTCATCAGTCCCATCTAAATAATAACCAATTGAACTTTCTCTTATTACCTCTAAATCATTGAAATCACCTAGTTTAATCATATGTCCTCCGTACTCTTTTTATATTTTACTGATAAATCTATATATCTTGTAGAAGATGCTTTTATATTAGCTATCTCTTCTTCAGTAAGCTCTCTTACTACTTTGGCAGGAGATCCAAAGCATAACACTCCAGATGGAATTTTTTTATTTTCCGTAACTATACTTCCAGCTCCTATTATTGTATTCTCACCAATAATTGCTCCATTTAGTATTATGGATCCCATACCTACTAAAACATTATTGCCGATACTACAGCCATGAATAATTGAATTATGGCCTATAGTAACATTCTCTCCTATCATAACAGGATTGTTTGTATCTACATGCACAGTGCTATTATCTTGAATATTTGTACATTTCCCTATGGAAATACTGTTTATATCACCTCTTATAACGGTACCAAACCAAATATTAACTTTTTCTTCTATATTTACTTTTCCTATTACTTCCACATTCTCTGCTATATAAGCACCTTCAGCTATTTTAGGATAAATATTTTCAAATGAATGAATCATTATATCTCCTCCCATGCATGACTATTATTTTATCATAGTAAAGGCTTATTATCCATATTTTATAGAGTTTAATTTACTCTTACATAATTTAGCTTCCTTATTCTTTATCATATTATGTACATTTAAACAATCTATACATACTTACCCACAACTTTATCCAAAATATAATTTCCTAAAGAATAAATAAATATACTTATATATAACATTTTAATGTAAAGAGAAGATAAAGATGTACCACTTCGTTGCAAAATGATTTGTCTAATAAAAATATAATTAATGTATAAATTATAGTTAATAAAAACAGCTAAGAATAATATTATATATTATAGCAATAATAGGAGTCATACTTTGAGTAAACATAGGAAACATAGATCAGAGAATGTACAATTATTTGATCCTTCAAATATAAGATTTATATATGGTATTCCTCATTGTCATACGAATATTTCTACTGGTGAGGGTTCAGTGATCGAGGTCTTAGAATATGGCAAAAGAAATAAATTAGACTTTATGATATTAACAGATCATAATAGGTACTTTTCAAGCAGCTCTCACAGCGAAAAGTTCCCAAAGTGGGATGAGCTTAAGAAGAACTTAGACAGATTTAATAAAAAGAATGATGACTTCGTAGCAATACCTGGCTTTGAAGCAAGATCTAACCCTTGGGGTCATTTAAACATTGTTAATCCATCCTCATGTTTTACAGGAATAATTAGAAATTTCAATAATTTGATGCTTTGGATGCTTTCCAATAAAAATAGCTATATTTCAATTAACCATCCTGGAAGTATAGTGGAACAAATACCTTTTAGTCCATTCTTAAATAAATTTATTAACACCATAGAGGTAGGTAACGGTTCACCCCCAAACAAATATAAAAGATACTCTAAAAGATACTACTCCATGCTTGACAAGGGATGGATCCTAGGTGCAGTAAATGCTCAAGATAATCATCATCTAAACTTTGGTGATACTGAAAACCTAACAGTGGTTATTGTAAACAAACTAGATAAATCATCAATAATAGATGGACTTAGATGCCGAAGATGTTATTCCACAGAATCTAGAAACCTAAAATTTTATTTTAGTATCAACAATTCCTTTATGGGGGATGAGCTTCTAATTGAAAAAAATGAATCATTAAATTTTTATATATTTGCAGAAGATAAGTTTCATCCTATTGAAGAAATTCAAATAATTTCTTACGGTGGTAGAGTTGTAAAACATTTGAAGAACATTTCTCTATATAGCATTAAATATTCCTTAACTCTACCTTACTCAGAAAAAGAGAAATGGTACGTAATAAAAGTTATTCAAAAAAATAATAAGGAGGCTATAAGTTCTCCAATCTTTATAAAAATAAAAAACTCCTAAAGGAGTTTTTTATTTTGGTTATGTTAACTATTTATTATTATCTTTGTTCATATGTTTAACTCTGTTTGGCTTAGCCTTAGGTCTTATATTTACCTTTTTCTCATCTTTTTTCTTAATTCTTCCTTGCTGTAGATCAATAAACCACAATAACAAAATCACAAATAGGCCTGAAAAAACTGGTGTCGCTATATTGCCCTGTATTCTTAGCACTATAGGTAATACAAAAGCTATGATTGCTAATGCTAATACTATCCACTTATTTACCTTAAGCTTACTCAAAACAAATATCTTAAGCAAGTTGAATACAGCTAAGACTATTATTGCAAATAATATCAGGAAAAGAACTCTCATAAAAGTCGTCATTATTATGCTCCTCCAATACGAAAAAAATGTAATTCTTTAATTAATATATTAGACGAAAATCTAAACATTTTCAATATATTAAAATCTCCTAGCACTTTCATATGTTTCTCTTTTTATAATAAAACATAGTTCTTGTCCCATAATTTAGCTTAAATTTGATGATTATAAAAAAATACTCCTACTTTTTTTAATTTTTTAGTAGAAATGAATTGGTTTTTTTGATAAAATATAAATTGAACAATGGTATTTTTACAGTATTAGGATATAAAACATAGAAGAGGTGAATTTTTGCATATGCAAAATGTAAATTTGGATGAATTAGATTTGCAGATATTAGACATTTTAATTAAAGATTGTAGAACTCCTTATTTAGAGATAGCAAGAATGTGTCACGTTAGTGGTGGAACAATACATGTTAGAATGAAGAAAATGGAAGACTTAGGCATCATAAAAGGGACAAGGATACTATTGAATCTTCCAAAGTTAGGATATGACGTTTGTTGTTATGTTGGTATTTATGTTGATAAAACATCTTCTTTCTCTGCAGTATTTGATGAGTTATCAAAGATTAAAGAAGTTGTTGAGCTTCATCTTATCACTGGAAACTATTCTGTATTTGCTAAAGTTATTTGCAAGAGTATCGCTGATCTTCAGGATATACTTATGAATAAGGTAAATACAATAGCTGGTATAGAAAGAACTGATACATTTATTTCATTATCTCAACCAATTGATCGTAATATTCAACTATAAAGAGCATATTGCTCTTTTTCTTTTTAATAATTACTTTTATCCATTCCACATGCTTTTATTTACTCTTATAAATACATATATAAATTATATATGTATACATAAAATTTTATTTTGCGGCAATACTATAAGAGAAAAGTAAGCAAAGGAGTGATTTGAATGAAAACTCTAGATATAATAGCACTAGTTTTAGTTATAATAGGTGCAATAAATTGGGGACTAATTGGTTTTTTCCGATTTGATTTAGTTGCCGCTCTCTTCGGAGATATGTCAGCGATAAGTAGAGTTATATATGCAATTGTAGGAATTGCAGGACTTTATGCTATTTCATTCTTTGCAAAAGATAGATATACTAATAATGCTGAATAATTAATAATAAATCCCCTTAATTATTTAAGGGGATTTATTATTATGTTTACAAATATTCAACATTTCAATCATAAATCTATTTTCAGAACTCCTCTTGGCTCCGAGAGTAGTTCTGAAAATATACATTTTAATATGAAATTATGCATCTATATAGATAATATTTCATAATTTACAATTTTGTAAATTACTCTTGTAGATTTTAGTATATAATAGATATTAAATGTCCATAATCTTCAAAAGGAGGTGAATCATGCTCACACCAATATTAAATGGTTTTTCTTTATATGAAATAGTATTTTTCTTCGCAATATATTCATTCTTAGGATGGTGTATTGAAGTGGCTTATGCCTATACTAATAGAGGTTATTTTGTTAATAGAGGCTTTTTATATGGTCCCTTCTGCCCTATTTATGGAGTGGGTTTTGTAGCTATAATTGTCTTTCTTGATAAATTTAAAGATAATTTAATTGCTCTATATATCTTATCAACTTTATTGACATCTATAATAGAATACGTAACGGGATATTTGTTAGAAAAAATATTCAAATCTAAGTGGTGGGACTACACAGAAGATCCTTTCAACTTACACGGCAGAATATGCCTACACTTTTCATTAGCTTGGGGACTTGCTGCTGTTGCAATAATAAAAATAATTCATCCAATCTTTTATATTTTAGTAAATGTATCCGCTTTTAATACAGGTGTATATGTTTTTTATATTCTAGTAAGCTATTTTATTATCGATTTGATACTTACTATTAGTTCTCTGATACAGTTTAATATTATTCTTACTAAACTTACTTTCATTAGTGGAGAATTAAAGAGAAGGTATTCATATATAGTTTCAGCAACTAAGGAGAAAGCTATGGGTACCGCACAAGATATGGAAGATGGTTTTAAGGAATTAGTAGACAACTATAATAATAACTTATCAAAGATAAACTTCAATCACAAGAGGTTAATGAAAGCTTTTCCTGATATGAAATCAACCTCCTTTAATACTATAATTACAGAACTAAAAGAAAAAATCTCTTCTATTCGGGATTTAATAAAGTAAAAAAAACGCTAAAGCTACCTTCTTTAGCGTTTTTTTACGCATCTGACTTTTCAAATGTACATTAGGAAAATATGTCATGCGCCATAATTAATTTTATTCTTTTTCATACATATTCATTTAGGAACCTAGGCTATTCATCTAAGGCTTTATCTAAAATACAACTTTATGAACAATAAAAAATCACTAAAGAAATCTTTAGTGATTTTTTGTCCTGCATTTTAATAGTTCTTAAAACTTGAATTTGCTAAGAACATTGTTGAAATTAAAGTGTCTTTATAAGATCAAATAATTCTAGTGCAGCATTCTTTGGTCCATTCTTCTCAAGTCCTGCTACTGCTAGACAAGTCTTTATTTGACCTACCTTTATCTTGTCTTCAAAGCTTCTATTGAAGTATCTATCTATTAAAACATCTGTTTCAGATTGCTTTTGAGCCGGTCCAAAAGGATTTGCAAAATAAGAAGTAACTAATCCTGTCTCTGTAGTTGTTCCCTTTGCCATTCTAGCTCCAGCCTTAAATATATCTATTGCTTGTGTAGGAGTTTCAAAGAGTTCTATTGCCTTACCACCTTCATTAACTGTTTCGTAATTGTTAGCATAAAGTAGTATATCCACCTTATAACCCTTTATAATTTCTTTATAAGTAGATACAGGCATTACAAGTCTAGCATTTATTTTGTCTGGGTTCATAAATATACTTCTATCTATTTCTTTAAATGCGTAGCCTTGATCAAGGTCATCAAGTCTTACAAATGCACCAACTTCTGTCCCGTATCCATAAATTCCATCTTCTTTAAGTTTAAATGAGCCCATGTCGTCAAATACTACTGTCATTTCACTTACATGATCTTCACTTAATGCTCTGAAAGCTTCTAAGCTTTCTGACTTACCAGCACCACTATCTCCGATAATTACTACATTAGCATTTTTACCATTCTTTAGAACTATGTTAACCATAGCACCATGTATTGGTAAATAGCCTCTCTTTATCATAATAAGATTGTGTAAAGTTAAACACATCTTTTTCATATATCCAAAATAATCAATATTATCATTGTAGTTTACATAACCAAACATTATATCATACTTCTTATCTTCATAGAAAACAGTCTTAAGCTCACTACCTTCTTCTTCTTCTGCTCCAAAAGTATAAACAATGTCAGGTTTCTTCCCTCTATATTCCTCTTCTCTTGCAAGTTCAAATAGGTTACTTAGAGTTATACCATGTTCCATAAAATCTCTATGGAAATATACAAATGCTAAAAGCTCACCGATCTTTGCAGGATAGCAGAACCAGTTATCTTTATCAATCTTTGCATTCACTAATGGATTTTCATAAACTTCGTTAAACATACCATCTCTTGTATTCTTTTTAGGATATGTTATAAAAGGTGTTTCAAGAGCTATTGTTTCTATAAAAGGAATTTCTTCTAAAGCTTTATACTCTTCTGGTACTGTCCAAACAGGATTATTTATTAATATGCAAGCATTTCCACCAGCTGGTAATTGTCTAAATATATTAGGCATAGTACCAACAACATTTTTCTCAATAGTTCTATAGAAATTAAGTATTAGCATTGAAAATTGAGAATTTGCTTCCAAAAAGCTTACAGATGCTATTCCGTCTCTTATTCTATTATTATGAATTATTGTATATCTTTCAAGTCTTCTCCAAAATGAATATATATCCTCTATGATTGATATAAATCCTTCTCTATCTTCAAGTATCTTTTCTACATCTTCATTGTATGAAATTATTTCATCAGCACTCATTATTGTTAATAATTGAAATGATCTCACTAGAGCCTTACTTATCTCTTTTATATCTGTAGTCCCTAGTTTTTGTGATAATATTTTATAACTGTGAGAATTTCTTGCTTGAGCTTTCTTGAAAAATGTATCAAGCACTCTTCTAAAACCATAGCTTTGTAATAAGCTCTCATAATTGCTGCAATACTTCTCAGTAAAATTAATAGTCACCTTGTCATTGCTCATTGAAAATTCTTTACGCATTTGCGGCCCCCTCATGAATCTTTTTTTTTTATAAATTGCATATTCATAATAAATATATAAACCTTGAGTCGATTATACCACAACTTATGCAACTTAACCAATACTTTTTTTCATTTTTCCTCATTATTATAGTATAAAAAGTAATGAAAATATGTGATAAAATTCATAATGAAAATCTTTAAGTATTATCATTTTATTAAAAAAAATGAATTTGAAATTCTACTTTCCTTCATAATTTTAATTAATTATTAAAATTTCATCCTTTTTAACTTATATCTAGATAAATATATTTTATTTTTTGTATATCTTATTTTTTTAAAACCTTGTAAATAAATTCTTATATTCCATACTTTTCAACTTTAATTCAACCAATATTTTACATACTTATATATAATTGGCTTAAAACAAAAAAACGCTGATAAAACTTTCTTCAGCGTTTTTTTGTTTACACATGTTATATTTGTAATAGTTCAAAAATTTTTTTAGTCTATATATTTTTATCTATGCTCTCATTTTTTTCAAGTTTTCTTCAATTTTATCATGTATTATTTCTGCTAAATCTCTTTGTTCTTCTTTTGTAAGCTTTTCAGGATATATAGGTTCATCAAATATAATTTTAATATTTGCTCCTCTAAACTTCTTACTTTCTTCATAGCCTTTATAAGAGCCGTCTATAGTTACAGGAACTATAGGTACATTTGCTTTTGTTGCAAGCTTTAAGCTGCCCTTTTTAAAGCTCTTCAGCGTCCCATCCTTAGCTCTAGTACCTTCTGGAAATATGGCCATAGAATAGCCTTCATGAAGATTATCTACACCTTTATTGATAACATTTATAGCTTCCCTTATATTATCTCTATCTATTGGAACGCTATGTACTGCTTTTAGCCATAATCCTAGAATAGGCACCTTTAGAAGTTCCTTTTTAGCAATAAAACCTATAAGCCTATCTGCATTTAAAACTAAAGTTGGAATATCAAATATACTTTGATGATTCATTACAAATACACAAGGACCTTCTGGAATATTCTCAACACCTTTTGATTCAATTTTATGATTTAATATATTCATGGTAAACCTGGCCCACGCAACATATTTCTTCTTTACATACCTGTCTACGGTTTCTTTACTAGAAAACTTCTTTAAGACAAATATAACTCCTGCCCTAAAAAACTCTAATATCATATACAAACCATAACAAATCATCAAAAAATAAATTTTCACTATAAACACCTCAAAAATTATATTGTTGTTGATGTATCATTTCGGATTAAAATAGTACATCTTTGTATCTTGCACATCTTATTATACTTGTGCTTATGGCTTTAAGCAATATTTTAGACTTTACATTTGTTAAAGTTGATAATAAACTATTTTTGATAAGAGTAATCTAAACTGATGTTTAACTTCGATAAACATCTAATAAAAGTATTGGAAAGGATTAATTTATGAAAAAACTATATCACGTATCTATAATATTGATTTTAACACTATCCCTTACGTTACTAGGCTGCTCAAATTCCGCTACTACTAATAATAGATCTAGCAATAACACTGCTTCCAAATTTGTAGCTAATTATATCGATGTAGGTCAAGGTGATTCAATATTAATTCAAACTAATGACAAAACAATGCTCATAGATGCTGGTCCAAAAGAAAATGAAGATAAATTACTTACTTATCTAAAAAAGCTAAACATAAAGAAATTGGACTATGTTGTAACTACTCATCCTCATGAAGATCATATAGGTGGAATGACAAGTGTAATTAAGGATTACTCCATAGGAAAATTTTATGCTCCTAAAGCAACTACAACCACTAAAACCTTTCAGAATATGATACTTGCTTTAAAGGATAAAAATTTAAAGATAAATATTTTAAAACCTGGAATGGGAAGCGACATAAATTTAGGCGATAACACCAAGGTTGAAGTTTTCTCACCAAATAGTGAGAAGTATGAGGATCTTAACAATTATTCTCCTATAATAAAGATCAGTTATGGAAAAAATTCTTTTCTTTTCACCGGTGATGCGGAAAAGTTAGAAGAAAAAGAAGTTCTTCAAAAAAATTATGATTTAAAGGCGGATGTTCTAAAGGTAGGTCATCATGGTAGCAGTAGCTCAACAGGCAAAGATTTTTTATCTAAGGTAGCTCCTTCTATAGCCGTTATTTCTTGTGGTAAAGGAAATGACTATGGTCATCCCCATAAGGAAACACTTAAAACCTTAGAACAGCTAAAGGTAAAAGTATATAGAACTGATTTATCTGGAACCATAGTGATAACCTCTGACGGAAACAATATATCAGTAAAATAGCCAGTCTAAGCCAGTGATATTGGTTGGTTTAGCTAGCAAAAAATTTTATACTGGTCACTGGTCTTAACAGTAAAAAATAACAGCACCTGTATTATTCATTAATACAGGTGCTGTTATTATCTCCTTCATTCTCATTAAGTTTGATGTACTTGTTCCAAGTCATGCATATATGAAAGAGATTCACCACATCTTGCTCGTTATACTGCAATATCTTATCTATCTTTTCCTTAGGCATTCTTAGGATATAATCTTTATCCTTAATAACCTTGTGAAAGGTCTTAGCTAGGTTTGAGCCACTCATTAGTTCCCCTTCCCTAACTATATCAAACTTCTTTTCTAAAGCTTTAAGTCCAATTCCCATTTTTATTAATTTTTCATATTCTTTTTGAAGATCTACAGAAACAAAATAATCTTCAAATTTGAATTCAATGCCATATTGATTAAATAAATAGTTTATAACGGTAAAATCGTTATTGCCAGAAAAAGTAACTATGTATCTTTTTCCCTCCTCATATGCATTTAAAAAGTATTTCTCAGCTAAAATAAGTATATCTTTTATTTCATACTTGTTTTCTATCATATACTGAGTAACTATGAGCTCTGATTTGGCCTTATCATATATGCATGCACCAAAAACCCCAACACATTTAGGTTTTTTGTAAACATAATGCTCTAAGTCAAAGAAAATTGATTTGCTACAATCATAGGCTTCATCATCAACCTTTATAATAAAGCTATCATCAACTTCTCCTACCAGTACATCTCTCTCCTTTATTATCACTTTATCACTCTTTTCTTATAGAATTTCAAATCTGTCAGGTTTTAAACTATATATAACATCTTTTCTTTCTACTATTATATTTATTTTTTCCTTTACCTCCTTATCACTTCCTATCTTGCTAAGCAATTCTCTTGTTGGATTTATGCAGTATGGATTTTTTACAAGACTCATCATTGTGAAGTCACCGGCAGTATCACCGTAAGCGTAACTTTCACTCAAATCTATATCATATTTATTAACAAAGTAATTTATAGCTTCCATCTTACTCTTATGATCCCACATTGGAATAACCTCACCGGTATATCTACCTTCACCATCTAATAAATATTGTGCACCTTTAAAGTCATTAAATCCATGTTTCAAGGACATTTCTTTCACTAGTTCCTCAGGACTACCAGATATAGTTATAAGCATATGTCCTTGTTCCTTATGCCATCTTATTCTATCTCTAGAAAAGGTATATAATCTTTCACCTTTTTGCTCTATAACTTTTTTAGCAATAAACTCTATTTGATGCTTATAAAGCCCTATTATTCCTTCTAGGTAAATATCTATCATTTTAAGTAAATATCCGTCATAATCACCTTGTCTTTTATCCCACTTCAAAAATTCCGGTCTAACTTCATTATACCATTTTTCTGATTGTATTATTTCATATTTTATCATTTTCTTGAACATTTCTGTTATTAAACCTTCTCTGTATAGGGTTCCGTCAATATCAAAAAAAGCTGCTACTTTTTTCATGTTATCCCTCCTAAGCTAATAATATTATCACATATTAATACTTTGTATAATTTTTCATACCATTATATATTGAAATCCTCTATTAAGTAAAGCTTTGTTTATAAATTAACATTTTTCATTTGATAATAGTGTTTATTAACCAATAATAAATATCTATTCTTTTGGTTTTTATATATTTATTATATTCATATCTATCATTATCAACAGTATCTATAAAACCTTTTCTAAATTTTCTGTTTTTTCAAAATATTATTATTTCATGTATATCCTTGACTTTTTATTAACAGGGTGGTATTATTTTCTTGAGAATGATTTTCAATGCGAGGTGGAAAGAATGTGCGTTTATGATTTAAAACCAGGTCAAGCAGGTGTTGTGGACAACATTTCTGGAGATGATAAATTAGTAAAAAGATTAATGGCACTAGGTTGTATCGAAGGAACAGAAGTAACTCTAAAAAGAGTAGCTCCTTTAGGTGATCCACTGATAATTAGTTTAAGAGGATTTAATATAGCCATCAGAAAAAACGATGCAAAAAACATACTATTAAAGAAGTAATTGAAATTTAGTAAGGGGGATTTTTAATGACTACAGTAGCTCTATTGGGAAACCCAAATGTGGGTAAGACAACTCTTTTTAACGCGCTAACTGGTTCAAATCAATATGTTGGTAACTGGCCAGGAGTAACAGTTGAAAAAAAGGAAGGCAAGCTAAATAATATAAAAATAGTAGACTTGCCAGGTATTTATGCAATGGATACTTTCTCTAATGAAGAAAAGGTATCAAAGTCCTTTTTGGAAAATGAAAATGTTGATCTTATAATCAATATAGTAGATGCTTCTAACTTAGACAGAAACTTATACTTAACACTTCAATTAAAGCAGTTTAAAAAACCAATTGTTCTTCTATTAAACATGATAGATGTGGCTGAAAAGAAAGGCTTTAAGATCGACTACAAAGCTCTTGAAGAAGAGTTAAAAGTAAAAGTTATACCTATGGTAGCATCAAAGAAAAAGGGGATAGATCAGGTTAAAAAGATGCTTGTTAATAATGAATTATCACTGACAATAGATGATAATGACTATTATTTCAATTCAGAAAAAGATGCATACTCTTATATAGACGGAATAATAGCTTCCTCAAGAGCTAAAAATGATAAAGGAAATACTTCCCTTACTGATAAGATAGATAAAGTTTTATTACACCCTATTTTAGCTTATCCTATGTTTGTACTTATTATGGCCTTTATATTTCAATTTACCTTTGCTTGGGTTGGTAAGCCTTTGCAGGATTTATTGGATGGACTTTTAAATGATAACTTAATACCATTTTTAAGCAATCTCTTATCAAGCACTGCTCCATGGTTCCAGTCTTTAATAGTAGATGGAATAGTTGCTGGTGTAGGTGGAATTATTACTTTTCTACCATTAGTAATGACTTTATTCTTATGTGTATCAGTACTTGAGGATAGCGGGTACATGGCTAGATCAGCTTTTATTATGGACAGTCTTATGAGAAAGGCTGGACTTTCCGGTAAAGCATTCATTCCAATGCTTATGGGATTTGGATGTAACGTTCCTGCTATTATGTCTGCAAGAACACTTGAAAGCGAAAAAGATAGAAAACTTACAGCGCTACTTATACCTCTTATGAGCTGTAACGCAAGATTACCTATATATGCAGTATTTGCTCCATTATTCTTCGGTTCAAAAGCTGGACTTGTTGTAGGCGGCTTATACTTCCTAGGAATTGTAGTTGCTTTCTTAGTAGGTATGCTATTTAAGAATACTTTATTCAAGAAAGAGGAAGAACCATTTATTATAGAACTACCTGAATACAAGATGCCTGAAGTAAGAACCGTACTTAAGAACACTTGGGATAAAGGTAAGGGCTTCTTAGCTAAGGCTGGAACAATAATATTTGCGATGACTGTTTTAATTTGGCTTTTACAGAGCTTTAGCTTCTCTGGTAAGGTTGATGACATAAATCAAAGCTTCTTATTT
Organism: Clostridium sp. C8-1-8; assembly: GCF_009928445.1. Lineage (GTDB taxonomy): Bacteria > Bacillota > Clostridia > Clostridiales > Clostridiaceae > Clostridium_AR. The sequence continues at coordinate 52,407 of NZ_JAABNO010000014.1, read as the reverse complement.
AACATAGGTAACTTCGTAGCTCCTATATTTGCACCTTTAGGATTTGGAAACTGGCAAGCTTCAGTATCCTTAATAACTGGTGTTCTTGCAAAAGAATCTGTAGTTTCAACTATGACAGTTATATATGGAGGTAACCTAGATGCCGCTATATCTGCAGGCTTTACTACTGCAAGTGCATTAGGCTTTATGGTATTTGTATTACTTTACACTTCATGTGTTACAGCTCTAGGTACTATGAAAAAAGAATTTGGTGGCAAAATGACTGCTTTCTCAGCAAGTTATCAATTTATACTTGCATGGATTGGAGCATTCATTGTATTCACTGTAGGAAAACTAATATTTTAAAGAAGGTGTTTTTATGATAGAAATATTAATAACTTTAGCAATAGTTGCAGTTGCAGGTTTTATATTATTTAAAAACGTAAGAAGTTCTGCAAAAGGTGAATGTCATTGCAGCAGTAGTAGTTCTTGTTCTTCATCAAGCTGTGCTGGTTGTTCATCTAGCACTACCCCATTAACGATAAAGAAATAGATTATAAAAAAACGCTAAAGAATCTTTAGCGTTTTTTTATATTATGGGCATCATTGATGCCCAGCTTGCTTATTGTCCAATATCTCTTTAATCTTACTAGTATTCACTTTGTTTTGAATAAGCTCATATATGATCTTAGACGCAGTTTTCTTTGACATATTTCCAAAAGCTCTTTTGTCTAATTCAACACCCTTTTTCTTACTTAAATACTTTATATAATGTTTTTGATTTTTGGAAAGTAAATCATCTCTTCTTAATCCTTTTATTTCGATATCCTTTAATATGAGAAATAATAAAGGCAAGTTGGACACATCCTCCATATTATGAAGTATTATTTTCTTTTTTATTTCTTCATCACCAGTACTTAAATAATCAAAATAAGCATCTCTACATTCTTTACCATTAATACTGTCTTCTCTCTGTACTCCTAAATACCTCTCCATATCTTTTAGCGAACATCCACTTAAGTTTAATGAGTTTTTATAGGGAGCTATCTCCCTATAAAAATCTATATGTTTATCTATTTTAGGAATTTCAAGATTATTTATACTCAATCTTTCAAGTATGAATGGTTCATCAAAAGCTAATCCATTGAAAGTACACCAAACCCTTCTATCTTTTACAATCTTTAAAAAGCTTTCTAGAAGAATTTTTTCTTCATTATGTTCACAAAACAAGATTTCATTTTTAAATATCTTATTTTCAAACTTACCTACAGAGATAGCAAAGACCTTATTATTTAGCTTATCAAAACCAGTTGCTTCTATATCAATAAACGCAATCTTATTTAAATTATATTTACTATATAAGTCTTCCTCTAACTTTAGAATATGGTTTTGAGTTATAAACTCCATGCTTACATCTTCTCAACTGTTTCTATGCCTATTAAACCTAGGCCATTTTTTATTACCTGACAAGTAGCTTCAACTAGTTTTATTCTGGCACTCTTTAGGCTTATATCATCAACATTTGCTACAGAATGAGCATTATAGAACTTATTGAAGGCCTTTGCTACATCTATTACATATCTAGTAACAACAGAAGGTTCAAGCTTTTCTATAGCATATAATATGCTAGCTTGGAATCCGTCTAAAGTCTTAACAAGCTCAAACTCTTCTTTTGATTGAAGCTTTGAAAAATCGCTTTCTTCTGATACTTCTCCAACTTTTCTAAGTATGCTCTTTGCTCTAGCATAAGTATACTGAACATAAGGTCCTGTCTCTCCTTCAAAGTTCAATATCTCTTTCCAATCAAATACTATATCTCTTTCTCTACTATTTCTTAAATAAGTAAATACCACTGCACCAATTCCAACCTTTTTAGCTACTTCCTCTTTGTTCTCAAGAGTTGGATTTTTTTCATTTATTACTTCTAAAGTCTTAGATACAGCTTCTGATAATAATTCATCTAATAGTATTACATCCCCTTTTCTAGTAGATAGCTTTTTCTCAGCAAATCTTACTATTCCAAATGGGACGTGAATACAATTCTTAGCCCATTCATGACCTGCTAACTCTAAAACCTTAAATACTTGATTAAAATGTAGCGCCTGATCCTTACCAACTACATATATTGCCTTTGAGAAATCATAAGTTTTCTTTCTATACATAGCAGCAGCTAAATCTCTTGTAGCATATATTGATGCGCCATCAGACTTTAACACTATACACGGAGGCATGTTATACTCATCTAGCATAACTACTTTAGCTCCATTGCTCTCAACCAAAAGTCCCTTTTCCGCTAGTTCTTTAACTATGCTATCCATCTTATCATTGTAGAAACTTTCTCCTGCCCAAGAATCAAAGTCTACATTTAGCATTTCATATATATTGTTAAATTCTTTTAAAGAAAGCTTTCTAAATCTATCCCAAAGAGCTACAGCTTCACTGTCACCTTGTTCAAGTTTCTTAAAGTACATTCTTCCTTCATCTTCTAAGGAAGGATCTTTATCTGCTTCATCATGGAATTTTACATATATTCTAAGTAGTTCTGAAATAGGATGTTTCTCTAAAGCTTCTTCATCAACCCATCTCTTATAAGCTGATATAAGCTTACCAAACTGTGTTCCCCAGTCTCCTAGATGGTTTATCCTCTCCACATTATAACCTTCAAATGAAAACATTTTATAAAGAGAATTTCCGATAACTGTTGTTGATAAGTGTCCTACATGAAATGGCTTAGCTATGTTTGGAGATGAATATTCTACTATTATATTTTCTCCATCGCCAGCTGTTGAAGAACCATAGCACTCTTTTTCAACTAATATCTTATCAACTGTATTTTTTGTAAATGTCCCTTTATCTACAAAGAAGTTTACGTAAGGTCCTAAATTTTCTACTCTTTCATACCCTTCTGCATTGATCTTATCTTTTAGCTCTGAAGCTATTATATTAGGTGCTTTCTTTAAAGACTTCGCTAGTTGGAAGCATGGAAATGCAAAGTCTCCCATTTCTGGTCTTGGTGGTACCTCTATAAAGCCTTCTAAGGTATCCACATCTATTTCTAAATGCTCTTTTAGTCTTTCAGCTGTAAGCTTCTTATAATCCATTGTATCTCCTCCTAAATCTATATAAAAACAATTACTCTATGGCAATTTATTTCTATTGCAACTCTTCCTTTTGTTTGTATAGCCTTGAAACTCTACATAGAAAAATATAATTCTAAAAGTTGCTTTTTATAGCTTCTTTTATAAAAGGCAAACTTCTGCTTATTAATTAAACTGTTTTATTTATATAGAATGCTTAAACGTTAAAAAAAGTCCGTCTCGATTTTTAGAGACGAACTTATATCCGCGGTACCACTTCTATTGGTTAAATAACCCACTCATAATTATAACGCATAATGCGGCATGCCCTACTACAATTTTTCAAGCAGCATCTCCAAGGCTCTTTTCCCTTACTCTATCTTACAGGGCTTACACCATCCCCTGCTCGCTAAAAGAATTAAGTAAAGTACTCTTCTTTTCTTAGATTTTTTTTATTTTATTATCTATATTATATCCAATAAATTTTTTTCTTGTCAACACCAACTGAATATAAATAAATTTTAAGCTTTTTTTATTCTTTCTTCCATATCTAAATTTAAGATGTCTATATACTTATGCAAAAAATATCTAAAATATAGTTACCTAAAGAACAAAAAATATAAATTTTATCATGAAGTTGTACAGCTAAATATGTTAATATATTAATATACCTTTATGAATTTATTGAACAAATATTCTATTTTATTATAGGCTACGTTAAGGAGATTTATTTATGAAAAGATTCGGAGTAATAGATCTTGGATCTAACTCAACTAGAGTTATGCTTGCTCAAGTTGAAGATTCGGGTTACTTTAAAATAATTGATGAGATTAAAGAAACTATACGATTAGGTGAAGATATATCAAAGACCTCTGCTATATCTGTAGAGAAGATGGAAAAGACTTTATCTACTCTAAGAGCATTTAAAGCTCTATGTATAGAATCAGGTGCCTCTGAAATTATTCTTGTTGCAACTGAAGCTTTAAGGTGCGCTACTAATAAAAAAATCCTTAAAGATAAAATAGAAAAAGAGCTTTCTTTAAAAATTAAAATTTTAAACTTTGATGAAGAAATTTACTATAATCATTTAAGCATAAAGAATAGTCTTTATTATAAAAATTCACTTATGGTTGATATAAGTGGCAATCATACACATTTAGCTTGGATAAAAAATAATGAAATAATAAAAAAGATAACCATTCCCTTAGGATGTATTAATATATCAAATGACTATGAACTTACAGACGTTATAAGCTACAATAATTGTCTAGCAGCTACTAGCTATGTGGAAGATGCAATAAAAAGTATACCTTGGCTATTTGATACTGAGTTCGATAGCATAATAGGAATTGGTGGCACCATAAGAAACATAGCTAAAATTCAAAAACACACAAAGAGGTACCCAATAGGAACTCTACACAATTATTCCTTTGATGATTATGATCTAAGTGAAATATATAATCTTCTAAAATGTAAAAATCTAAAAGGGCGAAGTAAAGTTGAAGGTTTGTCAGTAGATAGAGCAGATGTAATATTTGGCGGCATAATAATTCTTGACAAACTAGTACAACTTCTTTCTATAAAGAATATAAAAATCTGTGGCAGAGGTCTCAGGGAAGGGATTCTTCAGGAATACTTAAATAACAATTATACAACAGCTTGGGATGATATATTGGATTATAGCATAGACGGTATAGTCGAAACCTTAAATATAAATAGAAAGCATGCTGTTAAGGTACACGAAATCACTGGTAAGCTTTTTAAAGAGCTAAAACCACTTCATCGACTTGGAGATGAATATTCTAATATAATTAAAACAGCTTCCCTATTGCATGATTGCGGAACTAGTATAAGGTACTATGATCATCACATCCATTCCCTTTATATAATACTTAACTCAGCTATAAGCGGCCTCTCTCATCGTGAGATCCTTATGAGTGCTTTGATAGCATCAATGCATCGAAATAACAATTTCCAGCTCCCTTTTATTAAGTATTCCAGCATAATTAACAGAATGGATATAGACGCCATAGAAAGTATAGGTATTCTTTTAAGAATTGCTGAGGGACTTGACAGAAGTTTAGAAGGGGCAATAAAGGATTTTGAGGTAATCATAGATGAAGATACAGTTTTGTTATGTCTAAGCTCAGAAAATGATTTAATCTTAGAAATAGGTCAAGCAATGAGAGCAAGTAATAAATTTTATGAGATTTATGATAGGAAATTAGTTGTGGTAAAAAAATAGCTAAAGCGTTTTTCTTTAGCTATTTTTTTGCGCATCTGCCTTTCCGAATGGATATGAGGAAAATCTGGCAGGCGACATATTTTTTCTATTTTATTCTTTCATTTCATAAGCTTTTAAGCAGGCCACCCATAATTATCCTAAGTTATATTTAAAATGTATTTTGTTAAAGAATAAAATAGCTAAAGCGTTTTTCTTTAGCTATTTTTTTCGCATCTGCCTTTCCGAATGGATATGAGGAAAATCTGGCAGGCGACATATTTTTTCTATTTTATTCTTTCATTTCATAAGCTTTTAAGCAGGCCACCCATAATTATCCTAAGTTATATTTAAAATGTATTTTGTTAAAGAATAAAATAGCTAAAGCGTTTTTCTTTAGCTATTTTTTCGCATCTGCCTAATATTTTACTTCTGGTAAACTATCTAAATTATTATCTTTAGTACCATCAGGATAACTTCTCAAATAAGGCTCACCTTTTCTAGAAGTTGAAACTTGTACTCCTGTTATCTTTCCTTCCTTTGCTAGGCTTATAGCTTCTTCCTTTTGAACTATCTCTCCGCTATCCAGCTTATATGCTTCTATCTCATCATTGCTATCCTTAACAACCCCTACAATGGTTCTTGTTGAATTTTCGCTCATTTTCACCACTCCTTTTAGTGTTATAGGATTTTTATTAACTTTTAATGGCTATATCTATTATTTGATTAAATACTATTTTTATGTATGTTACTTATCTATGTCTAAATCGCTGATTTTTTGCTTCTACCTTTCTTGACGTATGTAAGGAAAATATAGCAGATTAATATACTTTATTTTTTACTGTTAATCCTAAATAGATGTTATGAGCCCTTGAAGTTAGTCGTTTTATACAGAAAAAACTTTACACTTCCATAGACAGCAAAAAAAGCCGCTGATGCGACTTTCTTTCCACATTAATTATTTAAGTTTAGCTATCAAAAACATAGTTTTCATTCCTAAAGATGTGAACTTAGATTCATACTCAGTCATTATATTATCGTTAAAATCTGAATTATGTAGATCATAAGTTACAAATTCAAGTGAAAACCCACTTTCCTTAAAGTACTCTTGAGATTCATCAAATAGACCTATATCATCTGTTTTAAACCAAATTTCACTTTTAGGCGCTAGGAAGTTCTTATACGTATTCAGAAAACCACTATGAGTAAGTCTTCTCTTTTTATGTCTTTCCTTTGGCCAAGGATTGCAGAAATTGATATAAATCTTACTTACCTCATCTTTTTCAAAAACATCTCCAATAAATGATATATTCATTGGTATCAGTCTTACATTTGGCACCTCAGCTTCGTTTACTTTTTTTAATGCATAAATAAGTACTTCGTCCTTTAAATCAACTGCAATATGATTTATATCTGGAAAAGCTGCTGCTTTTTCACTAATAAACTTGCCTCTTCCGCATCCTAACTCTAAGTGGATAGGTTTATTATTATTAAATTCCTCATTCCACTTTCCTTTAAGCTCAGATGGATTGATAACAACATTTTCTGCTTGTTCTAATTCTGGTCTTGCCCACCATTTTTTCCTAAGTCTCATATAGTCCTCCTATTTATAAAGCAATGGCTGTAATCAGCTTACCACACAAATCCTGAATAGCACCCGTTGGTATAGCTAAAAATTTAGCACCACCAAAAGCTATCAATGCTATTATTATAAATTGATATCTATAAAGCGAATCAGATATCTTACTAAAGAATGATGGAAATAAATCTTCTAATATTCCAAATCCATCAAGCCCCGGCAACGGCAATAAGTTAAAAACAAAAAGGTTAATATTTATCACAATTATTGCATTTAAAATGTCAATTACAACTTTAGAAAGCTGTGAATAATTGTCTACAAAATAGAATCTAAAAGCTAACCCAAATATGACTGAAAACACTATAGCAACAAATAAATTAGCTAAAGGGCCTGCTATTGTAACCTTTAAATCATCTTTATATCCGTTTTTAAAATTTCTCCTGTTCACTTGAACTGGTTTTGCCCAACCAAACTTCATAACAAGTATTAATAAAAATCCAATTGGATCTATGTGTGCTAATGGATTTAATGTTAATCTACCTTGAAACCTAGGAGTCTTATCCCCAACAATATCAGCAACTTTAGCATGAGCATATTCATGAAATGTAAAACCGATTAATATAGCCGGAATCATTATGATAATATCTAATAGTTTCTCTCTCATCTTGTCCTACTTTCTCCTATTCTTTTTCACTCTTTACTACAGAGTTTTTATTACTTATTTACAATAATATAAAAAGCATACTATACTGTCTAGTCTAAAGTATAATTATATCATATAGTCACAGATTACTTCAATCCATCCTTACTACATAAGAATTACTTACCATTAGGGTATTTAAAATTTGTTATATATTATTAAACATAATTATATAAGATTTAATCCTTTGTAGGAATAAAAATTCGCTAAAGAATCAATTTTCTCTAGCGAATTCTTTACACAAGCCCATTTAAGCGTGGTATAACTGACGACTTAATTACAACATGTACTTTAGCAAATCCTAAATAATTTTTTCTAATTTATATATACTTGTCCATTTTCCTTGCTTAAAATCTTTCCATTAGAAACAGTAATAAACGTTCCTTTAAAAGACATATTGTTATTTCCATTTAAATCTTCTAATTTATTCTGTTCTCTGTTAACCTTGTATATAGTATCATTTACAACAAAAATACTATCCAAATCATCAACTTGTATTGGATTATTTAATATTATACTTTTCCAGCTAGAGGTTTTTTCACTTATGGCACCATAAAATATCTTACTTATGCTGTTGCCACTTGTTATTCCTACATAAACATTTTCTGACTTATCCACACCAAGTATTCTAGTTAGTCCTTTTTGATTGAAAGCCAACTTATTTTCTAAGTAAGTTACATAAACATTATTACTTAGAGAAGAATTATACACGAGCTTGTCTTCATGAGGTATTAAATATACATCTTTAATTTTACTTTCATTTAAATCAACCTTTTCAAATTCATTTCTTACATTTAATTTATATATATCGCTACTTCCTGCACTTGAAGTCACTCTTGCAAATATCAAGTCTTTTAAGGGAGAACTAATTATACTATCAATTGAAGATTTTTTATCCTTAAGAGACAAAGAGGATAATAAGGTCTTATCCTTAGTGCTAAGATCATATTTATAAAAAGATACATATGTACTATTTTCTTTTGCTAAAGCAAGAATTAAACTACCTTCATTAAACCACTGATACTTTAATAATTTCAATCCATCACTGTCTATGGATACTTTCTCTGACTTATATACAACCTGAAGATTGCCATCTACAACATAAGCTAATTTATCAGCTTCTTTTGACAATTGTATTTCTTTAGCTTCTTCTGGAACATTAAATTTTGTTATGTTATCATCTGTTACACTGCTGGAATTAGTACCATTAGCTTTGCTCACATTATTTTCTGAAGTACTAGCTGCTACTGTTTTGGATTTTGTTTGCTCCAAGCTTCCACTAAAACCACCCAAATACTTATTATTGATATAATATAATACTCCAATCTGTAATACTATGGCTACTAATATGTATATTCCTAAGTTTTTTATATATCTTATCATAATTTTCCCCCTATTTAATAATAAATGAAGTTGGAATGTATCTAACACCATCTTTACTAGAAGGATTGTTTATTATCTTACCATCATAAAACATTGTAGTTGATGATCCTCCATCCAAGTTAGCAGCATTATATGCACCATTTTCTATCATGATCTCTTGGACATCTTTCAATGTTGCTCCAAGGCTTCCTATTTGTCTGCCATCAATTACAAGCATTAAAACTGTGCCATCTTTTCTCTGTCCTATAGCAGTTCTAGGTGCAATACCCCAACCACCATTTCCACTTTTAATTACACCTTGTCCATTTATAACTAAGAAAGGACTGAAGGATACTGCATCTTTAATCTTTAGTCTCGCAATATCATTCTTACTGTATTTCCCCATTACCAAAACACCATCTGTATTAAAGCCTATAAGCGAAACCTTATCTTCCTTCTGGTCATCAAAGACGATCTTACCGTCCTTTACAACCATTCCAGTAGGTACACCACCGTTACCTTGTCCATTTTCATCTTGAAATCCGCCTGCATTTATTCCTGCTACTGCATTCTCTTTTTTCACTATATCATCAAGCTTCATACCAAAACGTCCTAAATTGTCAGTTAATCCAAGTTGTATCCTTTTAGCATCATTCACTATAAGCAGATGTCCATTAAAAGAATTACCTTTTATTTCTTTTAACTCTATACCACTATCACCTTTGCTAACAGTATCAGAAGTTGGTTCTTGTATACTAATTTCATTGGTATTTGAGTTAACAGTGTCTTCTACTTTATTCTTGTTCATTATTTCATCAATTTCAGCTTTACTTAAAAATACAGTAGCTAAATATTGATGACTAAGTGTAGTCATAGCAGAAGTAACAACTAATTCCTTTATGTTATTAAAGGGACCATAAAAAACCAATGGCACAGATATTACAAGTCCGATAACAATATTTGCAAATATAAAATTAAATATATTCAGACCAAAAACATTAATAAACCTTCTATTTTTCTTTTCATTTTTTTTCATCTATTAAAATCCTCCAATAGAACTTAAGTTATTTTTGTTCCGATGCTAATTTCTGCACATATTCTTCAAGGCACAAATTATTATCAAACATGTATTTGGCCGCATCTGTTCCTACATATCTTAAATGCCACGGTTCATAATTATATCCTGTTATATCACTTTTACCCTTTAGATACCTTATAACAAATCCATATTTATGAGCATTGTCTGCAACCCATTTTCCTTCCTTAGTCTTTTCAAAATCTTCAGCTAAATCATAGTATGGAGAAGAATTTACATCAACAGCAAGACCAGTTTGGTGTTCACTTGAGCCTTCTTTAGCTACGTATTTACTAGCTTCTGTAGCTCCATCAGTCTCAATTTTTCTTTCATATACATCAGCTTGATTTTCATAACTCCTATATGCAGATACCAAAATTAAATTTATCTTATCTTTTTTTGCATCAAAAAACATACTTTCTAGGGCTTTGGCAGCTTCTCTACTCATCTTTCTATTTTCTAAAGAAACCGATCCAATTCTTTTAACATTAGGGGGAACTAGCTCATTAGGTTTGAAGGTACTATCCAATGGATAATTCTTATTCACAAGCAAAAGTCTATAGTCCTTTTGCGCTATATTATCAACTTTATCCTTTGTCAACTTAGCCTCATTGTTTTCAGCTATAGTATCCTGCTTTTCGTTATCAATAGTAATAGTTTTTTCTTTGTTGTTACTTGCCAAGTTTTCGCTTTTCTTTACCATTTCTACTGTATCTTTCGATTTATTTACAGTTATAATTGATGCTGAAACTACTATAGATATCATTAAAATAAAAGAATATAGAAAAAATAGTCTTTTCATAATTGAAGATTTATTTGTGTTTTTTTTAGCCATTAATTATACACCTCTTAATTTTATCTTAGAGTTCTATTTAATTTTAACAAAAATCCTTTTTTTAGTCATTAGTGCTTTATTGGTTATATTGAGTTATATTTTTTTGTTATTTAACTTATAACTATACTACTTTTATTATCCTAAATTTATAAAGTTTATACTTGTCAAAAATAAAAAAAGCAGGTATTTAATATTTTCTACCTGCTTTATTATATCCATAACAAAAATATAATTCAATTGAGTTTATAGTTTTTTTACAATCTTTTTGCACCTTCAAAGGCAATTGGGCTTCTTTCACACTCGTCATATTTCAATGTGACCTGATAGCAAAGCTTACTTCCTTTCATTTTTTCCGAAGCATAACATAGACCATTGGATCTAGAATCTAGGAATGGTTGATCTATTTGATCAGGATCCCCTATAAGAATAAGTTTTGTTCCTTCACCAACTCTTGTTATTATAGCCTTTACCTGCTTAGGAGTAAGATTCTGGGCTTCATCAATTATTACCCAGTTCTTAACTATTGATCTTCCTCTAAGATAGGCTACTGCTTCTGTAGTAATTATCTTTCTATCAAAGAGTTCCATTATTTTATCATTCAGTTCCTTTTCATTCTTATATCTTTCATTTTCATCAGAGTCTATAAGTATTTCTAAATTATCAAAAATAGGCCTCATAAAAGGAGCTATTTTTTCCTGTTCTGATCCTGGAAGATATCCTATTTCTTCGTCCATGGTTACATTAGGTCTACACACCAATATTCTTCTAAACTGACTGTTAGCTTCCTCTAATATTTTTTGAAGTCCAGTTGCTAAAGAAAATAGAGTCTTAGCAGTTCCTGCTGGTCCTTTTATTATAGTAAGTGGTGCTTTTGAAGCTTCGGTCCAAAGGCATTCCATCATAAACTTTTGGCCAACATTTCTTGCAGATAAACCAAAAGATTTACTATCCTTATATATAAGTTGAACTACCTTCTGTCCATCGAATCTCCCTAAAGCAGTCTGCTTATTATTTTCCGACGAATGAATTATCAAAAACTGGTTAACCTCTAATTTAGGTTCTATATATATTTGCCTAGTATCGTCATATATATAAAGCTCTTTTGGATCTAATTCTTTATCTTTATAAAATTTTTCTATTACTTCTTGAGGGGCATATACTTCAATTCTACCAGTATATTGATTATCTTGCTCAGGGACTACTTCCTCATGAAAATCATCAACCTCAATTCCTACAGTATCAGCTTTAATTCTTTCAAATATGTCTTTTGTTATAAGATGGACATTCTCCCCGCTTTCTTTAAGTGCTTTACATACTTGAATTATTCTGTTATCAGCTTTCATAACATCCCAGCTTGGAGGTATTTTAGTTCCATAGTGATTTGATTCAACTCGTAAACTGCCACCACCAGGTAATTGAATGCCTTCACTTAAATTACCTTCTTTTCTTAGCTTATCTAGTAATCTTGCTGCATGTCTTGCATTTAACCCTAAGTCATTATTCGTCTTTTTCAAATTGTCTAGTTCTTCCAAAACAACCTCTGGAATAACCACATCATTATCCTCGAAGGTTAACACAGCTCCTGGCGAATACAACAAAACGTTGGTATCAAGTACATAAGTTTTCTTCAAACTAACAACCCCCTTATTATAGATACGCTTCAAATTAATTATCATATATTTAACTATAAACCGTGTCATATTTGAAAAACTTCTGAAGCGTTTTATACTTAATAATTTTATGCTTAAACTTATAAATGTACCTTTATAAATGTATATGTTCAACACTTCAAACTTAGTTTAGTTAATTTAAGATAATTATTAATTATTAATATATCCATAGGTAATTTGTTAGTTTGTATATTTTTATTTAACTTCACTATATATTTCAATATATTATAGAAGGAATTTTTATTAATATGGCGAATATATATACTTTGAACGGAATTTAATTTGCCCTCTTAACTTTATTTTTATTTTCGTTTGATATAGGATGTTCATCTTCCTATATCTTTTTTTATTCTTCATTATTCTTATATTGTTCTATTACTCTCTGTACTTGCTTTCGGTCTACATCCTTTGGATTGTATTTTTTATCATTAAATATAAATTCATTAAGAATTCTTGCATTTTGCTGTTTATCGATTAAAAATACCCAGGTTCCTCTATATAATTGTCCTTCACATAATTCACTGGCTGGCAGTTGTAGTCCTTCAAAGGCTACATCTCCCATTGTGTAAGCGGTATATGCATAATTCATCAACTGAATTGGCTCAACATTAGTCTTAAAATATTGGATTATCGTATTCAATATACTTGGGTACTGAACCGGATTTATACTCATTACTTTTCTTCCAACCTCTGTCAGTACCCTTCTTTGCCTCTCTGTTCTTTCATAACTGCCATTACCTACTTTTCTTATTCTTGAGTAAGCCAAGGCTTGTTGTCCATCTAAGTGCTGTAGTCCTGGTCTTACTATATTAGGTGATTTTACCTTATCTACTTCTCCTATATATTTGTTCATTTCCTTTATTTCGTAATCTTTTATTTCTATATCTATACCGCCTAATTCATTTACTATATCTTCAAACCCCCAAAAGTTTACCAATATGTATTTATCTAATTTTATATTGAAATTTCTATAAATAGTATCTATTAAAAGTTTAGGCCCTCCATAAGCAAATGCACTGTTAATTTTGTCTTCTCCATGGCCTTTAATCTGGACGTAGGAATCTCTCATTATTGATGTATATTTAATCTTTTTATGATTTGTGTCTAATGTAGCTATTATAATTGAATCAGACCTGGAATTCTCATTCAATGTCCTTCCATCAGTACCTATTAACAGTACATTGGTTACTCCCTCTTGCTCTTTATAATCTTGGTCACTAAAGCCCTGATTTTTTTCTTCTAGAGCTATTGTGCCTGCCAAAGGATTTATTTGTTGGAATGAACTATCAAAATATCTAGGAATACCTGACTCTTTTTCTAAAAAACTTATTTCATCATTTGAATATATCCTATTTCTCAAATAAATATATGCCGATAAACATGATAAAAGCATTAACAATAATATTATAAAAGTAATCTTAAAGACTTTTTTAGCCTTGCTCTGCATAACTATCACCTTTGATTCCTTTAAATTTAAATATTTTCAAATATCTATTTCAGCGAACAGATACTTTCTTAAGATTAGAATTTATATAATATACCTTATAAATTCTACTAAAATTAGTATATCCAAATTTGTATTTTCAACACGCTTTCAAACATGATAAAAATTTTCGTATTAGTTTTAACAGTATTATTACTCTTCTCATAATTTTAATTAAAAATTTAACCATACCAAGAAGAAACTCCTTAGTATGGCTAAATTATTATCATCAGATACTATTCTTTTTTAAGTTCAATTAAACTTTAATATTATTGAAGCTTCGCATCTCTTAAATGAGACTTTAATATTTCTGCTGATTCGTTAAGTTTTGACTGCTCTTCCTGTGATAGAGGTACTTCAAGGATCTTGTTAGCACCATCTCTATTAACGATAGTCGGTATAGCTAGATATACGTCATCAATACCATATTGCCCTTTAAATAGGGATGAAACTGTTAATATTGAATTTTCATCTCTTAGAATAGCCTCCACAATCCTTCTTACAGCCAATCCTACCGCATAGTTTGTATAACCTTTTTTATTTATTATTTCATAAGCTGCATTCTTAACCTTTTCTGGTATAGTAAACTTAAAGTCACCGTCGCATTTTTCACAGGTCTTACTGCAATAGTCTTCTGCACTCATACCAGCAATATTAGTTAAACTCCAAGCTGCTATTTCTGAATCACCATGTTCTCCAATTATATAAGTGTGTATATTTCTTGGATCAATTTCGAAATGATCACTTAACATGGACTTAAATCTTGAAGTATCTAGAACTGTACCAGAACCTATAACTCTATTTTGTGGTAATCCTGATAGCTTATAAGTTATATAAGTCAATATATCTACTGGGTTAGAAACTACAAGTAGTATAGCATTAGGGCTATATTTAACTATTTCTGGAACTATTTGCTTGAAAACTGCTAAATTCTTATTTATTATATCAAGTCTAGTTTCACCAGGCTTTTGCCCTATACCAGCTGTTATTATTACTATATCTGAATCTTTAGTATCTGCATAATCCCCTGCCATTACATCTATTGCTTTTACAAAGGCAGCTCCATGCGCCAAGTCCATAGCTTCAGCTTCTGCCTTATCCTTATTTATATCCACTATAACAATCTCAGAAGCCAATCCCTCTAGCATCAATGCATATGCAGTTGTAGAACCAACAAATCCAGCTCCAATTATTGATATTTTACTTGCTTTGTCTCTTAACATTTATATCATCCTCCTTGAATTAGGATATATTATTTATGTTCATCCCTATGTTAGAAATATAATCTATTAGTGGATTTTGTTACTGGTATAAAATATGTTTTATACTAAAAACTATATATTAATTAGTATCCTTTTGCTAAGTTATAAATATACTATCCTATAACAATATTTTATATCATTTAATAATAATTATCAAGTAGAATGATATTTTTTTAACATTTATTTGTGTTAAGAAAAATTAACATACCATTTTTTTTATTTTTTTTTCAAAAATACTTATATTTTGTACTAATATAATATATAATCTTTTTTGGCTAACAAAAGATTATTGGAGGTGCTTCATATGAACATTAATTTGATAGGTGTTCCTCTTTTCTATGGATGTGATAGACCAGGCGTAGAATTTGGACCAAATGCCTTAAGAGATAATGATTTAAGACAAATCCTTAGTGTAGATGGTAAACACAAAATTTATGATTTAGGAAATTTATATGTTGAGACAGTTGATGAAAAAGATAAATATATAAACCATAGCGTAATGAAGTATTTATCTCCAATAACTGAAGTGAATACTAATTTAGCTCACATTGTATATAATTCCTTAACTTCTGACTGTTTTCCTTTCGTTGTAGGCGGAGATCACTCATTGGGCTTAGGATCAGTTGCTGGTGCAGCTAGATTCCATGGTGATGACTTTGGAGTAATTTGGATTGATGCCCATGGTGATATAAATACAGATACTACTTCTCCAAGTGGAAATGTACATGGTATGCCATTAGCCGCTTCAATGGGACTAGGCTACAAGGGGCTTGTAGATATATATGTAGAAGGTAGAAAAGTAAAACCATCTAATATTTTTATATTAGGAGCAAGGGATTTAGATAAAGGTGAATTGGATTTAATTAAAGAATTAGGGCTTAATGTATGGACTACTAAAGCTATAAAAGATAAAGGAACTGAAGCAGTAATTAATGAATTTCATAATGCTATCCAAGCAGCTAAAATCAACAACTTTCATTTAAGCTTCGATATCGACTGCTTAGACTCTTCATTAGTGCCTGGTACAGGAACTCCTGTAAGTGAAGGTTTATCAATAGAAGAGGTTACTGATATTACAAAGTCAGTACTAGCAACTAGAAAAGTAAGATCAATGGACTTTGTAGAGTTTAATCCAAAACTTGATGTTGAAGATATAACATTATCTAGCTGCATTAAAATGCTTAAAGTAATATCTGAAAATCTCTAATCTCGGATTCTTATCCGAGATTTTTTTATTGTTTAGGAAATTATGTCGCCTGCCATAATTTTTTACTACATAACCAATTAATTTTTACTATTAAAACTTTTCATAATAATAATTTTATTATATTATGTTATTAGAGATACTTATGTAAAAAATTAATCTACTTATGTCTTGTGTTATAAAAGCACTTTATCTTTATTAAAAAAATTTTGATTATACTTAAATTACTTCAGTATAATCAAAATTTTTAGTAAAGCCATAACTTTAATCAACATAAGACTTTAGATGACTTAACATAACTTTGGAGGATAAGAATGAAACTTTTATTTTTTGATACTGAAACCACAAGTATTAGACCGGGCAGCATATGCCAGCTAAGTTACATAGTGGTGGATTCTTCTACTAAACCTCAAACAACTATTGGTAAAAACTATTTCTTTACAGTTGAACAGATGGACCCTGCTGCAGAAGAAGTTCATGGATTCTCAATGGAAAAGTTATACGAATTAAGTAGCGGTATGTACTTTGAGGACTTAATAGAGGATTTTTATGAAGACTTCATTAAAGCAGACTTCGTTATAGGACATAATGTCTCCTTTGATATAAAGTTTTTAAAACACGAACTTTTGGGCATGGGAGAAGAATGGGAACCAAAAAGCACCTTCTGTACTATGAATTATTACAAGAATGTCTGTAAGCTGCTAAAGCCAAACGGCGAATACAAAAATCCTAAACTAGAAGAACTAATCAAATTTCTAAATATAAGCAAAGATAAGATTGCTCAAACTGCAGACAGCCTATTTGAAGGCAGCGGCAATTACCACGATGCACGTTTTGATACAGCTGCAACTTATCTTGCAGTTACAGAAGGGATAAAACAAAAGCATATACCAGCTGGATACTTCAGTAAAATGATGGCTAAATAATAACTCTAATTAAAGCCCACAATAAGTTTTATTATTAAACTTATTGTGGGCTTTATATCTTATTTATTTAAAATATACACTATGAAAGCTTTATATATTGTTACCTTATTGAAAGCACTAGCCTAGCTGATATTCTTCACATGATTTTGATAAAATTATTAATGTTACCTTCCATTTATGATCTTATCAAATCTATACTTACCACTTTCC
Source organism: Clostridium sp. C8-1-8 (assembly GCF_009928445.1). Lineage (GTDB taxonomy): Bacteria > Bacillota > Clostridia > Clostridiales > Clostridiaceae > Clostridium_AR. The sequence continues at coordinate 34,824 of NZ_JAABNO010000014.1, read as the reverse complement.
CAAGGTTTATAATCGTTACTCATATCTATCCTTTCCTTAGGTGTAGGATGATCATATACCCAGAACTTATAAATAGGATTTACGTCATCCATAGATAAATTAGTCTCCATAAATCTTGCTTCCAATTTTGCATTTGTTAAATTATCATGGGTCAATTCTATTGCAAATTTATCAGCATCCATCTCAATTTTTCTAGAATACCAATTGGTAAGCGGATCTGACAAGGTAGATAATATGGTAAATACCAATATAAGTACCGGAATGGCAGCCAAAGATTTATAATTATTTATGTTGTTTTTCAGAAAACTGAACCTTGTTATGATATTTTTTGATATTAAATCCGTAAGCCATAACAGCAGTATTGAAAGTATTCCAGAAAGTATTATGGACTTAGGTATATGATTAAGCTTATAATGGCCTATCTCATGAGCAACTACGGACTTGATCTCATCAGTGCTTAACTGGTTTATAGTATTATCCCATATAACTATTCTTTTTGTATTAAATATACCTGTCATATATGCATTTAGTGCCTTTGTTTCCTTACTCTTGTCCACTTCCAATATCTTAACATCTCCAATGTTAGCCTTCTTGGCTACTTCTGATATAGCATCCCTCACTTGAACATTTTCTAAAGGCTTAAAGTCGTTAAATAGAGGATCAAAAAGTACAGGCGCTAATATACTGCCAACAAACCCCACCGGTATTGTGAGAAGGCCTAATATAATAAACCATCGTTTAAATTTTATAAATATGATATAGGGAACAAAAACAAATATTAATGTTATAATAAGAGTAACCGTAAAGTTCTTAATGTAATCTTCTAACCACATCAAAAAAGTCAAATTAGAAATTCCTATTATCTTTGCTCTATAAAAAGAGCTAAAGAAAGACAGTGGTATAGATATAATAAGATCAAAGATCATATAAGATGCTGTAAGCTTAAGAAGTTTTACTATCTCAACTCCCTTTAAGCTAGAAGCAATTTTTACCCCACCTAACAATATGAATAGTGCAGGTATTGAAAAAGTGACCACTAATCTCAAAACAAAAAATAATTTAGAAAACTGATAATTAGCTACAGCTCTTTGAGAAGGTTGTGGGACCAAGACCTTATTGTCAGATACCCTATATTCAACCTTGTTTGTAGCTTTAATTTGAGACTTTAGACTTAGTTGCATACCAAAAGTTAAAATACATGTTATAAAAAATAAAAAAATGAAGATTATAATAGTATTGAGTACAAATTTTTTCATTACAGCTCCTCCCTCCATTATTAATATTATAGTATAAATTCTGCTAATTATGAAAAAATATACTTGATTTATTATTTTCATATGTTATAATAATATTGAATTAATTAATAATTATTATTTGTTAATAACACTTTATATAAATTTAGGAGGTAATTTGATATGAAAAGTTATATTTGTGATGTATGTGGGTATGTTTACGATCCAGCTATAGGAGATGAAGACAACGGAATAGCTCCAGGAACTTCTTTTGAAGATATTCCAGAAGATTGGCTATGTCCTCTATGTGGAGTTGGTAAGGACCAATTTTCAGTAGTTGAATAATAATTACTAAAGAAAAAGCTCTAGAATTCTAGAGCTTTTTGTTATTTATAATTATAATCTTTGTTTTTTTATTTGTTATTTTTTGAACTTAACTAAAAAACTCTTACATTTAGAATATTCTACTTATTTTTCAGCATAATGTTAATTTTATCTTGCCATGCTTTCGTATATTCCTTATCCATGGGTTTAACATCTTTAAGCCTATATTTCATATTCATGTTTTCGTACTTGTTTACACCTAAAACATGATATGGAAGAAGCTCTACCTTCTCTACATTCTTAATATTCAATATATACTGTCCTAACTCTTCTAAATGCTTCTCGCCATCAGTTATGCCAGGCACAACAACATGTCGTATCCAGAGCCTCTTATTTAGTGTTTGCGCTACTTCTAAAAATTTTATAGACTCATCTACCTCTGAAAGAGTTAACTGTTTATACGCTTCTCTTTTTATGTGCTTTATATCAAATAATATCAAGTCCACATATTCCAATATTTCTTCATAAGCGCCTAGGCCATAGCCAGCAGTATCTAAGGTTGTATGTATGCCATTCTCTTTACATAGCTTTAAACACTCTATTAAAAATTCTGGCTGCAATAACGGCTCTCCACCAGAGAAGGTCACTCCTCCTCCCGATTTATCAAAATAGGGTTTAAACCTTAATATTTTCTTTATAAGCTCCTCAGCGCTTGTTTCTGTACCGCTATTGTTACAGTCCCAGGTGTCTGGATTATGACAGTAGGCACATCTTAACTTACAGCCTTGAAAAAACACAACAACTCTTATACCTGGTCCGTCAACTAGCCCCATGGATTCTATAGAATGAATTTTTCCTTTTATCATGCTTCCACCCCTTTTATTTTAGGCTCTGTTAAAGTACTGTGTTGAAATTAAGTGGTCAGTCATCCGATGCTTATATGAGCTTGCGATAACTCCTCGCTCATATAGCATCTCCTTCATGACCACTTAATTTCAACAATATTCTTAAACATAGCCTTATTTTAAAGCTTAATCATAATTTTACCAATTGTTGTACTGTAGCCAAAAGCTATCTTTAAATAAAGGAAGCTCTATTGAGCTTCCTTTAATTTATTATAAAGTTTCGTGGAATGTTCTGCTTATTACTTCTAATTGTTGATTTCTTGTTAGTCTATTGAAGTTAACTGCGTATCCAGATACTCTTATTGTTAGTGTTGGGTACTTTTCTGGGTGATCCATTGCATCCAATAAAGTCTCTCTATTAAATACATTAACATTTAGGTGATGAGCTCCTTGTGAGAAATATCCATCCATAACTGAAACTAGATTATCTACTCTCATGTCATGCTCTTTACCTAAAGCATCTGGTACTATAGAGAAGGTGTTTGATACACCATCTTCACAGAATGGAGTATATGGTATCTTAGCTACAGAGTTTAAGGATGCTAAAGCTCCATTAGCGTCTCTTCCATGCATTGGGTTTGCTCCTGGTGCAAAAGCTTCACCTGCTTTTCTTCCATCTGGTGTTGCTCCTGTTTTCTTACCATAAACAACATTTGATGTTATTGTAAGTACTGAAAGTGTATGCTTTGCATCTCTGTATAGAGGATGCTTCTTTAATTCAGTTGAGAACTTTTCAACTAATTGTACAGCTAAATCATCTACAGCATCATCGTCATTTCCGTACTTAGGGAAATCTCCTTCTATTTCAAAGTCAACAGCAATTCCATTTTCTCTTATTGGCTTAACTTTAGCATACTTTATGGCACTTAATGAGTCTACAGCAACTGAAAGTCCTGCTATACCAAAAGCCATAAGTCTTCCTACTTCCGTATCATGCAGTGCCATTTGGCCTGCCTCATAAGCATACTTATCATGCATATAATGAATTACGTTCATTGTATCAACATAAAGCTTAGCAACGTATTCTAATACTTTGTCGTAGCTTTCCTTAACCTTATCGAAATCAAGAACTTCATCCGTAATAGGTTCAAGTCCTTTTATAACAAGTGATCCCTTCTTTTCATCTACTCCACCATTTATTGCATAAAGTAAAGACTTAGCTAGATTGCATCTAGCACCAAAGAACTGCATTTGTTTTCCAACCTTCATTGCTGAAACACAGCAAGCAATAGCATAATCGTCGCCATAAATAGGTCTCATAACATCGTCATTTTCATATTGAATTGAGTCAGTAAGTATTGACATTTCAGCACAGTACTTCTTGAAGTTTTCTGGCAGCTTTTCAGACCATAGTATTGTTAAGTTTGGTTCTGGAGAAGTTCCAAGATTGATCAATGTATGAAGGTATCTAAAGGAGTTCTTTGTAACTAAAGGCTTACCATTGATACCAACTCCGCCTATTGATTCAGTAACCCAAGTTGGATCCCCTGCAAATAACTCATTGTACTCAGGAGTTCTAAGATGTCTAACCAATCTTAGTTTAATTATAAATTGATCTATTATTTCTTGAGCTTCTGCTTCAGTTATAACACCATTTCTTAAATCTCTTTCAATGTAGATATCTAAGAATGTACTTGTTCTTCCTAAAGACATAGCAGCTCCATTATTTTCTTTAATAGCTGCTAAGTAACCTAAATAAACAGCTTGAACAGCTTCCTTTGCGTTGCTTGCAGGAACTGATAAATCCACTCCATACTTTGAAGCCATTGATTTAATATCTTTAAGAGCTCTTATTTGCTCTGAGACTTCTTCTCTCTTTCTTATTAGCTCATCTAAAAAGTCGCCTTTTAATTCTTTTAAGTCCTTTTTCTTTTCTTCTATTAAATAATCTATTCCATAAAGTGCTACTCTTCTATAGTCACCAATTATTCTACCTCTACCATAAGCATCTGGAAGACCAGTTAAAAGTCCTGCTGATCTAGCAGCTCTTGTCTCTTCACTATAAGCATCAAAAACACCTTGGTTGTGAGTTTTTCTATACTTAGGAAAATATTCAGTTATATCTTTATCTAGTTCATAGCCATAAGCTTCTAGAGATTGCTCTACCATTCTGAAACCACCAAAAGGATTTACAATTCTCTTAAGAGGTGCATCAGTTTGTAGCCCAACTATTACTTCATTATCTTTGTCTATGTATCCAGGTTCGTAATTGTCGATTCCTGATACTCTATCTACAGCAACATCTATAATTCCCTTTTTAATTTCTTCAACTATAAGATTGCTTGATATTTCCCAAACTTTCTTAGTTTTATCTGTTGGACCAACTAAGAAGCTCTTGTCTCCTTCATATAATGTGTAATTTTTTTGGATAAAGTTCCTTACGTCAATCTTTTCCTGCCATGTACCTGATTTGAATCCATCCCATTGTTTATACATGAAATTACCTCCTTTTTGCAGCTTATAGCTACATTTAAAGATTATATTAATATTATACTATATTAGTACACATTTGTTAATATCTTTTTTCATTTGAAATGCAGTTTCAATATATATTATACTATTATCATTTTTTTATGCCTTATATTAAATTATACCTAAATTATGGTGTATTTCTACATGAATTTGCATATAAACCCATAATCTTTGTTTATACTTTAACAATTTCACTATCATAAGTAAATGGAACCTAGAGGACCTAATTACATAAAATAGAAAACTACATTTCCTCATATCAAACCATTTATTGTATAATAAGCAAAAAACTATTAAACTCTCACTAACAGTGAGAGTTTAAATAAAACAGTACTGTATTCACAGACATTTTTTATTATTATATATGCTATTTTATATTTCTGCTACCAGGCTTTATATATGGAATATTTTCTTTACATAATGGACATTCATCTTTTTCATAGGATTCTATTTCAAGCTTTATAGCACTTACCATTGGATAATCAGTTACCTTACTAGTAGTTCTATCAACAATACAAGCTACTGCTACAACTTCTCCACCTAGGCTTTCTATAACCTTTGCAGCTTCTTTGAAGGATTTACCGGTAGTTACTACATCTTCAGTTATAACAACCCTTTGCCCTGGTTTTATAGTAAAGCCTCTTCTCAAAGTCATTTCTCCGTTTTCTCTTTCTGTAAATATAGCAGGCTTACCTAACTGTCTTCCTACTTCATAAGCTACTATAACCCCCCCCATTGCTGGTCCTACTACTATATCAAAATCAATTTCAGATAGTTGTTTTGCTACAACACTTAGTACTTTTTCTGCTTTGTCTGGATGTTGTAATAGCTTAGCACATTGGCAGTATCTATTTGAATGCTTTCCTGATGATAACAAAAAATGTCCCTCTAATAATGCTTCTACTTCCTTTAATATCTCTAAAACCATATCTTACATCTCCTCTTAAATTATAAATTTATATATTACTTTTATATAACTCCAACTATTTCGTTTATATCTTTTATTCCTTGCTCTTCTAAGAACCTTTCTAGATCTCTTATTATATCTACTGCCGCCATAGGGTTGACAAAATTTACAGTACCTAACTGAACAGCTTTTGCTCCTGCCATAAGGAATTCTATCACATCATTGGCATTCATAATTCCCCCAAGACCTATTACAGGTATATCTACAGCCTTAGATACTTCATATACCATTCTTAACGCTATTGGCTTAACTGCCGGTCCTGATAAACCTGCAAAAGTATTGTCAAACACAGGCTTTCTCTTCTTTATATCTATAGCCATAGCTTTTACCGTATTTATTAAAGATAAGGAGTCAGCCCCTGCTTTAACACAACTTAAAGCCATGTCCACTATATTCTCTGCATTAGGCGAAAGCTTAACCATGAGAGGTTTAGTTGTTACCTTTCTAACCTTAGAAACTACTTCCTCTGCCACTTCACACTTTATTCCAAAAGCCATTCCACCAGATTTTACATTAGGGCAAGATATATTTAATTCAATCATGTCTATATCAGTTTTATCTAACTTTGAAGCACCTATTTCGTAGTCCTCAATAGTACTCCCCCCTAAGTTAGCTATTATGTTAGTATCAATTTTCCTCATCCTAGGCAAAACTTCATCTATGAAGGCATCTACTCCTGGGTTTTGAAGTCCTACACTATTCATCATCCCAGAGGCTGTTTCAAACACCCTAATACCATCATTTCCTTGGCGTTTATTTAGAGTTAATCCCTTTGAACTTATACCTCCCAAAATCCCTACATCATAGAAATCTGCGTATTCTTCTCCAAATCCAAAGGTTCCTGAAGCAGCAATAAGAGGATTTTTGAAATCTATTCCATTTATATTTACCTTTAGCATATCATCACTCCCTAAAGCTCAAGATCATAACCATTAAACACAGGTCCATCTTTACAAGTTCTTTTATTTCCCTCTTTTGTTTTACAAGTACATACAAGACAAGCCCCAACACCACAAGCCATATGCTTTTCCATAGAAGCATATATAGCAATTTCATTTTCCTTTGCCTTATCTATTACTTTTTTCATCATTACTTCTGGGCCACAGCATAGTATAGTGTCGTACTTAGTGTAATCTATTATATCTGTAACAAATCCCTTATGACCAAAAGTTCCTTTATCTGTAGCTATGGATATATTATGGGTAAAATCCTGTAGCTCTTCTAACAAGTAGGTTTCATCTCTAAATCCTGCGAACAAATCTAAAGTTTTAGAGTTGCCATTTTCTTTTATAACCTTAGCCAACTGAAGCATTGGAGCTATGCCTATACCACCAGCAACCAAAGCTACTCTTCCATATTCTTTCTTTTCATCGAATCCGTTGCCCAGCGGTCCTATTACTTCTATATAATCATCCTTTTCTAAATCTCTAAACTCCTCAGTACCTGAACCAACCACTGCATATAAAAAGGATATTATTCCATCACTTTTTTCACATATGGATATTGGTCTTCCAAGAAGAGCTCTTCTAGGCTTTAACATATAAAATTGACCTGCTGTTATTGAATCATCACACTGAATAGAAAGTTTAAATATGTTGCCACATAGATTTACATTACTTTCAATCTTAACTTTTTTATAGTTAACCTTCATTTTTCCCCTCCAGCTCAAGAACTGATCTTCTTATATCTTCTCTCATTCTAATAGCTTCTTTTCTGGAGCTATCTTCAAAGTGCAGATAGTTTTCTTCTTCCTTATATGCAAGCAGTATCTTTCTTGATGAATTTACCACTCCACCGTTACCTGCTCTTAAAGATACAGCCACATCCTCAGCTTTTCCTCCTTGAGCCCCATATCCTGGTATTAAGAAATATGATGATTGGAGGTTTTCCCTTAGTCTCTTTGCCTGTTCTATATGAGTACAGCCTACCACTACACCTAAGGAGCTATATCCACTATTCCCAATGAAATCTCTTCCTAAGCTTTCTATCATATTTCCCACATGATCGTATACAGTGCCTTTTCCATCTATATTGCAATCTTGTATATCTCCTGACCCCTTGTTTGAAGTCTTTACCAGTGCAAATATCCCCTTGTTTTTACTTTCTAAGTAAGGAAGATATGGCTCTATACTATCCATGCCCATATATGGATTTAAGGTTATAAAGTCGCTTTCAAACTCTCCTGTAAAGTGAGCCTTTGCGTACATCTTAGCAGTTGCTGCTATATCTCCTCTTTTTATATCAGCAATTGTGATTAATTTTCTCTCTCTTAGATACTCTAAGGTCTTTTTATAAGCTATTACCCCTGCTATACCAAGCGCTTCATAGTAAGCAATTTGAAGCTTAAAGCAAGCCACTACATCATAAGTAGCATCAATAATTCTCCTGTTATACTCAAAAATAGCATCCTCAATATTAGCGAAATCACTTCTTATTTCCTCTGGTATGTAGCTTATGTCTGTGTCTAAGCCTACACACACCACACCATTTTTCTCTACTTTTTCATATAATCTGTCAACTATTTGATTACTCATTTAAAGCAGCCTCCTGTCTATCAAAAATAACTTTTCCAGCTTTAATCGTCTTATCTACTATGCCATAAAGCTCCCAACCTAAGAATGGGGTGTTTTTGCTCTTTGAAAGTATAGTTTCTTCACTTACATTAAAAGATTCCCCTAGGTTAAGAATTACTAAGTCTCCTTCGAAGCCTGGACATATCTTACCTTTATTTAATTTAAGAAGTTCTGCTGGTTTTGAACTCATCATTTCACTTAACTTATTTAAATTGATATATTTTTCTTTTACAAGCTTTGTATAGCATATTGGGAATGCTGTCTCCAATCCTATCAATCCTGGAGCACCTTTTTCTTTATCTTCCTGTGAGTGAGGTGCATGGTCTGTACCAATAACATCTACATCTCCATGAGCTATAGCTTTAATAAGGAAATTCACATCTTCTTTATCTCTTATTGGTGGATTAACTCTGTAGTTTGATACCTCATCGCTTAAAGCTATATGATGTGGAGTAACCTCACAGCTAACTTTTGCCCCATCACATTTTGCTTCAATTACATATTTCATCGCCTCTTTTGTACTTACATGAGCCATATGAAGCTTGCTTCCAGTAAACTTCGCAAGACTAACATCTCTCCAAGTCATCATGTTCTCCGCTAATCTCATATCTATATCAGAAAATTCATGGCTCTCAGCATGGGATATAACAAGCCAGTCCATCTCCTTAGCTTTTTTCATAGCCTCCATCATAACTCTGGAGTCAGATACTCCTTTTCCATCATCAGATATAGCTTTTACTTCTTCAGAAAACTGATCCAAATGAGCTATTGTAGCACCATCAAAGTTTTTTGTTATTGATACGCATTGATGAAGGTCAATAAGGCCTACTTCCTCATTCTTTTTATAGACATAATCTAAGATCTCCTTACTGCTGACAATAGGGTTAGTGTTTGCCATTAGGTTTACAGTTGTGTAACCACCCTTTGCTGCAGTTCTTGAACCAGTATATATGTCCTCTTTATATGTGAAGCCTGGTTCTCTAAAGTGTGCATGCATATCTACAAAGGCTGGCATTACAGTCATTCCCTTTGCGTCAATAACTTTACAACCTTTATCCTCTATGTTGCTTCCAACTTCCTCAATCTTGCCTTCTCTTATATATACGTCACCATAAAAGTTGTGACTCAAATCAACTATATTAGCATTCCTTATTAATAAATCCATTTTTATTCCTCCAGTCTTATAGTAAGCTTGTGTTCTTCATCGCAATATCCACATCTATAGGTTCCTTTTTCTCTGTTAGTTAATATAAACTTTTGAGGAATATAATTTTCAACAGTAGTTATACACCTTGGATTCTTGCACTTTATTAAGTTTTCAACTACATTTGGGAGTCTTGTCTTAAGTTTTTTTATTATCCTTTCATCTTCTACTATATTTATTGATATGGATGGTGATATCAATCCAAGAATTTCATAATCTATATCTATAACATTATCTATTTTAATAATATCTTTCTTTCCTAGCTTTTTACTCTCAACATTCTTTATAAGTGCCACTGAGTAGTCTGCATTGTCTAGATTGAGATATTTATATATACTATTGCCCATGCCAGCTGTTATATGATCTATAACAATTCCTCTTTTTATACTTGTAACCTGAAGCATTATCTCACCCCCAAAAGCTTTGCAATAAGTGCCATTCTTACATACATTCCATACTTAGCCTGCTTAAAGTAACATGCTCTTTCGTCTTCATCTATGGAATAATCTATTTCATTTACTCTTGGTAGTGGATGAAGAATCATCAAATCCTTCTTTGCTCTTTTTAGCTTTTCTCTATCTAATATATAGCTATCCCTAAGTCTTAAGTACTCAGCTTCATTGAAGAACCTTTCTTTCTGGACTCTTGTCATATATAGAATATCAAGAGATTCCATTGATTCTTCTAAGCTCTCAACTTCCATAAACTCTATATTGTTATGTTTTAGTACCTCTTCCCTAATATAATCAGGAATTTGTAATTCACTTGGAGAGATTAAGATATACCTATTATTTTCATATCTTGACATGGCTTTTAATAAGGAGTGAACTGTTCTACCAAACTTTAAATCACCACATATTCCTATGGTCATATTGTTAAAGCTACCTTTAAGTTGTTTAATAGTAAGTAGATCAGTTAAGGTTTGTGTTGGGTGTTGGTGGCCCCCATCTCCAGCGTTGATAACTGGAATATCTGAATATATAGATGCTACTTTAGCTGACCCTTCCTTTGGGTGCCTCATAGCTATTATATCTGCGTAACAACTTACTGTTCTAATAGTATCTGCAAGAGATTCCCCTTTAGAAACTGAACTTGAATTAGGTTCTGAAAATCCAATTACTTTCCCACCTAATCTCATCATAGCTGCTTCAAAACTAAATCTTGTTCTGGTACTGGGTTCAAAGAAAAGCGTTGCTAGAAGCTTGCCTTCACAAACTTTAGAAAATTCCTCTGGAGATGACATTATTTGACTTGCTAACTGCAATATATCTTCCAATTCATCATTAGATAAATCCATTGGGTCTATTAAACTTCTGCCTTTTAACATATTCATCGCTCCTTTTTAACATCCCTGTGTTAATTTAAAGAAGGAAAACTATATAGAATGCTAATATTCTTATATATGCTAATGCATATTTTAGAATTGCCAACTTCTCTTTTGTTAGTTGCTCTTTGCCAATCTGCCAATTTTAAAGCTATTCTAAAAATATAGCAGGCGCTTATCTCTTTTTATTCTTTCTCCAATATCTACAGTTTAGGCCTCTACACCTACCTATCCACAGCCTTATGAAAAATATAATTTACTATTGAATTTCATTATAATTTTGTAATGACTCTAGACTTTATATTGGATCTTTCAAGAATAAAAAAGCCTTCCTGTAAAGGAAGGCATAATAAATCGCTATCTCGGCATTCAGATAAACCAGCATAAAATTTGTGGCTAACAACTTGACTACCTAAGTCAAACAATTTTATGATTCTAAAGATTATCTTGGTCTATCTTCTATTTTAGCATTAATATAACTTCCTTATTGATCTCTCTGGATCAAGTTAAAGGTTAATTGTTAAACATAGAATACCATTTATTATACTTGATGTCAACTTATCAAGCTAAAATATTATAGTATATCCAACTTAATCTTAATTGTCTTAATTTTTCTCTAACCCTAAATTTCCTTCATTAAATCCACAAGTTCACTTTCCTTAGGCATCCAAACATTATTTTCCTTTGTGAAAGTTAGAGTCACTGTCTTAGGGTTTTCTACAAATGTGCCCTTGGCAATCTCTTCTCCTACTATCTTAAAAGACTCTTGATATATCTGTTTCTCCGTCATAGACTGATTGTCTTCATATTCTTTTTTTAGCTTATCCTCAGCAGTTTTAGATATCTTATCCATATCAAACCCTTTTATTTTAATTTCTACCTTGGCCGAATCTTTTTCTTTAGATACTGCTCCAATTTCATAACTTACTTTACTAAGTCCTGTAAGTATATCACTCTTCAATTTATTTTTAACTTCATCTGTTAATATACTTTCGTCTAAACCAGAAGATGATATTCCCTTCATTAATCCACCCTCAAAAGATTCTCTGATATTTGTATATTCCTTTTCTGTAATACCAACCTTATCAATGTTACTTTTATCATCTTTTATAATTATATCTAGAATAATCTTAGCACTATCCTCTGGAGTGACTTTTGGTTCTCCACAGCCTACAAGTGTCAAAGTTGAAAGTAATACCACTATAAGTAAAATACAAATATTTTTAAATTTTCTCATTAAACTTCTCCCTTATAAAATTAATTAAGTTAATGTTACAGAAATGTTTCGAATTTAAATTACTAGTCATCGGATACTACAATAGTAAAAACGATAATATTGGTTTATGTTATAGAAAACTATAATTTTATAAATTTAAAGATTAATTCTTCCTTTCCACTTAGCAAATAATTTACTTAATCAGTATATTCAGCTTTGCGAATTATGTGCTATGCCACCTATTGCCTTTCGTACAGTTATAACCTTAGTTAATAACTTTCCACTAAACTAGCAAACTTTTCTTATACTTATTTGTATCTACTTTTAACTTTGAATTATTTTTTAATGAGGCTATGGTTAATAATATTGTTGAAATTAAGTGGTTAAGAAGGAGATGTTATATGAGCGAGCAATAAGCGCAAGCTCATCTAAGCATCAGATGACTGACCACTTAATTTCAGCACAGTACTTTAACATAGCCTAAAAAATTAAGAAGCAGAGAAAATCTTTAAAATTTTCTCTACTTCTTAATTTTTATTGATTCATATATTTTTAATTAGTATCATAGGTTTCATGCTTTATAGCTCAAATGCTACAAAACATTCTAGTTGTATAACATATCTATATAATTATTTTTATTTAATATTATTTACATTATCTTTTACTTAGTTGCCATATATACCCATTGCTAACTTAATTAAGTCGTCTGAGTTAGGAACCCAAACATTACTTTCTTTAGTAAGATTAAGGTCATAGGTCTTAGGCGTGTCCACTAAAATTCCATTTGCCATACCTTCACCTGCAAGCTTAAATGACTCCTGATACATTTCTTTTTCAGTCATAGATTTATTTGCTTTTATTTTCTCTAAAAGCTTAGGCTTGCTTGTCTCTACAATTTTGTTCATATCGAACCCTTTTGCCTTTATTTGAACCTTAGCAGATTTTTTATCTTCAGATACTTTGGTCACATCATATTGTATCTTACTTAAACCAGTAAGTATATCTTTTTTCAACTCTTTCTTTAAATCATCTGTAAGTACACTTTTATCTACACCACCTGTAGCTAAGCCTTGCTCAAAACCCTTATCAATACCAGTATCAACATCATCTCTAATTTCTTTATAGTATTTATCAGTTAGTCCAATCTTACTTATATTGCTCTTATCATCCTTTAACAATATATCTAACACAACTTTTGTAGTTTCTTCTGGTGTTGATTTCGGAGCACTACATGAAGTTAATGGTATTATAGTAACTAATGTTACTAACAGTAGTGCACAAATTTTCTGTAACTTTTTCAAAAAAAATCCCCCTTTTAGATATGTTCTTTTATAGCAACCATTACATTTTACAATTTATTTACTTATTTGTCTAGTTTTGAATTTTTATACTTAAATTCTGTATTAATATTAAGCATTTATAACTATTACTTTCGAGCTATTGTAACTAAAATTATTCTTTAATTTATTTTTGTCATCTTTGAATGTATAATTAATACTGTTCCATCTTTATCTACTCATTAATAGATTAAACTTTCCACGTAAGCCATTTGGATCAAATAGGTATAATTTCTCTTTTTTATTCTTTCTCTAATAAATTCATTTAGTCTATCTACACATAGTTCTCCACACTTTATCTATAATATAATTTACTGAAGAATAAAAAATATAACTCCTAGTTTCCTAGGAGTTATCAAGGCCTCAAGTCTCAATGCCAATTATTCATTAAATTATCCCACATCATTTTCCCGCACTTTGCTAAAGTAACGGTGCCATATACACTATTTGGTATTCCCATTGATAATACTGAAAAAGCAAAACTTCCTTTATTTAGTTCTATAAGCTCAGTATCATTTTCTACACCAGTTTTATCTCCAGTCTTGCTTGATATATCATATTTTAAGTCATCAGGAATATAAAGAGCTAGTTTATTTTTGATTTGCTGTCTTCTTAATATATCTATTAGCATTGTACTGTTTTCCTTACTTAGATAAGTTGCTCTATATAGGTGCTTCCATATAACGCACAAATCATAAGCGCTGGTTATATTTTCAACATCAGAATGCTGATGTCTTTCATCATTAGTTTTCCTATTTAGTTCAGTACTTTTTAAATCCATCTCTTTTATTATTTCGTTTATCCTATCCATCCCAACGATATCTATAATCTTGTTTGCAGCTGTATTATCGCTTTGAATAAGCATTGCTACTAGAAGTTCAAATATTGTGTAGTCTCTTTCGTTAAACTCATGGATTATGCCAGTTCCATAAACCTTATCTTCTTTCTCGATTCGTATCTTGTCTAAGAAATTAAACTTTTCTAACTCAACTTCCTTTATTATGGATATAGCTATTGGTAACTTCATACACCCTGCAGCTGTCATCTTAACGTTTTCATTGAATCCATAAGTATACCCACTCACCAAATCCTCGAAGAAAAATCCATATGTTCCGATCCTAGTCTCTAAATATTTTTTTATCTCCTTCATAATACCCTCCAGCTTTCTATGTTTGATGTCTACATCAATTATATCATATTTTCAGAATATTTAGAAGTATTTTATAAATATTCTACAACAGCTTTTTTCTTTATAAAATTCAAATTTTCTGTAACGGCAGTATATTATTTTAGTAAACCTATAATTTATTGTAAGCGCCTCATTTTAGGTTAAAATTTATATAATAACCAACAATTAATTTATACATGATCCAACTAAAAGGTATATTTAGAACATATATAAATTAAGCTGGTATTTGCTAATTTATAAACTACACTTCATGATTTGTTGAAATAAGAGCACTAATTCTTAGAATTAGTGCTCTTGATATTAATCTCCAAAGGAAATGCCTATTTTCTTTGCTATGCTTACTAACTCCCCATCTGGATTTACATCTTTAGTCTTGCCAATTACGTTTTCTAAGCTTTCATAAGAAATCTTATCACCTTTTAGACAAACCATGTTTCCAAATTTTCCTTCATTAATCAATTCAACAGCAGCTACACCATATCTAGTTGAAAGTATTCTGTCATAAGTAGAAGTATTTCCTCCTCTTTGAATATGACCTAGTACAGTACTTCTAACCTCATGATTTTTAATTAACTTTTCTAAGTCTATAGCAAGCTTGTTAGCTATTCCGCCTAATCTTATAGGGTCTGGTGAATCTGCAACAACTTTGGACACAACCACCTCTCCATTTAGAGGTTTAGCACCTTCAGCTACCACTATTATTGAAAATGGCTTTCCTTGAGCTTCTCTTTCTCTTATTTTATCAACAATCTTATTAATGTCGTAAGGTATTTCTGGTATTAGTATAACATCGGCTGAACCAGCTATTCCTGATTCTAATGCTATCCACCCAGCATTTCTTCCCATTACTTCTAATAGCATTATTCTATGATGTGACTCTGCAGTTGTGTGCAGTCTATCTAGCGCCTCTGTAGCAATCTCTATAGCAGTATTAAATCCGAAGGTTACATCTGTAGCTTCTAGATCGTTATCAATTGTCTTAGGAACACCTATTACATTAATGCCTTTTCTAGAAAAATCTCTTGCAGAAGTGAGAGTTCCATCTCCTCCAATAACTACCAATGTGTCAATACCTTCTTTTTTCAAGTTTTCCACAGCTACATCTGAAACATCTTTCTTTACTATTTTTCCATCTTCTTCTACTTGATAATCAAATAGATTATCTTTGTTAGAACTATAAAGTATAGTTCCTCCTCTATGAAGAATTCCTGATACAGAGTCAAGTGTTAGAGGAACTATATCGTTATTATAAAGACCTCTATATCCAAACTTGTAACCATATACTTCGTACCCATATTGTAATATAGCAGTTCTCGTAGCAGCCCTAATTACTGCATTTAATCCCGGGCAATCTCCTCCACCAGTTAATAATGCGATTTTTTTAACTTTATCTGCCATCTTATATCCCCCTTTACCCTATTGTTCCTTGTTCTTATTACACTTTGTAAATGTGTACATTATAATTTCTATTTAATGATATCACATTAAAAACTCTAAGAAAAGTATATTTTCTTAATATTGAAAATTTTATAAAATATTCTTAAAATTAGATTTATTTCATCATTAATTCCTTGTAAACTTCTTCAAATTTCTCAATTTCTCCTGTATTCTCTGTTTTTCTTATATTTGCATGCATCTCTAAATAAAAACCTTTATCGTCAATAAGATTCATTTCTTCTAATTTTTTAGCAGTATCAGTTTCAAATAATACTTGCCATTCCTCTTTAGACACGTAGTCTTTGTAATCTTCATAGTCTTCTTTTCCTAATACAATATCATATTCACCATCGAAATAAATTATTATATCTTCTTCAACTAATTGTATATTCTCAACCTTTGACCAAACTGGTGCATCTATAGTATCACCTTTTATCAACAGCACCAAATTATTTTTTACAATCATCAATTTACTTAATTGTATTCTAGACATGCCTAAATCATTCTTACTCCATTTCTTCTTAGCTATAATTTCTTTAATTCTTTCTGCAACAGACATATCATCACTCCTTTTTATTTTATTGTTCTCTTTAACTATATTAAAAATTCAAAGATTCAATAGCAAAGGAGGAAGTTTTCACATTGCTATGAATATTTTATTTTCCCAAAATTTGATAATCTCTATCTAAATCTAATTTTTCTAATCATATGCAAAGAAATTCTGGCAGGCAGCATAATTTCTCTTTTTAATTCTTTCACCGATATCTAAATTTAAGCCGTGTACACATACTTATATACAGCTTTATTAAAATATAATCTGCTTAAAAACAAAAAAATTCAACACAAATTTTTTAATCTTTTGTGTTGAATTAAATTCCAAATATTATTTTATTACATTTGCTAAGATTAATGCAACAAGTATAAATCCTGCAAATATTCTATATATAGCAAATACTCTCATAGGTTTCTTTTTTAAGAAAGCAATAAATCCATCTACAACTAGAAGAGCTACTATAAAGGCAACTATGAAACCTGCTATTAATGCAACTACTTCAGTTGAAGTGATCTTAGAATAATCAAATTTTCTAAGCTTAAGCCCTGAAGCTCCAATCATTACAGGAATAGCTAAAAAGAATGAAAATTCAGCAGCAATTGCTGTACTTAAGCCGCCTACCCATCCACCTATTATGGTAGATGCACTTCTAGACATACCTGGCCACATAGCAAGACATTGGAATATACCAACCTTGAGTGCTTGAACGTAGCTTATATCATCAACATCCTTAGCAACCTTTAGATGTTTTGCTCTTTTTCTATAACTGTTTTCTGTAAGTATTAATAAGATACCTCCAACTATAAATCCTATAGCCACAGTCTTTGCACTAAATAAGTACTCATCTATCAAATCATTGAAGATTAGTCCAAGAATAAATGCTGGTATAGTACCAACTACTATTACCATCCAAAACTTTATACCTTTCTTCTCAAATCTGAAGAAGGATTTGATCATAGTCCAGATTTTGTTCCAGTATAATACTACTACTGCTAATATGGCACCTAATTGTATTACTATTTCAAACATGTTAGTAAATTTAGTACCACTAAAACCGATTATATCTCCAACTATTATCATATGGCCTGTAGATGAAACTGGAATAAACTCAGTTATACCTTCTACTATAGCAACAATTATAGCTCTCAAAATAAAATAAAAATCTAACGCCATAAGCTCACTCACTTTCAATTGTTATTTGACATACTTCTTAATTATAAATTTTAGTATACCCTTTGTCCATTAAAAATTTATTAAATTTGCATTACAGTATTATTAACTTTTGTTTGCGTAGTTGCCTTTCTGAATGTATATTAGGCAAATTTGCAAGCCAGCATCATATACTTTCTCACTATTTATCCGAAAATTTGTCATACATCCCTTACACCTCTATACTTGGCTAATAAAGGTTTCTATACTACTCTAAACAATTTAAAATACCAAGAAAAGCAGCTGATATAAACAACTCATTATAGAGCACATTTACTCATACCCTTTCCTTGGCACTTTAGTTACACCGTCTATTAATTAAACTATAAAAATATTTCTTCTAGATCCATTGGATATATCTTTTACAGCTTGATTTTTAGGAAAAACTTATTTTCTTACTACTGAAAGTATTTCCTCTTCTACCTTTTGTACATCTGGTACAAAACTCTTAAGAAGTGATAGTTCTCCGCTTATTTCATATTGTCCTAGAGTTGCAGGGATGAATACACTGTCACCTTTTTTAACTGCTAATTCTCCCTCAGAATACTTTATAACTCCACTTCCCTCTACGCAAGTAAATATATAGAATCTTTCAGGATCACTACTTTCTTTTATTGATTTTTCTACATCGTATTTTATTATTGTAAAATAATCACATAGAGCTAAATAAGTTTTTGTTACACCATCAAGAATCGCCTTAAGTCCGTTGTTGTTTTCTCCTTTAAGGCCAAAATCTATAACATCTAAAGCTTTTTCCACATGTACTTCTCTTCCTCTGTTATAGTCATATACTCTATAGGTTGTATCACTATTTTGCTGAATTTCAGCAACAACAACGCCTTCACCTATAGCATGAACTAATCCACTTTTTACAAAGTAGAATTCGCCCTTCTTTACTTCGATTTTATTTAAATACTCGTCAAAGTTTCCGGTATTTATAGCTTCAACGAATTGCTCTTTTGTACAATTTTTAGTTCCTACAACTAGATTTGCTCCTTCAAAAGCCTCAAGAACATACCAACATTCTGTCTTTCCTAAGTCGCCCTCTACTCTTAAACCATATTCATCATTTGGATGAACTTGAACTGAAAGCTTATCCTTTGCATTGATCAACTTAACTAAAAGCGGGAATCTTTCCTTACTTACTTTAGTTCCAACAAGGTCACTACCTAACTTCTCAATTAATTCCTTAAATGAAGTTCCTTTATATTGTCCATTTGAAACAATTCCTGTTCCGTTAGGGTGGCAAGCTATATCCCAGCTTTCTCCGATTTCACCTTCCGGAAGATTATCTCTAAAAAGCTCAAAATCTCTTCCTCCCCAGATCTTATCGTAGTACAAATTATCAAAAATAATTGGATACATATAGTATTCCTCCTTTGGTTTATACAGGATCAGAATCTTATAGTATAAATTACTGTAGAACTAACCCGTTTATTAAATTATGTCTGTGAAACGTATAATTTAATAACTAAATGTTTACTAATTAAATATATAAAAATATGAATCCATAGCTTAATAAAACAAGCAATAAATGACTCATATTAATAGAATAGCGTAAAATCAGGAACTTTTAAAGTATCTCCATTTTCTTTATTATAATCATCATATATTTTTTTTGCTTTTTCATAGTTATCTGTAATTGTTTTTTTAGTATATTCATCAGTTGATTCCAATATTCCAGTATAAGCTGCCTTTAAGTTCACCATACCTCTCTCAAGATCGCCATTGATTGAAATATAGAAACAACCTGCATTATTTAATGTAAGAATATCATTTTTATCAGCAGCGTAAGCATATCTTATTTCTTTTATAGCATCAGCATTTTTATTTTGTCCTAAATAAATGGTTCCTAAGGTTCTATGGTACTTTGGTTCTGATTCATTAAGAGAAACAGCCTTCTTTAACAACTCAACACATTCATCCTTCTTATCCCCTTTTAGCTTTATGATAGCCATATTATATACTATTTCACTATCATTTGGCTTTATTAATGATGCCTTATAGAAGAATTCATAAGCCTTATTAAGATCTTGTGTTGTATACCAATAGTAGTTAGCTATATTTAGAAGAATATTATAATTGTACGGTTCCTTTAGCAAAGCAGTTCTAAAGAAAGGTTCTGCTTCTTCGTTTTTATTCATCTTTTTTAGAATTTCTGGCATTAAGAAGCCATAATTATCTGGATAATCTTTATTTTTAAGAATGCTATCATTACAATACTCTAAAGCCTTTTTATAATCTCCCTTTTCTAAGTAATACCATGCAGCAGTATGATAAACTCTATAGTCTTCCTTATTACTTTCTATTACTTTGTCAAGGAGCTGATCTGCTTCCTTTGTATTTTTTGTATTTTGTAAAGCAGCAGCCTTTATTAGGTTTACTTCTATCTTACCTGTGTCCTTATCCTTTAAAGCATCCAAATTCTTAAGTGCATCATCAGAAGTTTCTGAGGTCATAGAATAAACCTTTGCAAGCCACATGGTATAAGCTACACTATCTTTATTTTTCTCTTTAAGTGCTATTAGTTTTTCTAATAAAATGTCCCTATTGTACGATGCTATTTGTGATAGTACGTCATATACCTTATACTCATCTTTATCTATATTCCAAGCTTTCTCAAGATATTTGAAGCCATCATCCCAATTATCTACAAGCATCTTCATTCTTGAGTAATCTGCCATGTCATACGCAGACTTTGTATCTACAGGATAAGTGTCTATTAAAGTCTTAGCCTTATCTACTTTATTATTTGACATATATGTAGAAAACATAGTTTTTATTAGCGGTTTATAATCTTTATACTTTGATAGAGCTATATCTCCCTGTTTTAATGCATCATCAAAATCTTTATTCATATAATTAGTAAATACTATATAGTTTAGTAGATATTCATCTTTTTCCTTAAAATCTTTCTTCTTTTCACCATTTTTTTCTATATAAATATTTCTTTTATCTAATGCTTTCTTAAGAATTTCTCTTGATTTATCCAACTTTCCTTCAACTGAGTATATTTCAGCTATCTTTACATCCCAAAGAGGCCAAGTTTCCTTTTCGTTCAACTTTGTATATTCCTCTAAAGCCTTATCATACTCATTTTTGTAGAAATATTGTTCAGCCTTGTTTGTAGCTATTTTCACAGTTTGATCCTGGGCTTGTCTATAATAGTAATACGATGTTGGAACCGCTACAACTACTAGTAGAGCCACAACTAAAGCAGCAATCTTAAACTTCTTATTTTTAAAATTCACATTTTCCAAACCACTTTTAAGTTTATTTAATTTAAACCCTTTTATCTTTTTCAGCATAGGTATAAATTTATCTTTATAAATATTCTTTAAAAAAACTAAGTTTATGTTTCTTACATTTGATGAAACCCTTTTAAACACACTTTTTAAGAATTCAGTAAATTTACTCATAATTCCTCCAATTTTTAAATTCTCCTATTATTCTAGCAAAAAGAACAAAAAAAATCTATATATACAGGAACCTATTATCACTTTCATGTTGGTACAAATTTGATATTATGATATACTATACTTTAGTTTATAAGGTAGGTTGTGATGCGAATGAATTTATTAAGGAAAAGGATTGTTGAGCTAGCATTATTATTCTTGCTTTTTATTTTTTTAGGTATTCTTGTATATAGATTTGTTCCTAATATGAACCTTTCTCTAAATGGAATCTTATTAGGTAAAAATATAAATAAAATGGATTATCAGAAATCAAAAAACTCTGATGATGTAAGTGAAATATATTTAACCCCCGTACCTATAACAAGTAATCTACAAATAGTTTCAACACTTTTGTCTAATAGTGACTTGACTATAGGTTACTTAGATAGATCAGAGAATATGGATGGTGCATTTATAAAAAAGTTCATTAATGAAAAAGGAATTAACTTAGTTTTTGCAGGTAATACACAACTGGATACCATATCCAAGACAGGTGTTAATTACTGTTCTTCCTCATCATATTTTCAAGCAAACTATCAAGGTAAGAGAATAAACTTTCTATATATAGATGTAGATAATGAGTCTTCAGATAATTTCAATACAATGCTTTCTACCATTGAGGATCTAAAAAAGAGTAATTTACCTGTTGTGGTTTATGTTAACTCTTCAAAACCTCTTACTGATAATTATGTTAGCTTTCTTTCTAAAACAGGTGTAAATTTAGTACTTATAAATAGTTATGATAAATATAAGTTTAGACTTATAAACAAGACATTTTTTGTTAATAATTGTAATAATACAGAAACAAGCTATGTACCCCAATTTTCTTTTGTTTTTAACAAAAACAGCTCGGTTTCAATTGGAATCAAGCTCATAATAATTGATTATGAAAAAAAAGATTCCGTTATAAAGGATCTAAATGAAAGATCTTTTAATGTACCTTTTAAGATCAGCGAAAAATATAGCTTTATTGATTATTAATTTATTATTATATATTTAAATAGTTATATAATTAATTATGAAGGTGGTGTCAAAAATTAAAATTAAGTCTTTATTTAGTATAATCGCAGCAAAATTAACATTATTTCTTTCAAAAAAGTTCCTAAAGGGAGGAAGTAACTTTCCTGGAAAAGTAGCTTTGAAATTGGATAATTCAATACTAAAGACCGTAACAAAGAATTACAAAGTTATCATGATTACTGGAACTAATGGTAAAACAACTACCACTAGCATGATATATAACATTTTAAAGGAAGCTGGGCTTGATGTAATAACTAATAGTACCGGTGCAAATATGCTTCCCGGTATTACTTCCTGCTTTGTAGACAACTATAAATTTAACAGTTCTAAAGAACGTTATGCAGTTATAGAAGTAGACGAAGCAAACTTAAAGTTTATAACTAAGCATCTAACTCCTTGGTCTATAACTATAACTAATCTTTTTAGAGATCAGCTGGATCGTTATGGTGAAGTATATACAACCCTTTCTAAGATTATGGAAGGTGTTACCCTTGTTCCTGAAACAAAGTTAATATTAAACGGCGATGAATCCTTGTTAGGTGAGTTAAAGTTGCCTAACCCTACTACATATTTTGGTTTTGGTCTGTCTCCTACAAATGACAAAGTGATAGACATAAACTCAGATGCAAAGTTTTGCAAGTTCTGTAAGACAAATTACGAATACAATTTTGTGTCCTATAATCACTTAGGAGACTTTTATTGCCCAAGCTGTGGCTATAAACGTCCAGAATTAAAATATACTCTTACTAATGTATTAGATATAACCTCTGAAAACTCTTTAGTAGAGTTTAATCATAAGGAATTTAATGTGACTCAATCAGGAGTATATAATATCTACAATGCCCTTTGTGCCTATGCTATTACTAAAGAACTAGGAATAGATGATAAAATTATATATAACTCTTTAAATAAACAAGAATCAAGTTTTGGTCGTCAAGAAGTAATAAATATTGAGGGCAAAGAAGTAAAGATTATATTAGTAAAGAATCCTGCAGGCTATAATCAAGCTATAGATACTCTATGTTTGAGCAAGGACAGTTTATCAGTGGCTTTCTTGCTTAACGATAACTATGCTGACGGAAGAGATGTTTCTTGGATATGGGACGTAAACTTTGAGAAGTTAGCTGGACTTGATATAAAAGATGTATTTATATCTGGTGAAAGAATGTATGACATGGCTATAAGACTAAAAATAGCTGGAATTTCAGTAGATAAGTTCAAAATTGATGGAGAGTTCTCAACACTAACTGAAAATATAAAAATCAGTACTGGTAACAAAATATACATCTTAGCTACTTATACTGCAATGATAAATTATAGAAAGTACCTGCATTCAAAAGGGTACATAAAAAAATTATGGTAAGAGGTGATACTATGGAACTAAATATATGCCATCTTTATCCAGACTTATTAAATGTTTATGGAGATATGGGAAATATTTTAATATTAAAGCATCGTGCCGAGAGCAGAGGTATTACAACTAATATTATCAATGTATCAATTAATGATCCTTTTGAAGAAGAAAAGTATGATATTGTGTTCTTTGGAGGCGGTCAGGATTATGAGCAGTCCATAGTTTCTGATGATCTAATAAATACTAAGAAGGATGCAATCGCAAAGTATATTGAAGAAGGAAAAGTATTTATAGCTATTTGTGGAGGCTATCAACTCCTTGGAAAATACTATACTACTCCTGAAGGAGAAAAATTAGAAGGACTAGGTATTTTAGATATATATACAGAACCAGGAAACACCAGATTTATAGGCAATACAGCTATTGTAAATGAAGAGTTCGGTGAAACTTATGTAGGTTTTGAAAACCATTCTGGAAGGACCTTTATAAATAATCATAAGCCACTAGGAAAATGCCTTCATGGTTACGGCAATAACGGAGAAGATGGTCAAGAAGGTTGTATATACAAAAACACCTACGGCTCATATTTTCATGGTTCCCTTCTATCAAAGAATCCAGAGTTTGCTGATAGAATGATTAAAAATGCTCTTGAATTTAAGTATGGTGAAGTAGCTTTAGATTCGCTAGACGACACCCTTGAATATAAGGCTAAAGAAAATATATTAAGTAGACTTAATAAAAACAATCTCTAAGTTATCTTAGAGATTGTTTTTATTATTCAGATAATTTTCTACTTTATAGACCAAGTATCAATTATTTTTCAGCTTCTATTCATTACTTTTATATTTTCTAGATAGTCGTATTCCTCTATGGTCATCTCGCTTAATTTTTTAAATATATATCCTCTATCTTTATAATAGTCTATAATTTCTGGAAGTGCTTCAACTGTAGTGGTTTTATTATCTCCGTCATGCATTAATACCACAGAAATCCTATACGCATCTCCCATACTTCTTATATTCTTTATTAAATCCTCTTTAGGGGCTAATGCACTTGCAGCATCTCCTGAACTTACATTCCAATCTATATAATTAATATTTAACTTTTTTAGATTGTTTTTTATATTTGTTGAAGTATCTTTTTTACAATAAGAATTATACGACCCTCCAGGAAACCTTACAAATTTTTTACTACCTGAACTCCTTAAAACTTCAGTTATGCTCATTGATTTCTCTAAGTCCTTAAGGTATTCATTTTCGTTTTTATATATCTTTTTATATACATGACTATAACAATGAGGGAATACATCCATATCATGATAATACATTTCCGTAAATCTATTCTTATTATTCTTCACATTCTCTCCTACAATAAAGAAGCTGGCTTTAACATTTTTTCTATCTAATATATCAATGATCTTTTTTGTACTTAAATATGATGGCCCATCATCAAAGGTTAAAAAGACAACTTTATCGTAATTTACTTTATGAACATACTCAACTACTTTGTCATCATTAATCATCTGATATTTCAACGGAAAGCACTTAACCTCTTTTCCAAAGAAGATAATAAAGAACAATAACATACATAATGTCTTCTTCACTATCTCCACCTCTATTCATATGTAAACCTTATACAATTGACTTTCTACCATATTATTTTGTGTCTATATCCTATTATATATATCAGTTAATATTTGCTATATTGTACTTCAGCTTCCTTTGATTTATCTATAAAATATTATATTTTTAGACTATGTTTAGTAATAATCTTCAAATCAAATGGTCATGCTCAATACAGTAGTTTAACAGAAGCAATTTTTATGATTTAATATTTTTATAAATATATATTTGCTTTGTATATAATTAAATTTATTAATTAAAATATATTCATATATAGAGATCATACAAGGAAACTTAATTTACACTTGTTCGAAAATCTCGGATTCTGGGAGCTTTCTGGCATGTATAAATTATTAGTTGAGTGAGGAACTCTAAAAATTAAAAACATGGAGGATTCGATATGCAGACTTGGTCTAAGCCAAAAATAGTTGTAAGTAAGTGTTTAGGTAATACTGCCTGTAGATATAACGGTGAAGCATCTACCTTCAGTTTATATATAAAACTTAAACCTTTTGTAGAAT
Source organism: Clostridium sp. C8-1-8 (assembly GCF_009928445.1). Lineage (GTDB taxonomy): Bacteria > Bacillota > Clostridia > Clostridiales > Clostridiaceae > Clostridium_AR. The sequence continues at coordinate 8,910 of NZ_JAABNO010000014.1, read as the reverse complement.
TTATAGAAGTGTGTCCTGAAGTGGCAATAGGCCTTCCAGTTCCTAGAGAGGTAATAAGACTTGTTAGAGAAAAAGATAACATAAAGCTCGTAGAGTCTAGCTCTTTGAAGGAATATACAGAAGATATGATTAACTTTTCTACAAACTTCATTGATAACTTAAAAGGAGTTAATGGCTTCCTTTTAAAAAGCAGGTCCCCTTCCTGTGGAACTAGAGACGTTAAGATATATCAAGGTACCGCCAAGGGAGCTCAAAGCTCTAAAGGGAAAGGTATATTTGGCGGTTTAGTGCAGGATAGATTTAGTTATCTACCTATAGAGGAAGATGGCCGTTTGAAAAACTTTGCTATAAGAGATCATTTTCTTTCCAGCGTATTTTCTTTATCGGAATTTTCAAAGGTTCAAGAACATCAAGATCTGCAAACACTCCTTAAATACCACAGTAGACACAAGTTACTATTTATGTCCTACAATCAGACTGAATTGAAGAACCTAGGTAGAATAGTAGCCAACCATGATTATCTATCAGAAACTGAAATAATTAATGCCTATTATACAGGACTGCTAAAACTTCTTTCAAAAACTCCTAGATATACTTCAAACATCAATGTTTTTATGCATGCGTTTGGATATTTTAGTGAATACTTGAATCCGAAAGAAAGAGACTTCATGCTTTCAGTAGTTGAAAAATATAGGGCTGGGAAGATACCTCTAAGTGTCCTTCTAAACCTTCTTAAATCACAAGCCATACGATTTAATAATGAATATCTTCTGGAGCAGAGCTTTTTGGAACCTTATCCTGAAGAGCTTATAGATATTTCTGATTCTGGAAAAGGAGTCACTAGATAAGCAATCTAAAATAAGTTTTTTACTGAATCTACTTAATAATATTATTACTAGGTCTAGATAGTAATAACTTTTATATTTCAATGTAGAAAAAAATAGCTAAAGCAATTTTCTTGTAATCAGTACACTATTCTTTTCTACTTGTCTAAGTTTAATAGTGTTTTTGAAATTAAGTGGTCATGAAGGAGATGCTTATGAGCGAGCTATTTATTATCTCAAGCTCATTAAAGCATTGGATGACTGGCCACTTAATTTCAGCATTTTATCAAAGTATTTTATTTTATAAAATCTAAAAACTCTTTCACAATCCTTGCAGTAAATCCCCAAATCACATATTCATTATATTTATAAAAATACTGATCCATTTTCCCCTTTGCAAAATTATATCCCTTTCCTCCTTGTATCAAATCAAAGGGAAAATCTTCACCTATCTTAGGCACTACTTCTATTTGATGCTTAATAGGGCTATTATTTATAAAATAACTTATTGGAACCTTAAAAATATGATCTACTTCCTCTGAACTTGGGTTTGAAGGATATCGCTTCAGTTCTGCAACAAATGGATATATTATTGCCCCATAGGGAGAAATAAAAAAGTCCATGGCTCCGTAGTACTCAATATCTTCTATTGCAACATTAAGTTCTTCTACTGTTTCCCTTATAGCTGCTGCTTTCTTGTCTTCACCAAATTCTACTCTACCACCAGGAAAGCAGATATCCCCTGGTTGACTTCTTAGGGTCAATGCCCTTTTTTCAAAAATCAAAAATAGTTCATCATCCTCCTTATAGATTGGTATGAGTACTGAACTTTCTTTATACTGTCCTAAAGGTTTGGCCCTATGGTTAGAAAATAATTGTTTAAAGTTATTAAAGTCCACTAAATCCCCTCCTAGCTGCCATAAATGTAACTTTATCTTAATTGTTATTATAAACTATTAGTGCTATACTTAAAATGTTGTAAAAAAATTAAAAAGGGTCCTATTATAAACTTAGTTTATACATGTACAAAAATATTATTGATAAAATTTTATAAATTTCACAAAAAATTTATTTACACCTTAGTTTATTATAAGATTTGCATATCAAATAATGTTTTGAATATTTTCGCGCATATATAAACTAGCAGTTTCGTGTAACCCAAAAACAGGAGAGATGAGATTTGAAACGCAAAGGATTAGTTACTTCACTTTTAATCGCCTTTTCTATCAGCATGTTTTCACCACTGACAGCAAAAGCTGAAGAAAAAGCAACAGCAAAGCTTCCAACTATAGTAGGAGACTCAGCAATCACATTAGATTATGATACTGGCGAAATAATCTATTACAAAAATGGTGATGCTAAGCGCTATCCAGCAAGTACAACAAAAATGATGACAGCTTTATTGTTCAGCGAAAAAGCTAAGAAAACTGATGAAGTTCCATACAATGAGGATGCAAAAAAGCAACCTGAGTATTCTTTAAATGTAAACTTTAAACCTATGGCAGTAACTGATAAGATGACAGCCGAAGATGTTATGAAAGCTCTTCTTATGTACTCAGCAAATGATTCAGCTTACATGATAGCTGATTATATAGGAAATGGTGATTATCATAAGTTTGTTGATATGATGAATGCTAAGGCAAAAGAGTTAAATCTAAAGAACACTCATTTTGCAAACCCTAATGGATTACATGATCCTGATCATTATACTACTGCTTACGATTTATCAGTAATTGCTAGAGAAGCATATAAACAACCTTGGGTTCAAGAAGTAATGACCACAGAAAAATCATCTATTAAAATAAGCAATGGAGCAATAATAAACCTAGAAAATAGAAACAAGGAACTTAATAAGGATGGTAATATAGGTGGAAAGACTGGTTATACCTCTCAGTCAGGCAGATGTCTTGCCGCAATCTATGAAAGAAATGGACATAAGATTATAGGTGTTGTACTTAAATCTTACTATGACGCTCAAGATCAGACTGTATTCAATGATATGAAGAAAATTATGGACTATAGCTTCGCTGCAGATAAATCAACTCTAATCAAGTCTGGAAGTGAAGTAAAAAAAATGAACGTAAGTTATAAACCACTTAAGTTCTTTGGTCCAACAAAAACAATTCAAGTTCCTTTAGTTGTGCAAGAAGATGTTAAGTATTATGAAAATGAAATAAATAAAAAAGAAGTTACTCAGAATGTTAAATTAACTGATGTGGATGCATGGAAACTAGCTAAAGATAACGCTTCAATAAAGCTTACTGTAGCAGAGAGAAATTACAGCAAAGACTATGCAGTTAAAGCAAATATTTCAACTTCTGAACTAGTAAAAGCAAACCTTGGATTATACTTTGGTTTAGCAGCTGGTGTTATAATAGTCATTGTATTAATACTTTTTGTCATCGCAACAATTAATAGGTTAAAGAGAAAGAGTAGAAGAAATAAGAATATATTCTAATTTAAATATTGCTGTCTATAATACATAATTTTTGTGTTATAGGCAGCTTTTTAGTATAATGATATGAGTGTAAATTAACTAATATAGATTTATACTTTTGGCTCTGTTAAAGTACCGTGTTGAAATTAAGTTGTCAGTCATCCGATGCTTAGATGAGCTTGCGCAAAGAATTAATATGATTGTTTATTTTTATATCTATGTATTATTAATTTTTATTTATATAGAAATCGCTTATAAAGGCTAAAGCCTCTGCAAATTATAATGGAAAAGTTTATCTTTTTCATAGGAAAATAAATTAACTAGGAGTATATTATGAACAAGAGAAAATTTAAAGGAAGTGCAATATTAAATCCTGTACCAGCAGTACTTATAACTTCTAAAAATAGAGATGGGAAGGTTAATGTATTTACCGTGGGATGGGCCGCTACAATCTGTACTCGTCCGCCAATGCTCTCCATATCAATTAGGCCTGAAAGACTATCCTATGAATACATAAAAGAATCTATGGAATTTGTTGTGAATCTACCTACTTCAAGCCTTACTAAAAAAGTTGACTATTGCGGTGTAAGATCTGGAAGACAAGTAGATAAGATTAAAGAAATGGGCTTCACCCTGCTAGAAGGTGAAAACATCGAAACTCCTCATATTGCTGAATGCCCTATAAATATAGAATGTAAAGTGAGAGATATCATAGAACTAGGCTCTCATCATATGTTCACAGCTGATATTGTAGGTTCTCTCGTTAATGAAGACTTAATTGATGCTGGAGGAAAGATTCATTTTGAAAATGCTGATCTCCTCGCTTACTGCCATGGTGAATACTACCCTCTTCCTAAGAAACCAATAGGCAAGTTTGGTTACTCAGTTCAGAAGAAAAAAAAGAAAAAATAGGGGTTCATTCCTATTTTTTTCTTTATATATTCTTATATCAACTTATGCAACATTAATATTTTTTACTACATCAACTAATTCCTCAGGTCTTTTTACAAAATAATCTGGGTTTTGTTCCTTTAGATAAGTTATAGGTAATGCTGTATATTCTACCCCACAAGTATAGCATCCAGCATTCTTTCCACACATAATATCAAAATGTGAATCTCCCACCATTATTGCCTCTTTAGTAGATATACCAAGTTCCTTACAAGCCTTTAATGCTGGTTCACCATGAGGCTTATGATTTTCTGTATCTTCAGGAGTTATTATTATATCTAAATAATCATATATTCCTGCTATTTTAAGCCCCTTCTCTGCTAGAGATCTTCTTTTTGAAGTTACTATACCTAATTTAATACCCATTTGCTTCAAGCTTGATAGTAATATTTCTACCCCATCAAAAGCATAACACATAGTATCATGGCGTTCTTCATTATAGTCTCTATAAACCTTTATCATTTCCTCAATTCTATCCTCAGTATAGTTCTTAAAAGATACATAAAGAGGTGATCCAAAGTTTTTAGTTATTTCTTCATCACTAACGTCTATATTCAGCATACTTTTAAAAGTATATTTAAACGAATTTATAATTAGCTCATTTGTATCAAGTAGTGTTCCATCTAGATCGAATAATACTGCTTTTATCATATCAAATTCCTTTCTGCCTTTTATAAATATTATAAGCATTGCTTGTACTTATGTAAAGAAGTCTAAATCTACAATTGCCTAGGAAATATTTTGATTTAAGCCCTCTACTGATGCTTATCCAATGCTTTATCTAATATATATTTTCCTATAAAGGTGAAATAATTACCAGTATACCTAACTATGCTTATTAAAATACTATCTTCATGGAGGTGATAAACATGAATGACATAAACAAATTTGCTCCTCATGAAACTCTAGAGCTGCATGAACTTCTTAATACAGGCGTACTTGCTGCAAAGAAACTAAACACGACTGTGGCAATGGTTAAGGATCAAGAATTAAAGGAATTCATGAAAAATACTCTAACCACAAAAAAAACTAATATAAATGATCTTCAAGCTATTGTAAGTAGAATACAAACATGTGAGGTGAAGTAGAATGTCTTGGATAGATACAGTATTAGGTTCTGATCAAAGCGGAAACAGCGGAAATACTAAGCTTTCTGACAAAGATATTGCTTTAGATTTACTAGCAATGTCTAAAAATGATATTGGTATGCTTTCTAAGGTTATACCAGAAACAACAAATCCAGAGGTTAGACAGTTATTAAGTACTCAACTTAATGCCTGCATTGCTAGCCACTTTAAGTTATCTGACATGCTAATAACAAAAGGTTGGTATAACGCATATGGTACCCCACAAGAACAAATTAAGCAAGATGTTGAATCTGCTAATAAAGTATTACAAGAGCAATTTTAATTAGATATTTTCTAAATTATATTTTAAAAGTGTCCTTAGATATATTTCTGTGAAATATTGCTATATTATATTTTAATATATAAATTTAAAATGTATTCAATCATTATGAATTATCAACACAGCTAATCAGTGTAAATATTACATTTTAACCACAGGTATATATACCACTTTCATCCCTAAATATAGAAGCTCACTTGATCAATTCAGGTGAGCCTTTTTTTGTTCTCCATTTCAAAATATAAATTATAAAAATTGGGATTATGATAAGATTTCTTTTTTATTGCTTATACTAAATAGCTTTATAAGCACTTGAGATAAATAGTTATAGCTAGCATTTTTTTATACTTTCTAAAAGAAATAAAGACTCTGCATTTCTGCAGAGCCTCCATATCATTTATTACTTTAATCCATTTTCATAGCTTTCGATCATTTTCTTAACCATGTATCCGCCTACTGAACCATTTTCTCTTGAAGTTAGGTCTCCATTGTAACCTTGTTTTAAATCAACTCCAAGCTCTCTAGCAGTTTCAAATTTGAACTTGCTTAGACCTTCCTTTGCTTCAGGTACTAAAACTCTATTTCTGTTGTTTGCCATGACTAAGTCCTCCTTTAAAATAATATATTTGATAACTCAGTTAAGAATGTCTATTTACTTCCTTAGTAGAAACTAAGTATTTTAAATTTCAATTACTTAATTGGTTATCGTATTAGTATTTTGCTCGAAAACAGATTTATTATTATAGAGGAGTTTTGGTAACAAGTTATCTTTTTTACTTAATATCCATAATAAGTATGATTATCATTTGTATTAAGAAAAATATCTATAGTTATCATAGCTTTTTTACTATTTTCTTGGGTTCACAAACTCCGGTGGAACAGGATTTGGGTTTTCAAAGAATCTACCTGGAGTAGATAGGTCAAAGTAAAGCTTAGAGTCTTCAGTCACTCCGAAATCTTTATTTGAACCATCTAGCTTAACTTTATTAAAAGCTTCTCTGAATAATGCATTGTGCGCTTCTTCTCTATTTAATAAAAAATCTATAGTTTCTCTTACATACTTATCGTTAATTTGCCTATATAAATACTCATAGACAACCTTAGCCCTTTGCTCAGCTGCTATGTTAGAAAGAAGGTCAGCACATATATCTCCTGTAGCATTTACATAATGTGCAGTCCATGGATCTCCTGAGGAATTTACTAGGCCTGGATTCAGTCCATACAGTACTTGGGACTCTATTTCTCCTGAAGTTACTTTGCTATAATCAACTTCATGGCCATTTAAAAGATTTATGGTTTGAGCAACCATCTCCATATGACTCATTTCTTCTGCACCAATGTCAAGAAACAAATCTTTTATTGTTGGATCTTCGATTCTAAAGCTTTGAGAAATATACTGAAGAGCTGCCTTAAGCTCTCCATTTGCTCCACCTAGTTGCTCTTGCATAAGTACAGCATATTGAGGATTTACTCTTTCTACTTTTACATCTTGCAATAACTTTTTTTCATGTTTAAACAAAATAACACCTCCAAAACTTTCTTATTCAACTATTTTTTCTTTAGCAATAAACATTTATTCTACTATTTATAAAAATAAATAACCCTGACACTACAAGTATTTGCTATGCGAATTATGAACATGATTAAAAGCCTAATCCAGCTAAAACAACTAGATTAGGCTTTTAATTTTTATTTTTAAAAAAATATGTATTTATTCTACTATAAGCTTGTCCTTTTGTAGTATGTGCTCATCTATCCATTTTACGATAAATTCAAGTATCTCTAATAAGTACTGTTGTTGACTTTCATCGATTTGCTTAAGATCTAAGCTGTTGATTTTATTAACAAAATCATCATGTTCTACTTTGTGAGATAAGAACTTCTTATATCCTATACTAAGCATATATTCTTCCTCTGATTTAAAGTGAAAAACTGTATAGTCCTTAAGCTCCTCTATTACCTGCACTATTTTATCATACTTATCTGTTATAAAGTTATTTTTTGTTAATTGATATACATCATCCGCTATTTCTAATAATCTTCTATGCTGATCGTCTATCAACTTTACACCTACTGTATATTCATCTTTCCATGTAATCAAAAACGCCACCTCCACTATTACATTTTCTTACTATTCACATAAAACAATATAACATTGGATTTTTGTTAATTCAATATGTTAATGTAAATTTTACATATTAATTATAAAGCGCCTTACAACGGCCACTATACTCAAGTTTTAATATCAATTCAATTATAATCCCCCTATGAAAATTATACATATTATTACAATTGAAACAGATTGTTTATACTAATATATCAATCTTCAATTACTTACCAAAAATATGTTCATTACCAAAATATACTATATTAATTAACATTTAACATATAGCGATCATATTATAAATCAGAGGTTTGTTATGAAGGTTGTACATCTATGCAAAACCAAAACATATGAAAATAAGTAACCATAAAACACTGTGTTGAAATTAAAAACTCTTGAATAATACTTATAGAGTTTTGATGAGCCAATAAAATCTTAAAAAAATAAACAGCTTCAAGGAGGTAAGATGATGAAAATAAAAAAAATTAAAACATTTCTAGTTACAGCATTAGTAGCAGCACTTGCTGTTACAGCTGTTGGTTGCGGAGGCACAAGCTCTAAAACCAACACATCTGGAGAAAAAAAATTAGTTAAAGTAAGGCTTAATGAGGTTGCTAGATCAGTATTCTATGCACCTATGTACGCTGCTATGAGCCAAGGTTTCTTCAAGGAAGAAGGTCTAGATATAGATTTATCTACTGGTCAAGGTGCAGATCCAACTTGTACTAAAAGGCAAATAATATAAGTTTAATCACCTTACTTATGTTCATTATTTTCTTTTCTAATGTTATGTATACTTATTATCTAATTAACTGAGCCTTCTAACTCTTGTTTTAGCCTTTCTATTACAAGTCTTACTTCCTCTTCACTATGTTTAGCTCTAAGAGCCCTAATAACTCCTCTGGCTTTTGCTTCTTCAAAGCGTTTTATACCTTCTTTTGTAGTTGGATAATTAATTTTAACTTTAATCTTGGTTCTCATTCTTCCCATAGCCATCCCTCCTATTACCATAATATGAAGTTTGAATCTGGCAGGTTACTAAGAATGCAGCACTTAACTTTGAAATCAATTATTAAATTTTTTCCGCCTTATAAGAAAAATTTTAGAAAATAAAAATTTAAGCTATGTTTAGTAATATTGTTGAAATTAAGTGGTCATGAAGGAGATGCTATATGAGCGAGCAATTA
>NZ_JAABNO010000104.1 GCF_009928445.1 Clostridium sp. C8-1-8 | reverse complement strand
ATTTTTAACTGATTCAATATCATTCTCTATTCCAGATATATATGAACTTAACTCTGAAATATTAAAATTCTTAGCTTTATTTATCCAGGTTTCTAATGTGAGAGAACTACCTTTAAATATACCCTTGAAGTCATCAATAAGATTCTTTAAATCTATTAATTCAGGATATGTTCTACTTAAGATTCTAAGTGTATCAACATCAGTATTACTTAGGTTTTCTGAGTTCTTACAGATAGCCTT
>NZ_JAABNO010000067.1 GCF_009928445.1 Clostridium sp. C8-1-8 | reverse complement strand
GGAAAGAACATGTGAGCAAAAAGCAAAGCACCGGAAGAAGCCAGCACCGCAGGCGTTTTTCCATAGGCTCCGCCCCCCTGACGAGCATCACAAAAATCGACGCTCAAGTCAGAGGTGGCGAAACCCGACAGGACTATAAAGATACCAGGCGTTTCCCCCTGGAAGCTCCCTCGTGCGCTCTCCTGTTCCGACCCTGCCGCTTACCGGATACCTGTCCGCCTTTCTCCCTTCGGGAAGCGTGGCGCTTTCTCATAGCTCACGCTGTAGGTATCTCGGCCCGGTGTAGGTCGTTCGCTCCAAGCTGGGCTGTGTGCACGAACCCCCCGTTCAGCCCGACCACTGCGCCTTATCCGGTAACTATCGTCTTGAGTCCAACCCGGTAAGACATGCAAAAGCACCACTGGCAGCAGCCATTGGTAACCGAGTTAGCAGAGCGAGATTTGTCCAGATGCTTACAGAGTTCTTGAAGTGATGGCCTGACTACGGCTACACTAGAAGGACAGTATTTGGTATCTGCGCTCTGCTGAAGCCAGTTACCCGGTTAGACAATCTGCCAGGATTAGCTAACCTTCGAAAAACCACCTGCCAGGGTGGTTTTTTCGTTTAAGATACTCACAACACGTTAATTTCGCAATACTTCAATTAATACCAATGCAAAATAGGAAAGAAAAAATGGAAAACAAGGCCGTCACAATATCAACACAGCTAGCAATATTTATTGACAGCACCATAGCTAGACCAGATCTTCTCTTTAATAGCCTAAACTCAGAAATTGGCGAAGTTATAGACGCAATGCCACAGACGCTTCCCCTGCCTGCAGATGCACCCGCAGATATCCCTCGCGTTATTGGCACATCGTCCTTTGGCAAGTTCAACTTAAACATATCACTAAACAGAATAGATTTTGTAGAAAACTACACCCCTACTGAGGAGATCGAAAAATCAGTAACGGAATTCAAATTAAAGTGCAATACGCTAATAGCAACAATATTCCAAAAATATGGAGTCGTAAGAATCGGCCTAGTTGGTAACTATTACATCCCACATAAAAATCCATCTCAACTAATAGCTGATCTGTATTTAAACGAAAACAAAAGAAATTTAGATGAAATAACAATAAGAATAAATAACCGCGATACATTCAAAAATATACAAATAAACAATGTCATCAATTTAAGCCAAGGACAAGTAACCGCACAGAACTACAATGGAAATGCGGTGATAGTTCAACTTGACTACAACTCAACCGATAATAACACACCACTTGAAGAAGGGTTAACCTTAGCCCTATTTAAAGAAAAATCCATTGCTTATAACTCCAAGCATGTTGAGGATGTGAGTGGATTATGAAATTTTTCAAACCAAAAACAGATGCGATTGAATACATTCGTGTAGAACCATCATTCTCAAAAACAAGTAGCAATATAAATAATGCGAAATCAGGAAGTGACACAAACTCACAGCCTGGATTCATTTTAAGATCTCAAATAGAGGAAATGATAAAAAACCACAGACCGAAAACAGAAAAAGAAATAAAGGCTGAAAGCGAAGGTCTTATAAGGCTTTGCTCCATGGCCTTTATATTTTTAATAGTTTTATCAATTTTTATGTTAATCGTTTATTTCGGAATAAAAGATAGAGAACTACCAGATTTTGCAAATAACCTGATGGCACTAATGACAACATTAGTTGGAGCGATAGGTGGTTTTATATATGGAACAAAAAAATAACACAGACAAAAACACAAATAAAAAAAACAAATAACACACAAGCACACCAGCCCCATACTTCGGGGCTTTTACAACCGTTACCTGACACCATTTACCATAACGTCTCATTACGCGCACCGCCAAAACGCGCTGAACGCGATTCTGACGCAGACACCGCAAAAAGAGATGTTTTCCCCGGGATAAACCGGAAAAATGCGTCAGGATCGCTTTCAGCTCACTGCATAGCTATGCATGAAAGTGAATGGCGATCGGTTTGGGGGCTTACGGCGTTCATACCGTCTGTTTTCGACAGTTTCTCTCCGGGAAGCTAATCTGCCATAAGCCTGGATAACAGGGCACGGTGATACTCCGTAATAGCGATCAGCACCTCCGCATACTCCCTGTCCCCGACACGCTTGCCGTCGATAAAGAGTTTTTTCTGCAACGCCCCCAGTCGCATAACTTCTTTCAGCACCCGGTCATCAGTCAGTGAGTTAACTTTCTTACCGAGAGCTGCCGCCCGTAAAAAACCAGAAACGGTCTTGCCGCATTCAGCAGCCCTTTTTCTGATTTCCTGGTCTTCTTCTGCCGTCAGACGAACAGGGCGACTGATAGCCCGCCTGCGCGTATTACTTCCACTTCGTTTTGTCATAAAACATGGCTCCGTATCTGACATGGGGTGTCGGGGCGAAGCCCTGACCAGGGTAATTGTAATAGCGTGCATGTATGCGCGGTATAACAATTACACATCCTGTCCTGTCTGCAAGTTCGAATTACCAACAAAGCACTGCTGTTTTTTGGCAGTGACAGTGTTGTCTGACTGAAATGTCCGTCGGCAGAATACCGGCGGTAAGACGGTCGAAAAGTGGTGCGCGATATAATCACACGACGCAGATGACAGACAGAACGGAGAAAGCAGAAAGATGAACAAGCAGCAGCAAACCGCACTCAACATGGCAAAATTCATAAAAAGCCAGAGCCTGACGCTGCTCGAAAAACTGGACGCACTCGATGCTGACGAGCAGGCCACCATGTGTGAGAAGCTGCACGAACTCGCAGAAGAACTCCAGAACAGCATACAGACACGCTTTGAAGTAGAAAATAGCACAGAGATATAACGCTCAGGGCAGGATGCCGAACGGCACAACAGAGCGTAAGGAGAAAATGTCACATAAGGCGCTCTTCCGCTTCCTCGCTCACTGACTCGCTACGCTCGGTCGTTCGACTGCGGCGAGCGGTGTCAGCTCACTCAAAGGCGGTAATACGGTTATCCACAGAATCAGGGGATAAAGCCGGAAAGAACATGTGAGCAAAAAGCAAAGCACCGGAAGAAGCCAGCACCGCAGGCG
>NZ_JAABNO010000103.1 GCF_009928445.1 Clostridium sp. C8-1-8 | reverse complement strand
CTTAAAACTGGTTCTCTCGCAATTTTGGTGAAGTTATAATATAGTGTACCAAGCTTGTAGAAACACTGTTTTTCTATCCAGTAGCCCCCTGGGAATGTAGAATTTTACTTCTTAAAAGATCGAAATTGCATCTTCCATAGCTTGTACGTTTTATACCTTTGACCTTGTTCACCATTCCTTCAAGAAGCCCATTATTATATTTACTACTTATGCTATTTTTAACTGATTCAATATCATTCTCTA
>NZ_JAABNO010000013.1 GCF_009928445.1 Clostridium sp. C8-1-8 | reverse complement strand
GAGCAGAGGACTGAAAATCCTCGTGTCCCTGGTTCGATTCCTGGTCTGGCCACCAAAAGCATAGTACATATGTACTATGCTTTTTTATTTTCTAAGAAAGTATACAGTCTTTTTATTAGTAAACCTGGTAACTTCAATAGACAAAAAAATCACTGAAAAAGTGTTTCAGTGATCTTTTTTATTTATTGAAATTTAATTGAGACTTTAACATCAGTTTTATTTCAATATGATGATTTAATATCATCCTAAATAATGTACAGGCAAAGAGTAATAAAGTTATATACTTTTTAATACTTCTAAAACTTCTGATATATGTTCTTTGACTTTAACTTTTCTAAATTCTTTAACCAGAACACCATTTTCATCTATTATGAAAGTACTTCTTTCTATGCCCAGTACCTTTTTTCCATACATATTCTTTTCTTTTATTACATCATAGATTTTACATACTTCTTCACTTGAATCGCTTAACAGTATAAATGGTAATCCTAGTTTATTTATAAACTTTTCATGTGAAGATAAAGAATCTCTAGAAACTCCTAATACTATTGCATTATAATCACCAATTTCATTATAGTGATCTCTAAAATCACAGGCTTCATTGCTACAACCAGGAGTATTATCCTTAGGATAGAAATAAAGTACTATCTTCTTACCTTTGTAATCACTTAATTTATGTATATTACCATCAGAGCCTGAAAGAGAAAAATCTGGCGCTAAACTATTTATTTTCATATATAGTATTACCTCCTACTATTATTTGGTTATTATTATATAATAGTTATTATTAGATATCAATAATATTTTTTGTTAAATTTATATTTATTGTTTTAGTAGGTCGTAAAATTAATATGGTAATAGATTACTAGTGTTTATAATTATATTGAAATAAAGCTGTTTATCTACAAAATATAAGTTTATGAAGAGTAAAAATATGAATATTATGCTATTTGTGATATGATAAATAAGATTAAAACTTTTATATAAAAAGGAGACTATTTATGGACAATAAAGTGTTAGCCGTAGTTGGTGGAAACGAAATAACTGAAAGAGATTTGATGGAGGTTATAGAAAGATATCCTGAAGATAGAAGAGGCGTTTTTGCTAGTGAAATGGGCAGAAAGCAATTACTTGAGCAAGTTATAAGCTTTGAATTATTATATAAGTTCGGTAAGGATAATGGATTTGATCAATCTCAAGAATTTTTAGCTCAGATTGAGAAAGCAAAAAAGGATATATTAACTCAAACAATTATAAATAAGATACTTTCAGAAGTTACAATAACTGATGAAGAAGCTATTAAATACTATGAAGCTAATAAAGAAGCATTTATGGAACCAGAGACTATTTCAGCTAAACATATACTTTTAGACTCAGAAGAAAAACTTAATGAAATAAGAGCAGAAATAGTATCAGGTAAAAAATCATTTGAGGAATCAGCTGCTGAATACTCAACTTGTCCTTCAAGCGAACAAGGTGGAAATTTAGGATCATTCTCAAAAGGAATGATGGTACCAGAATTTGAAGAAGCAGCATTTGTTTTGCCAGTAGGTGAAGTAAGTGAACCTGTTAAGACTCAATTTGGATATCATTTAATAAAAGTAGATGCTAAGAATCCTTCAAATGTTAAGTCTTTTGATGAAGTTAAAAGTCAAGTCGTACAACAATTAATTCAAGAAAGACAAGAAAGAAAGTATCTTGATTTTGTGCAAGAATTAACTGCAAAGTACGGTGTTGAAAGAAAGTAGATAGCTTATATTAATGATAGCAATTAAAAGGTGGATAAAATGATATTTTAAATCATTTTATCCACCTTTTATTTTTTTGATATTAAAATATATCTATGTTTTATGAAGACTTAACTTGTACATATTATATAATCCAGGTTTCTGTGGATTAGATGGTTCTGGTTTTTGAAGGTGGCAGGGCATGCATAAATTTATAGTTGAAGTTGAATACATATATTAATAAATTACAAAATTAATATTAATGTGAATTAAAAGTTTAATTATGATTAAGAATTAAAGTGTAGCATTTTTTTGAAAGTATATTAACTGTAAAATGTTTTACAATTAGTGAGTGTGTAATAATAAAGTTTTTTTAATATTAATATCAGTATAGGCGGCAAATTTGAATAAATCATATAGTTTAACTATATAAATAGATTATCATGGAAATTTGTATAAAAGTATATATTTAAACTAAGTATAAGTAAGGAGTAGCTAAGTGATGAAAAAAAATATAATGATACTTGTAATATCTACCGTTATATTATTGATATGCATTATTTATAGACCAGTGGCTAATGAGCAATCAATAGTTATAAATGTAAAGACTTACAGTTCAATTGATCCGGTATTATATAAATTGCCTTCTATTTTTGAAAGTAAATACAACAGTACTATTACATTGAATTATGTTGGAAGCGCTACTGATGCAGATTTGATATTGGCCCATGAAGCATTAATTAAATATAAATATAAAAAAGAAGAGTTTGAGGAATTGACCAATAAGGAAGACAACATAGTAATAATCAACGATGAAAGATATGTTGATTTTCTTAATACCAATAGAACTCAGCGTATTACATTAGTTTCTAACGAAGTTAAAGATTATCTTATTAATGAAGGGGACTATAAAAAATTAATTACAGCAGATGACTTGCTGGATAAGGCAATAGCAGATAAGAATATAAATGCAGTGGTTTTTAGAAGTGAGCTGAACAATTATATGAAACAAAGGTATTTAACAGAGATACCCAATAAGGTAAGTAATTTAAATAAGAGTGATACCGTTAAACTTCTAATTAGAAAGAATTCTAGACAATATAATGAGTTAAAATCAGCAGTTAAGCTGATTATAGAGGAAGAGGAGAGAAAGAATAGTGAGAGGTAGATTGGTATTAGATAAGAAGCATTACTTTATCTTGTTAATAATATTCTTATCGGTGATTTGTGGTTATATAAATACTACATATGTAAAGTATATTAATGTTAGAATTTACTTTTTGGATTCAGCGCAGAATAAGATTGAACCATTAAATAATAACAATATAAGAGTTATTAACTCTTATAATAATGAGTTTCATAGTAAGTATAAGAATATATTGATTTCGCCAGAGAACTCTAAGGAATATATATATAGGATGGAAGTTAAGAGTAAAAATAATGAATATAAAAACCTAAATACTATATATGAAGAGTATAGGAATGATTTGATGAAGCAGGGAGCTTTCTTTATATCGAATAATAATTTTATAAATGAAGATATGACTAACATCAAGATAAAAAATATTGTATTTAATTTAATTATGGGAATTATTTTTATATTTGCCGTAAGCTTTTTTGAGAATGTGATAAGGAATACTAGATATATGGCTATTAAAGAAAAGTACCTAAATATAATATTATCATTATTATATTTCATATCATCGATGATTAAGGTTAGTGTTGTATTAACAGCGATTTTAATATCTATTGGAATTATAGCAAATATAATAAAAAGAAATATAGATAAAAAACAACAACTTTTACTATTATTGAAGGTATCAATAATTTTTAAACTTGTAGCAATAATTGGGTTTAATTTGATTAATTACATTAAATATAGGACGTTATATAACTACACACAGCCAGATGAGCTGTTTTATTATTCTACAGCAGATTATTTATATCAAAGAATACTAAACCTCTCTCACCTGAGGATATTGGAGCTTACAAATGGTAACAGGCAATTTGGTTATAATCTGTTCTTAGGTTTACTAAAGGTACTAAATAATGGAGATATTTTAATAAGTGCTAAGGTGGTTAATTTACTAATCGGATTAGTATTCATATTTATAATGTATGAGTTTTCCTATAAATTATTAAGAGAGCACAAAGTTGCAATAATGACCTCGTATATGATGGCTATACTTCTTACCTTTTCACTTTTTAGTTCAATTGCACTTAGAGATGTATTATTATCGTTATTAATATGTCTGCTTCTTAAGGAAATAATAATTGAAAATGACAAATATACAATTAAGAAGTTAGTAAGAATAATAGTTATATCCATAGCATTATGTTCATTAAGGATATTTGTCTTTATGATTATAGCAATATTACTTGCATTATATAAAACTGTACAGTATGGACGAAAAAGGTCCATAAGCAGTGTGTTTACGGCTTTATGTTTAGTATCATTGGCTTTTATATTTATTATATTAGCTAGTAGGTTCTATAGAGTGAGTATGTTTGATTTTATGTATCCGTATATTAAAAGAGTAGGTTTACTGGGATATATAAAGGGATTGGTGCTAAGTAGTGTAAACTTAGATTTTATAGTGAATATAGGGGGGACCATATATACTTCTCCAAAAGCGGTTATACTTAGGATGCTATATCCAGATACCTTATTTCTTATAATTACATTTCCATTTATGATATTAGGTTTCTTTAGTTTATTTAGAAGAGTTAAGGATATTTCAGTAATTGTTGTGATAATGTTTGTATCGTTGATAACTATATATACTATCCAATATGGTGGATGGTTCTTAAGAATACAGCTACAGATATTTCCATATCAATATATGGTCATAAGTTTGGGGATATTTGAAGTGTTTAAGAATGTAAGATTTAAATTTATTGATAGATTTAAAAGTTATATGTAGAGGCATTATATATAATTAATTGGAGGCATTATGAAAGATTCAAGAATACTTCATGTTGTTGCTACTGATAGGTTAAGTGGCGCAGAAAAGGTCGTTTCAGATATATGTACAAATTTGAGTAGTAAGTTTTCAGCTATAGTAGTTTGTTCAGGAGAAGAATTAAAGCAATATTATGAAGAGAGAGGTCTAAAGGTTTATTTAGCAGATGTAAATAGAATTAGCCCTATTGAAATTATTAAGATAAAGAACATATTAAAAGAAGAAAATATAAACTTAGTTCACGCCCATGATGTAAAAGCTTCTATAGCTTCTCAAATAGCTTGCGGATCTCTAAATATACCGGTTATATCGCATATTCATGTAAATTATACTTGGATGAAAGATAATAAGCTAATGTCAGCTATAGATAAGCATTTTAGACGAAAGTACTCACTGTCAATTGCATGTTCAGAGCTTGTAAAGAAATATTATCTAGAGAATAATGATAAGGTAAATAAAGAAAAAATAACTTATTTAGATAATGCTTTTAACTTTAATGAGTTTAATGAAATAAATCTCGGAGATACAAATAAATTAAGAGAGATGCTTAAAATATCGGAAAAAGACTTTATATTTGGATACTTAGGAAGATTAATAGAGATTAAAGGAGTTGATCTACTCATTAAGAGTTTCTCTAATATAGCAAGGGAGAATTCTAATGTTAAATTACTTATTGTAGGAGATGGAACTGAAAGAGTTAAATTAGAAGAATTAGTCAAAGCTTTAAAAGTAGAAGAAAGTGTAATTTTTACTGGGTACCAAAAAAATACTTATGACTATATGGAACTTTTCGATTGCTTTATACTTCCATCCTTAAGAGAAGGGCTACCTATAGCTATGCTTGAGGCTATGGCTATGAGAAAGGCGGTTATTTCTACTGCAGTAGCTGGAGTAGTAAAATTAATAGATAGCGGCTATAATGGCCTAATATTAAATAGCAGAAATGAAAATGAACTCAGAGAAGCAATGATATCCTTATTAAATGATACCGAGAAGAAAAAACAACTTGCTGAGAATGCATATAATTGTCTAAAAGACAACTACGATATAAATAATTATGTAGAGAAACTAGAGGTTATATATTCAAGATTCATTTAAGAAAGATATGTGTTAATGTGTCAGCTTTCTGAACAGATATATTATTAGGTATGAGGTAGTTAAAATGAAAGAAAACTTTGTAACAATATTTACGCCAACTTATAATAGAGGCAATTTACTAGGAGAGCTTTATGAAACTTTGACTAGACAAACTAATGATAACTTTGAGTGGTTGATATATGATGATGGATCTAGTGATAATACAGAAGAAATTGTTAACTCATTTATTAGAGAAAATAAAGTTGGTATAAGGTATACTAAAGTCAAAAATGGAGGAAAACATGTGGCCATAAATAATGGCTCAGAATTAGCTATAGGTGAATTGTTCTTTATAGTTGATTCTGATGATATGCTTACCTATGATGCAGTAGAATATATATTAACTTATTGGAAGTCTATACCGGATGATAAGAAGCAGTTATATGCTGGAGTAGGCTCTAATAGAGCTATACTAGATAAAGATAATAATAAAGTTGTAAAAAAGCTAAAAAATGAATACATAGATGCTAGCTTTACAGAGTTTTCTCTTTTACTAAAGAATAAAGCTGATAAAGCTGAGGTGTTTAGAACTGAACTATTAAGAAAATATAAATTTCCTATATTCGAAAACGAAAATTTTATGACAGAGGCGGTTATATGGTTCAAGATGTCTGACGATGGATATATTATGAGGTGGTTTGATGAAGCTATATATATATGTAAATACAGAGAGGATGGATTAACTCAAAACTCATTTAAAGTTAGGTTAAAGAATCTAAATGGAACTTGCCATGCATATAACTTACTTTCATCTTATAATTTACCTAAGAAAAATATTATAAGATACAAAGCTAACTATTTCAGATTTGGATTACATAAAGGAATTTCTATAGCCAAGTTAAAAGATGACTTAATTGATAGAAGGTATTGGATTGTTTCTAGTATATTAGGTAGAATGCTATATATTAAGGATAGTTAGATGGTGCTATATATTATGATACAGCTATAACACAGTCGCTAATTATATATTAGAGACTGTGTTATAGCTGTAAATTTATTTTTTTACTGTAAGGAGCTATTAAGCAATCTGTTGAAGCTAATTAGATAAATCTTCAAAGCTTTAATTATGTTTTATTAACTTAAGTTTAATTAAGATATCTAAAACTACTTCATCCTTTGTAAGCAATAATATTACTGCATATAAAGTGGAATTTATAATAATAGAGGCTAATATTATAAGTATAAACTTATGAAGGTATAGCTTAATAATAAGAGTTATTGGAATAAATAAAAGGGATATAACTAGATACTTAAACTTATCAAAAGTTAAAAGAGAAACTTTAACTTTTAACTTTAATTTTATGACGGTATATTCGGCAATAACCAGTATCCATGTCGAAATCGTTGTGGTAAAGATAGCGGATACATGATCCAATAAATTGATCTTTATTAGTATTATTTTTAATATGAAGTTTAATAAACCAAGTAAGGTAACCAATAACATTGCTAACTTTTCTCTTCTATGAACATAAAAGATGCTATTAACTAATAGGTAGTCTAAACCTGTAGCGATCATATATATACTAAAAACTTGAAGGACAGGTATAGATTGAGCAAATTTTATACCAAAAAGCAAGAGTATTATCTCTTTTGATAAAACAAGTGCACCAATTGAAGCTGGAAGAAGTAGTAGAAGATAAGTTCTTGCTATCTTGTTTAGTAGATATTCATAAGCGTCTCTACCTTGAGAAGCTAGCACATTAGATAAACGAGGTATAGATACTAATACAATTGAAAGTAGGAGATAATTGATCATGCTTCCAAGCATTTGACTTGTATTATAATAGCCTACGGATGTTTCTCCAACATAGGAGCCTAACAATATCTTATCTAGTTGAGTAAACAGTATACTAGCGTTTGACATTATAACAATTATGAATAACGGTTTTAAATGTTTTTTTAAATCTAATTCTGAAAAATTAAATGATATTGCCCTTTTTATATATAAAAAACTAGCTAAATAATTTATAAAAGTAAGTAATGAATTTAATGCAGCATATTTTATATAATCAGTTGGGTTTCTTACTAAGATAAGTAGAAATATAACATAGATACTTCTAATTATCATTGTCTTAATAGTAATAAAGCGATAACTTTCAGTTGCTTCACACATCCACTCAACATAAAACACATTGCTAAAAAGAGTAAAGCCATATATGAGAAGTACTAAAAATTGTGGTTGACTTGAAAACTTTATAAACACAAATATCAAGTATGCTATGATTACAAGCAAATTAGAAAGCATACCTATAACGAATAAGCTGGTAAAAAGTTTGCTTGACTTTTCCTTATCATCTCTTATCCTGCTAATTTCCCTAAGTCCATAATTATAGATTCCAAATGTTGCAAATATAAGAAAGTATGTGTATATAGATTCACTAAAATAAACCCTGCCCATATAAGTTGGCCCTATTATCCTAGATGCATAAGGCCCGATTATGAGCGGTATAATCATATTGAAAATTGTTAATAGCGATTTATAAAATATATTTTTAGTTATAGAATTTTTTGAAGCCATTATCGTACCTTTCTTTATAAGAGTAGTATTGATGAGATATCTGTGAAGAACAACCCTATAATGTTAATTTTTCCATATTTTATATATTTATACCCGCTAAAAGTTGCAAATATTACAATGACATACATAGAGTCATGGCTTTGCTAAGGTATCGTTTTGAAATTAAACAAAGCTTAAAAATTATATTTTTCCGCATAGTAAAAAAATAAAGACTCTGCATAAATAAGTGTATTTACACTGTATACAGAGTCTTTATTTTCTCTATAATAGAAAATAATTAATTGAATAGGATTATATTACTATATCTACATAGCTTTCTATGTATCTGTTTGCAATTGATTTGACCTGTTCTACATCATCTTTAGAAGATTCATCATAAACGCCTACTACCTTCATGCCAGCTGCCTTTGCACCTTTAACAGCAACAAGAATATCTTCGAAAACTACACACTCATTAGGGGTAACACCTAATTTGTCAGCAGCTAAAAGATATACATCTGGAAAGTTTTTTCCTCTAGATACTTCATCGGTAGTTGTAATAGAATCAAATATTTCATATACACCATTAGCTTCTAAGGCTGCTCTTAATAGCTCCTGAGAATTAGAAGTAGCTAGACCTATCTTTATGTTTAAAGCTTTTAATCTTAACAAAAAATCTTTAGCCCCAGGTTTTAACTTTACATCTTCGCGATAGTGTGCTACAGCCATTGAATGCCATTCATTCATTATTTCCTCTATATTATCTGAAATATTAAACTTGTTTTTGAAATATAAAGCTGTTTGTTCAAAGCTAAGATGTCCGATTTCTTCTTTAAGATTATCAGGTTTAGTTAACCCTTTATTTATTAGGTAATCAGTATCTATTTTGTCCCATATCCACAAAGAATCTATTAAGGTTCCATCTAAGTCAAATATTGCTGCCTTTATGTTTTGTAGCATTAGCAAAATCACCTCATTAAATTTTAGTATTAGGAGTAATTATATAATGATATGAATATCTAAGTTCTAACTTGTACAAATAAGCTGATAGTTCTACTAATGTAAGTTTATTAAGCTATCTGATATTTTTTATACTAGAATATCCATAACAGAAATGCTATATCTATATAAAATAATTTTAGTTTATATTAATAGATATAGCAATGTAAAATTTACATATTTATATTTATGAGAAAATTGATTAATACACCTATAATCATACCGATAGATACATCTGTAACATAATGTACTCCAAGATATAACCTGGAGAATGCTACTATTAAGGCTAATAGTACAAATAATATAGCAAGGTGTGGAATTAGAAAACAAAAAGATGTAGCTAGCGAAAATGCAGCTGTAGTGTGTCCAGAAGGAAATGAATATTTATCAATGCCTATTTTATTTATATATAAATCTTTAATAACTAAGAAAGGTCTTGTTCTTCCAACTATAAATTTTATTAAGTTACATATAAGTGCACTAACTATAAGTGGTAGAATTATCTTTAGAGGCGACTTTACAACAAAGATCGATATTACAGATATACATATACAAAATTGAATTGAACCTAGATATGTTGCCTTAGGCATAAGAAAGTTAAGAAGGCTGCATCTAAGCCCTTTATTTATTTTAATAAGAATAAGTTCATCATGAGCAAGAACTTTTTCAAGCATTATATCAACACCTCTCAAGTAATATTTATAATGATAGCATACGAATATTAAAATATTATTAGTAAATGTAAAAACTATAAAAATTTCTCTATAATATTTATATAAAAATACCACTATCATAATATCGGATTTCATCCAAATTGATAGTGGTTTAAGAAAATATTTATTTTGTTAAAATTTTCTCTCAAATATAGCTACCTTATGTTCATCTTGAAAGTCTTTTAGCGAGTTTATACCAAGCTCAGATAAAACCTCGTTCATTATATCACTGTGGGTAGAAATTTTTATTGGAGAATCATATGCAACTCTATCAACTACTTCTTTACCATATTCTCTTGGGACCAATGCTTTTGGTCCACCTACACATCCTCCAATGCATCCCATACCCTCTATAAAGTTTGCATCTATTTCGCCAGCTTGAGCTTTTTCAAGAATTGCTTTACATTCTTTTACACCATTTGCCTGAACTGCTTTAAAAATAGAGTGCTTTTCAGGAAAGAGTTCTTCTATTGCTTCAGAAACAGCAATAGAGACACCACCAGTTCTTGCATATAGTCTTCCGCCTCTTGATGCATACTCAATTGAAGGAACACCATGGAGTTTAATTGGATCAATTTCTAATACATCAAATATTCCTTTCAATTCCTCAAAGGTTAGAACATAATCGATTGCTGAGTCTATATCTTTTTCTCGTGCTTCTGCTTTTTTAGCTATACAAGGTCCAACAAAGACTACCTTAGCATCAGGATTTAGTGCTTTTACCATTCGCCCAGCGGCGATCATAGGAGAAACAGAAGGTGAAACATCTTCAACTAGATTATCATAAACTTTTTTCAGCATACCTACCCACATTGGGCAGCAACAAGAGGTTATTAGGAAGTCTCCTTCTTTATTAACATGCTTATCAAACTCAACAGCCTCTTTTATAGTCAACATATCTGCCGCAAAGGCTACTTCAACCATATCTGCAAAGCCTAGCTTTATAAAAGCCGAACGTAATTGATCTAGTGTGACGTCATCTCCAAACTGACCAGATATAGCAGGGGCAACTGCAGCAACAACTTTTTCATTGTTTTTTAGAAGCTCCATAATTGGTAAGAACTCTATTCTATCTATAAAGTTACCACTTTCGCATGCATCTATGCATAAGCCGCAATCAACACATAGTGTATCATCTATATATGTACCACCAAAATTTTTATCTTTTTTTATAGCATTGAACGGACAGGCTTTCTGGCATCTGGAAAGTCCATTAGCATCAGTTTTGCAATCATCTGAGCAGGTATCTAACTTTTCAACAATCTTTTCTTTTACTTTGTAATCAGTTATAGCTTTTTTTAGATTATAGATATAGTTATCGTCTTTGTATACATCCACTCCGCATAGGGAGGAAACTACATTCCTAGCTTCATCTTTGTTAAAACTAGGATCATTAATTATTTCGTTAATGACTTTGTCAAAGTCACCTTCATAATATGATTTTACAATTTTTTTAAACAAATCTTCATATTCCTTTTTCATGCAAACCTCCTAATTTAGAATAAAAAATCTATTTCTTCTACGCCTTAATAGTTTTCAAGTCTATAGTAATTTGAGTATTACTGTAGTTTAAAAACATAAAGTTGAATTATAAGAAAGGTATATGTACATAAAGATAAGTATAGTATCTTCTATTACATGGAAACTAATTCATTTATTAATTATAGTATTATAAAAAAAAGTCGCTAAAGCGACCTTTTTTATTGAATTTTTGTGCATCTGCCTTTCCAAATGAATATGAAGAAAGCTTGGCAGGCGACACGATTTCTCTTTTTTATTCTTTCTCCAATATAAATTTAAGACATATACACATAGTTATGCATAGCATTATATAAAATATAATTTACTAAAGAATAAAAAAATAATTAAACAAATATGAATGCTGCAGGTATTGTTGGGGAAAAATATATAAAATTTTATTGTATATAGAAAAAAGGTGGTATTTATGTACTATATAGCTGGATTGTTTTTTTGTGGATTTATATGCGCCTTATGCCTAGCGTTGTGTAAAGCAGCATCTAAAGAAGAAGAGTATTATAGTCAGATAGCAAGAAAAAATAAAAATTAATTAATAATATAATATTATTGCAATATACATATAATGATTAAACATTATATGGAGATGAATTTTGGTATGATAGATTTGGTACTTGACGCTGGACATGGGGGAAGAGACCCTGGCGCAATAGGTCCAACTGGACTTCAAGAAAAAGAATGTAACCTTTATATTGCTAAGAAATGTGAGGAGATACTTAAGAAGCAAGGTATAACCGTACAGCAAACAAGAGCTGATGATAGTTATATAGGACTTTCTGAAAGGGCTAAAATTGCTAATGATGCTAATAGTAAGTATTTTATTAGTATACACATTAATAGTGCAGATATACAAACAGCAAATGGAACTGAAGTGTATTCCTTGGTAAAAGGAGGAGAGGGCGAGAAACTAGCACAAAAGATTTTGAATAGTATAGTTAATGAAATTAATTTAAGTAGTAGAGGTGTGAAGTTTGCTAACTTTGCAGTGCTTAGAGAAACTAATATGCCTGCCATATTAATTGAGACCTGTTTCATAAGCAACGTTAATGAAGAGAGGTTATTGAGAGAGGATAGCTTTAAAGATAAAGTTGCTCTTTCAATTTCAAAAGGATTTTTAGACTATATAGGGATGCCTTATAAGGAGGATGTTTCCCTTTCTGATGACCAAAGTAAGCTTACTTCCTTAATATCACCTTCACTGGCGTCCAAAGATCAGGGCAAGCAGTGGGCTAAAAATAATGGAGGTACACAATTATTTATATCTCTAGCTGATTTGTATTGGTCCATGTATTCAGCACATGGAAATATTAATCCTACTATAGCTTATGCTCAAGCTGCTTTGGAGACTGGATACGGTAAGTTTGGAGGTAGTATAGATGAGAGTTTCAAGAATCCTGCTGGAATAAAAAGTACAAGCGCTAGAGATGATTCAGTAGATTCATATGTAAGATTCAAAAGCTGGAAAGATGGAGTATCAGCACATCTTGATCATTTAGCTTTATATGCTGGTGCTGATGGGTACCCAATTAAAGATACTACAGATCCAAGACACTTTGCATATTTAAATGGAAAAGTTAAGTATGTTGAAGAGCTATCAGGTAACTGGTCTGCTTCTCAGGATTATGGTTTAAAGTTATTGAAGCTTATAAATGATATAGAAGCAGTTACTGTAGTTGATAAATTTGAAGAGAGTAATATTTATGAAGATAGTATTATACAAGAAAAATCAGAAGAAAAGGAAACTATAAAGTCTGTAAAAGATAAGTTACTTACATTTTCAGAAGAGATAGACAATTTAAAAACTAAATATCAAGAATTTTCATCTGTTATTGATGATTTAGATAAGATGATAAACTATAAAGATAGTGAGAATCAGAGATTATTAAAGGAGAATGGAGAACTTATGGACAAGGTAAAGCAGTATGGAGAAGTAATTGATGATATATTGAATATCATTAATACAAGAGCAAGGTAAGAAAGTAGCTGAAGGGACCTTATTTTATTGATTTTTTAGGCATCTGATCTTCTACAGAAAATAAAAAGAATGCATTTTAGTATGGTTTATTTTATTGATATATAACATAAAACATTATGCTAAATATTTATAGTTATTAGGCCACGAAAACATAAGGGGTTTATAATTTTATAGAAATAAAAAAAGGAATTGTATAAATACAATTCCTTTTTGGTCGGGGTGACAGGGATTGAACCTGCGACCTCATGGTCCCAAACCACGCGCGCTCCCATCTGCGCCACACCCCGCAGTACATTAGTAATTATAAGATACTTTTTTTGACTTGTCAATATATAATGATAAAAAATATTCAACTTGTCAGATTTTCTTATAATAGAATTATAAAAGTTATTATTTAGAGATATTACTAATATGGTGACTTAAGTGAATTTTTAAAAGTGTTAAAAATCAGATATAAATTTTTTATACAATGAGTTATAATATATTATCATATAATTATTTGATGGAGGGAATGTTTATGAAGCTTACCACAATAATAATAGAGGTAGCAAGCATAATATACATAATTTTTGGGCTACTTGTACTTTTTAGTAAGGGATTGAGAAAGAACGTTGAAAGAAGCAATGCTAAGGATATGAATGGTTATATAGCTTTTAATGGAAAGTTTAACTTAGTACTAGGTATAATTGGAGTATTCATTGGATTGCTTGACTACTTCTTTCCTTCACTTACTAAGGTTTGGATAGGATTGTTTTTGATAATAATGCTTGGCTCTTCAGTTATACAGGCTAAAGTTAGTAGACAATTTGTAAAGTAGCATTTTATGGAGTTATCTTAAAAGATAGCTCTATTTTCAATTTTTATGCTAACATACTATATGTTTTTCTAATATGTAGAATTAGGAGGTGAGTTTTTGAACTATAAAGTTGTGATAGCTATAATATCGGTGATTGGAGTTTATGCTCTAGGAAACTACTATATAGGTACTAGAATATTTAAAGGATTGGCTAATAGCTTCACAATAAACAGTGTTTTTTATTGGAGCATATTTTGGCTTATAGCAATTGCTTATATCATTACTATGATTTTAGGAAATTATATATCTGGGAAAATTTTTGATGTTTTTAATCTCATAGGTGTTTATTGGTTAGCAATATTATTTTATTTAATTATCTTATTTCCTGTGATAGATTTGATAGCCTTTATAAATAGAAGGTATAATTTTATTCCTACATTTATAGGCCGATATAATGTAGTATCTTTAGTTTCTTTATTAGTTGCAATTGCTATAGTTTTTATAGTTGTATATGGAACTTGGAATGGGAGACACTCATATGTTAAATCCTACGATATAAATGTAGATAAAAAGATTAATGGATTGGATGAACTGAATGTTGTTATGGTATCTGATATACATCTAGGTAACCTTATTGATGGTAAAAGGGCAAAAACTATGGTTCAGGAGATAAATATACTAAAGCCAGATATTATTTTATTTGCTGGTGATATAGTAGATACAGAGGTAAAACCTTTTTTAAAAGGTAGTATGGCGGAAGAGTTTAAAAACTTAAAATCAACTTATGGAACATATGCTGCTTTAGGAAATCATGATATCATGAGAGGCGATGATGATATCATCACAGAAGAATTAAGTAAGTATGGAGTTACAGTATTAAGAGATGACGTAAAAGCTATTAGTGATAAGTTTTATGTAGTGGGTAGAGATGATGTATCTATTAATAGAACTAACAAAAAAAGAAAATCTCTGGAAGATATATTGACTGATGTAGATAAGAGTAAAGTTATTTTATTGATAGACCATACACCTTCAGCTTTAGAAGATGGAGTAAAGAATAATATAGATCTGCAGGTATCTGGTCATACTCATAAGGGACAGTTTTTTCCTAATAATTTAATAACAAGCAGGATATTTGAAGTTGATTACGGTTATCTAAAAAAGAATGACATGAATGTAGTGGTTTCGTCAGGATATGGAACCTGGGGGCCTCCAATAAGACTTGGTAGTAGAAGCGAGATAGTAAATATTAGGATAAAACTTAATAAATAAAAAATGTAAGTCACTAAATCAGTGACTTACATTTTTTATTGCTTTCCATTCATTATCTTATTGCGGATCTCTTTAAATTTTGGGAAAGCTTTTTTATACATATTGTATACAAAACTGTTTATAACAAGATCAAACTCTCCTATAAATTCAACAAAATTGCCATTGAAACCTTTTTTGAATTTATATAGACCGTATAGAGGATTCTCAGGGTTAAGATCTCCAGAAACCCCTCTAAAGTCGTATAGGTAGCAACCTAGATCAATACTATCAGTTATCATCGCCCATTGCATAGCAAAGTTTGGCATAGTATCTCTTAGTAGATTTTCAGATGCGCCATAAAGATACCAAGCCTTGCCACCATAGTATAGGTAAATAGAACCGGATAAGTACATTTCTTGTCCTTTGAAGGGCTCTATATCTTTAAGTCTGTTCTTAAAGCCTTCAATTTGTCTTTCTGATTCTTTTAGTTTACTATCTTGATCATCTATTTTTTTCTGTAGTCTAGCTAATTTATCTTCATCTTTCTCTTCTGAAAGTTTTATTCTTAAGTCATCTATTTTAATTATTGCCTTTTCTCTGACTTGAAGTTGTTTTTCCAATTTAGCATTTACTGTGGAAAAGTCTTTTTCATAA
Organism: Clostridium sp. C8-1-8; assembly: GCF_009928445.1. Taxonomy (GTDB): domain Bacteria; phylum Bacillota; class Clostridia; order Clostridiales; family Clostridiaceae; genus Clostridium_AR. The sequence goes on along the minus strand of NZ_JAABNO010000013.1, from coordinate 148,367 downwards.
CTATACTTTACCATGTACAATCTGCAGTATGGATTTATATTTTCAATCATATCTTTGAAGTACTCTTTTTTTCTTACTATAAAGTTGTCCCTCTTACCTGTTGTCACCATTATTTCATGAAATCTAGATAATACTTCATCGGAGATATTATCTTTATCATAAACCTCAACAGAAAGGCCTCTGTCTTCAGCAACTTTTATGTTGTATCTAGTTTTATTGGAAAAAGATTTGAAAACATCTTTTTTTATTTGTTCTTTATCTTCGCCTTCTGGTAGGTTAAGTCTAAATACGAAGTTTGGCTGAATTGCTTCAAAGTTTTTAGAGTCTGTATTATTAAAACCTAAACTTTTTAAAAAGTCCTTTATATTCTCACCAGCATCTATAAGTTTTTCATTTTCAGATAGATGTATATCGGGGTCAACAGTAATAAAGGATATCTTATGTTCCTTTGCATAATTTCTTATGAAATCTGTAAACTCTATTAGAAGATTTTTATTAGTGTAGTCGCAAGTAAAGCTTCTAGGTATATAGCCCATATAGGCATTTATGTATGGAGCTTTTCTTAAAAGCATAGTTGCACATAGAACTAAATTATCATCTTCATCAAAACCACCTATGAATTTAGGAGTCCATTCTCTCTTTATGTTAGCCCAATAAGAGGTTTGAAATATATGCCCTTTTTCATGAACTGAATTAAATTCATTTATCTGAGAAGGGGGTACTTCCTTAAACTTATACAAAATAAATTCCTCCTTAATGCTTTCGCACTAAATGTTATTTGATTTTACGCATAACACTATTTTAATACTATTGGACTAACTATTTCAAGAATTTAATATATTACTGAAAATAGAGTATTTTCTGCCTATATGTATCGTCTATTATATTAATACGGAATTTAGTATATTAATGAACTTAATATATGAAGTATCCATAAACATTCATTTTAAAAGTTTCCCAATAACTATTTAAATTATACTAAAGTACTTTATGGAAGGCTGACCAGTAAAAGTTATGTATAAAAAGTATTATATTAACCAATATACTATAAGTGTTAACTAAAAATTATAATTTTAGTCCGAATATACAAATTGTCCATATATATAGCTGTTTTGGGAGTTAAAAGCATTAACAAAATGTTAATAAAATATAAAAGGTAACAAATTGGTAAATATTTATATTGTTATGTAAAACTATTTAATGGTATAATTTCAGTATAAAACAATGATAGGGGGGGAGCAGTTTTCATATTTGACACTTTTGTCATTGATATATGAAAGCTGAGAGTACGCATGAATAAGAGAGTAATATCAACGTTAATCGTATTCAGTTTGGTATTTGGGATTGGTGTACAGGCACATGCGGCGCCACTTACGGATGATCAACAAAAACAGATACAAGATAATAGAGATAAGTATGCCGAAGTAAAAAGTAAGATAAGTGATTTGACTGATAAAATAGATGCATTAGATGACCAAATACAGCCATTAGTGGTACAGATTGACAAAAACAATCAGCAAATTAAACTAGTGGAAAAACAAATTAAAACAACTCAAGAGGAAGTGGATAAAGCTAGAGCTGATCTTGATCAGAAAGAGCAAGTCTTTGGCGATAGAATGAGAGCTATATATAAGTCTGGAGGACAGGAAAGTTATATAGCTGTAATCTTAAGTTCACAGAACTTTAGTGACTTTATTAGCAAGATGGAAGCTGTAGGTAAGCTTATGAGCTTGGATAAACAAATCATAAGTGATTTAAAAGATCAGAAGCAAAAGCTTGATGATAAGGTAAATGAGTTAGAGACTAAGAATGCTCAATTGGCTAAGCTTAATGAAAGTACACAAAAACAAGTAGATGATTTAAATGCTAAGAAAAACGATCAGCTTAAATTGGTAGCTGACTTAAAAGATCAGCAAAAGAAAGTGTTAGGGGATTTAGCTAACTCTGAAGTAGCTCTTATACAGTATCCAGCATCAGTGATTGACAATGGTGATAGTTCTGTAAATGACCTGCAAAATGCAATAGATATGTTAAGACAGGCTAGGACTAAGGTTGTTAGCCCAGATGTTGATAGTAAGATAGTAAATTATATAGAGAAGGCTAAGAAGGCTGTAGACAATAAGAAAGCAGCAGCTACTACACAAACCTTTGTTAGTAGAGGTAGCAGCGTAAGCGGAAGTGTTCCAGCATCATCTTCTTCAGTTTTGTCTGAGGCATATAAATACTTAGGCATTCCTTATGTATGGGGAGCTGGTGGTCCAAACTCCTTCGATTGTTCTGGATTTACAAGTTACGTTTTTGGGAAGCTAGGAGTTAACCTTCCAAGAACAACATATGACCAAATAAATGTAGGTACATCTGTATCTTATTCGGATCTTCAACCTGGAGATCTAGTATTTACTAGAGGTAGTGCATCCAGACCAGAGCATGTTGGTATATATGTAGGTGGAGGTCAGATGATACATGCACCAAGAACTGGTGAAAATGTAAAGGTTGGGCCTATATATGATTATGTAGCTTCAAGAAGATTAAAATAATTAATTAAAAATGAGAGTAAAATAAGGAAGCTTATTAAGTCCGATGAAAGTTATATAACTTCATCGGATTTTTTTACATTTCTATGGTGAAAGAATACTTATAATTCTATTTATACTACATATAATGTAAGTCTGTTAATTGGTCTCAAAGTATATAGAATATTATTTTGCCTATATATCTATATGCCACATATTTATAATATGTGAGAACAACATTGAAGTATATTTAAATATTTATATTTGTTATGTATAATATATGATGTGTAATTGAGTATATAAAGTTCCTTTAGATATGGGATGGAGTAATGGATATAATACTAATAATAAATGGAATATGTTAAGAGAGGAAAGTTAATGTTAGATATACATGATGATTTAATAAATAAACTTGTAAAAGATGATGAAAGTATTGATGATCTTCAACTGAATGGAATACATTTAATTCAAAAAAAGGAGGGATTCAGATTTGGTATAGATGCTGTATTGTTAGCTAATTTTGCTAATGTAAAGAAAGGTAACAAGGTTATAGATATGTGTACAGGAACTGGCATAATTCCCTTTATATTGGCTGGTAAAACTAAAGCTTCAAGGTTGACAGGTATAGAAGTTCAGCAAGAAATGGTTGAGATGGCTGATAGAAGTATAGAAGTAAATAGCTTAAATGATAGGATGAATTTTATTTGTGGAGACCTTACTGATGGTAAACTTCTTAAAAGTATAGAAAAAGCAGAGGTGGTTACCGTTAATCCACCATATAAGTTGGCTAATTCTGGGATAGTTAATCCTAATGATAAGAACGCAATTGCAAGACATGAGATACTTTGTACTTTAGAAGATGTAATAATAGCAGCAAGAGTCTTATTGAAAGATAATGGAAGGTTCTTTATGGTACATAGGCCTGAAAGATTGGTTGATATATTTGATCTAATGAGAAAGCATAGAATAGAGCCAAAAAGAGTAAGGATGGTACATCCAAATACTAAAAGAGAGCCTAATATAGTTTTAATTGAAGGGCAAAGAGATGGTGGGAGGTTTCTGAAGTGGGAAGCCCCGTTGTACGTTTATAAAGAAGATGGCAGTTATAGCGACGAAATTGAAGAGATTTACGGGAGGAGACAATAAGTTATGGCTAAACTTTATCTAGTACCTACACCTATAGGCAATTTGAAAGACATAACTCTTAGAGCGATAGACACTCTTAAGAGTGTTGATATTATTGCGGCAGAAGATACAAGGCAAACATTAAAGCTTTTGAATCATTATGAGATTAAAAAGCCCCTTATAAGTTATCATATGCATAATGAGCACGGGAAAAGCGAGGACATAATAGGGATAATAAATTCAGGTAAATCTGTAGCATTGGTATCTGACGCTGGAACACCAGGGATATCGGATCCAGGCGCGATAATTGTTAAAAGATGTATTGAAGAAAATGTAGAATTTGAAGTGTTGCCAGGAGCAACAGCAACTACTACAGCACTAGTATATTCGGGATTTGATACTACTAAGTTCATATTTAGAGGATTTCTTCCTAGAGAAAATAAAGATAGACTAAAGGTTGTAGAGGATCTTAAAGATAGAAGTGAAACTATAATATTTTATGAAGCTCCACATAGGCTTCTGAACACATTAGATTTTTTAAAAGAATGTTTTGGGGATAGAAGAATATCAATATGCAGAGAGCTAACCAAGCTTCATGAAGAGGTTGTAAGAGTCAACATAAGTGAGGCTATAGTATATTTTACATCTAAGCAGCCCAAAGGAGAATTCGTATTAGTACTTGAAGGCAAGACAAAGGAAGAAATTGAAAATGAAAAAAAATCAGAATGGGAGGATCTTTCCATAGAAGAACACATTATCAAGAATATTAATGCTGGTATGGGGAAAAAGGATGCTATAAAAGCTGTAGCAAAGGAAAGAAAGCTACCTAAATCTGAGGTTTATAAATATTCTACTAGTATATAATATAATTGATTTTTTTGCGCATCTGCCTTTTCTGAACGCATGTGAAGAAATTCTGGCAGGCGATATAATTTGATTTTTTACTGTCTGGTATAAATAGCTACTCAAAAGCCTTAATATTGATAGGGTTAGATAATAAGAAATTTTATGCTTTCATTAACAGTAAAAAAAATAATAAGCACTTCAAGGGGAGTTGAAGTGCTTATAAATTCGAATCATATTTAATTATTTATCGTTCTTAAGCTCTAGTAAGCAGTTCTTACAGATATTCTTTCCTCTGTAGTTTATTACGTCTCTAGCATCACCACAGAATATACAAGCTGGTTCATATTTCTTTAATATTATTTGTTCACCATCTACATATATTTCTAGAGCATCCTTTTCTGCTATGTCTAAAGTTCTTCTTAATTCTATAGGAATAACTATTCTTCCTAACTCATCTACTCTTCTAACTACACCTGTTGATTTCATTTTTGTTTCCTCCTCATATCCTACATCTTTCGACAAATTATATTATAATACTAGCAAAAATGTAATATAAAGTCAATATTAAATGATAATATTTTTTGTTTTTTTACAAATATTTTATCTAGTAAACTTATAGATTAAATATACTACCATTTTTTTGAAAAGTCAATACCATTACTTACTCAAGAATATACAAATTTCTTCAATAAATTTGATAAATATTCAATAATAGATAATTAAATTAATATTTTTATATAAATTAATAGTAAATTATTCAAAAAAACAAATAATTACTAAAAATCATAAAAACAATTAAAAAAAAGTAATTTGTTGGAATAGTGGACTAGCATTGTCGAAATTAAGCTTTTGCTGGGGTAAAAAATGTTTTTTACATCAATAGTATATGTAATTAAAATAAATTTTGTTTATATTTATATGGAAATAGACCCATTAATATTGTAAAATTAACTATTAATAAATAAAAAATATTAAAATATGGGGATAAAATAAATTTTTATGTAAAAATAATGTAATATTTCGAGTGTATAAAAATATAATAATTTGTTGGATAAAGGTGTTTTTTAGTAGTATTTCCACATGTAATAAACAGGTTATCCACATGCGTTCTGTGGATAATGTGCAAAAGTTTGTACATTATTTATTGCAAACACAAGATGTTGTGTTAAGTTATCAACATATACTGTTTATAACCTGTGAATAACTGTGGATAACTGTGGAAAGATGATATTAAATATGTATATAAATTTAAATCAGTGAAGTTAATAGATAATATATAAAGATAGATTTAGCATTGAAAAGTGGTTAATGGAGGATTATAATAATTATAAAAAATAGGCGCAGTTAACTTGTAATGGGTTTATGTATACTATATAATGGAAGTGTACAGTAACATAAAATGAATATATTTAGAGGTGTGTTATGGACGATAAGAATTTTGATCTAAACTATATAATAGGCTTAGCAGAAGAAATGTCAAAGAATAGTATGGTATCATATGATGAGTTGCCAAGATATGATTTGTTTTTATCACAGGTTATTGATTATTTAAATGATAAATTTACTGAAGATAAGTATACCAACAATATTGTTCAAAATTATATAAAAAGTGAAGTAATAACTAAACCTGAGGATGGAAAGAAGAGAGGTTACACAAAACTTCATCTTGCACAGTTAGTTTTATTAAGCTATATGAGGCCTCTATTGACAACAGAGGAAATAAAGAAAGTATTTAGATTAGCGTTTAATGAAATAAATGATAGAACTGATGATATAATATCTTGGGAAGATGCTTATAAAATATTTTCAGAGATACAGACTGATAGCTTTAAAGATTTCTTAAAGGCGCCTTTATTCAATGAGAATAAGTTAGAAGGGTTTGTTAAAGATCTTAAGTTACAATCATCAGATGAAGAAAGAATAAGAATATTTTTAATGGTTATGTCCTTAATAGCGCAGGCTAGTGTAATAAAGAAGCTAGTTCAAAAACTAGTAAATGAATATCATTCAGAATAAATTAATTTACTTATAGTTAGATCTTTTCTAGTATTTTAATAGCTCAGAAAAGATAACTGTGAAAAAACCACTAATAGTATTTCTATTAGTGGTTTTTTAAATCATCTAGAGAAAGATTTACAACCGGATATTTATCAGCATCTTTGTCATCGTAGTGCCACCATTCAGTTTGAATTGGGTTGAATCCATGCTTCTCCATTACCGAGGTTAGTAGATTCATATTCTTTTTTGCATTAGCACTCATAGCAGTGCTTGTTCTGTATGCAGTTACATTAAATTCATCGAATCCAGTGGGCATCTCTAACTCATTGCCATTCTCATCTACTAAAGTAACATCAACGGCAACACCTCTATTATGCCTAGACCAATTAGCGTAAGGACTTGCAATAAACCTACTATCATGTACTATGCTCCAAAAGTACTGCTGTACTTCTGGTGGACGATAAGCATCCCATATTTTTATTCTATAACCCATTGTCTTAAACTCATTGTTAGCAGCGATAAGTTTGTCTAATGTGGCTTTTTGAAGAAGACATACATCCTTCGGATATACTTTTTTCTTAGTAAAGTTATTGTCAGTTGCATAACGTAGATCTATGACAATAGAAGTATCATAATCAACTACATGAACTAGTCCATTGTAAGAAGACTTTTCATTAAAGTTTGAGTGTTGTTTTATTGCAAATGTTTTTATCTTAATTATTGCAGCATTTGTATTTTTTATATCATGGATAAAAGCTATATATAAACCTATAAAAAAGCCAAAAACAATCACGACTAATATAGGAACGTACTTTTTTAATAAGTTCATATTCATATTGCAAAATCTCCCTTTGACATAGAATGTTGTTATTCTATAATTAACTTATCGTGTTTTAATTATACCACTAAAGGAGCACTTTAGAAAAAGGATGATTGTATGGTGAAAAAGGATATAAAGATATCAGTTAGAAATATAGTTGAGTTTGTACTTAGAACAGGCAGTATTGATAATAGATTTATGAGTAAGACTAGAGCGCAGGAAGGTGTTAGAGCACATCAAAAACTTCAAAAGCAGAATGAAAGGGAATTCGCTGATTATCAAAAAGAAGTATATATGAAGCATAAATTTCAGTTCGATAAATTTGATATATTGGTTGAAGGAAGAGCTGATGGCATAATAAAAGAAAATGAGCAAAATATAATTGAGGAAATAAAAAGCACTAATGGTAATCTGAGTATGATCGATGAAGAATATAATGTTCTACATTGGGCACAAGCTAAGTTTTATGCTTATTTTTACTTGTTAGATAATAATCTTGAATATATATATATACAGCTTAGTTATTATCAATTAAGTACAGATGAAGTAAAGTGCATAAGGAAAAGTTACAGAGCAGATGAATTAAGAGAATTTGTGATGGGCATAGTAGAAAATTACTATATGTGGGCAGAAGTAGAAGCTAGTTGGATAGAGAGTAGGAATAATTCAATAGGCAAAGTGGTTTTTCCCTTTAGCAATTATAGAAAAGGGCAGAGAGAACTTGCTGTAGCCGCTTATAATACTATAAAACAGGAAGAAACCTTATTCGTGCAAGCTCCTACAGGTATAGGAAAGACAATATCCACTATATTTCCTGCTATAAAGGCTTTGGGTGAGGGACTTGGTGATAGAATTTTTTATCTAACAGCTAAGACTATAACTAGAACGGTAGCAGAGGAAGCTTTTGATAGGCTAAGGCAGAAAGGACTTAAGTGTAAGTCTATTACTATAACCGCAAAGGATAAGATATGTTTTAGTAAGGGGTCAGCTTGCAATCCAGATGAATGTAGTTATGCTCTTAATTATTATGACAAGGTTAATGATGCTATAAGGGACTTAATAGCTAATGAAGACTCAGTAACTAGAAATATAATTGAGAAGTATGCATTAAAACATGAAATATGTCCTTTTGAGTTTTCTCTAGATCTAACCTTTTGGTGTGATGCAATAATTTGTGATTATAACTATGCATTTGATCCTAAGGTGTACCTGAGACGCTTTTTTGAAGATATAGATGAAAAATATATCTTTCTAATTGATGAGGCTCACAATTTGGTTGAACGTTCAAGAGAGATGTTTTCTGCATCAATAGATAAAAGCAAGATTATGGAGTGTAAAAAGATTTCTAAGGGAAAGTCTCCAGGAATGTATAAAGCGCTTAATGCTTTAAATAGCTATATGATAGATCTTAGGAGAAGAACAGAAGAAATAGAAGTAGAGTATTTAGTTTTAGAGGAAAATCCTAAAGATTTATATCCTCTTGTAAGAAACTTTTTAAAAGAGTCTGATGAATATTTAATTAAGAGCAGAGGAACTGAAGGATATGAAAATATATTGGAATTATATTTTCAATTGAACTCTTTTATAGGAATAGGAGAGAATTATGACAATGGATATATCAGTTATATCGATTGCTCCAATAAGAAAGTAGTGTTAAACCTATTTTGTATATATCCAAGAAATAAGATGATAGAGGCTATGAATAGGGCAAAGAGTAAGATTATATTTTCTGCTACTTTGACTCCTCTTAATTATTTTATAGATCTACTTGGAGGTGATGAGAATAGTTACAAGCTAAGACTAGCCTCGCCTTTTGAACGAAAAAATATGAATTTAAATATAGCAACCCTTTCTACTAGATATAAGCATAGAGAAAAAAATATAGGTTCTATAGTTGAATATATACATAAGTTTGTAAGTTCTAAAGTAGGAAATTATATAATATTTTTACCTTCGTACTCATTTATGATTAATGTATATGAGAATTTTAAGAATACTTATCCTGATATAAATACCATACTACAAAATGGAGATATGAACGAGGAGGATAGGGAAGTATTTTTGAAGAAGTTCGATAATAATCCAGATAGTGCTATGGTAGCGTTTTGTGTGATAGGGGGAGTATTCTCAGAAGGTATAGATTTAACTAATGATAGACTTATAGGAGCTGCAATTGTTGGAGTAGGTCTACCACAATTGTGTACCGAAAGAGAACTCATAAGAAACTTTTTTGGTGACAAAGATTCTGGATATGATTACTCCTATACTTATCCAGGAATGAATAAGGTTCTTCAAGCTGCTGGTAGAGTTATAAGAACCGAAGATGACATTGGTTCAGTTTTGCTTATAGATGATAGGTTTACTACTAATAAGTATATGGCATTGATGCCAAGAGAATGGCTTAATGAATATAATATAATAAAAGATCCGAATACTTTAGAATTGAGACTGAAAGAATTCTGGGGTAATAAGTTAAACTAAAAATTGAAAAAGTAAATGTGCAAAAATAGAACTGGCTGAAGGATGTTGCTTCAGCCAGTTCTTTTACTAGCTATGAAAAAATATAGTATTCCTTAAGAATTTATGGTTACTGAATAAGAGCAGTTAAAACTTTTGCCTTTATCTAGATTTAATACACCTTCCTTATCTGAAAACTCACCAGTGAAGTCCTCATAATCTGCATGACCATACCAAGGCTCTATACAAACAAAAGGAGCTCCAGTTGGTTTAGACCAAAGGCCTAGATATGGAAAACCACTAAAATCGAAATCTAAGGATTTAGAGTGGTTCCTGGACTTTAAGGATATTTTTGTAGAAACTAACTGTTTTAGAACCAGTGCATCATTCATAAATAATTTTTTTGATAACATTATATTATTTTCATTCTTTAGAAATGGAACAGCCTCTCTTCTTAAAAATCCGTCATTATTAAGTGGTATTAATGAAGCGGTCTCCTCTTTGTTGAATTCAAAGTAGTAGTCGCTTAATGATTCATTTTCTAGTATAGGGCACATAAAAGCAGGATGAGCCCCTATGGAGAAAGGCATAACTTTGGAGTCTAAATTGGTTACAGTATAGTCTATAGTTAAAGTGTTATTTTCTATTATATAGCTTATTTTTAATGAGAATTTAAAAGGATAAACCTTTAAGGTTTCTTCAGAATATATTAATTCATAAGTAATAGAGTTTTCAGTTTTATTTAGTAAAGAGAAATCTTGTACTCTAGCAAGGCCATGCTGAGGTAAAGAGTATTTTTCTCCATTAACTAAGTATTGGTTATTGTTTACTTTCCCAACTATAGGAAATAGTATTGGTGCATGATACTTCCAGTAAGTTTCATCTCCGTTCCAGAGACGCTCTGTATTGTCTGATTTTGAGAAGATACTGTGAAGTTCTCCTCCATAGGTTGAACTACTAATCTTCAAAAAATTGTTTTCTATAGTATTTATCACGTAAATCACTCCTTACAAATATGTATTAATTATATCACTTTACTTTAATAAAAGGCTATGTTAAACCACTGTGTTTAAACATAGCCTAATAAAAAGAAGTTATTGTAGCAGATAGTGGGTTAATTATGAGAAATGATTAATTGTAACACTTTATTAATGGACAATATTGAAACTATAAAATATAATTACATCTTGTAAAGAATATTTATTTTTATACTTTTAACTATAGAAGAATATATAAGATTGTATTATTCAAATTATTATTTTAACGGAAGGTTAGCTTTATGGAGAAGAACAAATCTATTACGAGAAATGTAATATTCAAGGTTTTATTAAGTACTTTTAATATATTAGTACCACTTATAATAGGTCCATATGCCTATAGAGTAATAGGGGACAATAATATGGGAATGATTAATCATGCTGATGCAATCTATAATTATTTCTATATTTTCGCCACCTTTGGCATATATCAATATGGATTAAGAGAAATGAGTAGGATAAGAAATGATAAGGAAAAACTTAAGACAGTATTCACTAGCTTATTTGTTATTGGGGTAATAGCTAATATTGTGGTCTTATCAATATTTATCATGTTTACTAATGCAAAGTATGGAGGAACAGTAAAGTACCCAGTACTGATGCTATATTCAATTAATATATTTGCTAACGTATTTTATATAGAGTGGGCAAATGAAGCTTTAGAAAACTATGATTTTATAGCTATAAAAACCATAATAGTAAGAATAATTTACCTTGTCTGCTTATTTGCATTTGTAAGAACAGAGAAAGACTATATTATATACACAGTAATAATAAATGCATATACTCTTATAAATTATTTTGTAAGCTTTATTTACATAAAGAAAAGAATAGGTTTTAGTTTTAAAAATCTAAATTTAAGCATACACGTTAAGTACTTATTAATGTCACTTATAATGGGGAATGCCAACATGCTTTATATACAGCTTGACAGAGTAATGCTTGGTGATTATGTAAGTGATAGGTCCGTTGCGTATTATACGCTTTCTTCATACATAACATCTATGCTTAATACTTTAATATTGTCGGTGGTATATGTAACTATTCCAAGGCTCGCCAATATAGTGGCCAAGGATGATGAAGATGGATATCATAATCTTTTAAATAAAGTGTGCGAGAATCTATTTGCTTTCATATTTCCAGCAGCTATAGGCATATTTGTCACTGCTAGAGAGATAGTGCTTATATACGGTGGAGCTAAGTATATAGATACTGTTCCTGTTCTAAAAGGTTTTACTTTGTTTATGATAACCTCTGCATTTGAGTCTGTTTTCACTAATCAGATACTATATGTAAAAAGAAAAGAAAAAAGACTTGTCTTATTTATATTAGGAGCAGGTTTAATGAACCTATTCTTTAATATTACTCTAGTAAGGCTAGGGATATTTAGTGCAGTTACAGCAATATATACCACTGCATTAGCTAATTTTATTTTAATAAGTATGGAATTTATTTATGCGGTATTTGTACTTAAAGTAAAGATAAATCTATTCACTATGGAAAAGCTTAAATATCTTTTATACTCGATTCTATTTATACCTATAACCTTAGTGATAAGAATGGTTACAAATAGGGTTGTTCCTGTGTTTTTACTTGCGGTTACAATAAATGTACTATATTATGTTGGTGTATTATACCTTACAAGAGATAAAGTACTGTTAGCTTTTATAAATAAGTTTTTTAAGAAAGCTAGTAAGGCATAGTTCTTAAAGTTCTTAAACTCTCATCTTTATGATGAGAGTTTTTTACTTTATGTAAAATACGGATTTACAAAAAACTCCGATATAATTTAAGTTTTATAGGGAATATTAATGTATATAATAACAATATATTATTACTATTAGCATTATAAAAAGGTGGTTTGATGAATAAAGACTGTTTAGTGAAAAAGAATTGTTTAATTGATACTTTTAAAATTCTTATTAAAAAAGTTATTGAAGATGATATTTTTGCTTTAGCATCTCAATTAGCGTATAATCTGATACTTTCGTTTTTTCCGTTTTTGATGTTTATTATGACGATTGTAGGTATGAGTAATTTAAGTAGTGAGCAAGTTCTCTCTAGCTTAAGTTTGATACTTCCTGTTAGTGCCTTTGAGTTGATAAAGTCTACTGTAGTAGAGGTGGTAGAGGTTCAGCAAAAGAACCTATTATGGATAAGTTTGCTATTGGCTTTATGGACATCTTCTTCAGGATTTAGTGGTGTTATAAAAGGGTTAAATAAAGCTTATGAGGTAAAGGAAAGTAGATCTTATATAAAGGTTACGTCTATCGCTATAATGTGTACTATAGTTTTTGCTCTAATGATAGTTATAACTCTATTTCTTATGGTTTTTGGAGATTTAATAGGTCACTTTCTAATGGCTAGGTTTCCATTTGATGAAGCTATAAAGTTTGTTTGGGATATGGTAAGGTTTATAGTTATGATATCAATTATGATATTAGTTTTTGCATCGCTATATCATTTTACCCCTAATAGAAAACTTGGTTGGTCGGAGGTGTTACCTGGTGCAGTAGTTAGTACTATAGGGTGGTTAGTGGTATCCTATATATTTTCTTACTATGTGAACAACTTTAGCAACTACTCAAGGTTTTATGGTAGTCTAGGAGCAGTGTTTATTTTAATGACTTGGCTATTTTTAACCTCACTTATACTTCTTCTCGGAGGGGAAATTAATGCAGTTCTTGCTGAATGATAAAAATTATTAAATAAATGTATATAAGTGTATAAAAACTTCCTGAGTGGATAGAATTTACAATAAGAATTTTCAGGAGGTTTAAGTTATGAATAAAATTGTTTTATTAGGAAGATTAATAAGAGACCCTGAACTAAGAATAGTTGAAGACAGCGAGAAAATATATACTAAGTTTATTATTGCTGTAGAAAGAAACTTTAAATCTTCAGACGGGGAAAGAAAATCGGATTTAATTCCTGTTACTCTTTGGGGCAGAAAGGCTGAAGTTGTTTGTAAATATATGAAAAAAGGAAGCATAATCAGTTTGAGTGGAAGACTAAGAACGGGAAGCTATGAGGACAAGGATGGTAATAAGAAATACATAGCAGAAGTCGTAGCAGAAGATTTTAGATTTGTAGGCAATAAGAAGAATGTAGAAAATGATGAATTAGTAAGCGAAGATAGTAACTAAAAGAAAGAGGTAAAGATTATATCTTTACCTCTTTTAATCTCCCAGTTATGAAATTAAACCTGAAGAAACTGCTTCTGATTTAGATATACCTTTACCTATACCACTAAGAATTTTTGTAGCTTTTGCTAGTCCACCTATTAGTATTCCAGCCACTAGCTTATCAGCTTTAAAGAATAACTTTCCATACTGACCTTCAGGTAGGTTGTTATAAGGTACTTCTTCAAGAGACTCATCTGCAAAGTCTACTGAACCAGCAGAAAAAACATGAGCTCCTAGAGCGTTAAACATAACTGAAGATACAAACTTGTTAAAGGCTTTACAACTAACTACTGAGTTGGTACCAGCTACTTTACCCATTTCTATAGCAGCAGGCCAGTTTCCATAAACTATTCCATTAAGTTCAGCTACATCACCACAAGCGTAGATATCAGCAATGTTAGTTTCCATGTTGTCATTAACTAAAATACCACGATTAATATCTACACCAGCAAGCTTCGCTAATTCACAATGTGGTCTAACACCAACTGAGAATAGAAGAAGATCACAGTCAAGAGTTTTTCCACTTCCAAGTTTTATTCCAACCACTTTATTATCTTTAACCACAATTTCTTTGCAGCATTCTCCTAATAATATGTCAACTTCAGAATTATCAATTATATCTTTAAATAATTTTGAACCATCTTCATCTAGTTGTCTAGGAAGTAATCTTGGTAAGAATTCTACTACAGCAACTTCTGTACCTTTTTTAGATATTTCAGCAGCGGCTTCTAAACCAAGAAGGCCTCCACCTATGACGATAACTTTTTTTGAGAGTTTTAAAGCATCTCTAACTTCAAAAGTATCATTTAAATCCTTTATTGTGTACACTCCATCGAATGTTTTATAGTTGAAAGAATTAATTTCAGCTAAACTTTCGCCTTTATCTGAAATAACTGCAGTAGGAGGTATAAAGTTATAACTTCCGTTAGCTAGTATTAACTTATCATAGCTTAAATTTTGTCCATTATTTAATGAAACTACCTTGTCATTAGAATCTATGCTTGTAACTGTAACTCCTAATAACTGAGTAATAGAATTTTCTTCGTACCATTTTTCAGAAGCTATATAAAATTTCTCATCAGAAATATCTTTTGTTATCAAATCTGATAGCTGAGGTCTAAAGTAAGATCTAACTTCTTCTTTGGAGACTATTGTGATGTCACCTTTTTTATTATTTTCTCTTATGGATTTAGCGGCGTAGAAGCCTGCTGCTCCATTACCAATAATAACATAGCGATCATTACTTTCTTTTACAGGTGCAGCAGCTTCTCTTTCAACTTCGACAAATTGATCACTTCCAGCACCACATACTGGACATATTTCAGGAGGAAGTTCTCCTTCAAATATTTCTCCGCATATAACACATTTCCAAAGCTTTAATTCTCCGTCTCCACCCTCAATTTTTTCTATTGTTGATTGTTTTTTGGGTTTGAAGTCAGACTTTTTTTTTTCAAGGACCATTTCACCAAATCCAACACCAAATTCGAAGGCTTTTTGCAAGTCTTCTTCTGATGGCTTGAAATTTATCTTTAATCCTGGTCCATAAATCTTCATCTTAAGTTCTTCTAATCTTGTTTCAATTCTTGGAACAGCTTCTCCGCTCCATCCATAGGAACCAAATGCTGCTGCAACTTTTCCACCATGAATTACAGGATTTAATTTTGATAGCACATCTCTTATAGGTTCTAGCAATTCACTTACAATTGTTGGAGAACCGAATAGTATACCATCTGAATCGCTTATATCAGCTACAATATCCTTCATGTCGTGATTTATTACATTATAAACTTTAATTTCATATGCTCCAGTTGAGTTTATGCCTTCAGCTATCTTATAAGCAAGCTGCTCAGTATAGCCGTAAGCTGAAACGTAAGAAATAGTTATTTTCTTTTTGCCATCTTCTCTTGGAGAAGCAGGAGTGCTCCATTCTTTATAAAGCTTAACTACATCCCAAGGAGTTGTTCTTAAGATTGGTCCGTGTCCTGTACATATAGTATCGATTTCTAAATCCTTTATCTTATCTATAGCCTTAAGTACATAAGGTTTAAATGGTCCCATTATACAATCATAATAGTATCTTAATGACTCCATATATCTGTCGTGATCTTCTGCCGGTATTAAATCATCAAATACTCCTTCAAAGCAGAAGTGGCTTCCAAAAGAATCACAAGTTATTAATACCTTATCTTCTTTTACATAAGTATATATAGAATCTGGCCAATGTAAGAATGGTACTGATAAGAATTGTAATGTCTTATTACCTAAACTTATAGTATCACCATCATTAACTACTATGGCTTCAAATTTAGTATTTGCTATTTTATGCATAAACTTTATAGCTGGAGCTGAACCTACTATTTTTGCGTTAGGTGAAAGCTCTAATAATTTTGCAACTGAGCCAGCATGATCTGGTTCAGTATGATCAACTACTATATAGTCTATATTATTTATATCAACATCTAGGCTTTTTAATCTTGCAATATATTGATCAAAGAATTGAACCTTAACTGTTTCAAATATTGCTACTTTTTCACTACCCTTAACTACATAAGAGTTGTAAGTTGTTCCGTTTGGAGTATACATTATAATATCAAAGATTCTTAAATCAGGATCTAAAGCTCCTACCCAATGAATGTCATTTTTAACTTCTAAAGAACGCACTAAAATCACTCTCCTTAACTATTCACATAATACAAACCGTTTATTAATTAATAATTATTATTTGTTATATATATATTATACACTAACTAGCTGTTTTGTAAAGATAAAAATTTAACAAATATAGGTTGTATATTTAAAGATTTATTAATTAAAATAGGTTTTATTAAAGTATGAAATCCTTAAATATAGTCGTTTAAATTAGTATACGTCTTTACTTTATTACATATTCAGTACGGAAATAAATTAAACACTGGATAATTGAATAAAAGATTCTAGTTTTATACAAAATTTATTATTTTATATTGCAAAATTTAATGTATGTGGTATAATTAAGTTAGTTGATGATAACGTATACAAAAAAGATTACCGTTTCTTCAATTATGGTATTTGTGGGAATTTAGGTGAGATAAGAAGCAAATGGAGTTGGTTAACCAGCTCCATTTGCTTTTTTTACTGTTAAAAGTATGCAATTTTTGTTATCTAAACCTAGGGATATAAAGGTTTTAGAACAGTAACTTAGGGTAAACAGTAAAAAATATGTAGCCTGCCAGAATTTCTTAACATAAGGTTAAGAAAAGGCAGATGCATAAAAATAAAACTTAGATAAGTTTTCGAAAAATACAATAAATAATTAATATTTTGAAAGTTTTTTATTTAACATAGATATAATAGCTCACTAAAGTTGCAAATGCTTGAACTCTATAGTTATAATTATATATAAATATTAATATTAGTAATTATTTGTTTAAAGGGGGCGAAGGGTAAGCGCTAGATTACCTGAATTATATGGAAATAAGTAATTTTGTAAAGTTTAGAGAAAAAATTCAAAATAATATTGGAAAAGTAATAGTAGGAAAAGAGGAAAAGATTGATAAAATAATTGTAGCTTTTATTTGTTCTGGACATGTTCTTCTAGAGGACATACCTGGACTAGGTAAAACCAAGCTTTCAAAAGCCTTATCGAAGACTTTAAACTGTACATTTAAAAGAGTTCAGTTTACGCCGGATCTTTTACCGTCTGATCTGACTGGAATATACTTCTATAACCAAAAAACAGGTGAGTTTGAACTGAAAAAGGGACCGTTGATGAGTAACATAGTCCTTGCAGACGAAATAAATAGGGCCACACCTAGAACTCAGTCAGCTTTACTTGAGTGCATGGAAGAAAGGCAAGTTACTATTGAAGGAAATACCTTAAAGCTTGATAGCCCTTTCTTTGTAATAGCAACTCAGAATCCTATTGAGCAGTTTGGTACATTCCCGCTTCCTGAAGCACAGATGGATAGGTTTTTTATGAGACTTTCTATGGGGTATCCTGAGTATGAGGAAGAGAGGGCAATATTAAATAAATACATGAATGAAGATCCTTTAGAAGATTTGAAAGCGGTTATATCTATGGAAGATATAATATATGTACAAAAACATTACTCAGAAATAAGCGTAAGTGAAGAGATTAAGAGTTATATACTTGATATAATTTCAGAAACAAGAAAGAGCTATGATATAGAGTTAGGAGCATCTCCTAGAGCTACTTTAAACTTAATGAGGGGAGCTCAAGCTTTGGCAGCAATTAGTGGCAGAGATTATGTAATACCTGAAGATATTAAGAGCATAGCAGTAAGCATTGTGTCTCACCGTTTAACTGTAAAGTCCTCTATTGGAACCTCTAGAAGTGATTCTCAAGAAAAGATTTTAGAAGATATATTAAATAAGATAGATACTCCTTTAGAAAAGCTGTAATCCAGTGAGGTGCTGACGTGGGTGGTATATTAATATTATTTTTTTCTATATCAATAATTTCTATAATAGCAGAAAAGATAAGAAGAAATGCATTTAGAAACCTATCAATATTTAGAAAGATTGATAAAAAATCAATGTATCCTGGGCAAGAAATAAATGCAAAGATGTATTTTGAAAACTTCTCTAAGATATTTATACCCTTTGTTCATGTTGAGGAACAAGTTCCATTGGAATTAGAAAGAATAGGCCAATCATATAGTGAGAGAATAGGTGATGTAAAATCTTATTCCAATGTTTTTAATATCGGAGCAGTAGAAAGGCTAAAGTTTAATTATAAATTTTCATCAAATAAAAGAGGGATATATTATTTAAAAAACATAAAAGTATCCATAGGAGATATTTTTGGATTGGCCGAAGATATTCGTGAATTTGAAGATTATATTGAAATAATAGTATACCCAAAAGTTAAGAATCTTTCAGAACTACAATTTAATAACAACAGTCTTTTAGGCGATATAATAGTGAAGAGGTGGATATTTCAAGATCCATTGTATGTAAAAGGCATTAGGGAGTATACCACAGATCATAGGATGAAAGATATACATTGGAATTCCTCAATAAGAATGGGAAAACTAATGGTAAGAGAATATGACTTTACCTCTGATAGACAAGTTACCTTTTTATTTAACACTCAGACTACAACACCATTTTGGAATGTGTATGAAGGTAATAATATTGAAAGCGGAATAGAATTGATGGCTTCAATAGGTAAGGAACTTATAAATGGAGGTGTTGCTACAGGAATATGGACCAATGGACAGATCGTAAGTTATTTTGGAAAACACGGCAACGAATTGCCTCCGTCTACTTCATCAGTTGAAAGATTTTTAGAATATTGTTCAAGGATAGATGTGAATACAAAGTTCTCCTTCAGTGACTATATATACAATAAGAGAGATAAATTTGACATAAATACAGTGTATCTACTTATCACTTCATATATTGATAATGAATCAGCGTCAGTAATAAATATATTAAGAAGTAAGGGGATACTTATAAAGATTATAGATATATCAAAGCAAGGAGATATTAATATTCCTGGAGTTGAAAAGTTACATCTAAGCGGGGAGGGAAGATGATGAATTTATATAGATTTATTAAAGTAATATACGGTATTTTAGTATCTACTTTCGCGTTTATAATTTCATCAATTCTGTTAAATGCTATAGGTGGAGTGGAACCTAATTTCATTGTTTATGTTATTACAATATTGTTCATGTTTCTATTTTATTATATGAATAATAAAATAAGTAAGAAGAATGGATATAAAATTATTATAGTAGTTCATAATATATTATATTTTATTACATTATGTATTATATTTGGAATAGGAGATAACTTAACCTTACAGCTAATAGTTTTAATTCAAGAAGTCCTATTATTTGGAGGGGAAGTTGGATCTATAACAAGAGATTTTTATAAAATCAGGCTAAGAAATTTAGTAATATTTTTAGTCATAGGAATAGTAATCTCTTTCTTTGTATCTAAAGAAGTTAATGCCTACTTATATCCATTTTATATGCTGTTCTTGATTACAGGTATTATCCTATTAAGAGCTTCAAGAGCATTTCAATATAAACTTGAAAGTTCTAAAAAAGCAAAAAGTTATATAATAATAATTGTGTTATCTTTATTTTTATTTAATCCCTATATATACACCTTTCTGTTGAATATTATTAAAATATTATATAAGAAAATTGAATGGATTCCTATAACATTTATCTATGTTATATCATTATTGCTTGAGTATCCTATAAAAGTGCTACAAGGATTATTAGCTAATACTAAGACAACCGAAAGCGCTGATAATGGAGCTAAGACAGTAGATAATCAATTAAAGGTTGGCGACTATAGTGGTGTTACTACTAACCTAGTATTAAAAATTATATTTATTCTTCTTATAATTATGTTTTTTATAATTATGTTTAAAGTAATATTGAAGAGAAGTAAGGATAAGCAGAGGAACATTGAGACTCTTGGAGGGATAGAGAGAGAAAGTTTAGAGGAATTGGCAGGTAATGGTAAAGGAATTAAAAAAAATAATTGGTCCGGACCGAACGGAAAGATACTAGAGATATTTTATAATATACAAAAAGATACCTATAAGAAAAATATATTTAAAAGAAGTATGACTGCAAGTCAATTATTTAATATATCAAAGGCCTATATAGATAGAGATAAGGAATTTAAGCATATAATTGATACCTATAATGAAGCTAAATTTTCTTCACATGAGATTAGTGAAGAGGTAATAAAAGAATATGAAGAAAACTATAAAGGATTAAAAAAACAGATAAAAGATATTAAAAAGGTATAAATTCTTGAATAAAATAATCTCCTTTGGATAAAAATACTACTTGAATTGCAAGGGAGGTTAAATAATGAGAAATAATGATTTTATGAAGAAAACATATAATAATTTTTCTGACTTTGTAAGGGTAGCTTCTTCTAGAGAGTTATCCTATTTTTTGTTGGATGCAAAGTACACTAGTGGCTTTAGTAAGCAGATGAGTCAATTAATTAGTGATATTACCAAGGAAGGAAAAGTAGCAGCGGATTTTGTGCTATTCTTTAATACCGATGGAGAAATTGCAATTTTTGATGAAGATTTACTAGGAACTTATATCGGAGACAGGTTTACGGCAGAGATAGAGGAGAAGTATAGTAATAAGAGATTAAATTACATAATAAAATCTGTGGTTAACAATAGTGAAGATGTGCAAAAAGATTTTATTCAGGTATGTTATGAAGTAGTGGTGTCTATATTAAATGAGATATATAAAGAAATGAAGTACAAAAAAGAGTTAGGAGAATTTTATAAAAAGACTTTAAAGCTTGAGGATGATTCTATAGATAATCTCCCTTTAAAGATTGCGGCTTTGCTAATAGTAGAGGATATCTGCAGATACTTAGGAATTAATATAGGATTAAAGCAGATAATAAAATAATATAAAAGTTGTTTACAAAAAAAGCATGGATTCGTCAAGTTTTGTTTGTTTCTCATGACAATTTACAGTATTAATTTTCCATATGACGCAGATATAGGATTATCAACTGACGTTTTTAAAATATTGTGTCATATTTTAAAGAGAAAAAAATTTTTGACAAACCATCATTTGACACAAAAATAAAATAATTAGTGTTAGGATATTCCTATGAGTTCTATAACATGGTTTATAAGACTTAAGGGGGTAATTTTATGATGGTTGTTGAAAATTTATGGAGAAAGGTAAACATTGACAACAGGGAATGTGACTATTCTTACAGACTTATCAAATCTGACTTTAAAAGCACACCTGTATATGGAATTGAAGTAGAGAGAGTTGATTACTGCGATAATAAAATTGTTAATATAGAAAGAGACTCTATAGACAAGATTTCACCAATATACGATAGTGTATACAAGTTGTTAAATTTGGTTTATGAAAATCAAGTATCTCCTATTCATTTGATTGATATACTTGGAGAAAGAGTAGATGAGCTAGTAGAAGATTTCAGTACATGCTATCTGTCTGTTGCAAATTAATATATTCTTTTTCTTAAGGAAAGTAATTGCTTTCCTTAATATTTTGCAGTTTATCCTTAGTACAACTTTGAAATATCTTTTATTAGCTATAAAATAATATAGAGTTCCTAACTCAACTATCAATTTATACATGCCCGAAAATCCCCAAAAGCCGAGATTTTCGAACAAGTATAAATTAAGTTTCTATATAGTAACTCTTTAGTAAAGCAAACTGTAGTTTATAATAAGATTTTCAAATATGTTTAGGGGTGAGCGGATGATTATAGGAACTGGAGTAGATATTATTGAAATAGAGAGAGTAAAGAGAGCTGTTGAAAGAACTAAATCATTTATGAATAAAGCATTCAGTGAAAGAGAAATAAGTTTATTTGTTCAGAGAAATATGAGAATGGAGTCAATAGCTGGTAATTTTGCGGCAAAAGAAGCTATAAGTAAAGCACTAGGAACTGGAATAAGAGGATTTCAATTAAAAGACATAGAGATTCTTAGAAATGAAATCGGAAAACCAGAAGTGAATTTATATGGAAGAGCTAGAATAATAGCTGACTTGAAGAATGTTAAATTAGTGCATGTAAGCATATCTCATAATAAAACTGATGCTATTGCGTTTGCTGTATTGGAGGGAGAATAAAATGAGAATAGGATCCTCTGAAAATATTAGAAAGATAGATCAATACTGTATAGAGAAGATAGGCATACCTAGTATTGTTCTGATGGAAAATGCAGCTTTAAAAGTTTTAAGCAATTTAGATTTAAAAATTCATAAGAATTTTGTAATTGTTTGCGGTAATGGAAATAATGGAGGAGATGGATTAGCTTTAGCTAGGCATCTTAAGGCTTTAGGTAAGAGCATTGATGTATTTTTAATTGATTTAAATGGTAAATTATCTGATGATTGTTCTATGAATTATAGTATACTTAAGAATTTAGGCATAAAAGTATATGGCTTAAATAACATTGAGGACTGCTCTCAACTTAGAGAATCTTTACTAAATAGCGATGCAACAATAGATGCTATATTTGGAACCGGTTTAAGCCGAAATTTGTCAGAGTTTTATATAGATGTAATCTCTGTTATAAACGAGAATAGTAATTATATAGTTTCTATTGATACTCCATCAGGCATGGATTGTAATACTGGAAAGGTCCTTGGTAACTGCATTGAGGCTGATAAGACTATAACCTTTCAATTTTTTAAAAAAGGTTTTTTAACTTGGGGGACTAGCAAATATACTGGCCATATAATTATAGAGAACATCGGAATAACAGATGATATAATGGATCAATATAACGATAATATTTTCATGATTACAGAGGAAATGGTGAAGAAGTACATACCAAATAGAAATAAGTATGGATATAAAGGGGATTACGGCAAAGTGTTAGTTTTGGCAGGATCTTCAGGTTTTTCTGGTGCTGCATATATTACTGTTAATAGTGCAGTTAGAAGTGGAGTAGGATTGGCTACTTTATGTACTTCACCAGATTTGCAAAAGATATTATCAACAAAGCTTACAGAAGCTATGACTTCCAGCTATGAGGATGAAGAAGATTTATTTAGACTTATTGATAGAAGTGATTGTATAGCAATAGGACCAGGAATGGGAGATACAAAATTAACCCTAGATTTATTGAAAAAAGTATTAAATAGGTCTACATGTCCACTAGTTATAGATGCAGATGGTATAAATGTTTTGAAGGATCAAAAAGAATTGCTGATAAATAATAATCTTCCAGTTGTAATCACACCACATATAGGAGAAATGGCTACCTTGACAGGATATTCAAGGGAATATATAAAGGAAAATAGACTGGAAGTATCAAGAGAATTTGCCATTAAATACAAAGTGGTGGTATTATTAAAGGGGTACAATACAATAATAACAGATGGAAATAAAACTTATGTAAATCCCACTGGAAATAGTTCCATGGCTTCAGGTGGAATGGGTGATTGCTTAACTGGTATTATAGCAAGCTTTATAGCACAAGGAGTTTCTATGCTTGAAGCAGCAGCAATAAGTGCTTATATACACGGTTATATAGGAAATTCATTATCAGAGTCCATGTATTGCGTTAATGCTAGTCATATCATGGACAATATATCGTCAATAATAAAAGAAATACAGCTAAAATAGAATAAAATCACTCCTTCTTTAATAATAGTATTAATGTAGTCATAATGTAGGAGGATTTATGAAAAAAAATAGACTATTATTAATATTATTATTCTTAATAATAGCAGCAGTATCAATATTTGCTGCTTATCAAAGGTTTTTTAATATTACACCAGAGGAAATTCTAGATGAGATTAAAGAAATAGGTGCATACACTACAGACGTCTCTTATACGGCTATAAGTTCAAGAGGTGAAGTGAAGTATGATACTACTCAGTGGTATGACAAAACACAAGGGACAAAGATAGAGTTTAAAGATGGAAGGATAAATCTTTATAAAGAAAACAAAATCTATATAAAAGATATAAACTCAAACAGACAATACGAAATGGACAAGGATTCTGATCAGTTTTATAAGTTAGCGTTTATGGATGAGATTAGAAAATATATCGTACTAGATAATGAGATTAAATACTATTATAAGGATATTAATGGCATAAGGTATTTGATGGTTGAGTTTTCCATGCTGAATGGCAATGAAAATATGGACAAACAGTTATTGATAATAGATAGTGAAAATAGAGTGCCTAAAGAGTTGATAATATATGATAAGAAAGGAAGTGAGCGTGGGAAAATAGTTTATAGTAATTTTAAGAAACTGAAGAACGTTGATAAAAAGCTGTTTGAAATATAGTATTTGACATATAAATATAAAATAAACTTTTGCTGTTTTATCAAGAAAAGTTATGATGAAGAAAAACATAAGAATTATAATACTTAAGGAGATTGAGCATAGGGTTAATGTTTGTAAATATATATTTTCAACTGTATGGGGAGATTTCCGAGAGTATGTACATAGAATATGGAATTGGAATAAAGGTCTTATAATACTATCACTAAAGTTGATAAAAAACTTTTGATTAATCTTACATTTAAATAAATAAATTTAAAAATAAATGTAAAAAAAAGTAAAAATAGAATACTGAAAGATGAAAATTCTTTGACATTGTGACATAATTTGCTATAATTTACTTATACATATATCATTCTTTTTATAACTCTGAGGAGATGGGAGAATCATGTCATATTCAAAGAATAAGGGAAATAATGCATTGAAAAAAAAATATGAAATTTATAGTCAATTAAATGATGCAAATTTAATATCATATAATGAGGACGATGAAGAATCAAAATTTTATTTGTTGATGAAAAAAGGTTATGAAGAAATGGCAAGTATAAATTCTGAACTTGCTGAATTTGGTGTTTCATCAGAACTTAAAAATACTATTGAATATGAGACATGGCTATTCGGAGTGTGATATATGTAATGACGGGGACAAATGTAAAAAGAGGAGATATATTTTATGCAGATCTAAGTCCTGTAATAGGTTCAGAACAAGGTGGCATAAGACCTGTGATAATTGTACAAAATGATATAGGCAATAAGTATAGTCCAACTGTAATTGTTGCTGCTATAACATCTCAAATAAATAAAGCTAAGCTTCCTACTCATGTTGAGATATCTTCAGAAGAGTATGGTCTTAATAGGGATTCGGTTGTATTGTTAGAGCAGGTACGTACTTTAGATAAAAAAAGATTAAAAGAGAAAATTGGTCATATGACTGATGATGATATGAAAAAGGTTAATAGAGCTTTACTAATAAGTTTATCATTAGATTAGATATTTGGAGGGGCTGTTGCATTAGCGTGTAGAAAACGTTGATGCTACAGCCCCTGTTTTTATAATAACTACTTTATGAATGTTATATCTGAATTTTATCTTTGGTTTTCATAGGAGAATTTATTTATGGAGTATTAAACTGTTGCAGTTAAGATTTGTTTTCTATATTCCATTGGAGTAAGCCCTATATGTTTCTTAAAGAAACGTGAAAAGTATGTTATATGATTAAAGTTAAAAATATGACTGATTTCAGTCACAGACAAGTCAGTGTTATTGAGATAAAGTTTTATAGCTGCTATCTTAACCTCACTAATATACCCCGATAAAGTCTTGCCAACTTCTTTTTTAAAAGCAGCAGAAAGGTAATTAGGATGTACCTTTGCAAAAGTTGATATCTCTTGAAGAGATAAAGGATTTTCTATATTCTTTTTTATATATTCTATTACTCTATTTATAAGTGGGTTATAAAAATACTGCTTGTATCTTTTGGAAACATTAATAAAATCATTCAACATAGAATATTCCAGTTCCTGTAGTGCGTTAACATTGGAAGTTTCATCTATTAAATTTATATAATAATCGCTTAATATAAATGCTGTCTCAGTGTCCAAACCAACTTCTATCGCAGCCCTAGTAAAGATTGCGCAAGAACCTACAATGGAATACTTAAGAGAGGTTAATGGCTGTTTAGATAACTGAGCTCTTTCAAGTGAATTAATTTTTTGTAGAATATAGATAGCAGTTTCGCCATCCAACTGCTGAATACATTGTACTAATTTAGATTCAAGTTCGTAAGGTGGATGGATATATGAGGCATATCTATTTTTAGCCATAGTATCCTCGATTTTTTTATAAATACTTTTCATTCTTTATATCACCTCAAAAAGTAATCTTAAAAAAGTGCAAAAGTTATTAATATTGTATAAAAATTATAGGATTTTTTGGATACAATGTCAATGTAAGCATTAATTAATTTAAATACAGCGGTGCTGCAAATGTAGAGAAGTGCTTGTTTTATGTAATTTAGTATTATAGTCCACCTAATTAAATAACTTATAATTTTATTATCATTAACTAAGAAAATTTAATTAGTGAAATGTATTTATGTTATTCTTGTAAACGTTTAATAAAGTTTATACCTTAAAAAAAGATAATAATAAATATTTATATTAAAAAAATAATATTTTGAGAATTAAAAATAGGGGGAAGTAGTATGAAAACAAAAAAATATTAAGCGTTATCTGTGTTATGGCAGTGGCATTAACAACTATGGTAGGATGTGGCTCTAATGGTGGAGGATCAAGTTCAAAGTCAGGAAAAACAGAAGTTACATTGATTCAAAATAAGGTTGAAATTCAACCTGAACTTGAAAATGCAGCTAAACAGTTTAATTCTTCTCAAAGTGATGTGGAAGTAAAGGTATTAGGAGCAGCAGGAGATAATTTGGTTACTACATTACAATCACAATTTGCATCAAGTCCTGCTAAGGCGCCTACGATATTCACGTGCAACAGTGGAAGTGAATTTGAAAAATTCTTCAAGTACATGGCGCCTATGGATTCAGCAGCTGCAGCTAAGAATATTGCTAAAGGACAGGCTGAAGATACTATGAAGGATGGCAAATTATATGGACTACCATTAGCGGTTGAAGGAATTGGACTTGTGTATAACAAGCAAATGTTTAAAGATGCAGGAATAGATGCTGAAAGTATCAAAAGTATGGATGATTTAATTTCAGCTTGTGAAAAACTCTCAAAAGTTAAGGGAGTAAATAAGCCTCTTGCTTTTGCAAAAGAGACTTACTTCCAATTTATGCATCCATTTAACTGGCCATTTGCAACTATGAGCAACTATAAAGAAATTATACCTAAGGTTGTTAGTGGACAATTAAATTTAAAGGATGTACCGGAAGTTAAGAAATATGCTGAGGACTTACAAAAGTTAGAACCATATACAAATTTGGCTAAGGATACTTATGATGATCAAGTTGCAGGCTTTGCACAAGGTAAATATGCTATGATTCATCAAGGTAACTGGGCTCAATCAATTATTGATCAATATAAGGTAAGTTTTGATTATGGTATGATTGCAATGCCTGCAAATGGTAATACTTCCCTTGCAGTGGGTAATACAAACTTCTTCCATGTAAATAATGCGTCTACAAAAGAACAACAAGCTGGTGCTATCAAGTTCTTAGATTGGTTATTAACTACTAAAGATGGACAGAAGATTGTAACCGATAAATTTAAAGTTATTCCAGCATACAATGGTTTTGATACAAGTAAATTAAGTGTTCTTTCAAAAGAGGTTTCTAAGTATTCAGATGCAGGAAAAACAGTTCCATGGACATTTAACCTATTCCCTGCAGGTGTTGATAAGGATTGTACAAGTGCTATGGAAAAATTCTATGCTGGTCAAGCTAATTCAGACCAATTACTAGATGAAATACAAAAGGTTTGGGTAAACGCGGCTAAAAAATAGTATTTGATGTAACCTTAAAAGCCTCACTTGAGGCTTTTAAGGTATATAAAGATTAGTTAAGGTGTAGAAAATAGAAATAAGGTTAGAAATGGAGCGAAAATAATGAATAAAAAGTATAAAAATAAAATAACTACGGCCTTATTTGTTATTCCATCTTTGTTTATATTTGTGAATGTTGTCATTATCCCGTTCATAATGGGAGTCATATATTCATTTACTAATTGGGATGGATTTGCTTTTACAGGGGCTAGTTTTGTAGGAATAAAAAATTATATTTCAGCTTTTCAAGATGGAAAATTCGCTACCTCTTTTTTATTAACAACAAAATATGTTATTGCTATGACCATTTTAGTTAATATTGTTGGACTTTCACTTGCAATGCTTGTAACATCAAAGGTTAAGTTTAAAAATGTATTTAGGGCTGTATATTTCTTACCGAATTTAATTGGTGGGTTAATACTTGGTTTTATATGGAAGTTTATATTTACAAAGCTATTTGAGAGCTTAGGGCAAATGACGCATACTTCAAAGATATTTTTCAATTGGCTAGACAATCCTACTGCTGCCTTTTGGGCATTGGTTATAGTAGGTGTGTGGCAAATGGCTGGGTATGTGATGATAATATATATTGCTTCCATTGAAAGTATATCAGATGAAGTCTTGGAAGCAGCAGACATTGATGGAGCAAGTGCATGGACTAAATTTAGAAAAGTAACTGTACCACTTATAGCCCCTGCTTTTACAGTAAGCTTGTTTGTTACTCTAGCAAATTCCTTTAAGCAATACGATACGAATCTGTCTTTAACCAACGGTGGCCCTTTTGGATCAACGGAGCTTATTAGTATGAATATATTTTCAACAGCCTTTGGATATAACAAATATGCTGAGGCACAAGCTAAATCTATAATGTTTTTCTTAGTTATTATGATAATTACTATAATACAAATTTCCATTACTAAAAAGAAAGAGGTTGAAATGTGATGAAGTCAAAGTCGAAAGCATATAAAATCTTTTTTATCCTTGCAATCATTGTAGCAATAATGACTTTATTTCCTATATATATCATGTTAGTAAATTCATTTAAAGGAAGAGAACAGATATTTACTGATACACTTGGATTACCTAAAGCTTTTGATTTTTCATATTATCTACAAGCAATAGATAAAATGAATTTTCTTCATGCTTTAACTAATTCTATAATTGTAACAGTAATAAGTACTGTTTTAATTATAGTATTTTCTTCTATGACAGCATGGGCCCTAGTTCGTAGTAAGTCAAAAATTGCAAATATAATACTTTTAATGCTAGTTGTAACCATGCTTATACCGTTTCAATCAGTTATGATCCCTCTGATGCAGTATATGAGTAAATGGGAAATACCTTCACTTGGCTTCTCTATGATTAACACTTTTTATGGACTTATTTTTATGAATGTTGGGTTTGGAACAAGTCTTGCAGTCTTTCTATATCATGGATTTATTAAGAGTGTTCCTCGTGCATTAGAAGAAGCTGCAATGATAGATGGGTGTAATAAATTTCAATTGTTTTGGAGAATAGTATTTCCGACCTTAAAACCAATTACAATTACTGTAGCTATTTTAAATGTTATTAGTATATGGAATGATTATTTATTACCATCACTAGTATTAAGAGACCCAGAACTTAGAACAATACCACTTTCAACATTTTACTTCTTTGGAGAATTTACAATTCAGTGGAATTTAGCTATGGCAGGATTAGTTTTGACAGTTATACCAGTTGTAATTTTTTACTTAGTTTCTCAGAAACATATAATAAAGGGAGTTATGGCTGGAGCGGTTAAATAGCTTAAAAGATTAAGTAACATAATTATATTGGAAAGAGAGAATAGGAAATGGAGAATGAATGGATTGTAAGTGATGATAGTTTAGAGGCAAACGAACTTTTAAAGAACGAAAGTATATTTAATGTCTCTAATGGATATATAGGTATAAGAGGAAACTTTGAAGAGAAGTATCCTGAGCAATATAAAACCATTAGAGGAACATATATAAATGCATTTTATGAAGAGTCACCAATTGCCTATGGTGAAAAAGCATATGCATTTCCTGATAGTATGCAGAAGATTGTAAATGTAATTGATTCACAGGATATAGATATAATAATTGATGGACAAAAATTATCTGTTTTTCAAGGTACCCTTAAAGGGTTTAGTAGACATCTAGATATGAAAAAAGGATGCTATATAAGAGAAATATGGTGGGTTTCACCATCCGGAAAAGAACTAAAAATAAAGATAACTAGGCTTGCATCTTTGGAACATTTGGAGTTATTTGCTGTTAATTACGACATTGAGAAAGTAAATTTTGATGAAGAAGTAATTGTAGAATCTTCAATTAGCGGAGATGTAGAAAATTTTATAGATGATAATGATCCAAGAGTAGGTACAGGGCATGCTAAAATATTGTCTATAAAATCTATAACAATTGAAGATGAAATTATGCAAATAGTTTCGCAGACAGAAAATGCAAAAAATATTGTAGCAGTTACTACAAAGCATGTATGTAATTCAAAGTACGAATGTATTTTTGAAAAAACAGACAAAAAAGCAAAAACTATTTTTAAAATTAAACCAGGTAAAAAGGTGATCAATTTTACAAAATATAATATATATACGGATTCTCTAAGACATGAAGATGTAGTAGGTACTGGTGCAGTGAAGGCGAAAAGTATTAGTGGGACTCCATTTAAAACTTTAGTTAAAATTCAAGAGGAATATTTAAGGGAGTTTTGGAATTTAGCTGATATTGATATTGAGGGGGATGACAAGCTTCATCAAGGACTCAAGTACAACTTATATCAACTATTTCAAGCAGTAGGAAGAGATGATAGAAGTAATATCACTGCAAAAGGCTTGAGTGGTGAAGGATATGAAGGACATTACTTTTGGGATACAGAAATATACATCCTTCCATTTTTTACACTATGCTACCCAAAACTTGCAAAGGGACTTTTAAGATATAGATATAATATTTTAGACTTGGCTAGACAAAGAGCCTTAGAGATGGGACATAAAAAAGGCGCGGCCTATCCATGGAGAACTATAATAGGCAAGGAGTGTTCATCTTATTTTCCAGCAGGCACAGCCCAGTATCATATTAATGGAGATATAGCTTATTCCTATATTCAATATTATTTAGCAACTGGTGACTTAGATTTCATTAAGGAATTTGGATTGGAAGTTATCTTTGAAACTGCAAGGATATGGGTTGAAATAGGGCATTTTGATAAAGATTTATTTAAGATAGATGCCGTAACGGGACCTGATGAATACACAGCAATTGTGAATAATAATTACTATACAAATGTTATGGCAAAATTCAATTTAAAATGGGCAAATAAGCTTTACAATAAACTTAAAAATGAGGATTCAGAATTTATTAGAGAGTTAAGTAAAAGAATTAATATTGAAGAAGAAGAAGTTAAGCTTTTTGAAGAAGCTTATAAAAATATGTATTTACCATATGATGAAGAGTTAAAAATAAATCCGCAGGATGATTCTTTTTTACATAAAGCTATATGGGATTTTGAAAATACACCTAGTGAAAACTACCCTTTGCTATTAAATTATCATCCTCTAACAATATATAGGTATCAGGTGCTAAAGCAAGCTGATACAGTTCTAGCACACTTCCTAGTGGAAGATGAAGTTGATTTTAATACTATAAAGAATTCCTATGATTATTATGAAAAAATAACAACTCATGATTCGTCCTTATCCTGCGCTGCATATAGTATCATGGCGTCAAAGGTGGGATATGCTGATTTAGCATATAAGTATTTTATTGAAACAGCAAGACTAGATTTGGATGATACTCATGGTAATACAAAGGATGGTATTCATACTGCTAATATGGGGGGAACCTGGATGGCTGTCGTATATGGTTTCGCAGGGCTTAGGATAAAAGAAGATTATATTTCACTATCTCCAAAGTTGCCGGAGGTATGGGAACAACTGAATTTTGGATTCTTGTATAAGGGGAATCACATTACGGTTTCTATGAAAAAGGATAAAACAGAGATAATTAATGAAGGAGACAGTCGTATCAATTTGAGAGTTAATAGTATATTGTATGAAGTTTCTGAAGGTAAAAAAATACAGGTTCAAAATTAATCTAGGAGATGGGGAACTAAAAGTAATTAGTGCCCCATCTGCTTTTTTTTTATGTATAGAAAATATAAAATTCCTTTGGTTAGAACTAGTAATATAGAGATTATTATTCTAAAATAAGAATTTTATGGGTAATAAATAAGATATATTGGCAAATAGTATAGCACATATATTATATTATCATCTTAATAACGACTTTTTTAAAAAATAAGTATATCCAATTTAGGAAAGCTATGATAAAATATTTATTGGTTTGGCATAACTGTTTAACATTATGATATTTAGAGCTGTACAACTTTAATGCTAGATTAATTTCAATTACATACAGGTATGTAACTTGCAAACTTAAAATTTAGTTATAAAGTTTTACTTCTATGATATAGATAATAGGCTAAGACCTAAAGGGGGATAATATGAGTAATAAAGTTGATGAATTAAGACAAATTGCTAGGGTTGTAAGAAAAGATATTATTTCTATGCTGACAGAATCAGCATCAGGTCATCCTGGTGGATCGCTTTCAGCAGCAGATATATTAACAACTCTTTATTTTAAAGAAATGAATATAGATCCTAAAAATCCTAGGATGGCTCATAGGGATAGATTTGTTTTATCTAAAGGACATGCTGCTCCAGTGTTATATAGTGTACTAGCTAGAAGAGGGTTCTTCTCAGTAGAAGAGCTAAATGGACTTAGAAAATTAGGCTCTATGCTTCAAGGACACCCAAATATGAATGATGTACCAGGAGTGGATATGTCTACAGGTTCTTTAGGACAAGGAATATCGGCAGCAACTGGTATGGCGCTTGCTGGAAAACTAGATAATAAGGCTTATAGAGTATACGCTTTATTGGGAGATGGAGAACTTGAAGAAGGACAAGTTTGGGAGGCTGCTATGTCTGCGGCTCATTATAAACTTGATAATTTAACAGCTTTTGTTGATAATAATGGCTTACAGATAGATGGAGAGATAGAGAAAGTAATGAATCCAGCTCCAATTGGAGAGAAGTTTTTAGCCTTTGGATGGAATGTTATAAATATAGATGGTCATGATATAGACCAAATAATCAATGCGATAGATGAAGCTAAAAGTGTTAAAGATAAACCTACTGTAGTTGTATGTAAGACTATAAAAGGAAAAGGTGTTTCATTCATGGAAAATCAGGCTGGATGGCATGGAGCAGCACCAAATAAGGAACAATGTGAGATCGCTCTAAAGGAAATAGGAGGGGAAAACTAATGGCTAATAAGATTGCAACGAGAGAAGCTTATGGTAAGGCGCTTGCTGAGCTTGGTAAGACAAATCAAAAGGTAGTGGTATTGGACGCGGACCTTTCTAAATCTACTAAAACAGCAGATTTCAAAGCGGTGTTTCCTGAAAGATTTTTAAATATGGGAATAGCAGAAGGAAATATGATGGGAGTTGCTGCAGGTCTTTCAACTTGTGATAAAATTCCTTTTGTTAGTACTTTTGCAATGTTTGCTGCTGGAAGAGCTTTTGAACAGATAAGAAATTCTATATGTTACCCAAACTTGAATGTAAAAGTATGTGCTACACATGCAGGTTTAACTGTAGGGGAAGATGGGGCTTCACATCAAGCTATAGAAGATTTATCTCTAATGAGAAGCATTCCTAATATGACTGTTATAAATCCATCTGATGATATAGAAACAGAGGCTGCTATAAATGCAGTAGCTGAATATGTAGGTCCATGCTATGTAAGATTAGGAAGAGTTGCAGTTTCTACTATTAATGACAATGCAGGTTATAAGTTCGAGATTGGTAAAGGGGTAAAACTTTCTGAAGGGAAAGATGCTACTATAATAGCTACAGGAATAATGGTTGAAAAGGCTTTAGAAGCTAAAGAAGCACTAAAGACAGAGGGAATAGATGTAGCAGTTATTAATATTCATACAATAAAACCAATTGATAAAGAAATTATAATATCAGCAGCAAGAGAAACTGGCGCGATAGTAACTGCTGAGGAACATAATATAATTGGTGGACTAGGATCAGTAGTTTGTGAAGTTGCAAGCGAGAATATTCCAGTGCCAGTAATCAGAGTAGGTGTTAAAGATACTTTTGGTGAAAGTGGTAAGCCAGATGAATTGCTAAAAGCATATGGACTTACTACAGAAGATATCATTGCTTCTATAAAGCGCGTTATTGAGTTAAAGGGCTAAAATAAAAGGAAATAAAAGAAAATAGTAGATTATTTTAATTAAATCAATTAATATAACAGTGTAGGACATCCTATGCTGTTTTTTTGCTATAAAGCAAATTGTGAGACTTTTTACATTAGAAGAAGGAGAAGTTATATGAATGACAAGATTAAGGAATTTTTTATAATAACATTAGGGTTTATTTTAGTTTCTATAGCAGTTCAATATTTTTATGTTCCTA
This sequence comes from Clostridium sp. C8-1-8, assembly GCF_009928445.1. Classification (GTDB taxonomy): domain Bacteria; phylum Bacillota; class Clostridia; order Clostridiales; family Clostridiaceae; genus Clostridium_AR. The sequence goes on along the minus strand of NZ_JAABNO010000013.1, from coordinate 113,571 downwards.
ATAATATATCAGGTGGTGGAATAACTGGTATAGCTATGGTTATAAATTATTACATACCAAGCATACCAATGGGACTGTTAATGATAATAATGAATATAATTCTATTTATAGTTGCATTTTTTGTTGTTGGAGGTAATTTTGGAGGAAAAACCTTATATGCAGCTTTTGGGTTATCACTTTCAATGTGGGTCATAGAAAAGTTTTTAAAACCTCATGCTTTAACTACAGATCCAATGCTGGCTGCTGTTATTGGAACCACAATGCTTGGAATTGGTTTAGGTATTGTCTTTTCTCAAAACGCATCCACAGGAGGGACAGATATATTAGCTAAAATACTAAACAAGTTCTTTCATTGGGATATGGGAAGGTGTATGCAATCAGTAGATATAATTGTTGTTATTCTATGTGCCATGACTTTTGGAATAAGCAAAGGATTGTACGCTGTTGTCTGTGTTATGCTAAATGGTATTATAATTGATAAGGTTATTGAAGGCTTTAATTCAGCAAAAGCTGTAGCTATATTTACAAATAAAAGTGATGTTATAAAGTCGTACATAGTAAATGAAGTAAACAGAGGCTGCACAGTATTTGAAGGTAAAGGTGGCTATACTAATGAAGAGAAAAAGGTTATATACTGCGTAATGGATAGAACTCAATTAATTAAGTTGAGAACCTACATAAAGTTAGCTGATAAAGATGCTTTTATCATAGTAAGTGAAGCTCACGAAGTATTAGGACAAGGTTTTAAAGATATACACAACTGACAACCGGGCCTAAGTTCAGTCCACAACTGACAACCGGGCCTAAGTTCATTCCACAATTAAAAAACTGGGCTTAAGTTCATTCCACAATTAAAAAACCGGGCCTTAGTTAATCACATAACTAGGAACTAGGCCTAAGTATGTAAGATTTAAGTACATAGTATTTTTACTTATAAAATTAATAAATAAGCTTCTGAAAAATAGGCAAAAGCTAACTGCAAAAATAAAAGCCATGCATAAAAGAAAGTTAAAATTCTTTCATGCGTGGCTTTTACTTATTTAAATTTATAAATTTTATTGCAAAGTTGCACAACATAACCTTTAAACTACCTATGATGGATAAAAGTTAATTTTTTAAGAGAGAATAAGTGTTATGAATATACAATAGTACGATAAGTATAAAATTCGTAATATCTGTATTCTATTAAAGGTTTATAAATATATATCTATAGTATATGTAAAATGTTAATAGGGGGAGTTGTAGTATGAGTAAAAATTTTCTGAAAGACTATATTCTCATAACCATAGGAATACTTTTGGTAGCTATAGCTGTTGAATATCTCTATGCTCCAAATAACCTTGCTGCAGGAGGTGTAACCGGTCTGGCTATAGTTATTAATCACTATCTACCATTCGCGTCTACTGGTACACTGGTTTTGGTTATGAATTTAATATTGTTTATAATCGCATTTATCTTTATTGGAGGGAATTTCGGAGCTAAAACTATATATGCCTCTTTTGGATTATCACTAATAATGTGGATAATTGAAAAGTTTTTTAATCCTCAAGCGCTTACCAAGGATTTAATAATAGCAGCTATATTTGGCACCTTTTTATCAGCTATAGGAATGGCTATAGTTTTTAATACCAACGCATCTACTGGCGGTACAGATATAATTGCTAAGATACTAAATAAGTTTTTTCATGTTGATATAGGAAAATCCCTATCCTCTGTAGACTTCATAGTTACGTTATTGGCAGCTATCACATTTGGGCTTGATGCAGGTTTATATGCGTTACTATCTGTAATTTTAAACGGAATTGCTATTGACAGGGTTATTGAAGGTTTTAATACTTCTAAACAAGTTACTATAATAAGTAGAAAAAACAAGGATATAGGGCAGTTTATAATGAATGAATTAGGTAGAGGATGTACTTTTTTAAGAGGCGTTGGAGGATATACTGGAAAAGATACATTTATAATATATACAGTTGTAGGCAGGACCGAGTTTATAAAACTTAGAGAATATATAAAAGGAATAGACTCAAAAGCCTTTATAACTGTTGGTGAAGCACATGAGGTCTTGGGAGAAGGATTTAAAGACATAGGTAATATGTAGAGTATATAACATATATCTGTAAAGTGTGAGGAACATATGATGAAAATTTTAAAGAAATATCTTTATATAACATTTGGTGTTCTTTTGATAACCATATCACTTGAATACTTCTTTTTTCCTAACGATATAGCTGCAGGAGGGGTATCAGGGCTTGCAATTGTTATTAATAAGCTTACAGGAATATCAGTAGGTCTGCTAATGATATTGTTTAATATAATTCTATTTATAATAGCTTTTATTTTTATAGGTGGGGGCTTTGGCGCAAAGAGTATTTATGCTACTTTTGCTTTATCAGGCTTGCTATGGGTTTTTGATACTTTTATTATTCCAAAACCATTTACTGAAAATTATATACTTGTAGTAGTTGTTGGAAGCGCAATTCAGGCTCTTGGTCTTGCAATAGTTTTTAATCAAAATGCATCAACTGGAGGCACTTCAATAATAGCTAAGATATTGAACAAGTACTTACATATAGATATAGGTAAATCACTGCTGTTGTCAGATTTTGTTGTTACAATTCTTGCAATATATGCTTTTGGAGCAGATAAAGGAATGTTTGGACTAATAAGTGTCTTTTTAACAGGAACACTTGTTGACAATGTAATTGAGGGATTTACTATAGCAAAAGCAGTTTTTATAATAAGCAGTGGAAGTGAAAAGGTAGCTCAATTTATTATGAGTGAATTAGGAAGAGGTTGCACCTATTTAGATGGAAGAGGTGCCTACACAAAAGAAAAAACATTTATGCTTTTTACTGTAGTAAATAGAAAACAATTCATAGTTCTGAAGAACAAAGTAAGAGAAATAGATGCTAATGCATTTATAACAGTAACTGATGCAAGAGAGGTTCTTGGAGAAGGATTTAGGGATATAGATGAGGAATAATTATACTTATATGCAATAATATATATTTTTTTATTTAAAATTTTCTTATAGTCTAAGGTCAGTAAATAAGGATGTTACAACAACTTTTCCTAGAATTCCCTAAGGTAAGTTAATAAAGAATTCATAAAAACAAACGCAACTACATTAATACTTATGTTATAATTATTTTGTGTATTTGTAGCATTAGATAAATTACCGTCGAAAAAACAATTTTAAGGAGTTGTCTATATGATTGAATTTAAGAGTGTAAATAAAGTTTATAATAATAATGTAAAAGCTTTATCGGATGTAAATGTGCAGATTGATCAAGGAGAATTTGTTTTCCTTGTAGGACCAAGTGGAGCTGGAAAGTCTACTTTTATAAAGATGTTATTAAAGGAAATTGAACCTACTAATGGAAATATATTTATGAATGGAACAGACCTTGCATCCATTAAGAGGAGACAAGTTCCTTTTTATAGAAGAAAAATTGGAATGGTGTTTCAAGATTTTAGATTAATTCCTACTTTAAATGTTTATGAAAATGTAGCTTTTGCCATGAGAGTAGTTGAGGCTTCTTCTAGAGAAATTAGAAGAAGAGTTCCGCTTGTTCTTTCTTTGGTTGGACTGTCTCATAAATATAAGATGTTCCCAAATGAATTGTCAGGTGGTGAGCAACAAAGAGTTTCTATAGCAAGAGCTATTGTAAATAATCCTCAAGTATTAATAGCAGATGAACCAACAGGAAACCTAGATCCTGAAACAGCTAAAGAAATAATGAAGCTTATAGATGATATAAACAAAGCAGGTACTACTATAGTTATGGCTACTCATGCTAAAGATATAGTTAATGCTATGAAAAAGAGGGTTATTGCTATTGAGAGAGGTACTATAGCAAGAGATGAAATGAAAGGTAGGTATATCTATGAAGATTAGTACTATAAAATATTTTATATCAGATGCGTTTAAAAGTTTAAGAAGAAATAGAACCATAAGCATAGCTTCTATGGCTACAGTTTTAGCAACTCTATTTGTTTTTGGTGTATTCATGCTAGCCGCTTTAAATGTAAATAATGCAGTTAATAGCGTAGAGTCAAAGATTCAAATACAAGTATATTTAAATAAAGATATAACTTTAACTGATGAACGAGATATTGAGGTAAAGCTAAGAGCTGTTAATGGAGTTAAGGATGTAACCTTCGAATCAAAAGAAGAGGCATTAGAAAAGTTTAAAAAGCAGTTAAAGGATAATGCATCTTTATTAGAGGGGTATGACACTAAGACCAACCCATTACCAGATTCATATATGGTAGAGATAGACAAACCTGAAAACACTCAAAAGGTAATAAATGAAGTTAAGGGTATGAAGGGTATAGAAGAAATAGGAAATGATCAAGATTTAGTAAATAAGATTGCAGCATTTTCTAAAACTATAAGATGGGTAGGCGTTATTATCTTTGTAGTTTTAATTGGAGTATCGTTATTCTTGATAATGAATACAATAAAATTGACAGTTTACTCAAGAAGAAGAGAAGTTGGAATAATGAAGTTTGTTGGTGCTACAGACTGGTTTATAAGGTGGCCATTTATACTTGAGGGAGTTGTTATCGGCGTAGTAGGTGCAGTTATATCTAATATATTATTATTCTTTGCCTATAAAGAAGTATATTACAAAATAACAGCTCAACTTATAACAGCTAATTTGATTAATCCAAATTATGTTTTAACAATGATGTCTTGGCAGTTCGTCATTTCCGGAGCTCTAATAGGTATATTCGCAAGTATTATTGCTTTAAGGAAGTTCTTGGTAGTATAATTTAAAAATAAGAATAGAATAAATTATTAAGACAAGAATATAATTATAGGAAAGACAGTTGCTAAGAAAGGGTGAATACATATGGGCAATGACAGCGAAGATAAGAAGAAGACTAATAAAAAGAGATTAGGTGTAGTAGCTATAATTGTAGTCGCATTATTAGCTACCAATGCAGGATCATTTTATTTAGGGAATCTAGTAGCATTTAAAGGCTTTACCCCTGCATTAAGTGATAAGGCAGTTGCAGCGTCACTTTCAGGAGTAAATGATTTATCAAAGTTTAAGTCTTTATTTGAAGTAAGAGATATTCTTTACAAAAATTATGATGGTCCTATAGATGATTCTAAGCTGGTTGAAGGTGCTATAAAGGGTATGACAGAAGCTCTAGAAGATCCATATACAGTGTTTATGGATAAGAAGGATTATCAAAGTTTTGCTGAACAAAGTAAAGGAAATTATATGGGACTCGGAATTCAAGTAGAGGCCAAAGATGATAAGATTACAATTTCAGGAGTTTTTGATAATTCACCCGCAAAGAAAGCTGGACTTTTACCAGGAGATATTATTTTAAAAGTTAATGATACGGCAGTATCTGGCAAGGAACTTGATAAGGCTGTTTCTATGATGAAAGGAACTACTAAGTCTGAAGTTAAGCTTACTGTTTCAAGAGATGGCAAAGGAACTTTTGATATTAAAGCTATTAGAGATGTGGTAAAAATCGATTCAGTAAAAGGTGAGATGATAGATAGTAAAACTGGATATATACAGATAGCTGGTTTTGAAGAAGATACATCTAAGGATTTCACTAATAAACTTAAAGAGCTTGAAGGCAAAGGTATGAAAGGCTTGATATTAGACTTAAGAGACAACCCAGGTGGCTATCTGGATGAGTGCGTAAATGTAGTATCAAATTTCATTCCAAAGGGAAAGACTATAGTATCCACAATAGATAAATATAAAAATGAAAACAAAAGTGAATCAAAAGGTGGTATAGCAATAGGAATGCCTTTAGTTGTGCTAGTGAATGGTAATTCTGCTAGTGCTTCAGAGATAACTTCAGGTGCAATAAGAGATTATAAGATAGGAACTCTTATAGGAACAACAACCTTTGGAAAAGGTATTGTTCAAGTGGTGTTTAGTGATGATACACCATATAAGGAAAAATATATGCCTTCACTAGATAAAGGTACTGCACTTAAGGTGACTATTTCTAAGTACTACACACCAAGTGGTGAAAATATTCATAAAAAGGGTATTAAGCCTGATATAGTGGTTGAGTATCCAAAGGATTTACTCTCAAAACCATATGATAGATCAAAAGATCCTCAATTTAGTAAAGCATTTGAGGTATTACAAGAAAAGATGAAATAGGAGGATATCCACATGGATTTAGCGATATATACCCTTAGATCTCTAGCTTATGCAATTGTGGACCCCCAATATGCCTTGATATTAACATTACTTGCTGTAATGTTCTATATGCAAAATAGAAAAAATTCATTTATGCAAAGAATGATATTAGGGGAGAGTTTCAACTCTCCCCTAGAACTTACTTTATCACAGATAGTATTAGGGATACTTGCGGGAGCTTTGGGTAGTATAATACTTACATATCTTGGGGTTGTGTTTGATAAAAACTCTGGAATTGGTATTTTATTTATGGTATCACTTTTACTAATGTTTTATAAACCAAGATTTTTTTGCTTTTCATACTCTGCAGCTTTGCTTGGAATTGTAACTATAATATTAAATTCTATATATGCATCAATGAAGATGGAATCACCTCTAAATATTAATGTAGTCTCTTTAATCACTTTTGTAGGTGTGTTACATATAATTGAAGGAATATTAGTAAGCTTCGATGGTGATAGAGGAGCTATACCTGTATTTACTAACAAAGATGGCAGAATACTTGGTGGGTTTGCTTTAAAGAGGCATTGGGCGATACCACTAGCCTTAATTATATTAATGAAAGGTACTATCGATACTGGCACAGTGGAGATAGCAAACCCAAGCTGGTGGCCACTTATTCAAGGTGAAAGCTTTAAAAAAATAATGGAAACGGCAGTGATATCTTTGGTTCCGTTCTATGGAGTTATAGGCTATTCCTCTGTTACTTTTACCAGTAATAAGAAGGAGAAAGTTAGAGGCTCTGGAGTAGGGATATTCTTATATGGATTAATAATGATTTTAGTTGGACAACTTGGTAATCTTGGACTTGTATTCCAAGTTGTGGGCCTAGTCTTAATGCCGCTAGCTCATGAAGCTATGTTGAAATATCAGAATGTTATAGAGCAAAGAAAAGAACCAGTATTCGTAAGTGATGAGGAAGGAATCTCTATACTTGATGTATCACCAAATTCACCAGCCCAAAATGCTGGGATAAAGAGTGGCGATAAGATTCTGGCTATAAACGAAGAAAAGGTAGTTAATGAAATTCATGCATATAAGCTTATAAAAGAAAGTTATTTAACTGTAGATATGAAGATAAAAAATAGAAAAGGATCTGTAAAAAATATATTAATAAATCAAGTAGACAATAAGAGATTAGGAGTTATATTAGTTCCTAAAGTTGTCAATGATAAAGATATGATAAATTACGATAAGCAAAGCTTTAATGATATTTTAGATAAGCTGAAAAATAAAGATAAGTAATATTAATAAAGATGTACCACTTCAATGCGAAATCTATTTTTAAACCTCCGCTGTCTTCTGAGAGGGGAGTTTAAAAGTATAAGTTCAATATGAAGTGGTGCATCTCGAAATCAAGCCTAACTATAATGTATATCTATACTACATTGTTGTTAGGTTTTTACTTTATAAGGATTAAAAATTAATATTAATAGAGCTAAAGAAGATGAGTTTTTGATAAATATATTGTGATTTTAGATAAATGGTATTTTATACTTGTATTTTATTATACTTACTATTGACTTGAAAATGCATAAAAGAATAAAATAGGATTATACGAATGTATGTACGGAGGTATACTTATGCCAGAATTTAAAATAGTATCAAAATTTAAGCCGACTGGAGACCAACCTCAAGCGATTGATAGTTTGGTCAAATCATTAAACAATGGTGACAGAGGGCAAATACTCCTTGGAGTAACAGGCTCTGGTAAGACTTTTACCATGGCAAATATAATTAACAGAGTTCAAAGACCGACTCTGATATTAGCACATAACAAAACTCTAGCTGCTCAGTTATGCGAAGAATTTAGAGAGTTTTTTCCTAATAACATAGTTGAGTACTTTGTATCTTACTATGATTATTATCAACCAGAAGCGTATGTAGCACAGACGGATACGTTTATAGAGAAAGATGCATCTATTAATGATGAGATAGATAAACTACGACATTCAGCTACTTCTGCATTGCTAGAAAGAAGGGATGTTATAATAGTAGCCTCAGTATCTTGTATATACGGTCTTGGAGACCCTGATGAATATTCTAAGTTAACTATTTCATTAAGACCTGGTATGGTTAAAGATAGAAATGACATAATAAAAAAGCTTATTGAGATACAGTATGAAAGAAATGATATAGATTTTGCAAGAGGAACCTTTAGAGTTAGAGGAGACTCCTTGGATATTATACCAGCATCTTATTCAAATAAAGGCATTAGAATAGAGTTTTTTGGAGATGAAATAGATAGAATTAGAGAGTTTGATGTGCTTACAGGAAAAATAATAGGGGATAGAAGCCATATATCGATTTCACCAGCATCCCACTTTGCTACTTCTAAGGAAAAGATTGATGCATCCATAAGAAGGATTGAAGATGAACTTGAAGATAGATTAAAAGAGTTAAATGCACAGGATAAGCTTTTAGAAGCTCAAAGATTAAGACAAAGAACGAACTTTGACATTGAAATGATACGAGAGGTAGGCTACTGTAGCGGAATAGAGAACTATTCAAGAATACTAGATGGTAGAGATCCAGGAACTCCACCTAAAACTCTGATAGACTACTTCCCAGAAGACTTTTTACTTTTTATAGATGAGAGTCATGTTACTTTACCTCAGGTAAAAGCTATGTACGGCGGAGATAGATCTAGAAAAACAGCTTTGGTTGAGTACGGATTTAGATTGCCAAGTGCTTATGACAATAGACCACTTAAGTTTGAGGAATTTGAGCAGAAGATAAATCAAGTGGTCTTTGTATCTGCCACTCCAGCACAGTATGAAGTAGACCATGCCACAAATATTGCTGAACAAATAATTAGACCTACAGGTCTTTTAGATCCAGAAATTATCGTAAAGCCCGTTGAGGGACAGATAGATGACCTATATGGTGAGATTCAGAAGACTATAAGTAATGGATTTAGGGTTCTTGTTACTACACTGACTAAGAGAATGGCGGAGGATTTAACTAAATATCTGAAAGATTTAGGAGTAAATACTACATATATGCACTCAGATGTTGAAACAATAGAACGTATGAAGACAATTCGAGCTCTTAGACTTGGTGAGGTAGATGTGTTAGTAGGTATAAACCTTTTAAGAGAAGGTCTTGACATACCGGAGGTTGCACTAGTTGCTATTCTAGATGCTGATAAAGAAGGTTTCTTGAGGTCTGAAACTTCACTGATACAAACTATAGGTAGAGCAGCCAGAAATTCTGAGAGTAGAGTAATAATGTATGCTGATACAATAACTAGGTCCATGGATAAGGCTATTAAGGAAACTTATAGAAGAAGAGAAATACAAATGAAGTATAATGAGGAACATGGAATCGTGCCAACAACCATTATTAAGGATGTTAGAGAAGTTATGGAGGCCACTAAGGTATCTGAAGAGCAAGTAGAGTATAAGGCAGTTAAAGCCAATAAGGTTGATGAAGATCCTAAGGTTCTTATTGCTAAATATGAGGCAGAGATGAAGGATGCTGCAAAGAACTTACAATTTGAAAGAGCAGCTGAATTAAGAGATTTAATAAATGAATTAAAGAAGAAAGCTTAAAGATAGCAGATTAATAAGTTGTTTTAGGGTTAATAAGAAGTCTTAACGTAAATTATAATAATATGCTTTATATTTACCCCCTAGGTATATATTAAAATACTTAGGGGTTTTTAAGCTTTTTTACCACCATTTTATTTGTAAAATCTCGAACTAAAAGTTGACTTATAAAATTTAAAGAATTAAAATAGTTACATGCGAACTTATGTTCAATTTTTTATTTTTAACCAATATTTCTTATAGTGGTTAGAATTTGCGGAATCATGAAATAATTAAAAATAGTAACTAAGTACTTTGACCAATGATAAAGTATAAATTTGATAGATAATACATAAGCAAGGAGAAATGATATGAAGGATAAGATAGTAATAAAGGGTGCTAAAGTACATAATCTAAAAAATGTATCTTTAGAGATTCCAAGAGATAAACTGGTTGTGTTTACGGGACTATCAGGATCAGGAAAGTCTTCACTAGCCTTTGATACACTTTATGCAGAAGGTCAAAGAAGGTATGTAGAGTCCCTTTCAGCCTATGCTAGAATGTTTTTAGGACAGATGAATAAGCCGGATGTAGAGGCTATAGAAGGCTTGTCGCCAGCAATATCTATAGATCAGAAGACTACTAGTAAAAATCCACGTTCAACAGTTGGTACTGTAACTGAAATATATGACTATTTAAGACTACTTTATGCCAGAGTTGGTACACCACATTGTCCAAAGTGTGGAAAAGAGATATCACAACAAAGTATAGATCAGATAGTTGATAAAGTAATGAACTTTGAGGAAAGAACTAAGATACAAATATTGGCTCCAATAATACGTGGAAGAAAAGGAACTCATGAGAAGGTCTTAGAAAATATAAAGAAAAATGGGTTTGTAAGAGCTAGAATAGATGGAGAAATCTATGACTTGTCAGAGGATGAAATTAAGTTAGAAAAAAATATAAAGCATTCTATAGAGGCTGTAATAGACAGACTGGTTGTTAAAGATGATATAGAAAGCAGACTTACGGATTCCTTAGAAACAGCTCTTAAGTTAGCTGAGGGGTTAGTTATAATTAATATTGTAGGTGAGCAAGATATATTATTTAGTGAGAAGTTTGCTTGTGCAGAATGTGGGATAAGTATAGATGAATTAGAGCCAAGACTATTTTCTTTCAATACTCCTTTTGGAAAGTGCGATCATTGTGATGGGCTTGGTACTCTGATGGAGATTGACGAAGATCTTGTTATACCAAATAAAGAATTGAGTGTAATGGAAGGTGCTATAGCTTCTTGGGGTGAAGGAAGATTGGCTGAAGGAGCTTGGACTTATTCGGTTCTAAAATCCTTAGAAAAAAAATACAAATTTGATTTGAATACTCCTATAAAAGATCTTCCTAGAGAAATAGTTGAATTGCTACTCTATGGAACAAATGGAGAGAAGGTAGAAGTAGACTACACTAAAGAAGGAATATTAGGTAGGTACAATCATGCTTTTGATGGAGAGATAAACTCTTTAAGAAGAAGGTATATGGAGACTAATTCTGATGCTATAAAGTCAGATATAGAGCAGTACATGAGTAACAATCCTTGCCCTAAGTGTAAGGGCGCTAGACTAAAGCCTGAAGCCTTGGCTGTTACTGTAGGAGATAAAAACATAAATCAATTTACAAAGATGAGTATAAGAGATGAATTAGAGTTTATAAATTCATTGGACTTATCAAATAAAAATAAAACTATAAGTGAACAAATAGTTAAAGAAATAAATTCAAGATTGAAGTTCTTAATAGATGTTGGATTAGATTACCTAGACCTAGCAAGAAGTTCTGGTACTTTATCAGGTGGAGAAGCGCAAAGAATAAGATTGGCAACTCAAATAGGTTCCCAATTGATGGGGGTACTATATATACTTGATGAACCAAGTATAGGTCTTCACCAAAGAGATAATGATAGGCTTATTGCTACGCTAAAGCACTTAAGAGACCTGGGAAATACTCTTGTAGTAGTTGAGCATGATGAAGATACTATGAAAGAAGCAGATTTTATAGTTGATATTGGACCAGGTGCTGGTGAACATGGGGGGCAAATAATAGCTGCTGGCCCACTAGATGTTATAAAGAATACTAAGGATTCAATAACTGGTCAGTATCTCACTGGTGAGAAGAAAATCGAAGTGCCTAGTGAGAGAAGAAAGGGCAACGGTAACTCTATAACTATAAAAGGGGCTAAGGAAAACAATCTTAAGAATGTTAATGTTAAGATTCCACTAGGAACACTTACCATGGTTACTGGTGTGTCAGGATCAGGGAAAAGTACCTTGGTCAACGAAATACTTTATAAAGGCCTTCACAAGATAGTAAATAAATCAAGGGCTATTCCAGGAGCTCATAAAGAAATATTAGGTTATGAAAATATTGATAAAATAATAGATATAGATCAAAGTCCTATAGGAAGAACACCACGTTCTAACCCAGCTACTTACACTGGAACCTTTGATATAATAAGAGAACTTTTCTCAAATACAACAGAAGCTAAAATGAGAGGCTATAAGCAAGGAAGATTTTCTTTCAATGTTAAAGGTGGAAGATGTGAGGCTTGTAGTGGAGATGGTATAATAAAGATAGAAATGCAATTTTTATCTGATGTATATGTGCCTTGTGAAGTTTGTAAGGGAAAGAGATATAACAGGGAAACCTTAGAAGTTAAATATAAAGGTAAGAATATTGATGATGTGTTAAATATGACAGTGGAAGAAGCGCTTGATTATTTTGAAAACATACCAAGAATATTTAATAAACTTAAGACTCTCCAAGATGTGGGACTAGGTTATATAAGATTAGGTCAGCCTTCAACTCAGTTGTCAGGCGGAGAAGCACAAAGAATAAAACTTGCAACGGAACTTTCAAAGAGAAGTACAGGCAGAACGCTTTATATACTAGATGAGCCAACTACAGGACTCCATATTGATGATGTAAGTAGACTTGTAGAAATTCTTCAAAGGCTGGTAGATGCCGGAAATACAGTAGTAGTTATTGAGCACAATCTAGATATGATAAAATGTGCTGATCATATAATCGATCTTGGTCCAGAAGGTGGAGAAAAGGGTGGTACCATAGTATGCTATGGAACTCCAGAAAAGATAGTACAGGTTGAAGAATCATATACTGGAAAGTATCTTAAAAAATATTTATAAAAATTATATAACTAAAGGGTTCAGTATTATACTGAACCCTTTAATATATTAAAAGGAACATAAGTAATATTTGAGGCACAAGTAAAGATAATCAATCAGCTTGATAAAACTCAATATTGAGTTTAATCTTTCAAGTTCATAGGACAGGGCCCTCGAGGGTTTTTGAAGATATTCAATCAACAAAATGTTCAAGTTTAGATCCGTATGGTTAAGTTGACAGTAAGATTAATTGTTACTCTATACTTTAGCTGCAGTCCACGTAGACTGCGGCTTTTTATATTACCATGTTCCTTATGCTATTAATATAACCTTATGTGAAGAATTAATTCCTATATAGATAGTTAAATATATAGAAATCAAGGAATTATATAACTTATAGGCAATATAAATCACTTAATTCTGTATATTGACAGAATATTTTATTTATAGTACTATTGTTTTAATGATTTATTAATTTAGCATATTAAAGCAATAGAGCGGTGAAGAAGGTGGGCTATTTTTATGAATGTATGGAGAAAGTATGCGATTGAGGGAACTCAGGATCTTTTGTTTTATCAATGTGAAGTGAAAAATGAAGTTATATATAAATGCAGAAAGGTGTTTAAGAGGTATGGATTTAATGAAGTACAAACACCAACTCTAGAATTTTATGATGTTTTTAATTTTTCAAATCATCCAATAGATGATGAAAAGATATATAAATTAGTAGATTTTAAAGGCAGAATACTTACTTTAAGACCAGATTTAACAATTCCAATTGCAAGAGTCTATTCCACAAAACTAAAGACTGGAAATGCAATGTTAAGTTATGTTGGAGATGTTTATAGGGCAAACGAGCATAACCATGGAAGAAATAATCAGATAACTCAATGTGGTATAGAAATAATAGGTATTTCTAATATAAAAGCAGAAATATTATTGATTTTAACAGCTATAGATACCTTTAAGGAGATTGGCATAGAAGAATTTAAAATTGAAATAGGGCAATGTAAGTTCTTTAAGGGTATACTTGAAACTTTAAATTTTGATAAGGAAGAAGTATTGGAACTTGAAAGTCTTATAATGAATAAGAACTTAGGCTCATTGTACACTTTTTTAAATACTAAAAGAGATAAATTAGATGAGGACCAGTATAAGCTTCTTAAAGTACTGCCACAGTTATTTGGTGGAAAGGATGTAATAACTGAAGCGGAAGAGCTAGTGAACTCAGAAAAAGCTTTAAATGCCTTAAGGGACTTAAGATATATCTACAATACTTTAGAATCCTTAGGATACTCACAGTATATATCTTTAGATCTTGCTATGATACAAAGTTTTAACTATTATACAGGAGCAATATTTAAAGGCTATATAAAAGAGCTTGGAGAAGAGATCCTTAGCGGTGGAAGATATGATGGTTTGGTTGGAGAGTTTGGAGAAGCTAGTGCTGCGGCAGGTCTAGCCATAAATGTAGATGAAGTACAAAAACTTTTATATGAGAGAGAAAAGCTTAAAAAGCAGGAGGAAGTCACTGGGGTAATTTTTTTTGAAAAAGATTCTTATGCTAATGCAATAAAAATAATTAATTTATTAAATAAAAGCAATAGTAATTGGCAACTCAATATTCAAGAAAACTTTGAAGAAGTAGCAGATTATTGCAGAACTAAAGGTATACAGAGAATAATGAAGGTAAACAGAAATGAAGTAATTGAGTACAGGTTAAATCCTAAAGGAGTTTTTATAGGAGAGATGTTTAAAAATGGGCAATATTAGAATAGCACTGACTAAAGGCAGACTTGAAAAAGATGCCATAGGTATTTTTGATGGTATAGGTATTGATACAAATGAATTAAAGAACAAAGGCAGAAAGCTAATATTAAAAAGTGAAAACTATCCTATAGAATTTGTTTTAGCAAAGGCCCAAGATGTAATAACCTATGTAGAGCATGGAGTTGTGGATATGGGCATAGTAGGTAAAGACACGATTTTAGAAAATAATCCGGATTTTTATGAGGTGGTTGACTTAAATAAGGGAAAATGCTTTTTTGCCCTTGCATCCCTTGAGAGCTTCAGCACTTTGCCTAGTTATAAAAGAAAAATTATAGCTACCAAATACCCTAAAGTAGCTCATGATTACTTTAGAGAAAAAGGTGAAGATGTAGAGATAATAAAGATTGAAGGTTCTGTAGAGCTTGCCCCAATATTAGGTTTAGCTGATGCTATAGTTGATATAGTAGAGACTGGAACCACTCTTAAAGAGAATGGACTTATAATCTTTGATAAGATTTGTGATATAAGTGCAAGATTAATTGTCAATAAAGCTAGTATGAAGATGAAAAAGAACTTAGTGTTAGACCTGATAGATAAGATAGAGAAATTTCTACTTTTAAGTGAAGGAGAAGTTAAAAATGATTAAGATATATGAAGATAAAAAATCAATTGACCAATTCCTAGATTTGATGAAAAAAAGAAGTGAAGAAGATAGCAAAGAGGCCTTAGAGACCGTTGAAAATATAATAAGTTTGGTAAGATCAGAGGGGGATGCTGCTGTCAGAGATTATACAGAGAGGTTTGATGGAATAAGTCTCTGTGATATGAAGGTTAGTGAAAAAGAGATAGAAGAGGCTTTTAAAAATGTTTCAATTGATATAAAAGCTGCATTAGAAAAAGCAATAGCTAATATAGAGTATTTTCACAGAAAACAAATAAGGCAGTCCTGGATAAGTACAGAAGAGAATGGGGTTATGATGGGACAAAAGATAATACCTTTAGAGAATGTAGGGGTTTATGTTCCTGGTGGAAGTGCAGCTTACCCGTCTTCAGTTCTAATGAATGTTATACCTGCCAAGCTAGCTGGGGTAAAAAATATAGTTATGGTGACGCCTCCAAGAAAGGATGGAAGTATTGATGTAAATATATTAGTAGCTGCCAAGCTAGCTGGAGTAAGTGAAATATATAAAGTTGGAGGAGCTCAGGCGATTGCAGCTCTTGCTTACGGAACAGAGTCTATTCCTAAGGTTGATAAGATTGTAGGTCCTGGCAATATATATGTAGCTTTAGCTAAAAGGGTGTGCTATGGAAAAGTAGACATAGATATGATAGCTGGTCCAAGTGAGATAACTATTGTATGTGACGACAAAGCAAACCCAAGATTTTTAGCAGCGGATTTAATGTCTCAGGCTGAACATGATAAGCTTGCCTCATCAGTGCTTATAACAACAAGTAAGAAGCTTGCAAATCAAGTTAATAGTGAGGTATTTAAACAGCTTCAGAACTTAAGCAGAAAAGATATAATAGAAGCTTCCTTAAAAAATTACGGTGGAATGCTTATTGTTGATTCTTTAGAGGAGGCTATCGATTTATCAAATGCAATCGCTCCTGAGCATTTAGAATTAATGATAGAAAATCCTTTGGCGTATCTAGGTAAAGTGAAAAATGCAGGGTCTATATTTTTAGGACAATATAGCCCAGAACCTTTAGGAGACTATATGGCTGGACCTAATCATGTTCTACCTACCAATGGAACAGCTAGATTTTTTTCACCTTTGTCAGTAGATGATTTTGTAAAGAAGTCCAGTTATATATACTATACAGAAGATGCTCTTAAAGCTTTAAGTGAAAGTATAATAATACTTGCAAAGGCTGAAGGATTAGACGCCCATGGCAATTCTATTAGAGTGAGGGTTGAGAATGAATAGTTTGTTTAGAACAGATTTAAGTGAGTTTAAACCATATGAGGCAGAAGAGAGCAATTGTAGTGTTATTTTAAATGCAAATGAGAGCTTTATAAATATTGGACAACAATTAGAAAAAAAGATGTTATCCATAATTAGAGAAATTAATTTAAATAGGTATCCATCACCAACAGGGGAAAAGTTGAGAAATGTATATGGTGATTATTCAGGTGCTGACAAAGAAAGCATAATGATAGGAAATGGATCAGATGAACTTATATCAATAATATGTAATACCTTTGTAAATAGTGGAGATAAGGTTATAAAGTTTAATCCAGACTTTTCTATGTATAAAGTCTATGGGGTTTTACATGGGGCCAAGGTAATAGAGTATGAGTTAAAGGATGACTTTTCTTTAAGCATAGAAGAATATATAGATTATATAAATAAGGAAAAACCTAAAGTTGTATTTATATCGGTGCCTAATAACCCAACTGGAGGCGTAATTAGTAAGGAAGAACTATTAAGAGTTGTAGCTTCAGTAAACTCTATAGTAGTTGTAGACGAAGCTTACTTTGAGTTTTACGGAGAGACTTTGATAAATGAAATAAATAATTATGATAACTTAATAGTGCTTAGAACTGCATCTAAAATAGGATTAGCAGCTCTAAGATTAGGTTTCTTAATAACAAATCCAATTTTATTAAGGGAGTTATACAAGGTTAAACCTCCTTACAATGTTAATGCTATTACACAGGAGATAGGTACATTATTGTTTAGCAATAAGGATTTGCTCCAAGCTAATATAAAGGCTATTTTAAAAGAAAAAGATTTATTGGAAAAGGCCTTGAAGGAATTATCAAAAAGATTTGGTTTTAAGATATATCCTAGTAGTACTAACTTTATGTTAATAGAATTTAAGGAAGCAAAAGCCCTTTATAAGTACTTAGAAAGTATGGGAGTCGCAGTAAGATTCTTTGGTAAGGGGAGATTAGAGAATTGTATAAGAGTTACTGTTGGAAGCAGTGATGAAAACCTTGTATTAGTTAAAAAAATTAATGATTTTTTAGGAGCTTGATTATATGAGAGAAGCGAAGATGTTAAGAAAAACAAGTGAAACTGATATTGAAGTTAGTGTGAAAGTAGATGGAGACGGTGTTTATGAAATAAATACTGGAATTGGATTCTTTGATCATATGCTTTCTTTGATGAGCAGGCATTCTCTTATGGATATAAAAATATTAGCTAAGGGCGATCTGTATATAGATGGACATCATACAGTAGAAGATGTAGGCATAACCTTAGGCAAGGTATTAAAGGATGCAATGGGAGATAAGATGGGTATAAAGAGATATGGAACTTCTTATGTACCAATGGATGAAGCTTTAGCTTTAGTATCTTTAGATTTAAGTGGAAGAGATTATTTGGTTTTTGATGCACCTATAGATACTAGTAAGACCTTGGGAACTTATGACGTAGAGTTAACTGAAGAGTTTTTTAGAGCTGTAGCGGCTAATTGTGGTATAACCCTTCACTGTAAGGTTTTGTACGGTAAAAATAATCATCATATGATAGAGGCTCTTTTCAAAGCTTTTGGAAGAGCTCTTAGAGAGGCTGTATCTTATGATGAAAAAATAAAAGGTGTTATGTCTACAAAGGGAGTTTTATAAGCTATTTTTTACTGTTAAAGAAAGTATAAATTTTTTTTCAAGCTAAACCTAGTTATGGTAAACAGTAAAAAAGATTATGTCGCCTGCCAGAATTTCTTCACATACGTTCAGAAAAGGCAGATGCGCAACAAAAATTCACTAAAGAAGGTCGCTTTAGCGAATTTTAAACCAGTTGATTTCAACAATAATCGGAAACATTACCTTATATAAAGGTAAGTAAATGAGGTGAAATAATGATTTCAATTATAGATTATGGTATAGGAAACCTGAGAAGTGTTGAAAAAGCTCTTTGGAGTCTAGGAATAGAAGCAAATATAACTAGCGATGTGAAACAGATAAAAGCTAGTAAAGGAATAATACTTCCAGGAGTAGGAGCCTTTCCAGCGGCTATGGCTAACCTAAGGGAGAGAGAGCTTGATTTATTTCTTAAGGAAGAGGTTAAAAGTGGCAAGCCTATTATCGGTATATGCCTAGGAATGCAATTACTATTTGATTCTAGTGATGAAGTTAGATATACAGAAGGGTTAGGATTAATAGACGGGCAGGTGAAAAAGTTTGATATAAAGGAAAAGGTGCCACATATGGGGTGGAACAAGCTAAAATTTAACGTTCATAGTGAGACACTGAAAGGTGTAACTGAAGGAAGTTATGTGTATTTTGTTCATTCCTTTTACGCCCAGACGGATGAGGCTAATGTGAACGCATATGCTGAATATGAGATAGAAGTACCTGCTATAGTTTCAAAGGAAAACGTAATAGGCTTTCAATTTCACCCTGAAAAAAGTGGAGAAGTGGGACTTAATATATTAAAAAACCTAAAGGGGCTGATAAGATGATAATATTGCCTGCCATAGATCTAAAAGATGGAAAGTGTGTGAGGCTTTATAAAGGAGAAGAAGACAGTACACATGTAGTAGCAGAAGACCCTATCAATATAGCAAGAGAGTTTGAGGAACAAGGAGCGGAGTTCATACATGTTGTTGATTTAAATGGTGCTTTTAGGGGTGAACAAGTTAATTTGCCCATCATAGAGAATATTGTAAAGAGTGTAAACATCCCTGTTGAAGTTGGCGGGGGGATAAGATCTATAGAGGCAATAGAAAACCTAATTTCCATTGGTGTAAAAAGAGTGATATTAGGTACTTCTGCTGTTAGTAATAAAGAGCTTTTAGAATTAGCTTTAGATAAATATGGAGAAAGCATAGCTGTAGGAATAGATGCTTCCAACGGTTATGTGGCTATTAAGGGATGGGTTGAAGTTACAGAGAAGAATTATATTGACTTTGCAAAAGAGCTTGAGTTATTGGGAGTAAAGACCTTTATTGTTACTGATATATCTAAGGATGGAACACTTGAAGGTCCTAACTTAGATATGCTTAAGCAGCTAAAAGACAATATACTTGCTTCGAAGATAATAGCATCTGGAGGAGTTAAGGATCTTAACCATATTAGAGAATTAATGAAGTTAGATTTATATGGAGCTATAACTGGGAAGGCTATATATTCAGGAAACTTGGATTTGTATAAGGCTATAAGTCTCACAAAAGAAGATTGATAAAGGGGGGATTTATAATGATAACAAAGAGAATAATACCTTGCTTGGATGTTAAGATGGGGAGAGTAGTCAAGGGAATTAATTTTTTAGGACTTAAAGATGTAGGAGACCCTGTTGAAATAGCTAAGCTTTACAATGATGAAGGTGCAGATGAACTGGTTTTTCTTGATATAACTGCAAGTCATGAAGGAAGAAAAACTATGATAGATGTGGTTGAGAGAACAGCTAACGAAGTTTTTATTCCTCTAACTGTTGGTGGGGGCATAAGTACTATAGAAGATATAAAAGTAATACTTAGGGCTGGTGCTGACAAGATCTCTATAAACTCTGCAGCTTTAAGAAATCCTAATTTAATATCAGAAGGTGCAGAACTTTTCGGAGAGCAATGTATCGTGGTAGCCATAGATGGAAAGAAAAGAGCTGATGAAAGTGGATGGAATATATTTATTAATGGTGGAAGAATAGATACAGGGGTAGATGCTATAGAGTATGCTAAGGAAGTAGCTAGAAGAGGCGCAGGAGAAATATTATTAACAAGTATGGACGCAGACGGTACTAAGAATGGGTACGACATTGAGTTTTTAAATGCCATATGTGGCGCTACAAATATACCTGTAATAGCCTCAGGAGGGTGTGGAGAAATATCACACATTAGTGAAGTGTTCAAGAAGACTAATTCAGATGCAGCACTAGCTGCCTCTATATTCCACTACAAAGAAGCTTCTATTAGTGATGTAAAGAAATATCTAAAAAGAGACAATATTGAGGTTAGGATATAAGTTTAATAACTTTATTACTAGGAGGAGTTTTATGGAACCTAATTTTGAAAAAGGTTTGGTACCTGCGATAATTGTAGATGAAAGGACTAAGGAAGTCCTAATGCTTGCATATATGAATGAAGAATCTTACAAGAAAACTATTGAGACAAAGACCACCTGGTTCTTTAGTCGATCAAGAAATAAACTATGGAATAAGGGGGAGACTTCAGGACATTTTCAATTGGTGAAAGAAATTTGTATTGATTGTGATGAAGATACTCTCTTGATTAAGGTAGAGCAAATAGGTGCTGCTTGTCACACAGGTGAGAGAACTTGCTTTTATAGAAGGATTTTATAGAAGTATTAAGTTGTTCTTTAGAAAATTATATTTTGTTGTCTAGTAAAGCATAAAAAAGATAAAATTGTGGATAAGCATCTGTAGACGGTTTAAATTTAGGTATCTCAGTTTTATTGCGAACAGCAAGTAAGCATATATTAAATATAGATTTGGAGGAGAGAATAACTATGGACGATTCTCTTAAAAAACTTTATGAAGTTATAAAGCTAAGAAAAGATAACCCTATGGAAGGTTCCTATACAAACTACTTATTCTCAAAAGGTAGAGATAAGATATTGAAAAAGGTAGGAGAAGAGTGTACTGAGGTAATAATAGAAGGAAAGAATGATAATAAGGAAAATGGCATTAGTGAAGTTTGCGATTTGTTATACCACACTATGGTCTTAATGGCTGATATGGGTATAGAAATTGAAGAAATATATACCGAGTTAGATAGAAGAAGTAAAAAGATGGGTAATCTAAAGAGCGAAAGAAAAGATATAGAGGTTTTATAAAGATAATTAAATACGTGCATATTAAAAAAATCACTAATGAAAATAGCATTAGTGATTTTTTTAATTAAAGGGCATCAATATAATGTGTTATAAATATATTATACAGTAAAAAGGCTGAATTTATATTACTTTATTCATAAAATTATTAAAACTTAGGGCTTTTTATTTTGGCTCTGTTAAAGTACTGTTTTGAAATTAAGTGGTCAATCACCCGATGCTTAGATGAGCTTGCTCTAATAGCTCTCTCATATAGCATCTCCTTCATAACCACTTAATTTCAACAATATTATTAAACATAGCCTTTATTTTATATGAATCTGTGTGAACCTAAATGCATATATGGTAGAAAAAATAAAGAAGGTTGCCTCAACTATTTTTTAATATCTTAAGAAAATATAAAATTTTTATATGAAAACGTATGAATTGCATTTTGTCATGATTTAAGATGATTTTTATTGTATAATCAATATGGAGAAAGAAGAGAATAAAATATAGGATAATACTGGTTAAAGATAATTTGAGGTGAAAATATGGATTTTAAGAAAATAAGTAGTGTAATTTTTGGAGTTATTTTTATAATTATTCTTTACGTAATTATTTATTATGCTCTAAAAATAATGTACAAGGATGTTAAAACAGGTGGGAAAAGGAGACCTAGCAAATCAAAGAAGGTTCATGGAATTGAAGTTATTAAAGCTCTAGAGAATCATGACCTTAAACCTGGATCTGTGATACCCGTTATGAATAGCATAACCATAGGAAGAAGAGAGGATAACTCCATAGTTTTGAACGATCAATTTGTTTCGGGCCACCATGCAAAGTTATATTTAAGAAATGATGATTTTATTTTAGAGGATCTTAATAGTACAAATGGTACCTTTGTTAATGATGATAAGATAACAGGAAGAGTAAAGTTAAAAGTTGAGGATGAAATAAAATTCGGAGGTACTATTTTTAGAGTTATAGATTAAAAACAGACTTTGTCAGGCTTGAGGTGATTATATGAGTTCAGTAAAATATGAAAGAAGACTACTTTTTATATCATATCTTTTATGTATAGCGCTATTTGTAGATTTGGCGTTTTTAAAAACTCCAGTTGATATAGGAGCATTAATTATGGGGGGAGTAGTTATTATTCTAATAACTTATGCCCATTTCGTAATAAGACGTTTCTTCCCAGATGGAGATAAGTTCCTATTAATTTTTTCAGCTATACTTTCATTTATTGGAATAGCTATGCTTTATAGGATAAACCCACAGTTTGCAGTGAAGCAGCTTATATGGTTTATAATTGGTATCACATCTTACATACTTATCGTTGTAATTGTACCTGATTTAAGAAGTTTTATTAAGTATAAATATGTATTTCTGGGCGCTACTGCTGTATTTATGCCTATGGCTTTGTTCATAGGAAGTGAGGTTTTGGGAGCTAAAAACTGGGTAAAAATAGGAGGGTTTAGTTTTCAGCCTTCTGAGGTTGGAAAGATATTTTTTGTTTTATATTTATCTTCTGCATTATCTAAGTATGAAGATAAAAAGAATATCTTGGAGGATTTTAAACAGCTTGTAGAACCAGCAGCAGTTGTAATGGCTGTAATAGGTTGTATGGTACTTCAAAGGGATTTAGGTTCAGCACTTATATTTTTCGGTATTGCAGTGACAATGCTGTTCATAGCTACAGGAAAGCTAAAGTATGTAATTACTTGTTTGATATTATTTGCAGCTGGGGCAAGTATAAGTTATAAGCTTTTTGCTCATGTAAGAAAAAGAGTGATAATATGGAAAGATCTATGGAAATATGCTAATGATCAGAGTTATCAGATAGCTCAGGGGCTATTTTCTATATCTTCAGGAGGATTTTTTGGAGCTGGGCTTGGACAAGGGTATCCTGGATTTGTTCCTGTTAGAGAGTCAGATTTTATTTTTGCAATTATTTGTGAAGAGTTTGGAACAATATTTGCTATAGGAATAATGCTTCTTTATTTTTTACTTTTCTATAGAGGCATGAGAGCTGCTTTAACTACTGATGACAGATTTTCTCAGTTAAATGCAGTTGGATTTAGTGCTATGATAGCTATGCAGGTATTAGTTATTATTGGTGGGGTTTTTGCAGTTATACCTCTTACAGGAATAACACTTCCTTTGATAAGTTATGGTGGTACTTCAATGATGACTATGTTTTTTGCATTAGGAATATTGCAGAAGATTTCAGAGGAGGGCTAGAATATGAAAGATTTATCAAACAGTATAAAAAAAGTATTGGTTGTTTATCTTGTTCTGATTTTGGCTCTTATAACATATATAGCTTATTTTCAGTTGTTTAAAGCTAATGATATCGCAGCAAAACCACAAAATCAGAGATTATGGGCTAAAAGAAATGAGGTTTTAAGAGGAACTATATATGATAGAAATAAAAATCCTCTAACTGCTTCTTCAAAGAAAGATTTACTAACTCAGAATAGAGAATATAAAGGTGGAGCGCTTTACTCTCAGGTTTTAGGATACGTAAATCCTAAATATGGTATCACTGGTTTAGAGAGTAAATATGACGAACAGCTTACTGACTATCATAGTGCTACTCTTAAAGCCTTCTTAAAGTCTTTAGATGTAGTAGAGGCCTTTAAAAACAGAAATAAAACTGAGGAAAAGGTAGGAAATAGTATAGTTACTACTTTAGATGACAAGATACAGAAAGCAGCTTTTGATGCTTTAGGCGACAACAAGGGAGCGGTGGTAGTATTAAATCCTAAGACAGGAGAGATACTTGCAATGGTATCAAAACCATCCTATGACCCTAACAATCTGGATGAGGTTATGAAGCAGGCTAATTCAGGAAACTATGCTGATTCTCCTCTTATAAACAGAGCCGTTATAGGAATGTATCCCCCAGGATCTACTTTTAAAATAGTTACTTTAGCTTCAGCTATAGATAACTTACCAGGAGTTACAAATAGAACCTTTAATGATACTGGTAAGATTGTTTTCAATTCTAAGCAGTCCTTGAGTAACTTAGATGGACACGTATACGGAACTTTAAGCTTAAAGCAGGCTTTAGCGGTTTCCTCTAACTTTGTATTTGGTAACTTGGCATTAGAGTTAGGCAATGATAAGTTAAAGACAACAGCAGAAAAGTTTGGCTTTAACAATACTATTCCTACGGATGGGATAGCGCTTGAAAAAAGTGAATTCCCTACTTTAAAAAGTTATGAAAAAGGAAGTATAGCTCAATCTGGAATAGGTCAAAGTAGTGTTTTAGCTACTCCTACCCAAATGGCTCTAGTTGCAAGTACAATTGCCAACGGTGGTATAATGATGGAACCACAGCTTGTAAGTCAAGTCTTGAATAAAGATGGAGAGCTTGTGAGCAAGACTTCTCCTAAGGTAGCTAGAAATGTAATTTCTCAAAACACAGCCAGTACTATAAGAGATTATATGAAGTATTTGGTTGACGATAGAGTAACAAGAGACTGGAAAAACTATTTTGGTGGTACAAATGCTGCTGGAAAGACCGGAACAGCAGATTATCAGATAAATGGTAAAGATGGAGCGCCTCACTCATGGTTCATAGGTTTTGCGCCAGCAGACAATCCTCAAATAGCTTTTGCTGTAATAATAGAAGGCGGAGGAGCTGGTGGAGGAAAAGCTGCTCAGGCCGCAGGAGCAATAACTAAAGCGGCCTTAAATAAGTAATAAATAGGTACAATAAAGTTAAGTTTTAGATAAACATTATAGGGTAATCTGTATTTGTTTATCTAAAACTTATGCCCATATTTAAATATATATTTTCATGATTTGTGCAACATATGATTAGGAGGTGAAAAAATGTTTGATTTTGAACATCAATTAAAAATACTGCCAGATAAACCTGGAGTTTATATAATGAAAAATTCCTTAGGTGAAATTATATATGTAGGAAAGGCTAAGATACTTAAGAATAGAGTTAGACAGTACTTTCAGAATTCTAAAAATCACTCGGAGAAGACAAGGGCCTTGGTTAAAAATATTTCTGAATTTGAATATATAGTAACAGATTCAGAAATGGAGGCTTTGTTACTTGAATGTAATCTTATAAAGAAATACAGCCCAAAGTATAACATAGCTCTAAAAGATGATAAATTTTATCCATTTATAAAAATAACAACTAATGAAGACTTTCCTAGGGTATATGTAACTAGGAATTACGCAAAGGATGGAAATAGGTATTTTGGTCCATATACAAATGTTCCAGCTGTATATGAAACAATAGGTATGATAAAAAAGGCTTTCCCTTTAAGAACCTGCAAGAGGATTATTACTGAAGGTGGAGAGAAGACTAGACCGTGTTTAAACTACCATATAAAGCAATGTAATGCACCTTGTGGAGGCTATGTATCTAAAGCTGAGTACGGAAAGATGATTGAAGATATAATAAATATACTAAGTGGTAAAGATACGGAACTAGTAAAGGGCTTAAAGAGCGACATGAACATAGCAGCAGAAAATCTTGAATTTGAAAAAGCTGCAAAGCTTAGAGATAAGATATTGTCCATAGAGTTTATAAGCGAGAAACAAAAGATGTTTACTGCCAGAGAGGCTGATGAAGATTTTATTAATGTTTATAGTGATGAAAAAGATATCTGTATTCAGGTGTTTTTCTTAAGAGAAGGAAAGATAACTGGAAGAGAGCATTTTATGTTCCAGGATAAGGCCAATGATGATGTTGGAGAAGTTATATCAGAATTTATAACCTCCTTTTATGGTGGAACTGCACAGTTGCCTAAGAACGTATATGTACCAGATATACAGGATATTGATCTTATGGAAGAGTTCTTGACAATAAAAAAAGGATCGAAGGTCTGGATCAAGATACCTAAAAAGGGTGAAAAGAAAGATATGCTTGAAATGGTCCAGAACAATGCAAAAATGACCTTAGAGCAATTTAAGGATAAGATCTTAAAGGATAAAGAGATTAACAAGGTATCATTAGAAGAGCTTGCATTTCTACTGAATCTTGAAAGTATTCCTACAAGAATAGAATCCTATGATATATCAAATATTCAGGGTGTAGATTCAGTAGGAACAATGGTGGTCTTTGAAGAAGGAAAGCCTAAGAACTCTGACTATAGAAGATTTAAGATAAAGACTGTCAAAGGTGCAAATGATTATGATAGTATGAGAGAAATATTAGAGAGAAGATTTTCTCATGGTCTAGAAGAAATAAAAGCAATTCAAGAAAGAAATTTAGAGTTCTCAAAAGGTAAGTTCTCCATATTCCCGGACCTAATAATGATGGATGGAGGCAAAGGTCAAGTAAATGTAGCTCTTGAAGTATTAGAGAAGTTTGGCATAGACATACCTGTTTGTGGAATGGTTAAGGATGATAAGCATCAGACTAGAGGTCTTATATATAACAATGAGGAACTTATTTTGAACAGAGGTTCAAATTTAATGCACATGATAACCAGAATACAGGATGAAGTACATAGGTTTGCTATAACATACCACCGTTCCCTTAGAGATAAGAGAACCTTGCACTCAATTCTTGAAGATATTCCTAACATAGGAGAAAAGCGAAGAAAGGAACTCCTCATGAAGTTTGGAAGTGTAGATAATATAAAAAATGCTACCCTTGAAGAATTGCTTGAGACTCCTAGTATAGATAAGAAGGCTGCTGAAAGCATAAGAGGATATTTCGCATCAAAAAAATAAAATGAAGAGGAGACTTTGTTTATATGAACTATGTTTTGGATACCCATACACACACAATTGTTAGCGGTCATGCATATACTACATGGTTAGAAAATATAAAATGGGCATCAGAGAATGGTATTGAAGTGTTAGCAACAACTGATCACGGTCCTAGCATGCCAGGAGGACCGCATATATTTTATTTTAATAACCAAAAAACACTGCCAAGAGAACTTTATGGGGTTATTCACTTAAGGGGTTGTGAAGCTAATATTGTTGATTATGATGGGAATTTAGATATACCGCAAAGAACTCAAGCTAATATGGATATTTTGATAGCTAGTTTACATGATGTTTGTATAAAATCAGGGACTAGAGAAGAAAACACTAAAGCTTTAATAAATGCAATGAACAATCCATTGATTGATATTATGGGACATACAGGTAATAGTTTTTTCCCAATATATGAAGAAGAGGTTGTAAGGAAGGCTAAGGCCGAGGATAAGATAATTGAAATAAATAATAGCTCATTCAAGTCTAGACCAGGCAGTGAAGCTACATGTTTAAAGATAGCAAAGCTTTGTGTAGACTACGGAGTTAAAATTGTTTTAAGCTCTGACGCTCATGTGTGCTTTAATATAGGTAAATTCCCTGTTGCACAGAAGATAATAGAAGAAGCAAAGGTTCCAGAAGAGTTAATATTAAATACGAATAAAGATAAAATTTTAATTTACTTAAAGAAAAAAGGCAAACTTTCTGATTTAAGCCTTGATTAAAGGGCAATAATTACTTTATACTATTTAATTGAGCGTATTTAATAAAATCATGAGGAGTTTTAATAATGAATGAATACTTAGAGTTTAGTAAGCTACTTTTTAGTATTTACGATGAAAAAGATATAGAACTAAATTCTCTTATGAGTGAGCACATATATTTTAAGGTTGGGGGTCCAGTTGATATATTAGTGAATCCCAATACCGCTGAACAAGTGAAAAGTACTATTGATATATGTAAAAAGCATAATGTCCCATATTTTATTATAGGTAATGGCTCCAATATTCTAGTAAAAGACGGTGGAATAAGAGGGGTAGTTATAAAGCTTTGCAAACTTAGTAAGATAACAGTTAGAGGTACAGAAGTAGAAGCAGAATGCGGTGCACTTTTAGCGGATGTTTCTAAACAAGCCTTGGCTAATAGCTTAACTGGATTTGAATTTGCATGCGGTATACCAGGTAGTGTAGGTGGAGCAGTATTTATGAATGCAGGAGCTTATGACGGTGAAATTTCATTCGTAATAAAAGAAGCAGTTGTGTTAGATGATAAAAATGAAATAAGAGTTTTGGAAAAAGATGAACTTGAGCTTGGATATAGGTCAAGCGTTGTTATGCAAAAAGGCTTTATAGTTATTGGAGCAGTATTTGAGCTGAAACAAGGTAATTATGAATCTATAAAGCAAAGAATGGAAGAGTTAACAGCAAGAAGAGAAGAAAAACAGCCGTTAGAATATCCATCAGCAGGAAGTACCTTCAAAAGACCTCAGGGCTACTTTGCAGGAAAATTAATTCAAGATGCAGGCTTAAAAGGATTTACAATTGGAGGGGCTGGAGTTTCTGAAAAGCATTCAGGCTTTGTTATTAACAAAGGTAATGCTACTGCAGCGGATGTTTTAGCAGTAATACATCATGTACAGGCCACAGTTAAGAATAAATTTGATGTGGACCTTCATCCAGAAGTTAGAATTATTGGCGAGGATGTAATATAAATAGAGATGTATCACTTTATATTAAAATTTATATTTTTAAAGTATCCTCTTATAGTCTAGAGGAACTCTAAAAATATATTTCGTATTGAAGAGGTAAATATTTAACTTAATATTTCTTTCATACTTTGGTTCAGAATTTAGCTTATTAAGTTGGAAGAGAAAAAACTTATATACCACTATTGGTATATAAGTTTTTTTTTAGGGGATTTTAATAGTAAATATAAGTACTAGTGGTGATAATTATGAATGAAATTAGTACTAAACTAAAAGAAAACTTATCTAAGATCAAAAGTGTATTAGGGAAGAGTAATGATATAGTAATTAGAGAATTTATCATAGGAAAAGATGAAAGAATAGAAGCTTTTATAATTTATATAGACGGGTTATCTGATGATGATACGGTAAATAGCATAATTCTAAAGTCTTTAATGATAGATGTAAGAATCGCCGATTTAAAACTTTCTAACGGTAAGAATATTGATTGGTTTAATATCCTTAAAAGACAATGCTTAGCTTTTGGAGAGATAGATGAATTATCTAATATTGATAAGGTTTATGAAAGTGTGTTGGCAGGTGAAACAGTTTTACTCATAGATAGTTGTAATAAAGCTATTTCAATTGATTCTAAAAAGTGGGCTCAAAGAGGAATTGAAGAGCCTACTACACAGAATGTCATTAAAGGACCTAAGGAGGGATTTACAGAGACTCTAAGGACAAATACCGCTTTAATTAGAAGAAGAGTAAAAAATAAAAATTTAATATTTGAGGATTATAGACTTGGAGAGCAATCTCAAACTGATGTATCACTTGTCTATATAGAAGGAATTGCTGATGACAATGTTTTGAGCGTGGTGAAAAATAAGATACAGAATTTGAACATAGAATTCGTAGTAGGCAGCGCAATTATAGAGGATTATTTACAAGGAGATAAAGTATCACCTTTCCCAATAATATATAGTTCTGAGCGACCAGATTTTGTTGCAACTGCACTTATGAGAGGAAAAATAGCAATACTTGTAGATGGCACCCCATTTGCTTCAATATTACCAGCAGTTTTTACTAATTTTTTTCAGACTACTGAAGAGCTATATGTAAGAAATTATACTGGAAGTTTTTTAATGCTTATTAGATTTATAAGCTATATTATAGCCTTGCTTACTCCAGGCGTATATTGCGCTGTACTAACCTTTCACCAAGAGATGCTACCTACAGCATTATATATAAGTATTGCAGCCCAAAGACAAAGAGTTCCTTTTCCTATAGCTTTCGAGGCTTTTATATTAGAACTTATCTTTGATATATTAAGAGAAGCTGCGGTAAGAATGCCTAGAGCTGTAGGTCCAACAATATCAATAGTAGGAGCTTTGATTTTAGGGCAAGCATCTATAGAGGCTGGAATATTTTCACCAATACTTATAATAGTAGTAGCTATAACAGCAATAGCTACGTATGTATGTCCCTCTTACATAATGGCCAATGCTTCTAGGTTATTAAGATATGCCCTACTTGCTTTAGGCACTACTCTTGGGCTTCCTGGTTTAATAAGCGGGATAATAGTTGTAATATTTTACCTTTGTAGCATAAACAGCTTTGGGGTTCCTTATATGGAGCCTTTTGTTCCAAAGACTATGGCACCTAAAAATAATCCTATTGACCCTAAAATAAAAAATATTTTTAAGCTTATATTGAAAAATTTAATTAAGAAGTGATTATTATGAAGAGAATTTCTAGACTATTAATTATAATTATGCTTTGCAATCTATTAGGTGGCTGCTGGGGAGCAAAGGAACCATCGCAGCTTTCCTTAATTACAGCCTTAGGAATAGATAAGGTTAGAGAAAAGTATCTAGTTACAGTACAAATATTAAACACTGAGAAAGTAGCTTCTGATAGATCTGGAGGGGATGGTACAGATATAACAACTTACAGAATGGAAGGTAAGTCTTTAGAGGAAGCTATTAGGAGGCTAAGTTTAGAAATACCTAGACAGTTTTTCTTAGGCCACTTAAGAATGCTTATATTTGGAGAGGATTTTGCCAGAGAAGGAATAGGAAGCACTCTTGATTATTTGTTAAGAAATAGTGAAGTAAGAAGTGATTTTTATATTGCTGTATTGAGAGGGAAAAAAGCTACAGATGCACTTAACGTATTAACACCGTTAGATAAGAATCCAGCTAATAAGCTATTTCAATCCATAGAGAATTCAGAAAAAATATGGGTACCAACTGCAAAGGTAAGATTATTTGACTTAATAGAAATGACACATAGCGAAGGTATAGAACCTATATTAACAAGTATTCTAGTATCTGGTGATACTGATATTGGAATGAATAAGGAAAATATTAATTATTCAGATGTACCTACAAACATACAGCTAGGCCCTGTTGCAGCCTTCAAAGGTGATAAACTCATAGGATGGTTAAATGATAGTCAAAGTGCATTAGTAAATATAATAAGAGGTAGTGAAAAAGGTTTTTTGATAATAGTTCCATGGGTTGATCCAAAGGAATTTATTAATTTAACTGCTGAAAAGTTAAAAAGAACTATTACTGTAGAAGAAGTTATGGGAAAACCAAAGGTAATTGTTAACATGGATATAAAGGCGTCTATTGCTGAGGCGACAGGAGTAATACCAATAGATAAGCCAGGTACTATAAGGCAAATAGAAAAGAAGACAGAGGATTATCTAGTTATGAGGTTTAGTAAATCTACCTCAGAAATACAAGATAAATTTAAATCCGATATATTCGGATTTGGGAGAAGTGTTAAGATACATAAAAACAAACTGTGGAAGAGTGTAGGAAAAAGCTGGGACAATGACTTTCCGATTCTTCCGGTAGAATATAAGGTTAAGGTTGAGATAACAACTACTGGAACCACTACAAAATCACTTAAACCTACAAAATAGGGTGAAGTTTATGAATAATAAAATAAGCGGAAGACAACTTGTTAGAATGATGATTTTATTTCAAATAGGAAGTGCTGTAGCGATACCATTAGCAACAAGTGCAAAGCAGGATTCTTGGATAGTAATATTTTTAGGGATGGTTATAGGTACAGGAGCAACTTTTATATACAGCACTATATTTAACAAAAGCAATGGAGGTAATTTTACAGAAATTTTGAAGGAGATTTTAGGAGGAAAAGTAGGTTTTTTTCTATCTTTAATATATATTTTTTATTATATATATATTGCAAATAGAATAATTAATGATTTCAGGATAATAATAAGATCTACTGCTCTTCAGAAAACTCCTGATATTATGGTGATACTTATTATGACTATACCGGCTATCTATTGTGCTTACCTAGGAATAGAAGCTATGGGAAGAGGAGCGGTTATACTAAATGCTATAACTTTTACTACAATAATTTTAATAACATTATTTGCATTTTTAAACAAACTTCCCAAGATGGAGCGGTTGCTTCCGGTACTTGAGTATGGATGGGAACCAATTATAAAGTTGCTATTTCCATTAGCAATTACAGTACCTTATGGTGAAACTATAACTTTTTTAAATATTTATCCTAATGTTCTCGAAAGTGAGATAAATAAGGTTAGAAAGCTTTCATTTATCTCTAATATAATTGCTGGAAATGCTTTGGCTTTTGCATCTATTATGAGCATAGCTACAATTTCTGCTACTATAGTTGAAATATCTGTATTTCCTATATTGAAATCCATAGGTGTAATACAGATTGGTACCTTTATACAAAGGCTAGATGTTTTTGCCATACTTCTTTTGATGCTAGGTGGATTCTATAAGATTCTCATATTTTTTTACTGTTCAGTAGAAATGACCATGACTACATTTAAGCTTGACAATAGATATAGAAACCTGGTTGTTATTACTTTAGGTATTATAGTAGTTTTTATTTCATATATGCTAAAATCAAATCCCGTTCAGCACTTTCATGTTGGATTAGATATTGTTCCTATATATATTCATGTTCCATTACAATTTGTAGTTCCTATATTTTTACTTATAATAGTTCTTAGAAGAAATAAAAATAGAGCTAATATACAATAAATTCATATTTACATAGTTATATTATTGATGTATAATTTATACAAATAAAATCAATGAAGAGAAAAGTAGAAGTATAAACATAGATTAAAGCGAGTTGGGGACGGTGAAAGCCCATATTTATATTACTTTGAAGGACATCTCTGAGATGCGAAGCTGAAAAATAACTTATTTAGTAGGCTGAGCCGGGTAAATACCGTTATATTGCAAAGATAACTTTTTAAGTTAATTAGGATGGTACCGTGAGTAATACTCGCTCCTTTGTTGGAGGGAGTTTTTTTATTTTTTAATTATTTTCGCTGCCAGAATTTCTTCGCATTTATTTATATAAGATAGGTATATTGTGATAAGTCGAAGAATTTTAATTTTCAGAAAAGCTAATTAGGGTGGTACCGCGTATTATTCGCCCCTTGAGTTTACTCAAGGGGCGTTTTTTAATTTATTGGTACTTTCTTGAGATTAAATATCTATAGGTATTACTGGAAAAGGTTTCGTTAAAGAAATATAAAACTGCGGCTGATCACCGTTTATATAGAGGTTTATAACGTTATATACAAATTTATATGTTTAAACATTTTGATATTGATATCTAAAGATTTAATTGTTTAAGGAGGAATTTGTTATGGAAAGAACATTAATAAATGAGCTTAAGTGTGGAGATAAGGTGAAAATTACTGGATGGCTTCATAAAGTTAGAAGTTTGAGCAAGGTAAGTTTTTTAGTTTTAAGAGATAGAACTGGTATGGTTCAATGTGTAGTTGATAATAACCAATTAGATATACAAGGTATAAAATTAGAATCTGTATTAGCTATATGGGGAAACGTAGTTGAAGGGAAAAATAAAATTAGCAATATTGAGCTTCAAGCAGAAAAAGTCGAGGTAATAACATTAGTTAAAGATGAGCTACCGATAACTATAAATAAAAGTCCTATGGAAAGTAATTTGGAAACACAGCTTAATAATAGAGTATTAAGTTTAAGAAATGAAGATAATAACTTTATATTTAAGATTCAAGCTGCTATATCTCAAGGCTTTTCTGAGTTTTTGATAAAGGAGGGCTTTACACAGATATATACACCAAAGCTAGTTTCTGAAGGTGCTGAGGGAGGCACCGCTTTATTTAAAGTTGAATATTTTGAAAAACAAGCTTACCTAGCACAAAGCCCACAGACCTATAAACAGATGATGGTGGCAGCTGGATACGAACGAGTTTTTGAAATAGGTCATGTTTATAGAGCTGAAGAGCATAATACTTCAAGACATATAAATGAGTATGTGAGTATGGATTTGGAGATGGGCTTTATAGAAGATGAACAGCAACTAATTGAGTTTGAGACAAAACTTTTAAAGTTTATACTTTGTAATATAGAGAATGAGTATAAGGGTAAGTTTGAAGAACTTGAAATAAGAATACCACAAATTAGAGAGGTTATACCTCAAATTACATTGCAAGAGGCTATAGGAATATTAAAGGCTAAATACTCTCGTAATGATCTTGTGGGAGATCTAGATCCATTGGGTGAAAAGCAAATATATCAATATGCAAAAGAAGAGCTTGATTCTGAGTTCATATTTATTACTAATTATCCAAGAAGTAAAAGACCTATGTATACCATGCCTAAAGGTGAGCTTGGAACTAGAAGCTTTGACTTATTATTTAGGGGAGTTGAAATAACTACAGGTGGTCAGAGGATAAATGAATACTCTGAGCTTGTGGAAAATATGAAGTATAAGGGATTAAATCCAGAAGATTTTGGTTTTTATCTTGAATCTTTTAAGTATGGAATGCCGCCACATGGAGGTTTAGCTATAGGTCTAGAGAGAATAACTGCTCAACTATTACAGCTAAGCAATATAAGAGAAGCAACTTTATTTCCTAGAGATAGAACAAGGTTAACGCCTTAATTTTATACAAACATGACCTATATTATAGTTTTCAAAACTCTTAAGAATTCTCGGAGAGTTTTGAAAACTTTCTCTTAATTTAAATATTATTTTGAGCGTAAAAGTATATAATTTTAAGGTTTCATATAGGCATAAATGCAACTTTAAAATTGTATATCTATAAAAGTTACATTATGTGATATAATTTAATGTAAGAATATTTTTACTCATAAATGAGGATAATTACTTTTTAAAATCGTATAGCATTTTATGATGTACTGATTCAAAGTAAGTATATAAAGATGTAGCACTTCAATCCGAAAATATGAATCTTATTATAAAGTGATACATTTAAATATCAAATACTTAAGGATGTAGCAAGGAGGATATTTATGAGATTTGTGATAGTAACTGGTCTTTCTGGAGCCGGTAAGACAGAAACCACAAGAAGTTTAGAAGATTTGGGATACTTTTGCGTAGATAATTTACCTCCAAAGCTTATATGTAAGTTTGCAGAGGCGTGTCAGCAAAGTGATGGGAAAATTGATAAAATAGCATTGGTAATGGATATAAGAGGTGGGATTTTTTTCGAAGATTTATTTGAAACCCTTCACTCTTTAAAGGAAAATGAACTAAAATATGAAATACTATTCCTTGAAGCATCAGATGAAGTTCTTGTAAAAAGATTCAAGGAGTCTAGAAGAAGTCATCCGCTTGCACCAGACGGAAGAGTTATAAATGGTATTGAGGAAGAGAGAAAAAAACTTAGAGAGATAAAAGATAGAGCTGATAATATAATAGATACTTCTAAATATGCAATAAGAGACTTGAGAGAAAAGCTTAACTTACTATATGGAAGTGGCTCAACAACCGAAAGACCTCTAACAATTACTGTTGTCTCTTTTGGTTTCAAGTATGGAATACCTATGGATTCTGATTTGGTATTTGATGTAAGGTTTTTGCCTAATCCATTCTATATACCAGAACTTAAGCCTTTTTCAGGCAATGATGAGCCTGTAAAAAAATATGTTTTGGAAAAAGAAGAAACTAAGAAGTTTATGGATAAGATAGATGATATGTTGAAATTTTTAATACCTAACTATGCAAAGGAAGGTAAAAGACAGCTTATAGTTTCTATAGGTTGCACTGGTGGAAGACATAGATCTGTAGCTATAGCAAACGCAATATATGAAGATTTAAACAGTAGTGGATTCAAGGCTACAATTGAACATAGAGATGTCAATGAAGATGTTAATAGAGGAGCTAAAAAGCTATGAGACTTATTGACTGGCTAAAACCAGGTATAAAACTTAAAAGGTGGATTTTATATGCTATACTAGGTATTTTGTTTATAGCTTTTGGACTTAATGAGCTGGTTCAGCATAAGGTTTATAATACACCATACATGGTTTTCTTCATATTTTTAAATATAACAGGAATTTTTATAATTTATGTATCCGTTACTGAGGGGATCAAGGCAGTGATAGCTCTAATGAATAAGGGATATATAAAAGTTTCCTTTGATAATGAGAAGATAGAAAATCTTATATATGAAAAGAGACTCTTGGTTAAAGGACCTAAAATAGTTGTAATAGGTGGTGGAACAGGACTGTCTACCATGCTTAGAGGTTTAAAGTATTATACTTCTAATATTACAGCTATAGTAACTGTTGCGGATGATGGTGGTGGCTCTGGAGACTTAAGAGAGGACCTTGGAATACTGCCACCAGGTGATATAAGAAACTGTATATTAGCTCTTGCAGATACGGAGCCTCTTATGGAGGATCTGCTTCAATATAGATTTAAAGATGGAAGGCTTAAGAACCAAAGCTTTGGTAATTTATTTTTAGCAGCTATGGATGGTATCTCTGACAACTTTGAAGATGCAGTTCAAAAGATGAGCTCAGTACTTGCGGTTACTGGAAAAGTATTACCAGTTACCTTGGAGAATATGAAGTTAAAAGCTGAACTGGCTGATGGGCAAATCATTGAAGGAGAGTCTATGATCCCAGAGATAGCTTATGAGAATAAAACTAAAATAAAGAAGTTATCAATAATCCCAGAAGATGCAAAGCCTTTAGATGATGCTATAGATGCAATAAGAGAGGCCGATGCCATAGTTTTAGGACCAGGAAGTTTATATACAAGTGTTATACCTAACATGTTGGTAAAAGAAATAACTAATTCAGTAAGAAGAAGTAAAGCTTTTAAGATTTATGTATCAAATATAATGACACAGCCTGGAGAAACAGATGGTTTTAAAGTATCTGACCATATTAAGATATTAAATGATTATTGTGGTAAAGAGATTGTTGATTGTGTAATAGCTAATGTGGACAATATATCTGATGAGCTTAAAAAAAGATATAAGGAAGATGGCTCAGAGATTGTTGACATAGACTTACCAGAGCTTCAAAGGATGGGTATAGAGGTGGTAAAGGCTAATCTTGTAAATATAAATAAAGGGCTAGTAAGACATAATTCTGAGAGATTGGCCGAAGTAATAATGCAAACAGTTATGGAGAAAAAGCTTTTATATGATAGAAAAAAGATATTAGAATATATGTACTTATCACAAAGACTAAAGGAAAAGTAGCAAGGAAGGGGTATTTATGTCATTTTCGTCAAAAGTTAAAGGAGAAATATGCAGATATACTGATTTAAATAAAAGTGAAGCATTGG
Source organism: Clostridium sp. C8-1-8 (assembly GCF_009928445.1). GTDB lineage: Bacteria > Bacillota > Clostridia > Clostridiales > Clostridiaceae > Clostridium_AR. The sequence continues at coordinate 76,144 of NZ_JAABNO010000013.1, read as the reverse complement.
CAGAAATTTCTGCAATAATGAAGGTTAGTGGAACCTTAGCTTTTAGTGGAAGACAGATTAGCTTTAAGATAACCACAGAAAATCCTGCCTGTGCTAGACTGGTGTTTACTATATTAAAGGATCATTTTAATATACATTCTAGGCTTATGGTAAAGAGAAGTAACTCATTGAAAAAGAATAATATTTATATGGTTCTTATAACAGAGGAAATGGGTGTTAAGGACCTTCTTAGGGATACAGGAATATTGAGAGAAGTAGATGGCATCACTACCTTAGATTATAGAATTGATCAAGATATAGTGTCAGATGAGGAAAAAAGAAGAGCTTATGTAAGAGGCGCTTTTATCGGTGGTGGAAGTATAAGTAACCCAGAGAAAAATTACCATCTAGAATTGGTTACCCATTCTTTAGAATATGCAGAAGATCTAAGAGATGTTATAAATACCTTTACGCTTAACTCTAAAGTGATACAAAGGAAGAACAGTTATATTGTTTATATTAAAGAAGGCGAACAAATAGTAGATTTATTAAATGTTATAGGTGCTCATTCTTCGCTATTAGAACTAGAAAATATAAGAATAATGAAGGAAATGAGAAATAACGTAAATAGGCTTGTAAATTGTGAAACTGCCAATTTAAGTAAGACTGTAAATGCCGCTGTAAGACAGGTTGAAAGCATAAAGCTTATACAAAGGCAAATAGGACTTGCAAGATTGCCTAAAAACCTAAGGGAAGTTGCAGAGCTTAGATTGACATATCCTGATGAGTCTTTAAAGGAATTAGGTGAGATGCTAGACCCACCAGTAGGTAAGTCAGGAATAAATCACAGACTTAGGAAGATTGAGAAAATCGCAGATGAAATAAGATCAGGACAGATTTAGAAGAATACATTAGGATTAAGTATAAGAAAATAAAAATCTTATACTTAATCCTATTTTTACTTATCTGACAGGGGGATACATACATTAATAAAAGGCATATGTGCAAAAGTTTACTAAAGAAAAATACTTTAGGACATTTTTAAAGAATATTAGTCAATAATCTCAATATAGAAAGTTGAAGAGAGATAGACTTTATTAACAAAGCTTAATATAGTTTGATTATGTTAAAGTACTATGTTGAAATTATTAAACATAGCCTATAGTTTATACAGTAAGGAGTTACTAAGTATGAATGAAATCAGAGTAGATAAATTAACAGGAAGACAAGTAATAATAGCTACCAATAGGAGCAAGAGACCTATTCATAACAATCATAAGCTTAGAATACCTTCAGACACTGATATGTCTGTACATGACATTAAATGTCCTTTCTGCAGGGGCAATGAGGAAGAGACGCCTATTGAAATATATAGAATAGGAAAAGATCCTTGGAATGTAAGAGTAGTAAAAAATAAATATCCTACTATAGTGGAGGATGGAGAAGATATTAAGGGCTATCATTATGTTGTTATTGAGACACTAGAGCATAACACTAAACTATATCAATATGATGTTGAAAAGTGGAGAGATATATTTACTGCTTATAAATATACTGTAGAGAAATGCTTCGAACATAAAGAGATTGAATTTGTTCAGATATTCAAAAACTATGGAGTTAAGGGCGGAGCATCTTTAGAACATCCTCATTCTCAGATAATAGCTCTTAATTTTACTCCTCTTAGTAGAACTTCAAAAAGCTTAGGTTGTTTGGTTTGTGAGGAAATCAATGAAGAGCTTTCGTCTAAGGAGAGAGTAATATTTGATAATGAATACTATGTAGCCTATACACCTTATGGTTCTTATGTACAGAATCAAATAAGAATAGCTTGGAGAAAACATTTAAGCTCTCCAGAAAACGTATTTAACAACGATAACATAGCTAAAGTATCAGAGTTAATGGTAGAGGTGTTTTCTATAATTTATCAGAGTTTAGGTGATATATCTCTTAACATATGTTACTATATCAAGAAAGATAATGATTCATTAAGCCATTTTTACATTGATATATTTCCTAGAGAAGGATTTTTTGCAGGCTTTGAGATGAGTACTCAAGTTTTCATAAATGTAACTTCTCCAGAAGAAGCAGCTAACAAATTTAGGCAGGCGGCTGCTTATGTACATGGTAAGTAAGAAGAGTTATAATAAATATAGAATCGCTTTGGTATTTAAATATAATTTACCATTTAAATATGAAAACTATTTTTTAATATAAAGTGGTGCGTCATAGAAAGGTAGAAAAAGTTTTAAGTTAACTTAAGATAGATATAGATTAACAGAAGGAGGAGGACATTGTGAGTGATAAGAAGTTTACTCATCTTCATCTTCATACAGGATATAGTTTACTAGATGGCTCTGGAAAGATAGATAAGGTAATATCAAAGGCTAAAGAGCTTGGGATGGATAGTATAGCTATTACAGACCATGGAGTAATGTATGGATGTGTTGATTTTTACAAGGCTGCAAAAAATGCTGGGATAAAACCTATTTTAGGCTGTGAAGTCTATGTGGTACCTAAATCTATGCATATAAAGAATGTTGATTCAGATAATAAAACTTATCATCTTGTTCTTCTTGTAAAGAATGAAAAAGGCTATGAAAATTTAATGAAGATAGTATCAAAAGCTTCTACTGAAGGTTTTTACTATAAGCCTAGAACAGATCATGAGTTCTTAAAGAATCATAGTGAAGGTTTGATTGCCTTAAGCGCATGTCTTGGAGGAGAGGTACAATCAAATTTATTGAATGGAAATAAAGAAAAAGCGAAAAATGCTGCTTTATTTTATAAAGAGACCTTTAAAGATGGCTTTTATCTTGAGATTCAGTATCATGGTACTGATGATGAGAGAAAAGTTAATGACATGAACATTGAGCTAGCTAAGGAGCTTGATTTGCCTCTTGTAGCCACAAATGATGTTCATTATATTGAGAAAAAAGATTCCAAATCCCATGATATACTTCTTTGCATACAGACTGGAAAGACTGTAGATGAAGAAAATAGAATGAGATATCCTTCAGATCAATTTTATTTAAAATCAGCTGAAGAGATGTGGAATATGTTTTCATATGTGCCGGAAGCACTAGAAAATACTCAGAAGATAGCAGAGATGTGTAACTTTGAGTATGAATTCCACACCTCAAAGCTTCCTAAGTTTCCATTGCCAGAAGGAACTGATCCTTTTGAGTATATGAGAGAAGTTTGCTTTAAAGGACTTATTGAAAGATATGAGATTTTTAAAGATTTTTTACATAAAGATTTTGATTTAGATAAGATAATACAATTTGGCGAAACAAACGATGAAGCCAAGCTTTATATAGATAGATTGAATTATGAGCTATCAGTTATAAATCAGATGGGATATGTGGACTACTTTTTAATAGTTTGGGACTTTATAAAGTACTCCAATGACAATGGGATACCAACTGGACCAGGAAGAGGTTCTGGGGCTGGATCATTGGTTGCTTACACTCTTGGAATAACAAAGATTGACTCTATTAAATATAGCTTGCTATTTGAGAGATTCTTAAATCCAGAGAGAATAAGTATGCCTGATATAGATAGTGACTTTTGCTATGAAAGAAGACAGGAAGTAATAGACTATGTTGTAGAAAAGTATGGCATGGACAATGTATCTCAGATTATAACCTTTGGTACTATGGCGGCTAGAGGTTGTATAAGAGATGTAGGAAGAGCCATGAACTACTCTTATAGTGAAGTTGATAAGATAGCTAAGATGATACCTCCTAATATGCAAGGGGTTACTATAACCATAGATAAGGCTTTAGAATTAAATCCTGAGCTTAAAAGTGAATACGATAATGATGCGAGAGTTAAAGAATTAATAGATGTTAGTAGGGAGCTTGAAGGACTACCAAGGCATTCATCTACCCATGCTGCTGGTGTAGTAATAGCTTCACGTCCTCTAGTTGAGTACGTACCACTGCAAAAAAATGAAGATAATGTTGTAACACAGTTTGATATGGTTACTCTGGAAGAGCTAGGTCTTTTAAAGATGGACTTTCTTGGACTTAGAACCTTAACTGTAATGAAAGACGCAGTGGATATGGTAAAGCAAAATCGTGGTATAGACATTGATCTAGATAAGCTAGACTTTGATGATAAAGAAGTTTATAGGATGCTTGGAGAAGGCAAAACCGTTGGTGTATTCCAGTTAGAATCTGCTGGTATGACTTCCTTTATGAAAGAACTAAAACCAGACTCTTTGGAAGACATAATAGCAGGAATATCTTTATATAGACCAGGGCCTATGGCTGAAATACCAAGATACATAGAAAACAAGAAGAACCCAGATAAGATAACGTACTTAACACCTCATCTAGAACCTATATTAAAAGTTACCTATGGATGCCTAGTATATCAGGAACAGGTAATGGAGATAGTTAGAAAGCTTGGTGGATACTCTATGGGACGTAGTGACCTTGTAAGAAGAGCTATGTCTAAGAAAAAGCATAAGGTGATGGAAGAAGAAAGAAAGAACTTTATATATGGAATTGTTGATGAAAATGGAGAAATAGAAGTTCCTGGATGTCTTAGAAATGGGATATCAGAAGAAATTGGTAATAAGATCTTTGACTCCATGATGGACTTTGCTTCTTATGCGTTTAATAAGAGTCATGCTGCAGCTTATGCTGTGGTAGGATTCCAGACAGCGTATCTTATGAAGTACTATCCTGTTGAGTATATAGCTGCAATGCTTAATTCGGTAATGGGCATAAATGAAAAAGTAGCTTACTATATTAATTTTGCAGAGAGTCTAGGTATACAAGTGTTGCCTCCAGATATAAATGAAAGTTATTCAAAGTTTACGGTTAAAGGTGATACAATAAGATTTGGACTTGCAGCAATAAAAAATGTTGGTATGAATGTAGTAGAAAGTGTAGTTAGTTCTAGAAGGGAAAAGGGACACTTTAAATCTCTTATAGACTTTGCAAACAAGGTGGACCTATCTACAATTAATAAAAGAGCAACAGAAAGTTTAATAAAGGCTGGTGCCTTTGATTGCTTTAAAATATTTAGATCAAGGTTACTTGCAGTCTATGAAAGAGTGTTAGACAGTATAGGAAATCAGAGAAAACGAAATATTGATGGACAGATAAGCCTTTTTGGAAATGAAGATAACTCTGTAATAGACACTCCTACAATAAAGTATCCAGAGATTAAGGAGTTTGATAAAAAGTATCTTTTAGCTATGGAAAAAGAAATGACAGGGCTTTATATAACAGGACATCCTTTAGATGAATATGCTCAAGGCTTGAAGCTTCAAACTACCATTAGAATAGAAAAGATACTACTCTCTCATAGCCAAGTGCTTGAAGATGAAGCATTAGGCGATTCTATTGATAGTGGGCTTATGACCTCAGCTTCAGTTTATGATGGTGAGAGAGTGGTTATAGGTGGAATAATAGCAGAAGTGTCTAGAAAAGTAACCAGAAACAATACTATTATGGCCTTTTTAAAGTTAGAAGATCTTAGTGGTATTATTGAAGTTATAGTTTTTCCAAAAACCTTAGAAAAAGTAAATGCACTAATTAAAGAAGATTCCTTAGTGGTTGTAAGAGGCAGAGTTAGCATAAAGGAGGATGAACTTCCTAAGCTGATTTGTGAAGAGATACAGCCATTGGAAAAACTGAATTCTTCAAAGATTTATATAAGAGTTCAGGATAATGAAAAGGCTAGAGCTGTAAATAAGCTTTTAAAAACAATATTAGAGCCTTTTAAGGGAGAAACCCCTATATATATTTTCTCTGAAAAAGAGAGACAGAACTTTAGATTAAGCAAGGATTTGTGGGTATCTTTAGATGGGAATATAATATCGACATTAAGTGGATACTTTGGGGATGAAAATATAAAAGTTGTGGATTAATTTTAAAGCAAAAAATTAATTGTTATAAGATAACAGTCTAAGACATACTATTTATATGGTGTGTCTTTAGGCTGTTATTTTTTTATTTTATAGTAAGTGCCTTCAGCGACTTTTTTATTATTTTTCAGTAAGAAAGTCTTATTTTTATATATAAGACTTTCACAAGTTTTAGAACTATAACGGTTTTATTTAAAAACAGCAAAAAGTATATAGAAAATATAAAAAATGAAAAAGAAAATTGAGAATAATATGCTGTAAGTTAAAGGATTTCATATATTTTTTAACCACATATAAAAATATCACAAAAAGGATATAATAAATTGTATCAATCCCCAATGTTTCGTCATATATTTCTACATTTCAACATAAAATCATTGAAAATTATGAAAATATTAGTTAGAATTTATTTGGGGAATTAATATGGAGTAATTTTAATTTTATTTGTCAGAATATTCAAGCGTTATTAAGCTAAATTTTATGAAGATAATTTAACTAAAATTATAATTTATACGTTGAAAAATCTTCGTAGTTTATGTAAAATTAATCTAGTTAATAAATGTGGGTAATATTTAGCACAGGTGGGACTATAAATGTCCATGATTGTGTGGAGGAGGAAATATTATGAAAAAAATCGCTGTTTTAACAAGTGGTGGAGATGCACCAGGAATGAATGCTGCAGTAAGAGCTGTGGTAAGAATGGCTTTACATAATGGATTGGAAGTTATGGGGATAAAAAGAGGGTACGCTGGTCTTATAAATGGGGAACTTTTTAAGATGGATAGAAGCAGCGTATCGGATATCATCCAAAGAGGTGGTACAATCCTAAGAACAGCAAGATGTGAAGAATTCAGACATGAAGAAGGAAGAAAGAAGGCAGCTAACATACTAAAAGCATATGGTGTTGATGCACTTGTTGTTGTTGGTGGTGATGGTTCCTTTACAGGTGCTAAACTTATATCTAAACTTGGAGTTAAGACTATAGGTCTTCCAGGAACTATAGATAATGACTTAGCTTACACAGATTACACAATAGGCTTTGATACAGCTTTAAACACTGTTATCGATGCAGTAAATAAATTAAGAGATACATCAACTTCTCATGAAAGAGTATCTGTTGTAGAAGTAATGGGAAGACACTGTGGAGATTTAGCTTTATATGCAGGTCTTGCAGGTGGAGCAGAAGCAATAGTAGTACCAGAAAAAGGTTTTAATCAAGATGAACTATGCAAAACTATTTTAGAAGGAAAAGCTAAAGGTAAGATGCATAACCTTATTCTTCTTGCAGAAGGTGTTGGTGGAGCAGAAGATCTAGCTAAGCATATAGAAGAAGTTACTGGACTAGAAACTAGAGCAACAATATTAGGCCATATACAAAGAGGTGGAAGTCCTTCTGCAACAGACATAGTTCTTGCTTCAAAAATGGGAGCTAAAGCTGTTGAGTTATTACTTGAAGGAAAAACTTGTAGAGTAGTTGGAATAAGAAACAACCACATAATGGATATGGATATAGACGAAGCATTAGCTATGGAAAGAAAATTTGATGAAAAATTATATGAGATAGCTACTGCACTTTCATATTAAAATTTTGTTTTGTATTAATGTAATAATATGATAGAATGTAATCTATGTGTGCATAAGTTTTGATTTAGGGTTTAAAGCTTGAGCACACATATATTGAATGAATTAATTAATTTATGTATTTAGAGCAAGTTATAGTAGATTTTCAATTAAATAATTATATCTATACAAGCTTATAAATATAGCATTACTGGAATAATAAATGTATATTATACATGCCAAGTTGAAAATCTCTTTTTAGGGTAAGTAGATTTTTAATTAATTTATCTCATTAATTAGGAAAGTATATCTTAATTAATTAGGTTAACTTATGTCATGTTTTAATAGATAGATAAGTGAGCTAAAGAAAAAAGTATCTTTAGTCGGCTCTAAACAACACGTATTTGGGGTTAAAAAAAAAGAGGGAGTGTATTTTCATGAGAAAAACAAAAATTATTTGTACAATTGGACCAGCTAGTGAAAAGGAAGAAATTTTATCACAAATTATTGAATCAGGGATGAATGTTTCAAGACATAATTTCTCACATGGAGATCATGAAGAACATAAGGGAAGAATGGTTGCAGTTAAGGAATTAGCTAAGAAGTATGACAAGCAAATAGCTGTTATGCTTGATACTAAAGGACCAGAAATAAGAACTGGAAAGTTTGAACCAAGCAAGGTTGAATTAACTGTAGGATCAGAATTTACAATATATGCAGGTGGAGATGTAGTTGGTGATACAACTAAATGTTCAGTTACATATGCTGGACTAGGCAATGATGTTAAGCCAGGTAACATGATCCTAATAGATGACGGTCTTGTTGGATTAGAAGTAACTGCAGTAGACGGAAACGTAATAAAGTGTGTTGTTAAGAACACAGGTGTTGTAGGTACTCATAAGGGAGTTAACGTTCCAGGAGTTGCTATAAAGCTTCCTGCAATGACAGAAAAAGATATAGCTGACCTTAAGTTTGGTTGCGAAGTAGGAGTTAATCTTGTTGCTGCATCATTCATAAGAAAAGCTGCTGACGTTGAAGCTATAAGAAAGGTTCTTGTAGAGAACGGCGGAGCTGATATTCAAATCTTCTCAAAGATTGAAAATCAAGAAGGTGTTGATAACCTAGATGAAATAATAGCTGTTTCAGATGGTATAATGGTAGCTAGAGGAGACCTAGGTGTTGAAATTCCAATAGAAAAAGTACCATCAGTACAAAAGCTTATAATAGAAAAATGTAACACAGTTGGAAAGCCAGTTATAACTGCAACTCAAATGCTTGATTCTATGATGAGAAACCCAAGACCAACAAGAGCAGAAGTTTCAGACGTAGCTAATGCTATCCTTGATGGAACAGATGCTATAATGCTTTCAGGTGAATCAGCAAATGGTAGCTGGCCAGTAGAAGCAGTTCAAACTATGGCTAGAATAGCAGAAGAAACTGAAAAGAAGTTAAGCTATGAATTAGCAGTTTCAACAGCTAAGAAGCATGTACCTGCTATCTCTGGAGTTATAAGCAGAGCTGCTTGCAATGCTGCACATGAATTACAAGCTGCTGCAATAATAACTTCAACTCAAACTGGTGCTACAGCTAGAAGAATTTCTCAAAACAGACCAGATTGTCCTATATTTGCAGTGACTCCAAATGAAAGAGTTGCTAAGACATTAGCTTTAAGCTTTGGAGTATATCCAATAGTTGCAGAAAAAGCTACTTCAACTGATGAAATGATGGAAAAATCAGTTTCTACAGTTAAGGCTAAGGGATGTATAAATAGTGGAGACACTGTTGTAGTTGCTGCTGGAGTTCCAGTAGACCAAGTTGGTGCTACAAACCTATTAAAGGTAAGTGTTGTAGAATAATTTTTAATATAAAATGAGTGCTTATGCACTCATTTTTTTGTTAAAGATAAAGTATTAAAGTTTTTGTTGCCTAGACCTAGCCGTACCAAAGCTTTATTTTTGCTTAAATCATTTATGAAGGTAAAGGCTGTACAAAAGTATAATTAAAAAGCTTGTCTTTTTAGTAGAAAAGTATAAAGTTTATTGTATAAAAAATCGGATGTTGCATAGAATAATTTTTATGTAGATATTAAGTTTGTATTTTGTTAACAAAAAATTTACAAAATTAATAATAATTTTTTTCTTTTGTTCTGTATATTTTCCTTTTTATATGTGAAAATAATACTAGGGATATAATGGCAACTGATTCCTATGATTACTTGCACCTATTTTTTCTAGGTGCCCTTTTTTTAAATCTTACCACACTTGTACAAATCCTCTAGTTTAAACATCTTTTCATTGTATTCTTCTGCTGATAATATATTCAAATCTTTCAGTTTAAGTAAAGCCTCTTTTTCTTCTTCTAATTTCTTTGAACTCTCAGTCTTTCTGTATTGAGACAGTAACTCTTCGATTTGATCACTTGAAACAATACCTTTTTGATTTAAGTTCTTATAAGCTGACAACACTGAATTACTTTCGGCAAATGCAGTTTCATTTTCCTTTTGTTTAAAATAACGAAATAAAATATAGACCTTTATAGCTAAAGCGCTTATTATCATTACTGAAGCTATAACTAAAACAAATGCAGTCATATGATCATAACCTCCCAATACCCCAAAGGATTAAATATTTATATTTTTTACCTATGAAATCCTTTACTTGGTTTTATTATACATCTCTAGATAGTATTTGAAAACACTTGCCCATTGATTATTATAAAAAAATTATAATAAATTAAATACTATAACTAAAACAAACTTATAGGGCCTATGAATGAATTATTTGAGTTATATATGATTAAAATACTATTACACTATTAAATATGTAAGCTTTTGCTCTTTTATTCTTTAAGAATTTAGATCAAAAGTAAAGTTGTGAATAATTATATATAACTTAAAAGTAGATAACATAGAAAGAATAATAAAACAGAAGTTATGCCTTCTGCCAGATTTTGCTCAGGTGAACTCATTAAGGCAGATGCATAAAAGGGTGGCTGAAGAAAAAATCAATACATAGTTGGCAAGGAGAGATTATAATATGGCAAAACTTAGTTGTAATGCTGAAAATTGTGTTAATAATGTTTCAGGAGGCTTTTGCACTGCAGGTCAAATACATATAAAAGGAAATAATGCACATAGTTCAGAAGGAACCTTATGTTCAACCTTTGCTGAAAAGAGCTTTAAGAATTCGGTTAAGAGTATGACAAACACAAACTATACCGGAGAACTGATGCAAATTTTTTCAGAGAATGAGATAGTAGTTAGTCCAGATATAAAGTGCGAAGCAGTAAAGTGTGTGTTTAATGAAAATCACAACTGCAAGGCTAAAAACGTACTTATTAATGGAGAACATTCTGTAAGCGAATTGAGTACTCAATGCGAGACTTATGTTGAAAGGTAGATTTGGCTTATTATCAATTTATAAATTCAGTTTTCTATAAATTGATATTTATAAGTAAATTTTATAATACTTAGTCAATATTAAGTGTTAGTTAACCAAAACTTTATAGCAATAAAATAGCTTGTATTCTAAACAGTTTTACAATTTATATTGTTAAAAATATAAAAATATAAATTCTTAAGAATATAAGAATTTATTGATAAAATCAGCTTTTAGAGCATTTATTAATAAATAATATTGACATAATCAATTATATAAAGGACAATTTATAGGTATGTAGAAAGTTCAATATTTACACTGAAAATAAAGCTTCTGGTTTATCTATTAAGTTTTATTTTGGCAAATTTCAGTATGAAGTATTGGCTCTATATAAGAAGCAGGTTTAAAGGTAAATGAATAGCGGTTTGCTATATGAGGTGAAGAGCGTATGATAGAAAAGAATAGAGAATATATAGTTGATATAGTAGCTCAAGGATATGAGGGAGAAGGTATAGGAAAGTTAGATGGTAACTTTACTATGTTTGTAGAAGGAGCTTTAAGAGGTGAAAGAGTAAAGGTTAAGGCTATAAAGGTTAAGAAGAATTATGCCTATGGAAAGCTAGTAGAAACCTTAGAGACATCAAAGGAAAGAGTAGAGCCTATTTGTCCTATATATAAAAGATGCGGTGGCTGTAGACTTCAGCATACATCCTATAAGGAGCAACTTGACTTTAAGACGGAGAGAGTTAGGGACTGTATTACTAAGATAGGAAAACTAAATGGAGATTTAGTTAAGGACACTATTGGGATGAATAATCCATATAGATATAGAAACAAAGTTCAACTACCAATCGGAATGCAAAACGGAAAACTTACCATAGGTTTTTTCGCTCCAAGAAGTCATGAAATAATAGATATGGAAAGTTGCTATATACAAGATGAAATAGCAGATAAGGTTGTAACCTTAACTAGAAGTTGGATACAAAAAAATAATATAAGACCTTACTTTGTAGATGGAGACTATGATGAAAGAGGAATACTAAGACACATCATGATAAGACGTGGCTTTAAAACAAATGAAGTTATGGTAGTGATAGTTACTAATGGCACAGAACTTCCAGGTAAAGAAGAGTTTATAAATATTATGAAATTAAATGTTCCTGGTATTAAAAGTATAGTTCAGAACGTTAATGATAAAAAATCTAATGTAATACTTGGACAAGAGTCTCTAACTTTATGGGGGCAAGATACTATAAGTGACTACATAGGTGAGTTTAAATTTAATATATCACCACTATCCTTCTTTCAAGTCAATCCAGTTCAGACAGAGGTGCTATACTCTAAGGCATTAGAATTTGCAGCTTTAAAAGGAGAAGAAACTGTTTTTGATGCTTACTGCGGAACAGGTACCATAACCTTATTTCTTTCCCAAAAGGCTAAAAAAGTATATGGTGTTGAAATAATTCAAGAGGCTATAGATAACGCTTGGATTAACGCCGAAGAAAACTCTGTTAGTAACGTAGAGTTTTACGCTGGTGAATCAGAAAAGGTCATACCAGACCTTATAGATAAGGGTATAAAAGCAGACGTAGTAGTTGTGGATCCACCTAGAAAAGGCTGTGACAGGAAGTTACTAGAAGCTATAACTTCTATTGATGCCGATAGAATAGTTTACGTTTCTTGCGATCCAAGTACCTTGGCAAGAGACTTAGCTATAATTGAAGAGTTAGGATATAAAACTGTTGAAGTGCAGCCAGTTGATATGTTCCCGCAGACTTCGCATGTGGAGTGTGTGGTAAAGCTATATAGAAAATAAGAAAGAAGAGTAATACTATGGATGGAACGATAAGAAAACATATAAAAGTAGGAGCAAAAGTCCTTGTTGTTCAAAAACAAGACCAGCGTTCTGGAAAGCTAACAGAGGGTGTAGTGAAAAAACTTCTTACAAACTCAGAAGTTCATCCCCGTGGTATCAAGGTAATGCTTGAGGACGGAATTGTAGGAAGAGTTCAGGAAATAAAATAATATTAATGAAAATGGATTTTATGTAGCTAAAAAGTTAAACTAAGAAATTTATTAAGAAAAGAATTGCACATGAAGAAATTATTTTAACATTTATAAACTCATCAATATGCTTTAAAGAATAGCATAAGGTGAGTTTATTTTATAACAAAAGTAAAATGCAGAAATTAAAGTATTATTATTTCAAGTAAACTTCACTACATCTTATATGTTTTAATTTATCTACGGTTAGTACTCCTAAATAAATAGGAATCTAATGAAGTAGTATTTAGAGAGTTATTTAGGTTACCATTGTAAACTTATAAAATAAAAGACAATAGCGACGTTTTGTTTGAACAAAGTCAAATAGAACGTCACCATTGCCTATAAATGAATAACTATTAAGTTGTTAATGTAGTGTCTTACTTTAATTGAAGTGGCTTTGTTACACTTCCAGTATAGTCTCCTCGTCCAATAATAATTACTTCTATTGCTCTTAATTTAAAATTATAAAAATAGAATACTGTATAGTCTTTTCCTTCTTTTAAAGTTGTATCTCCATCCTTTACAATAACCTTTCCGAAACAAGTTCCTAAAGTTATGGATAATTCAGAGATTTCCTTGCCTTTAATGATGAAATTTTTTGTTAAACTTCCTTTATAATTTCCTTTTCCTTCTACTTTAACAGTTGCAATTCCTGCATGTGTATTGTCAGCATAAGTTATTATATAATCTGTTCCCTCTATAAGAGTTATAGATCCGTCTTTTAAAGTAACTTTTGGTGTTTTAGCTGTTCCATCATAAACATAAGAACAGTTTTCTAAGTTTGCGTCTAATCTAGAGATTACTTTTTCTTTAATCTCAAAGGTTTTTGTTATTACTTCTGTATAACCGCCTTTTCCTGTAATGATTACTTTTGCAGTTCCTGCGTTTATATTATCAGCATAAGAAACTGTATAATCTGTACCTTCTACAAGTGTTTTCCCACCGTCTTTTAAAATAACAGTTGGAGTTTTAGCTTTACCATCGTATATATATGATGATGTATCCAACTTTACTTTTATCTTAGTAGAGTCTTTAGGATTAATTGTGAAGTTTTTTGTTTTAGTACCTGAGTATACTCCTATTCCTGTAATAGTTACAGTTGCTGTTCCTGGATTTATATTAGCAGAGTAAGAAACCGTATAATCTGTTCCTGCTACAAGTGGTTTAGCACCATCTTTTACTGTAACCACTGGAGTCTTTGCTGTTCCATCATAATCATAAGAATAACTATCTAAAGTTACATCTAATGGTGTGATATCTTTTGGAGTAATAGAAAAGGTTTTTATTATAGTTCCTGTGTAGTTACCTTTTCCTTCAATAGTTGCAGTTGCTGTTCCGATATTTATATTGTCAGTATAAGTAACAGAATAATCTGTCCCTTCTACAAGAGTCTTAGAACCATCTGTTACTGTAACTGATGGAGTCTTAGGTGTATTATCATAGGTATATGTTGCATTGCTTAAAGCTGCTGTTGGCGAGGAACCATCGTTTACGTAACCGTAGAAGTATACATTGCTTATAGTACAGTTTGCTTGGTCTGTCCACCATGAACCTTTGCCAAAATATACATCGTTAGCTGAAGAAGTAAGCCAAGTTAGTACCTTACTGTAATCTGTTAATGTTCCTCCTCCCTTTGTAGAATCACTTAATATGGACTGATCATATGCCTTTATACCATTAACATCTACTTCAAAGCCTGTTGTAGTAAGAGATATTTCTACAGTGGCTTTTGAATCACCAATATAATCTTTTACCATTTTATAGTTAGAAACATTCGCATCATACCAGCCGCCTAATGCGTTATAGCCCAAATAAGAACCTGGTGTGAAGTATAATTTTCCATTTGTTCCTCCATTGCCTAAGAAGGAAATGATGGTTCCAAGTACATTTTTTGTTCCAGTAGATTGTACATCAAATTTAATCTTTGTACCCTTAGATGCATCAAGATTAGAGATCATTTTATAAGGGTTTTTAATAGACAAAGTACCATCTGTCTTTTGTGTTAAATCTTGAGGCTTGTTTACAAAAGCTGAGCCTATAACCTGCATACCATTAACATCAGTCATCATTTTAGTTGTTTGTAAAAGATAACCGTAGAAATATACATTGCTTATAGAGCAGTTAGCTGCTTGGTCTGTCCACCATGAACCCTTACCAAAGTAAACCTTATCAGCTGTTGTAGAAATCCAAGTTAATACATTATAGTAATCTGATAATGTTCCTGAGCCTTTAGTTGAATCACCTATTATTGATTGGTCGTATGCTTTTACACCATTAACATCAACTTCAAAACCTGTTGTAGTAAGTGAAATTTCCACAGTATCTTTTGAATCTCCAAGATAATCTGTTGCAATTTTATAATTAGAAATATTTGCATCATACCAACCGCCTGTTGCGTTATAGCCTAAATAAGAGCCTGGAGTGAAATAAAGTTTTCCATTCCCTCCATCCATAAATGAAATAATAGTCCCTAGTGCATTTTTTGTTCCAGTAGACTGAACATCAAATTTGATCTTTATGCCCTTTGATACATCAAGATTAGATATTGAGCTGTATGGATTGGCAACAGATAAGCTACCATCTAGTTTTGTTGATAAATCATGAGGATCGTTTACAAAGGCAGAGCCAAGCAATTGCATTGTGCTATCATTTTTAATAGCCTTGTGCACTAATACATTGAAATCCTTTGTATATACTTTGTCGTTTTTTGATATTGTTGCAGTCATAGTAACATTAGTATCCTGTGCTGGAGTGATTACTTTTCCATCATTTCCAATAACAGCTGTATTTGATGAGGTCCAGCTTACAGTTGCGCCAAACACACTTGCTGTAGGAAGGGTTATATTTGAATAAGTTTCAGAAACAATTGAAAGATTGTCCTTTGCCATAGCAATAGAAACCTCATCAGCTGGATATTTAGCTCCCCATATACATACATCATTAGATCCAACTACAGTAAAGGCCATAGTATTAACATTAGTTCCTTCAATGGTCTGTTCTACAAAAAGACCTTCATAAGTAGTTCCGCCTACATTTAATGTAACATAAGGTGAATTAGCATCCATTGTCCATGTTCCAGTGTAATCACCGGAAATAGTACCGTCTGCATTTAAAGTCATATTTTGGCCACTACAATATTCAAGGTTTGAATAATTAATGTTCTGCTTCTGTAAAATAACTTCATAAGAACCAGCAACACTAGAGGCAGCATAGCCTGTTTTTGAAACGCTTTCTCCGTTGTATTCAAATGGAGCTTCTACTAGGTAATGATTTTTTGTTGTAAATAATTGATGTACTCTATCAGTAAAGCCTTCTGAACCATCATTTGTTCTTGTATGGTAAACAATATATGCCTTTCCATCAGAATCAACAAAAGCTGAGTTATGACCTTGAGCTACTTGAGCATATTTCTGATAATTCCATTTATAATAAGACATTAGTCTTGTACCAACGTCATTATTGGTGTTTACAGTATAAGTAGAGTATTTTGGTGACTGACCAGATACATCTGTATATGGACCTTCTGGATTAGAAGCTTTATAAACTCTAACATTGTAACCGCCCTTTGCTACAAGACCACCATCTGATATAAACAGATAATAGTTTCCATCAATATATTGAACATAGGAAGCTTCCCCAGAAGTGCCACTTCCGCCTGCAAGTTTGATTCCCATGTATGGATCTGAGTTACCTTCAGAATAGTTATATGAAACAGTGGTATCTCTTAAGCCTGATGATGGATTAAGCTGAATAATATATATACCACCTGACCATGAACCATAGGTCATGTAAAGCTTTCCGTCCTGGCCGTAAAAAACAGTAGGGTCGATAGCATGTGCTCCATAACTATTATTCCAGGTAGTTGTTGCAGTAGTTGTTGAATTATCTGTACAGGTATATTTAGTTGATATATATCTGCTTGGAAGTGTAGTAAGACCTGTTACCTTTGTAAAATCAGTGTTTGCGAAATCATGATTATTATTTGCATCAGTAAAGCCTGAATAAATAACAGTTCCTACATAAGTCCAATCTCCATCTAAGCTATCTGCTGTAAGCATTGCAATAGATGAGTTCCATGAACAACCGTTGATACTCATGTACATACACCATTTTTTTAAAGTATTGTTATAGATAATATCTGGAGCCCACATATTTCCTGATGGGTCATATGCACTGTCTCCCATTTTAGCCCAATTAAATTCTTTTGCAAATATGGTTTTGTAATTTGTAGTAATGTTGTTTGTAAAGGTTGTCCAGTTTTTTAAGTCTGTTGATTTAGCAAAAGCTAAATGTGATCCAAAAATGTAGTAGGTGCCTTTTCCGTCTGAAATAATTGAAGGGTCATGTACAGATACGCGATCTACAGATGTTTTTGAATATGCAGAGGCTAGATCAGCATCAGTTAAAGTCTTGGTTTGAGCTACTGTAGAGGCCATAACCTTATAGTTTTGAATCGGAGATAATATTATTGCAGCTGTTAATACTAAGGTTAATCCTCCTTTTAAGCGATTTTTAACACTTCTACCAAACGGTTTTGAAAACGTTTTAGTTTTGGCTAAACTTAAAGTCATCCTTGATGTCAATGTCGTTAAAATTTTTTTGAACAAATAAATCCCTCCTGTTTATTTTAAATATTTACTAGACTAAATATATAAGTTCTATTTAATTTACTTCATTAAACAACTTATTAAGGTGTTCTCCCCAATGCTTTTATGAATAAAACTTATTAGAACGTATATATCAAAACAAGTACTGCTATATAGTGTAATATTATAGCTTTTTATAAAATATTTTACATTTTACTATATAATTATATTATCTATATGAAAGGAATGCAATTGATTTAATGATTTGTACAGAGAAAACTTTAGAGGCTATATATATGATTTAATTTATATTAAAGTAAAATGAATTTCCCAGTTAATTCAATAGTTTAGCTTCTGTCTCATCTAATAGTTTTAAAATTTATTGCTGCTAGATTAATAAGCTAACTCGTATATGGAGTAATATTGTATTAATGTTGTCCTTTTATATCATATTAGTATGTAATTTATAGCATTAAATAAAAAAAGACTATGAACTGTTTTCATAGAAGTGTTCATAGTCTTTAGTGTTTAGATTAGTCACTATAAGGAAAATTTAAATAATTATTGCCATAGATTAATTTGCTTTTTGAAGAATAGGGCTCTTTGGCAAATAAGAAATTAATGAATTTGTTTTTTGAGAGTTATTTAGATTGCCATAAGTTAGCTTAGCTGTAGTCGTACCATAAAGGTTTGTTGGTAGTTCATCTAGTGTTAATACATATGGACTGTTGTATATAGTACTTAGAAGTGTAGGATTGTTATAGGTTGAACTAGTAATGAAATCACCGTACCATGGACAGAAGTATAGCCACCAAGCTCCTTGGTTGACGATGTTCTGAATGTCTGGGATAACATCGTTTTCAGTCATTGCCACCATCTTTTTATCGTTTGTGTCGTTTACAAGGGTAAGGAACGCTGTTGTTGCAGCACTTGTTTTCCAAGTGTAAGGAGAGCCTTCATATTTGTCATATCCAACTATATCTACATATTTATCTCCTGGATACCACTGAGCTGAATTTGCATAGGTGTAAAGATTAACTTCCCATATTAGATTGTGAATACCGTATTTTTCAGTTAGTGTGGTGTAAAGAAGCTGCCAGAGCTGCTTGTATACTTCAGAACCTGAAGAGCCCCACCAGAACCAAGCGCCAGAACCATCCGTATTGTTATTACCTTCAGCTTCATGAAAAGGTCTGAAAAGTAGGGGAACCTTTGCATCTTGAAGAACACGAAGCTGTTTTGCAAGATCGTCAATTGCAAGCATTAAGTATGCATATTCCTTTGTGGATTTATCTAGACAGTTAGCTGCTTTAAAGCTAGATGTAGGTTTATAAGTGCATTTTGACCAGTCTAATTTATCGCCTAATTTATAGTTTGTAAAATCGGATGGAATGTTGATATGCCATGAGGAAGTTGCGATACCTCCACGTTGTTTTACCCATTGAATGATACGATTTGTTGTACCATCTTCCCATCCATATAGAGGATTGTAGTTCATCATATCAAAGCCTCTGATAGCAGGGTATTTACCTGTCTTGTCATGTATATAATTAAATTCAAGCTCAGTATTGCCGTTATTTCCGCCACCATAAATCTCCTGCTGTCCAGAAAGAACGTGATTGCCATAAACGCTGGTAAGGTAGTTTTTAAGGGCTTTTGTTTCAGATGTTGCATTTACATCAGAAGGAGTTGGATCAATCTTTAATGCAGGCATTTTGGCATTGTCAAAGGTCACAGTGTCATATAGTACAAAGCCCCAGCTGCCTGAAGTACCTATGTCGATTTTTGCTTGCCCTGCTTCAAGATAAAAGTATCCAAAACTATAGTCAGTCCATCCGCCCTTGTTTGGAATATAGAAATTGCCTTGGGAAACTCCGTTGATGCTAAGAACCTGAAGTCTAGTGTCACCCTTATTTCCAAGGTACATCCAGCACCTTGTTGAAAGCTCGTACATACCATTCTTAGGAACTGTTACGTTTAGCGTTATTGTACCTGAGTTTGGCACCCATACAAATCCACTTCCAGAATACCCAGGATATTTGGTTCCATAGACATTGTCAGTAACAGTAGCACCATTGCTTAGAGTGCAAGCTTCAGCTTCTACTTTTACAGGAAGGGAAGTTGCGGCTTTAACTGAAATAGGCTTGTTAGTGAGAAAAGTACCTGCAATTGCGATCGTTGTCACCAGAGACAGTACTTTGCGTAAAGTCTTATTCATAATAGATACACCCCTTAAAATTAAATTTTTGTTTATTAGATAATTATGTTTTTTGAATTAGTACTTATATAATTACATAAAGGCATCACCTACCGTCAGAAAAGTATATATTTATTAACTTACAAGACTATAATATGTTAAGAAATTAGAATTAATAACAAAAATTATTATAAAAATATGTTGATTTTAACATTGTTGATTATTTTTACTTACTTATAGATTTATATAGTATTTTTAATAGTACAAGATAATTTCAGGTAGCTATAATGTTAGATTATTTATATTTGAATAATAAATTGCTGTGGAGTATAATATGTTAAATTAAGTAATTATGGGGTATCTGGGGGTATTGAGATGTAAAAAGAAATTTATCCATATCCAAATATTCAGTTTTTTCAAAGCATATGAAGATTTCCTATATCGAAGTTGAATTAGTATATTATAATAAGTTATTATGAGAGGAATAAATAATGGGTAGTTATAAAGATTCCATAAATAAAGCTTTATTAGTAATAGATATACAGGAAGATATGACTGGATTAACAGCTACGAAACCACATCCATACAAGAATTCAGAAGAACTAATTAATAATGTGAATTCAGTAATTAAACTTTCCAAGGAAAAAGATATCGTTGTAGTATATATAAAACATCAATATAGAAATAGCTTATTAAGTAGAACTTTAATTGGGAAACTAATTAAAGATACTGCTGGAAGTGAGATAGACTCAAGGGTAAATATTATTAGCGATAATATCTATTCTAAAGATAAAGGTAATGCTTTTTCTAATCCTAACTTAGATACCTTCTTGAAGCAAAATAACATTAATGAGCTGTTTTTAGTTGGATTAGATGCTTCTGTTTGTGTTTTAAAAACATCAATAGGTGCTAAAGGTAGAGGATATAAAGTTTCGGTTCTAAAAGATGCTATTACCACTATGAATATGAGTAAAATGCCAAAATTATTGGATAAGTACTTAGAACGAGGTATAGTATTAACTTCAATAGAAGAGTTCGAAAAGATTAGTTAAGTTTAACTATATAAAAAGATATGCTCTCTCATAGTTATTTGGGAGGGCATTATATATAAATGCTGAAGGGAGATTTTATGGAAAAGTATACTTATTATAAGGCTTACAAAGGGAATATAATTTACAGTGAGAACAAGGATAATCTGATTAGTAAGGAGAATTCATACATATTAGTTTTTAATGGTGTGGTTAAGGAGATTTGCTATGAATTGCCGGAAGGATTTCCAAAGGAAAATATTATAGACCTTGGAGATAGGCTTATTATCCCTGGTTTCTGTGATATGCATGTTCATGCTCCTCAATTTTTACAAAGAGGAATAGGAATGGACAGGGAGTTATTAGATTGGTTAAATACATATACATATCCCAATGAGGCAAAGTTCAAGGATGTAGACCATGCAAAAAAGATATATACCCTTTTTGTGGACGAGCTGATACGTCAAGGAACCTTGCATGTTAATTGTTTTCCTTCGATTCATTACGAGGCTTCGGAAATACTTTTTGATATACTTAGAGAAAGAGGGCTTTTTGCTTTTACTGGAAAGTTAAACATGGATCAGAACAGCCCAGAATACTATATAGAAGAAACAGAGCAGTCTATCATTGACACAGAGAGCTTTATAAAAGAACATATAAAAGCTGGAGAAGTAAAGGCTTCTATTGTACCTAGGTTTTCAATAACTTGTAGTGAAAAGTTATTATCAGGACTAGGAGACTTAGCAGAAAGATATGAAGTTCCAGTGCATTCTCACATGTGTGAAGCTGTTAATGAAATGAAGGTTTGCAAGGAGCTTTTTCCAGACTATAAAAATGGAGCAGAGATATTTTATAAAAATAAACTTTTAGGCAATACTCCAACAATAATGGCACACTGCATCTTTATGGATGAGGATGTTTTGGAACTAATGAAAAATCCAAACTGTATGGCGGTTCATTGTCCAGATGCTACTTCAAATATAAATGCTGGAGGAATAATGCCAGTTAAGAAACTTCTTGAGATGGGGATAAATCTAGCTCTTGGCAGTGATATAGGTTCTGGAGCAAGTTTATCAATAGCTAGATGCATTGCAACTACTATACAGCATTCAAAAATCCGTAATATGTTTGATCCACAGTGGGATGCGGTAACCCTTTCAGAAGCTTTTTACATGGCTACTCGTTCTGGAGGAAGATACTTTGACAAGGTTGGGGCCTTTGAAGAAGGATATTGGTTTAATGCCTTAGTAATAGATGATAGCAATATTTATTCGCAAGATATAAATCCATTAGAAAGATTAGAACGTTTTTGTTACATGGGAGACGATAGAAATATAGCAAAGAGATATATTAAGGGAAATGAAATTGGCACACAGGGACGGTTCTAATGCCCCCAATTTGAGTACACACTTAGGCAGCTAATTTCCCAATTAAATTAAGTGGTTAGCAGGAGATAACTTATTAGCATTAAGGAATCTAGCCAGTAACCACTTAATTTCAACATGTTACTTTAACAAGGCCTAAAATTTAACCTATGATTTATTTACGAGCTTATAATATAACGCTTCTATATCAAAGCTTAGTCCAGAGAAATAGTTTTTAAGTTTTCTTAAGCCCACGGCCTCGCCAACTTGCAATAATGCTACCACGGGAAGCATTCCTATACCTAGAAAACTATCTAGAGTATTGTCATATACAAAATATGTCCAGGTAGAAACAGGTGGCTTATTTCTTTCACTAATTTCTTCAAAGGATATTTCAGCATTTAACAGTCTACTATAATCAGCTTTTATGGCTTCTTCTATTTCTTCCTGTAAAATATCAAATTCCTCTACCAAGGTAAGATTGAATACATTTAGAGGATTTTTACCTCCTAACAGATTTAGATGAATACCTTCCTTTATGCTAGCCACTTTCGCAAGATATTCAGACCAACACTGATCAATATTAAACAACCTGAGATTTTTCTTAAACTTCTCAATTTCAGCTAAAGTATGTTGCTGCTTTAGTTTATCATGCAGCATTGGATATTCTTTGGAGAGTATTTCATCTTCAAAACTACCTTCTATAATACTCATACGGATATTGTACATATATTGTCTTTGATCATCCAATATAAGCGAAAATTTATATAATTCCCTTCTCAAATCAGAGTTATTACCTTGAATTATTCTTTGAACTTGATTTATCTTTCCTCTAAAGGCAGCATTTTTAAGAGGTTCCTTTTGATGCTTAGGCATTCTTGATTTAGGGATAATATTCTGTATTCCGTATTTTACAATGAGATCATCCTCTAAGCTTATGAAGAAGCGGGTTAAGCCGGAATCTCCTTGTCTGCCAGTTCTACCTTTTAACTGCTTATCTATTCTTAAGCTTTCATGAAGGTTCGTTCCTATTACATATAGTCCACCTAAGCTTTTTATTTTTTCTACATCTTTTCCCTCAGGACCGCCTAGCAATATATCTACACCTCTTCCAGCCATGTTGGTTGAAACAGTGACAGCTCCTAAAACTCCAGCTCTTTCAATAATTTGAGCTTCTAGCTCATCGTTTTTAGCATTTAGTACCTTACAGTTTATTCCTGAGTTTAATAGTTTTTCTGCCAAGTATGTAGATTCTTGAATGCTACTAGTGCCAACTAGTATTGGCTGGCCAGTAGCATTAACGGTTTTAACTTCTTCAACTAAGGCCTTGTACTTAGCATCTTTATCAGTAAATACGTAGTTTGGCAAGTCTACTCTATTAGAATTTTTATTTGGAGGTATTACCACGATTTCAATATCATAAATTTCATTGAACTCGTACATTGAATCAACAGCGGTACCAGTCATACCTGCTAAGTTTTCATATAGGCTGATAAAATGTTGAAGGGTTATCTGAGTTAAGATCTTACCACTAGATCTAACTTCTAGGTTTTCCTTGGTCTCTAAAGCACTTTGAAGACCATCAGGCCAATGTCTATTTTTTGCCACACGGCCAGTGAACTCATCCACCATTTCAACTTTTTCATTACGTATGATATAGTCTATATCTTTTTTTAGTAGTACTTCCGCATAAAGAGCACTATTTACCTGAGTTAATAGATTAAAGTTTTCTTTTTCGTAGAGATTGCCGCACTCTAATAAGGCTTCAATATGAGTTATTCCCTTTTCTGTAAGATAAACATTTTGACCATATTCATCTTTGGTATAGTCTGTCAAAGCGTCTAGTGAGGTAACCGCATCTCTAACTTTCTTAAAGTTTGAACCTCTTTTATCAGAGCTTACAGCTATAACTAAAGGTATTCTAGCCTCGTCTATTAGTATTGAATCAGCCTCATCTATGATAGCAAAATGAAAAGAACCGTGAATTAAATCTTCCTTATTATAGCAAATTGAGTCTCTGAGAAAATCAAAGCCGGCTTCCTTTGCAGTAACATAAGTTACATCACAACCATAAGCTGCTTTCTTTTCTTTGGTGTACATACTTTCTTGTACAAAGCCAACAGTTATTCCAAGCATTTCATATATAGGTTTCATCCAAAGAGCATCTCTTTTGGCTAAGTAGTCATTAAAGGTAAGTATATGGACTCCTTTCTTTGATAGGCTGTTTAGATAAGCAGGAAATACTGCTGTTAAGGTTTTACCTTCTCCAGTTTTCATTTCAATAAGCTTCTTATCATTAAGTGCTACCGCCGCCGCTAACTGAACATCATAAACTTCAAAACCTAAAGTTCTTTTTACAGCTTCTTTCACTAAAGAGAATCCCTCTATAATAAGCTCATCAGTAGAAGTTCCATCCAGAGCAAGTTTCCCTAAATTATTTGATTTATTTAATAACTCCTCATTACTTAAATGTTGCAAATTGACTTTGTTTATTTCTTCAGCTACAAATTCATAGCTTTCTAAAAGCTTGTTTCTTTTAAACATGAATCTTCCTCCATGCTGCTTCATAAAATATTGTATGTTGTATATATTTTACATTAAGCGATGGATTTATAAAAGTAAAATATATGTTTCAAGGTTTACATATACAAACTAATAGTTGAGTTATAAAACCTATAATTCACTCCTTAAGTTGATTAAAGCATGGGAGGATTAGAAATTATTTTTGACTAAGTGCTTTAACATTTCTAAATCATAATATTGTATGTTAAGTTACCTTGTTTACATATATTTGAAAGTGTGATATTATTAAGTAAATTATACGGAAAGGGGAAAGTAAGTTATGATACCAGCTAATTGCTAATATTAATTTATGAAAAATTAATAGATATTTTGTAATGAGTTTTAATTTGCCTAGGTTTAATTAGGTTTTATTGTTGTACTCTTTATGGAATAAAGCATTTAGAAGGTAACTTGCTTCTCTGAGATTTATATTATAAATTATTAAGTATCCCAATAATTATAGGGACACCTTGGACTTTTGTATAATCCAAGAATTAGATATGATAATAATGAGTTTTTAGTGTTAGTATGAAGAACACTAACTTTTACTGTATTTAATTTTGATAAAATATTTCGGACTGTAGGAAGATAGAGCTTCTTGCAGTCCTTTTTATATTTTAGGGTTTTAGGTATTTGGTGTGAGCTTTTAGAAAAGTATACGTAGGAATTTTAAATGCTAAGGCTATGTGATCTGCTAAATTTTTTTATGTAGGTGTCAAAAATGCAGGGATGAAGTAAGATACTGCCTATCCATAAAGAAGTGATTTGGATTAATGGATGAAAGAAGGAATATGTATGTTTGAATTATCGTTAAATGGTGTGAAAAAATATATGGAAGCAACTCTTGTGACTAAAGATATAACCTTTCAGGTCTATTCAGGAGAAAAGGTTGGTATAGTAGGGGTAAATGGCAGTGGAAAAAGTACTATCCTTAAGCTAATAGCAGGTATAGAGCCTATGAACTATTACCCTGGATATCCTCAGACCTCTAGCTACGGCTATGATGAGGGCTTTATTAATCTACCTAGAGAAGCTAGTGTGGCTTACCTTGAACAGATACCTGAGTATCCAGAAGGCGTAAAGGTTATTGATGTGTTAAATCTAGCCTTCCAAGAAGTTCAGGACATAGAAGGGAAGATGCGTAATCTTGAGCATGAGTTAAAGACTCTGGAAGGAGAAGCTTTAGAGAAGGCTTTAAAGAAATATAGCTCTTTGGTCCAGCTTTATGAAATTAAAGGTGGATATGAGGTAGAAGAGAAGCTAGGAAAGGTATGTACTGGCTTAAAGTTTAGTGAAAGTTTTTTAAATAAGGATTTTAGTTTATTAAGCGGTGGAGAAAAAACCACTGTTGTTCTTGGAAAGCTTCTTATCGATAACCCAGATATATTGCTTTTAGATGAACCTACCAATCATCTAGACATGGACTCTATTGAATGGCTAGAAGGTTATCTTAAGGAGTATAAGGGCATTGTAATAATTGTATCTCATGATAGATATTTCCTAGATAATGTAGTAACAAAGATAGTTGAAATAGAAGATATGGAGTCCATAACTTATAAGGGCAATTATTCTTCTTATGTTAGCCAAAAGGAAGAAAATATGAGAATCCAGTATGAGCAGTTTAGGGAGCAGCAGAAGAAGATAAATGCCATGGAAAAGACCATTAAGGACTTGAGAGACTGGGCAATGAGAGCGGATAATAATAAATTCTTTAGAAGAGCGGCAAGTATGCAAATAAAGCTTGATAAGATGGATAGAATAGATAAACCAATTCTTGAAAAGCAAAATATGAAACTAAGCTTTAAAGCTGCCCAAAGATCAGGAAAGGAAACAATTAAAGCCTTAAACTTAAACAAGAACTTTGAGGACAAAACTATTTTTAAAGATGCAAATCTAATGGTTAGCTATGGAGAAAGAGTAGCACTTATAGGTCCTAATGGATGTGGTAAAACAACTTTTCTAAAGCTACTTTTAGGGGAAGAAACTGCAGATTCAGGGATAGTAGAGCTAGGAGCCAGTGTTAAGGCTGCATATCTTCCACAAAGGATAACCTTTAATGATGAGGAACTCACGGTTTTGGAGTGCTTCAGAGAGGGAATCTTTATAGCAGAAGGAAAGGCAAGAGAGTATCTTTCTAAGTTTATGTTTTATGGTAACAGTGTATTTAAGAAGGTTAAGCATCTATCTGGCGGAGAAAAAATCAGGTTAAAGCTTGGGAGATTGCTATATGAAGATATTAATCTTCTTATATTAGATGAACCTACAAATCACCTTGATATTGATTCTATAGAAAACTTTGAAGAAGCTTTGGAAGATTTTAGCGGAACTATATTCTTCATATCTCATGATAGATATTTTATTAATAAGGTTGGAGAAAGAGTAATTGCTGTTGAGGATAAGGGTTTTAAGAGCTATCTTGGTAATTATGACTTTTATAAAAAGGAAAAGCTTAAATTAGAGCCTCAAGAAGTAAAGGCACCTTTAATAAAAACTGAAAAGCCTAAGAAAACAAGGACTGTGGATGAAAGTAAAAGAAGAGAAGCTGAGAAAGAAAAGGCTTTTATAAAGCTTGAGAAGCTTGAAAAAGACATAGCTGAGGTGGATTTAGAAATGGCCAATTCAGAGCTTCATTATGATGAGCTTAACAAGCTTTACTGTAGAAAAGAGGAATTGAGTAAAGAACTAGATACAGTTATGGAGCTTTGGTTAAGCTTTGAAAACTAAATCTATTTATTAATTAAAATGCACTAAGAATAGCTTCTTTAGTGCATTTTTTACTGTATAAAAAATACACAATTTTTTCAAAGAATTAAAATAAGTTTAATGATAAAATAGAATAAGATATATTATTATAGATAATTTAATTTTAAACTTTGGATATGTTTAATAATATTGTTTAAATTAAGTGGTCATGAAGGAGATGCTATATGAGCGAGCAGTTAGAATTAAATGATTTTTTCAGATGGAATGGCTTTAAAAATCACTAATACGTTCTTCATTAGTGATTTTTTGCGCATCTGCCTTTTCTGAACGCATGTGAAGAAATTCTGGCAGGCGATATATTCTCTCTTTTTACTCTTTACTTGAATAGCATTCTTAATGTTCTTCAAATTAATATACATAAGACTTATAAAAAGTGAATGGTTAAATAAAGAGTAAAACTGTATGTTCGAACGTAGTGAGTTTACAGTTTTAGCCATGGAATATGACAAAATCATATTAATTCTTTGCGCAAGCTCATCTAAGCATCGGATGACTGACCACTTAATTTCAACACAGTACTTTAACATAGCCTAAACTTTTGACAGGGGGCTTACACAATGAAAGAAATAATTAAAGATGAAGTGTATAAAGTTAGGGAGAGGCTGGTTGAAATAAATGATTTTATTTATGAAAATCCTGAGCTTGGAAACAATGAATATAAAGCAGTAGAAACCTTAACTAGGTTCTTGAAGGAAAATAAATTTGAGGTACAAGTTGGGATAGATGAAATAAAAACAGCCTTTAAGGCTACCTATGATAGCGGACTTGAAGGTCCATCAGTAGCCTTACTTTGTGAGTATGATGCACTGCCTGGAATAGGTCATGGTTGTGGACATAACATGATAGGAACTATGAGTGTTGGCGCAGCAGTAGCTTTAAGTAAGGTAATAGACAAAATCGGTGGGAAAATTATAGTATTTGGAACACCTGCAGAAGAGACTGATGGTGCAAAGGTTAAACTAGCAGAAAGAGGATGCTTTGAAGGCATAGATGTAGCGATGATACTACATCCAGGTGAATTGACCTATAAAAGTGGAACCTCACTAGCTATGGATGCTATTCAGTTTGATTTCTATGGAAAGACTGCTCATGCTGCGGCTTCACCGGAAAAGGGGATAAATGCATTAGATGCAGTAATTCTTACTTTTGATGGTATAAATGCGTTAAGGCAACATGTAACTTCTGATGTTAGAATTCATGGAATAATAAGTGATGGGGGAAAAGCGGCTAATATAGTTCCAGATAAGGCTACAGCTCAATTTTATGTTAGGGCAGCTAAGAAGATCTATTTAAAAGAGGTTAGAGAAAAGGTGTGTAATGTTGCAAGAGGAGCTGCATTGATGACTGGTGCTACGCTTGAGATAAGCAATTATGAGATATCTTATGATGATATGAATACAAATAATGCACTTTCTGAAGCCTTCAATTCAAATCTGAAGCTTGTTGGAATAGAGGATATAAAAACACCGGAAGGTGGTCATGGGTCTATTGATATGGGAAATGTTAGTTATGTAGCACCAGCCATACATCCTACTATAGGGATAGGAAATCCAAAGCTTATTGGACATACAAAGGAGATGGCTGACTTTACTATTACAAAATCTGCTCATGAAGCCTTACTAAATGGAGCTTGTGCATTAGCATTTACAGGATATGATGTAATTACAGATAAGAATCTTCTAAAAAGCATAAAAAATGAGTTTGAAGTTAATACAAGAGTAGAGTAATTTTATGTAGAAAATAGCTATAATATTATTCGAAATTCATACTAAAGAAAGGATAAGGTTTATGGGTTTATATAGTAAATATTTTAAAAGATATAAGCGTCCATTCTTAACAGCAGTAACCTGTGTTGCTTTCGAAGCTTTTTGTGACCTTCTTGGTCCCACTTTAATGTCCAACATAATAAATACTGGAATTGAACAAGGGTCCCTTTCTAAGGTTTATTATTGGGGGGCGCTTATGCTTATAGTCACTGGTGTAGGAGCTTGCTTTGCAGTTACTAGAAATATCTTAGCCAGTAAGGTGTCACAGCGTATGGGTGCAGATCTAAGATATGATTTGTTTAAAAAAATCATGAGCTTTTCTGAGGTTAGTGCAGATAAGCTTGAAAGTGGTTCTTTAATAACTAGGATGACCAATGATACAGCACAGATAGTGCAATTTGTAAATGGAATAATGAGGATATTTTTGAAGGCTCCAATAACTTGTATTGGAAGTATTGTGCTTGCAAGCATTTTAAATTTTAGGCTAAGCATAATAATCTATAGCGTGGTTGCAGTAGTTGGAGTTCTTATAGTAATTAGTATGAAGCTTAGCTATCCACGTTTTTATAAACTTCAAAAAGCAATGGATAAGGTTAACTCAGTGGTTCAAGAGTATCTTATAGGAGTTCGCCTGGTTAAAGCCTTTGGAACCTATGATAAGGAAACTGATAAGTTCGAAGAGGCAAATTTAAATTTGATGAACATGGGAGTTTCCTCTCAGATGATAATAACCTTTATATCACCACTAATGACTTTGACAGTTGGTATAGGCACAGTAGTTGTTATTTTTACTGGAAGCAAGCTGTTTTTATCAAGGCTTGCTAGCCCAGGAGATATATCGGCATTTACTATTTATATGGCTCAGATATTGACTTCACTTATCATGATAACCAACATATTCAATACCTTTGTGAGGACTAAAGCTTCTACTTCTCGTATTAAGGAGGTTATAGACTCTGAAGAGGACTTTAATCATGCTGGTAAGTCTGTAGAATTAAATGGAGCTATTGAGTTTAAAGATGTTACTTTTGCATATCCTAATGGTAGCGGAGTGCCTGCAATAAAAGATTTATCTTTCTCTATAAGAGAAGGAGAGAGTCTAGCTATAATAGGCCCCACTGGAAGTGGTAAGTCAACAATAGCTTGGTTGTTATTAAGGTTTTATGATATAGATGGTGGAGAAATATTGATTAATGGTATAGATATTAAAAAAATAGAT
The DNA here is from genome assembly GCF_009928445.1 of Clostridium sp. C8-1-8. Lineage (GTDB taxonomy): Bacteria > Bacillota > Clostridia > Clostridiales > Clostridiaceae > Clostridium_AR. The sequence goes on along the minus strand of NZ_JAABNO010000013.1, from coordinate 45,816 downwards.
ATAACCTCAGTCCGTAATACTATTGCTATAGTTCCTCAGAAGCCAATGTTATTTTCAGGCTCAGTTGCCGAAAATATAAGCTGGGGAAATAGCATGGCCACAGAGGATATGGTTAAGGAAGCAGCTGCTAAAGCACAAGCTTCGTTTATTGAAAAGATGCCAAGAGGTTACGATAGCACTTTAGGAAGCGCTGCTGTCAACATCTCAGGAGGGCAGAAGCAACGTATTTCTATAGCACGAGGTATACTTAAACAAGCTTCTGTTCTAATACTTGATGATGCAACTAGTGCTCTTGATGCTGTAACAGAAGCAAAGGTTAGAGATAATCTAAATTCAAAGGACAGGAGTCAAACAATAATAACTATCACGCAACGTTGTGGAACAGCTATGTTTGCCGATAAGATTTTAGTCATGGACAATGGTCGTAAGGTTGGATATGGAACCCATGATGAGCTTATGGAAAGTTGTGAAATATATCAAGATATCTATAAGACACAGATTGAAAGCAGCAGGGAGGTGTAACCTATGTCGCAGCAAATTTCAAGACCAGAGGCAAAAGGACCATCTTTAGGTGGAAGACCTGGAGGAGGTCCAAATAGATTTGCGCCTACGGCAAAGCCTAAGAATGCCAAAGGTACACTAAGGCGTATTATAAGCATCTATATGAGATGGGGGAAAACTATATTTGTAGCTATGGTACTTACAATATTTTCTTCATTAATTTCTGTGGCAATTCCTTACTTTGTGGGGAAGACCTTCAATACCTTTAAGATTAGTAGTAGAACAGTAGACACTGAAAGGCTTAAGTGGCTTTTACTAATAATAGTAGGTTTATATGTAATAAATTGGGTTATTTCTTATTTAAACGGGGTTATCATGCTTAAGGTTTCTCAAAGACTAGTATTAGTACTACGTACCGAATTTTTTGAGAAGATGCAGAAGCTTCCTTTAAAGTTTTATGACACTCGCTCCCATGGAGATACCATGAGTAGAATAACAAATGATGTGGATAATATAAGCTCAACTATAGCTCAGACAACCACTCAGTTGATAGCTAGTATATTAACATTGGTTGGCTCATTTGTGGTTATGATAACACTGAATATTCCGCTTACACTTACAGTTCTATTATGTGTTCCCCTTGTAGCTTTACTAACTAAAACTATTGCATCGAGAAGTAGAGGTTACTTTAAGGCCCAACAAGTAAGTCTTGGAGCTCTTAATGGGGTAATAGAAGAGAATATCCTTGGACTTAAAATGGTAAAAGCTTTTGGAAAGCAGGAGGATATATTAAAACACTTCAAAGAGATAAATGAAGAACTATACGAAAGCAGTAGTAAGGCTCAAATATGGTCTGGATATATGATGCCACTTATGAATGTTATAAACAATTTAGTTTTTGCTATTGTAGCTATTACAGGAGGTATTCTTTCCGTAGCTTATGGTGTTTCCGTAGGAACTGTTGTAAGCTTCATGAGTTATTCAAAGCAATTTGCACAGCCACTTAATTCTGTTGCAGGTATGTTTAACACTATCCAGTCTGCTTTAGCTGGTGCGGAGCGTGTTTTTGAAATACTAGATAGTGAAGAGGAGCCAGCGGATATAGAAACTGCTAAAGAAATACAAAATCCAAAAGGAGAAGTTACCTTTGAGGATGTACATTTTTCATATGATAAAGCTACACCTATACTAAAGAATGTAAGCTTTGAGGTTAAAGCTGGGGAAGTAGTAGCATTAGTAGGTGAAACTGGTGCCGGTAAGACTACTATTGTAAATCTTCTAACTCGGTTTTACGATGCAGATAGCGGAAGAATCCTTATTGATAATGAATCAATTACTAATCTAAGAAGAGATAGTCTCAGAAAGTGCTTTTCAGTAGTGCTTCAAGATACTTTTATGTTTACTGGTACTATAATGGATAACATACGGTATTCACAAACTGATGCCACAGATGAACAAGTAATAGAGGCTGCAAAGCTTGCCCATGCACATGATTTTATTGATAAGCTTCCAAAAGGCTATAATACCATGGTGTCTGGAGCTACAGACAATCTAAGTCAGGGCCAGAGGCAGTTGATATCAATAGCTAGGGCAGTACTTTGCGACAGCCCGATTTTAATTTTAGATGAGGCCACTAGTAGTGTTGATACTAAGACAGAAAAGGACATACAACATGCTCTACTAAGTTTGATGAAGAACCGTACAAGTTTTCTAATAGCTCATCGTTTATCTACTATTAGAGATGCAAATCACATAATGGTAATAGGCGAAGGAAGAATATTAGAAAAGGGCAATCACAAGACCCTTATGGAAAAAAAAGGACGATATTATGATATGGTAATGAGTCAAATGGGTAGACTAGATAAAGCTTAGGATTAAGTTATGGAGTCTGTTGGACAGGTATCTATATTTATGCTGAGCAAAATTTGAATTAAAAATAGTACTATATAATAAAGTGCATTTATTATATAGTACATTAAAATATACATTAAGATTAAGCTACGTGAGGGAGTATATATGGAAATGGATTTTATAAAAAAATCACGATTTTCTGGTGCAGGTTATTTGCTATGTGTTATTAGCGCATTGCTAATTAGTATTGATAATGATTACACTAATTTGAAAAATGGGATAATATTAATAATATTATTTTTCTTGCAGCTACTACTGATTCTGGCTAATATCGTTTCTATTAATAAAAAAAGAAGAAAATATAATGTAAAAGTAATTTTTTTACAGAGGATGGAGTTAGCATTAAGATTCATAGTTTTTTATATCATAAATACCAATTTGAATAGATTTGGAATACATATATATTTACAAGGTAAGTTAATAATTATTTTATGTTCATTTATCGTAAGTTGTATCATTATTATGCTTCAACATAAAACGGGCATGAATGCAAATACTTCCATATCAACGGAAACTGGTGCTACTAATTCACCAGAGATATCATCAGGAAGTAATAGTAAAGATTTAAGCCATATAAGCTTGATTGGATTTTTATTGTATATTTATTCTGTAACCATGATCAATCATGAAATTAAAACTGTTACTTTAGGGATTAAGTTATTAGCATTTGGAGGTGCTTTGTGGTTTATTGCTGAAAGATTAAAAAAATACCATTCAAAGTTAGAGAAAAATAAATTATCTTTAATAATTGCCGCCTTAGCAATAGGATTTCTCTCTAATCTCATCGTAGCAACTATAGTGAGTATTTATAATATTAATACTAGTGATTTCAATGGAATAAAGGACTTTATGTTCATATTCTCAATGATATGTGCTCTTCCATTATTAAAAGAATATTTTAGATAGAAAAATAATAAATTCTATAGGATTATTTTTCAGCGGCTTAGTAGTGTATATCAAATATAATCTTTTAAGAAGTTTGAAAAATTAAGGATTGAAGCATCTATTATATATTAAATTTTCTTAATCTGAAAATCCATTGACCTATTTCAAATAAAAATGCTAGCATATATTTATAGACAATAAAACATAATTAGGGTTGTAACTGGTAAGCAGGCAAAACCTAGATTAGTATGAGATATCTTATTTGAAGACCTAGGGATATCCTATTAATTTAGGTTTTATTATTTACCAATCATAATAGTATAGGAGGAAAATAATATGGCAAAAGAGATTAAGTTTCCAGAAGGTTTTTTGTGGGGAGGAGCTACTGCTGCCAACCAGTTTGAAGGCGCATATAATGAAGACGGAAAGGGCTTATCAACGCAGGACATAGCACCTAGGGGAATTGTTGGACCTCTTACAGAAGAACCAACTGAAGATAACATGAAGCTTATAGGTATTGACTTTTATCATAGATATAAAGAAGATATAAAGCTATTTGCAGAGATGGGCTTTAAGACTTTTAGACTTTCTATAGCGTGGTCAAGAATATTCCCAAATGGTGATGACAAGGAACCAAATGAAAAAGGTTTAGAGTTCTATGATAAAGTATTTGATGAACTAGCTAAGTACGGAATAGAGCCTTTAGTAACAATATCTCATTATGAAACTCCGCTGGCGCTAGCTAAAAATTATGATGGATGGGTTAATAGAAAGTTAATAGGTTTCTTTGAAAACTACGTTAGAACCATATTTACAAGGTATAAAGATAAGGTAAAATATTGGTTAACCTTCAATGAGATAAATTCTGCATTGCATGCACCTTACATGAGTGCCGGAATATGGACACCAAAAGAGAACTTAAGCAAGCAGGACCTATATCAAGCTATGCACCATGAGCTTGTTGCCAGTGCTTTAGCAGTAAAGGTAGGACATGAAATAAATCCAGACTTTAAGATAGGCTGTATGATTCTTGGGGTACCAAACTACCCATTAACTTCTAAGCCAAGTGATGTACTTAAGGCAATGGAACAGGATAGGGAAAATCTTTTCTTCGCAGACGTTCATGTAAGAGGAGAATATCCAAGATATATGAATAGAATATTTAAAGAAAATAACATAGAAATTAAGATGGAGCCAGGTGATGAAGAGATACTAAAAAATACAGTAGACTTTATTTCCTTCAGTTATTACATGAGTGCTTGTGCAACAGCAGATCCAGAAAAGAATAAAAAGGGAGAAGGAAATATTCTTTTAGGAGTTCCAAACCCATACTTGAAAGCTTCAGAATGGGGATGGCAGATAGATCCAGAAGGATTAAGATATATCCTAAATCAATTATATGACAGATATCAAAAGCATCTATTCATAGTTGAAAATGGACTAGGTGCAGTGGATGAATTAATAACTGATGAAAATGGAAATAAAACAGTAAATGACGACTATAGAATCAACTACTTAAATGATCACTTAGTTCAAGTTGCAGAAGCTATTGAAGATGGTGTTGAACTTATGGGGTATACTACTTGGGGCTGCATAGACTTAGTAAGTGCATCAACTGCTCAGCTTAAAAAGAGATATGGCTTCATATATGTAGATAGACATGATGATGGAAGTGGAACTTTAGAAAGATATAAGAAGAAGAGCTTTAATTGGTATAAGGAAGTTATAGCTACTAATGGAGCTAGCTTAAAGAGAGATATGTAAAAGTACCGTGTTGATATTATTAAACAAGATATATTGTTGTTTAAAAATACTTAAGAAAATCTTGCATCTAGGACTAATTGGGCCTTAGGGATGCAAGATTTTTTTACTGTACAAGAAGGCATAAAGTTATTAGTTAGCTGAAAATAACAATATCAAGTGGGTATAACAGCAAAAGGTAATATTATTCGTCTACCATGTTTTACTCTTATACTTTCAGAAAGTCAGATGAACAACTAAGGCACCGGAAGAAGATCAATCACTTAGTTTTATAATGGCTATATTAAGTTAAGCCTTCATTAAAGCTCAACGCCATAGGCTCTTAGACCTTCGACTAACTTGGTAGGATCTTTAAGTAGTATTGTATTGAAGTTAAGTTTTTTAGCTCCCTGAATATTTTCTTCCACATCATCAATAAATATTGATTCCTCAGGGTTAAGATTATATTTTTCAACTATCCTTGTATATATAGCTTCCTCAGGTTTTATTAGCTTTTCCTTATAAGATACTATACCTCCATCAAAAAGCTTGAAAAAATCATACTTCTCAGTTATATGTTCAAAGGCTAATAAGTGAAAGTTAGATAAAAAGTACAAGTTATACTTTAGTTCTTTAAGCTTTTTTATCACTTCAACGGTGGATTCGATAGGTGTAAGTATATCGTACCAACCCTCAAAAGCAAGTTTTATTAAATCTCCATTTGCCTTGCTTCTATTGATTATTACTTTTCTAGCTTCTTCTTCAGTGATAACACCTCTATCTAGCATCACCCATTCTTCGCTTTGAAATAACTCCTTATGTACCTCTAGAACCTTATCGGGTTCAGATATTTTTTGGCTAAGATAATCCTTAGGATTAAAATCTAAAATTACATTTCCTATATCAAATATTATATTTTTATACATTCTAAAACTCCTTTTCATACAATCAATATAAGCAACTATATTACATTATTATACATAAATAAATGTGATTGGTATATATGTGTGTGTATTAATTCTTTGGGTAAGCTCGTAAAAACATCACATGACTTATGGCTTAATCTCAACACAGCGCCTCAATAGAACCTAAAGTTTATTGTTTTGAATTCGTATATAATCTAATAAAAATAACAGATGGCTCCCAACATGGCATTGTTATAGGAGGTCATCTGCATTTATATAATAGCTTATATTCAGTTTTATTAAACCTTTCCTGTTAGAGTTAAATATATTAAAACAGCATTCATAATTATTATAACTGAAGCTATGAGCCAACCTAATATCTTTACAAAAGGTTTATTTACAAAGTCACCCATTAAGTCTTTTCTGTTAGTAATCTTTAGCATAGATATTATTGTAACTGGTAGTACAAAGCTTAAGCATACTTGGCTTATTACCAGTGCCTTCATTGGATTTACACCTATTGCTATAATAATTATTCCGGGAAGCATTGTTATGATTCTTCTTACAATTGCAGGAATTTTTAAGTCTACAAAGCCATCCATAATTGTTTCACCTGCCATAGCACCTACAGAAGAGGAGGAAAAACCAGAAGCTAGTAAAGCTGCTCCAAAAGCACCACTTGATAGAGAACCAAGTAAAGGCTCGAGAGATCTATGTGCTTGCTCTATTGAATCAACTACCATACCATGACTATAGAATACTGATGCTGAAACTATTACCATAGCGGCATTAACTATAAAGGCAATATTCATAGCTACGAACACATCAATCTTCTCCATGAAGAGATGTTTTTTCTTTTCTTCTAGAGTCTTATTGTTGCTTCGACTTTGGACTAACTGTGAATGAAGGTAAATTACATGAGGCATAACTGTAGCTCCAAGCATCCCTACTGCTATTAACAAAGCTTGGCCGTTGGGAATGGAAGGCAGTAAAGTATGAATAGCTACTTGAGACCAATCTGGTTTTGCAAGAAATAACTCTATGGTGTAGGCAATGCAGATTACAGCAATCAATATTGTAATAACAAGTTCAACAATTCTTTGACCGTATTTTTGGAGATAGACGATTGATAAGGTTATTATTGTAGTTATTACTACTGAGTAAGATATAGGAATATGAAGTAATAAGTAAAGCCCAAGTGCAGCGCCTACAAATTCAGCTAGGGAAGTGGCCATGGCTGCAAGAGTTGATACGATATAAAAGAACCAATTAACTTTCTTTGAAAATACTTCTCTGCACATCTGAGTTAGGTTCTTATTAGTTGCTATACCTAACTTGGCTGACATGATTTGAAGAAATATAGCCATTAGGTTACTCCATAAAATAACCCATAGTAGATTGTAATTAAAGGTAGAACCGCCACTGATATTAGTTGCAAAGTTTCCAGGATCAACATATGCAACGCTTACGATAAAGGCTGGGCCTAAAAATTTTAGTAAGTTTTTAAAACTTAGAAAAGTGCTAGACTTAGTATTTTCTTTTATATTATGAGTCTTTTTTGGAAAGCTTCGTTTATCCATATAATTCACCCTCTGTATTAAAAATAATATAAGTATCATAAGAGCAAAGTTTTACTCTAGGCTAAAATTCTTAACTTAATATAAACTATGAACTTAATTATAAAAATGTTACTCTAGAGTAATTTTTTAAGAAGTTAGTGCATATAATTTACTAAGCATTTATTAACCCTAAGAGAAGGTGAACAAATGGACAACAAAGCTTTCCGTACTTTCAGTGAATATATGAAAAATGAGGATAATCCACTTACTGCATCCATGGAGGATTATCTAGAGATGATATATCGGTTGTCAATAGATAAAGGCTTTACAAGAATACATGACTTATCCGATGCTCTAAATGTACATCCCCCCTCTGCTACCAGGATGGTACAGAGACTTGGAGAGTTAGATCTCTTACTATATGAAAAGTACGGAGTTATAGTTCTTAAGGAAGAAGGAAAGAAGTTAGGTGCATTTCTATTAAAACGCCACAAAACCATAGAGTGTTTTTTAAGAATCTTAGGAATTGCTGAGGACAAAATTTTGATAGAGACAGAAAAGGTAGAACATACTCTAAGTAATCAGAGTATAAAATGTTTCGATAAGTATATAGCTTTCATAAAAGATAATCCAGATATAGCTGTTAGGTTTGATGACTATATAGGTAAGAAGCAGAAGTAAAGAGTTTTTATGACCAAACGGAGCAAGTTTTTTTAAGTAATATCTTTAAGGTTTCTTACTTATTTTTGTAGGAATATAATTTTGTTATAGTAGGATCTGCTATATAAAGATGGACTATTTCAATATGAAATTTATTAAAAAAACTCCTCTGGATTCTGAGAGGATAATTTGAAAATATAAATTTTAGTATGAGGTGGTACATCCACAAATTTATATTTAGGAGACAGTTAAAATGTTAGAAGAGATGAGAAGCTTTTTTAATAAAAGGGTAGATGATTATGAACAGCACATGATGGATTTTGTTGATGGTGCAGGTAATTACTATATAGAAACAGCTAAGCTTGTGCCACAAAACCAACCTATAAATCTATTAGATTTAGGTTGTGGTACCGGATTGGAATTAGATGAAATATTTAAGTTTAATCCTAAGGTTGAAGTTACGGGGATTGACTTTTCAAAGGATATGTTGGAAAAGTTAAAGGAAAAGCACAAGGATAAAATAAATCGAATAACACTTATAGTAGACAGCTATTTTAATTATGATATGGGAGAGGAGAGCTTTGATGTTGCTCTATCTGTTCAGACTCTCCATCATTTCGCTCATGAAGAAAAGCTTCAGCTATATAAAAAGCTTTTTAAAAGCCTAAAACATGGTGGGATTTATATTGAAACTGACTATATGGCACCTAATCAAGAATATGAGGACTTTCATTTTCATGAGAATATAAGAATACGAAAAGAGCTTGGTATAACTGAAGGTTTCTATCATTATGATACTCCTTGTACTGTGGAAAATCAGAGAAAGCTGCTTTATGAAGCTGGCTTTAAGTCTGTAGAGAAGGTTAACCAGTTTGGAAATACTGTTATTCTAGTATCAAAGAAATTTTAAGACCACTTAATTTCAACACAGTACTTTAACAGAGTCAAAAGTTAATTTTACATCAGATTATTTATGTAAAAAAATTAGACAGTTTTAAGAAGCTGTATGTTTTTTAGACAAACAGAAAGTTTTGATTATTCAACATCTTTTTATAAAGAATTATATTATAACCATAGCAAGTGATTTGGGTATAAACTTGCTAGATAATATTTTATAAAGAGGGGTTGGGTAAAATGAGATTTAATTTTGACAGAAATGTAGATGTAGAAAAGATCAATGCTTATTTAGTTGGAGGGGGAATAGCATCTCTTTCAGCAGCGGTTTATTTAATCAGGGATGGTCATGTTCCAGCCAAGAATATTCATATACTTGAGCAAAGTAGCATAGAAGGCGGAAGTATGGATGGCGCTGGCAATCCTGAAACAGGTTACGTAATCCGTGGAGGAAGAATGTTTGATGAAGAGGCATATGCATGTATCTTTGGCATCATGGAGTGTATCCCTTCTCTAACTGATCCTACTGTTTCAATTATGGATGAGTTTAGAGCTTTTAATAAAAAAGTTCATACTTCATCAAAAGCTAGATTAATTGACAATGATGCAAACATATTAGAATCCTCAAAGTTAGGTTTTAATCGTCAAGATAGACTCGCTCTTATAGATATATTGATGAATACAGAAGATTCTTTAGGGACTAAGACAATTACTGATTGCTTCCCAGAGACTTTCTTCAAAACAAACTTCTGGTTTCAATGGACTACAACCTTTGCTTTTGAACCATGGCACAGTGCAGTAGAGTTTAAGAGATATCTTCATAGATTTTTTCATGAGCTTCCAAGGATAAGCGATTTGTCTGGAGTTCGTCGTACACCTTATAACCAATATGACTCAATAATACTACCTATGACTGAATGGTTAAAGGCACAAGGAGTTGATTTTCAATATGGCTGCTTAGTAACTAGCCTGGATTTTAACACAGACAATGATAAAAAGACTGTTACAGCAATTAATTGCTTGAGAACTGAAAAAGAAGAGAAGATAGTAGTTGAAGCTGATGATTTTGTATTTGTTACAATAGGTTCGTTAACTGCAGGAGCTAGCTTAGGTTCTATGAATACCGTACCAAAGCTTAATGATAAGACTGCAGGAGGAGACTGGAGTCTTTGGGAGAAGATAGCTAAAGAGTCACCTGAGTTTGGAAGACCAGAAGTATTTAACAACAGAGTAGAAGAATCTATGTGGGAATCTTTCACTGTTACTTTAAAAGATCCTACAATGTTTAATAAGATAATAGAATATACAGGAAATCAACCAGGGACAGGAGCTCTTATGACTTTCAAAGACTCAGGTTGGTTTATGTCCATAGTTCTACACAATCAACCTCACTTTATAAATCAGCCTGATGATGTACAAGCTTTCTGGGGCTATGCACTGTTTCCATATAAAGAAGGAGACTTTGTAAAGAAGAGAATGGTAGATTGTACTGGTGAAGAAATCCTCACTGAGCTATTGTACCATCTAAACTTTAAAGAAGATATGGACAAGATTATGAGCACATCTATATGTATTCCATGTATAATGCCATTTATAACAAGTCAATTTTTAACAAGATCAAAGGGAGATAGACCACAGGTAGTGCCAGAATGTTCTACTAACCTAGCTTTCCTTGGACAGTTTGCTGAGATCCCAGATGATGTTGTATTTACGGTAGATTACTCAGCAAGGTCAGCTCAAATGGCTGTATATAAATTCTTGAATTTAGATAAAGAAGTTACTCCTATATACAAAGGACAGTATGATGCAAGAGTACTTCTCAACTCAGCTATGGTTATGATGAGAGATGACAATCTACGTGAAGAGATAATGGCACTAAAGAAGTTATTTATAAAATAGTTAAGGATAAAGGGTTCAAGGCTTATACATTATAGCCTTGGACCCTTTTTTTACTCAGTATCTAGCTAGAGCACCTAGCATGCTGCCCTCTACAATATTTCTAATTTGTTCTACCATAGTCTTAGGGGATTCTTTCATGCCGCCTTTTATCCATTGAACTATTATTCCTACAAAAGCATGAGTATAAAATTCACATATAAACTTTTTGTCCTTTTGTGAAACCTTCAGCTGAGTAGACAGGTCATTAACTACGCCCAGGATGAGTTCATAGCTAAATTCAAAGAAATAACCGTCAAATGCATTTTGCCCAGGAGTATTAAGAGCATTTATATAAAAGGATTTGTTGTTCATTAGATAGCATAGGGTTCTATACATGCCATCAGGCCAGTTATCATAATGCCTGCAATTATCTATATTTTTTGTGACCTCAGTGTAATAAATCCAGTTTACAAGGTCAAATTTATCTTTAAAGTGATAATAGAAGGTTTGTCTATTTAGTCCGCAGTTATCTGCTATTTCTTGAATAGATATTTTAGATAATGGAATCGTCTCCATAAGCTGCTTAATCGAAGCTGCGAGAGCTCTTTTAGTTATTAATGACTCTGACATATCAATCTCCTATAACAGTTTTTCTTATTGATCATATAGTTTATTAATATGGGGATTTATAAATTACTTATAAGCTAGTCTGTTATTTCTATTATATATCATTTATGAAAATAATAACAATAATCATACAAAGCTGTAATAATATTTTAATTATCTAATTAACTTCATAAAAGAATCTAAAAACCAATGTTTTCAAAATTAACTATTTGAGAACATAAGTTTTAATATTAGGTGGTGTATCTATAAATAAGTATAAATATAACCAATGTTGTGATACTAAATAATAGTATATGAGGAATGGATGTGAAAGCATGTTTGACAATTATGATGTTAGGCATAAGATTGCAATCATATGGTTTTTATCTTTTATATTATTATGGATTATATTTAGAAATATTCTTCCTTTAAAATCTATGAATTATCAGCTTAATAAGATTCAAGCAACAATAGAACAGGGAGACTGGAAGAAAGCTGATCAGTACACTGAAGAGTTTGTACACAACTTTGAAAGCAACAAATTTATAATACAAGCAAATAATGCTACAGAAGCATTGATTAGCTTTGAGCACACAGTTGGACAACTTAAAGTAACTGTAAAGAATAGGCAAGATAGTTCATTAGAATATGTAGGAGCTCTAAGAGAAATGATAAATTTGGTGGTAAAACCTTTCTCTGGACCATAACTAGTTAGTTTTAATTGGAGGAGATTATGAAGATAGTTATAACTTATTCTATAAGGGTTATTTTAGTATACTTTTTCACTTATTTATCAACAAGAATGATGACAAAGAAAGCAATTGCTGAGATGACAGCTTATGAAATAGCTGGGGTTATGATACTTGCAAATGTTGCAGCAGAACCCTTAGTTGATAAGGTGGTAATAAAGTCAATATACGGAGTTGGAATGCTTGTGGCACTGATGCTTATTGCAGGAAGACTAGCTACTATAAATAAGCTTACTAGGTTTTTCGAACATACAGCTACTATAATAATAGAAAATGGAAATATTGATATGAAGGCTTTAAAGAAACTAAGTCTAAGTATGAATCAATTGAAGGGACTGCTAAGACAACAGGGCTGCGATAAAGTTTCAGATGTACAAACTGCGATTTTTGAACCTCAAGGAACGCTATCTGTTTTTCTCAAAGGTGAAAATAAACCAGTTACTCTTAAGGATTTAAATATGTCAGCAGCAAATGAAACTATTACTATTCCACTTATTCTAGATGGTACTATACAGCACAGTAATCTAAAACATATAGGAAAGGATGAAGGTTGGCTTATAAATGAACTGAAGAATAATGGGATTGAAGATTTTGTAAAGGAAGTTGCAATAGCGGAGCTAGACTCTTCATGGAAGCTAATTGTTTTACGAAAATATAATTAATTACTTATATTGATTTTTCAATAGGAGATATTTAGGAGCGATAATACAATGAGATATGATGTGGTTGAAAAAGATACTCCTTATAAAATAGGTGAAAACCTATATTCTGAAAAAACTATTGTAATAAATTTTTTTAATGATGAAGGGGAAGTAACTGAAATAAGACAATTTGGAGCTTTTAGTATAGAACAATTGCTAGATATAAAATCAGCATATATTGATTATAAGATTAGGGAACTTTATTTTTTGGATTTCTCCATAGAGGGGTATAGAGAGTTCTTTGGCTGTGATGGTGACAATAATATTAAGGACTTTTACGCTGAGAGATGTTTCTTTGACGGCAATTCAGATTTTAGCAATACTAAGTTTGGAGGAGAGGTATTTAGTCTAGCTAATTCTCTTTTTGGTAATGGTAAAGTTAATTTTGAAAAATCATATTTTTGGGTAAACAATACGGATTTTAATGGTATTAGATTCGGTAACGGAGAAAAGAACTTTTCTTTTTCTCACTTCTATGGAAAAGAGATAAATTTCTATGGAGCCCACTTTGGTGATGGAGATGTAAGCTTTAGGGCAAATAGCTTACCTGAGGGCCACTTAAATTTTAGTGGCGCATCCTTTGGAGATGGGCATATTGATTTTGACTATTCTATATTTAGTCCAGGTGGATTAGATTTTAGTGGTACAAACTTTGGTAAAGGGGATGTGTCCTTTAGAAATGCTAATTTTAGTAACGGAGATATCATATTTTTTGCATCTTCCTTTGAATTAGGAAAACTTTCTTTTAGTGGATCAATATTTGGAAATAGTAATATTGACTTTAGCTTTTGTAGATATTCTAAGTGTGATATACATTTTAGATATGTAGTATTTGGTAGTGGTAAATTTAATATGACTAGCTTGAACTTGACAGAAGGCAAGATTGTTTTCAAAGCTGCAGAGTTTAAAGGGAAACCTATAAGCTTTTCAGATAGTGCTATAGATGAACTTATATTTAAGGATTCCATATTTATTGAGCATGTAAATATGAGCTTGAAATATTGCGGAACCTTAGTGCTAGAAAATTGTATAATAGAAAAAACTTTTGATCTGGCTTCTTCAAGTAAAAAAGTCGTTAATATACAATCCTTTAATGTGCTTAACACAAAAAACTTAGGACAAATATATATAGATTGGAAAATGAATAAAGTTAAGGAAATGATATATTCTCAAGGTGATAAAACCAATTTTCAAGAGAAGGCTAATCAGTTCAGACTTTTGAAAGAGAATTTTAGAAATATTGGCAGGTACAATGATGAGGATTTGGCTTACTTAGAATTTAAGAGATGCGAAAGTATATATAAATTAAGAGGAGAAAACTTATCACCTGAGAATAATAAAATGATACATAAAATTAGAAGATATATGATGTTCCCTTTTAAGTGGTTTGTTTTAGATTTTGTAGGAAACTATGCTACAAATCCTATTAGAATAGGCTTTACTATGCTAATAACAGTAGTTACCTTTGCAGGAATATATACCTTGCCATTTGTAAAGCTAGATGGTGATAAGTTTTCTTCATATAAGAAAGTAAGCCCTATTCTACAGAAGTCCTTGCAAGGTTTATATCATAGCATTGCCACAATTTTAACCATAGGTTATGGAGATGTGAACCCAGGCAATATACAGGCTATGCTACTATCAGGTATTGAAGGGTTTATGGGAATGTTTCTAATGTCTTACTTTACAGTAGCCTTCGTAAGAAAAATATTAAGATGATATAAAGGCAGATGCGCAAAAAAATATACTGAAGAAAAACCGCTTCAGTATATTTTTTTATTCTTTAGAGGAAATTATATTTTAGATAAAGCTATGGATAAGTATGCTTCGATTGCTTAAGAAAGTATAGAGGAGAAAGAATAAAAAGAGAATTAAGTCGCCTGCCAGAATTTCTTCACATACGTTCAGAAAAGGTAGATGCGCAAAAAAATCACTGAAGGAAAAACGTTTCAGTGATTTTTTTTATTCTTTAGAGAAAATTATATTTCAGACAAAGCTGTGGATAAGTATGATTGAATTGGCTAAGAGTGTATAAAAGAGAAAGAATAAAAAAGAAAATTAAGTCGCCTGCCAGAATTTCTTCACATACGTTCAGAAAAGGCAGATGCGCAAAAAAAAATATACTGAAGAAAAACCGCTTCAGTATATTTTTTTATTTTAAACAAACCTAAAACGTTGAACATAAATCTAAAATAGTGTATATTATTGTTATTATACCAGGTTTATGTATTATTATCATTTATGTAAACGTTAAAGGTATTATAGGTATGGAGGAGAGAATGAATAAAAGATTTATAATTAATCTAACGAAGGTTATAATTGTAGTTGCATTTATAGTTGGCTTTGCATTCTATTTTGGTAGACCAAAGGAAGTTTCCTCAGGAGCAGATACAATTGTTAGGCTACAAGTCTATGACTTGCTAGGATATTATTTAACAAATACTAATTCTGAGGTGAAGATAGATAAAGACATATCACAAATATATGATAGTTATTATGTTCAAAGAAAAGGCTTAGCAGATTCTAAATATGTTTCTTTAGAATCTGTAAGTCATCCAGGGCACTTTTTAAAAAATGATAATAATATACTTACTTTATCAGAGAGTGATGGAAGTGCTTATTTTAAAGAAAATGCAACTTTTAAGAAGGTATCTGGGTTAGCTAGTTCAGCCTACGCCTCTTTTCAAACTTATAAAGATTCTAAGCTCTATATGAAGGTTAAGGATGGAAAGTGCATTTTTGAAGAAATATCAGGAGCTTCTGATAAAAAGGATGCTACCTTTAAGCTTTATTCCACCACAAGTACTATGACTAACCCAAGAGATACAGATAGAGATAAAGCTGATCCATATGTGTATAGTCATACAGATGGTTATTATTATGGAATGCATACTTATACGGTGGATGGTGCATATACTCCTAAGCTTATAATGTATAAAAGTAGAAATCTAAGCGATTTGTTTAATACTGAGGGGAAGATAATTTGGACCGCACCAGACTTTGGTTGGAATACTGAGAATATATGGGCACCAGAATTACACTATATAGATAAGGGTTGGTACATTTACTATAGTGGAGGAGGAAAGACCGGAGTTCTTAAAAATACTAGTGCTGATCCTACTACTGGTACATGGACAGATGCAGGTAGGTTATATGTAGAAGATGCAGATGATTGGGCAATAGATGGGACAATCCTTAGGCAAAATGGTAGTTTGTATTTTCTATGGTCTGGAATAACACCATCAGATCCAGGAGTACAAAAGATATTTATATCTAAGATGAGTAGTCCAACTTCTCTTACTGGAAAAAGAGTAGAGCTTTCAAGACCAAGTTTTTCTTGGGAGCAGCAAGGCACCAATGGAGTGTATAATGTGAATGAAGGGCCAAGCGTATTACAGCATAATGGAAAAACCTTTGTTACTTATTCAGCAAGCTTTTGTAGTACTCAGTATTATTGTTTAGGCATGCTTACTTGTGATAGTAAGTCAGACCCTTTAGTAGCCTCAAATTGGACAAAGTCAGAGAAGCCGGTGTTTCAGGCTTCAGAAGAAAATGGACTTTGGGGAGTTGGTCATAACTCCTTTGTAAAATCAAAAAATGATGATTCAGATTGGATTATATATCATGCCATGATGAGCCCAAATAACTATGCTCCGAGAATGGTTAGTATGCAGAGATTTACTTGGAACGGTGATGGCACACCAAACTTTGGTATACCAGTTGGAAGGTATAATCCTATACCAAAACCTAATGGAGAATAAATCAAGTTTAGTTAAATTTAGTTTCTATATAATAATATAGAAAATCTTTAAACTTATCTTTTAATTGAAATGAACTGCTTCAGCATATATAAGTTGTGTTGAAGTAGTTTTTTTAATATATTAATAAAAGGTATGTAAGTAAAAAATTACTAGCTTAAATTTAAAAAAGTTTACTAAAGAAGGTCGCTTTAGCGAATTTTTTATAATATATTTATTATATGTTTTAAAATAGGGCTATCTTTAATAATATCGTTGAAATTAAGTGGTAAACTCATTAAAGCATAGGATGGCTAGCCACTTAATCTAAACATTGTACTTTAACATAGCCTAAAATATAAATTGGTAGCTATATGAGGAGTAATAGATATGGATAAAAATAAGTTTTACACAAACAGAAGAAATATTGTAATATTAGCAACTTTATGCTGTGCTTTATGGGGGAGTGCTTATCCATCAATTAAGATTGGATATGGATTATTTCATGTAGGTGCTAATGACCTAGGCTCAAAGCTGACCTTTGCAGGTTATAGATTTACCTTAGCAGGAATTTTTGTGCTTTTACTTAGCTTACTTATGAAGAAAAACATATTTATTTTTTCAAAGAAACAATTTGGACAAGTTATATCACTTGGATTTCTTCAGACAGCACTTCAATACATATTTTTCTATATAGGAATGTCCTATACTACTGGTGTTAGAGGCTCAATTATAAATGGAACAGGAACCTTTGTTAGCATTATATTAGCTCACTTCATTTATAAAAATGATAAGCTTAACTTTAATAAAATACTTGGATGTATTGTAGGGTTTTCTGGCGTTATAATTGTAAACCTTAATGGGCAAGCTTCTGCTGGGGGAGCTTTTTCTTTCAGAGGTGAGGGATTTATAATGATTTCAGCAATTATATTTGCAGTTTCAGCTATATATGGAAAAAGAATAACTCAAAAGTCAGATCCATCTATAGTCACAGGGTATCAGTTATTTATTGGAGGGGTGATATTGACAATTTTAGGTCTTACGCTAGGGGGGAGATTGCAAGGCTTTAACTTGAAGTCTACAGGACTTTTAGTATATATGGCATTGCTTTCATCTGTAGCCTTTGCACTTTGGACACAGCTTTTAAACTACAATAAAGTAGGTTTGATATCAGTATTTAATTTCTTAGTACCTGTGTTTGGTACATTACTTTCAGCGTTGTCCTTAGGGGAAAATATATTTGATTTAAAGATATTAGTAGCGCTAATACTTGTATGCTACGGTATATTTTTAGTTTATAGAGTAAAGCAAAAGTAATGAATATATTTAAAATCAGGGTTTTTACTTATAAAAACCCTGACAAATACTAATCCACTCACATCCTTTACAGACTATAGAGAGCTTGTCTTGGCTTAAGATGTTTTTTTGCACTATTTGTTTAAAATCTGCCCACTGGATAACGTCGCCGAAATTTAAATTACATAAACTAAGGCAGGCTTTGTCATAATCTTCAGGTTTTTGTCCAGATAAGCAATTTCCTTGATTATTATTTGGACAAGAACTACAAATATTATCTGAAGCAGGTACTAAGGTTATTTCTATATTAGGTGTACTTTCAAGAACTTTAATTGTACCTTTCATATTATCAACAAACTCTTTGCTATATCCCTTTCCAACAAAATGCTGAATACAAAGGCCATGATGAGGTCTTAAATATATCATAGTTAACTCCTTTATTACTTTAATATGAAAACGAATCTTATTGATTGTAGGCTATAAGTAGCATGTTTATTAATAAAACTAGATATTCCAAGCCTATAATCTTAGAAATACTAAAAATAATTTTAACTATTAATGGCGCTTTTACTTGATAACTATATTATAACATGATATTTATACCTACAAATGTACTTAAGGCTTTACTGCTGTATAAACTTAATATAACTAATTTAATTAGATCACTGATAGAAACAGTGATTTTTTTTATGTATAGGAAACATAATATACTTGAACCTAATGTGATCATTTAGTTTGATTGAGGTAAGTGGCTTATATGTAGCTTGATCTAAATAGCTAGTATAAATTAACCTAAGGATTTAAGTATAAATATGGAGGTAAGCGGCAGAGATGGATAAAGAATATGTAAAGGGAGAGTGTTTCTTTACTAGAGCAAATAAGGTTATTAAACAGTATGAGTATTTAACAGAAGATATAGAAGCAGATGTAATAATAGTTGGAGGAGGTGTAACTGGAGCTATCTTAGGATACTATTTTTCTAAAAGTGGAGTAAATGCAGTTATCTTAGAGAAAGCAAGAATAGCCCATGGAAGTACTAGTATAACTACATCACTTCTTCAATATGAGCTTGATAGCAATGCAGAGAAATTAAAAAAAGATACTTCTTTGGAAAACATTATAAAGTCATACAAACTAGGCTTAGTAGCTTTAAATGAAATAGAGAAATTTATAGCTGAGCATGGGAACTACTGTGATTTTAAGCGGGTAGATAGCTTTTTGTATACAGCTAAAAATACAGATATTAAAGAAATAAGGGAAGAGTACAATCTTAGAAAGGAATATGGTTTTGATGTTGAATTTATAGATAAAGAAAGTAATCAATTTGGATTTGACGTGAAAGCAGGTGTGTTAAGTAAGAATGGAGGGGCAAAATTTGATCCCTATAGATTTACTCATAGCTTACTTGAAGCAGGTTTAAGTAAGGGCTTAAGGATATATGAAAATACAGAAGTAAGAAGAGTTGAGTATGAAGGTGATATTGTAAATGTGGAAACTGTTTATGGCTATAAAGTTAGAGGGAAAATTATAATTGTTGCAACAGGTTACAATACTAGTTTATTTACCAACAGGGATTTTGGGATTAAAACTACAACCTTCAATATAGTAACTAAGCCCATTGCTCAGATAGAAGAGCTATATAAAAACGTAATATTTAGAGATAATAAAGAGCCTTATAACTATTTTAGAACTACAGAAGATAACAGATTAATAATTGGAGGAGAAGATTTAGATTTCTTACATGGTATACCTAAGGAAGATATATGTAAGGAAAGTTATATAAAGCTGGAACAAAGGTTAAAAAATCTTTTCCCTAATCTACCGATAAACATAGATTACAGATATTGTGGAGCCTTTGCATCTACTAAAGATAACTTAGGCTTCTTAGGAAAGGATCCTAAAAATAATAAGCTTTGGTATTGTTTGGGGTACGGTGCCAATGGAATACTTTTTGCCATACTAGGCGGAATGATGCTCAGTAAGTTATATTTTGGAGAAACAGACGAGGATTTAAAGTTATTTAAAATCAATAGATATGATTGATAATCCACACATATTTTAACCACAATTCAACTGTACAATTAAATATATACCGCTTCAATTCGAAATCTATTTTTAGAACCCTCCGTCTTATTAGAGGAAAACTTTAAAATATAGATTTTCCATGAAGTGGTACATCTATATATATATTAGATAAAAATAAGATGTATTTTAATAAAGCTGGTTGAATTTACATTAGTATTATTAAACCATAAGTTATTAAGACTAATATAAACCTTTCGAAAATATTAATAACAATTTTAATTGAAATAAAAGTTTATTTAAACTTAATAATTATAGAGGTGGCATAGATTGGCTTTTATAGATATGTTAGTTATTAATCAGGAGCTAAAGGCTTATAGGCAAATAATAGATAAGATAAATGGCATAGTGCTGGTGTTTGACGTTGTAGGCAATATAGTAATGGTCAATAGTGAAGCTATGATAACCTACGGATATACAGAGAATGAGCTCTTATCAATGAATGTACTTGACGTAAGTACTCAAAGTACTATGGATCGCTTTTGGGATAAGTTTCACCAGGCACTTGAAAAAGAAATAGAGTTCGAATCCTATAATTATAAGAGGAATGGAGCTATATTTGCAGTAAGAATAAAGTCTTTTGGAATTAATATAAATGATATTGATTATGTTGTCAGTATTATTTCTGATGTCACTGATTCGAAAAGAAGTTATGATGAGATAAGATATTTATATTCCATATCAGAAGAAACTACAGATGCCATAATTGGAACAGATGTTGAAGGCATAATAAAAATATGGAACAGAAATGCAGAATGCATATATGGATTTTCAAAGGAAGAGGTTATAGGCAAAAACTTATTTATAGATATGTTTAATAAGTGTGGATATGATTACTTTAGCGAAGTATTAAAAGTATTTAAGGGAGAAAAAATTAAAGATTTTGAGATTATAGACCTAAGAAAAGATGGAAAGAAAATTTGTATATCTGTAACTGGCTCTGCTGTTTATAGTGATAATGACATAATAGGTACATTGTTCTTCATTAGAGATATAACGGATAGAATAATGCTAGTAGATAAATTAAACGAGAATCAGGAAAGATTAAGGATGGCCATTGAAGGAAGCCAATCTGGAGTATGGGACTTTAGTATTAATTCAGGAGAAGTATATTATTCCGAGGTTTTTGAAAAGATTCTTGGTTATGATAATGATGATTATCCCAGAGACTTAGAAAAATACATAATGACTATTCATCCTGACGATATAGATGCTGTAAGAAAAGCCATAGATGACGCTGTTTTGGGTGACTTTTTAAAGGTAGAACATAGGATGCGCAGAAAAGATGGAAAGTATGTATGGGTAAGCTCCATGGGGAAGGTTATTAATAATTTTGGAAGCAGTAATAATATTAGAATGGTTGGGCTTACAAAGGATATAACCTGGCAAAAAAAGCTCGAAGATAAACTAAGAGTTAATGAAGAACGATATAGGTTATTATATGGTTCTATGAGTCAAGGAGTAGCTTTAGGAGATGCTATTTACGATGATAATCACAACATAATTGATTGTAAATTTGTGAGCGTAAATAAAAGTTTTCAAGAAATCACTGGTACAGAAGCAGTGAAGTGCATAGGAAGGTCTTTGCTTCAGGTATTTCCTGAGTTAGAGGACTGGGTGTATAAGGGATATCAGAAGGCTACTGATAATGGGGTTTCACATTGTGCTCAATTCTATTGTGATTTTATACATAAGTATATTGACGTGCAGGCATATGAATTAAAAAATGGTCAAATTGCTATATTTGTGACCGACATAACTGATGCTGTATTAAAGGAGAATCAATTAAAAGATAACTTTAAGCAATTGCAGTTAGAAAAAGAAAAAGCCGAAAGGGCTAATCAAGCTAAGTCACAATTCTTAGCCAATATGAGTCATGAATTGAGAACTCCTATGAATGGAATATTAGGGATTGCACAATTGATGGAATTTACTGAGATAAATGAGGAACAGAAAGAATATATAAATATTTTAAAAACTTCTTCTAATCACTTACTGAAAATAATAAATGACTTACTAGATATATCTAAGATAGAGGCTGGAAAAGAAGTTATTAGTTTGGAAAAGTATAATTTTAGAGAATCTATTGAGATGATAATTCAGGAATTATCTATTACAGCCAGTGAAAAAAACTTGGAGGCATTGTATTATATAGATCCCTTGATAAGTGAAAAGGTAGAAGGAGATCAATTAAAGATACGGCAGATACTGCTTAATCTTATAAGTAATGCTGTCAAGTTTACAGAAAAGGGTCATATATATTTTAAAGTAAAGAGAGTATCAAATACTTCTGATAAAATTAAATTGCAATTTTCCATTGAAGACAGTGGTAGGGGGATAGCTTCTAGCTTTAGAGAGGATATATTTTGTTTATTCACACAGGAGGATAGTTCTTACACAAGAAAATACGGAGGAACTGGTCTGGGACTTGCAATTTCAAGAAAACTTGCTAATCTAATGGGTGGAGATATATGGTTTGAAAGTGAAGAAGGTAAAGGAAGCACCTTTTATTTTACTATAGAACTTTTAAGTGATGAAATTACTAAATCAAATTATTGTAAAGAACCTAATCCATTAATTAAAAAAGCAGACATGCCAAGTAATAGAAAGAATATCCTTGTTGCAGAAAATGATCCGATGAATGCATTAGTAATTGAACACTTCTTACAAAATCTTATGTATGAATATCATTGTGTAAAAGACGGTGAAGAGGTTTTGGTGTCTATGGATAAAAACAAATATGATATTATTTTGATGGATATTCAGATGCCTTTATTAGATGGATGTGAAACAACAAAGGTAATTAGATCAAAAGAGAGAGTATGTAATAAGCACATACCTATAATTGCCATGACAGCATATGCTATGGAAGGAGATAAGGAAAGATTCATAAGTTGTGGTATAGATGATTATCTATCTAAGCCTATAGATCTAGAAGCGCTTACAAATATTTTGAGAAGATATTTATAATCTTAAGTTTATATAGAATTTTCTTATAACGACTTAATTTTAATAGTGTCCAAAAACATAATAAAGATTATAAAAAGGCGTTTAGTATAATTTTAATTTGCTAAGCGTCTTTTTAAGCTATAAGAATATTAGGGTTTCAATTTAAAACTATTGTTAAAAGTATAGTAATATTATAAAAGTATATGAAAAATATTACATAAATTCATTTTAATAATATTATTTTACAAAAAACAAAGATTTTATTTAATAATGCATGTATAATATAAATAAAGCTACAAATTATTGAACGAACGATTAATCGTTAGTCTGAATTGATTAATTTAGGAGAGGATAGCGATGAGTGTAAGGTTAAAGACTTTAATAATATCTATAATGAGTTTTTTGCTTTTTGTTATTTTTACAAATGCTGTTTCCTATCAAGTTATTGATAAATATATTAATAAAATAGAAAATAAGACCGTAAATGATTCTTTTGATGTATTAACCTCAATACTAAATAAAGAGGAAAATAATATTAAAAGCACTTCTTTGGACTGGGCTCATTGGGATGAAACCTATAATTTCTTAGAGAACAAAAATGAAGAGTATATTAGACAAAACATAGTTGACAACACTATGCAGCAGCTTAAAGTAAGTTTTATTTATTACATAGATCAAAACAATGATTTGTTTTATAAGAAAACATATATGGTAGAAGACGAAGAAAGAACTGAAATAGAGAAAAAATTACTTAATAAAAGCTACCTAGGTAAGATAAACCCATTAAGCATAGAGGCAAAGGAAGGCATAGTAAGTAGTAATAATAAACTATATATAGTATCTATAGCACCAATTACCACTTCGGATGAAAGGTCAAAACCAAATGGTAAACTCATAATTGGTAGAGTTGCAGACAAGGAACTATTGAATTATATAAATACAATAAGTAAAAGTAATATAAAATTCTTAGATAAGTTGAGGGATTATAATAATAAAGATGAACTAACTATAAAAAACAATGGATATATTATTGCTTCTAAATTTTTGAAAGACATAAATGGTAATAATAGCATAGAAGTTACAATCGATATTGAGAGGTATTTATATAATATAGGGTTAAGTTATTTGATTATATTTGGAAGTTTGTACATATCAGCATTGCTTATAGTTTTGTTCTTAGATAGATTTGTATTAAATAGATTTGTATTAAAAAGACTTAAAGTATTGGATTCTTTTATTGGAGATATAAGAAGTAAGAAGGATACTAGCTCGAGAATTTTGCTTGATGGAAATGATGAGTTTAGTCATATAGCACAGTCTACTAATAGTATGCTAGAAGAACTAGCATTAGCTAATATCGATATCAAGGACATGAATGAAAGATTTACACTTGTAATGGAGGCAACAAAAGACGGATATTTTGATCTAAACATAGAGGAAAGTAGGCTCTATATAAATGAACAGTGGAAACAGGCTTTAGGATATGAAGCAGGAGATGACCGTGAATTATTTCATGAACATTTTTCGAAAATACATCCAGAATGCTTAGAGAACTTAAGAAGTAGATATGACGACATACTAAATAGAGGCGCTGATTTCTTTGATGTATCATATAGAATGTTTAATAATAGTGGAGATATAGTTTGGGTTTCTCAGCGTGGAAAGATTGTAGATAGAGATGGTAAAGGAAATCCTCTTAGATTGATAAGTGTATTGATTAATATAACGGAAAGAAAAAAGTATGAAGATGAAATATTATTCTTAAGCTATTCTGATAAATTGACGGGATTAAAAAATAGAACATATATGGAGAAAGAACTCGAAGAGCTTGATAGAAACCATTATGAGAAATACTTCTTAATAATGGGAGATGTAAATGGCTTAAAACTTATTAATGATGCACTAGGTCATAAAGAAGGAGATAAGTTAATATACAATGTAAGTAAAGAACTTAAGAGTCTTTGTAGTAATGATGATATTGTCTCACGCTGGGGAGGCGACGAATTTGTAATATTGATTAAAGATAAGAACAAGGAATATGTAGAGGAATTAATTACAAAAATAAAAGTTGCTTGTGATAGCATAAGAGACTTTCCTATAAATGTTAGCATTGCATTAGGTTATGCTAACATGGATGAAGAAAATATGGATTCAGAGGCTGTCATGAGCGTTGCAGAGAAAAGGATGTATAGAAATAAACTTATAGAGAAAAAGAGTACAAGAAATGCAGTTACAAGCTCATTATTAAGGACCTTACATGAGAAACACAGTGAAACTGAAGAACATACTATGAGAATTAAAGAAATGAGTTATAAACTAGGAACTAGATTAGGATTATCAAAGGATAAATTAGATGAATTAGAACTTTTAGGACTTCTTCATGATATAGGTAAAATAGGTATTCCAGAGCATATACTGCTAAAGCCTTCTAAGCTAACAAGCGATGAGTGGGAGGTTATGAAAACCCATACTGAAATAGGATATAGGATAGCAAAATCAACTCCTGAATTATCTCATATAGCAGATGAAATACTAGCTCACCATGAAAGATATGATGGGACAGGCTATCCTAATGGATGGAAGGCGGAAGAAATACCTCTCTTAGCTAGAATAATAAATGTTGTTGATTCTTTTGATGTAATGACTCATAAAAGAGAATACAAGGAAGCTAAGGATATTGATTATGCTGTTGAAGAATTAAGAAGATGTTCGTCAAAACAGTTTGATCCGATTTTAGTAGAGGAGTTTTTAAGGGTATTAGAGATGGAAGGTTTAATATAGTTATAAAAAGTAATTTAAACAGCATATTGGAATACTGAAAAGTGCTAGAATCACCATAGGGTTTAAACTAATTTTTACTGAACCCTATGGTTAAGTTCCAGTAAAATTGACAATATATTTGACGAGATCCATCTGTAGTAATATAGCAATTATAAAACTTTAATTGTTTGTGGGAAAGCTAAGATTATTATGAAATTTTACATATATTACTTAAATATTTATGGTATAATTTTCAATATACCTATGAGAATTATGCCATAAATATTTATAGTTTTAGGAAAAGAGTCGAATTTGGGGGCGCGGCTATGAACAAATTATGCAAAACTAAAAACTATACGATTTACAAAACAATTTTCACCTATATAATTTATTCAATATTGATTTCTCTAATATTAGCTTTTATAATTTGGAAAGGATATTGGGTAAAAGATAAAGAGATAATTCATTCAATTCTAGAAATAATAACTGCAGTAGTTGGTGTGGCTATATTCTTAATCGTTTGGTACCAGATTGAGATGGACAATGAAGTAAACATAATACTAGGATTCGGATTTTTAATTGTAGCAATTTTAGATTTAATACACGCTCACTATTATAAATATCTCATATTAAATGATATTATAAATTCAAATCTAACCATAAGATACTGGATTTTAGCACGTCTAATACAGATGATGACCTTATTAGTATTCTCTTATAAACCTTTCACAAAAAATAATAATAGATATGTAGGTTTAATTATTACTATATTCAGCGGAATTGTAGTTTTCTATCTATCTAGGCTTGGTTATGGGGATATCCCTGCTTTATACGATGAAAAAGGTATTACTTTCTTTAAGATATTGCTAGAGTTATTAGTTATAGGATTAGCTTTATTTACACTAAAAAAATTAAGTATTAGACTGGAAGAAAATTATTTAGTGAGGTTTACCTATATATTTCTCTGTGTCGCTATGATAATTCCATCTGAGGCATGTCTTGCATTATATAAAGATACAAACTCTTTTTTTATGGTATTAGGTCATATAATGAAGATCGTAAGTTATTACTTCCTTTATAAGGGAGTATTTTCAAGTGTAATAAGATACCCTTATGTTAGGATGATGGAGACCAACCAAAGGTTAGCAGATATTCTTAACGCTGTTCCAATGCCTATCCATACCTATGATAATGATAATAAAATTGACTTTGTGAATGACAAGTTTGTAGAATTATTTAAGTGTTCTAAAGAAAAGGTTGTAGGTATTAGTGACAATAAGCTATTAGAGATTCTACCAAGATTGGGTGAAGAAGAAGAGACCATTGCTGATATTGTAAAAAAATGCGAAAAGGAAGTAAATAATCTTATTAGAACCTATGTTAATGCAGATAAAGAACTTGTAAGAGTCATCGTAAACGCATGTAAAATAAAGAATGGAGTTCTTGTATTACTTAAGGATGTAAAGCAAGAGCAGGAAATAGACAATCTGCATTTGCAGACTCAAGTAATCTTGAATTCTATATCAGCCCCTATAATGATTTTAGATGCTAATGAGAAGATAACGGCTTATAATGAGCATTACAGTGATTTGTTTGAAATACAAAGTAGAAGTCTTTTGGGACTAAGTTTGGAAGAATTTAAAGAAAGTGTTGGGTTCAATGAAACAAGTTTTTCTGAGGTGACAGAAGATGGAAAAGTAGTAGGCAAAATATATGAAGGATCAATATTTTTTGAGGATAACTTGAAGAGAGAAATAGGTGGAACCTGCTCTATGATACGAAATATAGACGATGAAAAAATTGGAGCTGTTTGTATCTTCAGAGATATAACTCAAGAAAAAGAGAAGCAGCAAAAATTGATCAATCAAGAAAAACTAGCAACTATAGGGCAGATGGGAGCAACAATAATCCATGAAACTAGAAATTTCTTGACGACTATTAAAGGCAGTAGTCAGCTAATTGAACTTTATGCAAATGATATAAGGATAAAGGAATACGCAAAAAAGATTAATATTAGTACAGATGAAGTAAATAGAATAATAAGTGGTTTCCTAAGTTTATCTAAGCCAAAAGAAACAGAATTTTTAGAGGTAGCTTTTATTGATTTAATTGGATCTATGAGAGGAATACTTGAGACATCTTCTCTTATGAGAGGTGTTGAGCTAATTTTAGATTTAAAATACGATGAAAGATATGTACTTTGTGATGAGACTCAAATTAGACAAGTCATGCTTAATATATGTAAGAATGCTGTAGAAGCTATGGATAACTCAAAGCATCCAGTTTTACTTATAAAAAGTGGAATAAGAGAAGCAAATAAAGAAATATTCATAAGTGTAGCCGACAATGGAAATGGAATACCTAAAGACATGGTGAAAAAGATAGGAACACCATTTCTATCTACTAAGAAAAATGGAACGGGACTAGGATTAAGTGCGTGTTTTAATATAATAGAGGAGCATAAGGGAAGGATAGAGGTTGAAAGTGAACTTGGGATAGGAACTACATTTACAATCATAATTCCATATATCGAAGAAGATTTGGATGATATAGTTTAATAAGTAAAAAATCTTGCTGAAGAAGAATGCTTCAGCAAGATTTTTTATAAGTCATAGTAGACTATTTAGCTCTATAATATCCAACTATCTTCTTCACTTTTCCCCAGTAACTACCGTATTTAGCTATTGCAACTCCTGTACTAGTTTGAGAGCCTATAAATTGGGTGCTGTCTATATATATACCAGCATGTCCCTCGGAGAAAATTACTATATCGCCTTTTTGGGGAGTGGATACCTTTGTCAACTGACTCGGGTAAGAGCTTGGATGGCTTGACCAATCTGAAGCTGTCATATAAGTGAATGGAACACCAGCTTCCTTATAAATAGTATTTATAAAATGGGAGCAGTCTATACCGCTCTTGCTGTTTCCTCCTAGTTTATAAGGTGTACCTATCCATGCCTCAGCTTTACTAACTATGGTATTTCCACTAACAGCTTTTGAAGATATTAAAGGATTAGGAGTTGTGTAATTGCTTATATTAAAGGTATAACTTAACTGCTTGTCCGATATTGAGCCTTTAGTTAGCTCAGATGCATGCACGGTATTAGATGGCATCATTGAAGCATAAATTCCTAAAGTACAAAGTGCTGTTGCTACTAAAATCTTAAATTTCATACAATCACCTCTTGAAAAAATTGGAATCGGCCGATGTGATTATTATACATAATATGGAAAAAGATTGTCAATGATGTTAACATAAAGTTAACGAAGTAAAGTAGGATTAGTTATATAAATCTTATTTATAACGTTCAGTTCTGCTACATAGAAATTTATTAGGTGTATAAGACTGAGGATAAATATGGTTATAAGGACTAAATACAATAGCAGCTTGAATGCTATAGAAGTGGTTATTGTAGTATTTTGTAATAAAAATGCGAATAAAATCAATTGATTTATGCAAGCGTATGCACAATAATTGTCTTATAGGATTGTAAACGTTGTATATACAATGCTTTAAAGAATGGGGAGTGGTTATGCTAAACAATATATTAGGAAGTTGGAAGAACAGAACTGTTCAGTTATTTATAATAATTTTGGGTTATGTTATTTCTATATTAGTTACATCTGGATTAATAAGTGGAGTGCAAAAAAAGATTTTTGAGTTCAATCAATCTAATTTTGGAAAGCTTGAAAGTCGTACAGCAATGTATTTGTATAATAAAACAAATGGGAAATACGATACTAATACTTTAAATCTATTGAGGTTTTTAGGAAAGACTGCTGAGGTTGACATACTTAGATTGGACAATGAAGAATTAAGAAATGGGAATAAGGTTAGTGAAGGCGAAGTAGTTCCATTTTACTATGAAAATAAACCAGATTGGCAACCTGCGTTATATTCAGGAAGATTCATTACTCCAAAAGAGTGTAAGAATAATGATAAAAAGTTGCTATTGGGAATTGGATTGGCTGAAGATCTAAAATTGAAGACAGGAGATTTTGTAAGCTTTTATGGAATGGACTATGAAGTAGTAGGTATATTAGGAAAAATGTATATGGATACAAATTTTGATAGAGCAGTTTATATACCAATTGGTTCAATAACAGATACCTACACAACTAAATTAAATCAGCAAGTCATATCAAGAAGTGGCGAAGAGAGTCAATTAAATATAAATATTTTATACAGAGTGAATGAGAATAATGTAAAACGGCTGATAGATAGTGCTGGCAAAAAGTTTAATAGCGATTTTAAATACGATATTCAACCTAATGTAGATCTTAAGGTATCATCTGATGATGTGCTAGTGGATGTAGTAGTGGTGAGTTTACCACTGCTTATTGTAGCGCTTATAAATATAATTAGTATCTCTATTTTTTGGATAGATGGTAGAAAAAAGGAGATATCTATAAAAAAGGCACTTGGAGCAAATGATAGATACATAAAGCAAAGTATAGAAAAAGACATGCTTCTAGTTGCAGTAATATCTTCACTGATTTCTGTTTTTGTACAAAGTGTTTTGTTCAAGGTTGTTGAACCAGTTGTAAATAAGTATAGATTTACCTTTAACTTATCTTGGCTTAATCTTTGTGTAAGCTTGCTTCTTGCTCTGTTTATAGGATACATTGCATCTTTAATCCCCGTAAAAAAGACGCTTGAAATGAATCCAGCAGATGCAGTAAAAGTAACCTAATAGGAGAATAGAAATGGAATTAATATTAATAATATGGAAATCCCTAAAAAATCAGAAAAAGAGAAACATATTCATGATAGTTGAATTAACTCTAAGCTTTTTTGTAATTTTTGTAGTTTCTGGAAGGATAGAGTATTATAATACCTTTGCCAATAAAGAAATAGCAATTATGAATAAAGATTACTATAAAGTATCCTCAAGTAATATAACTAATAAAGATGATTATAACCTTACCAAGTTTAGTTTTATTCCTAAGTATGAGACGGATATTACACCAACGAGTAAAATATATGAAATCGCAAAGAATGACAATAGAGTAGATACTGTAGGAAGGCTTTTTGGTACTGTGTTAAAGCCAAGTATGAATAATCCTAATGAAATAAAAGCTAATGTTTTAAATTTGCTTGCCATATTTGATGATAAACCAGCAACAAAACTCTTTGATTATAAGGTTATAAAAGGCGAAAATTTTACTCAATATTATGAAAAATATAAGAAAACAGATGATACTGAAGCTATTCCATTACTAATAGGTCCTCCACTAGAAAAGCTTAATCCTATCGGCTCAGTGGTGCAGTTACCTGGAGCGTTGGACTACAAGACATTTAAGCCAATAAGATATAAGGTTATAGGAATTTTAGATCCAAGTATGCCTACAGGTTTTGAACCTGGAACATTTGACATGAGATTGGACAATAACGGTTATGTAACTATAGGTGCAAAACTTCCCAGTGATCAAACGGCAGTGGATAAAGAGATTTTTTATACTGTATTAATTACGGTAAAAAGTAAGACAGATATTGAACAAATTGAGAAAGATTATACGGAGAAAATAAAAACTCATAAGATATCCCTTGATAATGTCAAAGATTATTATAGAACCATAAAAAAAGATGGGGAGAGGAACTATACAGGTATTTTTTATGGAGTAATAATGCTTTTGCTATCATCTTTCGGAATTATTAGCATATCCTTTTCTACATTGTTAAAGCGTAAAAGAGAGATTGGAATAAGATTTGCAGTAGGAGCTAAGAAGAGTAATATAGCAATAATGATTGGAGGAGAATTATTTTTTCTTTATATTGTTTCTGGCGTTATTTCATTGCCTCTGGCTAAGGGAGTTGAGAAAATTGTACCTCAGATGTTAATCAGTATGCATGTTGTGTTTATAGCTTCTTCTATGGTAATTAGTTTTATGTTGTTATCAACAATACCTTTAGTTGTTAAAACTTTTAAACTGAATATTATGGAGTTTATAAAGGTTGATTAGTAGAAAACCTAAAGTTTATAGGGATAAGGAGTTAAAATATATGAGCCAAGTTAATATAAAAGACATAGTAAAGAGGTACGTTACTTATGGTACTGTAACTATGGCTTTAGATAGTATATCTTTAGAAATATCTGAGGGTGAGATGATAGCTATAATGGGGCCTTCTGGATCAGGAAAGAGCACTATGCTTAATATCCTGGGGTGTTTAGATGAACCTACTTCAGGAAAATATCTAATCAATGATAAATCTGTAGAAAAGCTAGGGGGTCTAGAACTTGCCAAGACTAGGAACGAGAGAATTGGGTTTATATTCCAACAATTTGCTTTGATTGATGAGTATACAGTACAAGATAATATAGAGCTACCTTTGACATATAGGAACCTGTACCGTAAGAGAAAAGATAAGCTGTCAAGAAAAGAAATAAATTCTAAAGTCTTAAGTATGTTAGATGCTCTTGGGATAAAAGAACATAGATTTAAACATCCATATCAGCTTTCAGGAGGCCAACAGCAAAGAGTTGCTATCGCAAGAGCTTTAATTGCAGAGCCTGAAATTATAATAGCAGATGAGCCCACAGGAGCATTAGATCAAAAGACTGGTAAAGAAGTTATGAATCTACTGGTAGACATAAACAAAAAAGGCAGGACTGTTATTATAGTGACTCATGATGAGAATGTAGCAGCCTACTGTAAGAGGCGTATTGATATCTTGGATGGAAAAGTAATATCGGATGAGCTTACCAGTATAAAAGCTATATAGTTTAAGAATGAATCGCTAATGAGTGCTTCATTAGCGATTCATTCTTATTTACTCTTATTAGATAACCTTTCTTCGAAGGCTTGAACTGCATTTTTCGTGAAATTTCCACCTTCTGCTCCGCCTATCATCCCACAAACCTTTGAGCTAGTATTTCCCCAGTAACCATCATTTGGAAGTTGTATTCCTAACTCTTTTGCTTGTTCTGATTTTGTATTTAATTCATTAATTATCTCTCTCATAATACGAACACCTTCCTTATCAAAAATTTATAAATATAGTACAAACCTTTGAAGTGCTAAGTTTATATACTTCACATATTATTGATTTCCATAATGAAATAATTTATTTTATAGGATAGCTAGTAATTTGATTGTATTTTTTCTATTTATAACATTAGGTTCCATGTAATTACCCATTTTGTATATTAGCAGAAAAGAATATAAATAATACCTTAGTAATTTTAGGTTATGAAGGAGAAGTTTGCTCATCTTAAGCTGGATAAAAGAAACAGTAATATGAGGGTGCTATTAAATTTAAAGTGATGAAGAAAAGCTTAATTTTAAGAGATTATCTTGAAACAGCTTAGTGAAAAAATAGTTTTATTAGTAGTAGCAGAAATAGTTCAAAGAAAATAGTATATATAAATTCCTTATATCAAAGAGAGAAAGTTTTTATATTAAATATTGTTAAAAGTCTTTTTAGATTTGAATGTATTTGGAGATAGGATACTTTAACTTAGCTATTAGCGTTTTTAAGTCATTTTTATTTTGTACAAGCTAGACTTAAAAATATAATAAACGGAGGATTAAAATGGATATTAAATCTAGATTTAAAAACTATGGATTATGGGTTTCAGTTTTAGCATTAATTCCAATTATATTGAAGGTTTTTGGATTAGATATAATGCCAAACAACTACAATGAGCTAGTAACTGCTGTTTTAGGCATAATTGTTCTTTTTGGTATTATCAGTAATCCTGCAACTGAGGAACATGGATATAAGGATGACAAAAGATCTTCAAACAATGATAACAAGATCAATAGAAAATATGTGTTAAAAGAAGATAAGTTTGATGGAAGAGATTATTACTATAAAGACCATCCATCGGTAAAGCTTTTAGAATTGCCTAAATCAGTTGATTTAAGGGAAAAGATGCCACCTATATATGAGCAAGGACAATTAGGTTCCTGCACCGCCAATGCCGGATGTGCGAATGAAGAATATTTTATTAATAATAGGGCTGAGCTTTCAAGGCTTTTTCTGTATTACAAAGAAAGACTTATTCAAGGAACTGTAGATGAAGATAGTGGAGCATCTATTAGAGATATATGTGTAGCATTAAAAAATAGTGGTATATGTGAAGAAAGTTTTTATCCTTATGATATAAGTAAATTTACAGCTGAGCCTTCAGCTGCAGCAGATCAAAATGCTCTGCAATATACTATTAACTCCTACCATAGAATAACCTCTTTAGAAGAAGTAAAGCAAGCATTGGCAAGTGCTCTACCAGTTCTTTTAGGAATTACAGTATATGAAAGCTTTGAGAATGTAGGAAAAGATGGTTTTGTTCCTATGCCTAGTTTCTTTGAAACAATGCTTGGTGGGCATGCTGTTCTTCTAGTTGGATATGTAGACAACAATTGGAAAAAACAAGGTGATTTTAGTATATGCGGTATGATTAGAAAAAGAAGAAATAATAACGGCTACTTTATACTAAGAAATTCTTGGGGAACAGATTTTGGGGATAAGGGCTATATGTATCTTCCTTATGAAGTTTTTGAGAAGATAAAAAACGACATTTGGGTTATAATTCAGTAACTTTGATTATGTAAATTTCCTTCAGATGCTCTTAATAAAGGACATCTGAGGAAAAAATAACTAAGCGATACTAATTCAGTGATTTTATACTTGTAAGAATAAAAAAAATTAGTTAAGATTATCCTAAGAAAACCGATAGATATATATAAGTATGTTGATTGGATGTGTGTTAAATGACCTATCTTAGAATAAAAGAAGCTGGACTTAAACTTTTTTCGCAAAAGGGATTTGATGGGACAACAATTAAAGACATAGCAAGTGAGGCTGGATTAAAGCCATCATCTATATATTCACACTTTTCTAGTAAGGAAGAGATATTTGTAACTGTATGGAGAGAGTGTATTAGTAAGGCTGGAGTAGGGGTAAGTAGTGTAAAAGAGTATGTTGCAAAGGTAGAAGATTATGATGCTAAGGATGTTCTTCATAAATACTATGTAGCTATAGTTGGATACTTTTCTAAAAATAAGCAAGAATACATGTTTCTTAGGCAAGCGTCATTCTTTGCAAAGGGTAAGGAAAATATCAATGATGTTAACTACTCTAACTTTATGATAAATGAAGCTAGTGTAAAGTTTTTTGAAAAATTTTTTGATAAATTGAAAGATGAAAACAGGATAATTGAAGATAGCAATGAAAACTTGTTTTATATATATATTTCTGGAATACTGGCCTATTTAGAAGAAAAAGTAGTTTACAATATTCCTCTAAATGATGAATTTGTAGATATACTATGGTCAGGGTTTTGGAAAAGTATAAAAAAATAAAAAATTTACAACAAAACGAACGACTATTCGTTTCTAAACAAAAAGGAGTTCGCTAAAGAAGGTAGCTTTAGCGGACTCTTTTTATTGTTTGGACTAGTTATTTAAATAAGTGGTAGCCTAGCATAGTAAATTCAAGGGCTTATAACAGCTGGTTTTTATTTTTGCATATATTTGAGATAAGGCTATGGGTAAATATTCTTATTTGCTTTTAAAAGTTAAAAAGTATAGAATTTTATTTGGAATCTAACAAAAGACATATAATTGCATAAAGGAAGTGTATCAAATGAATAACGATTTAATAAGTATAGAGCAGATGATCATGATTGGATCCACGGGTAGGAATAGCGGAAAGACAACCTTAGCCTCAGCTCTTATCAATAAATTTAAAAGTGATATAAAGGTTATAGCCCTAAAGATTACTACCATAGAGAATAAAAATGGCAAGTGTCAAAGAGGTGGAGAAGGTTGTGGTGTATGCACTAACTTAAAAGAAAACTTCGAGCTTATAGAAGAGCTTGATTGTAATAGAAATAAGGATACAGCACTGCTACTTTCGGCTGGTGCAGATAAGGTTTACTGGCTTAAATGTCTAAAGGGTCACCTAGAAGAGGGCATAAACTACTTCATGTCAAAGGTTCCATCTGAAACACTGATAATTTGTGAATCAAACAGTCTTAGAAATGTTGTTGTACCTGGATACTTTGTAATGATAAAGAACACAAAAAGCAAGTATGTTAAGGAATCTGCATCGAAAGTAATAGATAGGGCTGATTTTATAATAGAAAATGATTTTAATAGAAAATTCGATATATTTGTTAGTAATGTTGAAGTTGAGGAGGATGAGAGAAAGATAAAGATAAAATACGTAGATTATGAAAGAAGGAAATATTTTGTTGTCAATGAAAGAGGATAAATTTGACGATGGCTTTGTACTAAGCAAATCAATGATTTTAGTTATGGCTATGGCTTGCGGCATAACAGTGGCTAATTTGTATTATATTCAACCGCTATTGGCTGAGATAGCTAAAGAGTTTAATGTTACTCAAGTTAGTATAGGATTTGTGGCTATGCTTACTCAAATTGGATATGCCATTGGAATGTTGCTGCTTTTACCACTAGCAGACATCAAGGAAAAAAGATCTCTAATAGTTTTGATGTTATTTTGTGCTGCTGCTGCTCTTACTCTAATGAGCTTCTCTTTTAATGTTACAGTTCTAGCTATAGCATCTTTTCTAGTAGGATTTACTTCTGTAGTACCGCAGCTAATAGTCCCTTTGGCTTCCCAACTGTCTAAGCCAGAAGAGAGAGGAAAGACAATTGGCAACGTAATGAGTGGGCTTTTGATAGGAATATTGATATCTCGTACTTTTAGTGGATTATTGGGGAAATACTTTGGTTGGAGGGTTGTATATGTAATTGCAGTTATAATGATGTTAACCTTAGCGTTTTTTTTAAGGAAGTTAATACCAGTAGGGTTACCTGTTTCAAAGATTAAGTATAAAGAATTATTTAAATCAATGCTATACTTTATAAAAACAGAGCCTGTTTTGAGAGAGGCAGCTTTAAATGGAGCATCTATGTTTGCAGCTTTTAGTATATTTTGGACATCGCTATCATTTTTATTGGCAAGCTATCACTACAAGATGGGATCAGATGCGGCAGGTTTGTTTGGATTAGTTGGAGTTACTGGGGCCTTAGCAGCTCCGGTTGTTGGAAGGATAGCAGATAAAAGAAGTCCAAAGTTTACTATAGGTATAGGAATGATTATAGTTGTAGCAGCATATATCTGCTTTTATATTTTTGGATTTAAACTAATAGGTTTAGTGATAGGTGTCATCTTACTTGATTTAGGTGTCCAGTCTTGTCAGATATCTAATCAGGCTAGAGTTCATGCTATAAGTGAGGAGGCTCGAAACAGAGTAAACACTGTTTTTATGGTATCTTACTTTTTAGGGGGATCCATAGGTTCATTTGTGGGTGCTTATAGTTATTCTCATTTTGGATGGTACGGTGTTTGTACTGCAGGTCTTATTACCCAAGGAATAGCTTTAGCCTGCCATAAGCTAGGTAAGGATAAATAATTAAGAAAGCATGTCTTCGAAAGTGTTTGCTGAGGGCATGCTTTTTAACTGTTTAGACCAGTTGTGCAAAAAAATGATAGTTAAACTTAGTGATCTTAAGGGTTTAGAACAGCTACTTAAGATATTCTAGAGTTTGTAGATTCAGTATATTCTATTAGTTTTATGGAATAATAAATTTTAAAGATATCTTCACTGTCCTTTAGATCTACTCCTAATATACCCTTGATCTTATTAAGTTTATAATTCAATGTGTTTCTATGTATAAAAAGTTTTTCAGAAGTCAAATTTGTATTTTGGTTATTTTGAAGATAAACTTTTAATATTTTATAGTAATCTGTGTGATTATTTGAATCATATTCAAGCAGTTTAAGAACAGAACTGTGGCAATATTCATTTGAAAATTCGGAATTATTATTGGCGATAGAGTCAATTAAACTATAAAATTTGTAGTCATTATATTTAAAGATAATTCCTGATATATTTAACTGCTTGGACAAATTTATAACGGTTTTACATTGATTATAGCTCTTACGAATATCTGTAAGTTTAGAAAATCTGTCGCTTATACCAATAGAAAGGTTATTAGCTGTCAAAAAATCTAAGTTTTGCTTCAGTACAGAGTCTAAATTTTTCGTATTATCTCGACTATCTAATAATATAACTATATCCTCTTTATAATAAATAAATCTAGAGTTAATAAAGATACTATCTAAATAATTCTTTAATGGTTGGTTAGGGCTAATTTGTTTATAATTAGATAAATCAATAGTTACTAAAAATAAGTTTTTTGAAAAAGTACAATTGGAATTTCGCATTTTTTCTAAGGCAATATTCTCATCTTTTATAGTATCCTCTAACAAATCATATATAAGATTTTCATAGTTATTTCCTTTGGTAGTTCTATAAAATAGATTGCTTCTAAGTTCTTCTGCGATGGCGTTGTTTAAAATCTTTAATAGGCTTAGGTGCTCCGATCTTACATTGGAGTTACATTCCAGTAATACCAAGTATCCAACTAGTCTGCAATCTAACACAATCTTGCTCACATATTTAATATAAGGACTAGCTATGCATTTAAAAACAAAGGGCTCATTGCTTAAAGTAGAGCCTTTTATTTCCTTTTGCTTTTGTACATAAGAAATAAATTCATAAGAACAATACCCTCTGTTGATGTTACGAGTCCAAATATCATCAGATATAGGTATGTTTTTAGAATACTCTAATATAGAAAAACTGCTATCTAAGAGAATTACTGGATTGTCTATAAATTCTGACCCTATATTCATAAGGTCTTTTAGTCCATTTCCATGAGCTAAAGAATCTAGTAGACTGACTGCAGGGTTATCAACCAAAAGATATTTTGTAAGCATTTCATTTATTAGATTAAAAGCTGAGAAAAGCTGTTGTTCATTGCTGAGCAATATATAGTTTGACAGTTTTACATTTGATATATCACTGTCTTTAAGTAATATGAAGCTGATACTATTATAATCATATGTATTTACTAGTTGAGAAGTTTTACCTATATATAAACAAGACTGTTCAAAATAAGAAATATCACTGGTTAGAAACTTTATTTTCCTTAGGGCAGTTGAGTTGCAATTGTTTTCATAGCCGCTAAACTCATAAAGATCTTTTATTTCCTTAAGGATATCTTTCAAATATATTTGCATAAAATCACTCCCATAATATAGTGCTATATGCATTATATTATATCCTATTTTTGTTCAGGGAGACTATATTTATATAATTATCCTTATGTTAACTTATAATTATAGATATATGTATAACTTTACATTACTGATGTTGTATGTGTGTGTTTTACTTAATAGAGAATTATAGGAGGATATTATGGGGTACAAAAAGTTATTTTCTAAGGGTAATATTGGAGGTCTTGAATTAAGGAACAGAATAGTAATGCCTGCCATAGGCACTTCCTTAGCTAGTTATACAGGGGAAGCATCGCAAGAACTTATTGCTTATTATGAAGAAAGAGCAAAAGGAGGATGTGGACTTATAATAACTGAGATAACTAGAATAGATGAAGAGTATGGTGTAGGAACATCGAACCAGTTAAGTGTTACTAGCATAAAACATGTAGCTCAACTTGAAAGACTTGTGAGAACAGTTCATAAGTATGATACTAAAATATTTGTTCAGTTGCATCATCCAGGAAGAGAAAGTCATAGTCATTTAATTGATGGTAAGCAGCTTATAGCTCCTAGTGCAATCCCTTGTGGTGTTTGCAAAGAAGTGCCTAGGGAGATGACTATTGAAGAAGCTGAAAATCTTGTTAAGAAGTTTATAAAAGGAGCTAAGATAGCTCAAACTGCAGGTGTAGATGGAGTGGAGTTACATGCTGCACACGGATATTTGATAGATCAATTCTTGAGCCCATATACAAATAAAAGAATAGATAAATATGGAGGCAGCTTTGAAGGCAGAATGAGATTTATAACCGAAATAATAATGGGTATAAAAAGTGTATGTGGGCCTAAGTTTCCTGTTAGTGTGAGAATCGATGGAGATGAATTTGTAGAAGGTGGCTTAAGAATAGAGGATTCTATTAAAATAGCAAAGTATTTGGAGAGTATCGGAGTTGCTGCTATAAATGTAAGCAGTGGTATATACGAGTCAGGATATAGCATAATTGAGCCAATTGCTTTTGAGCAAGGCTGGAAGAAACATCTGGCTAAAAATATTAAAGATAATATTAGTATACCTGTAATAGCAGTTAATAACATAAAGCATCCAAGTGTTGCAGAAGAACTTCTAAATGAAGGAGTGATGGATTTTGCTGGTCTTGGAAGAGCTCAACTTGCTGATGCTGAGTTTGCATTAAAGGCTTTTGAGGGAAGAGCTGATGAAATAACTCCATGTATATCCTGTCTTCATTGTATAGAAGAGCTTGAATCAGGTAAGACAGTTAAATGTGCTGTTAATCCAAGATTAGGAAGAGAGCTAGAGTTTAATGGTATTAAGAGAGATGGTGCTAATAGAACTATTGTTGTGATTGGAGCAGGACCTGCTGGTCTGGAAGCTGCAAGGTGTGCAGCACTTAGGGACTTTAAGGTTGTACTTTTTGAAAAAGAATCAGAGTTAGGTGGAATGGTTGCGCTAGGAAGTAAGCCTCCTAAGAAAGAAAAGCTAACTGAATTAATAAATTTCTATAAAAGAGAGCTTGATAAGTTGGATGTGGATATAAGGCTTAATTGTAAAGCTGACATTAATAGTATCAAGAAGCTTAATCCATATGCAGTATTTGTAGCTACTGGTTCAGATCCAATTGTACCTTCTATAGATGGAATATCCGGTGCCAATGTGTACAATGTATCAGATGTCCTTTCAGGTAAAGTAGATATTAGAGGCGAAAAGGTGATGGTAATAGGATCTGGAATGACTGGGTGTGAAACAGCTGAGTACTTAGCTATTAAAAATAATAAAATAACATTAGTGGACATACTGCCTAAGATAGGAACAGGAGTTTATCCGTCTAATATGTATACTGTAGTAGGTAATCTTATGAAGCATAATACCAATATACTTACTTCACATAAATTAATTAAGATAAATGAACATTCTGTTGATCTTATAAACCTAATTACTGATGAAATTGTAAATATAGAAGTTGATAAAGTTATACTTTCATTAGGAATCAAATCTAATAATTCTTTGGTGCAAGTACTTGAGGAATACTTTGATAAAGTAAGGGTAATAGGAGATGCTAGTGCACCAGGAAGAATAGCAGAGGCTATAAGACAGGGATTTGAAAAAGTATATATAATTTAATTTTGTATATTTGAACCATTAATAAAAATAATGTATAATTCTACTATTATATAGCTAATATTGTATAAATTTAGTTAAGGATTCTATAATCACTAGTACTTAGATTAAAATATAGAGGGAGAGATATGAGATGAAAGATTTTAAAAACAAAGTTGCTGTAATAACTGGAGCTGCAAATGGCTTTGGTGTGGAGTTTGCTAAAGAGTGTGCAAAAAGAGAAATGAAAATAGTCCTTGCAGATATAGATAGCGAAAATTTAAAAAAGGTTGATGAAACAATAAAAGCTATGGGAGCAGAAACTTTAGCAGTAACATTAGATGTAACTGTATATGAACAAGTTCAGGCTTTAGCTGATAAAACAATAGAAAGATTTGGACAAGTAGATTTATTGTTTAATAATGCAGGAGTTGTAGTAGGTGGAGCTGCTTGGGAAGTTCCAGTAAGAGATTGGGATTGGATTATAGGAACTAACGTTAATGGTTTAGTATATGGAGCTAAGGCTTTTATTCCTACAATGCTTAAACAAGATAGAGAGGCTTATATCGTTAATACTGCATCTGTAGCAGGGCTTTTAACTTCACCAGGTCTTACAATATACCATACAACAAAACATGCAGCAGTAGCATTAACAGAATCTATGTATTATGATCTACAGGCTATGAACTCTAAAATAAAGATGTCTGTATTCTGCCCAGGGTTTGTTCAAACAGATCTTCATAATAGCTATAGACATAGACCAGAAAGATTTGCGGCAGATCCTCAGGTTGATCCATACTATGCAACAGAAAGTTATAAGAGAACTTTAGATGTTGCTAGACATTTAATTGAAACTGGAATGCCAATAGACACAATAGCAAGTACAGTTTTCGCGGCTATTGAACAAGAAAAGTTCTATATAACAACTCATCCTGAGTATGAGCCTATTATAGGATTAAGAACAAAAAATATATTAGAAGGTAAGAATCCTGACGTAAGTATATTTAATAAATAAATTTATATTAAAAAAGACCTGAGGTAAGTCCCAGGTCTTTTTTAATTGATCCGGGAAAGTCATATACATAAAAAATCAACAAACACAGTCGCATTATCGCTTTTTTATGATATTATATAGGTAAGTTTTAATTGGGTAAGTGAATATTATATAATGAAAATTAACTATAGCTAGTCGCTAGTATTTATGATTATATAGTTTTTAGTTGAAAGAATAAATAATTATAACTATAGAAATGGAGCTTAGAGGATGGATAGAATTATTTGTTTAGTTGGAGAAAGTGGAAGTGGTAAATCTACGATAGCTGAGGAACTTTCAAAAAAAGATTATAATTATATACAAAGTTATACTACAAGGAAACAAAGATATGAAGGAGAAAAAGGACATATATTTGTTAATTATGAAATGTACATAGAAAGTACTATTACTGTTGAAGACAAGGCTAATATAATAGCGTATACATATTTTGATGGAAATCATTATTGGGCTAGTAGAGAACAGTACAGAAATAGGGGGAACTCAATCTATATAGTTGATCCTGTTGGTGTTAGGGAGTTAAAAGAGGAAGTAAAAGATGCTGAGATTATAACAATATACTTAAATGCAGATGAACAAATTCGTTATAATAGAATGTGTAAGAGAAAGTACGGTGAAGAAAATATATATGACGAAGCAATATATTCTAGAATAAAACATGATAAAAACGCCTTTAAGATAATTCAGTGTGATTATGTTGTTGACTCAAATAGAAATTTAGAAGAAGTATTAAGTGATATTGAAACTATAATAGGTTATATGAATAAAAAATAATATTAGGCTCTTAATGGGCTTAATATTATTTTTTTATTCTTTAGAAATTCACATAGTTGCTAAAACCTAGCAAAGTATAATGGATAATACTTTCTTTTCCGCAGAAAATTACGTTTTGCATAAGTATATATATAAGTATGTGTACGTAGTTTAAATGTACATATTTAACAATAGAGGATATTAAAAATCATTTTTGAAATTAACAGAATAATTAATAAATAATAATTGTTATTACCAAATAATAACCATAGCAATTATCATATCATTGCGTATATAATTATTCCATGTAATTGATTTATATAGAATGAAAATTTGAATTTAATTAAAAATTAATATAAAAATATGAGGTGCTATTTTGATAAGAAGAAGGGGTAAAATTATTGGCTTGATTGCGCTCTGCCTTGTTTTAAGTTCTCCAGTTTCAAAGGTTGCAAAAGCCGTAACAGTAGTTACAGATAAAACCAGTATTACAAACAATCAATCGGTGGCATGGCCTTCAAAGTTCTATCCCTATAGCAAGAAGGATGGAACGTATATCTATGACTTATACGAGGCATACAACCCAGGTACGGATTTGGTAAGTAGTGATGTATTAACTAAGGGGCAATCAGGTACTTTACCTTCAGTATATGTTGCTTCAGATGGAACTAATATATTTTTTAGATTTAGATTAGATGCTAATCCTACAGCTCTA
The DNA here is from genome assembly GCF_009928445.1 of Clostridium sp. C8-1-8. Classification (GTDB taxonomy): domain Bacteria; phylum Bacillota; class Clostridia; order Clostridiales; family Clostridiaceae; genus Clostridium_AR. The sequence continues at coordinate 2,332 of NZ_JAABNO010000013.1, read as the reverse complement.
ACTGCTGGTGGTTTTGACTCTTCAGTATGGCAGTTAGTAGTTGCGGCAGAAGATATAAACAATGGAAGTTCTAGCTATGGAAAGTTCGTACAAAGAGTGACTATAGGTATTGATGGAAAGAACCCATCTGATGACTATGTTTATATAACAGATGGAGCTGAAACAAATGTATATAAGATATTTAAAGCTATATCTAATGGTACTACTGGACAACAGATAGTTCCAGGAACTAGAGTAGTTAAAGCAGAAGGAACTGAGCCTTATTTTCTAGATTTCCAAATCCCTATAAGTTTAATAACTGATTTCGAAAAAAATGCATTAGGTATGACGAGTCCTATTACAGGTAATACTCCTGTAAAGCTATATTTTGGTACCACTAGGGCAGGGTCAATATCCACTATTAATAAGGATTGGATGGACGGTACGTCCATGAACTTTGATAATTTGTCTACAGTAACTTTATCTAGTATATCTCAGACGCTTCCAAGCATTAGTATTGATGGGGGGAGTGCTGTAACCGTTGCTACTTCCACTCCAACAATTTCTGGAGACACAGAAGCTCAAGATGGAAGTCAAGTGGCTGTTACTATAAATGGACATACGTATAATACAACTGTTAGTAGTAAAAGATGGAGTGTAAATGTAACTGATCCATTACCTAATGCAACTTATCCAGTTACTGCTAAGCTTACAACTGCTTTGGGAAACAGTGCTACAGCTACCCAAAACTTAACTGTGTTAAAGCCTAATACTGCACCAACTGCTACTAACGGTTCACTTAATGTATCAGAAGATACTCCTAAAGCAGGAACATTAGTTGGTAATGATGTAGATACTGGAACTACTCTTAGTTATATAATAATAAGCGGACCAACTCATGGTTCAGTAACCTTAGGTGCAAATGGAGCTTATACCTATACACCAGCTGCAAATTACAATGGAACAGATAGTTTTGTTTTTAAAGTAAATGACGGACAACTAGACTCTAATACTGCCAATGTAAGTATAAGTGTTACACCAGTAAATGACGCGCCGGTGGCAAATGGACAAACATTAAATACAGATGAGGATAAAAGTTTAAATGGAGTACTAACTGGATCAGATATAGATGGTGATAGTTTAAAATACTATGTAGTTAAAGCGCCATCTCATGGAAGTTTAAACATAAACCAAGACGGAACCTTTACATATACTCCTAATAAGGATTATAACGGAACTGATAGCTTCACCTTCAAAAATAATGATGGAACAGTAGATTCAGCTCCAGCTACAGTAAACTTAACAGTAAAACCAGTAAATGATGCACCAATAGCAAATACACAAAACCTTACATCAGATGAGGATAAGACTTTATCAGGTACCTTGACAGGTTCAGATGTGGATGGGGACGTTTTAAAGTATTATCTAGTTACCGGTCCTTCACATGGAACTGTAGTGGTAAATCAAGATGGAACCTTTAATTATACTCCAAATACCAATTACAATGGGCAGGACAGTTTTACATTTAAGGTGAATGATGGCCTAGTTGATTCTGCTCCTGCTACAGTAATATTGAATATAAGTCCTGTAAATGATAAACCGGTTGCATATGGACAAAGTGGTAGTTTAGCTGAAGATGACCTACTTCAAGGAATACTTACTGGATTAGATATTGATGGAGATAATTTAAAATATGCCGTAGTTCTAGGACCAACTCATGGAAACTTAAAGTTAAACGAAGATGGAACTTTTATCTATACACCAGATAAAAATTACAATGGACAAGATAGCTTTACTTTCAAGGTAAATGACGGAACTGAAGATTCCGTATCAGCTAAAGTAGATTTAACTGTTATTCCTACAAATGATGGGCCTGAAGCTTATGATAAAAGTGTTACTATTGGAGAAGATGAAAGCTTAAATGCAGCTGTTAAAGGTATAGATATTGATGGAGATGTTTTGAGTTATTACCTTGTATCTAATCCAACTCATGGAAGTTTAATTTTTAATGAAGATGGAAGTTTTAGTTATACACCAGATAAAGATTATAATGGACAAGATAGTTTTACTTATATTGTTAGTGATGGACTTGAGTTTTCATTATCTGCAAAAGTGAATATTACTATTAATCCAATAAATGATAAACCAACAGCATTTGGACAAAACCAAATTATTGATGAAGATAGTAATTTAACTGGAATAGTTTCTGGTACGGATATAGATGGAGATAGCCTAAAGTACTATGTAGTAACAGCACCAACTCATGGAACATTAAAGCTAAATGAGGATGGAACTTTTACCTATACTCCAAACAAGGACTACAATGGATCAGACAGCTTTAGCTTTAAAGCAA
>NZ_JAABNO010000077.1 GCF_009928445.1 Clostridium sp. C8-1-8 | reverse complement strand
TATATTATAACTTCACCAAAATTGCGAGAGAACCAGTTTTAAGTATAAATCAATAGCGGTCTTCTATTTCTTTAACCAGGCGTTTGACTGTAGAGTAGCTAATCATGAATCCTCTCTCAACTAACTCTTCATAAATGTCTAATTTTTTAAGCACTTGCTTTTGCCTGCCTCCGGCACGTTTCTGACGATTTAGTTCCAGAAATTCTTCAACTGCATCCATAATTTCAGGTGTTACATTAGTGGGCTTGCGCCCGTCGGAATTATACTTCGGTTTTTCTACAATTGCTTGAATAAGCTCTGATGTGTCCATTTCTGGATTAGTTTGTAGTAGTTCCGATTTTTGAAGTTGATACTCCTTGATATAATTCTTGACAGTATCTTTACTCATATGTAGTTCTTTTGCAATAGCTCGGTTTGTCATTCCTTCAATGTGCTTTAAGATAATTTTTTGTTTCTGTAGCAATAAGATCATTCCCCCTTGCCCTCCTTTTAGCATGATGCTAATAGGATAGCATATTTTATTAAAGAAATGACCTAGTTTTCAATGAGCACTTGACCTAATTTTAGATTAGCATAAACAAGGTGCAGATAGTGAATTGATTTTAAGTGTTTTAAGCTCCATAGCTCAAGATGAAAGTAGAAATATTTCTGAAAATACAAAATGGGCATTTTAAAAGAAATTTAAACAAGGAAAGATACAAGTTAATGTTAAGAGATTTCTTGGGTATGTCAAAAATGAAGAAGGAAAACTTGTTATAAATCCTAAAGAGGCTGAAATAGTTAAAAGGATTTATAGAGAATACTTAAATGGTAGTAGTTTAAATGAAATAAAGAGAGGACTTGAAAGAGATAAGATTAAAACTGTAACAGATAAGGAAGTGTGGCAGGGTAGTACGATAAAAGGAATTTTGAGTAATGAAAAATATTATGGGAATGCAGTACTTCAAAAAACAATAACAGTAGATTATTTAACTCATAAAAGAAAAAAGAATCAAGGAGAATCACCTAAATATGAGGTTAAAGTGTAAATGTTAATATGAAAGTGCATAAAAGTTCCAACATCAAAATGTAGGAAT
>NZ_JAABNO010000012.1:165135-168015 GCF_009928445.1 Clostridium sp. C8-1-8 | reverse complement strand
GTGGAGGAGGGGAAAAGAAGGCGATAATATCAAGTTCTTACCTATTCCTATAGACAGGGTTGTACTAATTAAATGCAAGATACTATAATCCAGAATGGGGAAGATTTATTAATGCAGATGGAATAGTTGTCACTCCTGGTGAACTTCTATCTGCGAATATGTTTACTTATTGTTTGAATAACCCTGTGAACATGGCTGATTCTAGTGGTAACTTTCCTTTTGTACTTAGTTTTTTTGTAGAAGCTGTGGTAGCAGCGGTGGAAGTATTAGCAACAGTTTTATCAGCACCTGTAGTTGTAGGTGGTGCACTAATTGGAGCAACAGGACTACTGATATATTCAGCGTATCAATATTATAAAGGGCATAGTACATCATATGCAGATAGCTCAACTACTGAGAATAATAAAACATCAAGTTCACCACAAGATAAGACAAAGACTTCCAGTAAAGGGAGAAGTAAAAATAAACTTAAACCTGACCCGAGTGCTCAGTGGGACCATACTACATTTAAACGAAATCCAGATACGGGTGAAATAACAAACTATGAAACATGGAGACCGAATCCTAAAAATCCAACTGGATTTGACAGTGTAAAACGATATGATGGAACGGGGAGTCCCCATAAGAATCCAGTTACAGGAGAAGAATTAATGCCGAATGTTCATGATAAAACAGTACCAGGTGGTGTTAGGTCACCTTTACCTTGGGAAATACCTATAAAACCATGATGGATAATGATTATAGTTATGAAGGAGTCTGATAAAATGAATATGTTAGATTGGGTACAAAATTGGTATCTAAGTAATTGTGATGGAGACTGGGAACATTGTTATGGAATAAAAATTTATACTTTAGATAATCCAGGATGGTCAGTAAACATTGATTTGACAGATACTTATTTAGAGTTCTCAAAATTTGAGTTAATACAAAAATATATTAATGATACTAACTGGATACATTGTAATGTTGTAGATGGAGTATTTAAAGGTGGAGGTAGTGCAGATAAATTAGAAGAAATATTAAGAATTTTTTCAGAATGGGCAACAGCAAATAATGAAAATACTATAACTGATTAGCAAAATTATAGGAAGAGCTGGCTACAAAATACTGATAAATTCAATGCATAAGTTTGAAGATAAATACCAAGTCACGGAAAGAATACGGTTATTAAGTCTTTGGAGAATTCTATGGCTACATAATTAGAATTCTGTAGTGAGAGTTAGATTAAAAAATTAAAAGAAGTATCAAATATATATTCTAATTATAATAACATCAAGAGCTGACGTTTAGAGCGTTAGCTCTTTTATTAGTCTAAGAATAAATGAAAGGGGAATAGGCATGGCAACAGATTTTGTTGAGAAATTTACAAGATACTTAAAGGAAGATGGTAAGAGCCCCAAAACGTAAGAGTAAGTGAACTTTGTAGTATAAGAATTAACAACATTGATTTTCTAACTAGTCATCTAAAGATACATGGTAAAGGTGGAAAGATTAGAGAAGTACCACTAAAGAATGAAGTAGTTGAAGCAATTAAGGAATATTTAGTTGAGCGTAATGATAGTGAATTTAGTGATTTATAATATCTAATTTTGGGACAAAGGGGAGCATTGAAAAGCGATGCCATCAATACACTGCTGGAGAAATACACAAAGGAATTGGAACTAGGAATCAAATTGAAGACACATACTTTCAGACATACTTTTTGTACAAGATTTGTAAGTAAAGGAGGGGCCCTAACGACTGTAAGTAAACTAGCAGGACATAGTAGTATTGAAACTACAGCTAAACTCTATATCAATAGCAGCAAAGAAGAAAAGATGAGGGCAGTTAGCTTGTTATAGATGGAGGAAAATGAAATGATGATATTATACAGCTTTAAAGAAATCAAAGAAACAGATATTCATTGTTTTACTAGGATATGTTGATATTCTTTTTGAAGCGATTAAAGATATTATTAATAATAAGCCTAGAAAATATAATGCAGATAATATTATCAGATTATAGAATAAGACTATCAAATTTGGTAAAATATTATTAACAAAGGAAGTGGTAAAGTGAAATTTAATTTTGATGATAAAATGATTCTAGATCCTAAGAACGACGTAGTATTTCAAAAAATATTTGGGAGTCCAGAAAATGAAGATATACTAATAAGTTTTTTAAATGCTTTACTAGAGAGAACAGAAAAAGAGAAAATAAAGCATGTGGAATATGTTGATACTAAATTATCAGACATTGAAGCGATAGACGATAAGATAGGGATTTTAGATGTAAGAGTAGTAACAGAAAAAGATATTCATATTAATATAGAGATACAACTTATAAATAGATACAATATGATAAATAGGACACTTTTCTACTGGTCTAGATTGTATTCAAATCAGATAAAAAAGGGAGAAAATTATAAGAATTTAAATAAGACTATAACAATAAATATATTGAATTTTAATTATATAGATAGCAGAAAGTATCATACAACATATCACTTATGGGAAGACGAAGAAAAAACAAAACTTACAGATATATTAGAGATACATTTTGTAGAACTACCAAAGTTTTTAGACGAAAAACCAGAACTCAATAACAGTTTAGATATGTGGCTTGCATTTTTAACAAAATCAGAAAAGGAGGTAAGCGAAATGGGAGAACCAGCAATAAGAAAAGCAATAACTGTACTGGATATGCTAAGTAGAGATCCTGAAACAGTAAGACTTGCTGAACTTCGAATGAAGCAAATACTAGATGAAAAAAGTATGGTCGAAGGAGCAAGAGAAGAAGGTAAAATCGAAGGAATGGCTGAAGGGCGAGAAGTAGGAAAGATCGAAGGAATGGCTGAAGGGCGAGAAGTAGGAAAGATCGAAGGAATGGCTGAAGGGCTGT
>NZ_JAABNO010000012.1:0-165042 GCF_009928445.1 Clostridium sp. C8-1-8 | reverse complement strand
AGGACGGGAAGTAGGAAAGATCGAAGGAATGGCTGAAGGAAAAGAGGAAGCTGCACGAAACTTTTTGAAATTAGGAATTAGTGAAGAAGTAATTGCACAGGGAACTGGCTTAAGTATTAATAAAATAAGAGAAATTAAGTCTAAATTAGAAAAATGATATGGAAAACTAATAATTGATAAAAATTAGTGGTAGCAGTCTTTTTTATTGCTACCACTAAAATTTTATAGCAAGACTTAATATTAATAGCCTAAATCCACAAACCTTGGTTTATGTGGGTAAAGGTATGATACCGAGACTGGATTAATGAAATGGACATACTTCGGTGAAAGATTAGGTATAGCATTGTTGATACCTGCATTAATTGGATTATTTTTCAGTAAAATCTTGGTAGGCGCAGTGATGTTAGGCGTTTCTTCTGCATTATCAATGATTATACTAAACATAGTAGGATTTGCTAAAAAAGAGGTGGATGTTAAAATATTTATTTTGGGTGATATAACTACTTTGCTTTTAGTTGCTATGTTGTTATCTATATATTATTTCAAGAGAGAAGATATAACAACATATATAGTTATAAGTATATTGGCTTTTATAGCTATTTTTAGCATTATTAATGCTATTCAGAAAAGAAGAAATAGTTAAAGATTGGCCCAATATTGACTGTTTTACATGTCGTATACCAAGCTAATAGATAATAGCTGCAAAGAGTAGATGAATTAGTGTTTACCAAAGTTTTTAGACGAAAAACCAGAACTCAATAACAGTTTAGATATGTGGCTTGCATTTTTAACTAAACCAGAAAAGTGTGTATGTGAAATGGTAGAACCAGCAATAAGAAAAGCGATAACTGTACTGGATATGCTAAGCAGAGATCCAGTAAAAGTAAGACTTTCTGAGCTTCGAATGAAGCAAATACTAGATGGAAAAAAGTATGGTTGAGGGAGCAAGGGAAGAAGGTAAGATTGAAGAATGACTGAAGGAAGAGCTGTAGGAAAGGCCGAGGGAATGAAAGAGATTGCAAAAAATGCTCTTCGTAAAGGAGCAGATATTTCTTTTATAGTTGAAATAACAGGATTGAAAGAAGAAGATGTAACTACATTAAAAGATGAAATGGATAATCAATAAAGATTCTTATGGTGGTAGCTAATTATAATAATAGCTACCACCATAATTTTAATCTTGAAATAAAATTGAGAGATTAAAACTAACAACCTTGCTTTATGAGAGGATAGGTATAATATCGAAACCAGACAGTTAAGGTTTTAGCTTATAACTACACTATCTTCACCACAGTCCCTATTGGTACCAAATTAAACAATTCAATAACATTATTATTGAACATACGAATGCACCCATTTGAGATGTTCTTTCCTATGGAGCTTGGATTGTTGGTTCCATGGATTCCGTAGTCTCCACTTGTAGCGTTAAGGCCCATCCATCTTGATCCAAAGGGGCCACCAGGATTTACGGCTTTATTAATTATCTTGAAAGTACCTTTTGGTGTTGGGGTTGATGCTTTACCTACGGCAACGGGGTAGCTCTTGAATACTATATCATTCTTGTAGAGGGTTAGCGTGTGATCAGCGGTATTGATTGTGATTCGATAGGTTGCTCTGTAATAGTCATAGTAGTCTTCTGAAAAACGGTATTCAGACATTGATGTGCTCCTAAAATAAAATTGATATATTATATAATATTTATATTAGAGGCTTTAAGTGAGTAAATAACAAGTCGCAACGGTAAAAAAGTACACATGGCATATTTAGGATTAATATTCTTAAATATGCCATGTTTTTTGCTGTAAATAACTAATTTTGAATAATAATAAGGTCTTTCATAATAAAAGTATAAAATGAAAGCGATGTCAATAATGATTATCAAATAAATATAATATATATAGCTAATTAGGAATTGATTATGATATTATAGATATATTAAGTAATAGTTATTATTATTTAATAATTATGGTATTATATGTTTTGATTTTATTTATAAGCTATGTTTAATTTCAACATGGTATTTTAACAGAGACTGTTTATATAACATTTATGAGCAGAGATTGTATCTATTAAAAGTTAGTAAGCATTTAGTTTGGCATCTGGGGGGAAGAACATGAAAAAGTTCATATTGTTTTCAATTGTTATGGTTTTAGCTATATTCTTAGGCTATAACTATTTATTTCTAGCTAGAAATAAAATTTCTACTTATACGAATGACGGAGTTTCCTATGTATCAAAGGTTGATAGTAAATCATTCTATGTGTATGGGTATGGTAAATGGGAGAAGTCTTTCATTAAAGGGGTAAATATAGGGGCTGCGAAACCAGGAACATTTCCGGGGGAATTAGCTATAACCAAAGATGAGTATTTAAGATGGTTTAAGGAAATAGCTGCTATGAATGCTGATTATATAAGAGTTTATACAATTCTTAAACCAGAGTTTTATGATGCTTTATATGAATACAATAGAACTGCTATTAAGCCAATGTACATATTTCAAGGGGTTTGGGTTAATGAAGAGGACATAGCAAAGTATAATGATGCCCATAACCCTGCTATAAAAAATGGATTTGAGGAAGATATAAAATCTCTTATAGATATAATTCATGGAAATGCAAAGCTGCCTGAGAAAAAAGGTCATGCTAGCGGTGCTTATACGAAAGATATTTCTCCTTATGTTGTGGGGTGGATCTTGGGAATAGAGTGGGATCCTAATTTAGTAGAGAACACAAATAAGGTTAATAAGAACTTAACTAGCTATAAGGGGAAATATCTATATACAGAAAATGCATCTCCTTTTGAGGTTTTTTTATGTGAAACTGGTGATTATACCATACAGTATGAGACTGAGAAGTATAATATGCAAAGACCTGTTAGTTTTACTAACTGGGTAACTACAGATACCTTAAAGCATCCAAATGAACCTCTGGATAAGGAAGATATGGCAGAGGTTAACACTGAACATATAAAAAGGTTAGAAAGCTTTAAACCAGGGCTTTTTGCTTCATATCATATTTATCCATATTATCCTGATTCCATGAATTATCAGCATGAATATGAATCTTTTAGGGACTCTAATGGTAAGGTAAATACATATAAGGCTTACTTAAAGGATTTAATTAAAGAGCATACAGTACCAGTTTTAGTTGCTGAATTTGGTATACCAGCCTCTAGAGGTATGGCACATAGGAGCATATATATGGGGTATAACCAAGGAAATGTTGATGAAAAAAGTCAAGGCTATATGGATGCCTCAATGCTTAGGGATATATATGATACAGGCTATGCCGGAGGGTTAGTATTTACTTGGCAAGATGAGTGGTTTAAGAGAACTTGGAATACTATGGATTTGGATATAGCAGATAGAAGAGCCTATTGGCCAAACACCCAAACCAATGAACAAGAGTTTGGATTAATGGCTTTTGAACCTGGAGAAAAGAAGAGTATTGTCTACGTAGATGGGGACGTATCAGAATGGAACAAAGATAGGCCATTAGTTAATGATAATAAGCTTAAATTATATGCTAAAAGTGATGAAAAGTATCTATATTTAATGGCACAGATTAAGGACTTCGATTTTAATAAAGACAAACTGCTTATACCTATAGATATAACACCTAAGTCTGGTAATGTAAAAGATTTAAATTACAGAGTAGAGTTTAAAAGACCAACAGATGTGTTAATACAGCTTGACAAAAATCAAGGTTCAAAAATAACAGTGGATTCATACTATGATTCATTTTATTATATGTATTCACACAAGGCTACAAAGTCAAATGGTGAACCTATGCTTGCTAGAAATTCTATTTATGAAAATAAGAATAGCAGAATATTTAATGCAATCTACTTATGCCTAAACAGAGAACTATTTTTACCACAAGATAAAAAGGAGCTTCCTTTAGAGAGCTATGAGACAGGTAAATTGGTAGAAGGAAACGGCAATCCAGATAGTAAAAACTTCAATTCCTTAACTGACTTTTCTATTAATAAGGATAATATAGAAATAAGAATACCTTGGCAATTACTAAATGTTATGGATCCTTCAACAAAGATGATAATGGATGATTTTTATGAAAAGGATAGTATAAGTCCTTTGAAGATAAGTGGCTTATATGCTGGAGGCATAGTAATAAGGGGAAATGCTGTGGTAGAGAACAGTGAAATGAAGCTTTATAGCTGGGAAAAGTGGGATAAACCTACATACCATGAAAGACTTAAGCCTTCATACTATATACTGCAGGATGAATTTAAGAAAATAGGAAACTGATATGATTTTCAACGTAACTTACTTCAATATACTAACCTTTTGGAGAAGTATGGGCGAATTACATTTAAAACAGATACTTAAGACGAAGATAACAAAGGAGAAATGGAAAATGGGACAATACGTATATGTGTCTATAATATTTTTTTCTACTATAATATTTTTTCTATATATTTATATATTATATGAAAAGACTATGCAGACCTATAAGGTGAAAAAGGTGAAAAAGTATTCCAAAGAAGTAATTCCTTCAGTAGATTCTGTAATTAGAGTAATAACACAGGAGGAAGGCTCTGTTGCTGGGCAAAGAAGTATTAAAGCTGTTTGTAAGAATAAAGTTAAAAGAGAAATTGTGGAGGAAAGGTTATTATTTCATCTGGGAAATGCAGATGTAAGTTCTAGATCTAATATCATAAACTTATCTGAGCGTATTGAAGTTATCAAATATGAGATTGAGAACTTGAACAATAACAATTACTTTAAGAAGGCCTATGCGGCAAAAAGATTAGGAGACTTTAGAAGTAAGTTAGCAGTGGAACCACTTCTTGCTGAAGTAGATACAAAGAATAGCGACGTAAAGTATAACATTCTATTAGCTCTTGCAAAGATTGGAGATGAAGAAGCTTTTATAAAGGCTTTTGAAGATATTGACTCAGCCATAATTTTAAGTGAGAGAAGTCTAATAGAGATAGTAGATAGCTTCGAAGGAAATAGGGACAAGATTTATAGACATATGATAAGTTCTAGTAATAGCTTTATAGCTTCCGTGTTTATAAAATCAGCAGGAAACTGTAAGTATACAGAATTAAGTAAAGAGATTTCTAATTACTTATATAGCTTGGATAAAGAGCTAAGGATAGCCTCATTAAAAGCTTTGGGAAATATGAGAAGTAAAGAATACTTAGTAGATATGATAAAGGCTTTGGAAGATAGTGAATGGGAAGTAAGAGCAGTAGCATCAAGGGCTCTTGGTAACTTTTCAGAGGAAGATGTATTACTTCCGTTAGCTAAATCACTTTCAGATCAGCAATGGTATGTAAGATATAATGCTGCAACAGCTATATTAAACCATAATAAGGGCATGAGTATAGTTTCTTATGTGTTCCAAGGAAATGATAGATTTGCTAAAGACATTATAATTTCTGCGATAGACAATTCTCCTAAGGGAATTCAGCTTTATGAAAGTTCTGAGAATCCGGAACAAATTGCTTTAGCTGCTGTTATAAATGATTATAGACAGATGAACGCTAGGGAGGAAATAGCATGACCTTAGAAATATTAAGACAAATAATCTTACATTTTAATAACTTCATACTTTATTATGTACTAGCTATTAATTCTATATATTTTATACAGCTTATATTGTCAGCCTTTAGCCTTTATGATTATATAAGAAAGATGAATTATTCTGACTATAAGAAATATACTACCTCGGACAACATGATTCCTATTTCAGTGCTAGTGCCTGCTTATAACGAAGAAAAGACCATAGTAGATAGTATTAAGTCTTTACTTGCACTTAACTATCCATCCTTCGAGGTTATAGTGATTAATGATGGTTCTAATGATGAAACCTTTAAAAGGATTATAGAGGCCTATGATCTGAAGGAGATAACTCAACCAGTTAGATATCTTATAAAAACAAAAAAAGTTAAAGGTATATATAAAAATTTGGACATACCTAATCTTACCTTAGTTGATAAAGATAATGGCGGAAAAGCAGATGCTTTAAATGCTGGTATAAATATATCTAAATATCCTGTATTTACATCTATAGATGCAGACTCAGTGCTTGAGGGAGATTCCTTAGTAAGAGTAATAATGCCTTTTATAGAGGATAAGGAAACTGTGGCTGTAGGTGGAATAGTAAGGATTGCTAACGGAAGTAATATAGAAAATGGAAAAGTACAGTCTATAGGACTTCCTAAGAATAGATTGGCAATGTTTCAAGTAATAGAGTATTTAAGAGCGTTCCTCAGTGGAAGAATGGGATGGAATGCTTTAGGATGTCTTCTTATTATATCTGGAGCTTTTGGAGCTTTTAAAAAAGATGTAGTTGTAGAAGCTGGTGGCTATGTAGATGATAGTATTGGTGAAGACATGGAGCTAGTGGTAAAGATCCATAAGAGTTTAAGAAAGAAAAAGATTAAATATAAGATAAAATTTATACCTGATCCTGTTTGCTGGACTCAAGCACCGGAAAAAGTAAAAGATTTGAGAAGTCAAAGAAGAAGATGGCAGATAGGTCTTATGGACAGTCTATTCCGTCATAAAGAATTGATACTAAATCCTAAGTATGGAGTTATTGGCATGTTTGGAGTACCATACTTTTGGATTTTTGAAATGATAGGACCTATAATAGAAGTTTTAGGATACATATTTATTCCTTTATCATACATATTCGGACTTTTGAATACTTCATATTTTATTCTATTCTTAGTTGCATCTATACTATATGGAGTTGTACTTTCTATCGGAGCGGTATTATTAGAAGAATATACTTTTAGTAAGTATCCTTCGGTAAAGCAATTACTTAAGCTTTCTTGGTATGGCGTGCTAGAGAACTTTGGATATAGGCAAATGACCACCTTCTTTAGAATGGATGCCATCATAAGATTTAAGAAATTCAAAAATGAATGGGGAAAAATAAAGAGAAATGAATTTAGTGAAAAAACCTCTGATAATACAGAACAATAGATAAATGATACTATATTACGGTATCTTATTAAAATTAAGTGATCAGTCATCATATGATTATATGAGCTTGCTCTAATTGCTCGCTCATATAGAATATCTTTCACAACTACTTGATTTTAATAATATTGCAAAGCATGGTAATTAATGTATAGAGTGTAATTTAAGTATTTTCAATCTATGGAACTATATGTAACTGCGCCCAGTGAAACACTAGTATATTCCTGCTTTTTTATCATGAAAGAGGCTTACGTAATTGATTTGTTTGTACGATAATAGAAATACCGCTGATATTAACAGCGGAATAAAATACTTGAAAAAGGCAAATTTGTCGAAAGGCAAAGACGCAAAGCTATGGGCCTAAACGATTATTATCGCATGGTTGCCAGGTTGCCAGGACTCCTTTTTGGACCATCCCGGCTTTCATAGGGAGGAATTTATATGTCATTGTCAAAGTTTTTCTTATCATTATTTGTAGCAGTAGCTTTAATTGTCCCAACAGAGGCAATAGCAGCAAATAAAAATAGTGGTAAGGTAACAACAAGTCCAGTTGTGAGCGCGCAAAATTCAACTTGGTTGTGGGATACTCAGCAGATAGTAACAAATGCAGATAATATCCTAAATTTTGCCGCTTCAAACAACGTAAAGAACATATATCTTCAAGTAAACTATAGCTTAAATTTTGATTACTATAAGGCTTTTATAAGAAAAGCTTCATTAAAGAATATTGGTGTACAAGCTCTAGATGGAGCTCCAGATTGGGCTTCAGATGGAATGTCTTACAAGCAACAGGCACTTTTTGATTGGGTAACCAAGTATCAAAATGCAGCTCTTGTAGGTGAGAAGTTTAATGGTGTACACTTAGATATCGAACCATATTTAAATTCACAATATAGTCAAAATATGAATGGCGTATTAGCTAACTACCAAAGTCTGTTATTAAGTGCTATTAATAATTGTAATGCTTTGGGCATTAGTTTAGCTGTAGATATGGCATTTTGGTTTGACGGAGTGACTTATAGCAATAAATATGGTACTGGTAACTTAGCTGAGTGGGTTATAAAGAACGTAAAGAGTGTAGTTATTATGGCTTACAGAGATACTGCTACTGCAATAACAAGTGCAGTTTCAAAAGAATTAAGCTTTGGTAAGTTATATGGAGCTACTGTTACAGTTGGAGTAGAAACTCAGAAATCAAGTGAAGGCGGTACTATAAGCTTTTATGAAGAAGGTCAAACTTATATGAATCAAGAATTGAGCAAAGTTTACACAAGCTGTAGTGGAAATCCTAGCTTCGGCGGGTTTGCAATTCATCACGTGATGAGTTGGATGGTTTTAAGGAAATAGTCCTAATGATAAAGCAGGCACCCTAATTATGGGGTGTCTGTTTTTAATTTATCCTTTATATGATTACATTTCAATATAAAAGACAGATGCCTCAAAAATCGATATTTTATTTGTAGGGAATAAATTCATATTACTTAGTAGTTACTGTCAAGTGAGACCTAGACTTTCAGTGTGATATAATTTTAGTGGATATAAAAATGTGTCACTGACTCAAATTAGAAATCTATTTTTGAATATCTTCTTGGGTTTTCTAGGAGAGATTGAAGATATAACTTTAAGTATAAAGTGGTACAGTTATAGAAAAGTGAAATGGAGGATAAAGAAAATGGACAAAGCTTTCGTTTATTCAGAGGATTGCAAGTTTGAACCTGCAGGTGAAGGAGTTAAGAGAAAAATATTAGCATATGGTGAGCAGCTTATGGCTGTGGAAGTGCACTTTGAAGAGGGGGCAGTTGGCTCGCTTCATAGTCACCCACATACACAACTTTCCTACGTTCTTCAAGGCGAGTTTGAGTTCGAGATAGATGGGGTAAAGAACATTGTAAAAAAGGGAGATACTCTGTATAAGCATCCTACTATAGTACATGGCTGCAAATGCCTTAAAAAGGGCGTATTGTTAGACGTATTTACTCCTTACAGAGAAGATTTTATAAAGTAGATATAAAAAAATATTAAGCTTAAGAACTCACTGAAGCAGCTACTTCAGTGAGTTTCTTTATTATAAATTAGGTATTCTTTTCAATTTAAGTTTTTTAGTAATTATCCGATATATTTAACTAGAAGCACAGTATTCCTGTGGCAAGATCCTACCATTTCATATTTCAATTTTGCTATGATTTAGAATGATTTTAAAGGGAGATATTAATAGCATGTAAAAGTTGTTTTTTAGAACTCAGAGAAATTAGGAAAGTAGTTTTGGTTTGAAATGGTATATTGTTAGAACTATTAATTTATATATGTTTAAATGTGAAATTATAAGTGTTTGATCTTTAGTGAGTTTAGCTTGAATTAGTGTAAATGTATTTTATATAAGCTAAACATTTATTTATAAAGCTAAAGAGATAAAGCAACTAATGACTAGCTACAATAGTTTTAACTAGTTGGGAAAAAAGAGCGTGAAAATGACTGGTTAAGATGATATAGTGGTTTTTAAATATTTATAAGTTAAGTTTCGACATAGGAAGACTAAAAGATGTAGAAGGTAAAGTTATTTTTATAGCTGATATTATTGATAAATTCTCTGATTTGTATTAATTCAGTAATTGGTTTTTCTATGGTTTCATTGGAAGATTGCTAAAGTTTATATTAAAAATTCCACTGAATTATTTGATAAAATCTAGTTTTAAATTAATATTTACTATGATATGATAACTTTATGAATAGTGCAAAAATACTAAATAATTGTCGAATATAAAGTAACAAGGGGGATGAAATTTTGGATATTTTTCTAATAATAGGTGTTATTACAGGGCTTCTTGCCATTGTTGTAGGTATGATAGTAAAAGGAGCAAACGTAGCAGTACTATTAAATCCAGCAGCAGCAATCATTATACTTGTAGGTACAGCAGCAGCAGTAATGAATTCCTTTCCAAAGAAAGAATTTTTAAATATTCCTAGATTGTTTGGAATTCTTTTTAAAGGGGAAGGAAAGGACGACCCTGCAGAAGTTATAAAGCAGATTGTAGAAATGGCTCAAACTACTCGTAAGAATGGTTTGTTAGCACTTGAAAGTACTGTGCAAACAATGGAAAACAAGTTTATGAAAAAAGGTCTTGAAATGGTCGTAGACGGTGTTGAACCGGATGATATAGTAGAAGCTCTAGAAATAGAAATTGATGGTACTGAAGAAAGACATAGATTAGGAGCATCCGTATTTACTACAGCAGGTGGTTCAGCTCCTACACTTGGAGTTCTTGGAGCCGTTGTTGGTCTTATAGGAGCTCTTGGTAATCTTAATGATACTGAAAAGCTAGGACACATGATAGCTGGAGCCTTCGTTGCTACGCTTTATGGTATATTCTTCGGATACGTTGTGTTCCATCCATTTGCATCTAGACTTAAGAGAAAATCACATGAGGAAATAAGTATGATGAAAATCATTCTTGAGGGGATACTAGCTATTCAAGCAGGAAAGAACCCTAAGAGTATTGAGGCTAGACTAGTAGGTATGCTAGAGCCTAAAGAGAGAGAAAAAGTAGTTGGTCAAAATGCTGAAAAATAAAGGAGATAAATGATGAAGAAGAAAAAAGAACATCATGAAGAGCATGTTGATGAAACTTGGCTTATTCCATATGCGGACATGCTTACGCTCCTATTAGCACTTTTTATAGTTATGTTTGCCATGAGTAAAGTAGATCAACAAAAGCTTCAAAGACTTAGTGCAGAGTTTAGCGTTATATTTTCTGGTGGTTCTTCAGTAATGGCAGAAGGTGGAACTAGCTCAACAGCAGTTGTCCAGTCCGAGGCGGCTAATGCTGGTACAGCCACTGAAAAGTCCAATAAGGAAAAAGAAGAAGACGCTATGAATGAAGTAAAGAAAAATCTAGAATCAGAAATTCAAAGTAAAGGATATTCTGACAAAGTAAAAATAGAGCTTAATAAAGAAGGATTAGAAATATCTATACAGGATGCAGTACTATTTAATTCTGGAGATGCACAGGTGCTTAAGACTGTAAATCCACTGCTAGTTGAGATATCAAAGATGATTAAAGGCTTAGATAATGAAATAAAAGTAGTTGGACATACTGACAATGTACCTATAACTACTAGTAAGTTTAGATCTAACTGGGATTTAAGTGCTATGCGTGCTATAAATGTAATGAACTTTATGGTTGGATCTGGAGGAGTAAGTACTGATAAGATTTCTATTCAAGCTTATGGAGAACACAGGCCTAAGTACAGTAATGATACTGCAGAAGGCAGAGCAAAGAATAGAAGAGTTGAAATATTTATAATCCGTAAATATGCTCAACAAGCTCAAACTACTACAACTAATCAAACTCAAACTAATACTACTAGTAAGACAAGTGAAACACAAACTACAACTTCACATGAATAATAGGAAATAGGCTAGCCCTTAATAGGTTAGCTTATTTTTTATATACATTTAAAAAAGTATACGTGCAAATAAATTACTGAGAATTTTTTATGAAATCTTTACGTAATTTATAACGACCAGTGTATTTATTTCAGAAAGGTACATCCTAATACAGTGAATACTATTAAAAAGGAGCTGAGTAACATGAGTAAAGTGTTGTATATTAAAGCAAATGCAAAGCCAGAAGGAGTATCGAGAACTTATAAGATTTCAGATAGTTTTATTGTGGAGTATATAAAAGCTCATCCAGATGATGAGGTAATAACCCTAGATTTATATAAGGAGGACATTAATTTTCTGTCAGCAGAAGATTTATCAGAGGTTTTTGGGCCTAAGACTGAAGAAAGTAGAAAAAATTCAGTTTTAAAGTATACATATCAGTTTGCTGAGGCTGATAAATATGTAATTGCTGCACCATTATGGAACTTAAGTATTCCAGCAATACTAAAAGCTTATATAGATTATATTAGTGTTACTGGAATAACCTTTAAGTATACTGAACAAGGGCCAGTTGGACTTTTACAGGGAAAGAAAGCAGTTCATATAGTTGGAAGAGGCGGTGCTTATTCCGAAGGTCCCGCAGCAGCTTTTGAAATGGGAGATAGATATCTAAGAACCATATTAGGCTTCCTTGGAATAACTGATTTTACTACTATAGCAGCTGAGATGCTTGATGTTATTGGGCAAGATGTTGATGCAATTGTAGGAGATGCAATAAACAAAGCAAAGGAATTAGCAAAGAACTTCTAAGTAGTGCAAATTTCTGAATATATTAAAAAGCAGCTAATTAATAGATTAAGTTTATTAATTAGTTGCTTTTTATATTTTTATCTCTATTGGTGATTATCCTCTAATTAATATGATTTCGAAGACAGGTAAGAGTTAAATTAAAAGCTGTTTTCAAGATAACTTTTCCTTGATAGATGAAATTCGACGGTACATATTTTCTGAGAAAAGGGATACCTTTATACATAAGTAGCTTTAAAAAAGTCTAAAAACTTAAAGTAAAGAATACAATTTATCAAGCAATTAATTGGATAAGAGGATAAAGTGTCTAAGAAAAGATGTCAAAGAGAACTTTTACAGGCTACTATAGATGGAATAAAGAATGATTCCATAAAAAAGACTAAACTTATTTGGCTAGAAGCTTGCGGATGCTCAGGTAATATAATCTCTCTTTTGGATGCAAATAACCCTGATGCTATATATTTTCTTAGTGAGATGGTAGAGATAACCTACAATAATAGTGTAATGGGGGCTGAAGGACAGAGAGCCTTTGAAAAATTTCTTGAAACTTTAGATACTGAGTTTATTTTAGTGGTAGAAGGTGCTGTAACCTCAAGAGACAATGGTTTTTATAATATTATAGCTGAATATAACGGAAAACTCATATCAGGAGCTGAGGCAGTGTCTTTGGCAGCTGGAAAAGCTAAGTATATACTTTCAGTAGGGACTTGCGCTTCTTATGGGGGACCATCAGCTGCTAGCCCCAATCCATCTCAAAGCAAGAGCGTACCTGACTTTTTATCAGATCAAAAGGTAAAAGTCATAAGGATTCCAGGATGTCCTGCTCATCCACAATGGGTGATAAGCACCATTGCACATTTAATTCTCTATGGTTTGCCAGATTTAGATACTGAAGGAAGACCTTTATTTCTATATGAAGCTACTATTCATACTTATTGTTCTAGAAGGTCATATTTTGATAAGAAGGTCTTTGCAAAAAAACTTGGAGACAAAGAGTGTATGTTTCAACTTGGATGCAGAGGTCCTATCACTAGATCGGATTGCCCTTTAAGAAAATGGAATGATAGGGTAAACTGGCCTGTTGAAGATAATACACCATGTATTGGATGTGTGAATAGTGGATTTCCAGATAGTATGGAACCCTTTATTAATTTTCAGTCTGGAGAAAAGCAATGAGTGAAAAAGTAGTAATCAATCCTATAACTAGAATAAGTGGTTTTATGCAGATAGAAGTGACCATAGATAAGAATGTAGTGGTGGATGCTAGGACAAATGGGCATTTATTTAGAGGCTTCGAAGAAATGATAAAGGGAAGATCACCTTTTGATGCAATATATTTCACAGAAAGAATATGTGGTATATGCTCCACAGCTCACGGGTTTGTATCTTCTATCGCAGTGGAGAACGCAATGGGAGTGGAGCCTGATAATAATGGCAATATAATAAGACAGATAATGCACGGCTGTGAGTTTTTACAAAACCATATAAGACATTTCTATCAATTCACTGTACCTGACTATGCTCAGATTGAGGTTAATCCGGCTAAGGATCAAAGAAAATATAAGATACCTAGAGAAGTAAATTCAAAAATAAACAATCATTATATAGAGGCTTTTAAATATAGCAGGGCGGCTCATAGGATGCTTGCTCTTTTGGGAGGAAAAGCTCCTCATACTCACGGAATTTTTGTAGGAGGAGTAACTGTCAATCTTGATGTATCAAAACTAATAGAGCTTAAGGCTACTTTAGCATCCATAAAGGATTTCATAAATAATATAATGTTTGAAGATATAGCTACGATTTCTAAGTATTATTCAGAAGATTTTAAAAATGGAGCGGGATATGGTAACTTCTTAAGCTATGGGGCATTTGATAGAGATTTTAATGGTTCTATGTTATATTGCAAAGCTGGAGCGATTATTGATAATAAAAAGCAAGCTTTTGACCCAGCAAAAATAAATGAAGATATAGTTCACTCCTATTACTCAGCCTCAAAAGAGCTTTTAAAGGAAGACGATGTAGCATGGCAGCCCAATATAACCAAAAAAGATGCATATTCTTGGGTTAAAGCTGCTAGATATAATGGTGTTCCTATGGAGGTTGGACCGCTAGCTAGACTTTGGATTAGTGGAAGATATAATAAAGGAATATCAACTCTTGATAGGGTTACAGCTAGAGTAATGGAAACTAAGATAGTTGCAGATATAATGGAGGATCTTTTAGAAAAAGTAAAACTCATACCTGCTGTACAAAACTCCTGGGAAATACCTGTGACTTCTAAAGGAGTAGGTCTTAGAGACACCACGAGAGGTGCTTTAGCACACTGGATAACCATCGAAGACAAAAAGATAAAGAACTACAACATAATAACACCATCTGGATGGAACATATCTCCTGAGGACTCTAATGGAAATAAAGGAGTTATAGAAAAAGCTTTAATTGGAACTTATATAGAAGATGTAAAAAATCCTTCAGAGCTAGGACGTATAGTGAGATCCTTTGATCCATGCGTTTCCTGTGCTACTCATATTATAAGTGATAAATCTGATGATTTTGTTATAAGGCTTGTATGAGATTTAAGGTGATTGCCATAGGAAACATACTTATGGGAGATGATGGGGTGGCTCTTAAGATAATTGATTCTATTGAAGAAAGATCGAAGCTGAGTTCATTTGATCTAACCTGTGTAAAAGCTGAGACTGATATTGACTTTGCTTTGGACCATATAGAAGATGGAGATTATGTATTTATTTTAGATAGCACATCCTTAGGTGAATATTATGGACAAATAACTTTGTTGTCTTTACAGCAGGCTAAGAACCATTGTGATGAATTATCATATATGCACAATTTCAGTTTAGTTAGTGTTATTAATAAAGCCAATTTGAACGTAGATGGAACTATAATAGGGATTAAAATAGCAAAGATTAGTTTCAACTTGGAGCTTTCAGAAGAGATTAAGAATAAGTTGGATGATATATGTAATGAAGTTTATAAGATAATTGAAGATAAATGTATGAAACTTGGTGAAAGCTATGCATGAAGCCTCCATAGCCTTTGAAATATATAAAATAGTTACTGATAATGTTAAAGCTTATAATTTGAAAAAGGTCGATGCGATATATATAAAGGTGGGGAGCTTCAATGGAATATTTGAAGACTCCCTTAGATTTGCCTTTAAAGCCATAAGTAAAGCTTCAGAATGTGAAGAAGCAGCTTTGATAATAGAGCATACTGAAGGCTTTGAACTATTAGTAAATAGAATAGAAGGACAGTAATTAAGGGAGAGAGTTATGAAGAATATAGTGATAGAAAAAAGAATTCTTCAAGCTAATGATGAGTTCGCAGAAGATAACCGAAGAAGGTTTGCAGCTAATAATATATTTGCAATAAATATTTTTGGTTCTCCTGGGGCTGGAAAGACCACACTTCTTGAAAAAACCTTAAGCTTGATTAAATATAATACATCTATTGGGGTAATAGAAGGAGATTTGTATACAACCAAGGATGCAGAGCGTATAGAGCAAGAAGGTATCAATGTAGTTCAAATAAACACCTGTGGAGCTTGTCACTTAGATGCCTCTATGATAGAAGAGGCTGTAAACGTAATGAAAATGGATGAACTTGAAACAAGGTTACCTAAGCTTATGTTTATAGAGAATGTTGGAAACCTAGTTTGTCCTGCTTCTTATGATTTAGGTGAAAATAGAAAGATTACGGTACTTAGTGTTACAGAGGGAAATGATAAACCGTTAAAATACCCCTTTATGTTTAAGATTTCTGACATAGTGGTATTGAATAAGCTTGACCTTATTAGCTTTACTGATTTTGATATAGAGGAATTTCGTGAAGATATATATTTACTAAATAAAAATGCTAAGATTTTTGAAGTTTCTTCTAGGACAGGAGAAGGAGTAGAAGACTTTGCGTCTTATTTAATAAAGCTTATTAATAACAAGGATAATTACTAAAAATAGTTTTATAAAACTAAGGTGATAGTGTGATAAGAAAATTGATTGTGGTAAGAGGATTAGTACAGGGAGTTGGGTTTAGGCCTTTTGTATATCTAGTAGCTAAAGCGCAGCAGTTAAGTGGTAAGGTTAAAAATACCAGCGAAGGTTTGCTGATTGATGTTGAAGGCAGTAAAGAAGCTATTGATAAGTTTATATATACTTTAGAAAATAATGCACCAAAGAATTCGAGAATAGATGAAATAATACAGCAAGATAAAAATATATGCAAATATGAAGGTTTTAAGATAGAGGCAAGTACATCACAGACAAATGGCTTTACATATATTTCACCAGATTTGGGTACTTGCAATGCATGCTATGAAGAGTTGTTTAATAAAGATAAGCGTAGATATAGCTATGGATTTACAAACTGCACGGATTGTGGCCCAAGATATTCGGTGATAGAAGCTATTCCTTATGAAAGA
Organism: Clostridium sp. C8-1-8; assembly: GCF_009928445.1. GTDB lineage: Bacteria > Bacillota > Clostridia > Clostridiales > Clostridiaceae > Clostridium_AR. Next base: position 148,455 of record NZ_JAABNO010000012.1, on the reverse strand, counting down.
GCAGTTACTACTATGAGCAATTTTGAGCTTTGTAGTTCTTGTGCCTCTGAATACACAGCTGTTAAGGATAGAAGATTTAATGCAGAGACAAACTGTTGCCCTGAATGTGGACCACAGTTAGCATTAATAAATTCTATTACAGGACAGCTATATGAAGATGAGGTCATATCTAATTCTATAAAGTTAATTAAGGAGGGAAAAATTCTATCTGTTAAAGGTATAGGTGGCTTTAACCTAGTATGTGATGGAAGCAATGAAGAAGTTATCCTAAAGCTTAGACAAAGGAAGAATAGAAGAACCAAACCTTTTGCTTTAATGATGAAAGATATTGAAACTATAAAAAACTACTGTCAAGTATCATCTGAAGAGGAAGACGCTCTTAAAGGTAGCATAAGACCTATAGTTATACTAGACAAACGTCATAATAACCTTCCAGAAGCTATTGCTCCAGGAAATAATACACTAGGTGTTATGCTGCCATATACTCCACTTCACTATCTTCTATTTCAAGAAGGTGTTGAAATTCTTGTAATGACCAGTGGCAATATAAATGGCACTCCTATAATTTATACTAATAAAGGAGCTATTGAGCATTTATCTAAAGTAGCTGATTATCACTTGATTAATGATAGAGAAATATATAATTCTGTAGATGATTCAGTTATAAGATTTATTTTAGGTAAAGAAAGGGTTATTAGAAGGGGAAGAGGGTATGCTCCAACTTATTATAATAAATTAGGTTTTAAAGAAAGTATTAGCCTAGGCTCATATCTAAAGAATAGCTTCTGTTTTTATAAAGAAGAACATATTGGACTTAGTCAATATATAGGAGATATGGACAACACTGAAACCTTTACAAGGTATGAAGATACAATGAAAAAGTTAACTGACATTTATAACTTGGCACCTAAACTTATAGCTTATGACTTGCATCCTAACCACCCTTTTTATAAATACTTAGACAAACTACCTGGAAGGAAAATGGGAGTCTATCATCATCATGCACATATTGCAAGTGTACTTTTTGAAAATCAAGTTAGAGGAAAAGTTATTGGTGTAGCCTTTGATGGTTCTGGTTATGGGGAGGATGGCACTGTCTGGGGCGGAGAATTTCTGATAGCGGATTGTAAGGAGTTTAAAAGATGTGGACACTTGAACTTAGTTGCTATGCCAGGAGGGGATAAGGCTACCAAGGAGCCACTTAGAATGGCTGTAGCATATCTTTATAAGACTTATAAAGCAGAAGCAGAAGAGCAGCTGTTAAGTCTACCTCAAAGATATATAACATCTAAGGAGAAGCTACATATAAGAAACTATTTGGACATGATTAAGAAAGATATAAATTGCCCTAAGACTTCAAGCATGGGAAGGCTTTTTGATGCAGTTGCCTATATACTAGGGTTTAGTGGTGATATAAGCTTTGAAGGTGAGGCTGCTATTTTTTTGGAGAATGTAGCTTGTAGTATTACGAAAGCTGAAGCAGATGTAGCAGGCTATGCTTTTTATATAGACAAACAAGGTGAAGCTTATGTGGTTAATACAGATAATATGATTAAAGGCATTATTGAAGATGTAAAAGGTAATATAAGAAAAGGTATAATATCAAGAAAATTTCATAATACAGTGGCAGAGTTTACAGAGATTATATGCATAAGCTTATCAAAAGACTACGGTATTAAACAAGTAGCACTTAGCGGGGGAGTATTTCAAAATAAGCTATTACTAGAAGAGGTTCATGAAAGGTTAATTAGAGATGATTTTCAGGTTTATCTAAATAGTCAAATTCCTTGCAATGATGGAGGAATTTCAGTTGGACAGATAGTCATAGCAAATGAAAGGGAGATGGAATAATTTATGTGTATTGCAGTTCCTCTTGAAGTTATAGAGCTATATGAGGAAGAAGCCTTGGTATTGTACAAAGGGGTAAAAATGAAGGTTAATATATTTCTCTTAGAAGAGGTTGCAGTGGGAGATTATGTGCTTGTGCATGCAGGTTGTGCCATAGAAAAGCTAGATAGAAAGGAAGCAGAAGAAACTAAACTACTATTTGAACAAATACTTTCTGATGAGGTAGGAAAGCTATGAAAGCTATAAGCCTTGATAGAGATATTAGAATAATGGAGATTTGCGGAACTCATACTAGCTCTATTATGAAAAGTGGTATTAAGGGTGTACTGCCTAGCAAGGTAAAACTTGTTACTGGACCAGGATGTCCAGTATGCGTTACTCCTCAAGGATACATTGATGCAGCTATTGAACTAAGCCAAAGAACAGAAGTAATAATTACTACCTTTGGAGACATGATCAATGTGCCTGGGACTTATAGTTCCCTAAGGCTTCAAAAAGCTTTAGGCAAGGACATAAGAGTAATATATTCACCTTTGCAAGCCTTAAAAATAGCCTTAGACAATCCATCGAAGGAAATAGTGTTTCTTGGTATAGGTTTTGAAACCACGGCTCCAATAACTGCTCTTGCTATACATAAAGCTAGTATACAAGGAATAACAAATTTTAGTGTGTTTTGCACATTAAAAACTATGCCAGAGATCATAAAACATCTAGTAAATTCGGAAGATTTGAGACTAGATGGGATTTTATGTCCAGGACATGTTAGCACCATTATAGGTGAGAGATCCTTTAAGTTTATACCAGAGCAATTAGAACTTCCATCAGTGATAGCTGGATTTGAAGAGGAGGATGTTGTATCAGCGATATTTTTATTAATTGATATGATAATAAAGAAAGAAATCAGAATGGAGAATATCTACAAAAGATTCGTACAGTATGATGGAAACAGGAAGGCTAAAGAAATTATTAGTACTGTTTTTAAGAGTTGCGCTGCCAATTGGAGAGGACTTGGCAACATTGAAAATAGTGGATTAAAGATAAGAAATGAGTATGAAAGCTTTGATGCAGAAAAGAAGTTCAATATAAAAGTAGAAGAAAGATCTTTATCAAAAGGCTGCCTTTGCGAAAGTATACTAAGAGGAAATAAAACTCCAGAAGATTGTAGTTTTTTTGGAAAGCAATGTACTCCAAGTACTCCTATAGGAGTGTGTATGGTTTCAAGGGAAGGAAGCTGTGGGATACATTATAAATATAATGAATTTAGGCTATGATAAAGTACTGTGTTGAAATTAAGTGGTCAGTCATCCGATGCTTAGATGAGCTTGCTCATATATCAGCTAATTCATAACTACTTAATCTCAGTAATAGTATTAAAACTAGACTAAGATAAAAGAGGGGAGATATATGAATATAATTACTTTATATCATGGAAGTGGGGGAAAAGGTACTCATGAGCTTATAGATAACATTTTTTATAAGTACTTTCACAATGAGATACTTGATCAACAAGGAGACTCTAGTATTATAAATAACATAAATGGGAAAATTGCAATTACCACAGATTCATATGTAATAGAACCTATATTCTTTCCAGGAGGAGATATAGGTAAATTATCAATATGTGGAACAGTAAATGACCTAGCTGTAGTTGGATCAATCCCCTTATATCTAACTGCAGGATTCATAATAGAAGAAGGCTTTGATATCAATGCGCTAGAGAAGATTGCAATATCTATGGCTGAAGCTGCTAAAGAAGCTGGAGTAAAGATAATTGCGGGAGATACAAAGGTGGTTGAAAAAGGTAAAGGGGATAAAATATATATTAATACTACTGGAGTAGGTAGCTTAAGAAATGATGTGAATTTAGGTATTGCAAATATTGAAGTTGGTGATAAGATTATCGTCAGCGGAACCATGGGGGATCATGGCACCGCTATACTTTGTAAGAGACAAGATTTGAATTTTCAGACCGAAATAGAAAGTGATTGCAATGCTTTAAATGGTTTGGTTGAAGAAATATTAAATAGCAAATTACAAATTAGATTTATGAGGGATATAACAAGAGGTGGACTAGCTACTGTACTTAATGAGATAACTAACAATAGGGAACTAGGAATATTGTTAGATCAGTACTGTATTCCAGTAAGAGACGAGGTTAGTGGAGTTTGTGAAATTCTGGGGTTAGACCCTTTATATATAGCAAATGAAGGGAAAGTTTTAGTTGTAGTAGCTAGTGAACATGGTGAAAAAGTATTGGATATCATTAGAGATAACCCTTTAGGAAAAGAAGCTGCTATCATCGGAGAAGTTATAAAGGACAAGTATGGGAGGGTGCTATTACAAACCAATATAAGAGGAACTAGAATTTTGGATATGGCTGAAGCAGAGATCATTCCTAGAATATGTTGATAAAGAAGTACCCTTCATTCTGATTTCTATAGTTTACAATATAAGATGATTTATTGCATACAATTTGGTAATATATTATTAAAGCTACTTACAGAGGGAGAGTATACCTAAATGAATGCAGTAATAGAATTTATAACTAAGTTTTGGTACTTAATTGTTTTAATACTGGCAGCAGGTATTTTAGATCTTTTTATGCCTAAGATAAAAAGAATACTTGGTGAAAAGTCAGTAGAAGCTTATTTATCTAGTTTAGATGAAGAAAAGTATAAGGTGATAAATCATATTAGTTTTGAAATAAAAGGTAAAGCTATAGATATAGATCATGTTGTCGTATCCAATTATGGAATCTTTGTTATTAAGGATAATGACTATAAAGGAACCATTGTTGGGGATGAAGCTGATGGAAGTTGGAAGCAAAAACTTCCTACAAAAAGGGGAAGAATATCTAATCCTATACATGAAAACTATGAAAATATACAGTGGCTAAAACGAGTTACTAGTGAGTTTGGAGATTTAAGATATGTTTCAATAATAGACTTCACAACTAATGCAAGATTACAGGTGAAAGCTGAGAGTAAAGTTGTGTATACAATAAACTTAGTAAGTGAAATAAAGAAATATAATGATGAAGTAATAAGCAATATTCACAAGGAAAAAATTTATACTAGGCTCATGGAGTATGGTAAAAACCAGCAATAGAGCATTGACCATAACTAAATATTAAAATATAAATACCATGAATTAAGGTAAAGTGTTTTATTGTAATTCATGGTATTTGTTTTGTGTGATAATTAAATTATGTATTTTAATTAAAGTAATACTATCTTAAAGAGTTGATGTATTTATTAATTTTTAAAGATAATTCCAGTTTAAATAAGAGCTTACTGTCGCTAAAGGTACAACTAAGTAAGTTTTCTATTTTATGAAGCCTATAAAAAAAGGTACTTGGATGAACATTTAGTTTTTTTGATGAAAGAGCGGAGTTTCTATCACTTTCTAAATAACACTCTAAAGTATTTAGGAGTTCACTATTAGTTTTGGCATCATGCTCAATCAGCTTAGTTATAAATGGGTGAATTAGGGTTTTCAGTGTTATGGCTTCTTTCTTATATTCCTCTAGATTATAAAATAAGTAATATTCTATATAGTCTTCAAAATACAGCATGTTGTCGCTACTATTTAGCCTGTCTGACAGTGTTAAGCAATAATTTGATTGGTTATAGAAATCTTTTATGTGGTGTATATTGTTAAAAACTATACTTATACCGGCTTTTAATTTGTTTAATCTTAGTAAATCCTTGAATCTTGTTTTTTGCTCTAAAGAGATAACCGTATCTGAAGAACTGCTCAATAAGAAAATAATCTTACTGTCATAGTATGCGGCTATGCAATTGCCTAATATAAGCTTACAATTTTGAATTAATTGATTTAATCCAAAGTTATGTCTATAGTCAGCGTATTTTTTGTAGAAAGGCACTGTAATAATCAAAAAGTTAGCTTTAAGTTTAAAGTTAACAGCATTTAATCTTTCTTCTAAATAATTAATAGAATAAGAGTTAGTAATAAGCATATCTATAACATAATATTCTTCCTCTAGTCCAGAACTGCTTATAAATTGATCACTTTTTTCAATGAATATTGATAGTGTTTTTGATAACTCATTTATAATTTCTAAATCCATTTCTACAAAAGGTCTTAATTCTTGTAGTACACATATGTAGCCTACAGTAATATTATTAATACGAACTCCACAAAAAATAAGATTTTTATCTGCAAGATGAAAAAATGCTTTGTCTAAGTTATAAATATCATCTATACATTTATCTCTTTTCATAGTTTTTACTGTATCTAATACAAGATAACACTTGCCATCTTGCTTATCTAAGGATGAATCTTTGGATGAGGCAGCAAGATTAGACTGCCCTAATATGCGATAGCTTGTATCTAAGAGAAAAATAGGATTATTAATATATTGCTCTGATACATTAAGAATTTTATTTATATTATCACAATGATGAAGACTATTATTAATAGTATACTTTTTTTCGTATAAGCTATATTGATTCAATAGGAACTCCATTGAGAGTTTGTAAATTTCCTCTATACTTTTTTCTGTTAATAAATATAGTGTGGAGTTTTGAGCGTTTTCAAGAATGTCCTTTGATAATATTAACAGCTTACGGTTGTTTTCTAGTGTCAATTCATTTTGATAAGTAGTGTAATAAGCTAAATATAAAGTATTAGCCAAAGCCTCTTTTCTCATATCAAAAAAATCTATATTTTCAATATTATCCTCAGGATTAAAGCTTCCATAAATTTTACTGCCACACGTATTTTCCAAATGAATAAATAAATCTTTTAAGATAATCAAAATATAAACCTCATTTCAATGAAAAAAATTCTAAAAATACTATGATATTTTAGATTTTTTTCGTAAATTTATTGGATGTTTCTGCTGAAGCAGAATGTTAATATTAATGTGCTATGACTTAAAGATGTCCAGTTCCAGAAAAATAAATATTTTTGAAAAACAATCATATATGTGCGATAAAGATTGAATATACCTCTAATGCTAGAACTGGAATGCCTTTATAAGTCTATCAAATAAAAAAAAATTATGTAATATTTTTTTTAGTATCAATGAAGATATAATATGCTTAAGTTTTTGGAAACAGTTTTTAGAGTAGTATATTAAGCTATTTAAATTTTGTAAAGAAAAGAGGAGAGGTTATTATGGCTTTTAATGTGATGGGAGTTACTGCTGGAAGAAAAGATTCAAATTCTGAAATTCTACTAAAAGAAGCACTGTTAGCTTGTCAGGAGCAAGGTGCAGAAATTACTATGATTAATTTAAGAGATTATAATATTGTAGACTGTACAGGTTGCACAGCATGCACACATGGTATGACAAATGGTAAACATGTTGGATGTACTTTGGATAAGAAGGATGACAAGAAAGCTATTATGGAAGTCATGTTAAATCAAGATGCTGTTATTTTCTCAGCACCGACCTATGATTTAATGCCAACTGCTACTTTCTTGAAATTTATGCATAGAAACTTAAGTTATGAATCATCTTTCTTAGAAGCTATTGGTGCAGTTGAACATAAAGATAGAGTAGGAGCATTAATTGCAGTTGGTGGTTCTACTAGATCTTGGCAGTCTATGGCTTTAGAAGCTATGCAAGCAACATGTTTTACTAATGATTTCAAAATTATTGACATGTATCTTGCAAAACGTGTGCCAGCACCGAGACAATGTTTAATACATGATGACATGATTGAGAGAGCTCATAAAATTGGGGAAAATATAATGGAGTCTCTAAATACTTCAGCTGATAAGAGGAAATGGTTAGGAGATGAGGATATGGGATGGTGCCCTAATTGTCATTCCAATGCCTTAGTATTAGGAGAGGTGCAATGGGATGGACTTCATTTTCCAGTAGAATGCCAAGTGTGTGGAGCCGGTGGAGATTTAGAAAAGACTGAAGCTGGAAAGTGGAAATTTGTTATTGCTGAAGATGGCCTGTGTCGTGATAGAACAACTGTAGAAGGAAGAGAGCATCATTTAAGAGAAATAGGACATACTCAAGGTGGGTTCTATACTGATGAGAATATAGCTATAGTAAAAGAAAAAATCAATAAGTATAAAGATTTAAAATTTCCAACCATAAAAATAGAGAAATAGAATCTTTGTAAAAGAATCACTAATGAAATAACGTTAGTGATTTTTTCTTTGATTAAAATTAATCGGATGTTTTTACTATAAACTCAGATTAAAATTCTACTCTATAGAGAATTGATAATATCTTATAAGTATTTTTAGAGAAAAATATAAAAAAACTTATGGTAAATATATACATTTGGTAAATGGTGGTGTATAATATGTATCAGATCATATTAAAATGTGTTTATAAAGTAAATATATAATAACTAAGTGTAATAAATATGTTTACCTTGACTACAAATCTCGTGTTGCAGACTTTAATTAAAATTTTGACTTGAAGATACATTCTATAAATACTTATTAGAAGGAGGGGGATACTCAAATAATATATTTAGAATGTATATTAAAGTATATTAAAGTATTAATTTCTTAGGGGATGAGAATATGGGAAAAAGATTAAAATCTATAGTTAAAACTATTTGCTTGAGTGTAATCGTTTCGACCGCTGCTTTGGGTACAAATACAAATGCAAAAGCTTGTTCTACAACTTCATGTCTTAAAAACATAAGTTCCTTGCAGGTAGTAAAAGAAATGAAGATAGGATGGAATCTGGGTAACACTCTAGATGCAAGTCCTACTGAGACTAGCTGGGGAAATCCTGTTACTACAAAGGCTATGATAGATAAGATAAAGGCTGCTGGCTTTAATACTGTAAGAATACCAATAACTTGGAAAGATCATATAGGTGTAGCTCCAGAATATAAGATTGATAAAAATTGGCTTGATAGGGTCGAACAGGTGGCAGATTATGCTTTAGACAATAACATGTATGCAATAATTAACATTCACCATGAGGATACATGGTTAGTACCTACCTATGCAAAGGAAAAGGAGGTAACTAGTGAGCTTACTAAGCTGTGGAAACAAATAGCTGATAGATTTAAAAAATATGGAGACCATTTAATATTTGAAACAATGAATGAACCACGTTTAGTTGGATCGGATTCTGAATGGACAGGTGGAACTGCAGAAGGTAGGGATGTTGTTAATAGATATAATATTGCTGCAGTAAATACAATCAGAAATACTGGTGGAAATAATAAGTATAGGTTTATTATGATACCAACCTACGCAGCAGCAGCTCTTCCTGTAACTTATGACTCTCTTGTAATACCTAATAATGATAGCAGAGTGATTGTTTCACTCCATATGTATTCACCGTATTCATTTGCAATGGATATAAGTGGTACATCTTATTGGGGAAGTGACTCGGATAAAGCTCAGTTAGACTCTCAATTTGATGCAATATATAATAAGTTTGTGAAGAATGGAATAGCAGTAGTTTTAGGTGAATTTGGTTCTATAAATAAGAATAATCAGCAGTCTAGAGCGGCATTAGCTGAGTATTATGTTAGGGATGCTAAAAATAGAGGAATTACAACAATATGGTGGGATAATGGTATCTCCACAGCAGGGCAAGCTGATACCTATGGAATATTTGATAGGCAGAATTTGACTTGGTCATGCCCAGAGGTTAAAGATGCATTAATTAGAGGGACTTCAAACTAGTATCTAAATAAAGGAATAGTTTTCTGTAGAATATTGGTATAAAGTATGCCTATTCCTTTAAAGAGTTCCTACACCAACTTAATTTATACGTGATCCGAAATCGTTGGTCATAGGCATTATCGGAGATATATTAATTGATAGATGAGTTGGGAACTCTATAAAATAAGAACTCTTTAAGATAATATATAAATATGTTTATTATTTCGCCGATATAAAAGTTATTGGCGATTTTTTCTATGCTAAGTTATATTGATTATATAAAGTTCTACATTATATAATAAGTTTAGAAAAGCGCTTCAATAAACATTAATTATTTATCTAAAGATATTAAGTGAAAGTATTTATTTGCAAGATAGAGGAATGAAGTAGTGTATCTTTAATAGAGAAAAATAAAAATTGATATTAAATACAAAATATGGTAAAAATATTGTATAGGCATAAAATTATTAGTTTTAATTTTTTTCTATGTATAAGCAAAATTTCTATCTTTATGTTTAAAGAAATAATAATTTATATTTTTAGATATATTAGTTAAAAAAAAGTGTAAATTTCTGATATAATAGACGAGGACTATTTTATAATAATTTGAAATAGTGAAATCTAAAAATTAAAAAAAAGGTAGCAAATTTGAAGATTAAAACGTAATAATTATTGATCAATTAAATACTTCTAGATATCAGCTTAGATTCATACAAAAATATTATAAGATAGAGGGTTCAAAGAACTTGACTATATGGTATTTACCTAACTCTAAGTTGACCTTCAATAGGTTTTTTGAGAGTAGGTTATTTTTTTATGTTTAGAAATATTTATGATCACCACATACAATAATTGTTTTAAAAATTAATCCTAAAACATAGAATGAAATATACCTTTAGAAAGGAGGCATGAATTTAAACCTATAGTAAAATTTTGCTGCGATTATATTGATGTATCACTGGATTACTTTTCAGGCTATTTTAAAATAAGTTAAAAAATGCTTTTGAGATAAGTGCTACGTCTTCAAGAGGAGATGGTATTACGGATAAGAAGAAGAAAAAACGCAATAAAATTGTGATAGGTAGTATAAGTTCTGTTTCTGCTTTGCTTGTAATATATTTGGGTATGACAGCATACTTCACAAATCATTTCTATTTTGGTACTGAAATAAATAGTGTTAGTGTTTCAGGTAAAACTGTCAGTGAAGTAGAAAAAGAAATGCCAGCGAAGGTAGAAGCCTATAAGTTAGAGCTGGATGGAATTGATGGTAAGAAAGAGCAAATAACTGCGTCTGATATTGGATTAAAGTATAATTCAAACGGACAAGTTAAGAGTTTAAAAGATAAAGAAAATCCTTTTGGATGGATTACAGCAGTTTTTAAGTCCAAGGATTATAATGTTACAGCAGGGGTTTCTTTTGATAAGGAATTGTTAAAAAAGAAATTAGATAGCATATCCTTTTTTGATGGCAGCAAGGTAATTGAACCTAAAAATGCAAGCTTTAAATATGAAAATGGAAGCTATAGTATTGTAAATGAGGTTTATGGTAATAAGATTAATAAAGATGTCTTTGTTAACAAAGTTTCAGATGCAATTCTTAAAGGACAAGAAAAGATAAATTTAAAAGATGAAGATTGTTATGTGAAACCACAATATACTTCAACTTCTCAGCAAGTGACTGAGGCTAAAAAGGCTCTTGATAAATATGTAGCTTCAAAGATAACATATACTTTTGGAAAAAATACAGAAGTTCTAGATGGTTCAACAATAAGTACCTGGCTAAAAGTAGATGACAAACTACAAGTTACATTAGACGAGACAAAAGTAAAGCAATATTTAAATAAACTTTCAAGTACTTATGGTACTGTAGGAAAGACAAGAGATTTTACTACTACTTTAGGGAATAAGATAAAAATAAGTGGTGGAGATTATGGCTGGGCTATAAATAGTGCAAAAGAGTCTCAAAGCTTAATAGATGATATAAAAAATGGTAAGGTTGAAACTAAGGAACCTATATATGCACAAAAAGGTGCATCTTTAGATGGTAATGATATTGGAAATACTTTTGTAGAAGTAGATATGTCAAAACAACATTTATGGTATTATAAAAATGGATCTCTAGTAGTGGAAGGAGATGTAGTTACTGGTAATATAACTGCAAACCACTCAACTAGAGTAGGTGTTTATAGAGTCAAATATAAAGAGAGAAATACAAGCTTAAAAGGTGAAGATTATAATGTTCCAGTTAGCTATTGGATGCCTTTTGATCAGGGCATAGGACTTCATGATGCAACATGGAGAACTACATTTGGTGGTCAATACTACAAGACAACTGGCTCACATGGATGTGTAAATATGCCATTAGCTCTTGCTAAAACTATATACGAAAATATGGATGTAGGTACACCAGTTCTTTGCTATTATTAAGTTTTCATAAAGCAACTTTCAGTATTGTTTTTTACTGTCTAGGAAAGTGAAAAAGGTTCACTTCATCAACTTTTTTATTGTTATACAGGAATTTTTAGTTTATATTATATGGGATTATAAATTTATATGATATTGAGCTGTTTGATTATATACATTGTCAAGCAGCTTTTTACTTTATAGACAAGTAGTTAAAGTTTTTTTTAGCTGAGCCTACTAAATTTAAAGGCCTATAATAGCTAGTTATAACATAAAGAAAAAAGCCAAGGATTTGTAACTCCTTTGGCTCTTAGGTAATTTATATTAATTCTGAAAGGCAGATTTGCAAAAAAATCTCATAGAAGAAGGTCACTTCAGCGGTTTTTCTATTTGCAGAATAAAGTGCAGCCAATTTCTTTAAAATGTTCTATACGTTCTAGTATTAAAGTTCTAGTACACCTGAAATGTTTAGAGAGACAATCTATGCAAAGATACTTTGTAGCACCCCTGTTGACTAATCTGCGATAAATAGCTATCTCGTCTCCTTCAAGTTTCTTATTGCATTCAAAGCAACATTCGTTCATGGCTTAACTACTTTAGCTCTAAATACAGCACAGCTATGAGGTTCTAATTTTAAAGTATAGCTTTCAGTAAAGGTTCCAATATCTTCATGTTTCCAAAGATCTCTTAAGCTTAATCCAAAACCTGAGGAGGTTGGAAGTCCTATATCCCAAAATTGAAGTGACATTTCCCCTGAATTATCTCCAAAGTTAAAGAAGCCAATAGCATAGTCTCCGTTAGTTAAGGTCTTTATATATGCCATACAATTGGAATTGTTCCATTGAGGAATTGTGTAAGCTTGCCTTCCTTCTATATCTTGATTGATTTCTATAATTTCTTTATTTGTAAGTATATTTTTAGTAGCTTCGCTCATTTTTCTTATATCTGATCCTATCATGAGAGGAGAATCCATTAAAGCCCATAGGGAGAAATGAGTTTTGTATTCCTCATCAGTACATCCTCCTAATGCTACATTACCTTTTCCATACATTCCAACTACTAGCATATCAACATCATTGTAACAATAAGGCCCGCTATAACATTCTTTGTGCATTTGTTGAAGCGCTAGATTTTTTATTGATTCCCAATTGTCTTGTATATCTCCAGTAGATCTAAATATATGAGCGCCAGAAGCTCTCATCCAGTTAAAGGAGTCATCGTTGCCCCAGTTGCAGGCACTAAATAAGATATCCCGTCCGCAATTACGTAAGGCCATGGCCATTCTTTTGTAAAGTATATGCCCAGGGATACCATCTGGCTTATAACAATAGTCATACTTTAGGTAGTCTACTTCCCAGGAGGCAAAGGTTTCTGCATCAATAAACTCATGTTCAAAGCTTCCAGGGTAACCTGCACATGTCATTGTTCCAGCACAAGAATACATACCAAACTTTAAACCTTTACTATGGATATAGTCAGCTAAAGCCTTCATGCCACTTGGGAACTTTTCTTCATCTGGTACTAATCTACCGTCACTATCTCTTTGTTTTTTTGACCAGCAATCATCTATTACTATATATTCATAGCCTGCATCTTTTAGGTTTTGCTCAACAAAAACGTCAGCAATTCCTTTAATTAAATTTTCTGAGATCTGCCAGCCAAAGGTATTCCAGGAGTTCCAACCCATAGGTGGTGTCTTTCCTAACATTATAAAACCCTCTTTCACTTTAAAATATTGTATATTTATAATGTGTTTTTGTATTTGGTTAATACTTGAAATACTAAGGATAAGTAGTATTATTAGTATTAAAGTAATAGTAAAATGGCTACTACTCCAGTAAATAGTAACAATTTATTTCCTATATATCCATTGATAAATGAAAGGTTTATTTGTCATTTTGTAACTATTTATGATTTGAGTTTTTTATATTATTTGAAATGTAAGAGGTTTAAAAATATGAAAGAAGATATTATATTATTGAATCAAAACTTTAAGGAAATTAATCCACTGTTGTGTGGGGTTGAAGAATGCTACAGTGGTCATGGCTTTGGTCCAGCGTCTAGAGAGTATTATCTACTTCACTATATTGAAAAGGGAAAGGGGACATTTACCATTAAGGAAAAGTGCTATAGCCTAAGAAAGGGTAACATTTTTGTTATAAGACCTGAGGAGATAACTTATTATGAGGCTGATAAGAATGATCCTTGGAAGTATATTTGGATAGGCTTTCAGTGTAATACAGAAAGTAATTTATTCAAAAAAGCAACCTTTCTGAAAAAAGATATATTGTATTCACAAGCAGCAGAGTATATTTTTAAAGAAATGCTAGAGGCAAGTAAAATAGAGCAGACTAAAGAAATATTCTTAACTGCAAAGCTATATGAACTGTTTTCTTTGTTAATAGAAGCTGAGAATACTGAAGATGCAGTTGGATTTCCTAAGATATATGTTCTCAAGTCTGAAAGTTATATAATGGCAAATTATATGAATGATATAACAGTTGAAGATATATCAAAATATCTAGGTATAAATAGAGTTTATTTTTCAAATATATTTAAGAGATTTACAGGAAAATCTCCTAAACAATATATTATTGATGTAAGACTTGAAAAGGCGGCAAAACTTATTGTTAAGAATAACTTTACACCTAGTGAAGCTGCTAGAAGCTCAGGGTACAAGGATATATTCAATTTCTCTAAAATGTTTAAAAAGAAATATGGAGTAGCACCTCTTTATTATAAAAGCTCAATATAATGGTGATTAAATTCAATAAGAATATTAAGATGTATAACTTTATCCTAAAAGATAATTTGCATTGAAGTGGTACATCTTTAAATATAGTTTTTATAAAAGTAAGGTTATATATAGCAAAAGTATATACAATTATTACTAAATACAAACTATATTTCATGCGAATACCTATAAACGTTTACAGGTAAAATATCCCTTAATATAATCAAAACATGAAGACAATTTATTAAAATTTATGGATCATGGAGGGGGAAAAATGAAAAAAGCAAAGCTATTTAAGACCTTAGCTGTAACCATGGTATTATCCATGAGTACAGCTTTATTTGTGGGATGTGGAGGTGACTCTAGTAAGAGTGCATCCACTGACACTTCTTCAAAAAGCATAGAAGACAGTGTAACTAAAATCAAAACTAAATTGACAAATGCAAAATTGGATGGAGAGAAAGCACCTGTAGAAGGAACAGTATTTACTACAATGGTATCCTTTACTCCGCCACCAGCAGGACATGGTAATCCATCTGTAAATGGAGGACCAGACTGGTCAATGGAACCAATAATTTATGATTATTTATGTGACTATAGTTCACAACCTCAAAAAACCTTTAAACCATCATTACTTGAAAAGTATGAGTTTAAGGATAAGGTATTAACAATGACCTTAAAAAAGGATCTAAAATGGAGCGATGGAAGTCCTATTAATGCAGATGATTTAATCTGCAATACCTTTATAGATATGACAGTAAATAAGGTAGCATATTTTGCTGATAGCGTAACTAAAAAAGATGATTTGACAGTAGAAATAAAGTATAACAAGGATGCAAATTTGTTGCTTGACTATATATTAAAGTCTTCAGTAAAATATTCAGCTTCTGAATATGGAAAGTGGGCAGAACAGTTTAGAGTTGCTTTTGAAAAATATAGAGAGTTTGATGATAACAAAAATTATAAGTTTAATAAAGATGGGGATAAATTAGTGGCTGATACAACAAAGGAATTTAACAACTATCTTCCAGATATCCTTAAGATTAAGTGCTCAGGTGCATATGTACCAACTAAGGTAACCTCCTCAGAGATGATATTTGACAGAAATAAATACTTTAGGGCTCCAGTTCCAATAGAAAAGATAAGAGGGGTAAGACCAACAAGTACTGAATCAACCGCGATAGCTCTAATGAATAAAGAGTATGACGCTGAAGGTATGGGAGTTTCTCCTGATTTAGCTAAGAAGGTTGCAGAAAATAATAAAGATACAATAAGACAATTATTAGTACCTGAGTATGGATCTTTTGGATTTTGCTTTAACATTAATAAGGCTCCAACTGATGATGTGAAAGTAAGAAAGGCAATAGCTTACATTATAGATAAAGCTCAGATTGCGCCAGTGTCTGAACCAGGTATGAGGCTTGGAGATGAATATGGAGTGGCTCTTCCACCTTCAATTAGAGATAAATACTTATCAAAGGATTTTCTTAAAACTTTAGCTAACTATACTATGGACAAAGATAAGGCTACAAAATTACTAGAAGAAGCTGGTTGGTCCAAGAAAGGCGGAAAATGGGTTAATTCAAAGGGAGAATCTCCAGAAATAAAGATTGCAGGTGTTGGAGAATACCCTGCCTTTGTAGTTATGGGAGAAGCAGCTGCTAATATGTTAAAGGACTTCGGGTTAAATGCTACATTTACTCCTAAAGAAGCTGCGGCTTACAACGATTACTCTACATCAGGTGATGCTCATATGGTTGTAGATAGCTTTGGGGGCGCTGGAAATACTCAACACCCTTATGAAGCATATGATGGAATATGGTGGTATGGAAAGAAAATGAATATAAAGTTCCCTACAGCAGGAGGACTAGTATTTAAGGATGAAGTAACTGGTAAAGACTTTAAGTATTCAGAAAAAGAAATGGAGCTTTTCAGTGCTAAAGACGATAAAGAGATTTCTGCTAAAACAGAGGAATTTGCTAAGTTTTTTAATGATAATATGTGGTATCTCCCTATGACTGAAAAATACTATATATTCAGAATACACAATCCAAAGCTCTCAATGCCACAAGCTAACACCGGAGAAGAGCTAAAAGATTTCTATTGGTCAGGTACAATGGCTGCAGTAATTGGAAAATCTTTAAGATCAGGAGAGATGTATTATATAAAATAACTTAACAAAATAAAAAAATCATATATTTCATAAGTAATGGGGCAAAGAATTTTTGCAACATACTAAAATAAGGAGGTACAACTCTAAAACTCACTCTATGTGGAAGATATATCGAAATATCTAGATATAAGTAAGGGGTATTTTCCAATAGAGGAGTAGTCATTAATAAACCACTTTATATAAAGATAAGTCTATATATTTAAAAAGTATATACAATTATTACTAAATATAAACTATATTTCATATAAATACCTATAAACGTTTACAGGTAAAATATCCCTGAATATAATCAAAACATGAAGACAATTTATTAAAATTTGTGAATCATGGAGGGGGAAAAATGAAAAAAGCAAAGCTATTTAAGACCTTAGCTGTAACCATGGTATTAGCCATGAGTACATCTTTATTTGTGGGATGTGGAGACGATTCTAGCAAAAATGCATCTACAGACACTTCTGCAAAAAGCATTGAAGACAGTGTAACTCAAGTCAAAACCAAATTGACTAATGCAAAATTAGACGGAGAGAAAGCTCCGGTAGAAGGAACAGTATTAACTACAATGACATCCTTTACACCACCGCCAGCTGGACATGGTAATCCTGCTGTAAACGGAGGACCTGACTGGTCTGTAGAACCAATAATATATGATTATTTATGTGACTATAGTTCACAACCTCAAAAAACCTTTAAACCATCGTTGCTTGAAAAGTATGAGTTTAAGGATAAAGTATTAACAATGACCTTAAAAAAGGATCTAAAATGGAGCGATGGAACTCCTCTTAATGCAGATGATTTAATCTGTAATACCTTTATTGATATGACAGTAAACAAGATTGCATATTTTGCTGATAGCGTAACTAAAAAAGATGATTTGACAGTAGAAATAAAGTATAACAAGGATGCAAATTTGTTGCTTGACTATATATTAAAGTCCTCAGTAAAATATTCAGCTTCTGAATATGGAAAATGGGCAGAACAGTTTAGAGTTGCTTTTGAAAAATATAGAGAATTTGATGATAACAAAAATTATAAGTTTAATAAAGACGGAGATAAGTTAGTGGCTGATACAACAAAGGAATTTAACAACTATCTCCCAGATATCCTTAAGATTAAGTGCTCAGGTGCATATGTACCAACTAAGGTAACCTCCTCAGAGACAATATTCGAAAGAAATAAATATTTTAGGAATCCACCACTAATAGAAAAAATAAGAGGTCTAAGACCAACAACTACAGAATCTACAGCAATTGCCTTAATGAATAAAGAGTATGATGCTGAAGGTATGGGAATTTCTCCAGATTTGGCTAAAAAAGTTGCTGAGAACAATAAAGATACAATAAGACAATTATTAGTACCAGAATACAGTTCATTTGGTTTCTGCTTTAACATAAATAAAGCTCCAACTGATGACGTTAGGGTAAGAAAGGCTATAGCTTATATCGTAGATAAAGCTCAAATCGCACCAGTATCTGAACCAGGCATGAGACTTGGGGATGAATATGGAGTTGGACTTCCTCCTTCAGTTAGAGATAAATACTTATCAAAAGACTTTCTTAAAACTTTAGCTAACTATACTATGGACAAAGATAAGGCTACAAAGTTACTAGAAGAAGCTGGTTGGTCAAAGAAGGGCGGAAAATGGGTTAATTCAAAGGGAGAATCTCCAGAAATAAAGATTGCAGGTGTTGGAGAATACCCTGCCTTCGTAGTTATGGGAGAAGCAGCTGCTAATATGTTAAAGGACTTCGGGTTAAATGCTACATTTACTCCTAAAGAAGCTGCAGCTTACAATGATTACTCTACATCAGGTGATGCACATATGGTTGTAGATGGCTTTGGAAGCCCTACAAATACTCAACACCCTTACGAAGCTTATGATGGAATATGGTGGTATGGAAAGAAGATGAATATCAAGTTCCCTACATCAGGCGGATTGATATTTAAGGATGAAGTGACAGGTAAGGACTTTAAATACTCAGAAAAAGAAATGGAACTTTTCAGTGCTAAGGATGATAAGGAAGTTTCAGCTAAGACAGAAGAGTTTGCTAAATTCTTTAACGATAATATGTGGTATCTTCCTGTAACTGAAAAATACTATATATTCAGAATACACAATCCAAAGTTATCAATGCCAGAAGCTAAAACTGGTGAACAATTAAAGGATTTCTATTGGTCCGGTACAACTTCCGCAATACTTGGAAAGTCCTTAAGGTCTGGCCAAATGTACTATATAAAATAATTAAATAGAAAGTAATAATAGTATGCCTCAAAAGTAAATTCTTTGAGGCATACTCAAATACATAAGACATGAAAAATAGATAGTAAAAGTACATTCAATGTCTTATAGGGTGTAATGAAGAGCTTAATCCATAAATGAGGGAGGTAAATGAAGAATGAAAAAAATAATATCCTGTGTATTAACAATGCTAGCATCCCTATTATTAGTATTTTTCGTAATACAAGCAATGCCAGGAAATCCTGTAGATACATTGGCACAAGAATATATAAGGACTAGTCAGATGCCATATGATCAAGCTTTAAGTAAAGCAAAACTTGCTCTAAACTATGATCCAGATGTACCTGTAGTTAAAAGATTTGTAACTTATGTAAAGAATATATCTACAGGTAATTTAGGACAATCAATGTCCTATAAAGGTCAAGTTAGCTCCATAGTTTTAGGGGCGCTACCTTGGACTCTATTAGTATGTTCGGTATCATTATTATTATCTTTCTCTGTTGGAGTAATACTAGGAATTTATGTGGCGTGGAAGAGAAGTAATATATTAGACGGTGTTGTAACTGCATATCAAGCAATATTTGGTTCTATTCCAGACTATATAGTGGCTTATCTATTAATTGTGTTATTTTCAGTAGCTTTAGGCTTATTTCCATCTAAAGGAGCGTACAGCTCCACGGTAGAGGTAGGATTCAATGCACCTTTCATAATAGATGTTTTACACCATGCTGCTCTTCCTGTACTTGCATATTTTGTAACGACTCTTGCTGGATGGATTATGGGAATGAAGGCAAGCTGTATGTCTGTACTTGGAGAAGACTATATAAATTATGCAAGGGCTAGAGGTCTTTCTAATAAACGTATTGTTTTTAGCTATGTAGGAAGAAATGCTGTACTTCCTATGGTTACAAGCGTTGCCATTTCTTTTGGAATGATGTTTGGTGGTTCACCACTTATTGAAAATCTTTTTGTTTATCCAGGGGTTGGCTATTACTTATCTACAGCTATATCTAGAAGAGATTATCCATTGATGCAAGGTATGTTCTTAATGATTATTGTTATGGTTTTACTATCAGGCTTGGTAGCTGAATTTCTATATACAGTATTGAATCCAAGGTTAAGGGAGAAATAGATATGATGAATAGTATTAGAAAGAATGATAATGATGGATTACTAGATAGATATAGTAAAGAAGGTACTTTTATTAATTCACTTAAGGAATTTTTTCAGGTAATCTGGAAAAACAAAATGGCAAGAGTAGGTTTCTTGATATTAATTTTCTTTTTGATTCTATCAATATTTGGTCCTATGATAGTAAAAGCTCCGGTATCCAATTATTTTGATAGATTGAAGCCTCCTTCTTCGAGGCATTGGCTAGGAACTGATTATGCAGGAAGAGATATATTTTCTCAATTTATTACAGGGTCTAGGTCAGTTTTACTGGTTGCTTTTTATGCTGCACTTTTTTCAATAGTATTTGCTTGTACCATGGGAATACTTGCAGGACTTGTAGGTGGAAAGACTGATGAGGCTCTAATGATGATTACAAATATAATTTTGACAATGCCAAGCTTCCCTGTAACTATGGTTCTTTCCATGGTAATAAATGTTACTAATAATGTGCTATTTGGGTTAGTTTTAAGTCTTTGGTCTTGGGCAGGGCTTGCAAAAGCCATAAGATCTCAAGTTCTGGTTATAAGGCACAAAGATTTTATAGAAGTTAGCAGAATAATGGGTATAAGTACCTTTAATATAATAGTAAAAGACATTATCCCTAATATAACATCATTTATAGCTATAAACTTCATTGCCATTATGAAAGGTGCAATAATTACTTCAGTTGGACTTATGGTATTAGGATTAGTTCCATTTCAAGGTAGTCATTGGGGTATGATGATGCAGATGGCTATGTCTCAATCAGCAGTTTTATATGGTGGTCTTGGGCCAATAGTTTATTTCCTAACTCCTATAATGGGAATATTATTCTTCCAACTAGGCTGTTATCTATTTGCAAATGGCTTAGATGAAGCTATGAATCCAAGATTACGTAAATAGGAGGGAACAATAAATGAAACCATTGATAGAAGTAAACAACTTAACAATTGATTTTATGCTGAACAATGGAAAGCTAAGAGCTTGTGATAACGTATCTTTTACCATATATAAAGGGGAAATCTTAGGAATAATTGGTGAGAGTGGTAGTGGTAAGTCAACTCTTGCTTCTGGAATATTAAACTTAGTCAAAAACCCAGGAAAAATAACTTCAGGAGAAGTATATTATTATACTGAAAATGATGAAAAGGTAAACCTTTTAGAATTGAGTAAAGATGAATTTAGTGAATATAGATGGAGTGAAATAGCTACAGTATTTCAGGCGGCACAAAATGCATTGAATCCTGTACTAAAAATTAAAGAACATTTTATAGAAACTGTACATGCTCATGATGCTAATATGACAGAAGAGCAGATAATAACAAGATCTGGAGAGGTACTTCAATATGTAAGACTGGATAAAGGTGTTTTAGAATATTATCCACATCAGTTAAGTGGAGGCATGAAGCAAAGAGTACTAATAGCCTTAAGCCTTATATTAGATCCTAAGATAATCCTATTAGATGAGCCAACTACAGCGTTAGATGTAATAACTCAATGGTATATCTTAGACTTATTAAAGCAAATACATGATGATCTAGGAGTAACCTTAATATTCTTAACTCATGATATTTCTGTAATATCAGGTATAATAGATAGAATTGCAGTAATGTATGCTGGAGAAATTGTTGAGTATGGAGAGGTTGGAGATGTGTTCGAGGAGCCTTCTCATCCTTATACTAAAGGGCTTTTAAATGCTATTCCTACGTTAACTGATGATATAACCAAGCGTAAGGCTATTCCAGGGTCACCTCCAAATCTTATACAGGACTTTAAACAGTGTAAATTTGCCCCTAGATGTACTTTATACTTGAGTGGACAATGTGAAGGTGAGAAAGATAAGACAGAGCAATTGTACCTAGTAAATGATAATAAATGCAGTAGATGCTGCAAGTATGCAGATTTAATAAAGAATGCAGCAAAGGAAGGTGCATAAAATGAGTTTACTGAAGGTTGAAGATACCTCTATGTACTTTGATAATAGAGTAAATAGAAAACAAAAAGTATGTGTTTTATCAAAGATTAATCTTGAAATAGAAGAAGGTGAAATTATTGCTGTTGTTGGGGAGAGTGGCTGTGGTAAAACTACCTTAGGTAAAATGATTGTAGGTATTCATAAGCCAACCCTTGGGAAGATAGTTTATAAAGGAAAAGATATTTCTAAGTTAAGAAGAAGTGAATTCAGAGACTATAGGTTAGGAGTGCAGATGGTTCACCAAGATTCTTTTGCAGCTTTAAATCCTAATAGAACAATCTTTCAATCCTTATCGATGCCTTTATTACAGCATAAAATAGCAAGAAATAAACAAGAAGCTGAAACTATATTAAAGGAATATTTTGAAGAGGTAGGATTAGTTCCTCAGGAACAGTTTTTATATAAATATCCACATCAACTTAGCGGTGGACAAAGACAAAGAATACTCTTAGCAAGAGCTTTATCTGTAAAGCCAAAGCTAATTGTAGCGGATGAACCAGTGTCAATGGTTGACGTATCCTTAAGAATTTCTCTTATAGATTTAATGACTAAGATGAATAAGAAATATAATATTTCTTTTGTATATATAACTCATGACTTAGCTACAGCAAGGTATATAGCTAAGAATGGAAGACTGGTGGTTATGTATTTAGGAAAGGTGATAGAGCTTAATAATATTTATGATGCTATAGACAATCCTAAACATCCTTACTTCCATGCACTTTTAGCAGCAGTTCCACAAAGTATTGGAAAAAGAAGAGATGGTGGATCAAAAGGACTTCCTTTAAGAACCTTAGATATGCCAAGCATAATAAATCCACCTTCAGGCTGTAAGTTTCATACCAGATGTCCTTATTATACAGAAAAATGTGAAAAGGAAGAGCCTGAGTTAGTGGAATATAAGGGAGGATATGTAGCATGTCATTACGTGCAACAAATAGAAAAAAAGCGATTAGAAAGCAAGATAAAATAGAGCTGTCAGCTATACTAAAGTTTATAAGGTTTATTCAGGCAGTTTCTTGCGGAATGCTTGGAATATCGGTCATAGGACTTTTACTTACTAGAGATAATGAAGCTGCAAAAGTGGTTTATTGTATGGTAATTGTAGTTAATCTAATAATTATCCTTGGAGGTATAATCCCTATTAGATATTTAGCTAAGAAAAATATGTAGGATACTGTGTCTTATATAAAGGTGGAGAGATGATGAAAGAATTTAAGAATATAATATATGCAACTGATGCTAACTTTTCTAAAGGCGAAATGAACAACTTAATTAAAGGGTATAGAGGAAATTCCTATTTAAAGACCTTAGTGAGTGAAGGTGATTTTATAGACTTTCAGGTTCATATACCTCAAAGTGGGTTTTATAAAATACAAATCAGTTATGCTCTACCAGGAGAGCAGTCACTTCATAGGCTTTCTATAAATGATAAATGTTACGGTAGTCTGAAGTTCGATGCAGCGGAGAGTTTCACCATTGAGGAAATATCAAGTTTAAAGTTAGAAGAAGGTATGAATAGTATAAAGCTATCAAAACAATATGGTTATATAAATTTGGATTATATAGTTATACAAGAAGATAAAAATTATTGTGTGAGCAGGCCAGAATTTACACTTTCAAATCAAAATTCTACTGTTGAGTGTAAAAGCTTAATGAGTTTTTTCTCAAAGATATATGGAAAAGGAATATTAAGTGGACAACACTGCAATAAAGCTAGTGGCAGTGATCTGGAATATATAAAAAGAGTCACAGGAAGATTACCAGCAATATTAGGCTTTGACTTATTAAGTTACTCCTCAGCAACTGAAACTGAGAGTAGTGATTTTCAATGTATAGACGAAATTATAAATAATAGAGGTAGTGTGGAAACGGCTATTAACTGGGCAAGAAATACAGATGCAATAATAACTTTGTGCTGGCATTGGTTTTCGCCTATGAATGGTAGAGATAAGAGCTTTTATACTAAAAATACAGATTTTGATTTAAACAGAGCATTAATATCTGGAACAGATGAAAATATAATAATGATAAAAGATTTAGATCTAATAGCTGAACAGTTAAAGAGGTTTAGAGACAATAATATTCCTATATTGTGGAGACCACTGCATGAAGCCTGTGGAGGTTGGTTTTGGTGGGGAGCCCATGGAAAGGATGCATATATAAAGCTTTACAGGCTTATGTACGATAGATATGTACATCTCCATGAATTAAACAATTTAATATGGGTCTGGAACTCGCCAGATAAAGATTGGTACCCAGGAGATGATGTGGTGGATATAAATAGTATAGACTACTATGCACCGCTTGGAGACCATGGACCTCTAACTGTAGAATTTATTAATACTGCTAGAATGGCTAGTGCTTCCAAGCCTTTAGCTTTAGGTGAAAATGGACCTATTCCTAATCCGGGAATATTAAAAACTACAGAAACCAACTGGCTGTGGTTTATGACATGGAATAATGTTATTAACGAAGTTCAATGGAATACTAAAGAGGAACACATTGATTTTTTTAACCATCCATACATGATTAATTTGGAAGATATTAAAAAGTATAAATAAGCTAATTAATTTATAAAGGGGCTGTTGAACTAAAAGATTAGTGCAACAGCTTTTTTTATGAAAAATCAAGCAACAAATATGTTATTAGATTACATACTATTCTCTTGTAATATAAGGAAGTGTCAGTTCCATGGATGTACCTTTTCCAACCACACTGTATATTGTAAGTCCATATTCTTCACCATAATTAAGCTTTAATCTCTTATTTATATTTCTTAAAGCAATGCCTTTATAGTCGTTATTTTTATCATTTATATAATCATTTAGACTTTGAAGTTTTTCTTCTTCAATTCCTATACCATTGTCAGATATGGTCAATACTAAGTTATCCAAAAGATGTTCTCCTTGAATGATTATTTTGCCATTGCTACTGCATTCACTTAAACCGTGATAAATAGCATTCTCGATTAGAGGCTGAATTATCATTTTTATTATCTCACAGTTTAGAACTTCTGGAGATATTAAGTTTTCAATAGAGAATAATTGATCAAATCTAATTTTTTGAAGATAAATATAGTGCTCTATAACTCTTATTTCCTCTTTTAGAGTTACAATATTTATTTTTCTATTCATGCTGTAACGTATAATTGAACCAAAATATTGAGCCATTATTGAAGTATCTAAGTCATCATTTATCTCAGCCATCATATGTATTGATTCTAACGTATTGTATATAAAATGCGGATTGATCTGGTTTTGTAGTTGCTTAAGTTCCAAGTCTTTCTGTTCTAACTGATTCTTATAGTTAATATTAATAAGGTCATTTATTCTTCGCTTCATTTCATTGTATGACTTTATAAGTATTCCTACTTCATCTTTTTTGTTATAAGCAAAATCAGTAAGTAGGTTATTTTCTACATTCCTATTCATATTTGCAATTAATGATTTTAGTGGATTAAAGATTCTTCTGTTAAAAAACATGTATAACACTAAAAAAAGAATCATAAAAAATACTATGTTTATGATAAATACAACTATAAATAGACTGTTTATACGAGAAGCATCAAATTTGGCTACTGAGTTAACTAATGTCCAATTTGTGTTAGGGATAGCATTGTAGGAAATAAGATAAGGTTCATTATTTATATATTGTATTGTCGGCCTGTTTTTGTAATTTAATGTGTTTTTACCTTGTGTTTGTGTAAATTCACTGCTGTCGCTATTTAAGGTGGTAAGGATTACTAAGCCCTTTTTATCATAAATAGAAACTATCTGATCAGTAAAAGGGAGGTCTTTTTTTACTATGTTAAGCAACTCATCTTTAGATATAGTAATTAGAAGTAAGCCTGTAACTTGCTTAGTCTTAATATTTATTATTTTTCTACATAATGCTATTAGCTCACCATCATTTGAAGATGGTGATTGATATATGTTAGCAGTTATGATTTCAGGAAAGATAGAAGTATTATTGCTTGATTCCAGGGTGTCTATAAACCATTTCTCCGTAGCAGGATTTTTGAGCTTATCATTTGTATTATTTCTCGTAGAGCATACTCCACGACCTTTCAAATCATAGAGATAAGCTCCATTTATAGAGTCGTTTTGTATTAGGATCATATCACATAAGTACTTCAAGTAATTATATTGCTCGATATCATTGACTTTGTTGCTTAGAAGTATTTCGTGAAGTTTGTCTATGTCTGGAATGAGCAAAGGATACTTTGAGATATCAGAAAAGCTAGTGAGTTTATCTGATATCTGTTGGCTTAAACTTGTATCAAAGTTTTTTATGAGCTTTTCAGTTTTTTCAAACTCATACTTGGAATAGGAATAAAGACTTAAAGTGGTTATTATAAAAAATAAAATATGCATTACTAAAAATATCATCAGTGTCAATCGCTTAATAGAAGCATTATTTTTTTGTTTCATAAATTCACCTAACCTATATTGAAAAAATTGGTAGTAATATTAACAATAAAAAAAGTATATATTTTAAATGTACAAAATTTAATGTATAATTTTAATATATAGCAATTCTTAGAAATCTTCAACTGAGGAGGAGCAATGAAAATAATTGTTGTAGATGATGATAAGATAATTAGAATGGGACTTTCAAAGGTAATTAAAAGATTATTTGAACAACATGAGGTGGTCGCAGATTTTGCAAATGGAAATACTGCACTGGAGTACTTAAAAGAAAATTATTTGTCTATTGATCTTGTTGTAACAGATATAAAGATGCCAGTAATGTCGGGGATCGAGCTAATAAAAAGAGCTCATGAAATCTTAAAAAAGATTCCTCTATTTATAGTATTAAGTGGATATGATGAGTTTACTTATGTTAGGGATAGTATGAAAGCGGGGGCTTTTAACTACTTACTAAAACCTATTAGGTCTGAAGAACTGGCGGATATTATAAAAGAAGTAGAAGAAAAGATTGAAACTAATGAGAAAAACAATAAGGTATATAATAAATCTATTGAAGTCTTAAAAAGAGATTTTTTTAAAAATGTGTTATTTTCAAACAAAGATATTACTTCAATAAAAGAGAATTTATTAGTAGATAAAATTCAACTTGATGAAGATTATTTTTATAAGATGGTCATAGCTAAAAGAAATCAAGATGACGGTGAAATAATAAAGCGATTTATAGGAAGAGTTATAAGATACAATGATAAGTTTGAGTATTCATTCTTTAACTATAAGGAATTTATATACATAATTTTCTACTTTAAAAATGAAGAAAATAATGATATAGATTCAGTAATGAAGATTATAGATAGCGAAGCAGATTTATTTTTAGAAAATGAAAAAAGTGTATATATTACAGAAACCACAGATAAGGTTTGGAAGCTTAGAGAAAATGGCTGTTTGGCTAAGAAATTGATTGAAGAGTTTAATAATAAGAAGGTAAAAAAATATTTATTAAGTAATCAGGACAAGCTTGTAGAGGTTTTAGATAATACTAGTATTGGAAGCAATAGTTCAGCAATAACTTTGGCCATAAACTATATTAAAGATAATTATACTAAAAATATAACGTTAAAAGATGTAGCAGACGAAGTGTTCTTGAGTCAGAACTACTTTTCTGAATTGTTTAAGAGAGAAACTGGTGAGGGTTTTTATGATTTTCTGTCCAATCATAGGATAAAGAAAGCAAAAGAGTTACTAATAACTACAAATTTAAAGATATATGAAATAGCACAACTAGTTGGATATAATGATTCCATAACCTTTGGAAGAGCATTTAAGAAATTGACTGGGGTTACCCCAAACAACTACAGAGGTAAGGACTAAAATCAATAAGAAGGTTATGGGACAAAAGCTCCGTCCCCTAATAAAAAGGTAGGTGTGTATACCATGAAAATAAATAATATTAATTTAAAAACTATTATTTTAGTATTTGTATGTTTAAGTATCCCTTCCTTATTAATAATAAAATTTAGTACTAGTAAAGTAAATGCCTCTAATGTAAATGATTTCAAAAGCTCTAGATTAGAGGGCAATATAACTTTTGTAAGTAATAGAACTGACAAGTCTAGAGAATTGAAACAAATGATAGATAGCTTTGAAAAAGAGAATCCAAAGGTAAAGGTGAATTTGGAGTTAATTGGAGATACAGAAGAAATATTAAGAAGAAAAGCTTCGGTAGGGGAGTTGGCGGATATTACCATTGTACCTCAAGTTATAAATGCAAGCGACTTTAGCAACTATTTCCTTCCCATAGATGACCTGGGATTTAATGACTATAATATGTACAATTGTAGCACTAACGTGGAAGATAAGGGAAAGTTATACGAATTAACAACTTCTCTGGGGTGGCAAGGTGTTATATATAATAAACAGATATTTAACAAGGCCGGAATAACTAACTTGCCGAAAGATATTAATGAGTTTTTTGCTGCTTGTGATAAGATAAAGAAAATTGGACTAACACCAATGGCTTTATGTTATAAGGAACAATGGGGAATGGGACTGTGGCTAGATAGTATTCCTTATCTGATAGATAAGGATTTAGAGAGAAAGACTATTGCTCAGTCAATGCCGATACTAGGGGAAGAGAGCTCAGTTTATAAGTCTTTGGAGATGTTACGGCATATAGGAGATATGGGGTATTGCGAAGAGGATCTATTTGATTACGACTGGCAACAGTGTAAGAATGATTTAAAAGATGGAAAAGTGGCAATGTTTATATGGAATTCAGACTTTATACGTCAACTGGAGGATTTAGGAGCTGCTAAGGATCAGTTTGGTATGTTTCCTATTCCAGATAGTAAGTATATAAGTATTGGTGGGGATTGTAGGTATGCAGTTAGTAAAACAACAAAGTATCCTGAGGTAGCAAAAGCTTTTTTAAAATTTATGTTTGATGATGATAGATATGCCAAGGCTGTAAATATTAGATCTTCACTTAAGAATAATGAAGAAAATAAAAAGCTCTTAGATGAGTTGAAGAAGTTTGATATGCCTATAGTTATGGAGGGAGACGTCTACAAATTTCAAAGTAAAGAGAATATAAACTATCATAATAGATACTATGATCTTAGAAAAATTACTGAATTAGAGGGAAGGTTTGCTCAGCAGTATGTAATATCTAAAGATGTGGCCTCACTTAGGAAAGAAATTAATAAGAAGTGGGCTTTCTATAGAGATAATACTAGAGAAAATTAATATAGTAAAATACTGAGTTCAAAACAACTGCCGCCATTCTGGTGAGCAGTTATTTTATTATTTAGAAGAATACCGTGACATAATTATTGAATCTTTTAGATAGTATTAGAAAATAGAAGCTTATTAAGCTAAATTGCTTATGAAGGAGAAGATAGACTATAAAAAAAATCTATAGTTACATTGCTTTGTTATTATATTTGTTATATATTATATATAACAAATATAACTTATATAATAAAAGATGAAAGGAAGTGCAGAATGCTGATAAAGATTGATTTTCAAAGCGAGGTTCCTATATATCTTCAATTAAAAAATCAAATCATCCATGGAATAGCAAGCGGAGAACTTCAGCCTGAAGAAAGTTTGCCATCCGTTCGTCAAATGGCTGAAGATATTGGAATAAATCTTCATACTGTAAATAAAGGGTATAACCTTTTAAAGGATGAAGGATTTGTAACCATAGATAGACGTAAAGGAGCCATAGTTAATTCTATTCCAATAAGACAGAACGATAAAGCTGCTGATTCGCTAAAGGAAGAATTGAAAAATATTATTGCTCAAGCGTATTGCTTCGGAATTTCTAAAGACGATTTTATTGAAGAATGTAAAAGAATGTATTGTGAGTATGAAAAATAATATTAAGGAGATGGGTTTATGAGTGATGTACTCATTAGTAATGTTATGTCTATATTTGTTTTTTTATTGCTTTATGTATCTTTTCTACTTACTCCTAAGTTAACTAGAAAAGATTTGATTTTTGGGGTGTTTATACCTTTAGATAGAATTAAGGATGAGGAGATTAGAAAGGTTACTAAAACCTATTACAATCAACTGACTATATTTTCAATAGTTTTCATTACGTTATATATGGTGGCGTTAAATACTATATTTAAAAATTCTATTCTTTTGCTCATAGCAGTTTTAGTTGAGCTTGCAATATATTTTATTATATTCTTAAGTGCCAATAAAAAAATAAAAGAATATAAGTCTAAAAATAATCTTTTGAAGGATAAGAAGCAAATACTTTATGTAAATACAGAGATGTCTCAAAAGCTTAGAAATAAGGCTGTATTATCATCTTATTGGTTTGCAATTCCAATGGTAATAGCGATTGTTAATTTAGTTTTACCTATAACTAACTATGACAAACTTCCTGGTAAGATTGGTGTGCACTTTAATCTTTACGGAGTAGCAGATAGATTTGCAGAAAAATCCATAGGAACTCTTGTAGCTAATGGTGCTATGGAGATTATATTAGTGTTCATATTAGCCTTTGCTAATTATTCTATTGCCATTAGCAAGAATAAAATAGATGCCTCAAAACCATCTAATTCAGCAAACCAGCTATACAAGTTTAAAAAGTTTAATTCAATAATGATATATACTCTAGCAATAGTTATTACATGCTTTATAACTTTCTTTAATCTAAGTTCTTTGAATATAATTTCGGTAAACATGAGGTCAGCAGCGCCTATAATAATAACTATATTTCTTATAATAACAATTCTTCCAACGGTTTTGAGTCTTATGATAGGTCAAGGTGGAAGTAAGCTTAAGGAGACAGTTAATGAGGAAACTGATAATAGTGTAACAAATGTGGATGATGATGAATACTGGAAGCTAGGATCAATATATTACAATCCCAATGATCCATCAATTTTTGTAGAAAAGAGATTTGGCATTGGATGGACGTTAAATTTCGGTAATAAGACAGCCTTAGCTATAACCATAGGGTTTGTAATTCTTATGATAGCAGTGATTGTAGTTCCGATGATATTCTTTTAGTGATTTGTAACTATAGTTATAATGAGGCTTTAAGTCATATATTCTACTATTAAGTAGCATAACAAGGTTTAGCTTTAACAAAGTCAAATAATTAATTTTAGGGGAGATAAAAATGGTCAGTAATAATGTTATAGTAGCTTTAATAATTAATCTTATCTTTTGTATACTCTTTCCAATAGTATTATTAATAGTTTTTAAGATAAAATATAAATTCTCTATAAAGACGACTTTAATTGGTGCAGTGGTATTTATCTTATTCAGTCAAGTTTTGGAGCATTATATGCATTTAGCTGTTATTTCTAACAAACTGATTCCTATGAATACAGTAGCTTTCGCAATCTATGGAGCTCTTGCAGCAGGTGTTTTTGAGGAGGTTGGAAGATTTGTAGCTTTTAAAACTCTATTGAAAAAGGATACTGAATGGAAGGATGGACTAGGCTATGGAGTAGGTCATGGTGGAATTGAAGCTCTTTATTTGGGTGGACTAAGCATGTTAAACACTGTGATAATAGCTTTTGCCATAAAGAGTAACACTCTTGGAGTAATAGCTCAAGGCCAAGGTAAAGCTGCAATTGAGGCAATAAAGGATTCAATTATAAAATTAACAGTACCAGAAATAGCATTTAGTGGCTTTGAAAGACTACTTGCTTTTACAATTCAATTGGCGCTAAGCTTTGTTGTGCTATATGGTATAAGAAAGAGAAGAACGATATATCTTTTAATTGCTATATTAATGCACGCAATAGTGGACTTCCCAGCGGCCTTATATCAAATGAAGATAATAACAAGCTTGCCTTTAGTAGAGGTAATAACTTGTGCTTTTGCAGTAGCTGCACTTATTCTTGCAGTTAAAAGTAAAAAGATATTTTCTGAACTAAAGGAATAGACTATTTTAGATTCAAATAGGATTATTAGAATTTTAATATATAGAACCTAAATATAGGTACTTGAAATTAAAAGTAAGAGGCTTTTGCTTGTAGCAGTCTCTTACTTTTATTGTTCATAAAATATAACTTTATGTAAATGTGCAGCTTTATAAAATAAACATAACCTAACCTTTTTTCATAGAATATTAGCACACCTTATTTCTTCCACTACGTTTAGCTAGATATAAGGCATCATCAGCTTCAGATAATATATTGTTAATATTTTTTACTGAATCGGGATAGGAGCCTATACCTATAGAAACAGTTATATTTATATGCTTGTTGTTTTCTATAATGAAGGTATGCACTTCAACAGAACTTCTAATTTTCTCAGCTATTTGACTTGCGTGCTTACAATCGCAATCTAGCAATATAGCAGTAAATTCCTCACCGCCATTTCTAGAAATAACGTCAAAACTTCTGCAACAATCAACAAGTATTTTGCTTAGCTGCTTCAAAACAAGGTCTCCAGAAGGATGGCCATAGTTATCATTGATATTCTTAAAAAAATCTATATCGATCATCAGTATTGATAGAGACTCTTGTTTTTCTAAAGTGCTATTAACCAGCTTATTAATTATATTATCAAATTCCCTAACATTATTAAGTCCAGTTAGAAAATCTTTTGTTGACTCAACCTTAAGCCTTCTATAAAGTTGGTTGGTCTTTGATATGTAAACTAAAATGTAGTATACCAGGATTGACACAATCAAGGTAGCTATTATATAAGATGATAATATCTTAAAAAGTAAATGGCTTTTAAATAAAATAGTAGAATACACTATAATTCCATATAGAATATTTAGTAAAGACATAATACTAAACTTCTTAATAAAGTCTAATTTGAATTTGCATAGTGAAAAATAAAAAAGTAAAAGCACTATTAATCCTACAGATGCAATTGTTGATGGGATAGTTACTCCATAATAGCTCAACCTGAATAATGCAATCATTGATGTTGTTATAATACCGGAAATAGCTCCTCCGTAGATAACTGATACTATGATAGCTATGATTCTAAAATCTATATGGACAAGATTTGCTACATTAATCCCATAAAAAACTAATATACAGCCACCTAACCCGGAAAGTATACCAAGTAATAGTTGTCTTATTATATTAAAATCTATTTTAGAAATATTATTTTCAAAAAGCTGATTGCCTAAGTATAAAAAAGTAATTAAAATAGTGGCATTTATAAATAACAGGTTAATCATCTAGTTTTCCTCCTGCTGAGTTAGTATTAAAAATTATATCATAAAGTGTAAAATTGCTACCAATCTAGTAGATATGTTAACAATAAATTTTCGTTTGTTATTTTGTAAAGTTGATATTATGTAAATAGAATAAAGTGATGAAATTTTTTCTAATAGTCGATTTTTTATGAGGTCTATAAGAGATAGTATATCTTAGTTATTTGATAGAATTGTAGAGATGAATTCAGAAATCATCATAGCTATTAAAGAGAGTTTTATATAGGTTTCAACTGTATTAATACAATTTGTATAAAAAATGGCTATTTGTCTGTTCCTATATTGACAATAAGAGTTATAATGATAAAGTGATATTACTATTAGGAGAGGCGAAATAGGATTTACGATTAAGTAATAAATATTTATTATGAGGTATACAAATAAATATTTATTATTTATATTTCGTAAAAGGATATGCTGCTTCTATCTTGGCGCTGTTTTCAAAGAGCATCTAGTTTTTGAGCAAATCTTTGAGAACATAAACTAAACAATGAAGTAGAAAACTTACAGTATCCTATAAGGTGGCAAAATGAAACTTATACGTAAAGATGTTATAAGTATGACCCTACCCATACTTGCTGAGCAATTATTTGTTATGTCTATGGGGATGATAAATACAATGATGGCAGGGCATATAGGAAAAGAAGCTGTTTCAGCAATCGGTATGGTAGACTCAGTTAACAACATATTTATAGCCTTCTTTTCAGCTTTGGCTATTGGAGGCATGGTTGTAGTAGCTCAGTTTATTGGACAAGGAAATATAAAGAAGGCAAATGCAGCTACAAAGCAAGCTTTATACTCTGGAATATTCATAGCTTTTGTAATTACTATTTTTATGTTTCTATTTAAGGAACCTTTGATCAAAGTTCTTTTTGGTTCTGTAGATCATCTGGTTATGAGTTCAACGGATAGATATCTATCAATTACTCTTTTAACCTATCCATTTATAACCATAGATTTAATATGTAATGGAATTCTTAGAGGAGCTGGTGATACTAAAACGCCAATGAAAATTACTATATTTATGAATGTAATGAATGTAGTCTTTACCTTTACACTAATAAATGTTGTAAAACTTGGGGTAACAGGAGCAGCCCTAGGAATAGCTATGGCTAGAGTTATTGGTGGAATTATTGTATTAAGTGTGCTACTTAGAGGCTCTAAGATAATAAAATTGACTCAATTGAAGAAATTTAAGCTAGATAAAAGTCTGCTTAAACCTATATTTTCAATTGGACTTCCTGCCAGTGTAGAGTCGCTTGTATTTAATGGTGGAAAACTTATAACTCAGATATATATTGTAAATATGGGAACTTCGGCTATAGCAGCAAATTCTATAACTAGCTCCATTGCAGGGATGATTAATATACCTGGAAATGCACTTTGTGTTACGGCTACCGCTTTAGTTGGTCAGTATATGGGCCGAAATGATAGTGACGGGGCACAAAAAACCTTAGGATATATAATAAAGATTTCAACAACAGCATTGATAATAATGGCTATAGTATCCTTACCTTTTGCAAGGATTTTACCATCTTTATATACAGGGGACCAAGAGATAATTAATATTTCAGCTCATGTTATAAGATTAAATTCGTTATTTATTCCGGTATGGTCTATAGCGTTTGTGTTACCAGCAGGCTTGAAAGGCGCTGGTGATGCTAAGTATACTATGATAACTACCTTTATAGGAATGTGGGCCTTTAGAGTAACCTTAGGCTATTTTATAGGGGTATCCCTAAACATGGGCTTAGCTGGTGTATGGATGGGAATGTTCATAGACTGGGTAGTAAGAGGAATACTGTATTTTATTAGATTCTTAAAGGGTAAATGGAAGGGACATGTTGTTATAGGAAAGGATGTAGAACTTACATCAGCATAAAAAGTAAAAAATTTGAATATATAATCAGTCAGAACTTCTTAACGCACATTTGGGAGAGCTGGCATATGTACAAAAAAATTCACTGAAGAAAATAGCTTCAGTGAATTTTTATATTTAATATACTAAAGTGAACCATATATAACATTTCTCAGTCTTGGTTGGTGATAAGCTTCAAAGTTAGGGAACATCTGCTGCATATAGACTGCAGACAATTTTTCCTTAGGATCTATCATAACCCATGTACCTGCCATGCCACACCATCCAAATTCTCCAAGAGAACTGTTTGAGCCGCCTTTTGCTCTATCTATCATAACTCTCACACCTAATCCATAGCCATAGCCAGCTTGATAAGGCCAGTCAAAGTCTAATAACTGTGTTTCTGTAAGATGATTAGTAGTCATAAGTTCTATAGTTTTTTTACTTAATATTCTAGTGCCATTAAGTTCACCACCACAAGCAAGCATCTGTGCAAAAGTGCTATAATCCTTAAGAGTAGATAATAAACCAGCACCGCCGCTTTCAAATGTAGCATCAGGTCTATAGTCTCTGTCCATATTATTATTTTTTGTTAAGGTGCCATTTTCTGATCTATCATAGATGCTACATAGTCTATGAAGCTTTTCATCAGGAATTCTAAAGAAGGTATCATTCATTCCTAATGGATCAAAAATCTCATCCTTCAGAAAGTCACCGAATTTTTTATTAGATACAACTTCTATTAATGCGCCTAATACATCATGACTATAACCATACTGCCAATGAGAACCAGGATCAAAAGCTAAAGGGACTTTTGAAATTTCTTTCGAAAAGGTTCTTGCATCAAACTTTTCGCCTTCTTCGTATTTAGCATCAAGTTTGTCCATTGTTTTAGATAGACAGCGAGCAGTTTCAATATTATCTCCTGAATATGTAAGTCCTGAAGACATAGTGAATAGATCTCTTATGGTTATTGATCTAGAGGCTGGAGCAGTATATAGTGCTCCATATGGTGTATATCTATGGACTTTGGGATTTTTGAATTCAGGTAAGTAGTCTTCTAAGGGATCATTTAACAAGAATAATCCTCTTTCGTATAATATAAGTGCTGCAGTACAAGTTATAACCTTTGTCATGGAATAAATTCTAAAAATAGTATCTTCTTTAATAGGTGTTTTATTTTCTAAGTCTGCGAAACCTTCAAAGTTTTTATAAAGTTCTTCTCCGTTACGAGATACTGAACAAGAGCAGCCAGCAGGACCCTTTTCTACAAAACTTTTTAATAGTGGAGTAAGCCTTTCGAACTGATTCATAGTGATACCTCCTTATATATGTACTACTTTGTAGTAAAATTTATATTTTTAAATTCTTCTCTCAAAAACCAGAGGAGCTTTTAAAATAGATTTCATATTGAAGTGGTACATCTTTAAATAAACTACATAAAAATTATACTATTAACGTTTACATATCTCAATAAATCAGCTAAGTTAATTGGCTATTTTGTAAAAAACTATCATAGAAAATAACTTTATTTGTGATTAATTCAAATTAAACTATTGGGAAGTTAATACATGTAGTATTTGTATATAAAATGGTAGAGTGCTATAATTCAAGTCTATAGGCTTGAACAAGTTCTAAATATAATATTAGATGAAGAAAGGAAGATAGAAATGCCTATTGGAATAATAGTTAATTGTTTATCAGTACTAATTGGAGGGCTTCTAGGAGCTGTTTTGGGGCATAAGATACCAGAAAGATTAAAAGTAGGGCTTCCTTTAACTTTTGGAGTAGCATCCATGGCAATGGGAGTTAACTATATAGTAAAAATGAATACTTTACCAGCAGTTATATTGTCACTAGTAATAGGAAGTGCTATAGGTGAACTTATTAAGGTTGAGGCTGGTATAGAATGGTGTGCTGGAAAAGTAAAAGGTCCTATAGAAAGCCTATTTAAAGGAAATAAGAAAGACGAAGCTTATAAAGAAGTTGCTGTAACCTTAGAGTCTAATGAGAAGAATGAAATAGAGTTTATGGAGAAGTTTGTAGCAATAGTTATACTGTTCTGTGCTAGTGGAACAGGAATATTTGGTTCACTAAAGGAGGGAATGACTGGAGATCACACAGTTCTTTTAGCAAAATCAATCCTTGATTTCTTTACTGCAGGTATATTTGCAACAGCCTTAGGATACTTAGTAATGACGGTATGCATTCCACAATTTGCAATAATGATAGTGCTATATCTTAGTGCAAGTTTTATAATGCCTTTAACAACACCATCTATGATTAATGATTTTACTGCCTGTGGAGGAATTCTAATGCTTGCAACAGGTTTTAGAATTAGTGGGATAAAAAGCTTTCCAGTGGCTAATATGCTTCCTGCCTTAGTTTTGGTAATGCCTTTATCCCACCTGTGGACAAGTTTCTTTAAGTAGTTTATTTTGCCTAGATGGAAAATAGATCTTCGGGCACAGTTAAAATAATTTCTTGTATTTTTTGCCGTGTAACTAAGGTTGATATTCCTATAAATAGATATACTGTTTCATAATAAAATTTGTATATCAAAACTCTTCTCAAAACCAAGAGGAGTTTTGGTATATTTATAGATGCAAAGTAATTATAAGTAACTAACGGTGGTAAACATTCCACCTGTTCCTTTAGTCATATTATTTGACATATGATGAGGAATATGACAGTGAAGCGGCCAAGTACCGGGATTATCTGATTTAAATAATATATCCCATGTCTCACCAGTAGCTACATTTATTGTGTTTTTAAAGATGTAGTTATTATAAGGTATACTATTTCCATCTGAAGCAACTACTAAAAACTGGTGTCCGTGAAGGTGTATTGGATGAGCGTTCATTGAAATATTACCTAATCTTACACGAACAACCTTATTCAAGGCTGTAGTAAGTGGAGTGCTGTAAGGAAAACAACGACCATTCATAGTAAAAAAGTTGAATTCATGTGACATTGGATCAATATCATATATACCAGGCTTCACTTCGCCCATTTTTAGACCTTTTAATTTAAATTCTTGAAGCATTATAAAGTAGTCAAAGTCAATGCTTTTTTTGTCATTAGGGTTTTCAATAATAAATCCGCCTCCAAGTCCCATCATTTCTTGCTTACTAGTATTAACATGGGTGTGATACATGTGAGTTCCAGGTGGATTAGCTATTTTAAATTTATAGTCAAAAAAATCACCAGGCTGTATTTTGGGGGTTGGCTCTATATCAGGTACACCATCCATTTTGTTTGGAACATCTAGTCCATGCCAATGTATGCTAGTTGCCTCAGGAAGTTTATTATATACTCTTATGTTTACGGTATCTCCGGAATTAACAATTATTGTAGGACCAGGAGTACTTCCGTTATATCCCCATGCTTTTATAAAAACCTTAGGCAGTATTTCCTGCTTAACTGGTTCAGCAACTAATTCAAAATACTTGATACCGTCTTTTAATTTGAAAGGTAAAGTTTTAATATCTGTAGTAATTATCAAAAGAGGTCATCCTTTAATAGTATTATATGTAATATTATATATATGAGACTTGCAATTTGATACTAAGGAATAGTTACATGTTACGGTCATCTACAATTTTTTAAGAGATATTAGCATTCCAGGTTTCAAGTAATATTGATTAGAAGTGTTTAATAGTGTTTCTGCAAGATGATAGATTTGAGCATATATATATGAACTGTTTTCCTGCAGAGGAAAGGTATCGGTCTACCGTTCAATACAATTATTTTAATTTCATAGCTTCCTCTTTTTTAGAGTTCTTAACTCAACTAGTACTTTGTGAATGCCAGAACTCTACCAGATACAGCAGTTTTAGAACAATTGTAAAGTAAGTTTCTAAATACGAAGTTTTTATAATGTTTACGGTGTAAACATTAATTTAATTATAAAAAGATAGGTTTACAGTGACAATATAAATATAGGGTTTTTTATATTAATAGGAAATATATAATAATTAAATAGTTGAATAAACAATTGTAAGAAATGCTATAAATGATATATAATATTTGTAATATAATTAAATATATAATAAAATTATATTAATTCTTTTTGTAAGCATATCAGTATGATATAACCAACTACTATAAATATAAAGGGTTGGTTGTATTGACAAGGTTTACAAAATGTAATATAATTCCTTTGTAAATATGTAGGATTGTAACTGTTAAGCAGGCAAAACCTAGATTAGTATAAGAACTCAGAGGAATTTGGGGGCTTATATTAGTTTAGGTTTTTTTATTTTACATGAAATTATATGCTTAATTTCAACATAGCCTTTAAATAAAACTGAGGATAAGTAGAAGTAATATGATTAAATACTAATTCAAGTGAAAGAATAGAAAAGAAGGTTATGTAGCCTGTTATGACTTTTCCGCTACATCTAAAGGATTTGTATTTGTATATATAAGGACAACTTAAGAGAAAAGTGTCTATTTCATGCAATAAATAAGGGGGGTTAGGATGAAAGTTAAAAAGATCTTTAATAATAATATTATGCTAGCAGAGGATGAGAATTTATTGGAGATGGTGCTTTTAGGAAGAGGAGTTGCTTTTCAAAAGAAGCCAGGAGATGATGTTAGCCTTGATAAAGTTGAAAAGACCTTTGTTTTAAGTTCACCTGAACTAGCTAATAAGTTTGTTGAATTGATTAATGAAGTACCTCTAAACCATCTTGAATTGACAGACAAAATAATTGCTGAAGCCCAATCGGAATTAAACGTAAAATTTAATGATAGTATATACATAGCGTTAGCAGATCATATAAACTATGCCATAAGCAGATACAAACAAGGAATAAATATGAGAAATGCTCTGCTTTGGGAAATAAAGAAGTTCTATAAGAAAGAATTTAGTGTAGCCCTTAAATCACTTAAACTTATACAATACTATGAGGGCATAAGCTTGCCAGAAGATGAGGCTGGATTTATGGCTTTACACTTTGTAAATGCTCAACAAGGCGGAGAAGATATAAAGCAGACTATACTTGTTACTGAAATGGTAGACGATATATTAAAGATTGTTAAGTTTCATTACAATCTAAATATAGATGAGGGAAGCTTAAGTTATAGTAGATTTGTAACACATATAAGGTATTTTGCTAAAAGACTTATGGCGAAAGAGCTTTCAGCTAGTGACGAAGATTTTCTATATGAACAAATTAAAGAGAAGTATCCACAAGCCTATGAATGTGCCTTGAAAGTCAAAAATTACATACAGAAGAAGTTTGAGGTCACTATAAACAATGATGAGATGCTATACTTTATGCTTCATATAAATAGAGTGACTCAAAGGGAAGAGAAATGAATTACAACGAATTTGCAAAAGATATACTAGAAAAGGTAGGCGGTATATCTAATGTAAAGAGTGTTACTAATTGTGCTACACGTTTAAGGTTTAAGTTGAAAGATATTAAAAAGGTTGATATAGAAGGACTAAATAGTAATAAAGATATTATGGGAACTGCCAATAAAGCTGGGCAGTTTCAAATAATAATAGGTACGGATGTGGCGCATATTTGTAATGAGGTCAGAAAGATAGGCAATCTTGCAGAAGATGATATCAGTGAGCACGATGGCATAAAAGACATTGGTGCAACTATTTTAGATACTATATCAGGGGTATTCACGCCTATACTCCCTGCAATAACTGGAGCTGGTATGATAAAAGCTCTGATTGCTCTTTTAACAGCTTTTAATTTATTACCAAAGAGCAGTGATACCTACTATGTTTTGAGTTTCATAGGAGATGCGGGATTCTACTTTTTACCTATATTTTTAGCTTATACTTCTGCAGTTAAGTTTAAAGCGAATCCATTTTTGGCTATGAGCTTAGGTGCGATATTATTGCATCCAAACTTTACAGCGGTAGTTGAAGCTGGTAAATCTATAAGCTTTTTAGGGTTATCTATTACTCCAGCTATTTACTCATCATCTGTAATACCTATTATCTTAATAGTGTGGGCTATGTCATATATTGAGAGATTGGCAGATAAAATCTCACCAAAGCCTATTAAGTTCTTTTCAAAACCGCTAATAACTTTACTATTAGCAGCTCCGCTAGCATTAATTGTTATTGGGCCTTTAGGAACTATAATAGGTGATGGTTTAGCTAATATCATAAATTACACTAATACAAAAGCCGGTTGGTTGGTTCTAACGTTGCTATCAGGAATAATGCCTCTTCTTGTTATGACAGGAATGCATTATAGTGTAACGCCAATTGCAATGACAGCAATATCTAAATATGGCTTTGAGAGCTTGATTGTTCCTGCTATGCTTGCATCAAATGTGGCTCAAGGAGGAGCTTCTCTTGCAGTAGCTTTTAAAACAAAGAATAGATATACTAGACAACTAGCTAGTTCAGCAGGTATAACTGCGGTCTTAGGAATTACTGAGCCTGCTATGTATGGTGTCAATTTGAGATATAAAAGGCCTTTTATAGCTGTACTAGTAGGTGGAGCCTGCGGAGGTTTTTATTCTTCAATAGTAGGGCTAAAAGCTTATACCTTGGCTTCTCCTGGACTTGCAGCAATACCGATATTTTTAGGAGCAGGTTTTAATTTTATAAATGCTATTTTAGTTTGCGTGATATCTTTCGTGGTAGCGTTTATCTTAACTTTAATATTGGGCTTCGAAGATGTTGTAGAGCAGACAGAAGTAAAGAAAAGCATAGCTGAGGAGGTCAAGGAGCCTATAGTAGAAGTCGATAATAAGCATACTGTAGATAACAATATTCTTATAAAGAAGATTGTTATAAAAAGCCCGTTAAATGGAGAGGTTGTAGACTTATCTACAGTAAGTGATGATACTTTTGCTGAGGAAATCATGGGAAAGGGAATTGCCATTAAGCCAGAGGATGGTGTTGTGTATTCACCTGTAAATGGAACAGTGTCGATGCTTTTTCCTACGAAGCATGCTATCGGTATAACTTCTGAAGAAGGCGTTGAAATCCTAATACATATAGGAATTGACACGGTACAGCTAGAAGGAAGATATTTTGAAAGCTATATTAACACAGGTGATCTGGTTCAGGCTGGACATAGAATTATAGAGTTTGATCTTGAAGCAATACAAAAAGAAGGGTATGAAGTTGTTACTCCTATTATAGTTACTAACTCAAGCAAATACTTAGATATAGTAAGGACAAAAAGCAACTCTGTGAAAAATGGTGATGATTTGATGACTATACTATAGTCTTTACCTAAAGTACCCTGCTGAAGAATGTATATTATTACAGAAATTATTTGCTTTAAAATTAGGCTATGTTTAAGATTTTATATATAAACATAGCCTAAAATTATCATATACCTTATATATCACTGCATTCTATAAACTTAACCAGTTCACTATTAAATTTATCTTTTTCTTCCCAAAATAATCCGTGGCCACTATTCTCGAAGGGAACAAGTTTAGAGTTTTTAATTCCTTGTTTCATTGCTATTGCTAAAGGAAAAAGACATACTTTATCATGTATTCCATGAAGAATTAAAGTTGGTACTTCAATCTTTTTTAAATCAGCCAAAAGGTTATCATCTCTAAATGTTTCTGCAACCTTTGCAGTAGCCCAGCCAGAGGCCTCTAAACCAAGATGAAAGAACCATTCTGAAAATGCATCGCTTATGTTTTGAAAAAAGAACATATCCGAGAACTTTTTTAACATTTTAGGTCTATCAGCATATGTTCCATCTACAAGTGCGGTTATATCTTCTTTACTTACTCCTGCTGGAAAATCCGGTCTTCTAGTTACGCTTGGAGCCGCTGCCCCAAAAAGCGCTAGCTTTGATACACCATATCCTTTATGACGGGACATGTATTTAATAGATATGGCACCTCCAACTGAATGGCCTGCTAAAGTGAAATCCTTAAGCTTAAAGGTATTAACAACACATCTAACATCATCAGCCAATCTATTGTAATTGTAGCCTTCGTAAGGCTTATCTGACTTTCCAAAGCCTCTTATATCCATAGCGATACATCTATATCCTAACCTTGGAAGCTCATCTAATTGATATTCAAATAAATTATGGTTTGCTGGCCAACCATGTATAAATAATATAGTCTTATCTCCAGATGGATTAAGATCTTCTACATATATCTTTACATTATCCTCTGTTTTTACATAGTATCCCAATATAAATCTCTCCATATAAATTACTTCCTTATAGACTATTCAATATGTCTTATATAGGTACCATTTTGCACCGGATTAGTGGTGTAATTAAAATTATTAAAAAAAATTTTGAATTATTGAAACCTAAGTGATGGTTAATACGTCTTATATATGTGTATTAAAATGGAACCATAGTAAAGCTTTTGATATTCATGCATGGATATATAAATTAAAGTCTAAAAATTAAAATCTATTAAGGATTTACCACTTAGATGGTGAATTTATTTTCAAAGACCCTCTGGGGTGTTAGAGGATAACTTGAAGATATAAGTCTGATTGCAAAGCGATAAATATATAAAGCACTGGGAGAAATTTAAACAATAAGTAACCGATGCTTTAATTAACTTATTTAAATAATTAATATGATTGTGTTATAAAAAATAAAGAGGAGAAGTGCTATGTATTTTGATGAAGTAGGCAGTGGTATATTTAACTTAGATGATAAGACAGCAGTCTTTGAAAATAATATAACCTTAGCTAAAGACGGAGATAAAGAGGCATTTATAAGTATTATTGAAGAATATAAAGCTGATCTTTATAGGATGGCAAGAACCATTTTAGATAATGATGAGGATATTGGTGATGCTATGCAGGAAACTGTTCTTAAGGCATATAGAAGTCTAAAAAGCCTTAAAAATCTTCATAGTTTTAAGACTTGGCTAATCAAAATTATGGTCAATGAATGTAATAATATATTGAGAAATAAAAAAAGGTTGGTTTTCTTT
Source organism: Clostridium sp. C8-1-8 (assembly GCF_009928445.1). Taxonomy (GTDB): domain Bacteria; phylum Bacillota; class Clostridia; order Clostridiales; family Clostridiaceae; genus Clostridium_AR. Next base: position 104,398 of record NZ_JAABNO010000012.1, on the reverse strand, counting down.
AACAAAGGAATTGAGAAAGAAGAAACTTATACTGATAGCTATAACTTAGAAAAGCAGCCTGTACTTGAAGCAATAAAAGGCTTAGAGCTTAAATATAGAGAAACGGTACTTCTCTATTATTATGAAGATTTAAGTGTGAAAGAGATATCAAAGTGTTTAGGTATATCAGAGGGAACGGTAAAGTCTAGACTGGCAAGAGCTAGGTTTAAGCTATTTCATCTACTAAGGGAGGTAAGGGATTAATGGAAGAAAAGCTATTTAGCAAATTTATAGAAAGAGAAATAAGTTGTGAAGAGGAATTAAAGATTCCTGATACAATAAATTTTAAGTTAAACAGTGCTTATGAGGCCATAAGAAATGACAGTGAGATTGTGAAAAAGAAAAGTCATAAGAGGAAAAATATAGCGATTGCAGCATCCGTAGCCTTTTTAGTCATTACAACAGTTGTAGCTACACCAGCTCTAGCGGACAATATTCCTCAATTAAGAGAACTTTCAGAGCATCTTAAAAATATATATTCTTATAATGATAACTATGTATCCAATGCTGATCTTAAGAACATAAGTAAAACCTATGATGGTATAGAAATTTCTATGCAGGGAGTCATATATGATCAATCAAGCTTGAAGTTTATATATACAGTAACTAGTGATAAGAAGCTTCAGTGGGGTGTACAACTAAGAAAAAACAGCTTAAAGATAAATGGTAAAGACATATTAAATAAGGTTTACTCCAGTAGAATCAAAACTGAAGACACTAAGATATCAAAAGATGGAGATAAGTTAGAGAAATACGCAGTTATAACCACCTTTGACATATCAGACTTAAAGCTTGGGGATAAGATTAATATAGATTGGAATATAAATGAAATACACACTGAAAATTTCAAGTTTGCCCAAGGTGCCTGGGACTTTAAGGTAGAAACTTCAAAAGAACTATCAGATAAAAATTCTAAGGTTCTAAATGTAAATTATAGTAGAGATATAGAGGACCATAAGTTTGCAATAGATAAGATAATAATTACGCCAACAGAAACAAAGATAGTATCTGAATATGATTCTAAATTTAATGAAGAATATGCAAAGACAAGTGAAGAATATTTGAATAATGACAACAATAAAACCTTGCAGGATAAGCTAAATAAGCTGAAGTTTATACAATCTCAAATAACCGTTGATTTGATGAATATTACAGATGAACAGGGTAATAAGATAATTCCTTATGAGTCAAAGATAGAAGATGGAGTAATGACTTCAACCTTTTCTCCTTTTAAGCAAATGCCTAAAAAGATAATTATTACGCCTAGACCTGTTAATGATAATACAACAAAGCCTTATATACCAAGCAAGGATGAATATATACCACTTAACAGCTTAAAAGCTCCTATTACCTATAATCAGGGGGATAATATGACTGTCACAATTAACACAGTTGAGAGAAGTGCAGACAAAATAAAAATAAATGCTAGCTTTAACGGTGATTTTATAGCAGCAAGGGTAGCTGATGCTTTTAAAGTTATATCTAATGGCAGTAATTATCCAGATGGAGAGATAAGTCAGGATAGTAAAGATGAGGTTTGGAAGTATACGGAACTGGCCAACAATAAGAATAATACTTTTAGTTATAAGTATAATGTTAAAGCTGGTCAGGATTATAATATAATAATTTCAAAGTCTAATTTTATGAAAGATAAACAGATGATATTTGATGTGAAATAGTAAGTATGAAAAACAATAAGAGTGTGAACAAAGCTATTAAAGAAATAGGTTTGTTCACACTCTTATTGTTATCCAGCCATATTGTTCTTTGCATCAGCTGGGCTGTATACAGATATGTGATCAAGTGAAGGATTTTTATTGGTATCTGTTGGCTTTGGGAAGATTAGCATAAGCTGATAAGTTTTATTCACATCATAAATTAGTATATTTTCAGTATTAGTCTTATTTATAACTGAAGGTTTACCTAAAGTTTTTTCAACATCATTATATTTTATTATCTTCAGGTTATCTTTAAAGGATCTTACATCAAAAATCTGCTCACCTTTATTTACACCAAAGTGTATTTTTTTACTAGAATAAACTGCATAACGACCTTCACCAGCATAGTCCTGCTTATCAGGATTTCCCCATTTTTTAATAACATCGTCTAATATATTGGTCTTGCAGATAAACTCACATTCAGGAACCTTTCCTTCCTTTGAAAGTGCATAGATATTATTTAACAGTACTACGCTTTGGCTTGATACGTTATTTTGTCCCTGAGATTTATTGGTATTGTTTGTATTTGAATTAGAACTATTGTTATTTTTGGATGATGTATTTGAAGTAGATGAGTTTGAAGTATTTCCATCATTACTACTATTTTGATTATTATTATTTACTGCATTATTTGTATTGTTTTTGCTGCTTGAGGAATTTCCGCAGCCAACTAAAAGAGTGAGACATAAGAATACGACTAGAAAAACACAAAGTTTGCTCTTTGATCTTTTAATCATGGATATTCTCCTTATCGTTTGGTTTATTATATATTACTAGTGTATATTTAGCATAAATTATTATTTTTATGCTTTGAGCTACAGCAATAATAAGTGTAGATGGATTATATTTTAATGTAATGATTATTCCTACTATTTATAGATATACTACTTCAAAATAAATCTATTAAAATGAAAATTTATAAATTTTTCGAAAGCTTTATTTTGAGTCTAATAGTTGAACTATTATATGTGTATGGTATGACTCTATTATATATATATTCAATATATAAGTTATTGGTGAAGAGATAAATGACTTTTTAATAGCTGATAATATATCAAAAAAGCTTCTGTTCAAAACAAATAATAGTTTTGAACAGAAGCTTTTGATTTATTAAATCACTTTTAGATATTTACATGGATTCTAAACAGGCTTCTAATAAAAGTAATTTAGCTTAGTCTGGATAAACTAGGTTTTTATCAGTTATTACTAGTAATACTTCCTTTAAGAACTTATTCGCTAAGTACTTAGCCATTGGAAGATTCATATCTAAATAGTTTCCGCAATCTCTAGCTGATGCACCAGGAATTTCTCCTTCAAATTCAGCTACAAATTGATACATTTCTTTTAATAGTTCTACTATATCCTTTGACTCATAATCACCTTGAAGTATTAAATAAAAACCAGTTCTGCACCCCATAGGTCCAAAGTAAACAGTCTTAGAGGCAAAAGTCTTATGATTTCTTAAGAAAGTTGCACCTAAATGCTCAAAGGCATGGATCTCAGCAGTATTCATAACAGGTTCAAGGTTTGGTCTAGTCATTCTTATATCAAAGGTTGTAAGAACTACATCTTGAAACTTATCTTTTCTTGAAACATATACACCAGGAAGTAAATCCAAGTGATTCACTGTAAAGCTCGCGATTTTCTCCATTTATAATCACTCCTACTAATTTGCAATTAATTTAATTATAATACATTTTTAATCTTTAGAAAATTACATTCTACGTAAAAAATGTAGATTATCATATTGTTCATATCTTAGTATTCCGATAAGATTGATTTAATACTATCACCTTGAAAACTACAAGTCAATAGATTGATAAGTTGGCTTGTTGAATAAAAAGTAATTAATTGAATGTATCGGTACACTTGTAAAATAAATACACTTAATTATAATTTTATTTAAGTTATTATACAGTGACTCATGGAAAGTCAGTGATTAGTATCAAGATAACTTTTATAAAATAGTTAGGGGTGTAGATATGGGAAGATATGAACTAAATAAGAATCTTGCTCAGATGCTTAAGGGCGGAGTAATAATGGATGTAGTTAATGCTGAACAAGCTATAATTGCAGAAAGAGCTGGAGCTTGTGCTGTTATGGCACTTGAGAAAGTTCCAGCAGATATAAGAAAAGAGGGCGGAGTTGCTAGGATGTCTGATCCTAAGATGATAAAAGAAATACAAGCAGCTGTTTCCATACCTGTTATGGCCAAGGTGAGAATAGGTCATTTTGTGGAAGCTGAAGTTTTAGAGGCTATAGGAATTGACTTTATAGACGAAAGCGAAGTCTTGACTCCAGCAGATGATAAATATCATATAGACAAGTCTAGCTTTAAGGTTCCTTTTGTTTGTGGAGCTAGAAATTTAGGTGAGGCTTTAAGAAGAATTGGTGAAGGTGCAGCCATGATAAGGACTAAAGGAGAAGCAGGTACAGGAGATGTTGTTCAAGCTGTAACTCATATGAGATGCATAATGGAAGATATAAGAAGAGTGAAAAATTCCCCTAAGGATGAACTTATGACTTTAGCAAAGGAATTTGGAGCTCCTTTTGACCTAATAGAATACGTATGGGAAAATGGCAAACTACCAGTGGTAAACTTTGCTGCAGGTGGGGTTGCAACTCCTGCTGATGCTGCTCTGATGATGAAGCTTGGTGCAGAAGGTGTATTTGTTGGATCAGGTATATTTAAATCTGGAGATCCTGAAAAGAGAGCAAAGGCTATAGTAATGGCTACAACTTACTACAATGATCCTAAAATAATAGCTGAGGTTTCAGAAGATTTGGGAGAACCTATGGTAGGTATTAATTGTAAAGAACTGGTAAGTAAATTTGAAGAAAGAGGCTGGTAGTTGTGAGGATAGGAGTACTAGCCCTACAGGGAGGAGTAGCAGAACATATAAATCACTTAATTAAGTTAAATTGTGAAGCTGTTGAGGTAAGAAAAAAAGAAGAGCTTGAGGGTTTAGATGGTATAATTTTACCTGGTGGAGAGAGTACAACCATAGGAAAGCTTTTAAGAAAAATAGGAATTTATGATACCTTAAGACATAAGATACTGGAAGGATTGCCCGTTTGGGGAACCTGTGCAGGGATGATATTACTTGCTAAGGATATCGATAATGATAATGTAAGCCACTTAGCAACTATGGATATAACTGTAAGAAGAAATGCATACGGAAGTCAAATAGATAGCTTCCTAGCAGAAGAGGCCATAGAGGGAATATCTAGTGAAAAAATACCTTTAGTCTTTATAAGGGCTCCTTTCATCACTTCGGTAGGTGATAAGGTGGAGATTTTAGCTAAGATTGAAGATAAGGTGGTTGCAGCGAGACAGGAAAATATGCTTGTTACGTCTTTTCATCCAGAGCTTACAGATAATCTTGAGTTTCATAGATACTTTGTAGGTATTTGTGGTGAGTATACTAATTTATAAATTTATATATAATTAAGTGGTTCATCTGTTTTAGATGAACCACTTAATTATACGTACTAAAATTTTAGTATTACTAAATAGGTTTAGCAGAGTTTGGAGGTTCTTTTAATAACTGATTAGTTTTTCTTCAATATTACATAATAGATTCAAAAAAACATTATGTTGGATATACCTATAATAATAATAATAAAAGTATACTATAGACATACTACTTCAAAATCTTTAAACTTAAAATAAAGCTTTTGATGAATTTGAGAAGCTTTATCTTGATAGATTTCAATATTAAGTAGTATGTTTATATATGTATATAACTTTGAACTTTAAGGAGAGAAACTTTTAACATATGAGGATAAATAAACTTTTAAGTAACTTAGGTGTTTGCTCAAGGAGAGAAGCTAATAGAATTATTGAAGAGGGAAGAATAACTGTAAACGGAGAACTCTGTATTCCAGGTCAGTGGGTAGAGCTTGAGGACGAAATACTTATTGACGGGGAACAAATTAAAGAGAAGAAGAAGGTATATATACTACTAAACAAACCAGCTGGGATTACTTGCACTGCAGCGAAAGATGTTAAGGATAATATAATAGATTTTATTAATTATAAACAATATATTTTTCCTGTTGGAAGGTTGGACAAAGAATCTGAAGGGCTTATACTGCTTACAAATGACGGAGAACTGGCCAGTAGTATTCTTGAAGCTGACAACAGGCATGAGAAGGAATATGTAGTAACTGTAGATAAGCGCTTTGATGATAAGTTTCTTGAAGATATGTCTAAAGGAGTAGATATAGGTGGAGTTGTTACTAGGGAATGCAAGGTAGAAAGAATCAGTGAAGACACTTTTTCAATAATACTAACTCAAGGATTAAATAGGCAGATCAGGAAAATGAGTAAAGCTTGTGGTTACAGTGTAGTAAAACTTATTAGAATAAGAATATTAAATTTATGTATTAATGATTTAGCAAAAGGGGAATGTAGAGATATTGAGGATATTGAGCTAGAAGAACTTAGAAAACTATTGTAGTTGAAAATAAGGTTTGCTTATGGCTGTAAATATGTACCGCTTCGTAATAAAATGTATGCTTTCAAATTATCTTATGTGAGCAAAAGGATTTTTTGAAGATATATTTTTCAGCGAAGTGGTACATCTTTATTAGTGTTGAAAATAAAGTTATTGCTACAGAAGGCTATTTAATTATAAGCTATCAATTATTAAATGAGTATTTTTAGTGTGATTAATGACAAAGGCTCATTTTCAACATAATGACTTAGTGACACAATAATATGTTTTTATTTATTAGAGGCAGTAAATTTATCACTGTATGAAGAAAGAGTTCTTTCTGTTGCTGCTAGCTGCTCGTCCACAACACTTGCTTCTTCTATGTGATTTATTATAGTGGATACAGTTGTCTTCAAAACCTCATCAACAGTTTTTATTTCCTCATTTACTTGCTCTATATTTTTTCTTTGGGTAGATATAGTGTTTATAACTTCTTTTATTTCTTTTTCAACCACAGATATGGAAGATAAACTGTTTTCAATCTTTTCTATAGCCCTGCTTGATGCAGCTACCCCTTTGTTAATTACCGTATTAGAGTTATCAGCATTGCTAAGAACAACCTTAGTTTCACTTTCAATGCTTTCAATTAGATTAGATATGTCCGCAGTGCTTTGTTTAGTTATCTCTGCAAGTTTTCTAACTTCATCTGCAACAACTGCAAATCCTTTTCCTTGTTCCCCAGCTCTAGCTGCCTCTATAGCCGCATTTAATGCTAAAAGATTTGTTTGACTAGCAATGTTTGTTATAAGCTGAACTACCTCATTAACCTTGCTAAATTTTCTTGCTAGTTCATTTATACTTTCAGTGCTTTTATTATTTTCATTTTCTAAAGACTTTATTATTTCGTCCATTTCTTCAATTGCATGCTTACCTTCATTGGATTTTTGGACAGTTTCTTTAGTTATTTCTATTAGCTTATTACCTTCAAAGTTAAGATTATCAGTAGAGTCTATTGTTTTCCTAGATAGAGAAGAAATGTTGTCCATATGATTTTTAACTGTATCAGTAAGTTCTACTAAAACATTATGTTGATCATTTACAACTTTGTGCTGTCCAACGGTTTCACTCAATAATTTATTGGCAGATTCTATGAATTCAATAGTTTCTTCTCTGAAAACGGAATCATTTCTTTTTATTTCAACATTCTCAGGATTTGATGTAGCTATTTGTGCTTTGCTTTTGTTTTTTCCAAACATATTTAGTACTCCTTAATATTATGATAGTATTTCCAGCTAGATTAATATGATTATATATCGTATACAGCTTAAATAATCTTTAAATATATTTTCATAGGATTTGTCAATTTGGGGATTATATAAAAAAATATATAAGCATGTTGTGTAAGTTCATTAAGGTATACTGTGATTAACCACTTAATCTCAATTATGCAATTCAATATATGCACATTCATACATTGAAATTTAAGTTATTCTTGTTCGAAAATCTTGGCTTCTGAGGACTATATAATCTCAGATTCTGGAGACCATAAACCATGTATAAATTAATAGTCGAGTTATAAAACCTATAGTATAAAATTAAAAATAAAAATCCTTACAATTATTGCAAGGATTTTTAAAAATAATAAACTCTAAATTACATACTATATTTCCTTTGAGTATACTGCAGATGGATTTGGTGTCAATACTATGAATAATGACATATCTTTATCAGAAGTATTTTTTATGCTAAACACCTCTTTACCATAGCAATGAATTACATCCCCAGCAGTTATGTTGTTCAATTGACCATCTACAGTCATATCGCCATTACCTGATAGAACATGAACTAAAAGGTCACTTTGCTCGTGATTATGAGGTGGTACACCTTGCCCCGGTTTAAAATTAAGTACGAAGCTTAAAAGCTTATCCTCTTTAAAGATTATTTTCTTAGTAATTGAGCTTTCACTAAATGCTATTTTATCGGAAATTTTTTCTATTTTCATTGTAATCCTCCTAGATTTAAATTAGTTTATATTTATAGTTTGTATATATTTATTGATTTTATATGGAGTTACCGCTTCATTTTAAAATTTATATTTTTACACTGAAGTGGTAGAGTCTAAATCCTTTAGCGAATGATTAAATTATAAATAAAATAAAACTTAAATTCTGTGATTTAAATCAAATTATTTTAGAAAGTTCTTCTTGTATATTCCAGGAAATATACTATGCAAATATCAGGCCAATAGAAATTTTAAGAGACTATTTGGCATAGAAATGTATTTGTATAAATGTTAAAATTGGTATTGAAGGTGTTCTTTGTAATAGCATAAAATAGAAAAGAGTTGATTAGTATGAATATTTCAGTATTAGGTTGTGGAAGATGGGGAGCATTTTTAGCATGGTATGTAAGTCATATAGGTCATAAGGTTATGCTGTGGGGAAGAGCTAATTCGGACAACCTTAAAGAGTTAAGAATTAATAGATCAAACAAATATTTGAGGTTATCAAGTGATGTTGAATTAACCGATTCTCTAGAGGAAGCAATAAACTTCGGTGATATTATATTAATTTCTATTAGTGCACAAAGGCTAAGAGATTTTTCCAAAAGGTTAAAAGAAGTTGGTAATTTGGAAAATAAAAAGTACGTTTTATGTATGAAAGGTTTAGAAAGCTCAACAGGAAAGAGATTGTCTCAAGTATTTAAAGAGGAAATGGGATCAGGAATAAGATGTGCAGTGTGGCTTGGACCAGGGCATGTACAGGATTTCTTGAAAGGTATACCAAACTGTATGGTAATAGGTTCAGAAGACATTGAATTTACAAAAGTCTTAGTGAATACATTAAATAGCGATTTAATTAGGTTTTATTATGGACAAGATCTTATTGGTAATGAAGTGGGAGCAGCTACAAAAAATGTTATTGGTATAGCAGCGGGGATGCTAGATGGACTAGGGTATAGTAGCTTAAAAGGAGCTTTAATGGCCAGAGGCACTAGGGAAATATCTAAACTGGTAAGAGCTATGGGAGGAAATGACATAACTATTTATGGTTTAAGCCATCTTGGTGATTACGAAGCTACATTGTTTTCTCAAAATAGTCATAATAGGAAGTTTGGTGAAGATTTTGTAAAAAACATCAAGTTTGAAAAGCTTGCTGAAGGAGTATCCACAATAGAGGCCTTGATCATACTTGCTTCAAAGTACAATATTGAGCTGCCTATATGTAAGGCTTTATATGAAGTTATATTTAATAATAAAGATGCTGCTAAAGAGTTATTAGATCTATTTTTAAGACCAGTAAAGTTTGAGTTTATATAAAGCTCCACTGATTTAATTCTAAATTTGTTTTAGTATGAAGTGATAGATTAAAGTGTATATAGTTATCACATTATACGGTTAAGTCGTAGATAATAGCATTTACTGAAATAAAGGTAAAAATATCTGACGGTTAATGCTATAAAATCTCATCTTATGTCTATTTATAGAAATTTACTGAATATTTGTTATAATTTATTTAGAGGTGGTTCAAAGATGGAAGAAAACCTTTCCCACAAGATGACTCCTATGGAAAAAGTAGCTGATATTATAACTCTTAAGATAAATAAGGTAATCCAAAAAGAGGGTATTGAACTACAAAAAATTAGGTTAGGTATAGAAATATTTTTAATAAATATCTCAAAATTCATAATAATATTTTTGATATCTATAAAACTTAATTTGATATTTGAGACCACAATAATGACTATTGTTCTAGGTCTAGTTAGGAGTAAGGCATTTGGATTGCATGCAAAGAATAGTTTAGTATGTACTATCACTTCGTTAACTCTTTACGTGGCAGGGGGATATGTGAGTAAAACAGTTAGTATTGATAAGTATATTATACTTATGTTATTTTTATTTATTATTATAGCTTTATATATTTATGCACCAGCAGACACGGAGTATCACCCTTTAATAGGACAAGCACTAAGGCAAGATTTAAAAAAGAAAGCAGTTATAACTGGAATTATACTAATGGTTATAGCTTTAATAAGTCCTTATAGTGTTATAACAAATTTGATAACTTTAGCTTCATTCTATGAGGTTTTAAGTATATTACCAATAACATATAAAATTTTTAATAGGAGGTATAATAATTATGAACAGTATGAAAAATCAATTAGTTGAAAAGTTAGCTAACAAAATAGGTGAGGCATCAATTAAGATAAGTGATAAGGCTACTGGAAAGTGCATGATCGGATACTTCTACGAGCCAAAGGCTATGCTTGAAATAATAAAAGAACAAAATAAGTAAGCGCATAATGATCCATAAATAATAGGCTTTTCTTATTGGCATAAGTAAGAAAAGCTTATTATTTTTACTTTATACAGAATTGTAAAAAACACTTACTTATACATATTAGGAAATATAGATGTTGAAAGAAGGTCACTGAAGTAGGTTGCTTCAGTGACCTTTTTATGGTCTAGGAGATTGAAAATATCATCAAAGTCTAATAATATCAAGGCTTTGAAACAGCTTGCTAAAATAAACACTAAAAAGATTATAACTATTGTCAGAAGATCTCTATATAGGTAAGAAAGTCATATACGGAAAGAACTGGATTTTGGAATCTTTTTATAAATTAATCAAAAGAAAGTAAAAATACTTCTAAATAAATGTAAAAGGTAAAAAATGTGGTATAATTGGATTTGATGTTTGAATTAAGGGGGATTTATGGCTAACTTTTTTGATATAATAATAACTATTTTCCTTTTATTTATAGCTATAATAAATCTTAATACTATAAGATTTACTAAGAGAGAAGTTATCACAACAGTGCTTGCAACATCAATCATATCCATACCCTTTGGCTTTTATTTGCATTATATAAGCATAGTTCCTATAGATTTAATACTTATAATATTTATTTATAGAAAAGAGAAAAAGCTAACTATAAGTATTTTGATGCCTTTATTGGCAAACATAATAAGTATAATATCTGATTATATTGTAAGCTGTATTAATGTCTTTGTTTTTAACTTACATATAGTAAAATACTATGATAGCGGAACATACATACTATCTCTTATTGAAACAATAGCGATTATAGTTATAATAAGTAGATGGATTGGTTATCTGATAGAAAAAAAGTTTAAAATTTTTAATGTAGATTTTACTAATAAATTTAGCTTAATAATAATAATTAGTTTAACGATAACATTAATAGTATTTTATACCAATATAGTATTAGGTAGCAAACTTGGATTTACAGATGAAATATTAAAGTTAAATGGGGTTTTATTCTTTATATATTGTATTTTTCTTGGAATAACAATGAATATATTATTTAAGAGTGTTACTAAGGAACTAGAACTTAAAAATAAGCAAGCTCACTTTGAAAGCTTACAAAGATATACAGAAAATCTTGAGAATCTATACAGTGAAATGAGGGTTTTTAAGCATGATTATATAAATATAATTTCCTCTATGATCGGATATATGGAGGATAACGATATGGAAGGGTTAAAAACTCATTTTACTAAAAATATAATTCCATTAAGTGATGAGATAGGAAGAAGTAATTCACAAATTGATTTACTTAAGAATATAAAGGTACCGGAGATTAAGGGAATATTGTCTTCTAAGTTAATAAGAGCTCAAGAAATGGGGATAGATGTGAAAATAGATATAGTAGAGCCTATTAGTAGCATTCCTATGGGAATAATAGATATAGTTAGAGCCTTAGGCATATTACTAGATAATGCAATAGAGGGTGCAGAAAAATGTGAAACACCTATCTTAAGAGTAGGGTTCATAAAGAAAGAAAATTCATTAATTGTGATAATATTGAATAGCTGTCTAGAAGATGTTCCTCCAATATATAAGCTAAATAAAAAGGGCTTTTCAACAAAAGGAGAAAATCGTGGAGTTGGCCTTAGTAACTTAAAGATGATATTGGACAAGTATCAAAATGTCTTTCTAGATACAATTATTGAAAATAATACTTTTTTGCAAAAAGTAACTATAGAAAATAACTAAATATAGCTTAGTTTATTAGGCTGTTTAGATATTAAAGGTATGGGAGGAATTTATGCTTAAAGTATTTATATGTGAGGATAATGATAAGCATAGACAACATTACGAGAAAATCATAAGAAACACTATCTTGATGGAGAGCCTTGACATGGAAGTAGCATTGGTTACTAGTAAATCTAAAGATTTACTTGAATATTTAGGGGCCAATGATGTAAACGGATTATATTTTTTAGATGTGGATTTAAAGGAAGAGATGAGTGGAATAGCTCTGGCAGCAGAAATAAGAAAGCTTGATGCGAGAGGTTTTATTGTTTTTGTAACCACTCATAGTGAGATGAGTTATTTAACTTTTACATATAAAGTTGAAGCTTTGGACTACATAATAAAAGATAAATATAATGAAGTTGATAAGAGAATAAAAGATTGTGTATTGGAAGCCAACTCAAGGCATACAAATAAGAAGAAAGATGGAGAAATCTTTAGCATAAAGATTAATGAAAGAATAATAAACATGGAGCTTGACAAAATATTATTTTTTGAAACATCTAAGACTGTAAGAAAAGTTATTGCACACGCCACAGATAGACAAATAGAGTTTAATGGAAAACTAAGTGATATAGAAGAAAAACTGGATGATAGGTTTTATAGATGTCATAAATCCTATATAATAAATAAGAATAATATAAAGGAATTAGATGTTAAAAACAGAATAGCTTATATGGTAAATGGAGAGGAATGTATGATCTCCAGTAGGTATGTTAAAGGTCTTATTAAATGAAATAATCTATGGTTTTTGAAAAATTTACTGAAGAAGATAGCTTAATAGCATTAAATTAAGAAAAGAATTGCATCACAAGTATGTGGTGTTTTTTTTTGTGTGTTTTTTTAAAATGGAATGATGTAATTTTGAATTTTTGGAACATTTTGTAATAAATTCGGTTACTCAAGGGTTACATTTATAGTTTTAAAATTGCAAGCATATATCTGTAAGTGATAAATATATGCATAAATGATATTAAAAAAATCATTAAATATACGGTTATGATAAAAAAATAACAACTTATGTAGAACTTGACAAAAAATAATGGTTTGATGATACATTTATATTGTAGTAGGCGAATATATTTAGAAATATATGATTTGATGCTTTTAAATATTTTTTAATCTACAATGGAAAGGAGAAAGACAACACTAGCTAAACTATAAAGTATTGAGTGAGAGAAATAGAGATGTTGTCAAGATTTAAGATGAAGAGTATAAATGTATATAAAGAGGTAGCATTCAATAACCTAATAAAGATTTCCCTAAGTGGAGATAAAAATGAGATAATTACTACAGTAAAAAGTTTTTATGATTATTTAAGAGAAATGGGTATAAGTACTTATCCTCAGATAGCCGCCAATAATGATGTTAAAAATGTTAATAATGTAAAAGTAGAAGAAAGCGAGATATATGTAATCTCAAACCAAGAAAGTATAAAAAAGGTTGCAGGTATTTATGAAACCTACGATGAGATGGTTTGGGAGAATGTTGTTATGCTTGAATATACTGGAGTGCTTTTAGAATTTCAAAATGCTGTAAAAGAGATGAAGGAATATTTGGATAGAAATAAAATGAAACCCATTTCAGCATTTTACACCTATATACCTCATGAAATAAAGGGAACTGATATTTTTACAAGAAAAATAGAGATGAATTGCTTTGTGAGAATTGGGTAAAGTTAATAGGGCATATATGTTGAGATAAGGTGTTAATGGTAAAAATATTTGCGAACGAATCGTCGTTTGATACAATGTAAACCTATAAATCAATCAATAAGCTGAAAAAATAAGTGTTAGTATTGAGAGAAGATATATTTTATCATTTCTGTTGTAAACACAGTCTCTTAAAATACTAAGACTTATTTTTTTATTAAACACCTATTTAGAATGTTTATTTAAAAAATTAGTAATGTTCTGAGTAAAATCAAAATACTCATCAAATACTTTCCATGGGCTGTTACTGTCTTTCCTGATTAATACATAGAAAAAAGTATAGTTACCGCTAGGAAATTGGGCAACCATATCGGCCTGTTTAGTGAGCTGTTTATAGGTATCTACAGCAATTACTTTAATTTCGCTATAATTAACTGTTTTAAGCCTTTCCTGGTAAAGGTAGTAGAGAGTATTTTCATTATAACTTTCACCACTAGGACCCTTAGTCATTATTTGGTTTCTCCACTGACCTTCTCTTAGCTCCCACATCTTCAATATATCTTTTTCCACAGCAGCTTTCTCATTAGGATTCATATACATATCTATCTCAGACTTAGTGACTTCGGAAGGATAGTAAATACTAGTTAGTTTATTTTTGTTTTGATTTATCTGAGCAACTATAAGATCTTGTATGAGTTTTTCTTGATCGTTGTTTACGGTACACTTAAATACTAACTTTGTTTGATATTTCTCTTGATCTATTATATCTTTTTGAGCTGAAGTAGACTGAAGTTTTACATCTTCAGAGATAGGTATAGTTTTTTCTTTTATATTGTTACTGCAGCTTACTAATGAACTTAAGGAAATTATTATGATGATTATAGTTTTTTTCATGTTCAATCCTCCTTTACTTTGAATTAATAATATAAGATAGATATTTCAAAGTTGTTTCAAATCGAAGGTATTCTTATTTTAATAGAAAAAATTCCATTATTATTTTGAATAGTATAACTTCCATTAATTCGGTTGATTATGCTGTCCACAATAAAAAGACCTACGCCATTACTTGATATTGAAGTATTTATATTGTTTTCTATACTGTTTTTGATAGATATATTACAAAAGTTATCTTTGGTAAAAACCTTTATATAAATATTACTGTTTTCTTTACCGTATTTAATAGCGTTATCTACTAGGTTTATAAATAGCTGAATAATGTGATTTTTATATGCTCTTATTGATGAATCTTCAATATTGACTATTAAATCTATTCCTTTCCTAAGAGCCTGGAGTTTCATATCACTTACTATAGTTTCAATAATAGGTTTAATAGATAAATCACTTAAAATCAAATTTTTCTCAGAGGTAGTTCCTTTGGAGATATTCAATAAATCTTCTACCAGTATATAAAGCCTATCGCTTTCTGATTTTATCCTTACAGCAGCATTAGCTACAAACTTAGGATCACTGAAATCTTCCTCCAAAAGTTGAGCATATAGTTTTATTCCAGTAAGAGGGGTTTTTAACTCATGAGTAACATTGTTAAAGAACTGTCGTCTAAAACTTTCGAGCTCGTTTATTGTTTCTATATTTTCTCTTATTGTGTCTTGCATAGTGTTAAACTTAGCTGCTAAAGTACCAATCTCATCATTGCTTTTTATGATTATTTCACTAGAATAAGAACCTTTAGAAACTCTATCTGTAATCTCCATAAGCTTATATAATGGATTGATAATTTTATTGGTCATATAAGTTGTTATCACTGTTACTATGATTAATGTTAAGAGTAATACTATATTCAAATTATAAATTATAATGTTTTTTTCTTCATATAAGTATGTATAGTCATTCTTAAAGTTTATAATTGCAACAAACTTGTCATTAAAGTACAAAGGATAAGAGAAGGAGGCTATATATTTATTATTAATATTGCTGATTGTTGTATAGGCTTTATTTAATTTTGCGGACTCTAAATCTGAGGAGTCAGTAATGTAGATTTTATCTAGGCCCTTATTAATTGTAAAAATCTCTTGTAAGTTCTTATCCAAGATTCTTATATACTGTTGATTTGTAGTATTGATTACATTAATTAAGCTTCTCGCCTGATAGTCTATATTTGTTTCGTCTAGTGAAAAGTTTTTTAAATTTGCATATTCATATATTTGAGATCTAGAGGTTTTGTATAGAGAATCACAATCTTTTTTTATTTTTTCTATAGAGGATTTTTGTAGTAAAGAAGTGATAAGGGTATTCAGGAGCATAACTGTAAATAAGATTATTAGAAAGAAGGTAAATAAGAATTTTGATCTTATACTTTTAAAAACAATCTTCATATTTGTAACCTATTCCGAAAACAGTTGAAATGGGGCTCTTATTATCTAACTTTAGCTTTTTTCTAATTCTAGTGATATTGATATCAACAGTCCTATCATCACCATCAAAATCATAGCCCCATATTTTTTCAATTATCTTATCCCGGCTTAAAACAATACCTTTATTTTCAATAAGATATATCAATAATTCATATTCTTTTGGATTTAGTTTTGCAGGTTTTCCATCTATTAACACTTCTTTCCCTTCCAAGTTTACTAATGTTTTTTCATTAATCCTATGAAAACTATTCCTCTTATAGCTTCTTTTAAGAATTATTTCTATTCGAAGCAGAAGCTCTCTTAAATCAAAAGGTTTGGTTATGTAGTCATCAGCTCCGAGGCCTAAGCCTCTAAGTTTATCTTCGATACCACCTCTAGCCGTTAGAAAGATTATAGGGGATTTGTAGTTGTTTAGGTATTCTCTGGTGAAATAAAAGCCATCCTTGCATGGTAACATGATATCCATAATAATCAGGTCTAGCTTTAAGGTTGAAGTAGCCTCTAGAAAACTATATCCTTCTTGAAAACAATAGCAGGTATAGCCTTTTTTATTTAATGCATATTTTATTCCTTCTGATATGGTAATATCGTCCTCTACTATTCCTATATTAAACAAAAAATCACCTCATATTAAATAGGATATAAATTAATCATACTATGTTCCATATTATACCATGAACATCATATTAAAAAATAGTAAATTATCCTTGAATATGTAAATGATATCATATACAATAAAAACTAAATACTCATAAAAAATCACAAACAATCATATATGAGCATAAGACGATGCTTTAAATGAGAAAATAATTGTGTTAATATAAATGATACAATAATTGGCATGATATTTGCTTAAGTAATAGTTAGTATAATTCATTTAAATAATAGGGGGGATTTAGATGGTTAAATTTATATGTTTAGACATAGATGGTACACTGCTTAATTCAAAACATGAGATTAGCGAAAAGAATAAGTCTGTTATTAAAGAGGCTACAAAAGTTAGAAATATACCAGTAATTCTCGTGTCAGCAAGAATGCCTAAAGGAATTAATTTTCTCCAGGAGGAACTAGGCATACATGAACCTATAATTTGTTATAGCGGTTCTTTGATTCTAGATGAAGATAAAAACATTCTTTTTAGTGAATATATAAAGGATAACTATATAAAAGATATAGTGTGTGAAGCAAAAAAGCTTGATATCCATATAAGCCTATATAAAGATGATAATTGGTATGTAGAACAACTAGATTATTGGGCATTGCAAGAAAAAGAAATAACCAATATAGAGCCTAATGTGGTTGCGTATACAAATCTATTAACTCAGTGGAAATTAGATTCAATGGGATGTAATAAGCTATTGTGTATGGGAGCTCCAGAAAATATACAAAAACTTAGAGATATATTATTAAGAAGGTTTGATAAACAGTTAAATATTTATCTTTCTAAACCAACTTATTTAGAAATAATGCCAAAGAATGCATCAAAAACTTTAGCTATAAGGTTTCTTTTAGATAGGTACAATATAGATAAGTCAGAACTTATGACAGTGGGAGATAACTATAATGATATAGATATGATTGAATATGCTGAAGTGGGAATAGCTATGGGTAACGCACCTATTGAAGTTAAAAAAATTGCAAAGGATATAACCTTGACCAATGACCAAGATGGTGTGGCCTGGGCAATAGAAAAATATGTGCTTTAAGGTTGTGTAGAAGATGCTACAAAGGATAATTTAGTTGAACATAATATTCTGTTACCTATTAGCCTTAGTTAATTTGCAGATGATTATGGGGGGATAGAATGAAGAAGATAGATAAAATATATTGTTATCTAGAAGAGAATACTAGGAAGCTTTCGAAGGAAGATATATTAAATGATATAGGTTTTACGTCAGTTGATATAGCTGAAGAACTTGGAATGTTAAGGAATAATGTAAGTAGAGAGTTAAATGAACTTTTGAGACTGGGTAAGATAATAAAGATAAAGGAAAGACCGGTAAGATTTCTTCCTAAGTCTGTTTTAAAAGAAATATTAAATATTGAAATAGAAGATGCTATAGTTGAAGTTAAGAGTATAAAAGAATTAGTTAGCTCTAATAAGGATAAAGACCCCTTTAAATTGATTATTGGAGCTGAAAAAAGCTTGAAAAATCAAATTGAGCAAGCAAAAGCTGCAATACTATATCCTCCATCAGGGCTAAATACCTTAATAGTTGGACAAACCGGGGTGGGTAAAACTTTATTTGCTAAAATAATGTATAACTATGGAAGGTATGCAGGAAAGTTTAGTGAAAAATCGCCTTTTGTAGTGTTTAACTGTGCGGATTATTATAATAACTCCCAATTGCTTTTAGATCATATATTTGGACATATAAAAGGTGCTTTTACTGGAGCAGATACTGAAAAGCAGGGATTAGTTGAAAAAGCAAATGGAGGTATTTTATTCTTAGATGAAATTCATAGATTACCTCCCGAAGGTCAAGAGATGATTTTCTACTTTATGGACACTGGAGAATACGGTAAGTTAGGAGAAACCGAAAGGAATAGAAAATCTAGCGTACTTATAATTAGTGCAACCACTGAGGAATCTGATTCTTATATGTTAAAAACCTTTATGAGAAGAATTCCTATAACCATAACCATTCCATCTCTACAGGAAAGAGATAACGAAGAAAAAGTACAGATGATAAGATATTTATTGCTAAATGAAGCTAGTAGAGTAAATAAGCCAATAAAAGCATCTGCGGAAGTAGTTAAGGCTTTGATAGGAAGTGCTACCTATGGAAACATAGGACAATTAAAATCAAATATTCAGCTGACCTGTGCAAAAGGCTTTTTAGATAGTATAAATAATGAAAGTGACTATATAGAGCTAGATTTTAAAACTCTAGCACCTAATATAAAAGATGGATTCTTTGAAATAGGAAGAGATAGACGGGAATTTCAACAATTAGATGCTATCTTGAACTCACCAATTTTTATAAGTCCAGACGGATACAAAAATGTTGTGGATTCTTCCGATTCCTATGAGCCTCCTTTTAATTTGTATAAGCTTATTGAAGATAAACTGTCCTTGCTGAAGGAAGAAGGCATGGATGATGATTATATAAATAAGTTTATAACTACAGATGTGAACATACACATTAAAAGCTTTTATAATAAATTTACTAAAAATAATGAAAATAAGGATAGGATATTAAAAATAGTAGATAGGGAAATTCTTGAATTTGCCGAAGAAGTTAAGCTCATAGCTGAAAAAGAATTAGGGAGAAAATATAGTGATAGGTTCACCTATGCCTTAAGTCTTCATATGAGCGCATTTTTCAAAAGAATAAAAGAAAAAAAGGGATATAACAGAAAGAAATATAGCACAGTAAATAGCAACGACAAAGAATATGATGTAGCTTTAAAAATAAAAAATATATTAAGCGAAAAGTTTAGTGTTTATGTACCAGAGGTAGAAGTTACCTATATAGCTATTCTGTTAAAATCAACGGAGGAAGAGTACAGAGGTGATGTTGGTATCATAGTAGCAGCTCATGGAAACTCTACTGCGAGTAGTATGGTAAGCGTAGTTAAAGGACTTCTAGGAAATTCAAACATAAGTGCCGTTGATATGCCTCTAGATGTTAGTCCTAAAACTATTTTAGAGTTAGTTATAGAAAGAGTCCGTGAGATGGATAATGGTCGGGGAGTGCTATTACTTGTAGATATGGGATCACTAGTAAAGTTTGAGACAACTATCATTGAGAGAACTGGGATTCCAGTGAAAAGCATAGATATGGTTTCCACTCCATTAATATTAGAAGCTGTTAGAAGAGCAAGCATATTAGATATGAGTCTTATAGATATTTATAATTCCTTAAAAGACTTTAGAGGATATAATAATGACTTAGTTGAGAAGACTTATCTGGAGGACAAAGTCATAGTTACTGTATGCAGTTCTGGCAAAGGTACAGCTGAAAAGTTAAAAGAAATGGTTGAGAAAGTGGTTTTAAATCTAACAGGTGAAAAGATAAAGATTGTACCTGTTGGTATTAGAGAACTAGATAAAAAGATTAATGAACTTCAAAAGCAACATACAGTTTTAGCTGTAATCGGTGTAAAGAGACCAAAGGAAGATTTGCCTTTCATATCTTTAGAAAAGCTTATTGATGGTAATGGAGAAAATATACTTAGAGAGCTACTAAGAAATAATAATCTTTCAATAACCAATAATAAAGATGTAGTTATAAAGGACATATGTGAAAATAGTCTAGAGGAGTTCTTAACTTATCTGAATCCAAAGAAGATAATAGGAACTTTGATGGAGTTTGTAGGTAACCTAGAGAAAGAGCTAGGTGTAGTTATGAACAATACTACTAAGATAAGCATAATAAGCCATGTAGCTTATGCTTTAGAAAGAATGATAACCAATGAAGGTTTAAAGTATACTGATGATAAGAAAGCTATAGATATAAATATAGTTAAGGCAGTAGACAGCAGTTGTGAGATATTTAAGAGGTATCTAAGATTACAGCTTACTGAAGATGAGAAGTATTTTATATGTCAGATGCTGGTGTAATAATAGTTGATTAAGGTTCTCCTAATTTAAAAGGAGAACCTTTTTTTATCTGTTGTTAATTGTAAAAATGTGTTCTAACTTAATCTAGCACAATGACAAGGCTTTAGAATAGATAGTTAGTTTAAACATGGAAAAATAAAATTATGTCGCCTTCCAGATTTGAAACAAATACGTTGGGAAAGGTGAATTCGTAAAAAAATAACTAAAAAAACTCATCAACGTATTTTTTACTGGCTAGATAATGAAAAATCCTTCATGTATCAAAAATTATTGCTTAAATTATCAGTTGTATCAAATAGTACCAACTTTGTATCAAAATAAGATGATAATAATGAAAAGGAGCCGAATTATTACTTTTTTACCGTAGCAAATAATCATAAACATAATAAATTTATGAATAAAACGAGCAGAAATCTTCATACAAAGTTTTGGCATGATAATTGCTTTAATATAAATGTGAATATAAGCAGGAGGTGAATGTAATGGTAGCAGTAATAGTTGGAACACATGGAGAGTTTTCTAGAGAGATAGTAAAGTCTTCTGAAATGATATTTGGAAAGCAGGAAAATATAAAATATATAACTTTCAATCCTGGTGAAGGCTCAGAGGATCTTGTAGCAAAGTATGAAGCAGCCATTAAAGAATTGGATTGTGAAGATGGACTTATGGTTATGGTAGATCTCTTTGGAGGAAGTCCATATAACGCTGCAAGCAGAGTCGTAGTTAATATGGATAAGGCTGATATAGTTACAGGGGTCAATCTGCCAATGCTGTTAGAGGTATTTGCTCTTAGAGATTCTATGAATGTAAACGAATTAATAAAAATAGCTGAAGAAGCTGGAAGTACTGGAATAAAGTCATTTAGATCAAACTTTAATGATATTGAGGAGGAATTATAAAATGGAAATAAGTTTTGTAAGAATAGATGATAGGTTAATACATGGACAAGTAGCTACAGTTTGGGTAAAGGAGTCAAAATGTAATAAGATAATTGCTTGCAGTGACGAAGTTGCAAAGGATCAATTAAGAAAGACTTTATTATTGCAAGTAGCTCCAGCAGATGTAAAAGCATATGTTTTGCCTATTGATAAGGCAATAGAAGCATATAAAAATCCAAAGTATAACGACTTTAAAACAATGTTCTTATTTACTAATCCAAGTGATGCTTTAAGAATGATTGAAGGAGGTGTGGATATCAAGTCTATAAATGTAGGGGGAATGTGCTACAAAGAAGGGAAAACTCAAATTACTGGTGCAGTATCTGTAAACGATAAAGACATTGAAGCTTTTAAAAAGATTCATGAAAAAGGAATTGAGCTTGAAGTAAGGCAAATAGCAAGTAATCCAAAGGTTGATTTAATGGAAAAGTTAAAAGCAAGTGGCTTGATAGATTAATAATTTAGGGGGGAAATAATATGAATACTATTCAAATTATACTAGTTGTGCTCATTGCCGCTATCTGCGGTATGGGTAGCGTACTGGATGAAGCACAGACACACAGACCTTTAGTTGCATGTACATTAATTGGATTAGTTTTAGGTGATTTAAAAACAGGAATTATATTAGGTGGTACTCTTGAAATGATGGCTTTAGGATGGATGAATGTTGGGGCAGCAATGGCTCCAGACTCAGCATTAGCAAGTATAATAGCATCTATCCTTGTAATCGTAGGAAAACAATCAATAGGAGCTGGTATAGCTATAGCAATTCCTATAGCAGCAGCTGGACAAGTTCTTACTATATTTGTTAGAACTATTACAGTTTTCTTTCAGCATGCAGCAGATAGATATGCAGACGATGCTAACTTTAAGGCAATAGAAATGTGCCATTTTGTAGCTTTATTACTACAAGGTGTTCGTGTAGCTATTC
Organism: Clostridium sp. C8-1-8; assembly: GCF_009928445.1. Taxonomy (GTDB): domain Bacteria; phylum Bacillota; class Clostridia; order Clostridiales; family Clostridiaceae; genus Clostridium_AR. Next base: position 81,683 of record NZ_JAABNO010000012.1, on the reverse strand, counting down.
CAGCAGCTCTAGTTGCAGCAGTAGCAGGCACTAGCATAGTAAATAGTATGCTAGCTGCTATACCAGAGGTTGTAACAAGAGGTTTACAAATATCTGGTGGATTTATAGTTGTAGTAGGATATGCAATGGTAATAAACATGATGGAAGCTAAATACTTAATGCCTTTCTTCTTCTTAGGATTTGTTATAGCAGCCTTCTTAGGCATCAATTTAGTTGGTTTCGGTATTATTGGAACTGTTCTTGCAATAATCTATATACAACTTGATCCTAAGTTTAATCAAAAAGTTCAAGTAGTCGATGAGCTCGACGAGCTATAGGGGGAATAATTAATGGAAAAGAAGCTAAGTAAAAAAGATCTTACAAGTATGTTTATTCGTTCATGTTTCTTACTTGGATCCTTTAACTTTGAAAGAATGCAATCAGTGGGATTTTGCGTAACTATGATTCCTGCTATTAAGAAATTATATGATAAAAAGGAAGATCAAAGAGCAGCCTTAAAGAGACATCTAGAATTCTTTAACACTCAACCCTTCATAGCTGCACCTATAATGGGAGTAACTGCTGCAATGGAAGAGCAAAAAGCTGATGGGGCTCCAATTGATGATGCATCAATAAGCGGTGTTAAGGTTGGTCTTATGGGACCATTAGCTGGAGTTGGTGATCCTGTATTCTGGGGAACACTAAGACCAGTAACAGCAGCTTTAGGAGCATCAATTGCTTTGAGTGGAAGCATACTTGGACCATTAATGTTCTTTGTAATCTTCAACGTTATAAGACTTGCAACAAAGTGGTACGGATTGAAATATGGATACAGCAAAGGTACAGAAATAGTTGCTGATATGGCTGGAAATAGATTGAAGAAGCTAACTGTTGGAGCCTCAATTCTTGGTTTGTTTGTAATGGGAGCATTGGTATCTAAATGGACTACTATTAATGTACCATTGGTATTATCTCAATATAAGGGACAAGATGGAAAGATGGTAGTAACAACTGTACAAAGTATATTAGATCAGTTATTACCAGGATTATTGCCACTATTATTGACATTTGCCTGCATGAAGCTTTTAAAGAAAAAGGTAAATCCAATGCTAATAATTTTCGGATTATTTGCAGTAGGTATCATAGGATATGCTTTAGGAGTATTAAAATAGGGTTTAATTAATGACTCTGTTAAAGTGCCGTGTTGAAATTAAGTGGTCAGTCATCCGATGCTTTAATGAGCTTGCGCTAATAGCTCGCTCATAGAGCATCTCCTTCAAGACAGCTTAATTTCAATAATATTCTTAAACATACCATAATTAATAAGTGAAATATCCAAAACTTCAAGTTTTCTAAGTTGATTTAGAGAGCTTGGAGTTTTTTACTGTCTAGATTAGTATAAAGTTTTTTTAGATAAACCTAATAATATCAAGGAATTAGAATGGTTATTAAGAGGAAACAGTAAAAAAAATTAAGTCGCCTAATAAATTTTCCTCATGTACGCGGGGAAAGGCAGATGCTCAAAGAATCAATTAAATAAGGGGACGTTAGTGGATTAAACAGTGTAAAAGAATATAGAAGATATATTTTTTAACTCAATACATTGGTATATAATTACAGTGTGTGGAGGTAGAATATACTAAGAATTAACATGAACAAAGTATTCTATCTCCATGTATAGTAAATAAAATGGGGGAGAGTAAAATGGAACTAAAAGAAATTATGGAAATGGCAGAAGTAAAAAAAGCCATAGATTATGTATTTGCAGGTCTTATGGAAGATGAGAAAAAAACAAAATTAAAGAGGTATAAGCACCTAAATCAATGTGCAAAGAAGGGGCAAGTTTTATTTGTAGGTTCTTCTTTGATGGAGCAGTTTCCAGTCAATGAATTGCAGCAGACCTTTGATAAAAACTATGTTATTTATAATAGAGGAATCAGCGGCTATGTAACATCTGAGCTATTAAGTTCTATGGAAGAATGTATTTTTGAGTTAGAGCCTTCAAAGATATTTATTAACATAGGTACCAATGATATAAGCCTAGAAGATTATAAAAAAGAAAAACTAATTGCTAATTATGATAAAATACTGACTTTGATTGGAAAGAGACTACCTAGTTGCAAGGTTTACGTAATGGCCTACTATCCCGTAAATCCTAAAGTTGATTTTCCAGGAATAGATAAAGAACAAAAAGAAATGATGTTTAAATATAGAACCAATACTGCTATTTTAGAAGCAAATGAAGCAGTAGAGGAATTGGCGAAAAAACATGACTATGAATTTATTAATGTAAACGAAGGCTTAACAGATGAGGAAGGAAATCTTAAAGAGAAGTTTTCTATAGAGGGACTTCATATGTGGCCTAATGCATACGAGGTTATTCTTAAAAATATTAGACAGTATCTGTAAAATATAAGGTTCTGTTGAAAATCTATTTAAATTTTCTTGAACAGAACCTTAAGTTTTATTTTATATAGTTATATATGGCCCATGACCACAAGCTATGCACTTAATATCTAAAGCTGAAAGTGTATTCTTAATTTCCTCTAGAGCTTCTGGTGATGGTATTTGCTGTAAGCTTATATTATTTATCTCCGTTTCAATGGTAGAATGCAAAGCTTTTTCTTTCATTGCATCCCAATGAATAAATAAATCACTGCTAAATAGAATATTTCTTGAGGTATCTATAGCTAAGATACCTTCCCATAAATGCATTTCTGAAGGGTATTTAATAAACCTTAAAGTTAGATCTTCCACTTCAAGAACTTCTTCTGGTTTCTTAACTAAAGTCTTTGTGTTAAAGCCAAATCCCTTAAATTGCATGTTTGTTGTACTGGAACAAATAACTTCAGCTTCAGGAAAGGCTTCTGTTATCAAGTTTATTCCTCCACATTCATCGCTTTCAAAGTGGGAAACAAATATGTAATCTAGTGATTTGTTACCTAGTAGCTTCTTTAATTCTGGTATCAGATTTTTTACCATAATAACATTGCCTGTATGGGCAAGCAAAGTTTTCTTACCTAAAACTAAATATTGGTTGAAGTTTATAGCTACATTAGGGATAGAATGATTGAACTTATATACGTTTTCTAAAATTTTTGTAATTTCCATTTTTAGACCTCCTCAGGTTGTCCACTGCTTTGAATATAAAAATCAACTTATAACAGTTTAATAAAATAATACTATACTAAAATTATATGAAAAACAAATTATAATTAATGAATCTTAGTGTATGTGCTAAAATATAAGAAGGTTTTAAAACTAACATTTGTGATGAGTTATTACAATTAACCAATATATATTAGAAAAGGATTTGATTAAATGAAAAATAATATAAAAATAGAAGAACTAGCTAAGAAGACAGGATTAGTAATAAGAATAGTTACCTCGGTTAAGAGTTTCGATACATATAATAGTTTTTTCAATATATATGATTCTTTTGATGAGCCATGTAGAAGAATAGTTGTACTGACTAAGTATAAAGACCTAGAGGAAGTTTATGATGAAAATCCAGATGAGCCAATAGTTATAGGTAAATGTATGGGAGGAAACTACTGGCTGAAGGAGTATCCGCTTACAACTAACCCTAATAATATTTTGCTGGAAGAGATATCAGTTCCTCAGGAAGTTTCCGATAATATATTAAAGGAATTAGAAAACTAGAAGTATATTTTAACCTTGATTGCTTCAAGATGCTAAATAAAGCATCTTTTTTAATTAATAAAAGGTAGCATATATATAGTAGGTTTTATAAAGTATAGATAAAATAAAAAATTACTTGAAAAAGTAAGTTACTTATTGTATTATACTTACATAAAGTAAGTTGAGCGAAAAAGTTTAATAGAAGCAATTATTTCATTATCAGTATATGTTAAAGGGTAAAGTTGAAGTTCATTAGTTAAACAGTAGCTTGATAACTAATTGGCATTTATATGGTGGTTTGGCATTGACTAATTTTAAACTTTGTGTGAGTGTATAGCAAATTTTTCATTATTAAAAAGAGAATAGAAGATGAGGTGTAATAAATGACAGATTTAAAAACATTAATTGAAGAAAGACATTCGGCAAACAATTTTATTGAAGGAATAAAAATACCAAAAGAAGATTTTGAGGAAATATTTGATTTGTTAAAGCTAGCTCCATCTTGCTTTAATATCCAGCATGCAAACTATTTGGTTATAACTGATGAAAATAAGAAAGAAGCTTTAAGAGAGGCCGCTTTTAATCAATATAAAATACATACAGCTTCTGCTGCAATACTAGTTCTTGGTGATAAGGAAGCATACAAAAAGGTAGATTCAATATACTCAGGAATGTTAAATCTAAAAATGCTATCAAAGATTGATTACGATAAGATGATGAGTGACGTAACAAACTTATATGAAGGCAGAGGGGAAGAATTTCAAAGAGATGAAGCAATAAGAAATGCTTCTTTATCTGCAATGATGTTCATGCTTATAGCTAAGGATAAGGGATGGGATACTTGTCCCATGATAGGTTTTGACAGTGAAAGAGTGTCCGAGCTGTTCGATATACCTGACAACCTTGAACCAGTTCTTCTGATAACTATGGGGAAAGAAGATACAAATAAAAGAAGACTAAGAGGATACAGAAAACCTATAGGAGAGTTTGTTACTTTTGAAGGTTTTGAAAAATAGCTTGATGTAGATTTTGTATGAAAAAGACTCACTAAAGAAAGATGCTTTAGTGAGTCTTTTTGTTATCCTACAGTTTTACATTCTCTAAGTTATTTCTTCTATTGTCCAGTGGGTTTAAGTTGATATGATGAACCTTCTCATCTTCAGTAGGATTCATGATTAACTTATCTAAGTGAACTCTTCCGCCTGGAGTGTTTGCTATAACTGAAAGATCATCATTAGTCTTATGTAAAACCCAGCTATAAGTGTCAGTTACTACGTTACTCAAGTCCTCTTTAGAAATAAGTGCTTTTGAAATCACTTTACCATATTTATCTTTTAAAAGTATAGCAATTGTGCTTTCATCAACTACTTCATAATCATTTTTTAGATTTCTTTCAACTATTTCAAGATTTGCTTTTCTATTATCTAAAGTATCTCCGTTTTTATGGCTTATAGGAGCTTTAGGGTTAACATCTAAGACAATGCTTTGTAAGCTTTGTTTTAATGGTTTCCCTTGTTTATTTCTTTTTGTAGCACTTATATTCTCAACTACATAGTTGTTAAGATCTTTATTCCATTCAGCAAACCAAACGCCACATTGCTTAACTTTATCTATATCTGAAGTATCTATAATAGCTGAAACTTTTTCCCCATTCTTTTTTAACAGGGAAATCGTAGCCATATCTCCATTTACGTCATATTCATTTTGAAAATTTTTGTAATTAGTATTTATAAGAAACACCTCTTTCATATTTTTAGTACGACAATCAGTATAGCACTTTTTTACCCTAAAAGAAAATGTAAAGTTTTTTGATACACAAACCTAGTGAGTTCAAGGGTTATGATTAAATTTTATAATATCTATATTAATTGATAGTTTTACTAGCCATGTAGTTATAATATTGACAATAATTGCTTATTTAAATACTTAATAAGGAAAAAAAGATGTTTAAGTGAAATTTATACTTGCTCAAGTTCAATGCCGCTTCTTTTAAAGATCTCTAATGAATATTCGTCCATGCGATAAGCATTTCTGTAGTATATTTTTTTGATGCCAGAAGCTGCTAATGCAAACGAACAGTTTAGGCATGGAAAGTGAGTAACATAAGCTACACAATCTTTCAAGGCAATACCTTCTTTAGCACAGTAAGTTATGGCATTTACTTCAGCATGTACTGTAGCTATACAGTGTCCATCTCTCATAGTGTGACCAACATCATTACAATGAGGGTGACCAGATAAAGAGGCGTTGTATCCTGTAGAGCAAATACGCTTATCTTTATTTACTATAACGCACCCTACATTAGCTCTATCACAGGTAGAACGGGTGGCTACTTTTTCTGCGATATCCATAAAATAATTATCCCAAGATTGTCTCTCTTCCAAAAGACTACACCTCCATTGTTTTTATTAATTCATTTGTAATGTAATTTATAATATACAGATTTAGATAAAAAACTTCAACCTAGATAGTAAATTGAAGTTTTATTGTCGTATTATAAAGTGAATCTATTAGTTGATTTCTCCAGACTGTTTGACAGGTCAACTTGATGTTCGATAGAGCTATTAGCTTCCTCCATTATGGTGTTAATCTTAGATAGACTTTGATTAATTTCCTTAGTAGATTGAGAAGTCTTGTCTGACATATCAACAACTACATCGATAACCTTGCTTATCTTATCAATAGAAGAATTCATCATTTTTGCAGATGAGGTTAATTCTGATGATATGTGATTTATAAGCTTAGCATCATTTTCATATTGATCACCAGTTTGAAGCAGTAACACATAATCATCTTTAACATTAGTGTTTAGATAGTGTAATACATCTTGGGAGCTAATAGATAAATTGCTAAATACTTCTCTTACCTGAGTAACTAACTCTTCAATGTTAGAAATAGCATCAGTAGACTGCTCAGCTAGCTTTTTTATTTCCTCAGCAACAACTCCGAAGCCTCTACCTTGTTCGCCAGCTCTTGAAGCTTCAATTGAGGCATTTAATGCAAGTAAGTTAGTTTGATCAGATATTTCTTTTATGGTATCAGACATCACTTTTATTTCCTCAACAATTTTACCTGCTTCTATGGCTTTTAAAATCTTTTCTTGTTTTTCTTTATAAGTTATACCTGCCTGTTCTAGAGAATAAGAAACTTTTTTCTTCATCTCTGAAGCCCTATTGTCCATTTCTTTAGAGGCATTGAAGGCTTCTTTTACCTTATCTAAAAGGAAATTAGTAGTCCTTAGTATTTCCTGAAGAGATAAATTTGCTTTTTCAGTAGCATTCATCAATCCTAAAGCTTCATCAGAAAGCACTGCAGAGGTTGAATTAATACTGTCTATGCTATTAGCAGAACTTTCAGTAGAAGCTAGCAATTCATAACTTGAGGTATTTATAGTATTTGAAATCTTAGTTATATCAGATATCAAGGATTTTATATTGGAGTTGGCTTTGTTCAATGAGTTGCCAAGTCTAGTTATTTCATCCTTGCCAGTAAACTTTAATTCATCAGATAAATCACCATTGCCTAGTTTTTCTGTAAAAGCTAGTACCTTTTTTAATCTTTTTAGAACCAATCTGTCGTAGATAAACACTATGATAAAGACAGTAACAATAATGCTCAAGATAGAAGCCACTAATACACCTATGGTTCCATCGAAGACTCTTGTATCTACACCAATACCTTCTAGAGCATGTCTACTGCTGGATATACCAATATTAATTGCTTGTCCTATTTGAGAGCTTAGAATTTGTACTATTACCACAGCAAGAATTAGTTTGAATTTGATAGAGTATATTGTGGAATTTAAAATCTTTTCTTTAGTACTCATAAATATCCTCCGTAAATTACGTTTTTTATGTAAATTATATCGTATTCCTTAGTCAAAGTATAGTGTTCTAAGAGCTGTATTTGTAAGCAGTTAAGTAGTATTGCTGCTAATAGACTAATTAAATGTAAACAGTGAGAATAACAAGCTTATATGTGGCAAACTGGAAGATTGAAATTCTTTATACTTTTCTGAACATATAAACTAATTAGTTATTGATTTATGTATTATTTTGCAGTAAATGTTATTGAAAACAATATTTATATAGCATATAATAATACTAAACAATAACAAATAATAATAAATAAGAATAAAAACAATACTTTAGGGGAGGATAAAATGCTTAGTGAGAGAATTCAATTTTTAAAGGATGAGCTTTTTAGAGAAAATAGACAAGTTTCCCTTGAAAGAGCAAAACTTTATACTGAGAGTTATAAAGAAACAGAAGGCGAGCCTGTAATAATAAGAAGAGCGAAAGCGCTAGCACATATTTTAGATAATGTAGAGATAGAGATAAAAAAAGGCGAACTAATTGTTGGAGATAGGACTGTTAAGCCTAGGGCAGGAGTAATATCACCTGAAATGTCACCTTACTGGATATTGGACGAATTAGAAGAGTTTTCGACTAGAGCTCAAGACAAATTTGAAATAAGTGAAGAAGACAAGGAGTACTTCAAAACAGAATTATTTCCTTATTGGAAAGGCAAGTCCTTGAAGGATTACTGTGAAGAACATATTCCTCAAAATATAAAAGAGGTAACAGAAACAAAAATAGTAGCTTTAAATCAGACTGATAAGGGTCAAGGTCATATTATACCAAATTATGAGGTTGTATTAGAAAAAGGGTTAGGGTATATGATAAGGCAGATTGAAGATAAGGTGAAGAGTTACCAAGAGAATGATTTTTATAAGGCATCATTTATTGTATTAACTTCGGCTAGAGACTATATACTTCGTCATGAAGCCTTGGCTAAAAAGATGGCAGGAGAAGAAATTAATCTAGAAAGAAAAATTGAGCTTGAAGACATAGCAAGAATAGCAAGAAAAATATCTTTAGAAAAACCTGATAGTTTTTATGAAGCAGTGCAATTATTTTGGTATATAAGTGTTGTATTTCAGCACGAATCCAATGCCAGCTCTATTTCTCCAGGAAGATTTGATCAATATATGTATCAGTTCTATAAAAAGTCCATTGAAGCTGGAGAAGATAAAGAATTCTTAAAAGAGGTACTAAGAGCACTTTATATAAAGTTTAACACCATAGTTGCTTTAAGAAGTACAGAAAGTGCCAGATATTTTGCTGGTTTTCCTATAGGCTATACCATAGTTCTTGGTGGACTAGATGAAAGTGGTAATGATGCAACAAATGAGCTATCCTATCTTATGTTAGAGATAATGGGGGACATAAGGCTACCACAACCCAATTTAAGTATTCGTGTAGGGGAAAAGTCTCCAAGAGATTTTCTTATGAAGGCTGCTGAAGCAATAAGAATAGGTACAGGAATGCCTCAGGTATTTAATGATGAGACCAATATATTAGCTTATGTCAACAGAGCTGTAAGCTTAAAAGATGCAAGGGACTATGCAGTGGTAGGTTGCGTTGAGCTTTCTATTCCTAAGAAGACTTATGGACTTCATGATATAGCTTTATTTAATCTATTGAAGACTATGGAGATAACTTTACAGGAGAATAGAAGAGGCTTTGATAGCTTTGAAGATTTAATTTTTGCAGTTAAACATAATATATCAATCTATGTGAAGGATATGATTGATGGTTCAAATATAGTAGATAGAGCTCATAGAGAATGTGCACCAACTCCATTTTTATCAAATTTCATTTGTGGCTGCTTAGAAAGTGGCAAAGACATAACTGAGGGCGGAGCAGTATACAACTTTTCAGGTGTTCAAGGAATTGGAGGACCAAACCTAAGTGATTCCTTATATTCAATAAAGAAGCTGGTTTTTGATGAAAATGAAATGACTTTAGAAGAACTTATAGATATATTAGATAATAACTGGGAAGGAAATGAACCTCTAAGACAAAGGATTATAAACAAATATTATAAGTATGGCAATGATATAGACGAGGTAGACTATTTAGGCTCGGAAATACTTTCCTACTACTGCCAAGAAGTTGAAAAATATAAGAATATAAGAGGTGGTATGTTCCAACCAGGTTCATATACAGTTTCGGCTCATATTCCTTTAGGGGAGGCAGTGGGAGCAACACCAGATGGAAGAAAAGCAAAAGAGCAGCTAGCAGATGGCGGTTTGTCTCCTATGGTAGGAAGAGATAGAAATGGACCAACCGCAAGTCTTAAGAGTGTAAGCAAGCTTGACAACTATCTAACCTCTAATGGAAGTTTACTAAATGTTAAGTTTTCACCTGGGGTTTTAGAAGGACAGGAAGGCTTAAAAAAACTAGTAGCATTTATACAAGCTTTTAGCAGATTAAAAATACAGCACGTCCAGTTTAATGTGGTTTCAGCTGAGACTCTAAGAGATGCACAAAATCACCCTGAAAAATATCAAAGTTTAGTGGTGAGGGTAGCAGGCTATAGCGCAATATTTGTTGAGCTTGATACTGGTATTCAAAATGACATCATAAATAGAACAGAGCATGTATTATAGGAGTGGTTACTTTGGAAAAAGCCATAATATTTAATATACAAAGGTACAGTCTTCACGATGGTGGAGGAATAAGAACGGTGATCTTTTTAAAAGGCTGTCCGCTTAGATGTCCTTGGTGCTGTAACCCTGAATCTCAAAGCTTTGATATAGATATAATGAAGAAGCCTAATCTGTGCATTAAATGCAGTAGTGACAGCTTTGATATGTGCAATATTAAGCCGGAAAGATGTCCAACAGGTGCCTTAGAATATATAGGTAAGGAATATACTGTAGAAGATGTTTTGAAGGAGATAAAAAAAGATATTATTTTTTATGACACCTCTGAGGGAGGAGTTACCTTATCTGGAGGAGAGGTGCTAGCGCAGCATGGATTTGCATTGGAATTACTTAAGAAATTGAAAGAACTTTCAATAAATGCTGCTATTGAAACCTCAGGTTTTGGAAATACTAAAGGATTATTGGAACTAGCTAAATTTTTAGATTTGATTCTATTTGATCTTAAAATAATGGATAGAGATAGAGCAAAAAAAGTATTAGGCGCTGATATAGATTTGATAAAGAGAAATATGAAAGCTTTGGTTGAAAATAATAATAAGGTGATACCTAGGATACCATTAATTCCTGGATATACAATGGAGGAAAAAAACATAGATAAGATAATAGCCTTTGTTGAGGAATTAGGATTAAAGGAAATTCATATACTTCCATTTCATCAATATGGCAGTAAAAAATATGAATATCTAAGAAAAGATTATGATTTGTTGGATATAAAGCCTCCAACAGATGAACAGGTAGAGGCTATAAAGCAGAAAATGGAGCAACAAGGACTAACTGTCTTTGTTGGAGGTAGGTAGCTAAATATAAGCACTGTTAAAATCAGTGTTGAAATTAAGTGGTTAGTCATCCAATGCTTAGATGAGCTTGCGCAAAGAATTAATCTGAAAAAATCATTTAATTCTAATAGCTCGCTCATATAGCATCTCCTTCATAACCACTTGATTTCAATAGTATTCTTGAACGTACTCTAAATATAGGCACTGGATAAAGTGTACAATAGCAATAAGAATGGAGAGGATAAAATGAAAAAGATTTTATTAACAGGTGGAAATGGATTTTTTGGAACAAGGTTAGCAGACTATTATAGTGAAAGATATAAGGTGATTATAACTGATAAAGAGGATTTAGATATAGTAAATGATGAAGAGGTTTTAAGAGCTTTTCAAGAAATTAAACCTGATTATGTGATTCATGCTGCAGCTATTGCAGTTACAGATTTCTGTGATAAGAATCCGGAAATCGCTTATAAGATAAATGTTCAAGGGGCTGTTAATGTAGCTAAAGCTTGTAAAGATGTAGGGGCTAAGATGGTGTTTATAAGCTCAGAACAAGTTTTTAATGGCAATTCTAACAGAGGACCATTTAGTGAAGAAAATATACCAGTGCCTAATACTATATATGGTGAAAATAAGCTTGAAGCTGAAAAGCTAATAAAGGATATTTTAGAAGAAGTATGGATATTAAGATTTACTTGGCAGTTTGGACTTCCACAAAGAGGATTCAATATGGCTTCCAATATTCTATGGGACACAATGACAGCTATAATGAAAGGCGAAAGAATAAAGGCTCCTACAAATGAATTTAGAGGAATGACCTATGTATATGAACTAATAGAACAATTTGATAAGATATTTGAGATACCTTACGACACTTATCATGTAGGAAGCCAAAATGATCTAAGCAGATATGAAGTTGTAAAATTCATAATAAAACAGCTTGGACTTGATTACAGAATGGATGAACTTTTACAAGCAGACATAGATAAATATAGCGATAGTCCTAGAGATATAAGACTTGATACCAGCAAGATTGCAGAGTATGGAATAAAGTTTGACACTACAGAAAAAGGTATAATTAGATGTTTAAATGAATTTAGAATTAGAGTATAAGCTAAAACAGGATTTTTGCCTCTTAAATTATTAATTTCAATGAATCTAAGGCTTTTATATTACTAAGGAGTTGTAATAAATGTTTTTTCTCAATCAAATGTGCAACTTTTGCAATTTTAATAGCAAGAATAGCATATTTTTAAATCTAACGTTCCTTTATAATTAATTTATTAACAGCATAAAAGCGTATATTAGGTATTCAACTTCAACTATTAATTTATGCATGCCCGATGATCCCCAGAAGCCGGGATTATCGAACATGTATAAATTAAGTTTTCGTAAAGGATACCTATAAGTTAATAAACAATTTAAGAGGTGACTATAAGTGATTATTGATAAATTAGATAATGGAAATAATTATTATGGATTGGGAGCAAGAATAAGAAAAGCACTGGATTATTTGAAAAATACAGATTTAGCTGAGTTACAGCCAGGAAGATATCAAATCGAAGATGATGAGATTTATGCAATGGTTTCAGAATATGATACTAAATCAGTAGAGGGTGTATTATGGGAAGCTCATAAGAAATATATAGATATTCAATATGTTATAAATGGTTCAGAAAAGATGGGGTATATTAATGTAGATAATATAAAAATTACTTCTCAGTATGATGAAGAAAAAGATATTATGTTCGGTACAGCATATGGAGATTTTGTCACAGTAGAAGCAGGAATGTTTATTATTTTCAATCCACAAGATGGACATATGCCATCTATAATACTTGAAAGGCCAGAAAGAGTAAAGAAAGTGGTTGTTAAGGTTCTTGTTGAATAGAATTGGTACCAACTACTAGATTTTTATTTTATATAGCTGGAAAGGCACAGACTCAAAAAATTACTGAAGAAGATTACTTCAGTAATTTTTTGCTTTATAGGAAAGTATAAAGTTTTTGAATATCTAGACTTAGCAATATTAATGCTCTGAAGTAGATATTTATGGTAAACAGTAAAAAATTAAAATTATGCAGCCTTCCAGAATTTCTTTACATAGGTTTATAAAAGGCAGATGCGAAAAGATGCTGGCTAAACCTAATAAATTTTAAGGAGCATAGCTGCTATATAGGGAAACAATAAAAAAAAGAAACCATAGTATTTTTGTTAAAAAATATACAAAATTGATGCTTTAGTTAATCTATATTATACTTTATATATTAGAGGAAATATTTACAACATGCTAACTTAAGATTAAAATTAGCCGATGATTTTAGGAGGAACTGTAATGTCATATATTGAAGAGGATTCAAGTCAAGAATTTCAGGATAAACTGAAATATCTAAAACTCCTATCTAATAATTACCCAACTATAGCAGATGCTTGTACTGAAATTATTAACCTACAAGCTATTTTAAACCTTCCAAAAGGAACGGAGCATTTTCTATCAGATATACATGGAGAGTATGAACCTTTCATTCATGTATTAAATAATGCATCTGGGGTTATAAAACGTAAGGTTGATGATATTTTTAAAAACATACTAAGTCAAAAGGAAAGAAAAAGCCTTGCAACCCTAATATATTATCCAGAACAAAAAATAGAGTTAGAGCTTAAAGGTCAGCAGAACATTGAAGATTGGTATAAGATAACTTTATATAGACTTATTGATATGTGCAGATACACATCTTCAAAATACACTCGTTCCAAGGTAAGAAAAGCACTGCCAGTGGATTTTGCATATATCATAGAAGAGCTTCTTCATGAGCAGCCGGATAGATTGGATAAAGAAAAATATTATGAGGAAATAGTAAAGACTATCATTAGAGTTGGAAGAGCCAAAGAGTTTATAGTTGCCCTTTCAAAGCTGATTCAAAGGCTTGTAATAGATAGACTTCATATAATCGGAGATATATTTGATAGAGGACCAGGTCCAGATATCATAATGGATACACTTATAAATTATCATTCAATAGATATTCAGTGGGGAAATCACGACATAGTTTGGATGGGGGCAGCGGCAGGCAGCGAGGCCTGCATTGCAACAGTACTTAGAACTAGTGCAAGATATGGCAATTTAAGCACTATAGAAGATGGATACGGAATAAATCTTCTTCCACTAGCTACCTTTGCTATAGAGTTTTATAGTGAAGACAAATGTGAAATCTTCAAACCGAAAGTTGAAACTGAGAGAGCTTGTAGTGAGAAGGATGCGGAACTTATAGCTAAGATGCACAAAGCCATAACAGTAATTCAGTTTAAGCTAGAAGGAGAGATAATTAAAAGACGACCTTATTTCAGAATGAATGAAAGATTAGTATTAGAAAAGATAGATTATGAGGAAGGTACCTTTAATATAGATGATAAAATATATAAGCTAAAGGATTGTAACTTTCCAACTATAAATCCAGATGATCCATATGAATTAACACCTGAAGAGTTAGAACTTATAGAAAGGCTTAAATCTTCATTTCTAAATAGTGAAAAGCTTCAGAACCATGTTGGCTTTCTTTTTGCAAAGGGAAGCATGTACTTAAAATACAATTCTAACTTGTTATTTCATGGCTGTATTCCACTTAATGAAGATGGAAGCTTTAGAAAGGTAAGCATAGGGGCTTCTGGCAGAGAGTATAGCGGAAAAGCTTACTTAGATAGATTAGAGATTTTAGTTAGGGAGGGGTATTTTTATAAGAATAATCCTGAGGCTAAGCTCTATGGTATGGACATAATTTGGTACTTATGGAATGGTGCAGATTCACCGCTTTTCGGTAAGGATAAGATGACCACCTTTGAAAGATACTTCATAGAAAATAAGGAAGCCCATATTGAGAAGAAAAACTATTACTTTGAGTTAGAGGATGATGAAAAGGCATGTAATATGATCTTTGAAGAGTTTGGATTGGATCCAAAGACATCACACATAATTAATGGTCATGTGCCTGTTAAGATAAAAAAAGGAGAAAGTCCAATAAAGGCCAATGGAAAACTGCTTGTCATAGATGGAGGCTTCTCCAGAGCATATCAACCGGAGACAGGAATAGCAGGTTATACTTTAATATATAATTCCTATGGGTTATTACTAGTATCTCATGAACCCTTTGAGTCAACTCAAAAGGCCATTGAAGAAGAAAAAGATATCTTATCAACTACTACAGTGTTAGAGCAGGAAGTTGATAGAAAGAGAGTTGGAGATACTGATATAGGAGAGGAGCTTAGGTTACAAATACAGGATTTAGAGTGGCTTCTTGATGCCTATAGGAAGGGTTTAATAAAGGAACAAAGGTAGTAAATAAATATAATCCTTAATGAAATATAATTTATTTCATTAAGGATTATATTCTTTTTGTTATGTAAGTTACTGCTGTTTTGTCAAGCTTGCAAGCTCTGATAAAAGAATCTCAATAAAAACAAAGAAAATGGCCTGATCATCTAAGAACTTTATTGCAGATAATTTTGATATATATGGCAAGTGTATAACTTGATTAAAGTAACTTTCTATCGGTGCATTTTGAGTCATTGTTATAAGTGTCGTTTTACAGTTGTTTTCTTTTAGAATTTTAACGCAATCTAAGTAGGCTTCTTTTGAACCTTTGATGGAGAAGATTATACATAAATCTTCCTTTTTCAAATTACTTGCGGCATCTTGCATTAATACTGTATCTGTAATGGATTCGGCGTCAAATCCTATCTTTGACAATCTATAACGAAATTGATTTGCTGAAAAACCAGTTCTATTTATTCCAAATATTTTTACTTTACTTGAGCTAAGCATATATTGAGATAATTTTTTAACATCATCTATAGTTAAAGTTTCACTGATTTTATTAATGTAATCTGCATAGCTTGAGGTAATTGTAGTTATTGTGTTATTACTTTCTGTATTATCAGCAGTTTGATTATTAGATATAAGATATCTTGATAAATCAAACTTAAATTCAGAAAAACCATCATATCCAATCTTTTGGCAAAGTCTAATTATAGCACTTTTTGAAGTGTTGCTTCTCTTGGCAATCTCGATTATTGGCAATTGAATAATATCTAATGGCTTACTAATAATATAATTCATAATTTGACTCTCTGATTTAGTAAAAGAGTCCTCATAAAATTTTAGCTTCTCTATTGGGTCCATACTTAAGCCTCCTTTTTTATAGTATAGCATAAGTAAGAAATACAGGCTATAAAAATAAACAAAAGTCCAAAATAGGTAAAAGGTCCAAAATAAATGAAAAATAATTGAGAAAAAGTCCAAAAACATGTTGCAAACTTTTACATGTGCATATATAATGAGTTTATAGTAATGCCGGCTTATTAAAAAACTATTTTGTAAGAATTATATTAATTAGATTTTGGACAAAGGTCCAAAAAGTGATGCGATTAACAAAGAAATAATTTTACTTTATACCATAAGTTTATTAAATAAAGGGGAGCATTGATATGAAGTATGAAAAGTTAGCAAAAGATATCATTGAAAATATTGGGGGAAAAGAAAATATTATTAGTTTAGCCCATTGTATGACTAGATTGCGTTTTAAATTGAAAGATGAAAAGAAGGCTAAGACAGATATACTTAAAAACATGAATGGTGTATTAACTGTTATTCAAAGTGGTGGACAGTACCAAGTAGTAATAGGAAATCATGTGTCTGAAGTTTACAAAGATGTTGTAGATATCGCAGGCATATCATCAAGTGCGAGTACAGATGAGGTTGAAGAAGGAAAGGGTGGAATATTTAATAAGTTTATAGATATAGTTGCAGGGGTTTTTACACCAATAATTGGTGCCTTAGCAGCAACAGGTTTAATAAAAGGTGTAACTGTTTTACTTTCAGTTTTGGGGGTTATTTCTAATACCTCGGCAACTTATAGAGTTTTATATGCTATTGGAGATTGTTTGCTTTATTTCTTCCCAATCTATTTAGGGTATACTGCAGCGACTAAGTTTAAGATGAAACCATTCATAGGAATGACAATCGGAGCTGCTTTGGTTTATCCGGATATAGTAAAGATGGCCACAGAGAAGCCTATGTATACTATGTTCGCAGGAACAATATTTAAATCAAATGTACTTGGAACATTTTGTGATATACCTCTAATTATGATGAACTATAAGTCAAGTGTAATTCCAATAATTATAGCAACATTCTTTGCTTCAAAGCTTGAAAAGAAGCTAAATGATATTGTACCTTCAGTTGTAAAGAGCGTTATAGTTCCAACTGTAACATTACTTGTTATAGTTCCGTTAACCTTTATAATAATAGGACCTGTATCTACTTGGCTTAGCAGCATATTAAGTGCTTTTTCTATGATGATTTATCAATTAAGTCCAGTGCTTGCAGGTTTATTCATAGGAGCATTCTGGCAGATATTTATACTTTTTGGACTACATTGGGGATTTGTTCCTATAGCTATGAATAATATAACAACTCTTGGATATGACAGCGTAGTAATGTTAGGAATGTCTGTACCTTTTGCAACTTCAGGGGTATTACTAGCTATCTTATTTAAGACTAAAAATAAAAATCTAAAAGCTATTGTAGCACCGGCTTTAGCATCAAGTATATTTGGTATAACAGAGCCTGCTTTATATGGAGTTACCTTACCACGTAAAAAGCCTTTTATAATTACTATAATAGCTAATGCAATAGCTGGTGGCTTGCTAGGCTTATTTGGTACAAAGATATACATGATGGGAGCATCAGGCGCATTTGCAATTCCAAGTTATATCAATCCTAAAGGTGGGATGGATAGAGGCTTTTATGGATATATAATCGCTATAAGTACAGCAGCAGTTATTGGATTTGTTTTAACATGGCTTTTTGGATTCAAGGATGAGAAAGAGACTGCTATTCAAGAAGTAAAAACAGAGGCTGAATTAGCTAATAACGGAGTGGAAGACGAGGTTATATTTACACCAGTTGAAGGCGAAGTAAGACCTTTAAGTGAACTAAAGGATGAAGCTTTTGCTTCAGGTGTAATGGGAAAAGGTGTGGCTATTTATCCTAAGTCAGGAAAAATAATTGCACCGACCGATGGAGTTATAACAACATTGTTCCCAACGAAACATGCTATAGGAATCACCACAGACAATGGAGCAGAAATACTAATTCATGTAGGTATGGATACAGTTGAGTTAAACGGAAAACACTTTACTGCTAAAATCAAGCAAGGTGATAGAGTGAAAAAAGGTGATTTACTAATTGAATTTGATATAAAATCCATAGAAAATCAGGGGTATTCTTTAATAACTCCAGTAATAGTAACAAACTCTGGGGATTATACAGAAGTTATTGAGACAAACTCCAATGATGTAATTAATGGGGATAAGTTGTTAACAGCAGTAAAATAAAAAATTCATAAAAGTAGAAATATATTTAAAAATGTTTCTACTTTTATGTTTTAGTCTGTATATTACATGAAAACTCTAGGTTATAAACAGAGTTATAAAAATAAATTATATTATTACTTAAGTTTAAATGCTGTAATTTCGAAAGGAGACAAGTAAGAAATGAAACAACCTAATATAATAATGTTCGTAGCAGATCAGATGAGAAGTGATTCACTAGCTCATTTAGGAAATCCAGCATCAATCACACCAAATCTTGACTCAATGGTAGAAGAGGGAGTGTCCTTTAAAAATGCTTACTGCCAGAATCCAGTCTGTGTTCCATCAAGATGTAGTTTTTTAAGCGGCTTGTATGCCCATACTACAGGACATAGAACAATGCATTATTTACAAAAAGAAGATGAACCTAATATACTTAAGACAATGAAAAAGAATGGGTATGACGTTATATGGATTGGAAGAAATGATGTTGTTCCTGCTGATCGACCAAAGACTGAGTATTGCGATGAATACTATGATGGAGTGAATGAAGGTAATCTAAGAGATGCAGTTGGCGTTACTATGGATTATAAAAAATATATGAAAAATCTATCCATACCTGATAAGGATAGTGATGAATTTTATTCCTTCTATAGCGGTAAACTTGCAGATGGTGAAGGATATGGAAAAGCCGATTGGAACTGTGTTGAAAGAGCAATAGAAGTTATAGAAAGAAAAAGCAAAGAGAATAGTGAAAAACCATTTCTGATATACTGCACGCTTTCGTTCCCACATCCTCCATATGGCTGTGAAGATCCTTGGTATTCTAGTATAGACAGAAGTAAGCTTACACAAAGACGCCCTAATATATCAACTCTAAAAGATAAAGCGAGCATGCTTTATGGAATAAATTCTAAACAAAAGTTAAATGATTGGACAGAAGAACGTTTTGATGAGCTGAGAGCAACTTATCTAGCGATGGTATCAAGATTTGATCATCAGTTTGGAATGGTAGTTAACAAATTAAAGGAAACTAATCTTTATGATGATTCTAGTATATTTGTATTTAGTGATCACGGAGATTATACAGGAGATTATACTATAACTGAAAAGGTTCAAAATTGTTTTGAGGATCCAATTTCTAATGTGCCTTTAATAGTTAAACCTGCAAAAAGCTTTAAGGTGAAGCCAAGAGTGTCAGAAGCTTTAGTTGAATTACTTGATATACCTGTAACAATAAGTGAAATGGCAGGCATTAAGCTAGATTACACTCAATTTGGAAAATCCTTGTTAGAGTCAATAGCTGGTGATGAGGTTCATAAGGATGCAGTATTCTGTGAAGGTGGGCGTATTCACGGTGAAGAGCATGCAATGGAAAAAGGACATGGTCCAGAATCAACCTACTGGCCAAGATTGGACACTCAGTCAAGTGAAGGTCCAGAGCATACAAAAGCTTGTATGATTCGTATGGGAGATATAAAATACACAATGAGATTATATGAAAAGGACGAACTTTACAACTTAACTGAGGATCCTATGGAATTGAATAATCTTATAGATAACCCAGCTTATAAAGAAATACGTTTAGATATGAAAGAAAGACTGCTTAAATACTATATGGAAACTACTGATTTTGTACCTAATAAGAGGGACAAGAGATAATGATTTTGCTATACTTTATAGTAGCCCTAGGGGCTACTATAATTGGCGCTATGGCTGGACTTGGTGGAGGAGTTATAATAAAACCAGTATTAGACTTCCTGGGAGGTTATAGCGTCTCAGCAATAGGAGTAATTTCAGCATGTACTGTATTTAGTATGTCAGTAGTTTCTATAATTAAGCAGGTTAAATATAAATTTAAAATAGAAGTAAGAAAGACAATATTTATAGGAATAGGTTCTATTATAGGAGGCCCGCTAGGAGAAAAATTACTTAAAGATATACTTAAAGTGTTTCCTCATAATGTGGTTACTATTTACCAGAACACCATACTAGCAGTCTTTTTAATTTTAATATTTATTTATATGAGAAAAAAAGATAAGTTAAGAAGTTTTAAAATCAATAGTAGTATAGTATGCGTTTTGATAGGATTATTTTTAGGAATAATGTCCTCATTTTTAAGTATAGGTGGTGGGCCAATAAATATTTGCGTTCTAACCATATTTTTTTCTATGAGCCCAAAGGAAGCAGCTGTAAACTCTATAATAACTATTTTATTTTCTCAAGGTTCACAACTTATATCAATAGTAAGCACTAGAGGGGTTGAGGCTTTTCAAATACCAATAATACCAATAATGGTTGTAGGTGGAGTTATAGGCGGAATAGTAGGTTCCAAGCTTAATAAAATCTGTGACGATAAGGTTGTATTAAGGGTATTTAACGTGCTGCTTATACTTTTGATAATACTCAATGTATACAATATAACTAAGTCAATAGCATAATCGGAGGCAAGGACTGTGAAAAGAAACTTAAGTATAATGTTAAAACCGTCATCAAGTAAATGTAACTTAAATTGTAAGTATTGTTTTTATAATTCTATTTCCAAAGCCAGAGAAGTAAAGGACTATGGATTTATGAAGGAAGAGGCATTAAAGGAAGTAGTGGAAAAGGCAAAAAACTATTGCAATGGTGGACAATGTACCATTGGATTCCAAGGAGGAGAGCCATTATTAAGAGGTGTGGACTTCTATGAGAAGTTGATCAAATATGTAGATGAAAATAATAATGGTACCACTTTTAGTTATTCAATACAAACAAATGGCACTTTAATAACTGAGGAATGGGCAAGCTTTTTTAAGGAACACAACATTTTAGTTGGAATTTCTATAGATGGTTCTAAAGATATCCATAATATGAATCGGTCAGATTACCTAGGAAAAGATAGTTTTAATGATGTTGTTAGAGGTATGAAGTTACTTCAAAAGTATGATGTGGATTTTAATGTTTTAACAGTAGTTACTCCAGTACTTGCTAAGAAGATAGAAAGTTGCTATAACTTTTATAAAAAAAGTGGCCTAAGATACCTTCAATTTATACCTTGTTTAGAATCCTTGGAGAATGAGGAACAAGGTATAACAAATAAGTATTCTCTTACCTCAAAAGAATATAGCAAGTTTTTAATAAAGCTATTTGACTTATGGTATGAAGATGTTAATAATAATGATTTTGTAAGTATAAGGTACTTCGATAATATATTAGGGTTATTTTTAGGGCATAATTATGAAGCTTGCGATATGAATGGAAGATGTTCGTGTCAGCATATCATAGAAAGTGATGGTTCTATGTATCCCTGCGATTTTTATGCCTATGAAAAGCATTCTATAGGAAACATCTTGAATGAAACCTTTGATGAGATTCATGATAAGGACAAAACTAGAGGATTTATATTAGATTCCATAAATATAAATGATAAGTGTAAGAAGTGTAAGTTTTATACTGTATGTAGAGGTGGGTGCAAAAGATATAGAGAAGGACAAAAAGAAAATTTAAATTATCTATGCTCAGCATATTATGAATTCTTTGAGCATTCTTTAGATAAATTCAAGAGAATTGCCTCCATGATAAGGATTAATAATAGCCGATAATTAGGCTATAAACGACAATTAACAATCACAATGAATTATACTACAGGAGATTTAGAAAGTTTGTTGAAATAGAACATCCGAAATAAAGATTTAAAATAGAGCTGATGAAAATGAGTTAAAACAGTACATTTTCATCAGCTCATCTTTTATGTGGATTTTTATCTGAATAATGTGGGGTATTATTAAAATAAAGTGAGTAAAAAAATGTAATTTGTGGATAACTTTCTTATTTTATAAATGGTCTAATAGGTTACATTTTATTTGAAGCAAATATCTCTCTAGCGACTCTAACTTCATCAACAAATTTAGCTTCGGTTTACAGCTGGTTTAATAAAGGAATATATTAATTTTGGTTGTTAAATTTATATAAAAAGTCGACAATTTATTACCAGATATTTATAAGTTTTTTAATTAAACTGATAAATTGTAGGAAAATAATATTACTTGTAGTTGCAAGTTAAGGCGATATTATAAAAGCTATTCTAGACAGAGTGTAAAGGAAATAGGAATAATTAAGGAGTTAGATTAATTCAATATAATGTGTATTAATAAAAGGAAGGAAAAACAGATAATTATGCATGTAGAGTTGGAAAAAAGTATGTCGAAAATATTATATAGACAAAGTAATAAGATAAAGTTACTATGAAAATGTAAATTAATTGTTGGTAAAAAATGTAGATGAATGCAAAAAAATCTATAATGAAAGATAAGCCTTTTATGTTTCTAAATATTATTGGGATTTATAGGTAGAATATATAAATACATAAAAAAGAACTATTTAAGGGAAAACTTTATAGTTCTTTTCTAATATTAATTATGGAGGTATTATGATTAAAAAAGTAAAAATATTGTTGATAATGAATGTTATAAGTTATTTGTTTATGTCAGTTATAGCAATATTAATATTCAGTGGTAAATTTGAAGGACTAGATAGTAAATATAAGTTCATTATAGGCATACTTCCACAAGTTGCGGTTGTTTGTACTTCATATGTACTTGCTTTTGATAGATTTGTTGATTTTAGAGTTGTTAGAATATAGGCTATTATTGATTGGGGTTTAAGAATAATAGCATTTGTTATAACCATAGGGTATTCAAAGAAGTTTAACAGCTTGTTCTTACTTTTATCATTTATTGCTGGGGCATTCGTATTAAATAGTATTTTGGAGAATAGGATGAACACTAAACTAAAAGGTATAAAAGATATGATATATAATGATGAGAATGACATTATATCATACGAAGAAAAGTGTAATTTAAGGCATATGGTAAAGGCAGTTAATTCGGGTATGTTTTTAATAATAATTTTTGCAATGTTCTCATTATCTGTTTCTCTCAATAAAAATATGGAGGGAACAGGTTCGATTTGGTATTTCCCTGTAATTTTGTCTATAGTAATCTGTATACTATTTACAATGACTGCTTACAACAATTACATGGGATTTTATTTAGATAAGATATATGCAAAAAATGTATATTTAAGAGATATAATCCTTGCTGTAGTAGGTTATATAATTTGCTTAATCTCATCTTTTATTAATATGAGTTATGACATTTATTCTTTTATTTTTGTTGCAGCGCTAATATTGCTATTGCCTATGATAAGTACTATAAGAAGTATGTCTATTAGAGTAAGAAAAATCAAAAAAAGTTTAGATAGAGAATCTTTTCGCCGTTTTATGATGATGAAAGATTAATTGCTAATTTAGCCTGTGGGGAGATTTAAGTTGTCTATATTGATTAAAGAATAAAGTCATAAAAACACCCTCAAGTCAATTTAGGAACTGAGGGTGTTTTTATGACTTTATTGGCTCTTTTTAATTAGCTATTAGTATATCTTGCTTCATTTACTGCATCAACAAATTTGGCTGCAGTTTCTGTAACTAACTCATAATTGCCGGTACTAGCACTTTTAGTTAAATCACTGCCTGTACCAACTGCAATGGCGCCAGCCTTGATCCAGTCCTTTACATTGTCAAGATTTACTCCGCCTGTTGGCATAAAGTTACCTTGTGGTATAGGTCCTTTGAATGAACTTATTATGGATGGACCATAAGCATTGCCAGGGAATACTTTTATGATCTCAACTCCCAGTTCAAGAGCTTCTACAGCTTCCTTAACCGTCATGATGCCAGTGATTATGGCAATCCTATATCTATTACAAAGCCTCACTGTTTCTGGATTTAAACTAGGGCTTACTATGTATTTCGCTCCTGCTAAAATACAAGCTCTTGCAGTTTCAGGATCAAGTACAGTTCCAGCTCCTATAAGTATTTCCTTATCATCTTTATAAATCTCAGATAGTTCTTTTATTATATCTAAAGCACCTGGAACTGTCATAGTTATTTCCAAAGCTTTAATTCCACCTTTTTTTACAGCCTCAACAATCTTTATACCTTCTTCTTTTGAGTTAGCTCTTATAACAGCTACAAGTCCATATTCACTTAACTTCTTTATAGTTTCTAATCTTTGCATTTTACACCTCTTAGAGTTTTTAGTATTAGATTTTGTTTTATGGCATTGTATAAATTAAGGCGTTGCTACAGAAGCTCATTAAATCATTGGAGGAGCGAAACCTTAATTTATACACAGTACTTAAGATTACCTAGGAGTACTACACCCCTGAGTAAGCGGAGAAGCCACCATCTATTGGGATTACTATACCATTAACAAAGCTTGAAGCTTCTTCATTTACCAAGAATAGAAGTGCACCTATAAGCTCTTCAGCTTCTCCAAATCTACCCATTGGAGTGCTGTTTAGTATCTTATGGGAACGTTCAGTGTAGCTTCCATCAGCATTCTTAAGTAATGATTCATTTTGCTTAGTTACGAAGAAGCCTGGTGCTATAGCGTTTACTCTTATGCCAACCTTTGAAAAGTGAACTGCAAGCCATTGAGTAAAGTTTGATATAGCAGCTTTCGCTCCTGAATATGCAGGGATCTTTGTAAGTGGAGTAAAGGCATTCATTGATGAAATGTTTATAATGTTGCAGCCTTTTCTTCCTATCATATCCTTTGCAAATTCTTGAGTTGGAAGCAGTGTTCCAAGGAAGTTTAGGTCAAATACAAATCTTACTCCATTTTCATCAAGATCAAAGAAGGTTATAAGGTCTTCATGTTCTTCTTGTAAATCTTCTTCATATAAGTATTCTTTAGTTGTTGTACCCTTTGGATTATTTCCACCAGCACCGTTTATAAGTATGTCACAAGGACCAAACTTCTCTAATACTACTTCATGAGCTTTTTTAAGACTAGCTTTATTAAGCACATTAGCTTCAACACCAATGGCCATTTTACCATTTGCTACAACCTCAGCAGCTTTTTTTTCAGCATTTTCTAGGCTAAGATCAAGTATTGCTACCTTTGCTCCACATTCAGCAAGAGCATCGGTCCAGGAACTTCCAAGGACTCCAGCTCCGCCTGTTATTACTACAACTTTGTCTCTCAAATCTATATTAAAAGGTAATTTCATATTAGTTATCTCCTTTATTTGTTTTTTCTAGAGCTTCCCATATGCCAGTTATATACATAGCGCCTAATGCACGATCATATAAACCATAGCCAGGTCTACCGGTTTCACCCCATATCATTCTTCCGTGGTCAGGGCGAAGATACCCATCAAAATTGTTTTTATGAAGTACTTTCATGATCTCAACTATATCTAAAGAACCGCAAGGTGAGTAGTGAGCACTTTCTTCAAAGCTTCCATCCTCAAGAAGCTTTACATTTCTAACGTGAATGAAATGAATACGGCCTTGGCTAGAATATTTATCTACCATTTTTACGATATCATTGAAGCTTGCTGAACCAAGAGAGCCTGTACAGAAAGTAAGACCATTATATTTGCTATCTACAAGCTTTAAGAATCTATCAAGATTTTTTTCATTAGTTATAATTCTTGGAAGACCAAAAATATTGTAAGGAGGATCATCTGGGTGTATAGCCATCTTTATATCACATTGTTCTGCCACAGGGATGATTTGCTTTAAGAAGTATTCTAAGTTGGTCCATAAGGCTTCCTCATCAACCTTTGAGTACTTTTCAAATAAGTCAGCTAGTTGATCCTTAGTGTAGCTGGAATCCCAACCAGGAAGTGATAGTTCACCAGTTAGAGGATCCATTTTTTCTAATTGCGCCTTGTAGTAAACAAGTGCAGTTGAGCCATCCTCTAATACCTTATCAAGCTGAGTTCTTGTCCAGTCAAATACTGGCATGAAGTTATAACATATTACCTTAACGCCTGCTTTTGCAAGGCTTCTTATATTTTCTTTATAGTTTTCTATATATCGATCTCTTGATGGAAGTCCAAGTTTTATATCCTCATGTACTGGAACGCTTTCTATAACATCGAACTTTAAGTTAGCAGCTTCGACTTCAGCTTTTAGCTTAAGAATACTTTCCATGCTCCACTTTTCTCCTACAGGAACATCGTAAACAGCAGTTACAATACTGTACATACTTGGGATTTGTCTAATATATTGAAGCGTAACAGCATCGTCAGCCCCGTACCATCTAAATGATAATTTCATAATATTAATCCTCCAATTCTAAATAATTTTTTATATTTTTAAAGCATATTCCTTCAATAATTTCTTTTAATATTTCAGCATCATCTTCGAACTCTTCATCATCTACTAGAGAGCCTATATAACTACATAAAATTCTTCTAAAATAATCATGTCTTGCATAGGATAAAAAGCTTCTTGAGTCTGTAAGCATACCAACAAAGTAAGCTAAGGTACCTTGACTTGAAAGACCCCTTAAGTGATCATAAATTCCTTCTTTGTGATCGTTAAACCACCAAGCAGCACCAAATTGAATCTTTCCTTGAATGCCATCTTGTCCAAAGCAGTGAGGAAGTGATGAAAGCACAAGGTTATCCTTTGAATTTAAAGTGTATATTATTGTTTTAGGTAGAGCAGATTCTTTATCCATTGAAGCTATTAATTTCGATAAGTGAGGTGCTATGTTAAAGTCGTTCATGATATCAAAACCAGCATCAGCGCCAAGTTTTTTAAACATTAGCTCATTGTTGTTTCTCATTGCACCTATGTGAAGCTGCATTACCCAGTTATTTTTAGCATATTCCGCAGCTAGGATTTTAAGCGTGAAACATTTGAATTTTTCGATTTCTTCGAAGGATAAGTTGTTTTCAAATAACTTTTTCCTAAATATTGCTGATACTTCATTTTCATCAGTATCATAGTAGTGTAAACTTTCGAGAGAGTGATCAGAAAGCTTGCAACCAGCTTGAACAAAATGTTTTATACGCTTTTTCAATGCAGTTATTAAAGTTTGATAGTCATAAATTTCTACAGAACAACTATTGGATAGGTCCTTTAAATAATCGAGGTAATCATCCTTTGATATATTAAGAGCCTTATCTGGTCTGAAGGTTGGAAGTACCTTAAATTCTAGTTGTTTCTTACTTAGTAGTTTATGATACTCTAAGTTATCAATAGGATCATCAGTGGTGCAGATTAATTTTACTCTAGAGTTATTTATAAATTTCACGGGAGATAAAGCTTCTTCTGATATTTTATTATTGCAGTATTCATAAATCTTTTCAGCATTGCTTTCCTTTAGAATTTCTTTTACATCAAAGAAGCTTTTAAGCTCCATGTTAGTCCAATGGTATAATGGACTTCCAATTAATCTTTCACAGGTTCTTGCCCACATTTTAAATTTATCAAAATCACTTGAATCACCAGTTATATAGGCTTCAGGTACTCCAGCATATCTCATGGCTCTCCACTTATAGTGATCGAATTCAAGAAAAATCTTAGAGATATTACTAAATACTTTATCATCATATATTTCTTTTGCTGATAGGTGGCAGTGATAGTCATATATTGGAGCATTTTTTGCAATGTTATCATAAAGTAATTTTGCTGTTTTTCCTTTTAACATAAAATTGTTATCTAACAAGTAATCACCTCATTTTTATACCTTTATCTGACATTATAAACATAATTAGAATGCCGTTGAAAACAAATACATCTAACTTGCCTTAATTATAAGCTTTATGGCTGATATTAAATATGTTATTATTGCTATATAACTTGCAAAAATTGCTCAGGTAAAATAATATTATTTTTAAATTGTTCATTGAAGTTAAGTGGACAGAGGTCTTATGCTTTAGGCTAAAATAACTCGGGCATATAGCAGCTCCTTAAGGACTACTTAATTTTAATAAAACATTACTTACAGTAAGTTAATATAGATAAAAGATAATATATGTAATTTGAAGTGCTAGAAGTTAGGAATAAAGAGAAGTTAGGAGGTGGGGCATAGTGAAGAAAAGAACTCATGAGTATCAAACTCGTCAGTATATGCTATCTAGTGATTATGAGATATATCATTATTTGAATAGTGACATAAGAAATATAAATATACACCACCATGATTTTTATGAAATCTATTTCTTTATAGCAGGAGATGTTACTTATTTAATTGAAGGTAAAGCTTATAAATTAGAAGCTGGAAATCTAGTCTTGATTAATTCCAAGGAACTACACCAAGCGGTGATAAATTCTGAAGAAGCATACTATGAAAGGATCGTTCTTTGGATAAATAGAGGCTTTTTAAAAAGTCTTTCAAATGAGGAAATAGATCTTTCTCTTTGTTTTGAAGGAATAAATAAGAAAAATGTACTAAGTGCAGACTTTGAGCAACAAAAAAATATAAGGTTTATACTTAATAAGTTAGTAGATCTTGAAAACTATAAGGGTTTTGGTTATGAACTTCTTTATAAGGCTTATATTACTGAGCTTATGGTGCATATAAATAATCTTACCTTTAAGGAAGATACAGAGTTAGGTGTAGATATAAAGAAAAGTAATCTTATAGATGGAATAATAGAGTACATAAATAATCATATAGAGGAAGATATAACTGTTGATGAAATAGCTGAACAGTTTTACTTAAGTAAGTTCCATTTGTCTAGAGAGTTTAAAAAATATACAGGTACTACAATTCATAGATATATAGTTCAGAAAAAACTCATAGAGGCTAAGGAATTGATTCTCAAGGAGATTCCTATAATTGATGTATATAAACAATGTGGGTTTGGAGATTATTCTAATTTCTTTAGAGCTTTTAAAAATGAGTATGGTATTACACCAAAACAGTATTATGAGGCAATGGTAAAGTAAATTATAGTTGTATTAAAGTATAGAATAATGTACTAAAATATTTATCTATATTTCACAAAGTACGCAGTGATTCATTATATAGATGTATAACTCTTTAATAAAGTTTATATTTTCAAAACTTCTATGAAAACACAGAGGAGTTTTGAAGAAAGATTTTAGGTGTAATTTGTACATCATTAACAAAAGTAAAGGGAACAGTGAGGTGAATTGATGAATGAAAAGAATTGATTTGATTCTTAATAAGCTTAAAGAGATAAAGGTTTCAAAGCCTAATGGAGTATCAGCTTCAGAGCTTGCCGAGGAATTGGGCCTTATGAGAGGCAACGTAAGTAATGATTTGAATATATTAGCTACCGCAGGAAAAGCAGTTAAGATAAAAGGAAAACCAACCTTATTTATAGCAGTGGATGAAGAAAAGGTTGAGACTAATACATCAATAATTAATAATTTTTCAGAAGTTAACCCTAGTCTTTATACTGCTCTAGAACAGGCTAAGGCTGCTATACTTTATCCTCCTAATGGAATGAATATATTGCTTCTTGGAGAAACTGGGGTAGGTAAGTCAACCTTTGCTGGCTTAATATATAAATACGCCACAGAGATGGGGGTAAGGTTTAAAGAAAGCCCATTTATAACCTTTAACTGTGCAGATTATGCCAACAATCCTCAGCTTCTATTAGGACAGCTTTTCGGTGTGAAAAAGGGAGCTTACACTGGTGCAGATTTTGATAAGATTGGGCTATTAGAGAAAGCAGATGGTGGAATTTTATTTCTAGATGAAGTACATAGATTACCAGCAGAAGGGCAAGAGATGTTTTTTACCTTTATGGATAGAGGTTTGTACAGAAGACTTGGAGAAACCGAAAGTGAGAGAAGTGCAAAGGTACTTATTATAGCGGCTACCACTGAGAATCCTGACACAACTTTGCTTCAGACCTTTACAAGAAGAATACCTATGGTAATAACTATACCAGCCTTAAGAAATAGAGGAATAGAAGAACGATTTAATCTTATAAAGCAGTTTATGTTAGAGGAATCAGGAAGGCTTGGAAAGAGCATAAAGGTATCAATAAACTCAATAAAGGCATTTTTATTTTATGAATGCAAAAGCAATGTGGGGCAGCTTAAGTCAGATATTCAGCTTGCTTGTGCTAGAGCCTATGCGGATTTTTTATCCAATAGAAAAGATGAAATCAGCATAAGCAGTTTGGATTTGCCAAGCTATATAAGAGAAGGTCTATATAAGGAGATAGAGCACAGACAGTTATGGAACAAGCTGGTTGACATAAATAAGCGATATTGTATTTTTGATAAAGATGAAGAAAAGATGATTTTTGAAGATAATAGTTATGATGAGAACATCTATGAAATGCTTGAGATGAAAACAAGGGATCTTAAAGCAAAAGGCATAAGAGGCACAGAATTTGAGAAAGAAATTGAAAATAACATAGAAGATTATTTTAAAAAATATATTAATAAATTTAACTACAAGGTAGATACAGCTAACTTGGAGACAATAGTAGAGCCTCATATAATTAAGGTTGTAGAAAAAGTAATCAATTTCTGTGAAGAAGAGCTAGAAAGAAAATTAGACAAACAAATATATTATGGACTAGCTGTTCATATAAACAATGCTGTGGACAGAATAAGAAGAAATAAGAAGATAGAAAACCTGGAGCTTAATAATATTAGAAAACAGCATAGCAAAGAGTTCAATGTAGCCATAGATGTTCTAAAAATACTAGAGCAATCTCTAGATATTGAGATACCTGTGGACGAGGCTGGATTTATAACAATGTTTTTAACTTACCACAATGAGGCACTTAAAAAATCTTACAATAACGTTAAAATCATTATTATAGCACATGGAGAAACCACAGCTACCTCTATGGCTGATGCAGTGAATGGTCTACTAGGAGCTAATTATTCTAGAGGAATAAATGCTCCAATAGATGAGAAACCACAGATAACCTTGGAAAAGATTAAGGAATACATCAAGCAGAACAATATAGATAAAGAGATATTATTCTTAGTAGACATGGGATCACTTGCTACCTTTGGCAGAGAGATAGAAAAGGAGTTTAAAATAAAGACGAGAACTATTCCTTTGGTAAGTACCCTGCATTGCATTGAAGCTACTAGAAAAGCAATGCTTGGTTATTCTTTAGATGACATATATAGAGAAACCTTAGAGGTAAATAATTTATATGATAATAGTTCATTAGATTATATACCAGAAGGCAGCGAGGAGAAGAAGCTTGCTATAGTAACAATCTGTACTACAGGAGAAGGTAGTGCAAAAGCTATGAAGGGAATATTAGAAAGAACTCTTAAGTTTGATAGCAGTCTTCTTGATATAGTTCCAGTGAATTTTATAGGAAAAGAGAATATATATGATAGACTAGAAAAGTTATCAAATAATTATGAGATATTATGCATAGTAAGTCCATTTGATCTAGAGGCTGATTATGTACAGTTTAAACTAGACCATATTATAGAGGGCGGGGCATCAGGCAATATACAAGATTTAATAGATCGAGAAAAAGTTTATATAAAAATGGAAGAAACCTTAGAACATCAATTAAGAAATATCGATGGGAAAGCTATTGTTAAGGATATAAAAAGATTCTGTAAGAATGTGACAAAGGCAATAAATATAAAGCTTACGTCAAATGCATTGATAGGAATAACTCTTCATATGGCAGTTATGGTAGATAGATTAAGTGGCAATGAAGTTATTGAAACTTATAGAAATAAAGAAAGTTATATAAGAGAAAACTTAGAATTGTATAGATTAATTAAAAGCGAATGTGCATTGCTCAATACTAAATATACAATTCTTATTTCAGAAGACGAGATTTGTTATCTTATGAACTTATTTACTATGAAAAATAGAGCAAAATAAAGCACATCTTTAATGTGCTTTGAAAAGTTTTCGAAAAGTAAAGCACATCAATACTTTTTGAAAGCTTTTTTATTTTACGTTTAAAGGCTTATGAATGAAGGAACAAGAGGTTTTATTGAGATAAATTTATATAATTTCTGCTTTGGCACGGGTCTTGCTTTATATATAAGCGTAAGACAAATAAAAAATGTTGATTAGAAGGTGAAGCAATGGAAACAGTAGATAAAGAACAAATAGTCATGGAACTTATAGTAAATGGTGGTGATGCGAGAAGTAAAGCAATGCATGCTATAAAGCTAGCTAAAAAGGGTGAATTGGAAGCCGCAAAGGATAAGATAAAGGAAGCAAACGAAGCTTTAAATAAAGCTCACAACTTCCAAACTAGATTAATACAAAGCGAATCTGCAGGAGATAAGGTTGAAATAAGTTTACTTATGATTCATGCACAAGATCACTTGATGAATGCAATCACTGTACGTGATCTGGCACAAGAAATGATTTCTATGTATGAGGAATTTAGAAAATAAGATATTTAGTAGTTAACAAAACAAGCTTGTTTAAAAATATAATCAAAAAATAATGTGAATTTTTAGGAGGAAATAGTTATGAAATATATTACATTGGTTTGTGCAGCAGGAATGTCAACAAGTATTCTAATGGGTAAGATGCAAGAAAGTGCAAAGAAAAAGGGAATTGAAGCGAAGATAATAGCTATGTCAGAGTCAAAATTCGAAGAGTATGAAGAGCCAACAGAAGTTTTGCTTTTAGGACCTCAAATATCTTATCTAGAAGATGAGATAAGAGAAAAATACGAGCCAAAGGGAATTAAGGTTGCAGTAA
This sequence comes from Clostridium sp. C8-1-8, assembly GCF_009928445.1. GTDB lineage: Bacteria > Bacillota > Clostridia > Clostridiales > Clostridiaceae > Clostridium_AR. Next base: position 48,924 of record NZ_JAABNO010000012.1, on the reverse strand, counting down.
TAGATATGATGGACTATGGTACTTTAAATGGTGAAAACGTATTAAATGATGCACTTAAATTATTAGGTTAATTTTATAGAAAAACTCATTAAGGCTAAATTCTAAAGGGGGATTTATAATGGCTAAGTTTGATTCAAAGGCTATTAATAAAAAAATTGCACCAATACTAAACAAGGTTCAAAAAAGTAAGTTGGCAAATGGAATCACAGGCGGAATGATGGTAGCAATGCCAGTAACACTTTTAGGTGCATTTGCTTCACTATTTTTAAATCTGCAAATACCTGCATATAAAAGCTTTATTGCTAGCTCTGGAATAGCAGCAGTTTTAAATACATCTATTCAATTCACAACTAACTTCTTAGCAGTGGTGTTTTTAATTACTATAGCAGGTAGTTATGCAAAACAGTATAAAGAGGATCCGATTTTACCATCCTTATTAGCAGCAGTGTGCTTCTTTGTAGTGACTCCGCTTTCTGTAACTAAAGTGAATAATGCTACAATTACGTCAATACCTATGGATTGGCTAGGTGCGAAGGGAATATTCTCAGCAATTATTATAAGTTTGGTAGCCACAAGATTATATATCTATATTAAACAAAAAGGTTGGACTATTAAGATGCCAGCTAGTGTACCACCAGTAGTATCCAGCAGTTTCAGTAGTTTAATACCAGGTTTTGCTGTTGCAATCCTATTCTTAATTATATCAGGTGTTTTTGCAGCAACTCCATATAAGACTATGCATGCATTTATATATGCTTTTATTCAAACTCCACTTCAAGGTGTTGGTGGAAATATAGTTTCAGTTATACTTTTATGGACATTTGCTCAAGTGTTATGGTTCTTTGGTATTCATGGAACTTTGGTTATTTACTCAGTGGTTCTTCCAATATTTACAGCAATGGATGCAGCCCAATTAACTGCTTATTCAGCAGGTCAAGCTCTTCCAAATATAACAGGACGTGCATTTGTTAGTACTTATACTGTTAGTGCCAGTGCAATAGGGTTTGCTCTACTTATGTTATTATTCGCAAAGAGTAAACAATACAAAACCTTAGGTAAATTATCAACGCTACCATCACTTTTCGGTATAAGCGAACCCTTGGTTTTTGGTACACCTTTAGTCTTCAATGTAAGATTTGCTGTACCATTTATATTCATGAATGCAATCAATCTAATTATTGCTTATGGATTAACTGTTATAGGTATAGTTCCAAGAGTAGCTGGAATGGCTCCAATGAGTGGTATGCCAATAATCTTCAGTGGACTTATGGAAGGAAGCTGGAAGATAGCTGTGCTTCAAGTTGTACTTGTAATTCTAGAAATGGCAGTTTGGTATCCATTCTTTAGAAAAGCAGATAGAGAAGCTTATGCTTTAGAGCAACAAACAGCAGTAGAAGAAGTAAAGTAATATAGATTTAAGTTCACCTTTAAAGGGTTCCTATATCGAAACTTAAGTTATACTTGTTCGATAATCGCGGCTTCTGGGGAATATCGGGCACGTATAACTTAATAGTTGAGTTAGGAACCCTATAAAGATGCATCACTTCTAACTGAAATCTATTTTTAAAACTCTCACGGTATTTGGTGAGAGGATTTAAAAAAATGGCTTACTACGAAGTGGTGCATCCATATAATTAGGTGAACTTATCTTTTAAATTAAGATACTCTTGAAGTAAAGTGGTAAATATATTCTAGATTGGTAGGGATAAATTATAGTTATGCAATTTATCAATGAAAAATAAAGTTAGTATAGTTTGTATTTTGAACCAAATCACAGAGCTAATCTGTAAATTAGATTATAAAAGTAGGTGAATATAAATGAGGATAATGGATTTAAATGATAAATGGAGCTTTACAAAAGAAAATAACGAAATTTATATAGAAAAAGAAATAGAGGAAGCTGAATTAGTGAATTTACCTCACTGCTTTAATGCAATTGATGGACAAAGTGGAGAGGGAATGTTTAAAGGCCAATGCTTTTATCAAAGAAAGCTTGATGTTAGTGCTGAAGAGTTAGCTAAGTATATATTTTTAGAAATAGGGTCAGCTTCTTTAATCTCTAAGGTTTATGTTAATGGTAAGTTGGCTGGTGGCAGCAGATGTGGCTTCTCAATGTATAGAGTGTTTTTGACTCCTTTTTTGAGAGCAGGAGAAAATCTAATATCAATAATTGTAGATAACAGCAGTCATAAAGATGTGTACCCACTAATGGCTGATTTCTCCTTTTATGGAGGAATATATCGTGAGGTGAAATTAATTGTTTCAGAGGCACTTCACTTTGATCTTATGGACAATGGAAGAGACGGCATATACTTAAGTCAAAGAAATATAGTGGATGGAATCTTTGAGCTTGAAATAAGAGGGGCAGTAGTAAACGAGTTAACTGAAGCAAAGACTGGTAGGTTAAATTTTAGACTATTAGATAAAGAGGATAATATAGTACTTGATAAAACTGTTGAAGCTGATATTCATAAGGAATTTAAATTCCACTTGGTTGAGAGAATCAATAATCCTGAGCTTTGGCAAGGTATAGAAAGTCCTTATCTTTATAGATTAGAGGCTGAGATATACTCAGAAGATATGCTTTGTGATAAAAAGATAATTGAGATTGGGTTTAGAACTGTAGAGATAACTCCAGAAAAAGGTGTATTTTTGAACGGCAAGCCTATTAAGCTAAACGGTGTTAGCAGACATCAAGACTTTGCTAAGATTGGTAATGCCTTAACCAAAGAACATATGGAATTGGATATGTCAATCATAAAGGAAGTAGGTGCTAACAGCATTAGACTTTCTCACTACCAGCACGATGATTATTTCTATACCCTTTGTGACCGTGAAGGTATGCTAATATGGGCAGAAATTCCTTTTATCAGTATACCAACTACAGTTGATAAAGAAAATAGAAATGCTAAAGAACAGCTTGAATGTTTAATAAAACAGGCCTATAACCACACCTCAATTTACTGCTGGGGAGTTCAAAATGAAATAACTATAGCAGTAGAAAATGAAAATACCTATAAGATGGTGGAAGAGCTAGTTTCTACTGCTAAAAGTTTAGATTCAACAAGATTTATAGCTCAGGCCAACATTCATACTGTGGCTAATGAAAGTCCATTAAATGATTTAACAGATTTTGTTGGATATAACCTTTATTATGGCTGGTACTACAAGGAAATTAAAGATTTAGGAATTAGGTTAGATGATTTTCATGCTACAAGACCTAACAAACCAGTTATGGTTACTGAATATGGAGTAGATACTAACCCAAGGCTTCATTCTTATGAACCTACAGTAAAAGACTATACTGAAGAGTACCAATTGCTATTCCAGGACAATGCGCTTAGAACCTTTAGAGAGAGAGACTTTGTTCTAGGTGGATATGTATGGGCAATGTTTGATTTCGGTAGTGAAATTAGAAATGAAGGCGGAGAAAAAGGAAGAAACCAAAAGGGGCTCGTAACTATAGACAGAAAAGTAAAGAAGGACGCCTTTTATTTATGTAAGGCCTACTGGTCAAAGGAACCTTTTGTGAAGCTAGCTGGTAGCAGATTTGTTAATAGACATAAGGAACTAAACGATATTATAGTGCTTTCTAACTTGTCCAATATTAAGCTATATGTAAATGATAAGCTTGCTGCTGAAATCAGCCATAGTGAACCAATGAAATCATTTAAGAATGTGAAACTAGCCTCAGGAGAAAATTCTATTAGAATTGAAGGCTTTGATGAAAAAAATAATAGTTACACAGATGAGATGCTGTTAAACAGAGTTGATAAAATAGATGAAAGCTATATACTTCCAAAGCAAGAAGAAAAGAAACATGTAACTAACTGGTTTGAGAAGTTTGATTTGTCTGAAGTTAAAGAGATAGTTGTTAAGGATGGATATTATTCAATATACGATTCTGTAGAAAAGCTTTATGAAGATGAACAGGCAAAAGCAGTATTTAAAAAGTTCTTTGGAGAAACTGCTGAAGAGCCTAGATTCAAAGTAATGATGGGACTTATTTCAATAGAAGGTATGTCTAAAAGATCTATGTTTAGAATACCAAAGGAACTTTTAGGTGTAATCAACGATGAGCTAAATGTTATTCCTAAGAAATAAAGATGTACCACTTAAATACTAAATCTATTTTTAAAACTCTTATGGATTCTGAGAGTAGAATTTGAAAAAATAGATTTTAATGTGAAGTCGTACATATATAGATAGGGCTGTGGACTCAGTACGCTGATTTTTCTATGGTGCTAAGCTTCAGCAACTTCACTAGAATAAAAATATATAATTAAAAAACTGAACTAAGAGTAGGTGGATATATAACATGGACGTATTAACCTTTGGAGAAACTATGGTGCTTTTTAATCCACAGTCAAATGGACCGCTAAGGTATGTTAGTAGCTTTAATAAATCTATAGCTGGAGCAGAATCTAATGTGGCTATAGCACTTTCAAGACTTGGACATGAAGCAGCCTGGTTCTCAAAATTAGGAGAAGATGAGTTTGGAAGGTATATTAGAAATGCTATAAGATCAGAGGGTGTAGATACCTCTAGAACGAAATTTACCAATGAAAAAAGCAGTGCTATTCTTTTTAAAGAAAGATTTGGTGGAGAAAATCCTAATGTTTATTATTATAGACAAAACTCAGCAGCCACTACATTAACAGTAGAAGAATTAGATTTAGAATATATTAAACAAGCTGAAATAATTCATATCACTGGCATAACTCCAGCACTGTCTGATGGCTTGAAAAAGGTTGTATTTGAAGTCTTGAGGATAGCAAGGGAGAATAATATAAGAATATCCTTTGATCCTAATATAAGATTGAAGTTATGGGATATAGAAGAAGCTAAACCTATATTGTTAGATATAGCAAGAAGTTCGGATATAGTTTTACCAGGTATTTCAGAAGGAGAGATGCTTCTAGGAACTAGGGATGAAAAACAAATAGCTAATAAGTTCCTTGACCTAGGCTGTAAGCTAGTAGCTGTGAAGCTTGGTGAGAAAGGCTGCTATGTTGCTAATAGTTCTGGTGGAACTTATGTAGGCGGCTATGAGATTAAGAACCCTGTAGATACTGTTGGAGCTGGTGATGGCTTTGCGGCAGGATTTTTATCTGGAATATTAAGAAACTTAAGTTTAGAAGAGTGTGGACAACTAGGCAACGGAGTAGGGGCTATGGCCACTCTTGTACAGGGAGATATGGAAGGCTATCCATATTTTGAGCAGCTTTTAACCTTTATGGGAAAGCGAAAAAGTGTAGATAGATAATTAAAAGATCTGGCAAATGAGCCTAGAATAAGAGTTTCTTTGAGAATATAGTTATATAACTTCAACTATTAATTTATCTATGCTCTATAATCCTCAGAAGTCAATATTATTGAACCTGTATAAATTAAGTTTGTATATAGTAAACTTTTCTAATAAGCCATGCATTGAAAACTATTAGGTTTGTCGATGCATGGCTTTCATAAATATTGTCAACATTTTATAAGTTTCAGATTCAAGTAATTATTCAACATAACGTAAACTTAGTGAGAATTGGTGAGTGTAATACTTTGACACATTAATACAAAGTATTTTTGTAAAGCCTAGTTAATGGTCAAAAATCTTTGACTTATTAATGAGTTGAAAGATAGCTTTTTAACCATTTAAGTGCAGGTCTTTCTGTACCTGATGAAGTAACTAAATAGGTGTCAGGTTTCCAAGTCTGGTTTTGTATATATCCCCATAAGGTAACACCCTTAACATTAGGATTCTCCCATAGTACTGGAAACTTTTGTTGGTATCTTGCAAGTTGAGTTGAATCATCCCCGCTAATATCAAGCTCTGATACATATATAGGTAAGCCTGTTGAGGATAAGGTGTTTAAAACTGTTTTCATTGTAGCCACAGAAACGGTGTCCATATTGAATTGATGACATTGTATGCCGATTCCATCTATAAGCCCTTTAGATTTAAGGATATTTGCGATTTTTATATAGTTATTAGCAGCATTAGGGTCACCGATTATACCATATTCATTTAGTAGTAGTTTAGAATTTGGGAAGGCTTTTCTAGCTTGTTCAAAGGACCATACAACCCAGTCCCATCCGGTAGTACCATCTCCACCTATAGCATTTTTGAAAGAAGGCTTAGTGTGAAGGGGTTCATTTACTACATCTACAAAGGCTGCTCCAGAATATCTCTTACCGGCTGCTTGAATCCATTCAGATACTTCAGCCTTTTGGTCAGCGGCTGAGAGTTTGGAGATCCAATCTGGTTCCTGAGAGCCCCAAACTAGAGTATGAAACTTGAATTGGAAGTTTTTACTTTTAGCGTAATTATAAGCAAGGTCTGCACCGCTCCAATTCATATTGCCACGATTTGCTTCAACAGAACCCCATTTTGTAGCATTTTCTGGAGTTACTTGATTCCAATAAGTGTCGAAGTTAGAAGGGATATTGTATGATATTATATTACCTAAGAATTTACTATGGGACATAGCTGCATTTGTATTTTTTGTTGTTGACAATGACACTAGTAGAGTTAAGGAAAGAGCTATAGTACAAAATTTTATAATCTTTGTTTTTAACATAATAAACACTCCTTTATATATGGTGTACTTGAATGTACCCAGATTGATTTCATTTATTTTAGGAATTGCCAATAATCAATATTGAATAAGTTATTTGTGCCGTTACCTACAAATTTAAAGAAAACATTGTGAACTCCAGTAATATTGGATACTGTGCACTGCATTTCTTTCCATTGTTGTGGACCACCTGTAGAGCCTACATTTAGAGTACCTACTAAAGCACCATCTACAGTATCTAAATGTATTTCTATCTTTCCACCAACAGAGGAGGCAATGTTAGCCTTAAAAGTCTTAGCGGCAACTTGTCCAAAGTCAGCCTTTGATACTGCTATCCAGTCACCATTATTTATGTTTGTAACATCCAGATTAATTCCTCCTGATGCTTGGCATATCTCTGTTGAGATACCTCCATTCCATCCAATAGTCTCAGCTTCATTGCGTATATATGGATTAAGATTAGTAGTTTGAGGAACTCCAATCATATCAGCATTGACGTTTTGAATCTTTCCATCACTGGAATATTGAAGTTTGTTAATATGAGGTGAGCGGTATCCTTTAGTAATTCCCATAGCTTTTCCTAGAGTTTGTGCATGGTAGGTTATATACCATTGGTTATTAAATTGAAAAATAGAATGATGGTTGTTACCACCAACACCGAAAAAGCTTCCTGGGTTTTTTAGAATAGTACCTTGATAGGTAAATGGTCCCATAGGATTGTTGCTGACCATGTAAGCAATTTCTCCTTGGGCTGGAGAGCCAGCTGGGTGTGTACCAGAGAAATTTGAACAATAGGAATAGTAGTATTTACCATTGTATTTGTGTATACCTGAATCTTCAAACATGAAAGGAGCGTCTATTAAAGAGGCACTTCCATCAGTATGAATCATATCACTGCTTAGTTTTATAACTCTACTTGATTTTGGGTTTGCAATTTGACTTTGAGTAGGTGTATTTCCCCCAGGGATTCCTCCTCCAAAATATAGATAAGCTGATCCATCATCATCAACGAATACTGCAGGATCAAAAAGCCACACAACTCCATTAACTCCAGGAGTGCTATTAGTGATAATAGGTTTACCAATTGGATCAGTCCATGGACCTATTGGAGAATCTGAGGTAAGTACTCCTATACTTGAGGCATCATTAGCAAAATAAAGGAAGAACTTATCTTTGCCATTTATTTTTTTACAGGCTGCTGTAGGAGCCCAAGAGTGATTTGCCCACTTTGCAGAGCCATTAGAACCAGCTACTTGAACTTCACCATGATCAGTCCAGTTAACCATATCATTAGATGAAATAATGGTTATTTTCTGTATTTTATTATAGGTGTTATCAACTACATTTCCATTGTTATCGTATTCAAATTGATCACTTGTCATATAAACGTAAACTCTGCCATTATATACCATAGCACATGGATCGGCTCCAAACTTATGAGTAATAAGAGGATTGGAGTATCCCGGAACTTTGGCAAGTGCATTGGTAGTAGTTGTAGAATTAGCTAAAATAGATTTATCAGAAAGTAGTTTGTTATTTATAGAGGTATCTTTAGTATTATCAGAATTTAATAAAGGTCTAGTTGTGGTTTGATGATTTTTTTCTAGATTGATATTGTTTGCAGCTGTACTCATTGAAAAGCTAAATATTAAAGACATTGTTAATAAAAAAAGTTTAGAGTGGTTTAACATTTCATAATCATCCTCTTTCTTATTAAATATCAATAAATTTTTCTGACTCATTACCAAGATATACTCTTGAATTAAAAACATTAGCATATACTCTAAATTCTATATATCACCTCCTACTAAAGTAGTTTAATACTCTTATTATTACTATTTATGAAAGAGTGACTTATGGATTAAAAAGTACTAATTTGTAATTCAGATAACTGGTTTTATAAGTGTTGGGAAGATTATTAAAACTAATGATTGAATATTTGAAGTTTATATGCTGAAATTTCTACTTCTCAATTGCAGCGAAAAAGAAATGTATATGTTAGTTTATAACAAAAATGGTAAAATAACAGTATATATAATATATTAATACAAAGATTATATATTGTAAACATATTTTTTGTGACGCGGTTACAAAAAACTGCATAACAACTATGTCAAATTGCTATGCAGCTAATTTAAAATATTGGCTAATTTGAAAACTGTACTTTAATAGAGTCCAAATATTTAAATAATAAAGTAATATATCCTTATTATTTAATAATTAAGCAACTCTTTTATCTTTATCTAGATCTGATTTGTTTTTTGACAATATATTATTTAAAGCACTTGGAAGTGCAATCATTGCTGGCAAGAATATAGGAAGAAGTATAAAGCAAAGCACTATAAGTCCTGCAATTACAGCTACTGCTAGTTCTGCTAAAAGCACTAAGCCTGAAGGCATAAGTGTAGCAAAGGTACCTCCAAGGATTATTACCGCTGACATTACAACTCCACCAATGTGCTTAGAAGCTAAAACTATGGCTTCTTTGTGAGACATATTTGGATATTCTTTGAAACGCATCATAACGAATATACTATAGTCAACTCCCAAGGCTACTATTATTATAAAGGAGAAGAACGGAACGAAGGACGAAATTCCCTCTAGGCCTTTTAGATTTATGAAGATTAAGTTTAGTATATACATTGCTGCATAATATGCTCCTAAAAGTGATGCTGTTATTACAGCTGGCTCCCAGAAGGAACGTATGACAAGAAGTAATACTAGGAAAACACCTATAATTACTACAACTGTTGTTTTATTTAGATCTCTACTTAACACATTATTCATATCATTTGTAGTAGAACTTGGACCTGACACTCCGGCTTTAGCATCAGAAAGTACTGAAGCTTTAAGAGTAGCTGAGGTAACAGTGTTTATTTTTTCAACGATATCACATGCTTTTTGTGAATATGGATCAGCATCTAAAACAACTGTCAATTTTGTTATATTTCTATCTTTAGACATAAACATATCTAAGGCTTTCTTAAAGTCAGCATTAGTTAAGGCTTCCTTTGGGATGTAGAAGGTTTTATTGCTATTAAGCTGTGTTAAGAAACCATTTGTCTTATCCAAGCCATCAGATATTTGACTTAACCCTCCGTTAACATCGGATAGCTTTTGTCCAAAAGTACTGAAGCCATTAAGACCTTCAACTAATTTCTGTTGTCCTGTTTTCATTTGGCCTAGTCCATTAGCTACACTATTCATGTTTGTAACTATTGTACCTATTCCTGAAGCTGTCTTTCCAAGACCTTCTTGTAGTTTCTTTAAACCATCAGACATTTGACCTAAACCAGTGCTCATTTGTGAAAGAGCTTTATTTGCGGTACCAAAGCCTTCTGTTGCAGCATTATAGTTAGCATTTAAGGTTTGGATTCCCTCAGGAGTAATTTGGCTTAGTGATGCTGATAGCTTTTCTATAGTTTGCTTTAATCCTATATAATTAGGATCAGTACTAGAGTTTTGATAGTTATTACCTAAAGCATTTACCATAGTTTGCATTTGAGCTAAGGCGCTCTTGACACCAAGAAGAGCTTGAGCAGCACCTTGGTAGTGAGTTCCCATCTCTTTATAACCTGACTGCATCTTTGTAAAGTTATCTGATAGTTGAGCTAATCCGCTGCTCATCTTTGTAAGATTGCTCTGGATAGTCTCTATACCACTGCTTATACTTTGTGATCCATTTGAACCGCCATCTAGACCTTTTTGAATTTGAGTAAGTCCGTTTCCTAGAGCCACAACGCCATCTTGAAGCTTTGCAGTTCCATCAACCATTTGACTGACCTGGGAGAAGTCTGCAGAGGTTAGCTTTTCAGAAGCTAGCTTTAAGCCATCATTTATTTGATCAACACCATCTTTGGTTTTAGACATCCCGTCGGTTACTGAAGGCATTTGACCGCTAATGTAGAAACCATCTATTTTCTTACCTTCAGGTTGAGTAACAGAAGAAACCTTGCTTACACCTTTAATATCCTTTATTCTTTCTGTCAAGTTATCTATTGCAGCAAAAGACTCGTTGTTATCTAAAGCTTTATCATATTCAATTGCCACAGTGGCAGGCATAGCCTGACCTTTACCGAAATGAGTGGCTATAAGATTGAAGCCTTTAGAAGAAGGTTGTGAATCTCCAAGTTCTCCTACAGTATCAAAGTTAAGCTTTTGTTGGTGAAAATATACTGTTGGTAATATCATTAAAAGTACAATTAGAACTGATATAACTGGGTGTTTTGTTGCAAATGTAGAAGTCTTACCCCAAAACTTATTTTCACCATGAACACTTATCTTTTTAGATGGCCAGAATAGCTTGTTACCAAACAGCTTCATCATAAAAGGAGTTAAAGTCAAGATCTCAAGTAACAGTATGGTAACGCCTATGACTACAACAACACCGGATTGATATGTTGGTGATTCGGCAAACATCAAGCTAAGGAAAGCTATAAATACAGTAAGTATACTGAAAGCAATTGTTTTAACTGCAGTTTTGTAGGTGTTTACTATAGCATCATCTATAGAGTAGCCATGGGATAGCTCTTCCTTAAATCTGTTGAAGAGAAGGATGTTGTAGTCAGTTCCTATACCGAACAATATAAGTATAAGTAGCATCTGAGTAAGACTTGTTACTGGAAAATTAGCTTTATCAATTAGCTGGGCAGCAATTCCCATAGAACACAAATAAGAGAAAGCTACTGCTATCAAGGAGATCAGAGGTGTTACTACTGATCTGAACATTATTACAAGCACTAGTAAAATAAATATAACTGTTAACGAAGCACTTTTTTCCACTCCTGATTCCGCGGATCTTTGATAATCATCGTTTATAAAATCTTCACCGCTAAGATAGTATTCAGACTTCACATTAGTCAGTTTGTTATCTAATTGCTTCTTGATTTCAGATACCTCTCTTGATTTTTTATCCAGCTTAAAGCTTACCATTAGAGTTGTACCATCTTTTGATATTAAGGAATCCTTTGCTTCTGGCATACTAAAAGGATCAATCATGCTGTTAATACCCAGTTCATCGCTGCTATTAGTTAGAGCTTTTACGGCATCACCGATTTGATTGATTTCAATATCAGAAAGTTTATTTTTATCGTAAAAAACTATTAAGTCATTGCTTCCTTTAGTGGTATCCATCTTACTAACTATGGAATCAGCAATTACTGAAGGACTATCATTGCTTAGTACTTTTTGCCCCCTTACTCTAAGTATAGCGTTGATATCAGGCTGAAAGGCTGCTAGAAGAATAGTTGCTACTAGCCAAATAGTAAATATAAAGTAACGTCCTTTTATTATTTTTCGCATTGTTTATTCCCCCTATTAAAATATAAAACTCAAAATATCCTCCTTTCCATAAATAATTTTTATTATGATACGACATATTACATATTAATCATAGGACTTCCATAAAACTGTAACAATTGTACCTTAGGGCAGAAGATAATGTACTTTTAGGCAGAGCATAAATATTGGCAATAAATTTAGGTATTTATAGAGGTGAATATATAGAGGACAATAAGAAACATAGAGTATTGCCCAAAGGTACAATTGTTATAAATACATGTTTGATATAAGATATAGATAATAAATAATGATATGAAAATATAGAGTTGTACATATAATTAAAAAGGCAGGTGCCAACATTGCGAAACATGTTTAAGTCAACATTTATGCCAGATACAGTTGGTGATATATTTCCTAAATCACCAGCAGTATTGGGAGTTATTTTACTTTATCTCGCTACAATATTTATGCCTAATTCAGGTAAAATAGATTCTCGTGGAACCATAGGTATAACAATAGTAATGATACTTCAAATGGTATTATATTTGTTTTTCGATAAAATATTCAAAAATAAATACTGGATTTATTTTGTGATACAAGGAATAATAACCTTTGATTATGCAGTTATAGCACCTAAAGCATATCATACCTTATTGCTTGGATTAATACCGCTTTTCATTATTCAAAGTATGATAGCTTATAACAATGCTATGAATGTGATTGCTACAGCTTGCTATTTTTATAGTATTTTCAGTGTTACCATATTTATAATTAATGGAAGTAAAGAGCTGCTTCAATCAATGCCATTGCTTATAATAATAACTATAGCTATGCGTATATATTCAATCATATTTTTTAATCAGGTAAAGCTTCGTATCCAAAGCCAAAAGATATATCAGGAGTTAGCTTTAGCTTATGAAAAAGTAGAAGAATTGACGTTGATTAATGAGAGACAAAGAGTAGCTCGGGATCTACATGATACACTATCCCAAGGTATTGCTGGAACTATAATGCAATTAGATGCAGTAAATGCAAACTTGAATAATAACAACACAAAGCGTGCTCAAGAAATAGTTGTAAGAGCAATGGAGCATGCCAGAAAAACCTTGGCTGATTCTAGGCTTGTTATTGATGACTTGAGAACTAAGACTAATAAAAGAACAGACTTTTCAGAAGCATTGAAAAATGAGATATCAATGTTTAGAGGTGTATCAGATATATCTGTAGCATCAAACATAAGAGTGGATTCAGACATATCCTCCAGTACCTCAAAACATATTTTATATATTGTAAGAGAAGCTCTAAATAACATCGCAAAGCATTCCAAGGCAGAAAATGCTGAGATTGAAGTTGTAGAAAATGATGATTCAATAAATATAAATATTGTAGACGATGGGATAGGTTTCGATGTTAGGTTAATAGATAGAATGTTCGGCCATTATGGAATAGTAGGAATGACAGAGCGGGTAAAAATGATAAATGGAAAGATAAAGATAAACAGTAAAAAAAGAAAAGGTACAAGTGTAAACATCATTATACCAATTGAGAAAGGAATAGATGATGATGGTGAATAAAAGAAGAATATTGGTGGTAGATGATCATCTAATAGTTAGAGAAGGATTAAAGCTAATATTTGAGACTGAAGAAAACTATGAAGTTGTAGGAGAGGCTGAAAATGGAGAAAAAGCATTAGTACTAATTGAAGAGCTAAAGCCTGATGTGGTATTAATGGATTTGAACATGCCAAAGAAAAGCGGTTTAGAGGTGATAAGGATATTAAAAGAAAAGAATAACCTGATACCTATTATTATATTGACAACTTTTAATGATGATAAATTGATTAGAGAAGGACTTTTTCTTGGAGCTAAGGGGTACCTATTAAAGGACAGTACTCGCGAAGAGCTTATAAGAACTGTGGAGTCTGGCATAAGAGGAGAAATATTATTGCAGCCAGAGATTAGTAGAAGCATATTGGGTATAAAAGCTGAACCAGAAGAAGGAAGCAATAAAATAAATGATTCAATCACAGAAAGAGAACGATTTGTCTTACAAGCTGTCGCAAGAGGTTGCACAAGTAAAGAAATAGCCTTTGACATGGGAATATCAGAAAGAACTGTAAAAGCACATTTAACAAACATATATAGTAAACTTAATGTTGAATCTAGATCCAAGGCAGTTGCTGTAGCAATAGAAAGTGGAATCATTCATGTTGAAAAGTAACCTGAAAGCCCCATGTTTCCAATAAATTCTTAACTTCTTATATTGTTATAAATATATATTTATAACAATATAAGAAGTTTTTGCTTTATGGAAAAGCAAAGCAATATTTCTTATTGAACCTATTAATATGAAAGGCTTTGCACATTATATTAGATGTAAGGAAAATATGGATATATTTTATAAATAAAAGCATAACCATTTATATGCTTAAGTATTTGTGATAACATTTACAGTAAAGGGTGAAATATAAAACTCAGTACTTATATAAAGTAAAGAGTTCAAAGTAATATGGAGGGACATATATGAGAAAGTATGATGAAAGTGAAATCAAAAAGCTTCAAGAGGAAAGTTGTACAATTGAAAATAAAGGATTAAAGGTTATACTTAAACCAAGTCCAAAAGAAGACAGGCCAGGGTATATAGATCCAGTGGAATTAGGATTTATACAAGCTGCCAATCAAAATAATGAAAGTAGCAGCAATCCGGAAAAGATTCCTTCAATGGAAGAATTAATTCCTATAATAAGAGAGAGTATGGGATTTCCTAATTATAACTTGAATACTGTGGAGATTCACACAAAGTATGAAGAGCTTACAGGCAGTGGAAATACGGTAGGCTTATGGCGTTATTATACAAGAAAGTCTCAAGGTAATAAGAAGAGACCAGCCCTTGTATTTTTCCATGGAGGCGGTTGGATTGGAGGAAGCACATATACTGTAGAGAATTTTTGCAAGCTAATAGCTGAACTAGCAGATGCAGTGGTATTTAATGTTGATTACTCCTTGGCACCTGAAAAACCATATCCAAATGGCTTGAATGATAATTATTATGCAGTAAAACACATATATGACAACGCAGAGGCTTATGGTATTGATTCTGATAAGATTTGTGTTGGTGGAGATAGTGCTGGAGGTAACTATGCAGCAGCAGTTTGCCTAAAGTCAAGGGACTTAGGTGATACAAAGCTAGCTATGCAAGTACTTATCTATCCAGCAGTTGCTATAGGTGACGCAAAGGCTCCAGGTTATGAATGGAATGAAAAATTATTTGATATATCAGAAGAACAAAGTCAGATTATTAAAAATCAATGCCTTGTACTTGGTAAGCCATCAAAGGTTGAAGATGACCTTATGGCAGGTTGCTATATTACCAATGCGGAAGATATTTATACTCCATATGTTAGTCCTATTGTTGCAAAGTCCTTTGAAGGCTTGCCAAAAGCTATAATAGCTGGTGCAGAGTTTGATGGCTTAAGGCTTCAAGGAGAGTTCTATGGTAAGCTGCTTTCTGAGGCTGGAGTTGATACAACTTGCTATCGATATAAAGGAATGACTCATGCTTTCATAGATAAATTAGGTCATGTTCCTCAAGCAGAAGATTTATGTATTGAAATTGCTGAGGCTATGAAAAGTTTATAAATAGTTTAAAGCTAATTACCTATAAAATAGAAATTTAGTTTTATATTAGCTGTTATATTACAGTGTTGAACATAGTACTAAAATTAAGTTTCGTTATAAAATCGGGTAATGAGCTTAGGCAAGAAAGATATGCTTTATATAAAGCTGTGGATAAATAAAATATTATTATTTTAATATGATATTAAGGGGAGTGAGGATTTATGGCAGGAATATTTCTAAGGTTTCCTGAAGGGAGAACTAAAGCTCTTACTCTAAGCTACGATGATGGAGTGGAACAGGATGTTAAGCTTATCGAAATCATGAATAAGTATGGATTAAAGGGAACCTTTAACTTAAATAGTGGACTGTATGCGCCAGAGGGAACAATTTATCCTAATGGACAGATTCACCGTAGGATGGCTGAAAAGAAAGTTACTGAAGTGTATAAGAATTCTGGTCAAGAAGTTGCTGTACATGCGTTGACACATCCATCGCTTATAGATATACCTACGCCAATGGTTGCTAATGAGGTTATAAAAGACAGAGAAAATCTTGAGAAGCAATTTGGTCTTATAGTTCGTGGGATGGCATACCCCTATGGAACCTTCAATGACGATGTTGTTAAAGTACTTGAAAACTGCGGCATAGTATATGCAAGGACAGTAATATCAACTAATGATTTTAGAATACCTAAAGATTGGCTTAGACTAACAGCTACCTGTCATCATAACTCACCAGAGCTTATGAAACTAGCTAAAAGTTTTATGGAAGACGACATAGCTGACCAACCATACTTATTCTATTTATGGGGCCATAGTTATGAATTCGAAGCAGATGATAATTGGAAGGTAATAGAGGAGTTTGCTCAATATGTAGGAAATAATAAAGATGTTTGGTACGGGACCAATATAGAAATATATGAATATATTGAAGCTTTTAATAAATTGATATTTAGTGTAGATGGTACTAGAGTGCAGAATCCTTCAAGTAAAAAACTTTGGTTCAAGCATTTATCTGGACAGCTTGTGGAGGTTGAAGCTGGGGAAACAGTTGAAATTAAGGATAAGTAATAAAGAAGGAATTAATGTAGTAAGTAATAAAGATAACATAGTTAGTGAAACATAGATAAAGGTACATTATTAACTATTGTAGTTAATAATGTACCTTTATTACCGTAAAAAACTCCACAATTAAAGAAAAAATCCTCGCAAAGGTATAATTGAAAAGAATATACTTTTAAAACATTGGAACTATTTAAAGAAAGTATTTAATGGTAAAATCATTATAGATTAAAAGCCTGATACACTTGTTTAAGTCATATAAAAGGAGGAATATAGAATGAAGATATCTGAAGGCTTAAGCGTACTGGAATTAGGAATTACAGAACGTCAAATGCATCCTACACTTATTTTTGATGAAGATGATGTGATACTTATAGATGCAGGTTTGCCTGGGCAGTTTGAAGATATTTCTGAGGAAATAGGTAAGGCTGGGGTGTCAATTGACAAAATTACTAGGATAATAATAACCAATCACGACCTAGATCATATTGGTAGCTTAGCTAGTATTGTCAATAGGTCCAAAACTAAGGTAGAAGTTTTATCACATGCTGGTGAAAAGCCATATATTGAGGGTGCTAAAATGCCAATTAAGATGACTGAGGAACGCCTTAACTCTATGCCAGAAGATGAAAAGAATGAAACTATAGAAAAACTTAAAAAATTAATAGTTAAGGTTGATAGGACTATAGAAGATGGACAACAGCTTCCTTATTGTGGGGGAATAGAGGTTGTATATACTCCAGGACATACTCCAGGGCATACCTGTCTTTATCTAAAGAAATACAAAACTTTAGTGGCTGGTGATGCTATGAACGTTAAGGAGGGAGTGCTTGTAGGGCCTAATCCAGTATTTACTTTTGATATGAAGCAAGCAACAGAATCCCTTAAAAAGCTTTCTAGGTATGATATTCAAACAGTTATCTGCTATCATGGTGGAGTATTCAAAGATAATCCAAACGAAAGGATTGCTGAGATAGCTAATATAAAAATAATATAGTTTAATTATTTGGAAGGACCCTATAAAATAGAATCAATAACTAGTATTTATTACTTTGTTTTGTGATGTATATTTTATAGGGTATATTTATTTTAATAAAACCAAACTTTTTGCTAGTTTGTTACTCTATATAATTTCTGAGAGTTCATAAAGACATCATTGTAAGCAGTTAGTCTTACCTTTGTGAGTCCAAGTTTATGTAATACTTCATAAGAATACTTACTTGTTCTGCTATCACAAGTATGAACAAAACTTGATATGTTACTTTAAGTTTGATAAATTAACTGTAAACGTATATAATAAATTTTAATTATTTAGATGCATCTGGTAGGGGGGGATCTTTTGAGAAGAATTGATGAAGTTTATAAAAAACTCAATGAACTTTATAATGGAGAAGGTGTAACTGCAGGAGAAATTGCCACTTCTTTAGGGCTTGATAGAGCAAATGTAAGTGCTGATTTAAATAAATTAAGTGAAGCTGGAAAAGTAGCAAAGATTAAAGGGAAACCAGTTCTATTTGTACCCCAGGAAAGCAAATTTGAGGAAAATACCCTTGAGAGATTTCTTAGGAAAAATAGTAGCCTTTACTCTGCTGTGGAGCAAGCAAAGGCAGCAGTTTTATATCCACCTAAAGGAATGAATATGCTTATACTAGGGGATACTGGTGTTGGTAAATCAATGTTTGCTGGACTTATACATAAATATTCTATGGAAATGGAAATGGTGAAAGAGGACGCGCCTTTTATTACATTTAACTGCGCCGATTATGCAAATAATCCTCAACTTTTACTTGGACAACTTTTTGGAACTGCAAAGGGAGCATATACTGGTGCTGATTCTGACAAGATTGGTTTAATTGAAAAGGCAAACGGAGGTATTCTTTTCTTAGATGAAGTTCACAGGCTTCCGCCAGAGGGGCAAGAAATATTCTTTACTTTCATGGACAAGGGGATTTTTAGAAGATTAGGTGAAACAGATGTTGAAAGATCATCAAAGGTACTAATAGTTTCTGCAACTACAGAAAATCCAGAATCAACACTTTTAAAAACCTTTACTAGAAGAATACCTATGATTATAAGAATTCCAAGCCTTAATGAAAGAACTCTGGAAGAAAGGTTTAATTTAGTAAGTGACTTTATGAGAGAGGAATCTGCAAGACTTAGAAAGACAATAAAAGTATCTGTAAATACAATGAGGTCTCTTCTAAGTTATAGCTGTCCAAACAATGTTGGGCAACTTAAGACAGATATTCAGTTATTATGTGCAAAGTCATATGCGGATTTTATAGCTCACAAAAAAGAAGAGATAGTTATAAGTAGTTTAGATATACCGCCTTATATAAGAGAAGGATTATATATGGGAACTGAGCATCGTCAGATATGGAATAAGTTGATAGGTATAAATAATAGATATTGTATTTTTGATACTAGTGAAGAAAATATGCTCTTTGAGGAATATGACAATAAAGAAAGTATTTATGAGATGATAGACATAAGGTTCCATGAATTAAAGACGAAAGGTGTATCTGAGGAAGAACTAGATAAAGAAATGGAAAAAGACATAGAAGACTATTTTGACAACTACATCCACGATGTAAGTAGTAAAGTAGATATGTCTAAGCTAGAAAATATAATTGAGCCTAAAGTTATAAGGGTTATTGAGGAAGTGATCAGCTTAGGTGAAGAAATACTTGGTAGAAAGTTAAGTAAAAAGGTTTATTATGGCATGGCTGTGCATATATCAAACTCTATAGAGAGAGTAAGAAAAAATAGAAAAATAGTAAACCCTCAGCTAAATTCTATTAGGACTCAATATAAAAAAGAGTTTAATTTGGCGCTAGATTTTTTAAAAATAATAGATAGAACATTAGATATATCAATGCCTATTGATGAAGCTGGATTTTTAGCACTTTTCTTAATTTATGATTATAGAGCTGTTGAAGAACACAATAAGGATGTAAAAGTCATTGTAATAGCTCATGGACCTGCAACAGCAAGTTCAATGGTTGAAACAGCTAACAAGCTTTTAGGAGTAAATTACGCAATAGGTATAAATGCCCCAATAGAAGAAAAACCTAAAACTATACTTTCTAATATAAAGAATTATATTAAAGAGTCAAAAATAGATTCTGACGTGTTATTCCTTGTAGATATGGGGTCTTTCACAACCTTTGGTGCAGAGCTACAAAAGGAATTCGGAATAAGAAGCAAAACAATTCCACTTGTAAGCACACTTCATGTGCTAGAGGCTACAAGGAAAGCTATGATGGGATATATGCTGGAAGAAGTTTATAAAGATACCTTAAGTGTTAATGTTTTGATGGAAGCTCATGAAGAATATATTGCAGAAGAGGATGAGATAGGTGAAAAACTAGCTATTATAACTATTTGCACTACAGGTGAAGGTAGTGCAATAACACTTAAGAATATGCTTCATAGAGAACTTAATTTTGACAGCAACCTTTTGGAGGTTATTCCTATCAATCTTGTGGGAAAAGGCAGCGTATATAAAAGAATAAATGAAATAGAGAAAGATCATACTGTTGTATGCACTGTAAGTTCTTTTAGTTTAGATACTAAAATTCCTCAATTTGGACTTGAAGATATGTTTAATCCAGAAGCTATAAAACTAATGCAAAGGTATATAGATCTTCAGACAACTTATATTAAAATGGGAGATACCTTAGAAGCTCAGCTGAAGAATATAAGTGGAAAAGCAGCATTGATTGATATAAGAAAATTTAATAGTATGGTTGAAGAAAGACTTGATATAAAGCTAGATACAAATTTTTTGATTGGTATATCCTTTCACATGGCCAGCATGATAGATAGGCTTAAAGAAGGAAATTATATTGATCAGTTTGAAGAAAAAGAAAAATATATTAAAGATAATCCAGAATTATATAGTGTAGTTAAAAATACTGCAGAGTTTTTAAATAAAAAATACTCGATAGAAATTACAGATGATGAGATATGTTATATAATGAGATTTTTTGATTACAGGAACTATATGAAAAAGAGATAAGTATTAATCCTACAATTCATTAAAGGATGGGTTGTAGGATTTTTTTGTTTGATGTGTGTTGGCATAAAAATTGCTTTAATAATAAGTATAACAAACATAATACTTTAAACGTAGAGAGGATGTTACATTATGGAAGAAATGATATTTGGAATAATAGTTAATGGAGGAGATGCAAGAAGCAGAGCAATGAATGCTATAAGAGAAGCTAAAAGTGGAAATATAGATAAGGCTAAAGAACTGATAGAAGAAGCTAATACTTTCTTAAGCAAAGCCCATGATGTTCAAACAGAATTAATCCAGAATGAGGCTGCCGGAAATAAGACTGAGATGTCTCTACTTATGGTTCATGCTCAGGATCATCTTATGAATGCAATTACAGTAAGAGATATGGCAATAGAATTTATCAATATGTACTGTGAGATGCAAGAGCTAAAAAATAATAAGTAGAACACATATAACACAGATACAACACACTTTTAACACACATTTAAAATTAAATATGAAATAATGGACCATGAGTGAAATAATGTGTGTTGGCACGTAAATTGCTTTATAAAAAGGTGTGAATCATAAACTGTAAATTATAAATAAAACAATTTGAGGAGGAATTATATATGTTACAAATTACTTTAATATGTGCGGGTGGAATGTCAACAAGTATGCTAGTAGCAAAAATGCAAAAGTCAGCAAAGGATAAAGGTGTAGAAGTAGAAATAAGAGCTACTGCTGAAGGAAAGTTTAAGAAGGAATATAGTGATAAGACAGATGTATTACTATTAGGGCCACAAGTAGGTTTTATGCTTAATGATTTTAAGAAGGAATATGAACC
The DNA here is from genome assembly GCF_009928445.1 of Clostridium sp. C8-1-8. GTDB lineage: Bacteria > Bacillota > Clostridia > Clostridiales > Clostridiaceae > Clostridium_AR. The sequence goes on along the minus strand of NZ_JAABNO010000012.1, from coordinate 27,547 downwards.
AAAAGGGATGAAGGTCGATGTAATAGATAGTATAGACTATGGGATGATGAATGGTGAAAAAGTTTTAAACAAAGCTTTAAGTCTATAGAATTTAAACATTTAAGAAAATATATGAGGGGGATAAAAAATGAGTATAAATATTCAAGGAATGCAAAGAAAGGTTCAGCCTGCAATAAATAAAATATCTAGTAATAGATACTTAAAAGCTATTATGGGAGGTATGATGACTGCATTCCCAGCAACTATGGTAGGAGCATTAGCATCACTTTTGAAATCATTCCCAGTTGCAGCCTATCAAGAATTTATAACTTCTCATGGAATAAGTAAACTTTTACAATTGCCAATTACATTTACTACAAATTTTTTAGCTGTAATTTTTGTGTTTTGTATTGCTAGTAGTTTAGCTGAAAACTTTGATGAGAAGGGAACTATTCCAGGAGTATTGGCATTAATCTCTTTCTTAATGCTTACTCCAACACAAGCAACTAAATCTATCATGGGAGAGGCTCAAATTATACCTATGGATTGGTTAGGTGCGACAGGAATATTTTCAGCAATAATTGTTGCGTTATTAACAGCTAGATTGTATGTATTTGTAGTTCGAAGAGGATGGACAATTAAGATGCCTGACTCTGTACCACCTTTTATAAAAGAATCCTTTGCTAGTCTAGTTCCAGGATTAATTATAGTTCCTATATTTATAGTTATAGCTGGTATATTCTCCAATACAACTTATGGAAGTGTTCATCAATTTATTTATGCTTTCCTACAAACACCATTACAACACTTAGGTGGAAATATTGGTGCACTGATAGCCGTAGCAATAATATCACAGCTATTATGGGTTTTTGGTATACATGGTACAATGGTTGCTTTTTCAGTTATGATGCCTATATGGTCTGCTTTAGATGCAGCTCAACTTAGTGCATATTCTTCAGGAAAACCTTTACCTAACATTGTTGGATTATCATTTTTCATGGTTTATACTTTTGGAGGAACTGCTCTGGGCTTAAACATATTGATGCTTAAGGCTAAGAGCCAAAGATTTAAGACTCTAGGTAAGTTGGCGATAGTCCCAGGTATATTTGGAATAACAGAACCAATCATATTTGGTACTCCATTAATTTTAAATCCAGTATTTGCAATACCATTTATTTTTGGCAATGTAATTTCTCTAATATTAGGTTATATAGCAACAGTAATTCATATAGTTCCAGCACCAGCAGGAGTAGGGGTTACCGGCATGCCTATATTTGTACAAGGACTCTTACAAGGAAGTTGGAGGATTGGAGTACTACAATTAGTACTAGTGCTTTTATGGATAGTTATATGGTATCCATTCTTTAAAATGGCTGATAATAAAGCTTTTGCAGAAGAAACAGAAGTGGTACAGCAATAGTAAATAATGATAGTCTCTCTGCTTAAATTTTAAGAGAGACTATTTACTTTAACAGAAATAACTTAAAGCGATGGAGGATATTATGGAACAAAGTAAGGTTTTAGAATTACTTAATTCATTAACAATAGAAGAAAAGATATATCAACTTGTTCAGCTCGACGGGTCACTTTATAGTGAGAATGCTGCTGTTACTGGGCCGAAGGCTAAACTGGGAATAAGTGATGACGTGATAAATAATATAGGATCAGTATACAACGTTTTTGGAGCAGAGAGATTAAAAAAAATACAAGATGATTATCTAAGTAAGAGTAGACATAAGATTCCACTGTTATTTTGTGCAGACGTAATTTATGGATATAAAACGGTTCTACCAATACCACTAGCTTTCGCATGTTCTTGGAGTCCAGATAAGGTTAAAGAGGCAATGGAGATGGTAGCAAAGGAAACTGCGGCCACTGGTATTCATGGAGTTTTTTCTCCTATGGTGGATTTAGTGCGTGATCCTAGGTGGGGGCGTGTTATGGAATCAACTGGAGAAGATACTTATTTAAATAGTATATATGCAAAGGCTGAAGTAGAAGGTTTTCAAGGTAATCTAGATAATAGCCATGTTGCATCTTGTGTAAAGCACTTTGCAGCCTATGGAGCTCCAGAGGCTGGAAGAGAATATAATACAGTTGATATGTCAGAAAGAAAACTTAGACAAGAGTATCTTCCTTCATATAAGGCGGCGGTAGATGCAGGCTGCAAGATGGTTATGACATCTTTTAATACAGTAGATGGAGTTCCAGCATCAGGAAATAAGTGGCTGATGAGAGATGTATTAAGGCAAGAATGGAGATTTGATGGAGTAGTTGTATCCGACTACGCAGCTATTAAAGAATTAATATATCATGGAGTAGCGGAAGATGAGTACGGGGCTGCAAAGCTTGGGATTGAAGCTGGAGTAGATTTCGATATGAAAACACCAATCTATGCTAACCATCTTAAAGAATTAGTAGAAAGAGAAGAAGTTGATATAAAGCTTATCGACGAAGCAGTTTTAAGAATATTAAATTTAAAAAATGAGTTAGGTTTGTTTGAAGATCCTTATAGAGGAGCAGATATTAACCTCGAAAAAGAAGTTTTAAATTGTGAAGAAAATAAAGAATTATCACGTTCACTAGCTGAAGAATCAATAGTCCTTTTAAAGAATGACAATAATATCTTACCTTTGGATAAGAAAAAAAAGATAGCACTAATTGGTCCGTATGCAAATGAGAAGTCACTGCTAGGAGCATGGTCTTTCTTTGCAGATCAAGATAAAATAATTACTTTAAAAGAAGCTATGGAAAAGAAAATAAGTAAGAATCTATCATATGCTTATGGTTGTGAGGTGGCTGATGATTTTTCCTTTTTGGGAGAATTTGGATTTATGATTCAAAAGAAATTAGAAAAGAGAGATGCTGAAAAAGATTTAGAAGAAGCTCAAAAAGTTGCAGCTGAAGCAGATATAATTGTACTAGCAGTAGGTGAACATATTCTACAAAGTGGAGAAGCCTCAAGCCGTACAGATTTATCCTTAAATAAGGTACAAGTAGAATTGTTAGAAAAGTTACATCAGCTAAATAAACCGATAGTAGCAGTTTTATTTAATGGAAGACCATTGATATTGGATAACATAGTAGATAAAGTTGATGGATTAGTAGAGGCTTGGTTCCCAGGATCAGAGGGGGCTTTAGCATTAACAGACATACTCTTTGGTGATGTAAATCCTTCTGGTAAGCTAACTATGAGTTTTCCAGTAAATTCTGGACAAATTCCGGTTTACTACAATGAGTTCAAAACAGGTAGACCATTAGTTGGTTCAGGACATGTTGGTAAATTTGTATCTAAGTATCTAGACTGCCCTAATGAACCTGCTTATCCATTTGGCTATGGACTATCCTATACTAAATTTGAATATGGCGATATCAAACTAGATAAGAATATCTTAAAAGATAATGGTGAAATCAAAGCTATTATCACTATTGAAAATATTGGATATGTAAAAGGAAGAGAAACTGTTCAGATGTATATTCAAGATATAACTGGAAGTGTAGTAAGACCGGTTAAGGAGTTAAAAGGCTTTAGAAAGATTGAACTTGAACCAAATAAAAGTGTAGAGGTAGAGTTTCAAATTAATGTGAATGACTTGAAATTCTTTACAAAAGATATGAAGTATGAAGCTGAAAAAGGTAAGTTTAAATTATTTATTGGAGCAAATAGTAGAGATTTAAAAGAAGCTTTATTTGAATACGTAGGATAAAGTTTCAATATGGTGCTTTAAGTGTGACAAAAAAATAGTAATTGATAAGTGGCTGCTTTTAGGACTAGTTTATATGCAGCCATTAATTTTTCTAAAGGGGATGTTTTCTTTGAAATATAAGAATCCGATTATTAGAGGCTTTCATCCAGATCCATCAATATGTAAAGCTGAAGAAGGTTATTTCTTAGTAACTTCAAGCTTTGAATACTTACCAGGAGTGCCATTATTTTATAGTATGGATTTAATAAATTGGAATCAGATTGGGCATTGTTTGACTAGACCATCTCAAATAGATTTGAAGAATTCTAGATGCTCAGGTGGTATTTTTGCACCAACTATCCGTTATAATGAAGGAACCTTCTATATGATTACTACAAACATAGCAAAGGGAAACTTTATAGTAACTACAAAGAATCCTTTTGGACAGTGGTCAGATCCTATTTGGATTAATAGAATGGGGATTGATCCATCCTTGTACTGGGAAGATGGAAGAACCTATATGCAGCTTGCAACAAGGGATAATGAAGGCTTTAATGTCATTGAACAGTTTGAGATTGACATTGTAACTGGACAAATTATTGGAGAATGTAGGATTATTAGCATAGGTTGCGGAGGAAGAGATGTAGAAGGACCTCATATGTATAAGATAAATAATACATATTATCTTATGGTTGCAGAAGGTGGAACTAGGGAAGGGCATATGGTTACCATTATGAAAAGTGATTCCTTATGGGGGCCTTTTGAACCATGTCCGTATAATCCTATTTTATCTAATCGTGATTATGGGCGTGAAGCACTTCAATCTGTAGGGCATGGAGATTTAATTGAGGATAGTAATGGTAATTGGTGGATGGTTGCTTTAGCTACAAGGCCAGTAAAACATAAACACGTTCTTGGGAGAGAAACTATTTTGATGCCAGTTATATGGACAGAAGACGGATGGCCAATGGTAAAGGATAGATGTGCATTATCTGAGGTTGAAGTAGAAGAATTAAATGGGGGAGTTTCTGAAACCGATAATTACTTAAAGGATGATTTTGAAGCTGCTTCATTATCTCCAAACTATAGTATTATGAGAGAGTTTATAAATGATAAATATTCTCTCAAAGAAAGAAAAGGCTGGCTTTGTCTAAAAGGGGACAAATACACCTTAAATGACTTAGAAGCAGTTGCTTTTATAGGAATACGACAAGAAGAATATGATTTTGTTGCAGAGACCAAAATTGATTTTAAGCCAACAGCGCCAAATGAGGAAGCTGGTCTAGTGGTTTATTTGGATAACGAGCATCATATGGAACTAGTTGTTACAGTTAGAAATGGAGAAAAAGCTATAATTCTCCGTAAAAATGTGGCTGACATAAAGCTAGAAACTGAGCCAGTTAAGTTAGAGGAGGAAGCAGGAGAAGTCTACCTCTGCATTAAAGGGGACAAAAGAGAATATCACTTCTATTGTGGAATAGACAGAGAGAATATGAAATTAGTTGGTAGCACAAGGGTGAAGCATTTATCCATAGAGGGAGCTAATTCGGCTTTCACAGGAACCTTTATAGGCATGTATGCTAGTGGAAATGGTAGAGATATGGACAAAAAAGCATATTTTGATTACTTAGCAATAGAAAATAAATATATTTAGGTGTAAGTCAAATTAAGGGTTAAAAGGCTTCATTGGAGAAAATATAACACAGAATATGAAAAAATAGGTTGTATAGGAAGAAAAGCTGTGAATAAGGGATTACCAGAAGGATTTTTATGGGGAGGAGCTACTGCTGCAAATCAGCGTTAAGGCAACAAAGATAGCTCATGAAATAAATCCAGAGTTTAAGATAGGGTGTATGCTAGCAGCTGGGAATACCTATGCTAATACCTGTGGACCTGAAGATGTGTGGAGGTCCATGGAAAAGGACAGGGAAAACTACTTCTTTATAGATGTTCAATCTAGAGGTCAATATCCAAATTACGCAAAGAAGTTTTTTGAAAGAAATAATATTTATGGTAGAAAATGGATTAGGAGATGTGGATACTTCAGACGAAAATGGTTATGTAGAAGATGATTATCGTATAGAATATCTAAGGGAGCATGTAAAAGCTATGATAGATGCAGTTAACGATGATGGAGTGGAGCTTATGGGTTATACTCCTTGGGGGTGTATAGATCTAATTAGTGCATCTACTGGAGAGATGAAAAAAAGATATGGCTTTATATATGTAGACGAAGACAACGAAGCTAATGGTACCTTAAAGCGTTCAAAGAAGAAGAGTTTTTACTGGTATAAAAATGTTATTGAGAGCAATGGAAAAAACTTTAGAATCAAGAAAAATAATTAATAAGTAATGTTGGCTAAGGCTTTTTAAAGTAAATATAATAATTTTAAGCAACGTAAGTAAGGAGTTTTGATATGGCACTTATTCAAGTAAATTTTATGTCAAAAGCATTATTTAGAAATGTTACTATGAATGTAATATTACCAGTAGATAAACTGACATTTCCGGGGAGACCTGTAAGAGAGGATAAACCGTATAAGACACTATATCTTCTTCATGGAGTATTTGGTAACTACACTGATTGGGTATCAGGAACTAATATTCAAAGATGGGCGGAGAAAAATGATCTTGTAGTGGTAATGCCATCTGGTGATAATTCTTTTTATGTTGATAATGTAGAAGCTCAAAATAACTATGGAGAGTTTATTGGAAAGGAAATGGTGGAGATTACAAGAAAGATGTTCCATTTATCCCATAAGAGAGAAGATACTTATATAGCAGGTCTTTCAATGGGGGGATATGGAGCTATTAGAAATGGGTTGAAGTATAATGATACCTTTGGATATATAGCAGGACTATCCTCAGCTTTAATAACTGATAACATTGATAAAAGAACCAATGATGTAAGATTTTTCTTAGAAAGCCGAAGTTTTTCCGAATCTTGCTTTGGGGATCTTTCTAAAGTAGCAGAAAGTGATAAGAATCCAAAATGGCTTGCAGAAAAATTAGTAGGAGAAAATAAAGATATACCTAAAATTTTTATGGCTTGTGGAGATAAAGATTCTCTACTCGAAGCCAATGTAGAATTTAAGAATCATTTGGAAGGGGTAGGCATTAAAGTTACTTTTGAAATAGGTTCTGGAGGGCATGACTGGGATTTTTGGAATAGATACATTGCTAGAGTCTTAGAGTGGCTACCTTTAGAAAATAATGGAGCAGGTATTAATAGTGGAAATATAGGGATTTAGAAAACCTTTATTAGCATTAGTTTATTACAAGTAGTAGTTATATTATAATAAAGATATTACATAGTATAACTACTATTATAATTACGAAGTTACAAAATTTATATATGCTTTCCATCAAAATTAAGCCCTACTTAAATAAGGTTAATAAAATGCCTTTTAAGTAGGGATTTTTATAAGAATTTATAATTAATTGTTTTGAAGCAGAGATTTATTACATTACATCTTCAAGTTTACTCACATGAATATATTTTTTGTCAAGATATTGACCTAGATAACCACCAATAACTCCTAGTATAAAAGCTCCAAGGCCTCCAGCAATGTAAAGTATAGATAGTTTGTCACTTGGTAATTTTGCTGTAAATCTAGAAACAAAGAATAGTGAGGTTATTAATGAAAATAAAGGGTAGAAAGCTACGCTTACAATTAATTTCTTTCCGGAGCCATACCCCTTAAATATTAAATAGCTTGATAAATCTGATAGTATTCCTGTAAAAACTATAGCTAGGGTCATAATAGGGCTAAAAACAGATAAGATCACGCCAAGCACAACAGACAGCATGGTTAAGGTACCAAGCTTTGGAGATCTCAATAGTAGTAGATATAGAAGTATAGTAAAGTAAAGAGACATAAGTATTATTTTTAATACTTGGGAGTTACCTAGTAAATAGCTAGTGGCATATATGAAACCTCCACCTACTATTAATAATGCTACCGTTACTGCAATTAATGTAAGTCTAGCGGCATAAATCTTCATGCTTCCTCCTAAATGATAATAATTATTATTTAATAGTGTTATGTATTATATCATATAGAAACTTGAGTATTATGTCAAAGCCTTTATTTTAATTTTATAGAGGTATAAATTAGTAATAGAATTTATATTTTTAAAAGCTCATCTAGGTACATATATTGACCTTGAAAATAGATTTAGGATTACAGAGGCACATGTTTTACTTTATATTAAATATACAGCTTTTATATAAAAGCTGTATATTTATTGTTACTATAAATTAAGAAAACCGCAGATAACGTAAATTACTGTACGTCATCTGCGGTTATTAAATCCAATGAAGTTGTATACTATATAACTTTCTCTAGTTTATCTACATGTATATACTTACTATCTAAGTAAGAACCAAAAAATCCACCTAAGATTCCAATTGCAAAGGAACCTATAGAAAAAAATAGTGAATTATTATTTATGAAATGAGCTGCTGACTTAGATAATAAAAATGCAACTATTACAGTCAGTAAAGGATAAAAGGCAACAGTTATTATAAGCATTCTTCCAGGTCCATATCCCCTGAATATAATATAATTTACTATGTCAAATACTACACCTGTCATGGTCATAATAAGTAGTAAGTCAGTATTGAAAACTGATAAAATTACTCCAAGTATTAGGGAAATCACACTTGTAGTTCCTACATGAGGGCATCTTACAAGTAGCAAATATAAAAGTGTACTAAAATATAAAGAAATTAATGTTATTTCAAGTATCTGAGAACTGCCTAGTATATAACTAGCGGTATATATAAAACCTCCACCTACTATCAGTAATGCGGTTATAATGGCTATTGATGTAAGTCTGCTAGAATAATCTCTCATATTTCCTCCATAAATTCACCTATAGGTATATAGCTTCTAAATTTTTATAGAAGTAGTATACCCTTAATACTTATTATTAAATAATTATATAATTCAATATATTCCTATGTCAAAGGCTTTGTGTGCCATGTAAGAACATTCACATTATACTAAATAGTGGTATATCCATTGCGCTTCAATTATCAATAGATATTAACATCTAAGTTTACTTATATAGAAGTAAAAGTAATGTTTATGGAGAGTTTTATTGGTAACTAATAATAAGTTGTTGGATATTATATATAAGGATTAATTTGCGAGGAAGAGAGAAATGTATACTAAAGGTGACTTCCACATGCACAGTATTGCGTCTGATGGAGATTGTAAACCCTACGAACTTGTAATTATGGCAAAAGAAAAAGGTTTAGACATAATTGCTATAACAGATCATAATTCTACAGAAAGTATTGAAGAAGCACAAAAAATCGGTGAGATTCTTGGGGTTAAGGTTTTAGCTGGAGTAGAGTTATCAACAAGATACAAAGGTAGAAAAGTTCATGTCTTAAGCTATTTTGATAATGAGGCTTATAAGAATGTTCTATTTCAAAAGGCCCTAAGACATGTAAGAAAACATCAGATAGAAGCTCTAAAATTACTTATGGGCTCTCATATAAACATAGGTAAAGATAGTGTAAAGGATAGGGTTGATACTAAAACTGGAATTGATATTCTGAGATATTTTGGAGGTTGTGTAGTACTAGCTCATCCAGTAAAAGTACGCCAGGAAATAATAGATGATATACTAAAGTTAGATTTTGATGGAATAGAAGCGATTTACTCTAGAAACACAGAAGAAGATACGGAAAAGTATAAGAAGATAGCTGAGGAAAAAGGCTGGTTTTACACAGCTGGCTCAGACTTTCATACGGATAAAAGAATTGATACAAGGCATGGAGACATAGGTCAAGTATCTCTAAGTGAGGAAGAGATAAAAATATTTCTTTCAAAGTTACAAAATATATCATCCTATAATTAATTATATATGTATCACTTCGTAGTAAAATCTTAAATTCTCCTATAGGAAACTAGAGTAGTTTTTAAAATTGATTTTGAATCGAAGTGGTACATTTTTGTATAAAAACTGAAAATTAAAATAATTTAGCAAGTTATATTGAATGGAATATATTGTAAGATTATACTTATAAATAGATGCTTCTATAGGCATAATAATAAGTTAAAGGGGTTTTTGGGATGAAACTAGTAGTAAATGCAGATGATTTTGGCTTCACTAGAGGAGTAAATTTGGGAGTTTTAGAAGCTTTTAGAGAGGGGATTGTCACATCTACCTCTATGATGGTAAATGGGCCAGGCTTTGAACATGGTGTACAGCTTATGAAGGAACATAAGTGGTTGAAGGTAGGATTACATTTAGTTTTAACTGCTGGAAGACCTATAAGTAAAGGTTTAAAGACCATAGTAAATGAAAAGGGTGATTTTGAAAAAGATTTCAATAGAATAGAGAACGGTGACGAAGAGGAAATAAGAAAAGAATATAAAGCACAAATTGATAAGTTCTTGAACACAGGCCTTAAGCCAACTCATATAGATTTTCATCATGGAGCTACTAAAAAAGGTTTAGCTATAGCGGTGGAGCTTGCGAAAGAGCTTGGGGTTCCTATGAGAGGACTTACAGAAGAAGCAGAAAAATATATGGATTCAATGGGAGTAATACATTCTCATAATTTCAATAGTAGCTTTTATAATAAGAGTGCAAATGAAGAAGAACTGATAAGTATATTAGATAAAAATAAATATCTTACAGAGATGGAGTTAATGACACATCCTGCTTATGTTGATAAAGACTTACTTACTTTAAGCAGTTATAACATACAGAGAGCAAACGAACTAGCAGTGTTAAAGAGTGAGAGCTTAATAAAATATATAGAAAGAAATAATATAAAGCTTATTGACTTTACAGATATATAATTGTTAGATAATGTTACAGTTAGGTTGACATTTATAAATTATAAAAAGTGTCATATTATAAAGTATAAAATTTACAATTTGTTAAAAGAAGGTAAAGAAAACGGTATGATTTTGTTTCTTTATCTTATTTTTTTACTATAAAAAAGTAATTTCCATATATTGACATAAAATCTTGTTGTGATATATTAAGTAATATGATAACAAATATAAATAAGAAATGTTTATTTGATATGGAGGAAGATACTTATGAATGAGAAAATTGCAAATATAATATGTGAAATTAAAGAGGACAACCTTTTAAAAGAAAGAATTTTTGCATCTAATGATCTGCTAAATGATCTGGATATAGATTCTTTACAGCTTATAAACATTATCCTGCAAGTTGAAGATGAGTTTGATATACAAATAGATTTTGACGAGTTTGATATGAATTGCTTAAAAAACTTAGATAGTTTTGGTAAATATATATGCCTACAGAAGGGTGGAGTTAGATGAGTAAGTGCATTTACTATGGAGAGTTCAATGCAGAAAAGTATTGGAGAGATTCGAAGTTAGCGAAGCTTCCACAAATACCAGATCGCAAAGCAGATAATATAGTAAGGGCAATGGATGAACTGCTTTTTATACTATGTGATTCAGAAGACACCGTTTTAACAAGATATAAGATGGACTCTAATCATATAAGTTATTTAAGAGAATTAGGAATTAAATTTCAATGTAATGACTTTAATCTTAGTGAGGATATATCTAAAGAGCAGTTAGATAAAAATATATGTCAGTTGCTTATAGATAATCATGGAACAGAAATAAATAAAATCTTTTCTACAAATACAAATCTCGAAACATTTGCAATAATTCCTGAAGCTTATAGAGTAAGCGAGCTATATGGAAAATCGGTTGATTATCCTAAAATAGAGGTTGTTAAAAAGGTAAATTCTAAAATATATTCTTCTAATCTAAATCTTAAATTGGCTACAAATAATGAAATTAAGTTAGTATACTCCTCAGTAGAGCTTTATGAGGAGGGAAAAAAATATCTAAATAAAGGCAGCATAATAATAAAAGATTCCTTCGGAGTATCAGGAAAAGGAAACCAAATCATTACCAGTGAAGGAATGTTGAAGAGAATTGTTTCTTATATAGAAGTTCAAGAAAAGAAAGGAAAGAAGGTAGAGCTTATTGTTGAGCCTTTACTAGATAAAATCAAGGATTTCTCTTGCCAATTCAAAATCTATAAAGATGGAGACTTTGAAATATTATCTATTCAGGAAGTAAGAAATACAGGACTAGCATACCTTGGTTCCTATACTCCTGATAAGGAGTTTGTTGATTTTATTGATAAAAGAGGTTATTTTCAGGTAATGGCAAGGGTGGCAGAAGAGTTATATAAGGATGGATATTATGGTGATGTATGTATAGACTCCATGGTACTTAAGGACCAAACTATATGTCCCATTGTTGAAATAAATGCTAGAAGATCAATGAGTCTTATTAAGCATAATGTGGATTTATATGCTCAAAAAATAGGGTTAGGTTGTGGATTTACATCTATAAACGTATCCTTTAATAAAAAGACTGAATATTCAGATATTCTTGAGGCGCTTTCAAGAAAGAATATACTTTTTAGATCTTACTCAGATAGCGGTGTAATGCCTTTAAGTAGTAACACAGTATTCATAAATAGAAATCTTGATGCTGATAGAGCTTTGAGTACCTATAAAGGAAGGTTATATTTTTCTACGTTCTTCAAAGATATAAGTATGTCGGAAGTATTAAGAGGAAAGCTTATTGATTCATTAAAAGAAGTTGGAATAAATAGTAGTAACAATTGATTCAGTTATTTTTAGAATGAGAAGGTGAGAGTATGAATAAGAAAGTTATGATATTATGTTCAGGTTTTGGACTAGGATTTTATGTTCCAGGATTATTAATGAATTATGGTTTTAATAGTAAGGATGTTGAGTCGGAAGTTTTAGTTTTTGAAAACTATGTGGTTAAAGAGAAAAGAGATAATATATTATCCAGTAAAGCTGCATATCATGAAAACTTTAAGGCTGCACTGTTAGCCCAAAGGATGCCATGGGATATAAGAAAAAGCTTAGATATGGAAAAGGTGGACAAACTGTTGAACTCATGGAAAGAAAAAGGTATCGATGATTTTATAGTTTTATCAGGGCATTGGATATTCTTATTAGAAGAGTATAAGAGAAGAAATCCTTCTACACTAATAAATGCTCAAATTATCTATATAGACTGTGAGCCATCTCCATCTTGGAAGTCTTTAAAGAAGTATATTTCAAATTATTCAAAAGATTATTGTGAGATGTTTTTATTTAACTATGATGAGAAGAGAATACAGTACAACATAGGCATTGAAAATAATGACATTGTTACTTTCGATGATAGAGAGAATAGACTTATGCTTCATGGTGGCGGTTGGGGAATGGGTAATTATAGAGATAAGATTCCTGAACTTAAAGAAAAGGATTTTCAATTAGATATTATTGCTTACAGAGAAGATGAAGCTGATTATAGTGGATTTGGTAATAGATACTTTATGATGGATCCTAAATGGACTGCCTGGGGGGAGGAAGGTAGGAAAGCTGTATTCCCTCCATTTGGGCAACTTAAAGCTAATGAAGAAACGATGTTTCTTACTAAGGAACAATACCATCCTTCTTTTGATTTAGTAAGAAAATGTAAGGCTATGATAAGTAAGCCAGGTGGAGGAACCCTTATAGATTCTTTAAATGCATGTACTCCTATAATACTTTTAGAGCCCTTTGGCGATCATGAAAAGAAAAATATGGAGTTGTGGGAAGAACTGGGCTTTGGAATTAGCTATGAGAATTGGAAGAAAACTGATTTTGACTTGGAAGTATTAAGGAAACTTCATGTAAAGCTAGCACTTCAGAGACTTTCAAATAAGGACTACATTACAGAATATATAAAAAGGAGAGGTTAAAGGAGGGAAAATAATGCAACCAAAAACAAAAGTCCATTATGATGAAAAATCCTTGGAAACCCTACGAAGGACGCTAAAAAATATATCAGATCCATTAAGAAATAGAAAGGATAATCCATGTTATGCAACAGAATTGCCGGAGGTTATAGGTGTAAAGCTTACTAATAGGTGCAATTTAAGATGTAAGCATTGCTATGAGTGGAATGAGAAGGGCTTTCATAGGAATATGGATGAGATAAAACAGAAAAGTGATCTTTCTTTAGATATATTTAAAAAAGTTTTAGAGGATACTAAGAAGGTTAAGTCAAGACTGTATTTGTGGGGAGGAGAACCTCTTTTGTACAAGCACTTTAATGAATTAGCAGAGCTTTTAGAAGCTGATTCTAGAGAGGTTGCTATGTGTACCAATGGACTATTAATACCTGAAAGGCTTGAGTCAATAATTAAGATATCAGACAATCTAGAGCTTTTGATTCCGATAGAAGGCTTTGAAGAGAATAATGATTTAATAAGAGGGAAGGGTAATTTTAATAAGGTAATAGAAAGTTTAAAGCTCTTATTAGATTTGAAGAAAAAGTGCATATATAAGGGGAAAATCTCTATTCATACGGTAATCAACGATAGCGTTATACCTAGGCTATTTGAATTGGTGGAATTCTTTGAAGAAATGGGTGTTGATATGTTGATGCTTTGCTATCCTTGGTATATAGCAGAGGATACAGCTTGTAATATGGACAGCTATTTTGATGAAAACTTTTCGTGGATAGAACAAAGTAATAAAGAAAAAAGCTGGCATTCTTTTACCTACAAGGTTTCACCTGAGAAGCTAGATATACTTAAACAGCAGATAGAAAAGATAAATAATAAGGTATGGAATATAAGGGTAAGATTTCAACCAGATTTAGATATTAAGGATGTACAAACTTTCATACTTGGTGAAGAAGTAGAGGATTTACAGAAAAAAAGTTGTCTTGCAGTATCTACTAGAATGGACATTTATCCAGATGGCGCAGTATCTTCCTGTAAATTCTTTTCTGAATTTACTATAGGAAATTTAAATAATTCAAGCGTTTATGATATATGGCATAGTGAAGAATACAATAAGGTTAGAGAACTAATAAGTAAAAGGCTCACCCCTGTTTGTTCTAAATGTAATCTACTGCATCTTCATGGAAACTAGGAGGCTACTATGATAAAGCTTGGAATTATAGGTTGCTCTAGTATTGTACCTAGAGCCATAATAAAACCTTCAAAGGAAGTATCAGGATTAGAACTTTATGGCATTGCAAGCAGAAAAGCTGAAAATGCTAAAAGATATGCAGAAGAATATGGGATAAAAGTTGCATTTGATACCTATGAGGATTTGCTTCAGTGCAAGGATATAAATTGTGTATATATAGCACTTCCAAATGACCTTCATAAGGAATGGATAATAAGGTCTATTAGAGCTGGAAAGAATATATTAGTTGAAAAGCCTATTTGTTTAAATAAAGCTGATTTTGATGAAATAATATTTGAGTTATCAAAAAGAGATGTACAGCTTGTAGAAGGCGTTATGACAAAGCATCATCAATGGCAGCAAGCTATAAAAAATATTATTTTGTCTGAAAGCTATGGAAGACTAAAAAAAATAACTACCTATACATGTATTGTACCAAAGGGTAATAATAAAAATAGCTATAGGAACTTCCCAGAAAGAGGGGGAGGGGCTTTCTATGATTTAAGCTGCTACTGGCTACAATTTTTACAGGAGGTAGTTGGTATAAATCCTAAGTACTATATAGGACATTCTAGCTTTAGTGGTCCTAATGGTATTGATTCTACTTTCTCTGCTCATATGGAGTACGAAGATGGATTTGAGACAGAGCTTTTGGCATCTTTTGAGCTTCCCTATAAAGTAGAACAGCATTTAGAGTTTGAGAAAGCAAAGATTGTTGTAAAAGATTTTTTTAGAGCATGTCTTGGAAAGTTTAAAATAAATCTTGTAATAGAAGAAAAAGAAACGGAAAGTAGTGAAAGAGTTCAATTTGAAGCTTCTAACTACTATATAAATCAACTTGATTTTTTAGTCAATGTATTTGAAGGTAGAAGAAAAAATATACCTATACAAGAAGCTTATGAAAGAATAGTGCTTATGGAAAGCATATATAATTCAGCAAAGAATAAAGTTAAAGAAAGCAAGCAAGAGGTGTATAATGGCTAAAATATTGTATTCGGATTATTATATCCCTGATAAGCTGGTTCCAGCGGAAGAGATACTTTATAAATCAGAGCAGTTCAAGAAGGCAATCGATAATGATAATTTAGAGAATAGTATTAAAAAATATGTTAAAGCTACAGGTTTGCAGCATATTGCTGTTGGTGATAAGAAAGATATAATAGATGTTTTATCTAAGCTGATGGATAAGATGTTCCAGAGTAAAGATTTTAGTAAAGAAAAAATTAAAAATATATTTTATACCAGCTACGAAGAATATAACTATGGTGGCAATGTTAGTGTACCACACTATCTTCAAGAAAAGTTTAAACTTACAGAGGCAACAGTTGTTGTAATCAATCAAGATTGTTCAAGTACAATTCAGGCAATAAGAATGGCAAGTGCTTTAAATTCCATAGAAGGAGAATTGTCTCTGATAATTTCTCCATACTTCTTAGATGAGAATGAAGAGAGGTATATCGATTTTACCATATTAGGTGATGGTGCTGGAATAATGGTAGTTGGAGATGATATAAAAAATAAAGGGTTTAATATAATGAAGACAAGCTCTACTTCAAATGGTCGTATGAGTGTAGCAGCTTTTAATTTTGAGAAAAACAAAGAAGCTGATGACCCTTATTATAATTACTTAAAAAATAAACTTGGTACCTTTGAAGCAATTAGGAGAGTATTTTCAAAATTAATAGGAGAGAATGAGGAAATATTAAAAAATGCAAATAAAATCATAATTCAAAATATTGCTGAGAATTTCTTCGATACCTATTATAAGATGTATAAGATGGAAAAAGAAAGTTTTTATAGGAACTATATCGGAGGACATGTAGGTGATGTAGATATCATAAGAAACTTTAAAGACTTTACAGAAAATAATAGATTTAAGATAGGTGATGAAATTGTTTTACTTGCCATAGGTTCAGATTTTATGGGGGTCAATTGTGGGGCTACTTTGTTAAAATATTTTTAATTGGCTATAGCTAATATTAGAATGTTTATATATAAGGTACAGATAAGTTATTATAATTATCTGCACCTTATATTATTTTTGGCTGTATTTAATAATATTGTTTAAATTGAGTGGTTATGAAGGAGAGGCTATATTAATTCTTTGCGCAAGCGCATTAAAGCATCGGATGGCTGACCACTTAATTTCAACATAGTACTTTAACATAGCCTTATTTTTAGCTTTTAACATATAGTTCCCATAGCAGTTTTTATATCTTTATCATTTTCAACTGCTGCCTTAATAGCTAGGCTAAGAGCTCTTGTTATTAAAGGCAGATCCATGGATGGAGCATTATATTTACCTATTGTTTGCTGAGGTATGAAGGGGACGTGGATAAAGGTTCCTTTTACAGTAGGATACTTTTTTTCTATAAGATAAAGCAAACCATACATTAAGTGATTACATACAAAGGTTCCAGCGGAGTTTGATACTGAAGCTGGGATGCCTGAAAGCTTTATTTCTTCCACCATTGCTTTAATAGGAAGATTGGAAAAATAAGCAGAAGCACCATCCTTAAATATAGGCTCATCTATAGGCTGATTGCCTTTATTGTCAGCAATTCTTGCATCATCTACATTGATGGCAACTCTTTCTATTGTTATATCAAATCTACCACCAGCTTGTCCTACACAAATAACCACATCTGGTTTATTACTCTCAATAGCCTCATCTAAAAGTTTTATTGATTCATGAAACACTGTAGGTACTTCAAGTTTAGTTACTTCAGCAGCAGCTATAATATGTTCCAAACCTTTTACTGCTTCAAAAGAGGGGTTTATTGCTTCTCCTCCAAAAGGAGTGAAACCAGTTATTAAAACCTTCAAATTCAAAACCTCCTAAATCTTTTATAATGTTAAATTAATTTTATAATAGCATTTTTTAGGTATATTTCATACCAATATTTACTGTGAAAGAAGTATTAATGAAGGGGATTTGTAAGTTAAGTTAGGCTTTTATTTGGATCTAAGCATCAAGATACTTAACTAGACGTAACTCTTGCAATGGATAAATTGCTATATATGGAATAAATTTCTTGATGAGTATGTCATGACGTGATATAGTATAGTTATGATATGTCACATCGTGATATAGTTGGAAATATGCAAGGTCAATAACAAAATCATATATTAACGGAGCTAAAGGTTAAGTATAAAGTGACGCATTTATAATTGTATAAATCCAACCCAATCTTTTAAGGAGAAAAAATGGATAAAGAGAAAGTTCTAAATAAATATCTGCCTATGACAGAAACTGCTTTTTATATATTGTTATCTTTATATGAGCCCAAGCATGGCTATGGAATAATTAAAGAAGTAGAAATGCTTACAGACAAAAGGATAATACTAGGCTCTGGTACAGTTTATGGTACCTTAAGTAAGATGCAGAAGGATGGAATAGTTGTTGTTTACTCAAATGAAGAAAGAAAAACTATATATGAAATCACTGATTT
The DNA here is from genome assembly GCF_009928445.1 of Clostridium sp. C8-1-8. GTDB lineage: Bacteria > Bacillota > Clostridia > Clostridiales > Clostridiaceae > Clostridium_AR. The sequence goes on along the minus strand of NZ_JAABNO010000012.1, from coordinate 9,422 downwards.
AGGTAGGAAACTTATTACACTTGAGATTAAAAGATTACAAGAATTGAATAATAATGCAAAAAGGCTAGGTGGGAGATTTGATGTATAAAAAGGTACTAAGACCCTTATGGAGTTATGACATCAAAAACACAGAAGATTGGCTCACTGATATGAGCTTAAGAGGATATAAGTTGGAGCATATCAATTTCAAAAGTAGATGTTTTTATTTCATTAATGCTGATAAGAAAAAGTTAATGTATAGATTTAGCTATGAGAGAAATGAGAATACAGGCATATCTAAGAGTTTGTTAAAAGACAAATGGCAAGTTGTCACTAGCTTTAAAAGGTGGAGCTTGTTGGTCAATGAACCGGAGAATATTGAAATAATGCCAAGCAGAAACAGCATAATTGATAGGAACGATAGATTAGTTAGATATACAAGGATGATACTGTTAGCTTTAACGTTATTATTAATTTTTGGAGCTATGCCTGGAGTTGTTTTTATAATGCTTTTAGGATTACCAGTGCAGAGTTCCTTTGGAGTAGTCCAATTATACATTTACTTGATATATATAGGTATATGGATATTTTCTCTCTATAGTCTTATTAAAATAAACTCTTCAAATAAAAGAATGCTTCAGCTAGAGGACTTGGAACCAGAAGTTAGCTCTATTGGTGAGAAAAATATAGAGGATGAGATCTATCTTGGAAAAATACCTAAGGCAGTGGTTAAAGTTAAGCTAGGAGGATTTTATTCTCCAGATAAGCTAGAGCTGTGGCTAAAAGAAATGAGCAGAAAAGGCTTGAAACTATTTAAGGTAAGTAAAAATGGTAATAAATTTTATTTTCTTAAAGAAGGTAAAACTACTAGAAAGTACGTTGTGGATTTTAAAAAGAATGTTTCAAGTGAGTATTATGAGATCAACAAAGAAGCAGGCTGGAAGCTATATTTTACCTCCAAGGAAAGAAGTTACAACTGGAGTATATGGGCCATGGACTATACAGAAGATGAAACTGAGCCTGTTATGTATAGCGATAAGGAAGATATAGTAGAACATGCAAGGAAGGTTGTAATTTCTTATTCGATTTTATATGCTCCAGTTATAGTAATGTATCTTATAGTTTTAGGTTTAACTTCATATGTTAACTTTGTAGTTAGAAAACAAATTGATTCTACAAATATACTGATGTTTTTAGTTTTCACCTTAGCCATAGCAGTGTATGGTATCTTTTTATTTAGAAGTGTTTTCTATTATTTAAGAGTTAAGAAAACTTATTAAAAGCTCTTTTTATACCAAAGTCGGGGCACTTTGATAATAGATTTACTTTTAAGATATCTAAAGTTTTAGAGATGGATTTTTGGCAACAAATACTTTAGGATATATTCAATGGCTATAAGGGAGATGCTATATGAGGCATATTTCTAAGCTAACAAAAGTTTACATTGCTTCATACAAACTTAACTTTAGCAGCAACACAGATTTAAAGTATGGGAGTTAATATTAATTAAAGAATAATTAGTGTGAGGGATTAATTATGATAATAAACTCCCATTTAGTTTTTTCTAGAATAATATATAGGCACTGTGTTAAAAAGCTTAATTTTAAGTTGAATAAAAGAAAATTTATGTACGGCAATGTAAAACCGGATTTTGAGTGCAATGCTTCAAATCAGCATCATACTATGGAAGAAACCATTGAAGATGTAAAAAACTATTGCCATAGGCTACTAAATGATAATTTGAGTAAAGAAGAATTTTCGATAACCTTAGGTATGGTGTGTCATTTCATATGTGACTATTTTTGTTTATATCATAGAGAAGAATATAAGGATAAAAGCTTTGTATCTCACTTACTATATGAAATTTTTCTGCATATAAATTTGAGATTCATGTTAATTTTAGGTTCCTTGAATATCTTTGGACAAGATGAACTATATATACACAATCCTATAACAAGCTTAATGGAGCTTCAGGACAGTTATCTTAGCTCCAAGAATTCGGTAAAGAAGGATATAAAATATGCCATATTGGCCTCGAAACTGATTAGCTGTTCCATTATAGCTTTTAGTATAAATACAGAAAAAGAAGATTTTACGGATAAATTATTAATTTCTAGGGAGTTTTTGGTTTAGAAATTATAGTAGAAAATCGCCAATGAATAAGTCATTAGCGATTTTTTTGATTTTAGCTAAATTTAATAACATTATTTAAATTAAGTGGTTACGAAGGAGATGCTATATCAATTATTCTTTATTATAAGAATCTCACATTTTTTTAGCTTTAAAGTGCCATTTGTATCAAGTTCTCCACTTAAATTTTCTGAAGAATATAATACTTTGCCTTTAATATCTGAAATATTTACTGATTGTTCAGCTTTATTTCCATTTATAAATACACTTAGGGTTTCAGAATTATATTTTCTATTAAATGCTAATACATCTGGATTGCTTGTATTGATTGGTTCAAAGTTTCCGTATCTTAAAGTAGGATTATCATTTCTAAGCTTTATAAAGGTTCTATAGAAGTTTAAAAGTGAATTTTTATCCTTATCTTCTAGTCTTACTGCTATTTTTTTATTATCATTGCTTACTGTAGTCCAACTTGTATTTTTACTCTTGTCTTTATCGTCCCATATAAATGGTTCTCTTATCCTTTCATCTGGCTTTACTCCAGTCATTCCAGTCTCTTCTCCATAGTACACATATGGTGTTCCTGGCAGAGTAAATAGGATAGAAGCTGCTGTTTTACATTTTTCCACTGAGCCCAAAGTACTCATTACTCTGTTCATATCATGGTTGGTTAAGAAGGTACTATCTAGATAATCCTTATTTTTAGATTGGGCAATCGTTTGCATAGAGGAGTATGAGGAAGCCAAATATTTAAAGTTATTATCCTTTACTGCATTTAAAATGTCTGTGCCTAAATCAAAATTAAAACATGAATCAAGTGAGGTCAGATAGTTGGAAACAACATCAGTCTTATCAGAAACCTCTCCAACGAGAATAGTATTTTTGTTTACGGATTTTACATAGCTGCTAAATTCCTTCCACCATTGAAGGTTTTTGTCCAGTTCACCGTCATAGATATGTTTTGCAGCATCTAAGCGGAAACCATCAATACCCATATCAAGATAGTACTTTGCGATTTTTTTTACTTCATCTCTAACTTCAGTATTGTCAAAGTTTAAGTCTGGCATATCATCTCCAAATACTCCATAGTAGATGTTATCTTTGCTCTTAGCATGCCAAGCTCTGGTATTTATAGTTGAAAACTTTTCAAGATTACTTTGATCTTTAGTCCAGCTATAATAGTCTCTATATTTACTGGTTGGGTTGTTTAGAGCTTCAACAAACCATGGATTTTGATCACTGGTATGGTTTACTACTAGATCCATAACAACAGCAATATCCCTTTTATGAGCTTCGTTTATAAGTGAATATAAATCCTCTAAACTTCCATATTTTTTTCTCACATCATAATAATCAGAAACATCGTACCCATGGTAGCTTGGACTTTCGTTCACAGGCATAAGCCATATGCCAGATACGCCTAAGCTTTGTAAATAATCTAGTTTTTGTTCAACCCCTTTCAGGTCACCACCACCGTCGCCATTGCTATCATTGAAAGAGGCTACAAATATTTCGTAAAATACCCTGTCTTTATAGCTCTTATTTGATGAATAAGCCACTGGTGTAAAGCTTTTATGAGTCTTATTCAAAAGAGCCTCATTAGCCTTACTGTCATATTTGGTTTTCGTAGTCCTTGGAAGAAATACTATCACTACTAAACCGATTACAATGACAGCAGCAAATATCCAAGGTAGTTGCCGCAATTTTTTTAGTTGTCCCATTTACATTCCCCCTTTTATTTACAGAATATAAAATTATTATAATTCATAGCAACTATTTCTTCAATTAAAATTAGGGCTATTTTAAAGTACTGTATTGAAATTAAGTGGGCAGTAATCCTATGCTTAAATGAGCTTGTACAAAGAATTAATATGATTTTATCACACTGAAAAAGTCACTTAATTTCAACAGTATTATTAAACAAAGGCAAAATTAAAACGTAAAGTTAATTACCAGGCTAGAGTTTAAGTGAGTAATTACTAGCTTTGAAGTGCTCTTCACGAAATCTTCCTGGCGAAGTACCAAGGTATTTGCGAAAAACCTTGCTAAAATAATTTTCTCCTGAAAATCCAACCTTTTTAGCTATTATGTCTATGGAGGAATCTTCTCTTAGCATAAGTTCTACTGCTTTTTCTAGCCTGATTTTAGTAAGGTAATTCCAAGGCGTAGTTCCAATTAAGTTATTGAAGGTTCGGTTAAAGTGAAACTTGGACATCTGAGCAGCTTCTGATAGTTGATCGAGAGTGAGTTCTTTCGAGTAATTATCTTCAATAAAACCTATCACTGTATCTATATTTTGAGTATGTTTCTTACTTGTATTATCTTCTAGGTTCTGCTTGCTTCTATAAAGCTCCATTATAAAATTATAAGCAAAAGAAGAGGTTTGATATCCGTCCTTTATATTTTGGTTTACGGCTTCCCAATATATTTTCCAAAGATAAATTATAACTGAGGAATTAGATGAAAATCTCAATATATTTCCGTAAGAATTTAACAAGCTGTCACACTCCTTTATGGAGCCCTCTCCATATAAATGTATGTATATAAATTCCCATTTTTCACTGCTTTCAGGCAAGTAGTAATGGTGGTCATCGGGTATTTTTACTAAGAAAGCGTCTCCCTTTTTTAGCGAGTATATCTTATCCTTTATTCTTATTTCTCCGCAGCCTGATAAGGTGTATTGGAAGATGCAGTGTTCATTGTCTTCTTGTCTTTTCATACCATCCCAGCTATAGCTTTTAGATTGTCTAAGTTCCCAACCAATTGACTTTAGTTGGTAGGGAGCATTTTTAGGGGAATTTAGAAAGTGAAGCCCAAAGGAATTTAGATATTTTGTAGAATTATCCTGTAGCAATATTTTACCCTCCTAAAGCATTATATTACAATTGTTACTTAAATATATCAATGATAACATAAAGTTAAGACAAGATGTATACCATTTCTTTTTATTAGATTTCTTGTCTATATTTTAAGCAATATTGTACCTTTAATCAATATATGAATAGTTTTTAGCATTAAATTATATAAACTAAATTGATTGGTGATTGTATAGTTTATGAAAAGGATATTTAAGCTGAAAACTCTAAAAAGGAGAGAGTATAAATGGGTAAAAAGTTAGCCTTGACACCTCCAATGGGATGGAACAGCTGGGATTGTTATGGTGCCAGTGTAAGAGAAGAAGAAGTAATAGGAAATGCAGATTACATGGAAAAGCATCTAAAGAAATATGGCTGGGAATATGTAGTTGTTGATATACAATGGTATGAGCCTACTGCAGATTCAACAGAGTATCATCCTTATGCACCACTAGAAATGGACGAGTATGGAAGGCTTATTCCAGCGGTAAATAGATTCCCAAGTGCTAAGGACGGAAGAGGCTTTAAGTCTTTAGGAGAGTATATCCATAGTAAGGGGTTAAAGTTTGGAATTCATATTCTTAGAGGAATCCCAAAGCAAGCTGTAAAAGCAAATACGCCTATTCTAGGTACTAACAAATTTGCTCAAGATATAGCAGATACAAACTCTATATGTCCTTGGAATACTGATATGTATGGGATTGATGCAACAAAGGAAGGTGCACAAGAATACTATAATTCTATAATAAATATGTATGCTGATTGGGGCATAGATTTTATAAAGGTTGATGATTTATCTTTCCCTTATGCAAAAGGTGAAGTGGAATTATTGAAGAATGCCTTAGATAACTGTGGAAGAGATGTAGTATTTAGCTTATCACCAGGACCAGCTCCTTTAGAAGAAGCTCAGCATCTTATAGACCATGCAAATATGTGGAGAATATCCGGAGACTTCTGGGATAACTGGGAACAGCTTTACAAGCAATTCGATTTATTAGGAAACTGGAACAAACATATGGCACCTTCACATTGGCCAGATGCAGATATGCTTCCATTTGGGCATATATGCTTAAGAGAACACCAATTTGAAGGAAAAGGAAAGTGGACTAACTTCACAAGAAGAGAACAAAGAACATTGATGACCTTATGGTGCCTTGCTAGATCACCACTTATGTTCGGTGGAGAAATGACTCATAATGACCAATGGACTTTAGAACTCATAACAAACGAAGAAGTTCTAGAGGTATTAAAAAGCTCCAGTGACAATAAAGAACTATACCGTGACGAGGCTAAAGCTATTTGGACTGCAAAGGGAAAAGACGGAGAAACTTATGTAGGTTTATTCAATCTCTCTGAAGAGGACAAAGTTATTGAGGTAAACTTAAAGGATTTAGGTGTTGAAGGAAGCGTAAAACTTAGAGATTTGTGGGAGCATGAAGACTTAGATACTGTCACTGACTCTATAAGTAATATTATAAAATCTCATGGAGCTAAGTTTTATAGTCTTAAGTAATCGAATGTAGTTTATAACCTATAATGAAATCCTTAGTGATGTTAAAATATAAACATTAAAATATTAACATAAGATCAGCGGAGCTTATACAGTTAGTGTAGGCTCAGGCTGATTTTTTTTATAATAGGTAAGTGGTTGTAATATAAAGGAATCAGACAACATTTGAATAAGATTAAGTTTAAGTTTAAGAGAATAAATAGCCATAGGACTAGAAAAAACAAATTTAATAAGATTCCTTCATGACCACTTAATTTCAACAATACTATTAAACATAGATTAGAGTATTAATTATAAACTAAACCTTCAGTAAGGTTTTATTTTTTTTATTACTGCCTTAAAGTACAGCTATTGCTTCCCTAAGGTACAGTTGTTGTAGCTATATATTAGAGGTAAGATGAATGTATAGTAATTAATAACAAATAAATACAAAAGGTTAATAAAGTTTTAAGATACTTATGAATTTATGAAGATTAAGCGATTATGAAGGAGGAATAGTGATGAAACTTAATGGAAAAGTTGCAATTGTAACGGGAGCGGCTTCAGGGATGGGAAAAGCCATTGCCATGTTATATGCACAAGAAGGAGCCAAGGTAGTAGTATCAGATATTAATCTTGAAGGAGCAAAGGCAACTGCTGCTGAGATTATAGGAAAGGGTGGAACTGCTATCGCACTATTGACTAATGTAGCAGTAGAAGAAGATATTCAACAATTGATTGATACTTCCGTTGAAACTTATGGTACAGTGGATATATTGGTGAATAACGCAGGTATTATGGACAATATGGCTGCTGTTGGAGATATCACAGACGAATTGTGGTATAGATTAATAGAAGTTAATGCTACTTCAGTTATGAGAAGCAGCAGAAAAGTAATCCCCATTTTCTTAGAAAAGGGTAAGGGAGTAATTATAAATATAGCTTCTGTAGGAGGTATCCATGGAGGTGCAGCTGGAGCTGCTTATACTGCTTCAAAGCATGCAGTAGTTGGTTTAACCAAAAGTACAGGGTTCCAATATGCGAAAGAAGGAATACGCTGCAATGCCATTGCTCCTGGACCAATAATGACTAATATTAGTGAAACAATGACTAATATTGATAAACGTGGAGAAGCAAATTGCAGGACATCCATGAGTACCATTAAAAGATTTGGTGCACCGGAAGAAGTAGCAAAAGTCGCTTTATTCTTAGCTTCTGACGATTCAAGTTTTATTAACGGACAAGTTATTGCTGCTGATGGTGGTTGGACAGCATCTTAAAGACTTATATGAAGTAATAAAGATCAGTAAAACTATTTGTTTTATTGGTCTTTATTAATTTATAATTATAGTAATATTATAGGGAGGTGTAAGATGAATTTTGAAACTATAATCTTAGATTTTGATGGAACACTTGCAGATACTAGGTATAGCATAATAGTAACAATTCAAGAAACCTTGAAATACTTTAATATTCCTCTAGCTAACGAAGATGAAATAAAAAAACGTATAGGGCTTCCTCTAAAAAATACATTTCATGATATTGCATGTTTGGAAGGTAAAGAACTTGAAGATGCAATGAAAGAGTATCGTATGAGATATGATAAGATTTCTTTTGAAACAGTAGAACTTTTTCCTAAAGTTGAAGATACTTTGAAGGCTTTATATGATAAAGGGATAAAGCTGGGAGTAGCATCAAGCAAAGGAAGAGACTCTTTAAGGTTGCTTTTAGAGCATTTGAAAATTGGTTCATTCGTTTCTTTTATAGGTGGAGAACAAGATGTAATGAATAAAAAACCTTCACCGGATATTGTCAACTTGGCAATTAAAGAATTACGGTCCGATAGTTCTAAGGTATTAGTTGTTGGTGATACTATATACGACATACAAATGGGAAAAAGTGCATCATGTTCTACCTGCGCAGTGACATATGGTAATAACAGTCTTGAAGAACTTAGTGAATACGCACCTGACTATATAATTGATAAATTTTCAGATTTATTAGATATTGCTGATTAGAAACAATTAAGAGGGGAAGGGAGAATTAATAAGGCTTATTATTATAAAGAACCATCAAGAACATTTTCTGAATATCTACTAATACCAAATCTAACTAAAAAAGATTGTATCCCAATGAATATTAGTCTAAAAACACCTATTGTTAAATTAAAAAAAAATGAAAAGCCATCTATTGAAATAAACATACCGTTTGCTTCGGCTATTATGCAAGCTGTTTCAGATCATAATATTATAATCACAGATAAGGAACATGAGTATAAGGAAGAAGTCTTAATGTATATAGAGTAGGAAATGGCAAAAATGCTTTAGTAGCAGTATTTGCTATTCATGGTTTCGAAGATGCTTGGGCCTCTGATGGTCTAGAATTAGTTAAGATAGCAGCAAATCTTATCTCTAATGTAGCTGGTTACTCAGCAGCCAATGGAGGTTTGGATGGTTGGTCTGTATATATAGTGCCTTGTGCTAATCCAGATGGAGTTATAGATGGTATAACAAAAGACGGGCCAGGAAGAACAACTATAAAAGAAGGAATAGATTTAAATAGAGACTTCCCAGATGGGTTTAGTGTGTTTACTAATCCAAGGAACAAGACTGGTAATACTAGCTTAATACCATCGGAAGCTAAAGCTCTATCAAGTTTAGTAAGCGGTATTAAGAGTCAGTCCAATGAAATGATAGTAGCGGACATGCATGGTTGGGAAAATACAACCATAGGAAATAGTGAAATTGGTGGATATTTTGATAGAGAATTTGGATTTTCCCATAAAGGTGGATTAAATGGACAAGGATATTTTTCTTCTTGGGCACAGTCTATAGGAGCAAAGGCTACTTTAGTAGAATTGCCTTGGCCAAATAGCAGTCAAGATATCATTAACAGAGCATATTCTCAAAAGGTGACAAATGCTTTCCTAAATATATTGAAAAATAAAAAGGTTACTGATACAATGACTG
>NZ_JAABNO010000102.1 GCF_009928445.1 Clostridium sp. C8-1-8 | reverse complement strand
AGGATATACATAGGCTTAAAATAGGAGATGGTATACACACTAATAACTCACCACTAGGGAAAACATGGAACACTGTTTGGGAAAAATATATTCTTGATAATGGAGGAGCAACGTCCAAGCAAATACTTGAAAAATTAAAAGAAATGGCAAATACCTTTGATATAACCAAATACAGAGCTGTTAAAAAGTAGGGAGGGCATATAATGGAGTTTTATATTATGACAGAGTTATTTAGTAATTATGCAACAGCAAT
>NZ_JAABNO010000101.1 GCF_009928445.1 Clostridium sp. C8-1-8 | reverse complement strand
GAATTGTAGATGTACTGTTCACACTTGAGTGTGTTTGTACTAGGTATAATTCATTACATTTTGCGTTTAAACCAGTAGAACTACTATAAAAACTTCTCAGTTTTTAAGTAATGGTTTACAAATTCGATTATACTGAATTTAGATGCTAGCGTGCACCTTAATAACAGTAGTTATATTACAAAGAATTAGTAAATATCTTTACTTTAACTTATGTGCAATTTTCAAAGAACAATCTGAGATACTTGGTATCTCAAA
>NZ_JAABNO010000076.1 GCF_009928445.1 Clostridium sp. C8-1-8 | reverse complement strand
TCCAGAGTACCACGAGACACGTGAAACCTTGTGGGAAGCAGGGAGGACCACCTCCCAAGGCTAAATACTACTTGATGACCGATAGTGAAGAAGTACCGTGAGGGAAAGGTGAAAAGAACCCCGGGAGGGGAGTGAAATAGAACCTGAAACCGTGTGCCTACAACCGATCAGAGCACCATATGTGTGTGATGATGTGCTTTTTGTAGAACGAGCCAACGAGTTACGGTATGTAGCGAGGTTAAGTACTTAAGGTACGGAGCCGAAGGGAAACCGAGTCTGAATAGGGCGAATAGTTGCATGCCGTAGACCCGAAACCGGGTGACCTATCCATGGCCAGGTTGAAGCGAAGGTAAAACTTCGTGGAGGACCGAACCACGTTGGTGTTGAAAAACCATGGGATGAGCTGTGGATAGCGGAGAAATTCCAATCGAACTCGGAGATAGCTGGTTCTCCCCGAAATAGCTTTAGGGCTAGCGTCGGATATGACTAATGGAGGTAGAGCACTGAATGGGCTAGGGGGCATATCGCTTACTGAACCTTATCAAACTCCGAATGCCATATAGTATTAGTCCGGCAGTCAGACTGCGAATGATAAGATCCGTAGTCAAAAGGGAAACAGCCCAGATCGTCAGCTAAGGTCCCAAAGTATAAGTTAAGTGGAAAAGGATGTGGGATTTCTAAGACAACTAGGATGTTGGCTTAGAAGCAGCCACTCATTAAAAGAGTGCGTAATAGCTCACTAGTCGAGAGATCCTGCGCCGAAGATGTTCGGGGCTCAAACTTATCACCGAAGCTACGGCTAGTAGATTTAATCTACTGGGGTAGGGGAGCGTCGTAATCGGGCTGAAGTCGTACCGTAAGGAGCGGTGGACTGATTACGAGTGAGTATGTTGGCATTAGTAGCGAGAACTAGGTGAGAATCCTAGTGGCCGAAAACCTAAGGTTTCCTCAGGAAGGCTCGTCCGCTGAGGGTTAGTCGGGACCTAAGCCGAGGCCGAAAGGCGTAGGTGATGGACAATCGGTTGATATTCCGATACCACTGCAAATCGTTATTACCGATGGAGTGACGCAGGAAGATAGAGTGTGCTAGCTATTGGATGCTAGTCTAAGCACTTAG
>NZ_JAABNO010000011.1 GCF_009928445.1 Clostridium sp. C8-1-8 | reverse complement strand
CAGGGTTTCCCCCATTGTGCAATATTCCCCACTGCTGCCTCCCGTAGGAGTCTGGACCGTATCTCAGTTCCAATGTGGCCGATCACCCTCTCAGGTCGGCTACGCATCGTCGCCTTGGTGAGCCATTACCTCACCAACTAGCTAATGCGCCGCGGGTCCATCTTATAGCGGATTGCTCCTTTGATTTTCATTTCATGCGAAACGAAAATGTTATGCGGTATTAATCTTCCTTTCGGAAGGCTATCCCCCTCTATAAGGCAGGTTACCCACGTGTTACTCACCCGTCCGCCGCTAAGAAAGTTCCGAAGAACTTTCTCCGCTCGACTTGCATGTGTTAGGCACGCCGCCAGCGTTCGTCCTGAGCCAGGATCAAACTCTCAATTTAAAGTTTAATCATAGCTTACTTACTTAGTAAGTCTTTTTTCAAAAGAATTGCTGGTTTAAGTCTAGTTTTAGACTTTGTTTATTTTACTCTGTTTAATTTTCAAAGACCAAGTTTCTTTGCTGCATTTCTGACAGCTCATTTATCTTATCATCACTAAAGTTTTTTGTCAACATGTTTTTTTCAAAACATTTTTTCTTAACTTAGCGACCTATACAAGTTTATCATTTTCGTGATTACTTGTCAAGATAATCTTAAGATTCTTTCAAACCTCAACATCGCGTTTGCATTAGCGACAAGGACTATAATAACATATGTATAAACTTAGGTTTTATATATAAAGTCTAATTTATTATTATAACTATCTAATTCTACAATATACTGCATAATTCACCATATAACTACGAAGGACACACCCGGCATAGATTACTGTAGCCCTTATCCTTAACAGTAAAAAAGTCGCTTAAACGACTTTCTTCAGCGAGTCTTTTGCTTATGTTCCTTTCCAAATGTATATGAGGAAAATCTGGAAAGCAAATAAGGTTTATTTTTTATTGTTTATCCTAAATAACTGTTATAGCCCCCTAAAGTCGGCATCTTCATCTAAAAACCTTATAATTCACTATACTTTATAAGTATCTAACTTTCATAGACATTGCTATATGTTATCAAACTTAAGCGCTTTAAGCTTTTACAAAAAAACTTAAGTTTGATAATCTCTAGTTATATCACTTAGATAACAACTTTACTTTCCATTAGCTTTATATATAAAGTAATTATATTCATACCAATTATCTATTTTAATATCAGCTCTATTCCTCCACTTTAAATAGGTTTCATCATCTATTTTACCTTCATTTCTTGCTTTGTTCATTTCTTTTATCGAATCTAATGAAAGCACAGTAAGATAATTATTATCTATTTTTTTATTAGCTGAAAGCTCTATGTTCTTTTTAGCTATAAATGAATCAATGTTGAAAAAGTTAATCCCTATATATAATGTTAGAGAAACTACTATTATATATTTAAATATACTCTTATCTTTCCATATAAATAGGAATTGTAAGAATATTATAATCCCTAAAAAGATTATAAATAGTTGAACCAGTATTCTTAACCTTGTATAACCAAAAGCATCAATATATAAATACATCCTATAAAATGCAGAGCAAACCATATTTAATGTTAATACTACTATTATGGTATATATAATATTCAATATGATATTAAGTTTCGCCTTACTATTATCAACATATATCTTTAATATGGTTACTCCTATAAGATTAACTAATGTTATAAAGACTAATTCAAAAAAACCTCTTCTAGCATACTCAGAATAAGTAAATCCTCCAGGAAGAACTTTGTTTGTGCCTCCATATAAATAGGTTATTTGTATTATTGTAAATACAATATACAATATACAAACCATAGCTAACACTGTAGTAACGGTTATTGGCTCCAACCTTCCATTTTTAATAGAGGTACTAGTTGTATTATCAAATCTATAATTAAAACTCCATAAGAATCCAAAACTATAAAAGGCTATTACTATAGATACTACTAATTTATAAAATGACGTTGATGGATTTATAGCGAGAATGTTTGAGCTAATATTATTGATATAGTACCCAAAAATATTGTCAGCTTGAGATAGTACTAACACCAAAAATAATAGCAATGGTATAGATATGAAAATACCATTCCTAACATACTTATAGCTAGAAGATGTGTTGCTTTTATTTTTAATACTTATACTGTCCCTTATAAACTTTGGCAGTTTCATAGAAGTAATTATACTATTCTTAAAAAATTTATTAATTAACCCACCTAATAAGTATGCTAATTTTAATTCTACATCCTTGTAGGTATATAATACAAAACTTAGAGTAAGAACTACTGGAATCAAAACAATATTAAGTGATCTAAACACAGGATTGGTATATATAGAAAAGTTAGCTGATAGAATTAAAGAGCAGGTTAATAGAAAATAAGCCATTATGCTACCTTTATTTTTTATACCAATGCACCCTACAAATACTATTATCATTATTAAATTAAATATTAACACTGATATACCTAAATAAGCGAAGAAGAAGGCTGAAAACATAATACCTAATATTATTGAGCCTATGATTGCATTTCTTTTACTAGAAATGCTCAAAGAACTATCTATTTTTATTTTTTCAGCTCTTTCTTCCGATTCATATAAATAGCTCTTACCCATAAGACCTCTTTTAAACTCATCCTTAAGCATATTTATACTATTACTATTACTATTAACTTCAATATAACTCTCTAAACAGTACATTATAGCCTTATTTTCTATAAAACTTAAATTGTGTATTAATTCAAAATCACCCCACTTATGTCCTACTACTTCATTTGTTTCCACATCTACATCATCAGTTATTTCAACTATTGAAGAAAAGTACTTCTTATCATTTCTAACTATATACTTGCTTGAACTGATTATATCTACAGTAACCATTCCAAACTTCTCTAACATTCTTTTTGTCGTATCAGTTATTGTTTCCCCCTCTCTCATATTAGTACAAGGTAATTGGATCATAGATCCATGCTTATCACTTACAACCAAAAGCCTGTTTTTTTTTATCAAAATCAAAACAACCGAATTTATCATATTTTTCTCCTCTCTAAATACCCCTACATATAAAACATTAATAAAAAATTTGCTAAATAACTTTTTGCTCATCTACCTTTCTGAATGTATATGAATAAAATCTGGCAGTCGAACAAGATTTCTTTTTTACTGCTTAGCCTAAATAGCTGTTCTAAAGATTTGAATTTACTAGACAATTTCATACTGTTATATACAGTAAAATAAGTATCAGCTAGCTATCACTTATTTGCATATTCTAAAATATCTCCAGGCTGACAATTTAACTCTCTACATATAGCTTCTAAGGTAGAAAATCTAATAGCTTTTGCTTTGTTATTTTTTAATATAGAAAGATTCGCATTCGTTATACCAACCTTATCAGCAAGATCTTGTAAGGAAATCTTTCTTTTTGCCATCATAACATCTAAATTTATAATTATAGCCATACAACTTTTCCTCCATTAGCAGAATACATTATCTTAAATAGTAGAATCATTTTCTTCCTTATAGTCAACCGCTTGTTGAAATACCTTTGCCAATATCAATATAAAACAACCTGCAAAAAGAAATATTATAAATTCCATGTCTGTATGTATGCCTTTACCATCTACATATATGAAATTAAAATCTTTAAGATTAGAATTAATAAACATATTGAATATATAACACCCTGCAATAATAAAGCATTCACGAGAGACCTTCTTAAGCGCCCTTACATTCTCATTTATAAAAGGGTTAGCTTTCACTAGAGAAAGCAGTATTTTTCTTAAGTTAACTACTATAAGGAAAACACAACTTATGCCAACAGCTAAAAGTACAAATATAACTACCTTTTTAAAATAATCTAAATTTATATCATTATTGATAAAAGTATCCTTAAATATAAAAAGAGTTGCTATAATACCTAATATTAATATAAAGTCTAGTATTCTTTTAAGTATACTCGCCATTGACTTCTGACCATAATATTTCATAAAAAACCTCCATATCTCCAAATATTGTAACTTCAATATAGATATTAGCACACCTCACGCAACTTTTCAATATATTTTTATTGAAAAACAATAACATATTATTGTTTAACTATATATATCAAGCATGATGGGTCAATAGAAAGACGAGAAGCCACTTTGTAAACTGAAAAGCAATATTTGAAAATTACAATTGAATATTTGTAAACGAAATGCCACTTTTGTATTTGAAATGCAGGTTTTGCAAACAAAATGCAGCTTTTGTAACCCAAATGCAATTTGATTTTTAGTTTTTGTTGAAGTATTATAATAAAAATGAGCATGTCAAATGGAGGTCGATTCTCTCTCGATTTTTTTGCAATCGGAGAATCCACCCCTGATTTCAGTTCTTTATGAGCTGTTGGCGGCGCTGTTTCTATTATTATTTTTTGAGAAGAGCAGGTTTTAACATGATGTCACTGGCGGCAACCTGTGAACATCCTAACTTATGTAGAGCTTCTTCTCCATGGTAAAAGCTGAACGTTTCGTATGGGCTACGGTTGTTCAGCTTTTTTCTTTTGTACGAGTTTATGTGATTCATCATTAAATTAATATCTTCCTGCGTAAGCTGATTAAAGCTGGTGCCTTTCGGAAGGACTCGACGAATTAATTCATGATTTACTTCGATAGCACCTTTTTGATAAGGACTACCTGCATCGCAGTAAAATACATGGGTACGCAAAAGCGGGAACGTATCTCGATACTCAATGGCTCTTGGATTGGAAAACTCACTTCCGTTATCTGTAAGTATTACAGGAAACAACTCTGAAAACAGTTCATGTCCAATCACTTTATCGAGATGATTAAATGCATCCGTAACAGACTTTGATGTATTTGCATCCCGCAAGAACGCAAGCATCAAACTACAATCAACAAAGTGAATAGTCAAAAGGCATTTACCTCCTTTTGTTCCGATGACAGAGTCCATTTGAACAACTGCTGTATCAGGATTTTTATCAATAAATGCACCGAATGCTTCATAGTTACGACCAATACGGCATCCTTTATCTACTTTAAACTCTGGCTTTTTGTAACGTTCTCGAAATTTTACTTTACGTGGCAAATCAATATTTCTAACATCAAAAAGACATGCATCAATGTAGTTATAAATTGTTTTTTCGCTGCACATCAGTTCATCTTCATGATTTACATAAATTTGATGAACAGATTGACCGTTCTGAACAAGTGGTGAAATTATCTTATTCAAACGATCTAGCTCAGTCTCAGAAACACATAAACCACTCCTAGACTGGGAGATAGATTCGTGAGCTTTAAGATGCGCATGCTCCGCGTCGTAAATATTTTTTAATAGCGAGCATTTACCAAGGGTTTCACAGCCATTGCAAACGTAGGGAACCCGAAACCTGGCAGTACAGATTTCTAAAATGAAGTCTGGGCAATTATCATTACAGGATTGACAAAGTCTACAGTAAACTGAAGCTTTTCTGGTACAATTTTTACCACATACATCTTTAGATCTACAGAAAAAACGGTTCTTACAGGCATTAAGTGGATAACCGGGATAGCCAGTAGCAATTTCTGAGCTGTATTTACGTACTTCTCTGGAAATAGTAGTTGGATTTTTACCCAATCTGCGACTAATTTCTTTGAAGGAAAGACTTTCTTTTAGAAATTTTTGTAATTCAAGTCTTTCCTCATAATTAAAAAATTTAGACATATATCCTCCATTCTGCCGCCAACTATTTTAGGATATATGAATTTTAAACTAAGGGAAACAAAAAAGACTGGTATAACCCAATCTTTTTGTAAGCTGAGGTGCGATCACCTTGCATGTATATTAAATTTAAGGATTAGTAATAAACTTTGAATCGGAATGATTGCATTTCGATTTACAATTCACGTAGAAAGACGAGAAGCCACTTTGTAAATTGAAAATCAGCTATATGACAAAAAAAAGATTACCTAGATATATAATCCAAGTAATCTTTTCTATTATTTAAGTACTTATATATTACCTCTAAAGACTCTTATTACTTCACTGCTTCCTCATATAGCTTATTGGCATAATCCCAATTAACTACACTCCACCATGATCCAACATAGTCAGGTCTTCTGTTTTGATATTTTAGATAATATGCATGTTCCCAAACATCCAAAGCTAAAACTGGTTTTAAACCTTCGCTGACTGGAGTATCTTGATTAGCAGTTGATAAAACTTCTAGTTCATTATTTTTGTTAACCACTAGCCAAGCCCAACCACTACCAAATCTTGTAGCTGCAGCTTTTGCAAAAGTTTCTTTGAAAGCATCTAGACTTCCAAACTTTTTAGTTATAGCTTCTAGTAAAACACCCTTTGCGTCTCCTCCATTAGGTGATAATAACTTCCAAAACAATGAGTGATTATAGTGTCCACCACCGTTATTTCTAACAGCACCTCTTATATCAGCTGGTACTGCATCTAAGTCTTTAACTAATTCTTCTACTGATTTTTCTTGAAGCTCTGGATAAGCTTCTAGTGCTGCATTTAAATTATTTATATATGTTGCGTGATGCTTTGAATGATGTATTGTCATTGTAGTTTCATCTATATATGGTTCTAAAGCATTATATTCATATTCTAAGTTTGGTAATTCGTGTTTCATATTCTAATACCTCCAAAATCTTTTTTCTATGATTTAATACTATCACTATTGAGAATAATAATCAATATTGTATAATAATAAAAGTAATATTTTTATTATTTTTTTATTTTAGAGGCATATAAAAACTAATCTATCTCCACAAAAAAACTTTTTTTGTTATCTCCCTTATCATATCCACTTATATAAATCATATTATCATCAGATACAACAGTAGTTATCCTTCCATAAGTTGCGTCTAGCCCTTCTGTTAAATCAAAAAGTTTGTTATCCTTCAATCCATAAGCAGTTATATACTTTGAATCTGGTTTGAAGAACACAAAACTTCTGCTCACATATATAGAAGAAATATTGAAGGCAGCTATATTGGTTTTATATTTTTCAGTAAGTAAACCTAAATTCTTATTTAATATATCTTTAGACTTCTCATTATTTAAATTATATATAGATACTTTGTTTGCTTCTGTAAAAACAAGATATTGTTTATACCCACCAAAAGCTCCGTTTATAGATTTATCTGTGATTAACCTTAACTCATTACTCTTAACATTATAAGCGTATATATACTCTTCTCTCACTAATTTCTTTTCTGTCTTATTTTCACTCCAAATTATATTATCTTCATATATATTAGGTATGCTAAGCTTAGGATAGTCATTTCCCCATATTTGCTCACTTTTAAGCTCCTTCGAGCTACCTGATTCTAAGTCTAACATTAAGATTTCACTCATATTTATATTATCATCTTTTAAGTTTACACTTAAAGATGTAGCTACTCCGTTATTTAAATTAATAGTCGGTAATGGTATATCTTGAGACCATTTTTTTATATATGAACCTTGCGAAAGTGTTTTAGCTGCTTTTCCATCGTTCAAGTTTTTTAAGTCTAATTCCTTATACAATATTCTCCAAATATATCTTTTAGGAGAATTTGTGAATTTAGGATTTTCCATTCTTTCACTCCAGACGATCCACCTTCCATCATACTTTGCATCAATTATTTCATACCCCTCTGCTGTTGGTGGCATAAGACTTGTCTCACTTTTCCTATTTAAGTCATACAAAACTAGACCTTTGTCTCCATTCTTTTTAGCTATAATATATCTGTCATTTCCATTTTTATATATATCCTTAGCACTATATATTTTAGGAACTTCAATTATAGATCTATAATTCAATTCATTTAAAGGATGAAACTTTGAATCTGTACTATTAATAGCATCTAACTTAATTTCACTTGATTCACTAGTATTTGCAGCAACCCCTATCTTCTCCCTAGAATCAGTATTAAAGAACACTCTTATTAATTCTATTACTGCAATTGTTATTAATGTTAGTATCAAAATTACAACTATTATTTTCTTATAACCTTTAAACAAATTATTAATACTCAATTTTGTCACTCCCCATTATAAAACTCTATTCATAAAAATTATATGTTTAGCTCCATAAAGTAGCAATACATTTTTCATCCTTAATTTGTAATATGTTCTATTTTATTCAATCAATTAATATCTGTTATCTAACCATGTACTCTCTATACGCAAAAAGAAGTTATCATAACTAAATTATTATGATAACTTCTTTTTTATAGCTTCCGTATTAAGCTTGTTTTTCTTCTATCTCTCTTAGTCTCTGCTCGATTAATCCCATAACATATTCTCTATCTTTATCATTATTCTCAAAGTCTAGTCCATCTACATTTATCTTAAGTATAGGCGAAACATCATAACTATAAAAATATTTTCTATACTCTTCATTAAGCTTCTCCCAATATGCTCTCTCAACTACTTGTTCGTAATCTCTTCCTCTTTTCTTTATTCTCGACATAGCTTCATCTACTGAAACTTCAAGATATATCATAAGTTTAGGAGGTTGTACGTGCTCAAGCATATTTTCTAGCAGTTCTCTATATAAATCAAATTCTTCTACAGACATTTCTCCCTTATCACAAAGCATCTTTGCAAATATAACATCTCCATATATGCTTCTATCCATAACAGAGTTAGCTATTGCTGAAGCCTCTTTTATATGCTTAAATCTCTTATTTAAAAAGAAAACTTGTAGTGGGAAAGAATATCTCTCTCTATCGTAATAAAACTTTTCTAAAATAGGGTTGTCTACAACAGGTTCTTCAAAAGATATGTAACCTCTCTCTGCAATAAGTCCCATCAATGTACTCTTTCCAACTCCAACTACTCCATCAACAACTATCATGTCCCAAACTCCTTTTCTATCTATTCTTCTAAGAATTACTTCATACAAATTATTACTTTGGTAAGGCAAGTGTAAATCCCCCTTAAAGCAAATTCAACTGGACTAAATAAAGATTATATATCATTAATTTTACAGAAGGTTATGTGATCTCTCCACTCACCATTTATAAAAAGATACTTCTCATTTAAACCAATTTTTTTAAAGCCACATTTAAGTAATACATTCTGTGATTTTAGATTGTCAACCAATGTAGATGCTTCTAGTCTATGAAGGCCCATATCATTAAAGCAATAGTCTATAATTAAGTTCACAGATTCTTTCATATATCCTAAACCACAATGTTTTTCATCCATTGAATAACCTAGTATACCACTTTTAAAAACCCCTAAAACAATATTAGATAGCTTTATTTTACCTATCAACTCACCATTCAAAAATATTCCGAAATCAATACTTGATCCATTCATAAATTGTTTATAGCTCTCTAACAATATAGATAACTGAGTCTCATAGGTATAAAAGCTTTTATCTCTAGCAGGTTCAAAAGTTTTTAGATGCTTTTCGTTTCTTATGTAAAATTCTAATAATTGAGAAGTATGTTCTGGAGTTAAATTTCTTAACTCTATCCTTCTGCCTTTAAGCTTTAATATAGTTATGTTTTGAAAATTCCTAAAATCATTAAGATTTATACCAAACAATAATTCGCTTTTATGACAATCATTTTGCACCAAATTATTTGATACTATTCCCTCTAGAATAAAACCTAAATCAAAAAACGCAGAAACATTGGAACTTTCATTTGCTAAAATATTTACCTTATATATTTTATTTCCCTTAAATATATTTTCTAAGCACTTTTCTAGTGCTTGTTTCATCATCTGATAATTATCATTCCTATAGAACTTAAATCTTATAGTAGACCTTTGATTCTCTGGCTCAAACTCGATTACATTAAACCTTCCAATAGTTATTCCACTATAATCCTTTATAATATAATCCTTATCAGTACCTCTTATTAGCTCTATAGATATAGTCTTCTTTTCAGCCATAAAGTCCATCCCCTGATCAATGAAATTTATCAAGTATCAATTACTTATTCTCTATTTCTAACTAAATTTAGTTTTAGTTATTAAAATTATATTTCAATAGTTTCACTTAAAGATAATACAACAAATGCAAAAGAAATATAAAAGTACCTATTATCTGCAACAGTATTTAAAAATAATAATCTATACCGAAGTAGTACCTCTATGAATAATCTCATTAATTATATCATAAATATGTATTTTGTTTATAGAAAACTTTAAGTAAATTAACGGCAAAAATTATAATTTACTAATTAGTAAAATTGGTAATACTACTATTGATATTTACCTTATGTTGTGTTTATATTATTTTATGTATTTTTAGTTTTAAGAAAGGCTTTTGGTGATGTAATGAATAAACAAAGTATTACTAAGATAAAGTTGTTTTTAATGGGAATTAGCAACAGGTTTTTAGAGGACTCAAGCACATTTAAAAATATATACGTAACCTATACCGCAGGGCTTAAAGAATTTAAAGGTAATGGTAGTTTTGAGGATGGCAACATAAAATACAACTTTAATGGAAAAACCGAATCGCTAAGTATAATAGAATTGTTTGAAAAAATAAGTTCTGAATGTGATAATTATGATACAGTTACCATACTATATAGAGAAAGAGGCACCGATATAGTAATAACTGGTGATAATAAGAATGTAAAAATGAACAATACGGAAGTAAAGGAAAGTTCACCTCTTGCTATAAAGAAAGAGGAGGCATCAGAACATACTTTTAAAGAGACTTCTACTCTACTTAATAGAGATTATTTTATTAAAGTAGGAAAAGCAGATGCCCTACTTAAAGAGATAGGAATAATGTCTCAATCAGGAAAGGTTAAGAATGATAAAATAAGAAAATATAATCAGATAGATCATTATGTAGAGATCTTAGACGGCACTCTTGAAGCTTTACCTAGAAATGAAGTTCTAACCATATTAGATTGTGGTTGTGGAAAATCTTATCTAACCTTTGTTCTTAATTACTATCTCACAGAAGTGAAAAAGAGAAAATGTCATTTCATAGGATTAGATATATCTGAAGGTGTTATTAATAGCTCTAAGAAAATGGCAGAAAACCTAGGCTATAGAAATATGGAGTTTCATGCTATAGATATAAAGAAATTTAGTCCTAAAAGAAAGATACATATGGTTATATCTCTTCATGCTTGCGATACTGCAACAGATATGGCTATTGCTCTTGGAATAAAGGTAGAAAGTGACTCAATCATAGCTGTGCCTTGTTGTCATAGAGAATTGCTAAATCAATATAGCTATGAACCACTAAAGGGCATACTAAAACATGGAATATTAAAGGCTAGAATTGCTGATGCTTTAACTGATGGAATGAGAAGTATGATGCTAGAAAGCAAAGGGTATAATGTTTCAGTTGTGGAATACATTTCTCCATTAGAAACCCCTAAAAACTTAATGATTAGAGCAGTTAAGACAGGAAAAGAAAAACCAGAACTTATGGATGATTATATTTCTTTAATGGCATCATTAAATGCATATCCTGCACTCTATAAATTCTTAAATGAAGGCTGGGAAGCTTATTAAAACCCTAGATATAAATAATAAGAAACACTGAGGAAATTATCTTCGGTGTTCTTTTATATCTCAGTATACTCTAAGCCATTAAACATTTATCATAAAATGTATTTTTTAATAAAACTTTTATAACTGCTTATGAAATTGTTACTATATTCTTCAAAAAGACTATTATGCACAATAAAATCCTACGTATATATCAAATTATTGTCTAATATAATAAAATCTAAAAGGAATCAATGTATTCCTTCCAGGTTATAGTACTTGACAAGTTGTACTATTATGAGGAAAATTATAATAATTATTTAAAGATATTTATAAATTCAGGAGGTGTATCATGTTCAAAAATATTAGAAAAAAGACTTTCAATATTATACTAGCCTTCTTAGTATTCACCTCTTTAGGTTGCTACATAAGCTACAGAGTTATAGAAGATAAGGACAAGCCAAAGATAACAAAAATGCTTCCATCCAAATCTAATACTAAGTTATCCTTCGTTACCGAGGAAAGTATAGTAGACAAAATACAGAAAGTGGAAAAGCTAGTTGTAGTTGAAGTTGACCTCAACGAAAAAATGGTTATTGATAATAGCTGGGGAGAATGGGACGTTTTTAAAAAAATCCAGAAAGTAGATTATTACGGAAAAGGATCTTACTCTTTAGACTTATCTTCAATAGACAACTCTAAGGTTAAGATAGACAAGCTGAATAAAATAGTAACTGTACATTTACCAAGACCAATTGCTAGTACGCCTACAATAGATTATGATAAAACCACTTTTGAATCCACGGAGAAAGGACTTCTCAGATTTGGTGATATAAAATTAACCAAGGACGAGAGTGCAGTAATAGATAAAGAGGTAATCTCTAGGATGGGTAGTAAATTAAAAGATACAACTATTTATGATGAAGCTGTAAAAAATAGCGAAGATACCGTAAAAAAGTTAATCAAACCTATCGTTGATGACAATGTAAAAATAAATGTACTTTTTGAATAAAAAGTACATTTATTTTCTTTATATATATTCTTCTATAAGATCTCTAACAACTTCAGAAGCTATTATCATACCTGCTACCGGTGGGACAAAGGATACACTACCTGGTATTTGTCTCTTAACAGCACACTTCTTACTACCGCCTGTGCATACACAACCTTCCTTACAAGTAACAACCTCATCCATCTTTGGCTTTCTTGGAACTTCTTCAGAGTAAACTACTTTTAGCTTCTTTACTCCTTTTTTTCTTAACTCATATCTCATTACCTTAGCCAAAGGACATACCTTCGTTTTATATATGTCAGTAACCTTAAATTGAGTTGGATCTAACTTATTGCCTGTGCCCATACAACTCATAAGCTTTATATTCTTGTTTTCGCAATACACAGCTAAGGCTATCTTAGCTGATACTGTATCTATAGCATCAACTACATAATCAACATCATCAGTAATTATCTCTGATATATTGTCTTCTGTAACAAATACTTGGTGTGTTATAATCTCACACTGCCTATTTATTTCTCCGATTCTTTCTTTCATAACATCAACTTTATTCTTACTTATGGTCTTATACGTAGCATGTACTTGTCTATTTAAGTTAGTCAAACATACCGTATCATCATCGATAAGTACTAGAGTTCCTACTCCAGCTCTAGCCAAAGCTTCTACAGTAAAACTTCCAACACCGCCTACTCCAAATACAACTACTTTACTATCCTTTAATTTATGTAATGCTTCTTTTCCTATAAGGAGCTCTGTTCTTGATAATGAATGCTGTAGCATTATATTACTCTCCTTTTCACCTAACCTCTAGATGTGTTCGTTCATTGTTAAACTTAGCTACTAGTTATAGATGTAGAGCTTCATAATAAGACTTATATTTTCAAATTATCCTCTCAAGACCAAGATGATTTTTGAAAATTGATTTATGACTGAAGTGGTACATCTTTATTGAACTATACATCTTTATCTATAAAACAACTTATATAATATACTATAAATCTTATCGCATCAATAGGTAAATAATGATTATCATCAAATATGTTATACAACCTTTTATAGTTTTACATTAATTGTATTTCGTGTTAATATAATGATTATATTTGACTACATAATGAGGTGAAAAAATGAATCTTAGAAAACTAATTATATTTAATCCTTTTATCGATTTAGAAGAAGAGAAGGTTACTCCTGATAAATTTGGTATATTTGTCTCAATTATGATTGCTGTGCTATTTGCACTTATAATACCTTTTGCTGTGGATATAGTATTAATGATAGGTTACGCAATAAAGGCATACTCTGCATCACCTTTAAGTATTGATGCAACTATTAAAGGTATTGAAAAATCCCAAAGCTTTTTACTGATATCTACTTTTATATCATTTTTATTAACAATCCTTATAATGTGGAAAGGGTTTACTAAGAAAAGCTACAACTCCTTCCCAGAAAGAAAATTTAAAACTTCAGATATTTTAGGAGTTATTGCTTTAATTTTAGGCTTTCGATTATTATTCTCTGGATCTTTAAGTTACCTTGTAGACCTAATACCTGTTCCTGATTTTATAGAAAAGGCCTTTGATCAGATGTTTATAAACCCTGCCATAGGAATAATAACTGCAGTAATAATAGCACCTATACAAGAAGAATTCGTAAATAGAGGAATAATACTAAACGGTCTGTCTAAAAAGTATTCTCCTAAGGTTGCTTTAGTTATTTCCTCATTAATTTTCGCTGCTATGCATATGAATCTTCCACAAGGAATAAATGCTTTTTTACTTGGACTAATACTAGGCTATGTTTATTTAAGTACTAAATCAATATTCCTATCAATATTATGTCATGCTACTAATAACATATGTGCTATTATTCCTGAGCTAAAAAACATACACAATATCTATCTATTAGTAGCTACTTCAATAGCAGTGGTAGTTGTAGGCATCCTACTAATGCGCTTTGGACTAAAGAGGTTAGACTTAAAAAATCGTAGAATTCATTATGATTCTGTAAGAAACAATACAAACTTTGATAAAGAATTAGACTTTAACGTATAATTTAAATATATAAACCCAACAAATCCTTATTTAAATTATGCTGTTTATTTGAGAAATACGAGCATATTAAGTATAATTAGAATTATTAACTTTTATGGAGGTCTGTTATGACTATAGGAATCATTGGTGCAATGAATGAAGAATTAGAAATTCTTCTAAAAGATATGAATTTAGAGAATACTGAAAAAAAAGCAAATATGACTTTTCACCGTGGAAACTTGTGGGGCAAGGATGTAGTAGCTGTTGTTTGCGGCATTGGAAAGGTTAATGCTGCAGTTTGTACTCAAGTGCTTATCAGCGAATACAAGGTTAATATGGTTATAAATGTTGGAGTTGCTGGTGGTATCGGCAAAGACATTTATCCAGGAGATGTTGTAATAGGAAATTCCTTAGTTCAACATGACATAGATACAACTGTTTTTGGAGATAAACCAGGTCAGATACCAAGACTAGATACATTTGACTTCAAGTGTGATGAAAAACTTGTAGAAATAGCTAAAGAGGCTTGCAAGTCACTTCCTGATATTAATACATTTGTAGGAAGAATCGTATCCGGAGACCAGTTTATAGCAAGCTTAGAAAAAATTCAATGGCTAGCTAAGGAATTCGATGCTTCTGCTTGTGAGATGGAAGGTGGTAGTATTGCTCATGTTGCCTACCTAAATCATGTACCTTTTGTAGTTATAAGATCCATATCTGATAACGCTAATAACGGTGCTCATATGGACTATGAAAAGTTTATTCCAATAGGAGTAAAGAATTCAACCTCAATATTAAAAGCTATGATTGAGCTTATTTAAGCAAATAGCGACACACTTATCTAACGTATAAGTGTGTCGCTATTTATTTAATTAGATTTATTTTTCTGGCACAATAAATATACCCTTTTTCTGTCCGCTATTGAGATCAAGCCTCACAGCTTGGAAAACAGCATCACTTCCTTTAATCTTTCTTTCTCCATATATAATCGTATCATCATTAACGAATGTTTCTATGAGATTTACGGTTGGTATGGTGATGACGTCGTTCTTTCCTTCAGTATATACGTTAAAGACTTGTTTTCCATCAGTATTAGTAGTCTTACTTATATATCTATTTCCACTTGGTGAAATATAATTTTTAAAGTCATTCTGTATATCTATAGTCTTACTATAATAATGGACTTTCATAGTATTTATGTTAAATATACAGCCTTCATCATTGCCATTAACATCTGTATTCACTGATATTAGAAATGGGCTATCAGACTTTTTACCATAGGTATATCTTCTCTGTCCAAGATCAAAAATCTTACTAAGTCTATTATTGCTATAATCATATTGATAAAGTTCAGTATTTTTTTTATCATCATAACATAATGCATATATATAATTATTATATGCAAACAATTCATATGGATTTATTCCTTCTATAGTCCTATTGGAAGGTAATAGAGTATTTCTTGAAGTTATTATTACCCCTTCATCAGTAACATACTTAACAGTATCTTTATTTTCATTAGATACATAACTAAGCTTTTTACTATCTAGATTATATAAATAAATATCATCTTGAACTTGAATACAGAGATATCTATCATTAGTTGACCAGGTTATATCCCCGTCATCTATAGGCTCAGAAATATTAACCTTTAAAATTTCACTAAGTTTTGTATCTACTATATAGCAATTAGAAGATATGGATTTATTAGTTAGAAAGATAAACCTTTTGGTAGGGCTATACACTCTCATATCACCGCTACCGTTAATCCCTTCACTATTAAAAATACCCTCTTTTAAATAAAAATCAGTTCTATTATCTAATGAATAATAAAAAACACTTTTATTATCTAATATGAGGTAGATGCTGTTCGATGCTACAAGAGTCATATCTTTATCTTTTCCGTTAACTAAATCTTTACTAGCTTCTGAAGCTGTTCCTATATATCTTTTAGTCATATCTTTATCTTCAGTTATATATACTGAAGATTTGTTTTCATCTCTAGCATCTCTATTATCTTTCTTTGCATCTTTTATTTCCTTATCAGCATAGCTAGCACCATAACTAATCGGTGAATCATTATTTTTCGAATCAAGCTCCATCACCGGAAGTATAAGCATGAAAATAAATAATGAGGCAACAGCTAACCCAAAGTGTATGATTTTCTTGTTATTCCTTCTAACTATACTAATAGCTTTTACAGAACTCTTATTGTACCTCTCTAAGTCTATAGAACCCATTATGCTAGATTTTCTACTGTTATAGGTGAAGTCTTCTCTGGCTATATCGTTAAACAGACTCTCTCTAATAAAAGTCTTATTTTCATAGTATCTTCTACATGTTTCACACTCATCTATATGTTTTTCCATCTGATTCTTAAAGTCATCCGGTAGTTGAGCTTCTATAAGCTCTATAATTTTTTCTCTAAACTCTAGACACTCCATAACTGTCACCTCCTTTAATTTTATTATTAGTATACTTTTCGTATTTGGTATACAATCGATAATACCGTTTCTTTACCGTAGACTCATTCATCCCCATAAGTTTTGATATTTCCTTAAATGACATTTCAGGATGAGCATATTTAAAATATACTATTTGCTTGTCTATCAAACTTAAGGTATTTATAAAATTTTCTATAGACACTAGGATTTCTTTATATTCTACTATCTCTTGAGGAGATCTTTCCCCTGAAATTGAATCTTTAATATTGTCAATTGCAATTTCCTTATTTTTAGAAGCCTTTCTTAAGTAGTCAATAGCCTTATTATGTGCGATAGAATATATCCAAGTAGAAAACTTATTTTCTTTATTATATGTATACAACTTATTATAAACAGATACAAATGTATCTTGACATAAATCTTCAGCCATAGCTCTGTCACCAATAAAACTATATATGTACTTTAATATAGGGAGTTCATATTTATCAATAATATACTCAAAATATTTTGCTTCACCTTTTAAAATTCTTTCAACTAAATCTATATCGTCCAAACTACTTCACCCCCACGAAGCTACAAATTACATATATTCCAATATTATACTACCATAAAAAATGCTTTTAATGTCTTGTACTGGTAATATTTTTAATTACTCTCGTTTTATGAATATATGTTAAATTTGTTTAATTACATATTCTTTCTTCATACAATCTTCACAACATTTTAGTAATTTATAGTCACAACCATATGTTAGGGGGATTCACTATTATGAACATGACACACTATATGTCACTTTTATCAGATAATCAGCCTTGGAATCTTATTATCTTCATGGCTATACCAGTTATATGTGCTGAAACACTGACAATCACTGAATTCTTTATAATTTTTAACAGAGTAAAACAAGGCGCTGTTAAAACTATAAATAAGTTAGTTGGAATCTTTGCAGGACTATACTTTACAGGAATTTTTATTTATTTACTTATCAACGCAGTAATACCACTAACTACCTCTGGAGGTTGGCATACCTGGGTTGATGTAGTGGCTGTTGGTTTCTATCTTAGCGGTGTTTTATTCCTACTTCCAATATCTCTAATGGAACTTGGGCTGATTTTTAGAAATAAGTCTGAAGAAGAGAAACTAAAGCTTCACTTTATGCTTGTCGGAGGATTCTTGGTAGTTGCCCACATTGCTATGATCTTCGGCATGGTAAACCCTGAAATTGTAAATAGTATGCCAAGCATGAAAGATATGCATTAAAACTCGTTATTTCCCGCGAAATAATAATTATGGTAAAATAAGCTGATTTAATAACTTTTTGCTTATGTACCTTTTTAAAAATGTGTAAAAAGATTATGGTAAGCAGTAAAAAATAGAAGCCATGCATGAAAGGATAGATTATTTACCCTCATGCATGGCTTTTTTATAAAACTTTATATTTAAAATTTTTTAACCTTAACCAATGATAGTTTTAGAAGTTGATTTAATATCTAAGAGATATACTCTTAAAATATCAGAAAGTAAAACCAACTTCTAGCTTAGCTTGTGAATAAATAGCCCGCTTCTAAGCTTTGGCTCAAACCATGTAGATTTAGGAGGCATTACCTCTCCACTGTCTGCTATATCCATTATCTCCTTCATTGATGTAGCATACATTGAAAATGCCACCCTCATATCGCTTGAGGCTCTTCTTTCAAGCTCATCTAGACCTCTTATTCCTCCTACAAAATCAATCCTTTTATCGCTTCTAGGATCTTTTATACCTAGTATAGGAGATAACAAGTTGTCTTGCAGTATCGAAACATCTAAACTCTTAACAGGATCTTCAGCATCAAAACTATCGTTTTTTGCCTCTAGCTTATACCAAATGCCATCTAAAAACATTCCAAAATTACGCTTTGACTGAGGTTTATACTGTTTACCAATTCCTATAGTAGTAACATAAAATTTTTCTTTAATCTTACTTAAAAAATCTTCATTACTTAAACCATTAAGATCTTTTACTACTCTATTATAATCCATAATATTAAGATTAGACTCTGGAAATAAAACCGCTAAGAAAAAGTTAAACTCCTCTTGCCCATCAAAATTCTCATATTCTTCTCTTCTCTTAAGCCCAACTTTTACAGCAGAAGCTGCTCTATGATGACCATCTGCTATATATAAGTAATCAACCTTACTAAAATGTTCCTTCAAAGATTGTATACTTTTATTATCATCTATCTTCCAAACCGTATGTCCAACTCCATCTTCAGAAATAAAATCATACTCAGGCTTTTTCTTAGTCCAGCTATCAACTAAAGCTGAAATACTCTCATTATCTCTATAAGTCAAAAATATAGGGCCAGTATTTGCATCACAAACATCTACATGTTTTATTCTATCTTGCTCCTTATCTGGTCTTGTGAACTCATGTTTTTTTATAACATTATTTATATAATCATCAATAGACACACAAGAAACAAGTCCTGTCTGACTTCGTCCATTCATAGTTTGTCTATAAATATATAGATATGGCTCCTCATCCTGTATAAGAATGCTTTTCTTCTCCATGCTGTCTAAAACTTCTTTAGCTTTTTTATACACAGCTTCATCATATATATCCACAGAAATATCTAAGTTCACCTCAGCTTTATCCACATGAAGAAATGAATACTCATTATCTCTTACCATCATCCTTGCTTCCTCAGAATTCATAACATCATATGGAAGAGCCGCCACTTTATCAGCAAAAGCTCTTACAGGTCTAACTGCTTTAAAAGGTCTTATTACAGCCATCATTATCTCCCTTCATATAAACAAAAAAATACAAGTTTATATATTTAAATAATCATATAAATATATAGTAATAATGCCAACTTCATAGATTTTCACTCTGTTCTAATTCACTAATCTACAAAGTTCAAACCTTACTCAAGTTATGTTAAGAAAAAAATGTACCCTCTTTCAAAGCATACTTAAAATATACCATATATATGATGATATATCTTAAATATAGAAATTGGGTACAAAGATAAAAATTTTAGAAGAAATCTTTTATTATATCAACTATTTCATTACCTATTCTTGTTTGAGCCTCTTTAGTTGCAGCACCAATATGAGGGGTTGCACTTACTCCTGGATGGTTAATCAGATCCTTATTTTTAGTAGGTTCCTCTTCAAACACATCTATGCCAGCGCCAGCAATCTTCCCCTTATTTAAAGCTTCAAGTAATGCTGCTTCATCCACAACTTTCCCTCTAGCACAATTAATTAAATAAGTTCCATCCTTCATAAGCTCAAATTCTCTTTTACTTATTAATGGTCCTTTTGAAGCATCAAAAGGTACATGAAGAGTTATAAAATTTGACTCTTTTAAAAGCTCATCAAGCTCCTTATATTCATAGTCACATTTATCAAGATTGCTAATTTCACCTAGTCCATCAAAATATATGATCTTCATTCCAAGGCAACAGGCTCTTTTAGCAACTTCTCTTCCGATCCTTCCCATTCCAACTATGCCTAAAGTTTTTCCGCTTAACTCTATACCTTCATATTTCTTTTTGTTCCATTCCATGTTTCTCATGGTAACATTTGATATATTTATAAACCTTGCAAGCGCAAACATGTGAGCAATTGTAAGCTCAGCCACTGATGCAGAACTCGCGTTGGGTGTATTCATAACTTGAATCCCATTTTCTAAGGCATAGGATACATCAATATTATCTACTCCTACTCCACCTCTTATTATGAGTTTCAATCTTCCCGTCTTACTTGCCTTATCAATTATAGCTTTATTTATCTTTGTAGCTGATCTTACTACAACTACATCATATTCTCTCAGTATTAATCCAAGTTCTTCTGGAGCGTAATGCTCTTCAACCACTTCAAAACCCAAATCCTTAAGTTTTAAAACGGCGTCTTTCTCTAATCCATCAGTCACTAATACTCTATACATAAATACTTACTCTCCCTTTGCTTTAATAAAAATTAGATTAAAATTACTCAAGTCCTAAAATATCATTGATATTTGTTAATAACTCATTTATTTCATCCACAGTGCAATCAGCCATATGCGCTATTCTAAAAGTTTTATCCTTTAGCTTCCCATAGCCATTGGAGATTTGGAACCCTCTGGCTCCTAATTCTTTATTCAATGCACTAATATCAATGCTTCTAGTGTTGGTTATATTGGTTACAGTATTAGACCAATAACCTTCCTCAGGGAAAATATCGAAGTATTTCTTTGCCCAAGCTCTAACTATATTAGCCATCTCAATATGTCTCTCAAATCTATTTTCTATTCCTTCTTCATTGACTATATAATTTAATTCATAGTCTAAAGCAAACATATGAGATATAGATGGAGTAGATGGATATTGATAATCCTTCTTTTTAATATATTTATAAAGTGCTAACAAATCTAGATAAGTGCCTCTGAAAGGAACCTTTTCTGCTCTTTCCTTAGCCTTATTAGAGAAAGTACATACTGCTAGTCCTGGAGGCAAGCCCAATGCCTTTTGGCTAGAAGTTATACAAATATCTATTCCTAACTTATCAACCTCTATCTTTGTCCCACCAGCTGAGCTTACTGTATCAACACAGAAAACCACCTCTGGATATTTTTTTACTACCTTTGATATCTCTTCTAGATTGTTCATAAGTCCTGTTGAAGTTTCATTATGAGTTACAGTTATAAGGTCGTAATCACCAGTTGAGAGTGCTTTTTCTACATCCTCAGCCTTTATTCCTTTTCCCCATTCAACTTCAAATTTATCAGCAGGAACGTTATTATTTAAGGCCATTTCATACCACCTATCTCCAAAAGCCCCACTGGAGAAGACAGCTGCCTTCTTTAACGTACATGATCTTATGGCGCCCTCCATAAGTCCACTGCCTGAACTAGTAGAAAGTAATATCTCACTTTCTGTATAGAAAAGTTTTTTAAGATTGTTAGTAATTCTTCTTTGAAGCTCTGATGCTTCTTTTCCTCTATGACCTATTAGCGGTCTCGCCATCTGTTCCAATACTTCTGGTCTAACCTCTACTGGTCCGGGAATAAATAATTTTTTGTGCATAATGACACCCCCAAAATAAATTAAATACTCCCATGTGTTATTATAAATTCTACCATTTTCAAAATATTTATACAATAATCTTTTAAAAAAACAACTGTTTATATAATAATGTATTAATTTTTTCCTATAATGTTAATGAAAATGTCTACAAAATAAGGTTTTTTATTATTTTTTAATTATCTGAATACATTTCCTTTTTATTACACATGCATTCTAAAGACTCCTCTAGTGATTCAGAGGAGTCTTTAAAATATTGCACCGATTTAGCTTCACATATTTAGTTGTTTGTTATTTTATTTTTTAGGTTCTCAAACCTACCAGCATGGCAAGTTTCATTAATATAATTAATACAGTTATCGCAACTGACAGATGACAACCCCATACTAAGCATCAACACCTTATCTTTTGGATTATAATCATCGCAGTTCTCACCGATTATGCATCTAAGTTCATCATACATCATAATAAAACTCCTAAGTAGATAATGTAGTTATTATTTACCTAGGAGTTTTATTATATTCTTTTTCTATTAATACAATTCTTATTTATTATAATTAAATTACAGCATATATATCTTTTAAAAGAGCTATGTTTAATCTTAAGTCTCCAATAATGGTTAGGCCTTTATAATAATCTTCTTTAACGTCATATAATGTAGTTGGATCAGCTAGTACATACCTTCCGTTAAACTGAGTGCCAAGCAAATCTACATTAATAGGTATATTAACACTAATTGCCTCTTCTATCATTCTAGTTTCTATATAAGTATTGATTGTACCACTAAAATCATCATATAAGATTAGATTTTTTGTATTACAGTACAAGCTTTTATCCTCAATACGATCTATACTTAAATACTTAATTTTCAATCTTAATATCCCGCTATAAAACAACTTTACTTTGCTCTTTTGCCCAAGCCTTCTAAGTAACAAAAGATTACCTCTTATTTCTTTTATATCACAGGATATATTTTCAATACCATATATCTTTTCTCTCTTTACATTAAAACTCTCTTCAATAGATATCGGAATCTTTATAGATGCTAATAATACCTCCAAGTTACCAATCTTTCTGCCTTCAAACACATCATCTTTAACTGATTCCTCATCATCTTTATAGTACGAGCAATTCTGTTCTTTATAACTATCTTCATAATATGTGTCCAAGTCATTATCAACCTCTTTTGTACTAACAAATTCACTTGACAATTTGATTTCATTACAAAAATAAGGTTTGATGCCTTTTACAGCTATTTCTTCTATCTTATCAAGCTCATCATGCTTAATAGAATTATCTAAACCACAGCTTGAATCGAGCCCACTAATCTTTTTATACTTTTCTCCGCTATAAAACCTTTCATCAGATGCTGCTACATCCTCAAAAGAATCTAATTTGGATTTATCATTATGTACATTGTTATTCAAAACATCTTCATCTTCGATTTCTTCATAATAACCAACAAGTATCATAGAAAGTAATATCTTAACTAATAGATCCTCATCCACATAAATTCATCCTAGTTTAATTGTTTTATATAATATTATAAGCTAAGAGTGCAAAACTGATACAGTTTTGCACTCAAAGCATTAAGTCTTATTCATATATAGCCCAGTGATAAATATTGCTTAAATAATTAGCTAGATATTTTAATATTCCTTAACTAGAACTTCCTTAAAGTATAGTAATTATATTAGCATTCTACTAATACATATTGTTCTTGAAGAACCTTAATATCTAAGAAAAGAACCATCTTTTCAACTATCTTAGAATACAAGTTACCTTCATATTCAGGAGTGCAGTTGCATCTTTCTTCATGTTCATGTTCTGGCTTCTTATCTCCACCTTTTCCGTCTTCCCATCCATCATAACAGCCACCTAGTGGAGTAGCATCCTTATACATATCTAATTCGATTATCTTGAAACCATCTAGTTTTATAAAAGGTCTAGTATTATAAACTGTTGATTCTTTAAAATCAGATTCACAATAAGCTTTTCCTTTTACTCCATCACATGAACATGAGCAGCTATCATACTCTGATGCATCACAATAAAGGTCAGATTCAGTTAAACTTGTTCTATCCTTATTTATTGGCTTTAATAAGAAGTCGATATCAGTTATAACATGGAATGGAACCTTTACTGTATGATGTTTTATATCGCCATTGATTACGCTCTTATCTCTACTTACACAATCAGCTGTAGCATATTCAATATTCTTTTCGATATAACCTTGTAAGAATAGCTTTCCACATTTTTCGTTTAAACTTACAACTCTAGCTTGAGTTAAGAATAAGTTTTTCTTTGTTCTCTTAATTTCATAGTATTTTTCATCGCAAGGTAATTCTATGCAAGATTCTATACCTATTTCTACTTCTTTTGCAGCTATAACTACAGGAAGTTTACTAAAGAATGGTGGCTTTATTCCCTTTACGCAACTATTAACACCATGAGCTTGAACTAAAGTTTCAGATTTTGCACATCCACAATTATATTTAAAATTATCTGCCATATTAATACCTCCATTTG
Organism: Clostridium sp. C8-1-8; assembly: GCF_009928445.1. Taxonomy (GTDB): domain Bacteria; phylum Bacillota; class Clostridia; order Clostridiales; family Clostridiaceae; genus Clostridium_AR. Next base: position 152,819 of record NZ_JAABNO010000011.1, on the reverse strand, counting down.
AGTATGAACTTAATATATAATACTAATCCTGTCGAAAATATGTGACTGCATTTAGAAAAAAATTGCTTTTATTTAGGTTAAATTTATTAATTTGTAAATACAGTAACTTTAATGTAGCTAGTAACTTAATATAATCTGGAGGCATATACTATTAATGTACATTTTTATTATAAAATTATCATATTCCTACAATATATATTTAAATAGTCATTTTAAAATTGGATGCCATATATCAACTACAGTTCCCTCACCATACACGCTACTGTATAAGAGACCATACTCATCACCATAGTTGAGCCTTATTCTTTCATTTACATTAAATATACCAAAGCCTATTCTGCACCTAGCCAAAGAACTTTTCTTTAATATCTGATTTATTTCTCTAAGCCTGTCCTCATCAATTCCAACTCCATTATCTATTACCCTTATATGAATCTTATTGTCTTTTTCCTCTCCCTCAATTACAATATTTCCATTTCCACGCTTTTCTTTTATACCATGATAGATAGCATTTTCTACAAGGGGCTGAAGTATCAGCTTTATTACAGAGTACTCTAATATATCCTCATCTATATATATCCTATAGTTTAATTTATCTTCATATCTTACCTTTTGTATAGAAAGATAACTCTCAACATGCCTAACTTCATCCCTTAACTTTATAATCTCATTTCCATTATTCAACCCAATTCTAAGAAGGTTGGTTAAGCTAGTTATTATTTTTACTATATTATCAGCTCCATGTTCTTTTGCCATCCACTGAATAGTATCTAAGGTATTATATAGAAAATGAGGCTTTATTTGAGCTTGTAAAACACTTATCTCTGCTTTTCTCTTATTTTTTTCCTCAATTTGTACTAACTCTACTAAGTTCTTAATTTCTTTAATCATTTTATTAAAAGAGTTACCTAACTCCCCTATTTCATCATTATATTTACTATTAAAGTGAACATTTAAATCTCCATCCTGAGTTCTTCTCATTAACATTCTAAGTTTTGTTATTGGATTTACTATAGATTTAGTAAAAAATATAGCTAGTATTCCTGCCAAAATAAGTGTTATTAAAGCTATAAAAAATGAGTAGTATTTCATGTAATTAATAACCTTTAGAGTTTCATCAAGTGGAAATACACCCACGGTTCTCCATTTGGTATACTGAGAGCTTGTGCCCATAATCTGATAACTTTTGTTTTTTATTTTTTTAATAATAAAGTTATTTTTGTTATTATCAAATATATTTTTATTTATTCTATACACTACTTTATTAATAGGAGAATATACTATCTCATTGTCAGAATCCATTATATATACAAAACCTGTTCTTCCAGGCTTTACATTTTCTATAACTTGTTTTATTATATCCAGCTTCATATCTATAAGTATTACACCTTTACAGCTTCCATCTGAATTATCATACACAGCTTTAGACATTGATACTACGTTATCTGCAGAATAGTTGAATATATTATTTATGTTACGTCCAACAGGTTTACTGAAAAGATTTATGTTATCTTTATTCTCCATAGCCTTCTTGTACCATCTTTCATTGGTAAGAGGATCTCTTGAAATCCTATACATTACATCACTTACATATGAATCATTTTTATTAACTATCATTATTCCCGCTATTTCAGGATGTAAGTTGACAAATCTACTTATTATCTTCATTGCATTACTAGATATATCATCTTTATAATTATTTTCATCAATACTATTACTGTTTAAAAAAGCTAATACACTTGGATCTTGTGATAAATAGTTGGCTATATTTTCAGTATCTTTAATATAGAAATCAATATTATCACTTATCTGCTTTATCATCTGTTTAGTATTTGCCTGCTGTTCATCACTCATAGAGTTTTTGTATATCAAATTTCCTAAAATAGTTATGGTTACTGTAGGTACTAGTATTACTAAAAAGAAATATAATATTAACTTTCTTCTCATACTGCTATTTAAAAAACTAGATATAAGCTTCTTCAAAATTACTTCCTCCAATTAGCTAGACAATCTTGACTACAGTTTAATTTCTTACCTTATTATTGTCAATATGGATTAAAAAGGTGATCAAATTAAATGATCACCTTTTGTTTTAATATTTAAGATTTATATCTTATTATTAAGTTACTACAGTCTTTCTCTTTTCTTCTCTTATCACTATAACTCTCTGAAGCACAATAAATATAAACAGCAACATACCTACTGCAATCTTAGTCCACCAAGAATTCAGAGTTCCATCAAACATTATAAGACTTTGAATAATACCTGTGGTCAAAACTCCGAATACAGGTCCTATTGGGTATCCAACACCACCGGTTAGTAGTATTCCACCTATTACACAAGCTGCTATAGCATCCATTTCCATACCATTACAATGAAGTCCATATCCTGATAAAGTGTATATTGTAAATAATAAGCCTCCTAAGGCTGAACAAAAACCAGACAATGTATAAACCAAAATCTTAGTTCTTCCAGCATTCAAGCCCATAAGCATTGCTGAGTTCTCATTACCTCCAATAGCATATACTCTTCTACCAAACCTTGTGTACTTTAGCAGGTATATTGATACGGCTACTACTACAAGGCTTACTATAACATTAATAGATACGAATGCCCCTGGAAAAATAGGTATTCTAAACCCTGATATTGCTGTAAAAGTTGGATTATCTATAGTTATAGTGTCTATGCTGATTATATAGCTAGCACCTCTTGCAAAAAACATACCTGCCAATGTTACTATCCATGGATGAAGCTTAAACTTTTGTACTAATATTCCTTGGACAGTTCCAAAGATTATACCAACTATTAAAACAAAAGCCATTACTACAAAAGCATTTACTCCATGTTTTAACATACTGGCAGTAATCATACTTACAAAAGCTATCATAGCACCTACAGAAAGATCTATTCCTCCAGTTAGTATTACTAACGTTTCTCCTATTGCTACGACAATAAGATATGCATTATCTATAAACAGATTTGAGATTACTTGAGCAGAGAAAAATCCATTATATAGGACAGAACCAATTACAAATAATAATATAAATAATGCTACTGTTGCATAAATGGATATATATGAGGAGTTAACCTTAAATCTCTTCTTTTTTACTACAGCATTACTCATACTCTAGCCACCTCCTTCGCTTCGTATTTCTTGCCAGTAGAAGACTTAGACTTCAACATTTTTCTAAACTCTGGAGATTGTATTATACATACTGCAATAACAACTAAAGCTTTAACTACCAAAGTTATTTCTGGAGGAACTCCCATACTGTATATAGTTGTGGTAAGTGTTTGTATGAACAGTGCTCCTATAACTGTTCCACCTAGATAAAATCTTCCTCCAGCCATAGAGGTACCACCAATTACCGTAGCCAATATAGCATCCAATTCTAGCCACAAACCAGCATTATTGGCATCGGCACTTTTTATATTAGAACATATTATAATACCTGCTATACCTGCCAAGAATCCACATATTACATATAAAGAAAATATAACCTTCTTAGAGTTTATTCCCGAGTACCTACTGGAAGTACTATTAACTCCTATAGATTCTATAAACAAACCTAATGCAGTTTTTCTTATAACTAAATACATTAATAAAGTAATAGCTCCAGCTATAAATATAGCTACTGGTAAAAACCAATACCCAGTACCTATAAATATGAAAGACTTGTTAGTAAAGGTTAAAATCTGTCCATTAGTTATAAGCTGCGCAATACCTCTTCCAACAATATATAAAATTAAGGTTCCTACCATAGGCTGAACGCCTATATAAGCAACTAACAAGCCATTCCATGCTCCACATAGTATTCCTACTATCATACCTGAAAGTACAGCTACTGGTACTGAGCCACCACTAACTATAACAGTAGCAGATACAGCAGCACTTATGGCTATTATTGATCCTACCGAAATATCAATTCCTTGAGTTGCAATAACTATAGTCATTCCTAAGGAAATTAATATAAGTGGCGCAGCATGGTTTAATATATCTATTAGATTTCCAAATAAGTGTCCATCCTTAATTGTTATACTTACAAAACCAGGTCTTATAATAAAATTTAATAATATCAATGCCATTAAAGATATTAGGGGCCAGAATATCTGCATACTGTAAAAGCTTTTTAGTATACCTTTTGTTCCACTGTTTTTCATGCTAACATCCCTCCTTCTGCTATAGTTTGTAATATAGTGGATTCTTGTATCTCTTCTCCAACTAACTCACCTATTATTCTTCTATCTCTAAGAACAAGTACTCTGTCGCAACAGCTAACCATCTCCTGAAGCTCTGATGATATAAATATTATAGTCATCCCATCCTTTGCAAGCTCTCTCACTAATCTCTTTATTTCATCCTTAGCGCCAATATCTATACCTCTTGTTGGCTCGTCTAAAATTAGCAACTGTGGATTTGTAGCAAGCCATCTTCCCAAGATAACCTTCTGCTGATTTCCACCACTCAAGTTATCAATTCTTTGTTCTGTACTAGGTGTTTTTATATTCAATAATTCTATATATTTTTGAGCAATTTCCTGTTGCTTTTTCATAGGGATGTATTTAAATATACCTTTATTAGATTGAAGTGCTAAAACAATATTTTCTCTTATGGTCAATTGCCCCACTATGCCTTCAATCTTTCTATCCTCAGGACAAAAGCCTAAACCCTCTTTTATGGCTTTTTGAGGATAGATATATGAATATTCTTTGCCATTTATAGTAATAGTTCCATGATCAGATTTATCAATCCCGAATAACAGTCTTGCGCATTCAGTTCTTCCAGAACCAAGAAGTCCTGCAAGTCCTAGAACTTCTCCTTTTCTTACATCTATATCAAAGGGCTCTATGGTTCCTTTTCTTCCAAATCCTTTAGCCTTGGCCAAATATTCTGCTTTATCCTTTATATTATATTTTCTTGTAACATCGTTAGCCTTTTGCATTTCTTCATAGTTCTTACCAATCATCTTCGATATGAGATCCATCTGAGGTAAGTTATCTGCTTCATAAGTACCAATAAAGTTTCCATTTCTTAGAACTGTTATTCTATCTGAGATCTCATAAACTTGATCCATAAAGTGAGTTACAAAAACCATGGACATTCCCTCGGCTTTAAGCTTTCTCATTACCTTAAATAATTGTTTAACTTCATTGCTATCTAAGCTAGAAGTTGGTTCGTCTAATATAAGTATTCCATTAGATATGTCAACAGCTCTCGCTATTGCTACCATTTGCTGAATTGCCACAGAATACCCTGATAATAATCTTTTTACATCTATTTTTAGATTAAGCCTCTCCTCTAGTAGCTTTTCGGCATTTTTATTCATAACATTCCAATCGATATGGCCTCTTTTCATAGGCTCACGGCCAATATATATATTTTCAGCTACAGTAAGATTAGGACACAAGTTTACTTCCTGATAAACAGTACTTATGCCATTTTCTTGAGCATCATGTGTTGATGTAATTTTTACTTCTTTTCCACTTAAAAGTATTGTTCCTTCATCTATTTCATAAACTCCTGTAAGAACTTTAATTAAAGTAGACTTTCCTGCACCATTTTGTCCCATAAGAGTATGTATTTCACCTTTTTTTAGTTGAAAATCAACATTTGAAAGCGCCTTTACTCCAGGGAATGACTTACTAATACCTTTCATTTCTAGAACTATATTATTATCGGGCACTAATATTCCCTCCTTTTCAATAACAATCTTTTTAATATTGAATTTTAATTATTGTTTCAAAGTAAATCTTACCTACTATATTGCAATCATTATAAATTGAAACCCTTTAGGCGATTACAAAATCTTACCCTGATCTTGCAATCACCTAAAGAGAAAACCATATTATTCTTTTCATAAGCTCATTAAAGTATTAGATAGATAATCCTTTAACTTTAACAGCATACTTTATAGATCTTTATTCTAGGCTATGTTTAATAACATTGTTGAAATTAAGTGGTCATGAAGGAGATAGAATATGACAAAATCATATTAATTCTTTGCGCAAGCTCATCTAAGCATCGGATGACTGACCACTTAATTTCAACACAGTACTTTAACAGAGGCTTATTCTAATACTTTCTATTAGGTAATTCAGCCTTAGCTTGATCTTGCTTGAATACCCCTTCTTTTGATTTAATATTTTTGTCTGTTAACTTTCCGTCTAATATCTGCTTTGAAACTTCTAGAAGCTGTGGTCCTAAAAGTGGATTACATTCAACTATTCCATTTGATTTTCCATCTGCCATAAGCTGGAACATATCTTTTATACCATCAACAGAAACTATAAATATATCTTGTCCTGGTTTTTTGCCGTATTCTTCTATAGCTTGTATAGCACCTACAGCCATATCATCATTGTGTGACCAAAGAACGTTTATCTTATCTCCATCAGACTTTAAGAAAGCTTCCATAACTTCCTTTCCTTTAGCACGAGTAAAATCTCCAGTTTGTGTTTTTATAATTTTGTAATTTGGACAGTCCTTTATTGTTTCATTAAAACCTTTTTGACGACCTATCATAGCTGTTGAACCTACTGTACCTTGAAGTTCTGCTATGTTAAGAGCGGCATCTTTGCCAAACTTATCTATTACAAGTTGAGCTGCCTTCTTACCTTCCTCTTCCATATCTGATCCTAAGAATGCTGTTATAAGAGACTCATCTGATACCTTTGCATTTCTATCTACTATAACCACTGGAATCTTAGCATCCTTAGCTTCTTTAAGTACTGTATCCCATCCTGTTTCTACAACTGGGTCGAGAGCTATTATATCTACCTTTTGAGCTATAAATGATCTTATAGCCTTTATTTGATTTTCCTGCTTTTGTTGTCCATCAGAGAACTTCAAATCGAAATTCGTATCTAACTTAGGAATCTCCTTAATTGATTCAGTTTCAGCAGTTCTCCAACCACTTTCTGCTCCAACTTGAGCAAAGCCTATTACTTTCTTTTTACTAGATGAATTTGAAGATGTAGTTTTTGAGTCTCCTCCTTGGCTTCCACACCCAACAAACATGCCAGCAACCAAAGTTGCAGCTACCAAGACACCAAATAATTTTTTTATCTTCATATTTACTTCCCCCTAACATTTTTATATCGTTTACATTTATGATTATATATTTTTTGTCAATAATTGTATTTATACTATTCAGCAATTATTTATACTTTTCAAACAAATCTTATAATAAACATAAAATATCTAAACTAACTTAATCCGTTTGCATTATAATTGATACCTTTTATGACTAAGCTTTTTATTCCAACATCATGTTTTAATACAGCCACAAAAAAGTCATACATAAAAGAAAATTCATCTAACTTTTATGTATGACTTCTATCTTTATAAAAAGCTTTCTGTACTCTTAAACAGCCTTATTTAAAAATATATAATATTAGTATTCTCTGGCAAAAATCTGCTTATAGGTAACTCCCTTTGTAAATATATCCTCCGAGTTTACAATTCTTAAAGGTACCTCATATCCGTCCACCACTTGTGTTGCTGTTCTGATTAGCTGAACTCCTAATAGCGGATTACATTCAACAGTACCATACATCTCACCATTTTTTATAGATACAAGGGCTTCTTTTGTTCCATCGGTGCCAACAACTATTATATCCTTACCTGGAATCAATCCTAATTCTTTTATCGCATCTATGGCTCCAAGGGCCATATCATCATTTTGAGCATATATTACATTTACTTTACTGGGATTTTTCTTAATGTAGTTTTTTACAATATTCTTGCCATCCTTATATTCAAAATTTCCATAACGAGAATCTATTATATTATAATTATTATAATCTTTTATTATCTCCATAAATCCATCTGTTCTATCAATAGTAGGTGCCGCACCTTCATTACCTTTAAGCTCTAGGATATTGACTTTTTTCTTATCCTTAAATAAATCTACCAATAATCTAGCAGCCCTTCTTCCTTCCTCATAGAAGTCTGAACCTATATTATTAATCCAAAGAGAATCATCTGAGTCAACATTCCTATCACTTATTATTACTGGTATATTAGCAGCTTTAGCCTCTTTAAGTACATCATCCCACCCAGACTTTACATAAGGTGAAAAAGAAATAATATCCACCTTCCTTTTGATAAGTTCTCTTATCATACGTTTTTCATCTTCCTGGGTTGAACCTTCTTCTAAGAATACTAAATTGACTCCAGCCTTCTCTGCAGCATCCTTAATAGATTTTGCATTTACTTCTCTCCACTTACTCTCAGACTTTAACTGTGCATAACCTAAAACAATGTTTTTATGTTCCTTAGTCTTTTTTAATTTATTATTCAAATAACCATTTACATTATTTGAGGTTATCTTGTCACTTCTAAGTATAATTTTTTTAGGTATATCGCTCTTCTTATTTAGTATGTCTAAAGCATAATCAATGGCTTCTTTTCCCCCCGTGGGACAGGTAAATGTGCCTTGCATCATTCCCTTTGATACTAAGTCTAAGCCTCCATTTTCTCCTACAAGACCATCTATGCCAATTATCTTAATATTATTCAGTCCCATATCATGCACTGCCTTATAGGCTCCATAGGCCATATAATCATTATGCGCAAAAATTATATTAATATCTTTATCCTGTTGAAGAATCTCTTTCACCTTATCTTCAGACTCATCCCTCTGCCACTCTCCTATTATTGTCCTGGATATTTCTATATTGCTATAATTATTGATTACGTCTCTAAGCCCTTTACTTCTCTCTATTACAGGGTGAGAATTTAATAATCCTTGCACCTCCAAGATCTTTCCTTTTCCATTACCGATAAGATCTGCAATGTACTTTCCAACTTGTCTACCTATAGACTCGTTATCAGGACCTATATAAAGACTGTAGTCATACCCCTGAACAGCCCTGTCCAAAACTATTACAGGAATAGATTTATAAGCTTTACTAACCTCTGGAGTAAGTTTTTCTGAATCATTCATAGATACTATAAGCAAGTCAACTCCACTTGCTAAAAGTTCATCTATGTCCTTCTTTTGCTTTTCAGTATCTCCTCCTGCATCCCTATATACTACATTGATATTCTTATAGCTTTTAGCTTCGTTTAATATATCTTGATTCATTGATATTCTCCAAGGCTCAGTTAAATTCGCCTGCGACATACCTATGACATATTGAACTTCGTTGGAATCCTTATTATTACTTAACTTTACAAAACAGACTATTGCTATAATTGCTATAAGTGCAAAAAAAGTAAAAATTATATATCTTATCTTTCTAATCAACTACTAATTACACCACCTCTGTACTCACTTGGTGAAAATCCAGTAACCTTCTTGAAGGCCTTACAGAAGTAATGTTGGTTACTATATCCTACTAGTTCTGCAACCTCATAAATCTTCACCGAAGGGTCTTCCATTATACACATAGCTTTATTTATCCGTATATTCGTTACATAATCAATGAACGACATACCAGTCTGCTGCTTAAGCAATTTACTAAGGTATGAGGGGTTAACCTCAAACTCTTGTGCTACTTTTTCAAGGTTCAAATCGTTTACAAAGTAGTTTTTATTTATATATCTTATTGCTAAAAGCACTACTGGCTTATATTTTACCTTTCTAGCTATGGCATCCATTATAGACTTATAGGATTCTGTAATACTTAGTATGTTATTAACTCTCTTTTGTTCTACTATCACTGTATAATGCAAATAATTATATATCTTTTCTTCAATTAACGAGCATAATCCAAACCACTCTAAGTTATTTTCTGTATCCATTATTATTACTATATTATCTTCATCATCCACAAAAGTAAGTACCGTAGTCCATTTATTTAATGTTTCTGAGACTATATTAGTTATTGCAAAGTTTAAAGTCTTCTTCTGCCAGTTACTACCCGAAACAACTAAACTAAGTCTTTCAACTACAGTTAACACCATTATGCCTAAGTTATTTCTAAATTTTATATCAAAAAAGTTCAATTCATCTAATAGCTGTTCATAACTAAGTCTTCCATTTACCCAGTTTCTTAAGAAAGATTGCTTTAGAGCTTCTGAATTATCTTCAATCTGCTTATTTGACCAATCTAAATAACTTCTTTCTTCCTTAATTTTATCAAGCTCCTTTATAGCTTTATCAATAACACTCCTTAGCATATCACTGTCTATAGGTTTGAGAATATAGTCAAACACTTTCAGCTTGAGAGCCTTTTGCGCATAAGCAAACTCATCATATCCACTTATAATTATAATTATTGACGTACTTAACCTGGAACGAATCTTTTCTACAAGATCTAATCCGCTGAGAAATGGCATACATATATCCAGTAGAATTATATCTGGACTTTCTTCCTCAATTATCTTCAGCGCTACTTCTCCATCTTCTGCTTGACCTATCACCTTAATATTCAGACTACTCCAATCAAATAAACCTACTATTCCTCTTCTAATCTTAGGTTCATCATCAGCAACTAGTAACTTCCACATATAAATCCCCCTTTAAGTATTGAATTAATATGTATGATCCATTGCGTCCTATTATTGAATATACAATTTTAATATAAAATCTGTCAATATTAGGAATCATCTGTTTTATGCTTTCTTTTGTATTATTTTACTATATATATCAAAGACTCTTATGTTTAACTAATATTAAACTATTTTATCTTTTATACTATATCTACCTTTAAGCCTTCTACGGATAGTTATTCAAATCTTCATATAAAACATAATTTTCTAAAGAATAAAATTAGCTTAAGTAATCTTCCCCAGTGCATTTACTAGGCTTAGATAGCAAGGAAAATTTTATACTGGTGTTAAAATAAAAAAAAGCAGCCTTATTTTTAAGGCTGCCACTAAATATTTACTACTTAAGATCGTAAATCTCTTGATATTTATCATTTAGATATTTTATAAAGTACTTAGCATTTAACTCTTCACCTGTTATTAGTTTTATAAGATCTGCAGGTTTATAAACAGCTCCATGCTTATGAACATTTTCTTTAAGCCATTGATGTACAGTATCAAGATCTCCATTTTCTACTTCATCAAAAACTTTTGGATTGTCTTTAAGCATTTTTTGTAACATTTGAGCCCCGTAAAGATTTCCTAAAGCATAACTTGGGAAGTATCCAAATGACCCATCTGACCAATGCATATCTTGTAGTATTCCTTCTGAGTCATTTGAAGGCTCAACGCCTAAGTATTCCTTATATTTTTCGTTCCATATCCTTGGTAAGTCTGCTACTTCTACCTCACCATTAAATATTAACTTTTCAATTTCATATCTTATAATAACATGAAGGCTGTATGTTAATTCGTCTGCTTCGGTTCTTATAAGTGATGGTTCTACTATATTTATAGCTTTATAAAACTCCTCGAAAGTTACATCCTCTAATTGAGGGAATCTACTCTTTGCTTCAGGAAAGAAATACTTCCAAAAAGCTTTGCTTCTTCCTAAGATATTTTCATAAAATCTTGACTGAGATTCATGTATCCCCATGGAAACACCTGCTCCTAAGCCAGTACCTATAAGCTCATCAGGAATATCTTGCTCATATATAGCGTGACCGCCTTCATGTATACAGCTAAATAGAGCACTTCTAAACTCATTTTCATAATAATGAGTTGTTATTCTTACATCCTTATTTCCAAAGTTTATAGTAAAAGGATGCACACTCTCATCAACTTTTCCAGCTTCAAAATCGTATCCCATCTTCTTCAAAACAAATATACTAAACTCTTCTTGTTCTTCCCTGGTAAAGCTCTTCTTGAAGAAAGAATCGTCAATCTTTATCTTACTATTCTTTATCTTATTTAGTAGTTCAACAATTGCATCTCTTAATTCACCAAAGACCTCATCTAATTTTGCTACAGTTATTCCTCTTTCATACTTATCAAGTAAGCTGTCATACTTAGTTCCTGTATACCCTGTATACTCTAAGAACTCCTTCTGAAAATCTATAACCTTCTCAAGATATGGTTTAAATATAGAAAAATCATTTTTTTCTTTAGCCTCTTCCCAAGCTGCCTCTGATTTTGAACTTAATATAACATACTCCTTATATCTATCTTCAGGAATCTTCTTTATCTCTTCATATCCCCTCTTAAGTTCTTCTATCATCGCTTTATCAATTACACTTAATTCTTCTAGATGAGGCTTAAAAAACTCTATGAACTCTTTAACCTTTTCTGATGTGGTAAATTTATATCCCTCTCCAGAAAGATATCCTACAACCTCTGCTCTTTGCTCTACAGCCTTTTTAGGCATTCCAACTCTCATGTCCCAGTAAACTATTCCTGTAGCTTGCTCTAAAAGCTCCATAGTTTTTATATACTCTCTTACTTCTTTAAGCTTTTCTTGTAAACTCACAATAATATGCCCCCTTTTATATATATTAATATTTAATTTTTAGTCTTCATACATCCTTCTAGGATCTTCTGCCTTTATCTGTGTAACTTCCTCTTCAAAAATCAATATGGATTCAGTTTCTCTACAATACTTTACACATATACATTGCCCCAAGTTTCTAGGACATTCTCTACATAAGCAATTTTTTTCTTCTCCATCACAGTTATTATTCTTAAAATCAGGACAGTAACTGCAATTAAACTTTGTTCCTATCGGCATAATAAACCTCCATACTAATTTTTATATAGCATATTATACCACTTTAAAATTTATTAGTCATATATAAATAAAATATATTTAATGTTAAAATAAACCGCTTCTATAATAAAAAGAAGCGGTTTATTTATCTTTACTTATTCAGTAATTTAAGTAAGGAGTTCCTATATCAAAACTTAATTTATATTTATTCCAACCAACACTTCTATGGAATTTCGTACAAGTATAAATCAACAATTAAGTTAGGAACTCCATAAGTATGTACCAACTCGTTCTAAAAACTATTCTCTGACTTCTCTAGTATCTTAACCAAGAATGTAAAAATATAATTTTATTACTAAATGGTACATCTATACTAATAGACCTTATATCAAATGAATTTAGCCAATCATAAGTTATTAATTATATTAGTATATCTCTCTTAGTAAACACCAAGTGAGAAATAACATAAAATACAACTGATGATATAAGCATTACAGCAATTGCCCAGGTAATATTGAGATTAGGATTGGAATATTGCATAGCTATATTCCCACTTAATACACTTCCAGTATTACCATAAGTTAAGAATAAGAAGTGTGAAATCTTTTTGATTGGGTTAATAGCTTCGCTCAATATTGGTATAAGTATTGTTAATATAGCTGTTATGGCCATAGAAATCATACTACTTTTTACCAAAGAAGATATAAGGAATACAAAACTACAACATACCAATATAAATAATACCTGTAAAAGAATAGTTCTTAAAGTAAAGTCCCAAAGTGGTATAGTTGTTCCAGTACCTGCAATCGGTATAAGTTGGTGAGCACCATCCTGCACCTTACTCATATCAAACTGATATCTTGTTCCAATAATAGTTGGAACCGATGCATATCCAAAGCCCTTAAACAGTCCAACTAGTACAAAAGCAACTGCCTCTATTGATAATATAAGAGCTGAACAACTTATCACTATAGCTATAAACTTAGATAATAATACCTTTCCTCTAGAAACAGGTTGAATAAGTAAGAACTTTAATGTTGCAGGAGTACATTCTCCTGAAACTATATCACTCATAAATACAGATATTCCAACACCTAAAAATATTGTACCTAGTATTTGTAATACCCTACTTAGATAGTTGAACCCAGTAACCTTCCAATCATCGATTGGCTTTAAATTATTATCCTTATAATAACTTTTCTGAGCTATTTCATTATCTATTCCAGCTTTATACCTTTCAGGAATAGTTTCATCAGCCTTTCGACTTTTTAATTCTGCAATCTCATCATCTATTTGTGTCTTCCAATCATCTTCTGTTTTGCCTGACTTTATTTGTTCCTCAAGCTTATCTATAGACTTTTGAATATTATCTCTTTGCTCCTTTGTAGTTTTAATTGAAGCCTGTACTGACTCATCTGAGCTCTTGCTACTACTCTCCATTGCCTTTATATCTTGATCAGTAGACTTTAACTGGTCTTTAAACTGCTCTAGTTTCCCTTGAGGAGAGTTCATCTTACTAAGGCTTCTCTCATCCATATAAACACCTACATAAAGCAATACTACAAGAGCAACAAATAGTATTGAAACCACATATGTCTTTGGCCTCTTAAATATTTTTTTCAATTCATTTTTTGTTAAGGTAAATATCATCTTATCTTACTCCTCCTTCAACAAGCTCCATATATCTCTGCTCAAGGCCTTTATGACGTTTGTAAACTTCCACAATACCTACATTACTTTTTACAAGTTCCTCTACAAGCTTTGGAGAATAGCCACTCTTTATAGAAACTATAATTTGTCCATCATTTATATTAGCAGTATGAACAAAATCAAAACTTTTAACAACATCTAAGGCTTTGTTGTCCTCTGTTGTAGATACTACCATAGTCTCTTTCTCTGTAGCCATTCCGTCTTCGCTTACACTCTCAACAGATTTTATTTCTCCGCCATTAATGAACGCAACTCTATCACACAAGTGCTGCACTTCACTAAGTATATGAGAAGATACGAACACCGACATTCCTCTCTCTTTTGCCGCCTTTTTCACTATTTCTCTAAAATCTAATATTCCTGAAGGATCAAGCCCATTTGTTGGTTCATCTAGTATCATTAATTTAGGTTCTCCCAACAGTGCTGCTCCAAGCCCCAGTCTTTGCTTCATACCCAAGGAGTACTTTTTAACTTTGTCATCTATCCTATCATGTAACCCTATAAGATCGATTACCTCATCAACATTTTGTTTTTTAAGTCTTCTTACTCTAGCTATCTGCATTAAGTTCTCTCTTCCAGAAAGATAGCCATACAATTCTGGATTCTCAACAACTGCTCCTAGATTAGCTAATGCGCTTTCTCTATCTTTTTGTATATCATGTCCAGCAATTTTTATAATTCCCTCATCAGGTTTTATAAGCCCAACTAACATTCTTATTGTTGTAGTTTTACCTGCTCCATTAGGACCTAGGAATCCAAATATCTCTCCTTCTTCAACTTCAAAGGAAACGCCTTTTATTATCTGTTTCTTTCCTAATTTCTTTTTTACGCCTTTTACTTCTAATACATTCATAGAACAACCTCCCTTACTATTTTAATGCTACCAGAAACTTCTAACTATTAAATTAATATTATCTTAATTTTTTCTTAAGTTTATATAGTGAGGTCTTATATTACATACGAATGTACATGAGCAAAGCTAACCAGTAAATAAGTTTTATTGCTTCCCCTAACAAGAATTTCAACCCTTTGATATTGATATATTTAGATAACAATAAGCCTCACACTGATATAGACAGTAAAAAACAAAAGTTAGTTAGATCCAAAATAAGTCTCTAACTAACTTTCTGCTATTACAATTATTAATTAACATCTTTACTGAGGCTAAAATCTAAAAACTTAACCTTACTAAATATATAGTATATGTGTTAAATCTAACTTAATTAGCTCATTTTATACTGGAATGTCCTCATTATCTTCTATAACTACTTTTCTTTCTCTACCAGTAACTCTATATAAAATATACTCCAATAATATGAATATTGGTGTGGATATTAAAAAAGCAATGTTAAACATATACTTACCTTCTTCTATTGTTACATCCTGTTTAAAGAGTGCCACAATACCTGAAGAAGTAAAGGTTACTAAGTAGCAGATTATAGTTCCCATGACTATATACCATGCCACTCTTATCCCCTCATAATAATACAATCTTTTACTCTTCTTCCCATCTATGTGCATGTAAGATAGATAGGATAATGTTGTTAATAGAACAGTAACAAATATCATAGCCAATATATAAATTAACTGGGTATCCACATCAGAAGTCTCAAATCTATATCCATATATACAACTATATATGATATTGTCAATATTACCTGAGTTTACTAAAGCCAATATATTACCAAACCAGCCTGTTTGTTCACTTACAAACATTGTAGTTATCCCAAAGACTGCTATTATTATTTCTACAGTAAAGAGTGGACTTAAAAGAGCTAGCACCCCCTCCTTAAAGAACATACTATTGAGTAATACAAGTGCATTAATCATTAAAGTAATAAAAAAACAGGTAAAGAAGAATAAAATAACTTGTCCTATTGATAATTTTCCATAGAATGAAAATAACTTATTACCTTTTATAAATAATAATGCCTTTACTATAAAAAGCAATAAATTTGCTAACAGACTTGTTGTTGTTAAGTACATATAGATTTTAATATACATAAGTTTCTTTTCTCTTTTTTCTTTTATAGAGAAATAAACCTCTTTATTTTTTAGATATATGCATACAACAGTACCACTTATTAAATAAAAAATTAAGGATTTCAATACTCCTAGTGATAGAAACTTATTTATTAATTGGTCACCTGTATACCAGTCTATAGGTTGTGGTGGCTTTCTAACATAGGATATCATCTCAAGTGTATTAGTTAAAAAGAATAGAGATAAAAAAATAATGCCTGATACAATACTTACTCTTTTCCAGTCTTCTTTTATTAACTTCTTTAAAGTAGACGTTATAACTCCCTCCTTAAGGCAATAGATATTGCTAATATTATTTGTAGTAATTATAAAATTTATTTTTATATAATTACATTTATACCATACTTTTACACAAAAAACATTTACAAAATTATTATTTATTTCTGTAACACTTTTATTATTAGTACATACAATGATTCTATAAAGAACATTATTTCAAATGCTATATATCATATTTTATGAATTGGAATAGATTTTAATACATTCACATTCCCATAATTATAATATTGAAATTACCGCTCCCATCTATTAATAAATAATATGAAAAAACCACTAATGCTAGTTTCATTAGTGGTTTTTTCATGAACCTTAATCTTAATAATAAATAAAAAGGACAGGTCGCATTCAGTGAAC
This sequence comes from Clostridium sp. C8-1-8, assembly GCF_009928445.1. GTDB lineage: Bacteria > Bacillota > Clostridia > Clostridiales > Clostridiaceae > Clostridium_AR. Next base: position 135,855 of record NZ_JAABNO010000011.1, on the reverse strand, counting down.
CTGCCCATTTTCTAAAGAAACAATTTAAATATAATCAAAAATATAACTCCTGGTATTCCAAAAAAACCTGCAATAAGCGCGGTTATAATATTTATCCCTATGGTAAAATGAAAAAATTGTTGTCCTATATAATTTGTTATTAAGAGAAGTATAACTCCTAACGCTCCATTAATAAGCAACTTTACTAAAACCTTTAATGGCCACGAAAAAAACTTTACTAGAATAACTAATAAAATTAATCCTAAAGCACCAAATATTAATGCATCCATTAACCCAACCCCTTAATCTATGCAGATATATACAAACTAAACAGCCTATATTTTATCTTTATTTACATATTCTTAAATTTAAAGTATTGTCTGCTTTTATACCGATTCTTTTAGCTTCACTTATGAGAAATTCATACTTTGTTCTAGCTGCCTGCTCTGAAAAAATAGCAACCTCTATAAGTTTAGGATCATTTACATAGTCAAAAACTTCCCAAGCCCACTCTAATTCTAACCTAGCATTTTCTATTTGACGCAGTAGCTCGTTTTTTTCTTTTGAAGAGTCAATCTTATTTCTAACATATTCTAATATAAAATTTTTATTCATATACTCCTCCAAATATGCTTATTAATTTCTAATACTTCTATTATTTACATATTATGGATTATATATTCATATTGTTATTCTTTTTTATATTAATAAAGTTAAAAAATATTAAATTTCTTTTCTACCTTCCAAAGCCTTAGAAAGAGTTACCTCATCAGCATATTCAAGATCTCCACCAACTGGAATTCCTGCGGCTATTCTTGTAACCTTAACATCTAATGGTTTAAGTATTTTGGATATATACATAGCTGTAGCTTCACCTTCTATAGTAGGATTAGTTGCAACTATAACTTCCTTTATCTCACCAGTCATCCTAGATACTAGTTCTCTTATTTTTATATCTTGAGGTCCTCTTCCCTGCATAGGAGATATATTTCCATGAAGAACATGATATACTCCATTAAACTCCTTAACTTTCTCCATAGTCATTATGTCCTTTGGTTGCTCAACTACACAAATAGTATTTTTCTCTCTATTAGGATTTGAACATATTGCGCAAGGATCTTTATCTGTATAGTTTCCGCAAACAGAGCAGTACTTTATAGTTCCTCTTGCTTTTACAAGCGCCTTAGCAAATTCTTCAACTTCATCCTTAGGTAGGTTAAGTATATGTAGCGTTAATCTTTGCGCAGTTTTATGCCCTATACTTGGCAACTTTGCAAACTCTTCTATGAGTTTCTCTATGGCAACTGGATAAAAATCCATCTTTATTCCTCCTCTAATATTTTAGGCATACAAAGAACTGAGGTTCTTGTATGCCTAAATAAGCTTTATGATTATATTTTCAGTAAACCTATAAATTAAAACATTCCTGGCATATTTAATCCACCAGTTAGTTTACCCATCTTACTAGCAGTCTCTTCTTCTGCTTTTCTCATAGCTTCATTTACTGCTGATAATATCAAATCTTCAAGCATTTCAACATCATCTGGATCAACAACTTCTGGTTTTATATTTATGCTCTTAACTTCTTTCTTTCCATTAACCTTTACAACAACAGCTCCGCCGCCTACTGAAGCTTCGAATTCTTTGTTCTCAAGGTCCTTTTGCATATCTTCCATATCTTTTTGAAGCTTTTGAGCCTGCTTCATAAGATTATTCATATTCCCTCCGCCGAAGCCTCCTGGAAATCCACCCTTTGCCATTTGATATTCCTCCTTACATTTAGTCTGTATATATTATATAGTATTTTTTTATTCAATACTATATCCTCATAATTAATATTATGTGTAAACTCTGTATTTGTTTACTTTACTCATCTAAAACTTGTAAAATATCATCACCTATAATATCAACAAGAAGTTCTTCTGTGGCTTTAGATTCTTCTTCATCACCTTTATTTATCTTATATCTAACCTTTACCTTATCTCGTAGAATCTCTGAAAATACTTCATCTACAGTTTTACTTACTTCTATCTTTTCTAACCTTATCTTATTAAAAGAGTACTGTTCTTCATACTCTATCGTCACAATTCCCTCTTCTACGCTAGAAGGCTTTCCTGTTATTAATGAAGCATATACCACCATAGCCCTTCTTGCTTTAAAGCCTTCCATTATATCCTTCCAGGCTCTTTTTACATCATCTATAGTGATAGTTGAGTGAGTATTATGATTAGACTCTGATATATCTCCAATAGTGCTTTCTGACACAGTTTTGGGTTGTGATGACTTACTATTTACAGAGGCTATATTGGATTTGGCACTTTCGCCGGTAGAGCTAGAAGCAGAAACTTTTATTTTCCCACTCTTTATAAGTTCCTCTAGTTTATTTATTCTAGTTAAAAGAACTTCTTTCGAAGTATCGTACTCTATCTTGCAAAGCTTGATTGATGCAAGTTCTAAATATATTCTTGCCTGCTTACTTAACTTTGAACTTTCTTCTGCTTCCTGAAGTATTCTTATAGCCCTCATAACCTCTTCTACTCTAAGCCTTGTAGCCTGTTGCTTTAAGAAGTTTATATTTTCAACAGACATGTCTAAGACTTCTTCTGGAGTATTAGTAACCTTAACCATAAGTAAATTTCTATAATGAGATATAAGATCCTTTATGAATAGATGTATATCCTTACCTGAAAAAACTATTTCCTCGATTATGTTCATAGTCTTCTCAATATTTCTCTCAATAATAGCTTCTGTTATATTAAATAGATACTCATTTGTAACCAATCCAAGCATAGATACAAGACCATCATACTCTATCTTACCATTTCCCATAGAAATTGCTTGATCTAGTATACTTAGAGAATCTCTAAGTGCTCCATCAGATACTCTTGATATAAGCTCTAAGCTCTTATCATCAGCATAAACTCCTTGTTCCTTTACTATCTTCCTAAGTTGCCCTGATATATCTTCTTTGCTTATTCTTTTAAAATCAAATCTCTGACACCTTGATAGTATTGTTATCGGAAGCTTTTGAGGGTCTGTTGTAGCCAAAATAAAGATTACATTTTTAGGCGGTTCCTCAAGGGTTTTAAGAAATGCGTTTACAGCCCCCTGAGATAGCATATGTACCTCATCCATTATATAAACTTTAAATCTAGCTTCCTGAGGAGGATACTGAACATCATCTATTATGTCTCTTATCTTATCTACACCATTGTTAGATGCAGCATCTAATTCTGTTATATCTATAGCAAGACCACTATTTATTTTATTGCACATCTCACATTCATTACAAGGTTCTCCATCATGTAAGTTAAGGCAGTTTAAAGCCTTCGCAAAAACCTTTGCACTTGAAGTCTTACCCGTACCTCTAGTTCCACAAAAAAGATATGCATGAGCTATTCTATTATTTATTATTTGATTCCTTAAAGTTACTGTTACATGTTCCTGACCTACAACATCTTCAAATTTCTTAGGTCTCCACTCTCTGTATAAAGCTGTATATGCCAAGGTAATTCACCTCACTATCATTCCTAATAATTATTATACATCAATGGTATTGATTTAACCAACCATAGTTTATTTCCTATTTAGGAATAATTAAATGAACAACTACAACTATATAATCTAAGCAAAATTTTAATCCGCATTTAAACCTTATATTAATGATTGTCTATAACTCTATTCAATCTATATATAACCAAAAAAATCGCTAAAGAAGGACACTTTAGCGAATTTTTCACGTAAGCTCGTTAAAACTTGAATCACTGTACAGTTAACTTAAACATTATTCTTTAATCGCAACTAGCTTTAAGATCAGGCTATACTTTTATCTCCATCTCTTCAAGGTAGGCAAAGTGCTATTCATTATATCTCTAGCTCTACCTTCATCCATACCTTCCTCTTTCATAAACTTAACACATATGTCTGCCATCTCATTCATTTCTATATCCTGTTTAAATGAGCCACTTTCATAACAATAGATGCAATACTCTTTATTTTTGCTTCCATCCTTATTAGTACCTAATAGGGTTTCGTTTTCTAACGGCATAGCGCAACTTTGACAAATATTCATTTCCATATGAATTACCTCCTAATTAAATTATATAGATGTATCATTTTATACTAAACCCTATACCCTCTAACTCTCCTTGCAGAAACCAAAGGAAAATTTAAAATAATCTCGCATTAAAATGAAACATCTTTATTTAAATTATAGAAGATACAATACGACAGATGTTTGTCATATTAAGAATATAATTTCAAAATATTTTGTACCCGTTTTACAATTATATCTCTTATATGTTCAGGTTCTAGTATTTCAACTTTATCTCCAAAACTTAATAACATGCTATAAACCCATTCATCTTCAGGATAACTTGTATTTATTAATATATAGCCGTCTTCTTGAAAATTCATTTCCTCCACTTCGAAATAATCATCTATCCTATTCATACAAGATGGGTGGAACCTCAACTTTAAATCCGTATAGTTGTCTATCTTATCTGTTATTAATTTATGCTCTTCTATATCAATAGCTTCAAAGTAAGTCTTAGTCTTCTCTAATTTATCAAGTCTTGCCAATTTAAAAAGCCTAAAGTCTTTTCTTAATCTACAAAAGCCATATAGGTACCACGTATTAACTTTTAATATTAATGTATAGGGTTCTACTTCCCTGCTAGTAACTTTACCATTTAAATCAATGTAGTTAAAAGCTACAGTAACTTTATCGTCAATAGCCTGTTTTATTGTAGAAACTTTTTTCTTTATCCTTGAAGAGTTACCCCAATGAGAAAAATCCATCACAATACTTTTATCTATACTCACATTATCATTAGCCTTAACAGCCTTAAACTTCTCAGACATATTTTTTATAGTTGGGTCATCGTAGACACCTTCTACACCCTTAAGCAACTTTAGTAGCAAATTATATTCTTTTTCAGTAACGAAATTATTGTCTATCTTATATCCATCTAATATCTCATAGCCGCCTTCATATCCCTTATAAGCTACTATTGGTATTCCAGCCATATTTATCGTGTCTATATCTCTTTGTATAGTTCTTACTGACACCTCAAAAAATTCAGCTAATTCCCTTGATGTTATTCTTCTTTTATTTATAAGCATCATGATTATTGTAATCAATCTTTCAAGCTTCAATAAACTCTCCCCTTTTCATACCCTATCTTTATTACTATTTTATCTTTGAACCACTTGTTTTCCAATAAATTCTTATAAATTTATATTGTTATATTTTTAAATTCCTTAACTCTAAACAAATTGCAGTTTATAAAAGGAAAAAGTATATACTACTTTACTGGCTATTTATGAATTATGTTAATATATCTTACTAATTAGAGCTAAAAACCTATACACTGTTAATAATTGAATTCTATAAAGACTTTTACCGTTTTAAAATTTAATATTAAAATAGTAAAATAATATATAGATTCAATAATCTATCTTAAAACTTTACATAAATTGATAAGTAAATTGTAAACCCTAGGAGGAAAATATGAGTATTTATGATAAAAAGTATCTTTCTGTAGTAGAGGATATTTTAGAAAATGGTTATTTTGATAATAATAGAACTGGAATAAGAACCTATAAACTTCCTCATCAAATAATGCAATTCAATCTAGAAAAGGAGTTTCCTATCTTAACCACAAAATTTGTAGCCTTTAAAACTGCAGTTAAAGAACTATTGTGGATATTCAAAGATGGTTCAAATGATGTAAGAAAGCTTCAAGAGGACAATGTCCATATATGGGATGAGTGGATGATGGAAGATGGTACAATAGGTACTTCTTATGGATGGGTAGTAAAAAAGTTTGATCAGATGGATAACCTTATTGAGACTTTAAAAACAAACCCTCAGGATAGAAGAATGATGATAAACCTATGGCAGATTCCTTATCTCGATGGGGGACCTTTACATCCTTGCTGCTTTTTGACCATGTGGGATGTAACTGATGGTAAGCTTAATTGCATGCTAGTTCAAAGAAGTGGAGATATGGGGCTTGGTGTTCCATTTAATTCTAGTCAATATGCAGTATTAGTCCATCTTGTAGCTCAAGTTACAGGATTAAAGCCAGGATTATTTACTCATGTTATAAATAATGCTCATATTTATGAAAATCATGTTAATGGCTTAAAAGAACAGATTGCAAGAAAATCTTCTGCTTTTGATGCGCCTAAACTATGGATAAATCCTGAAATAAAGAACTTCTATGACTTTACAGCTGATGATATAAAACTTATAGACTATAAACACCATTCAAAAATAGATATGGAGGTAGCAATATAATGCTTTCTATAATAGCAGCTATAGCTGAAAATGGAGTAATAGGTAATAATAATGATCTTATCTGGCATCTTCCTGCAGATCTTAAAAGATTTAAGAAGGTAACCTCTGGACACACAGTAGTGCTTGGACGAAAAACTTTTCAATCATTACCTGGCGTACTACCTAATAGACATCATGTCATAATTACTAAGGATGAGCACCTTTTTGTAGATGATCCTAATGTAGAGGTTATTAATTCAATAGAAGAAATTATTAGTAGGTTTTCAAAAATAGAAGAAGAGGTATTTATTATAGGAGGTGGAGAAATCTATAAGCAGCTACTTCCTTATGTAAACAAACTTTATATAACAAAGGTGAAAAAGCACTTCGATGGTGATACCTACTTCCCTAAGATTGATTACTCTGAGTGGACTGTTGTAGAGCAAGAAATTGGCGTTGAAGATGAAAGAAATACAATTCCATACGAGTTTATTTCTCTAGTTAGAAAATAATTATTAATACAATATTTAATGGTGGAGTAGGTATATTACTCCACCCCTGCTTTATTATACATTTATAGAAAACTTAGTAATACCATTATAATACAGCTTCAAGCAACAGGCGTTTATTTTTCATTATATAGCTCTTCAGCCCTATCCCAATTTACCACGTTCCACCAGGCATCAATATAGTCAGCTCTTTTATTTTGATATTTTAAGTAGTATGCATGCTCCCAAACATCTATAGCTATAATAGGCTTAAGTCCTAACTGAATTGGGGTATCCTGATTAGCTGTAGACATTATAGATAGCTTTCCTGAATTATCTTTTAAAAGCCAAGCCCAACCTGATCCAAATCTATCTAGAGCTGTTTGCTTAAATAATTTCTTGAAGTTATCCATAGAACCGAAATCACGTTCAATAGATTTCATTATATTCCCCTTAGGACTTCCCCCTTTATTAGGCGACATTACATCCCAAAAGAAAGTGTGATTATAATGTCCACCTGCGTTGTTTCTAACAGTTTCTCTAATATCACTGGGAACTTTATTAATACTTAATAATAATTGCTCCACTGTTTTTCCCTGCAATTCTGGATACTTATCTAAAGCTTTATTAAGGTTACTTACATATGCTTCATGATGCTTATCGTGATGTACTTTCATTGTCTGCTCATCAATATATGGCTCAAGAGCATTATAACTATATTTTAGAGGTGGAACTGCAAACCTTTTAGCATCGGGTTCTCGAGCACTGACACTTGAAGTTACCAAGACTATTAAACATATGGCAAGTGATATAAATTTCTTCATAAAAACGCCTCCTTTAGTAGAATAGTATTCTCCTAGAGAAGGCGTTTTATTATCTCTATTAATAAATTTATATTACTGCATGTTTAAACACTAAGTGCATCACCTAGTTGTGATAAGAGACTTATAGCTTCTTCCTTATCATTTTTCTTAAGTGCTACTTGAACAAGCTTAGTGAGTATATATTTTTTACCTTCCTCTATGTTGTTTGTCTTAAAAATACTCAATAAATTTAAGGAAGTTTCTTTAATCTTATCTAAGTCATCTATATCCTCATATATGCGAATAAGTTCTTTATAGATTTCAAAAAGTACAGAAAAATTATTGAATTCTTCTGCCATATTCATACCAAGCTCCATAATCATTATGCTCTCATCTACTAAGCCTTGTCTGTAAAATATCTTTCCTTTAGTATTTAGAGTATATGGAAGTGATTTCTTATCAACCTTATTCTTTATCTTCTGTGAAAGATTTATATATTTTATAGCTTCATAGAACTCTTCAATCTCATAATAATATTCACCCAAGTTTCCATACAGCGATGCTAGTAGTACCTCACTATCTTCCTTAAGTTGCTCTATTACTGAAAAGTAATCTCTTACAGCTTCCTTCTTCTTTCCAAGCTTATAACAGCTATTTGCCTTTAAAACCTTTCCATTAACTAATAAGTCCTGTTCTAGATCTTGTCCTAATATGTACTTGTCTAAAATTTCTATGCTCTCGTTGTACCTCTGCATATCAAAATAAGTAGATGCTAAACTGTAACTTGCCTTAAGGAAATAGGCCCTTTCCCCTTTATCCTTAGCATAGTACATAGCTTGATTAAAATAGAATATTGCATCATCATACTCATTTCTTTTGGACTTACAAAGTCCCATCTGCGTGTATATATAAGGTTGATCCTCATATGACTTTAGCTCCTTATATTTACCTAAAGAGTTTGAATAATTAATAAATGCATTAGCATAGTCCAACTCATCAAAATATTTATCTGCCCTTTTTCTATATACCTTTGCAGCTACATTATCAAGTTGAAACTCTATAGCTATATTTATTAACTCTTCAAGCTGACTATGCTTATTATTTCTCTTCAATTCATTTTCACAATAAAATCTAGCATCTTCTTGAGGTTCTCTAGAAAAATACTCATCATCTAAGTTTAATTCCAGTCCAGATTCCTTGCCCTTATTATTAAACTTTTCTGCCAATATTTTCGAGCTTACTTTACTTACTCTTCTTTTACCGCTTTCCATCATACTTATAAAAGCTCTTGTCATATTACTATCTTCTAATTCCAATTGATTCATATTGAATCTTTTTCTCATAAGCCTTATCTTTGCACCAGGATCGTAGAAATTCAAATTAATCACCTCTGTCAAATAAGTAATTTATATTATATATATTTTATTCTGTAACGGCTTTTTTCTTTTTTCTTCTTCTTACATACCAATATACTATTAAACCTAAAACCGCAGCCACAACAAAGTAATCAGCTATGTGCAACCATTCACGAATCTTAGTCCAATTTTCTCCCATGACATATCCTGCATACCCTAAAACCACACTCCATATTAAGGATCCAACGAAAGTATAAAAAGTAAACTTCTTAACGTCCATTTTACTTATTCCAGCTGGAAGTGATATAAAAGTTCTTATTATAGGTAATAGCCTTGAGAAAAATGCTATCTTTTCACCATATTTATTAAAATAATTATCACTCATCTCTAAATGAGACTTTGAAAGTCTAAGCTTCTCTGCATACTTTTCAACTAATGGTCTTCCACCTTTTGCTCCGATATAGTACATACACACTGATCCAAAGGTTCCTCCCAATGTTCCAATCAAAATAACAAGCATAAGGTTCAATTTATTTCCTGGGTTTGCACTTGATGCTAAAAATCCACCAAATGGTAATATAGCCTCACTAGGTATTGGAATACAGGCACTCTCTATTGCCATTAAAGAAAACACTCCAAAATAACCGAGCTTACTTAAAACGTATATAGCCCAATTTACTATGAATTCTATCATTTATTATCTCCTTCTACTACATTTAACAAATATTCTAAAAATATTATGCCACAAAGTTTAACTTTAATCAAAGAATATGGGATGATTGTGTGTAAAATTTATTCTTTTGGGTATTTACAAATATAGCCATTAGGTCTATTATGTAAGTGAGTACTCACTCATTTTAAAGTAATCATAAACTTATGTAAAAGAATTATAAAGGAGCTTCAATATGGTTAGAGAAAATAAAGAAGAACTAATACTCGAATCTGCGATAAAAATATTTTCAGAAAAAGGGTTCAGCGCTGCTACTACTAGTGAAATAGCCAAAGAAGCAGGCGTTGCTGAAGGGACCATATTTAGATATTTCAAAACAAAAAAAGATTTACTTAGAGGTGTTATGAAAAGGCTTATTGAGGTTTTAGGTGAAGCCTTTATCTCCTCTAGGATAAAAAAAATATTAAAAGATTACGAGAGCAAAGATCCAAAGGATACATTAAAAGCCATTGCTAGAGATAGACTAAATGTGATAGATGAAAACTGGAACTTAATTAAAATTGTTTTTACTGAGCTTCAATACCATGAGGATTTAAGAAATCTCTTTATAGAAAGTATGGCATTAAGAGGTAAGGTCTTGCTAGAGGATTTTGTAAAATCAGGCATATCCAAAGGAATCTTTAGGGATATAAACCCTACAATAGCTGCTAGAGGAATAGTAGGTACCTTAGGAATTTATATAATTCAGAGACAGTTACTCCCAACCATAGTACCTATTAGCGACGATGAACAGGTTGATATAATAATCGATTTATTTCTAAACGGGCTAAGTAAAAAATAGGAGGTCTATATCATGTTAAAAAGAACTACATCATTTCTATTATTATTAATATCATTAAGTCTAGTAAGTTGTAACTCAGTCAAAAATTCCAGTGAAAATATATACACTGGAACAGTGGAGTGTGAAAGTTACAATATTTCTTCAGAGGTTTCTGGAAAACTATCAGAACTTAATGTATCTGAAGGCTCTACAATTAAAGCTGGTGACAAAGTTGCCAAAGTAGACTCTAAGGTATATGAGATACAGCAATTTCAGGCAGAAGGTGCATTGAAAATAGCTGAAGCTAAACAATCCGATATACCTAGTAATGCTAAAGCATCAATAAAAGATGAGGCTCAAGGCGCTGTAGATCAAGCTAAAGCTTCAGTAGATTTAGCTAAACTACAAGTTTCAAAATCTAGCATAACCTCGCCTATAGATGGAACCGTAACAGATGTGTTAGTTCATAAAGGTGATCTAATATCTACTGGAACTAATATTTTAAAAATCAGTGATATAAAGAGTAAATATTTAAAGATATATATTGAGGAATCTAAGAGATCAAAGGTTAAACTAAATCAATCTCTAACTATTAAAATCAATAATGCAACAGAAAAAGCCCAAGTTGTATATATATCAACTCAATCAGAATTCACTCCAAAAAACGTAGAGACAAAGAACGATAAGGAAAAGACCTTATTTGAGGTAAAATTAAAGCTTAAAGACAATAGTGGGGCTGTTCCAGGTCTTATGGCTGATGTAAGCTTAGAATAGAGGTGATACTAATGGATGCTATAGAAGTTCAAGGTTTAACAAAGAAATTCGGCAGTTATACTGCCGTTGATAATATAAGCTTCACTGTACCAAAAGGCAAGATTTTTGGGTTTTTAGGCCCAAATGGTTCTGGTAAGTCTACAACTATACGAATGTTGTGCGGTGTTATAACCCCTACTGATGGATCTGCTAAAATCCTAGGCTATGATGTGACCAAAAATGTTTCTAAAATCAAGCAAAGCATCGGATATATGTCTCAAAAGTTTAGTCTCTATGAAGACCTAACAGTTAGTGAAAACTTGGATTTTTATGCTGGTATTTATGGTCTTACAGCAAAGCAAAGAAAGGAGCGAAAAGGTGGAATTATAGCTATGGCAGGATTAGTAGGACGAGAGAATGTTCTAACAAAAAATCTTTCCGGAGGTTGGAAGCAAAGACTTGCTTTAGGTTGTGCTTTGATTCATAAACCTAAAATATTAATTTTAGATGAACCTACTGCTGGAGTAGACCCTGTATCTAGAAGAGTATTTTGGCAGATGATCTTTACATTAGCTAAACAAGGAATCACCATACTTGTAACAACACATTACATGGATGAAGCGCAAAGTTGTGATAATATAGCTTTTATATTTAACAGCAAATTGATAGCAGTAGGAACCCCTACGGAACTAATCGAAAAAGAACAGGTATCCAATCTAGAAGATGTCTTTATAAGATATGTAGAAAAATCTACTAATCAAAAAATTCAGTCGTCCTTTGAAGATTTAAAATTTCTAACCGGTGAGGAGATGTCCTAACTATGAATATGCAGAGGTTTATGTCAATAGTAAAAAAAGAATTTATTCAGATAAAAAGAGATAAGGCTAGCTTTGCAATAGCGATAATGATGCCTCTAATTATGATATTACTCTTTGGATATGCAGTAGTTACAGAACTAGAAGATATCTCATTGCTTGTATTAGATCAAAGTAATACGGCAGAAAGCCGTGAATTAATAAAAGGCTTCGAGAACACCTCGTATTTTAAAGTAGTTGGAAAAGTACACAGTATTGAAGCCATTGAAAATTCTTTAGATAAAGGGACCGCTCACTCTGCCCTTATCATTCCACCAGATTATTCTGAAAAAATTGCAGAAAAGGATAAGCCTACTATTCAATTCATAGTAGATGGCTCAGATCCAACTACAGCTAGAACAGCCTTTAGCAGTGGTATACTAGCTGCTCAGAACCAAAACTCAAAGATACTTAACAAACTAAACTCTAAGATAAATGCAAGTAACAATTCAGCAATAGATATAAGAACTAAAGTACTCTATAACCCAACTCTAAGAAATCAAAATTATACAATTCCAGGTCTTATAGGACTTATTATGCAAAATATAACCATAATATTGACTGCTTTTGCTTTAGTTAGAGAGAAGGAACGCGGCACCTTAGAGCAACTTATAGTCTCACCTCTAAAGTCACCTGAGATAATACTCGGAAAGCTTGTACCTTATATTGTTATTGGATTCGCAGATTTTATATACTCATTAGTTCTAGGTATATACTGGTTCAATATACCTATATCAGGAAGTATACCTCTATTAATATTTTTAGGCTCTGGGTTCGTAGTTTGCGCATTAGCTATAGGTATATTAATATCTACAATAGCTAAAACTCAACTTCAAGCGATGCAAATGGCCTTTGTTGCATTACTGCCAAGTGTATTGCTGTCAGGTTTTGTATTTCCAAGAGAAGCCATGCCTAAGATAATACAGTATCTAGGCAATATAATCCCTCTAACCTACTTCTTAAATATAATAAGGGGAATAGCTCTAAAAGGATTAGATTTAAGATATCTAATCCAAGATGTAAGTTTATTATTTATACTTGGTTTATTATTATTAATCCTTAGCATAGTTCGCTTTAGAAAAAAATTGGACTAACAAAAAACTTTATACTTTCATAGATAGTAAAAAAGCCTTTCAGTATATAACTGAAAGGCTTTATAATTCAACTTAAAAGTCGTGCACCTCATGTCGACAATAATCTATGAGCGTTACCCATGCAGTTAGCTCAGGCCAGGCTGCTCCACGGCACACGACAGGAACCGCTTATCGCTGCTTCCTTCCGGACCTGACGAGGTTCACGGGCTGCCGTTGCGTGGGACCCAGCCATCAACACCACTTACATGGGGCAGGCCTCACAGATTAAGGCCTCGATGAGGAATTAAACCCTGCTATAGCGGATTGCAGGTACAGGGCACCGCTAACTCCCCGTCTAGCACGACTATGGCGGAGAGAGGGGGATTCGAACCCCCGGTAGAGTTTCCCCTACACACGCTTTCCAGGCGTGCTCCTTCAACCACTCGGACATCTCTCCATATATTATAGTGTGAATTAAAGACATATATGAAAATCATACTATCTTGCTGTCACGATTTTTATTATATATGTTTATATAACATTCGTCAACAGACAAATTTTATCCTATATTAGTAATGCACTTGCAAAAATGGGGCAGAATTATAATGCCCCGTTATATACTAATAAAATATACCTTTTTTTCTTCTTAATATTGCAGTAATAAGTATTATGCCGCCAATAATTAATACTCCACTAACAACTTGAGCGGTTCTCAATCCAAATGCCATGTAAAGACTATCTGTTCTCAAGCCTTCTATAAAAAATCTACCTATAGAATACAAAATCATATAACTTCCTAGAACTATACCTTTATGCTCGCTCTTTCTCTTATAAAGTATAACTAACAGAATTATACAAACAAGAATGTTCCATAATGATTCATATAAAAATGTAGGATTGTAGTAAACTCCATCAATAAGCATTCCACTTTGTATAAACTTAGGAAATTTACTTATAAATTCTTGGCTAACAGCTCCCCCATGAGCTTCACCGTTAAAGAAGTTACCCCATCTTCCTATCGCTTGAGCTAATATTATTGAAGGGGCTGCAATATCTGCAAACTCAAGGAAATTAAGCTTTTTAACTTTTGTATATATCAAAGCTGTAACTAGAGCAAAAATTACGCCTCCATGAATAGCAAGACCACCTTGTCTTATGTTTACAATTTGGCTAAGATTACTCTTATAGTAATCAAATTCAAATGCAACATAATAAAGTCTAGCTCCTATTATGGCCATTGGGAATGCTAAAATAAAAATATCCATAAGCTTATCGAAACTAGTACCTTTTAGCTTACATGTAAAGTATGCCAATGCTAAAGCAGCAAGTACCCCAAATGAGATTAAAAGACCATACCATCTGATATCAAGCCCAAATACACTAAATGCAACTGGATTCATTAATGACTCCTCCCTTTCTAAACAGCAAAAGTTTATATTTTATTGTACCATAAAAGTATAAAAACTGTTAGATATTATCCATATATTTTATCTGTGATAAAAATACATAAACAAAAGCAGTCAATAAGTTTAAATTATGCTTTTTATTCTAATTCAAATCCTTTAAGGCTTTATCAAGTTTACTCGATTGTACTAGGTCCTTTACAGATAGATCATAATAATCCTTTTCAGATCCAAAAATCATGTATCCATCTTTACTTCTATCGGAAGATTCTATAGGAAATAGTAACTTACGATAAAGTACTGAATTTAAGAAATTCTTTTTAGATCTAAATGATTGTTCTTTATCATATATGAATTCTATTGATTTAGTACTGTCTTTTATTATATTTTCTTTTTCTCTATGGTCTATTTTTGTCTGTACACTTCTTAGTGTAAATCTCTTGCTAGTTAAGTCAAATATGTTTTGATATTCTTTATCTTCCTCTGATAGTGTTATAGACGTATTCCCATTATGGACTATTATAATATCTGGTCTTGGTATTGGAGGATAAATGCTTATCCCTATTAATATTATTATAAACAGGCATAACATTACCCAAATGCGCTTTATCTTTCTCATCTTCACCTCAAGAATATTTAACACATAAATCGCTCCATTATACAAACTGACCTATAAATATTGTGTTAATGACACAAAAGTTACTTCAAATAGATTTATAAATGTAGTGATTTATATTTAATTTCAGTATCAATTAATGGATTCATAAATCTAATATCGTATAAAATTTACATTAATTTAGTTAAAATTCTAAACTTTATATCTCATAAACTTAGATGATATTAGTTTTGATAAATATATTGATTGAAAGGTTTAGGTTTAACAGTCAAATTGTCTGAAATTATGGTAGGTACTTCAACAAGCTTATTTCCCTCATAGACTTTAGCACTTCCAAGAGTTCCCCGTAACTCCACCCATTGTCCACTTTTAGGGTAAGCCTTCTTATCAATAACTTTTATACCTATTATTTGAGAATCTGCTGCGCAACAGCTCATAACAGTTCTAGCAATTATAAAGTCGCTTTTATCCATATCTGAATTCTTATATACCATACCTTCAGTAATAACTTGCCTTCCCTTATATCGATCTATGTTCTTTTCTATATCTTCTAAATAGCAGTAGTAATTTTCCCCTAACAACTCTATAGTTCCACCTGGTATACTATCATAATGATGATGATGGTCCCCAGTAGCATCCCAATAACTTCTTGTTGAAAGCTTTATTCCCTTAAGACTTATTCCTTCAGTACCAATATCCTTATTAGTAGCTAGTACAATTATGAAGATTGCCACTAAAAATATTAAGTAGTCCTTTTTCACTCCACCTCTATCAGGTACAGTAAATATCTTAAAAAATTGTATAACAGCTATCACCAGAAGAGCTGCTATAGCAAATATTAGATACTTATCCATCTTTGGGTGAACAAAGTTTGAAATGCTTGAGGTTTTTAGCAGGTACATTAATAGTATAGAACTTAAAACCAGAGTCAAAAACCATAAAAGTTCATTGAAGTTAAATTTTTTCATAGTTTCTTCCTCCTAATATATTATACAACCGGCTATAAAGCATAATGAAAAAATGCAAAATAGCAGTTTAAACACGAAGCTTTTCTTAAACGATGAAAATAGCATAACCGTATTTTTTAAATCTATCATTGGGCCAAGAAGCAAAAATGACATAACAGCACCTAGTCCAAAACTGTCCAAAAAGGTGCTTGCAACAAAAGCATCTGCCTCTGAACACAGCGATGATAAAAATGCAAACCCCATCATTATTAATATTGAAAAAGGTACATTGTGACCTAACAAAGCAAGCTTGTCCCTCGGTATAAGTACCTGACATAGGGCCGCTAAAGCAGCGCCAATTATAAAATACTTTCCTATATCATAAAGTTCTTTAGATGAATGATCTAAAATAGTTAAAAACCTTGATTTACTATTTTGGTACCCACTACAACCACATGTACATTTATCTTCTATATAAAAACCTCTCTCTGAAAGAACATCAAATCTACCATTTAATATATCAACTATATATCCTACTATTATGGCTATTGATAGACCAAAAACAGCTCTATATAACAGTACTTTAATACTACCGTTAAAAGCATAGTAGGTAGACATTAGTACAACAGGGTTTATTATAGGCGTTGCAAGCATGTAAGTTACAGCTACATTTAACGGGACTCCTTTTTTTAACAAGCCCCTTCCTATTGGTACTGTAGCACATTCACATACAGGAAAAATCATTCCAATGAGAGATGCCATTAATCCGCCTAAAATTTTGTTTTTGGGAATTATCCTCTTAATAAGCTTCTCATCCAAGAAGGTTTGTATAAACGCTGATACTAAGGCGCCTATTATTATAAAAGGGAGTGCTTCTAAGAAGATACTAGCAAAAATAATTGAAAAATACTGAACTATTCCAATAATATTATTCATATCCATCCTCTTTAAACAAACTTTTTAATTATGCTACAGTTCTTTACATCTTCATATAAACTTGTAAAGCTTCTGCATTGCAAAATATGAGCGTGAAGATTTATAGCCTTTAACATACTTTCCAATTGTAGCTTCTTCTCTTCACTAATGGAATCACAATTGTTCATCACTATAAGATCTGCTGATCTTAAATTAGGAATAATTAATGACCCCATATTCTTAATAAACATATTTAAAGTTACACTATCCACCACTGTAATAATTCCAGTAACCTTAACCTTTCTTTTTAACTCTTTTACATTTAAGAATGTCAGGAAGTCATCTAAATTGCTTACTCCATTACATTCTATGATTATTCTTTTAGGTGCATAAAAGTTTATAATCCTCATAAAGTTCTTCATATCTAATTCTTCGTTTTTTTTGTACTTTTTTAATGTAACGTTCTTTCTTTTTATTAATTCATCAGATAGTTCTGTTCTACCTCTTTCACATTGTAGTATAAGCAAATCCTCATCAGCTTTTCCTGATATATCTATGAAGGACTGAAGGAAGGATGTCTTTCCCGCCCCCAAAAAACCTGTTACTAATTCTATGTCAGTTTTCCCTAACATTATAACCTCCCATTTATTGTTGTATTACCCTATATGCTTTTTTAGAAAAAGTTCTTCTATTGCAATCTTATTCAATTTACTTCCTATAACAGAAACTCTCCTATGGCTTCTACAGTTAATCTCTTTAATCTCTATATAGTTTGGAATATAATCAAACTTAATCCACTTTCCATCTAATAATTCAATTATCCCTTTAGCTCTTATGACAAATCCTAAACCTTTTTCATCTTTAAAACTTTCTAATATCATGTTAATCTCATCTATACTAAATTTAGAATGAAGCTCTTTAGCCCAAACATCAAAAACATCTTTAGCCAAACTATTAGTTAGTGTATTAGAATTTCTTATAACGTGTGTAATATTTAGAGACTTCCTAGCTTGATTAGAGTCCCTCATCAAATCATCAATCCTTTGTTCACAAACACTTATTATTCTCTGAGAAGGCAACCTGTCCCAAGGCGTTGTTATTATAGAACATCTAGGATTTATTTTCCTAATGGCCATTACTACATGAGTAATCTCTTGATCATTAGAATCTTGGGTTCTGCTTAATATTACTGTCCTAGCATTCACTATTTGATTAGTATAAAATTCTCCAAAGTTATTTATATACAAATCAAAGTTATTTATATCTACAACTACAGCTTGTATATTTATCTTAATATTACCCAATGAATCTAAAGTTTTTATAAAAGACACCACTCTTGATAACTTAGCTACTCCAGAAGGTTCAATAATTAATCTGTCTGGATTATATTCTCTTGCCATAATATCAACAGCTTTAACAAAATCATCACTTATTGAACAACATATGCACCCAGAAACTATCTCCTTAACACATATATTACTTCCTGCTAGCAATTCACCATCTATACCAACTTCACCATATTCATTTTCAATAATTACTATTCTTTCTCTATACAATTGCTCTTTTATTAATTTTTTAATTAAAGTAGTTTTACCTGCTCCCAAGAAGCCTGAAATTATGTCAATCTTCATATATGATATCCCCCTTAAATATTTCTTAGGAAATAGAATACTACAATCCATATTTACACCAATTTATATGTTATGCTTTACTTTTAATTTGTTGCCTTAGTAATTATATTCATAGTACACAAATATTTATACTAATTTAATAGATTATAAATTTTATGATTTTGTAAAGATAAATACACTAAATTACCTATACTTAGTATTCAGATAATAACATTATGTAACCCAATAGTTTCTTCATCACTTTTTATAAATTTTCAAACATATCACTTCTTAACAAATTATTTTATTTTATGTAAATTAATGTAATAAAGAGATTCAGAGACTTTACCGGAGGTATTTTGAATATTTAACCATTTTGTAACTTTTTTGGGACTTTATATATGTATCAAATCCCATATAATATAAATTAAACTCTCTAATTTTTAACTTAAACCAGAGAATACTTTGGTTTATATATTCTTTTACCAAGAATTTGGGGCAATAATTCTGGTTTAAGGGATAAGTTTATAGAGTTAATAATTTAATTAAATAAAAGGGGGCAACAAAATGAACAAAAAAATTATTTCATCCTTGATTGCTGTATCTGTTATAACTACTTGCGTAGTGCAAGCTAAGTCATCAGCTTCAGCATCAACTAACAATTCTGAGGAAAAAAAGGCTCAGATTGTTGAAAAGTTAACCAAACTAAGTGAAGGGAAGTTAAAATCTGATCTTCACAAGAGCAAAGAAAAGGATGGTAAGCTACAAGTTTTCATCTCTGGTAAACTTTCAGACAAGCAAGCTATAGATGAAAAGTCTGCACTAACTTTCCTTGAAGACAACAAGGATTTGTTTGGTGTAAAGGAACCATCAAATAACTTTAAAATCTTATCCATAAATAAGGACGAGTTAGGCTTTACTAATGTAAAGGCCGCTCAGCTTATAAACGGAATTCCCGTAAGAGGAGCTGAAATCTCAGTTCAATTTGACAAGACAGGAGTCGTATCGAACGTATCAGGATCACTAGCTAGTGGTGTTGATTCGCCAAAATCAATAATTGCTAATACTATATCTGAAAAACAAGCTATAGATACAGCAAAAAAACAATTTAAGTTCAACTCATTAGCCAAAGATCCTGCTGTTGAAAAACAGGTAATAGTTTTAGATGGTACAGCTCATGAAACTTATAAAGTTAATATCTATTATCAAGACCCTGAGATAGCTAACTGGGATGTATTCATAGATACTAACTCAGGAAATGTTATTGATAAAAAGAGCAAGATAAGATTCGATGGAAATGTTACAGGAAGTGGTACTTTAGTAGATGGAACTACTAAGTCCTTAAATCTATATCAATCAGGTTCTTCATACCAGATGCTAGATAAGACTAAAGCAATGACTGGTCAAATAAAAACTTACACTGCAGCTAACAAGCAAACAGAACCAGGAACTTTAGTTGCAAACTCATCTTCAACCTTTAATACAACAAGCTTTAAGGCACCAGTTAGCGCTCACTACTATGCAGGAGTAGTTTATGATTTCTATAAAAATCTTCTTGGAAGAAACAGTATAGATAACAATGGAATGTCAATAATATCAACTGCTCACTATGGAAGTGCTTATAATAATGCTTACTGGGATGGTAACCAAATGGTTTATGGTGATGGAGATGGCACAACCTTCACTTATTTCAGTGGCGATTTAGATGTAGTAGGCCATGAGCTTACTCATGGTGTAACTCAATACACTGCTAACCTAGACTATCAAGATGAACCAGGTGCTCTAAATGAGTCAATGTCGGATATAATGGGCGTATTGATAGATAGCTATGATAAGTATAATGTTAGAGGTGGTGGCACTTGGCAGTTTAGTTCTGCTGACTGGGTTGTTGGCGATAAAATATACACTCCAGGAACTCCTGGTGACGCATTAAGAAGTTTAGCTAACCCAACTCTATATGATCAACCTGACAATTACAGCAATTATGTTAATACTAGTGATGATAATGGAGGAGTTCACACAAATAGTGGTATACCTAATAAAGCAGCTTATTTAGTAGCTCAATCTCTAGGCTGCGAAAAAACTGCAAAGATATACTATAGAGCCCTTACAACTTATATGAGTTCTTCTACAGATTTCTTAGCTGCTAGAAATGCTGCAGTAAAAGCTGCTACAGATTTGTATGGTGCTTCAAGCGCTGAAGTAACAGCAGTAAACAATGCATTTAGTGGCGTAGGAATAGGTTCATCAACTACACCAACTACTGATCCATATGAACCTAATGATACTACAGCTCAAGCTTATGCAATAACTTCAGGAACAGATTATAGCTCATATATAGCTACCTCTACTGATAAAGATTATTATAAATTAAGTGCGACAAGCGGAAAAACTATAAGCATCAGCTTATCAACCTTACCTAAGGACTATGATTTATATTTATATAACAGCAGTGGCACTTTAGTAGCAAAATCAACAAATGGTTCTACTACTTCAGAGAGTATAAGCTATACTCCATCTTCTTCAGGAACCTATTATATCCTTGTATTTGGCTACAACGGTAACTACAGCACTGCTACAAAATATACCTTAAAAGCTACATTTTAAAATAACAAAAAGGATCATATTATCTAAAAAGCAAAAAAAGGAGCTAGACATTCTAGTTCCTTTTTTTACTCTAGTAGTTTATATCATAGATAACAGCATCATATTATAATGAAGCTACAAACTTATCAAAAGCACTTAATCCCACTTCATCTCTTTTGAATACTCCACAATGCTCAAGAACAGTTGCAAACTTAATTCCAACTTCTTTCCTAATTATGCTTTCTACATTACCTGCAGATATATTCTCATAAGTATTCATTATATCTTCAGCCCATCTTTTATGCTTATATAGCTCAGACTCTCTGCTTATAGAGTCGAATTTATATTCACCTATTAGATAAGCTTCTAGACTCTTAAGTTCAGCTTTAAGTCTAGCCGGCAATACAGCAAGCCCCATAACTTCAATAAGACCTATATTCTCTTTCTTTATATGATGAAGTTCTCTATGAGGATGGAATATTCCGTCTGGATATTCTTCAGAAGTTTGGTTATTTCTAAGAACTAAATCTACTTCAAATAATCCATTCTTCTTTCTAACTATAGGTGTTATGGTATTATGAGGAGTCTCACCTGTAAATGAAATTATATTTACAGACTCATCAGAATATCCTCTCCAGCTATTCAATATATGATTAGATAATTCAACTAATCTTTCAATACTATCTCCTCTAAGTCTAAGCACACTCATCGGCCACTTAACTCTTGCTACAGATATCCCTTCGAAGCCTTTAATAACATAGCTTTTCTCAGTATCTGCAGTTGCCATAGCAAATTCATAATTTCCTCCTTGGAAGTGATCATGAGTTAAAATTGATCCTCCAACAATAGGTAAATCAGCATTAGACCCCAAGAAGTAATGTGGAAATTTATCAACAAACTGAAGAAGCCTTATAAAGCTTTCTTTTCCAAGCTTCATTGGTTCATGGCTTCCTTTAAATACTATACAGTGTTCATTGTAATAGACATATGGTGAATATTGTAGATACCAATCCTCTGAGTTTATAGCCAAAGGAATAATTCTATGATTTTGTCTAGCTGGATGATTTATTCTTCCAGCATAACCCTCATTTTCTCTACAAAGTAAACACTTAGGATAAGAACTAGATGGCATATTTTTAGCCATTGCTATAGCTTTAGGATCTTTCTCTGGCTTAGATAGATTTATAGTTATATCTATGTTTCCATATTCAGTGTTAACCTTCCACTTCAAATCCTTTTGAACTCTATCCCATCTTATATAATTAGAATGTTTACTTAAATTATAGAAATAATCAGTTGCTTTCTTCTTATCTTGTTCATATAAAGAATTAAACTTTTCTATTATCTCAGAAGGTCTACCTATAAGGCATCCCATAATCTTAGTATCAAATAAATCCTTTGCTACTACTCCACCATCTTTAAGAACTCCATTATCTGAAGCAAAAGAAAGTATATTTTCTAAGATTGATTCTAAAGATTTTTCTTTGTCATTATCCGTATATTCGTCTATCTCTGTTAACTCTAATACTTCCAACAATCTATTTTTAGTATAAATTCTATCTAAAGGGCTTATAAGTTCCTTTTCTATAGCATAGTCTAATAAACTCTCTATTTCTTTTGAAATATTTATAACCATCTTTCTTATCCCCTATACTTATAACAGCATTTTACTCCTCAAATCCATTTACATGTGTTTCATGGAAATTCCAAGCTGATGCTATTATTTCTTCTACATTATTATATTTAGGTTCCCAACCTAAAACCTTCTTTGCCTTATCACTTGATGCAATTAACACCGCTGGATCTCCAGCTCTTCTTGGGCATACTTCTGCTGGTATAGAATGACCAGTAACCTTTCTAGCTGCATCTACCATTTCTTTAACAGTAAATCCGCTTCCGCTTCCTAAGTTAAATACATCACTTTGCCATCCATCTCTAAGCTTGTTAAAGGCCAAAAGATGTGCATCAATAAGATCTTTTACATGTATATAATCTCTTATACATGTACCATCCTTTGTATCATAATCATCTCCAAAAAGACTTATCTTTTCTCTCTTATTTAATGGTACCTGTAAAATAAGAGGAATAAGGTGAGTTTCAGG
Organism: Clostridium sp. C8-1-8; assembly: GCF_009928445.1. Classification (GTDB taxonomy): domain Bacteria; phylum Bacillota; class Clostridia; order Clostridiales; family Clostridiaceae; genus Clostridium_AR. The sequence continues at coordinate 112,598 of NZ_JAABNO010000011.1, read as the reverse complement.
AGTATGGTCCTCTCCTATTAACCCATTTGGATGAGCCCCCGCTACGTTGAAGTATCTAAGTGCTATATATCTTAATCCATGTGCTTTGTCAGCCCACTTCATCATTTTTTCCATAGCAAGCTTTGTTTCCCCGTATGTGTTTGTTGGTTCTGTCTTATCAGTTTCAGTTATAGGAACTGTTTCAGGCTCTCCGTAAACAGCAGCTGTAGATGAAAAGACTATTTTTTTAACATCATTATCAACCATTGCTTGAAGTAATACCTCAGTACCATGAACATTATTATTATAGTACTTTAAAGGTAATTGCATACTTTCGCCAACAAGAGAATTCGCAGCAAAATGTATTACCCCTTCAACATTATTTTCCTTAAATACCTTGTCCATAAAATCGTAATTTCTTATGTCGCCTTCATAAAACTTTGCTTCTGGGTGCAAAGCCGCCTTATGTCCAGTTTGAAGGTTATCTACTACTATTACGTCTTCTCCTCTTGCAATAAGCTCGTATACACAGTGAGAACCGATATACCCAGCTCCTCCGCAAACTAAAATACTCATCAAAATCATCTCCTACATATTAATAGTTAGTTTTTTACTTTTCATATTATAGTTTATCAGTTATTGCTATAGCTTTCTAGCACCATCACCAATTTGAGCTACATAGAAATCAGCTTCATATCCAATTTTATCCTTGTATTGTGATCCTACATTTTTTATAAAATCCTGAACAAACTCGTTCTTTACTATACTTACTGTACATCCTCCAAAGCCTGCTCCAGTCATTCTTGATCCAATAACTCCCTTTTGATCCCATGCAAGTTCAACTAAAGTATCAAGCTCTATTCCTGTAACTTCATAATCATCACGTAAAGATACATGAGATTCATTCATTAACTTACCAAACAGATCTATATCCTTCTTATTTAGAGCTTCTACTGCCCTTAGAGTCCTTTGATTTTCATAAACAGCATGTTTAGCTCTTTTTACATTTATGTCATCTTTGATAAGTGACTTATTAGCTTCAAAAGTTGCTTCATCAATCTCACCTAAAGCTTTTATATCAAGTCCTACCTGCAAGTCTTTTAGAGCTTCTTCGCACTGGCTTCTTCTTTCGTTATACTTTGAATCAGCTAAGCCCCTTCTCTTATTTGTATTAGCTATTACTATTGATGCACCTTCAATATCTACCTTCGCATATTCATACTTTAATGTATTTGTATCTAATAAGATAGCGCAACCCTCTTTGCCCATTCCTATAGCAAATTGATCCATTATGCCGCAATTCACGCCTATAAATATATTTTCTGCTTGTTTACTTAACTTTACCATCTCAATCATGTCTACATTAAAGGAAAATAGGTCCTTTAGTATTACAGAAGTAACTAATTCTATAGATGCTGATGAAGATAAGCCTGCTCCATTAGGAATATTTCCATAAAAAAGCACATCCATACCGCTAGTTATCTTCTTACCACTTTCATTAAAAGCCCACATTACTCCTTTAGGATAATTTGCCCAATCATGGCTCTTCTCATATTTTATTTCATCAATATCAAATTCTATTATTCCTAATTGATCAAAATTCTTAGAGTATAGCCTTACCTTTTTATCATCTCTTTTTGTGGCAATTGCATAAGTACCGAAAGTTAGAGCGCAAGGGAATACATTCCCCCCGTTATAATCTGTATGCTCTCCTATTAGATTCACTCTTCCAGGTGCAAAATAATTCCCCTGGCCTTCAATACCAAAAACACTCTCAAAATCGATCTTTAAATCATTAACCATATCTCATTCCTCCCATATTAACCTATTAAAAATATATTTTTCTTCCCTTATGAACAAGTAAACATTATCATTAATTAAATTCTATAATATCTTTAGTAAAATTACAATATTTTTTTACTTAATTTTTACTAACTTTTTTACTAATAATTAATTCAAGTAAATTTACTATGCAAAGTTCTATATACTGGATACATTCCTCAATTTTATATCTCTAAAAAGCTTATTATTTATACTTCACTAACCTTGAGACAATTCAAAACCTTATAAAAAAAAGTGATACTACAATAAACTTTGTTTATCATAGTATCACTTTAAAAATCTACGAATTATAAAACCTTATTTAAAAAGTCCTTTGTTCTTGGGTTTTGAGGATTGGAGAATATATCATTTGGATCACCCTGCTCCACGATATAACCCCCATCCATAAATATAACTCTATCCGCTACTTCCCTTGCAAATCCCATTTCGTGAGTAACTACTACCATAGTCATTCCTTCATTCGCAAGTTCCTTCATAACTTGTAGAACTTCCCCTACCATCTCTGGGTCTAGCGCTGATGTAGGCTCATCAAATAACAATATTTCAGGATTCATAGCTAGAGCCCTTGCTATAGCTACTCTTTGCTTCTGTCCACCAGATAATCTATCTGGATATTCATTAGCCTTATTTTCAAGCCCTACTTTTGCTAAAAGCTCAACAGCCTTTTTCCTAGCTTCTTCCTTGCTCATCTTTTTTAATTCTACTGGTGCTAGAGTTATATTATCAATTACGCTAAGATGAGGAAATAAATTAAATGATTGAAACACCATCCCTATTTTCTCTCTTATCATATTTATGTTTATCTTTTGATCACTTATAGAATCACCATCTATGATGACACTTCCACCATCTATATCTTCAAGCCTGTTTAAGCATCTAAGCAATGTACTTTTTCCTGATCCAGATGGACCTATAAGACAAAGAACCTCACCTTGTTCCACATTAAGATCAATTCCCTTAAGAACTTCTAGTTTTCCAAAGTGTTTTTTTAAACCATCAACCTTTATCATATATTCATGCTCCTTTCTATTCTTTTAGAGACGATTGAAAGCAATGTTATGATAATCAGATACATCACCGCTACGGCTCCCCATATCTGAAATGACTTATAAGTTGAAGCGATAACAATTTCTCCACTTTGAGTTAACTCTTGTATTCCTATAACAGATAATATAGAGGTATCCTTAAGAGATATTATAAATTGGTTAATTATAGCCGGAGTCATTCTTCTAACAGCCTGAGGTAAAATTACTTTTCTCATAGCTTTCGAATAAGGAAGTCCAAGGCTTCTTGCAGCCTCCATTTGACCTTTATCTAGTGATTGTATTCCCGCTCTGAAGATTTCGGCCATATAAGCTCCTGCATTTAAACTTAGTGCTAAAGAGCCTGCAAACATAGCGCTTATTTTTATATCTAATGCACCTGGTAGTCCAAAGTATATAAAAAACGCTTGTACTATTAGAGGAGTTCCTCTGATTAAATCAACATATACTACTGCTATTGATTTTAACACCTTGTTCTTAGAGATATTAAATAATCCAAATACTAATCCAAGTATAGAAGCAAAAAATAGCGAGATAACAGTAAGTTTTATAGTTACAGCAAGTCCACTTAATAAACTTGGCAAACTATCTTTAATTATAGAAAAGTTATCCATGAGAAATCTCCTACTTATTCTTTATATATTTTGCTAGTATCTTATCATATTCACCATTATCTTTGATCTTCTTCAACCCAGCATTAAATTTGTCTAGCAACTCTTTGTTCTTTCCTTTATTAACAGCAAATCCATAAGTATCTTTAGTAAGTCTATCACCAACTACCTTTAATGAAGGTGTAGAATCCGTAGCAATCTTATATGCTATAACTGGATAATCTTCAAAATTAACATCAGCATTTCCGTTTATAACTTCTTGGAACATTGATGGAGAATCATCGAAATATCTTATGTTTGCATTATATTTGTCTTTTACTTGTTCTGCATATTTTGAACCTGCAGTACCTTTTTTCACTGCAAATATCTTTCCTTTTAAATCATCAACTGACTTTATTGAATTGTTATCTGCTTTTACTACTATAGAAATACCTGCATTAAAATAAGCGTCTGAAAAGTCTAAAGTTTTCTTTCTCTCATCAGTTATACTCATTCCAGCTATAGCTCCATCTATCTGGTTCGAAGTTATCCCCGGAATTATACCTTTAAAATTCATTGGCTTTAATTCATATTGAAAATTTTCACTTTTAGCTACAGCATCAAGTATCTCAACATCAATACCCACATACTTACCGTCCTTTTCATACTCAAATGGTGCAAATGTTGCATCTGTAGCTATGACATATTTCTTACTGCCTCCTTCATTTCCCTTTGAACATCCTACAAATGTAGCGCTTAAAATAGTAACTGCTGTAAGCAGTGCTAATGTCTTCTTTAACATAACAAATTCCTCCTTAGTATTTTAAAAGACGCTCTTCAAAGGGTATAATATACCCCTCAAAGAACGCCATTGTTCATCTAAATAATTTACTTTTTCAACTTTACATAATAATATTATATGTACAAAATGCAAGTCGGTCAAGCAAATTATTCATTTTTAATAATAGTAATATTTTCTTAACCAATAAAGGAGATGTTTTCTTATCTTATCGTTTTTAATTTAACCAAAATAGCCTCTACTTATTAACAACTTTTTTTAAATTTTACACATTTGTTCGAATGTTTTCATCACTTTAGCTATATATTAAACTATAGTAACATTATACATTTTCAACAGTAACAGTATATTTGGAATTATTTCCAAATTGTATTATAATAGTATTATTACTTTTGTTTATATTAAATTTAGTGGGTGATTTTATGTCTAGAGATACTAATTGTTTTAATGATAATGTTAAGCTAAAAGATATTTTTATCGGATATGCTAACGGTGAAAGCGAATCCACTGAAAAAAACTTCTTGAATCTATTCTATATAAATAATAATTACGAAGAAATAATATCTAACCGAAACAAATTCATAATATCTGGACGTAAAGGCACTGGTAAAACCATATTAGCTAAATATATCGAGAAGAATTACTCTAATAAAGGATATGTATGTACTACTAGGAAGATTAGTGATTTCAATCTTCAGACACTGATAGACCTTAATGAAACTGTACTTCCTAAAAGTGAAATATCAGTATTTTGGAAATGGACAATCCTTCTTGAAATATGTAAGTTAATCTTATCTAGAAAGCCAGAACCGTACAATTTTAAAACGATGTTTCACCATAATAGGCTTAAACACTTTTATTGTAGCTTATATTCAGAGAAAATATTTTCAATGACTTCCTTTACTAAAAGTAATAATAACAAGTTAAACACCTTATTAAAAGTTCCTTCTCCATTAAATGAAATAAATACTTCTGCTGAGATTGCCTATAATATAACAAAAAACTTTCAGAAAAACAAATACTATAATCTATTAAGTAAGCTAGACACTCTACTTAACAAATGTCTTCCTCATTATAATGTAATTTTAATCTATGATGACTTAGATGAGTTCCAAAGAAATATAGAGGATGATTCTTCCTACATCGATCTTCTTCTTTCTCTAATAACAGTAAGTAATGATATCAACCTGCAACTTATAAATGCCAATTCGTCTAACAGTAGAATATTAATATTATTAAGGGACGACATACTAAATACCCTTCATTTATATTCAGCTAACTTAAATAGATTAATTGTAGATTGCGAAGTAAACTTAAATTGGCCAAAGATAACTTGTAAAGAACCCTGGGAGAACCCATTAATGGATATGATACTATCTAAGATCTCTGTTTCTGTAAAAGATTTCTCAAATATGAGTAAAGAGTGCCTTTATCAAAGACTTTTTCCTGAAAAGATAAATCATCAAGAAGCTTCCGACTATCTTATGGATTACAGTTTTGGCAGACCAAGGGATATAATCAATTACTTGAATATAATAAAAAACACATACCCTAATGCTAAGTACTTTGGTTCTCAACTATTTACAAGTTGTAAGTCTGTTTATTCAAATAAGTTTCTCAACGAACTTGAGAATGAGCTATCAATCCATAACACCCCTAAGGTTGTTCAAGAATCACTAAATCTTATAAGAGATTTTAAATATCAAACCTTCGATTACGCCACAATAAAAGAATTTTATAATAAGAATATAACGAACTATCCTAATATACTAAGCCTAGATAATTGTTTAAACTTCTTATACAAATTTGGAGTTATAGGCAACACCAAAAACATAAGTAAAAGTCTAAGAAAACCCAAATATAAAATAACTTGGTGTTATGGAGAAGGCGGTTCTTCAAATCCAAACTTCTCAGAAAAATTTATAGTACATTATGCGCTAAGAAAAAACTTTGGAATATAAGGTCCTATTCTATATACTATACCTATATGGAATATAGTAATAAAAGGCACCAGTAGGTGCCTTTTTTCACGGGCTCTTTCGTCCCAAATTTAACGGGCTCATTCGTCCCAGGATAATTATATTACCCTTTTGATTTTTCTCTATTTACAATATACTCTCATACATTTTAAATTGTTACCGCTTTAGCGATTTATTATTATATAAATTTAATTTTCTATCTATAATTTATTAAACCACCATTTAAGATTATATCACCTGTCAACCATATTATCCACCATAAATTTACATTTTGTCTTGTACTATTTTTCCAATATAATAGCCATTTCAAATCACAACGTTATATTTATATTAACCAACTCCACTTAATATGAATCTTTTTTGTATATATGTCTTTTCCAATACATACGAGACAACTCTAGCAGGCGAATTTGATTTATTTTTTACTATCTTCTCTAAATAGTAGTTCTAACTCCTTGATATTACTAGGTTAGGCTAGCAAAAGAATATACTTTCCTAAAAAAACATAGCTTTTCATTATACTTCTGTGAAGGCTTTAGCCTTCATGATGAATTCCTAGACAGTAAAAAAACTACTATACAAATTAAGTATAGTAGCTTCTTAACTAATGGCGGAGAGAGCGGGATTTGAACCCGCGGTAAGGTTACCCATACACTTGTTTTCGAGACAAGCTCCTTCGGCCACTCGGACATCTCTCCAAATCAATAGTATCCTTAACAAAATAAGGGTAGCTTCAATTTATCTCCTCTGAATGGCTTATGATTTTATATCCTACGCTTCTTCTTCAGTCCTTAACATCATACTTCTATATCTTTCATTTTTACTATAGAAGTTTTCTTCCAAAAAACCATGGGCCTTTTCCATATTTTCTTGACCATACAAAAAGCCTAACATTGAGCAAGTGCTAGCTTTAAACCAAATTGCACAAAAAGATTCATCAAGAAGAAGATAATTTGTCTTGTTTGCATCTATACCTTTTATTTCAACTTCATCCTTTGAATTTATTAGATAGTCAAAATGGTTTAGCATACTTAGCATTATCTTATTTCCATTCTCATCACTCTCATTAGCAATTTGCACAAAATAATATGCCCACGCGAGAAGAACATTCTCTTCTACATTCATACCAGCTACTCTATCACCTATAGTAGACTTAAAAAAGTTATACATAAAAGCTGATATTTTATTAAAATTCTCTTCAAACTTCTTAGAGTAAAGATTCATATCATACCCTACTAACATTTCAACCTTATCCACTCTTATTCCCCCTCATATATTCTATTATTGTATATACTCTTTCTCAAAGCTTATATTTATAAAACCTCATCTTTAAACCCATAAGAGGTTAAAATCTTTATATTGAATTAGTATATATTTTATTATACCACTTATAAATTTAAACTGTATCAAAACTTGAACAAATTGGTTAAAAATAATAATTAACAATTATACCTTTTCAAAAGTAAGAACCTGAAAATAAGTATATCTAAACCTCATAAAAACTGGTACTTCTTAATATATTTAATACAAAGAGCTTTTTAAAAATTGGAGGTATGAAATGAGAACGATTTACTTGAATAATGCCTTCTCTTCTTATCCAAAAACTCCTAATCTATATGATAATATATTTAAATACTTTACAATACTAGAGTCTAATAGAAACTTTATAGAATATATAGACGAAATAAAATCAATGATAGAGGAAACTAGAAATCTTTTATGTAGATTAGTGAATAATAAGAATAGTGGCAATGTAATATTTACCTCAAACTCCACACTAGCAATAAATATGATCCTAAAAGGTATATTAAATAAAAAAGACCATGTTATTCTTTCTTCCATTGAAAATGATGTTATTATGAAGCCAATAAACTCTATGATCTACAGTGGCTTAGACATATCAAAAATTCCTTGTAATGAATCAGGGCAGCTTGATACAACAATAATACCAAAACTTATAAATAGACATACAAAAGCAATAATTTTATCCCATGTTTCAAACATATCTGGGACAATCCTTCCACTTGAAGAAATCGGAGAAATTTGTGATAAGTATAACCTATTCTTTATAGTAGATGCCTCTCAAAGCATTGGTACAGTAAAAATAGACAATGAAAGAGTACATGCAGATGCTATAATTTTTAGTGGTAACAAATATTTACTTGGACCTGAAGGAGTGGGCGGCTTTATCGGAAGTGATAAGCTTATAAGCAATATGTCTTCAATAAGCAGTATTAACAGTGAAAGCTCTTCGAATTATATGGAATCAATCAATAACAACCTTGAGCTTGGTACTCTAAATTATATGGGCATATATGGTTTAAACCTTGCATTAAAATTTCTATTAAATATAGGAATAGACAATATTAAGCTTAAAACAGATGAGCTAACTTCACTATTTATAAGAGAGATTCTAAATATAGATGGTTTAAAGATTATCGGAAATAAAGACATAGAGGATAGAAGTTGCATAGTATCTTTAAAGTTTGATTCCATAAAACCTATAGAAGCTCATGAAAAACTCTTAGGGGATGGTATTTATACAGGAGTTGGCTTATTTTGCAACTCATCCTATAATAAATTAATAAATACATTCCCAAATGGATTGCTAAGACTGAGCTTCAATTACTTTAACACCTTAGAAGATATAATCTTTACAATAGATAAGCTCAACTCAATTATTAAGAATATTGATTAGTCCTTAATAAAAGCATTTTTAAAACTTTCTTTTTTATAAATAAGGAAGTTTTAAAAATGCTCATTTTGTTTACCTAAATCACTTCCTTCTTCTTTCTTTAAAAAAGTCAGTTATTATAGTACTGCACCTTTCATCATAACACCAATTTACATCTACAAAAAAACTCAAGTTTCTATTCTGTACTAAATCAATAACAGATCCACAGGCGCCAGCACTAGGATCAAAAGTTCCTATATGAAGTTTTGATATTCTACTTTGTATTATGGCTCCTGCGCACATAACACAAGGTTCCAAAGTTACATAAAGCTCGCATCCATTGAGCCTCCATGACTTCAGGTTCTTGCAAGCTTCTTCAATAGCAACTATTTCAGCATGGGCTAATGGAGATTTATTTATTTCTCTCAAGTTATGTCCTCTTCCTATTATTACATCGTTTTTAACTATAACTGCCCCTACTGGCACTTCTCCTAGCTCTTTAGCTATAATAGCCTCTTTAATGGCTTCTTCCATAAAATTCATAAACATATCATCCTTACTTTAAAGAGTTCGTTTATTAATGTAAAATATAGTATATATTATATTGTTCAATATGGCACTAAGTTTTTTAGATAGGGGGTAATTAAAATATACAAACTACTATTAGTAGAAGATGATACTGAAATAAGTGAGTTAGTGTTAAAACACCTTACAAATGAAGGTTTTCTTATTACTGCGGCCAAAGATGGTGAAAGAGCCTTAGTGGAATTTAGTAAAAACGCCTTTGATATAGTACTACTAGATCTTATGCTTCCAAAAGTCAACGGTAAAGAAGTCTTAAGAAAAATAAGAGAAAATAGTACTGTTCCTGTAATAATAATTTCCGCTAAGGATAGTGAGCTTGATAAGATACTTGGCTTAGAGTTAGGTGCTGATGACTATATCACAAAGCCATTTTCACTTAATGAATTAAATGCTCGAATTAATGCAGCCTTAAGGAGAATAGGCTACTATAAAAATACTGTAGTAAAAGAAAAAAAGTTACAAAGAGGAGATCTTATACTAGATATAGATAACTATCAGATAATAAAAAATAATACAGTTATAGATCTTACTTCAAAGGAGTTTGAGATATTAAAGTTGTTTTTAGAAAACCCAAAAAAGGTTTTTACAAAGGCTCAGATATTTTCATCTATTTGGCAAGATGATTTTATGAATGATGAAAATACAGTTATGGTTCATATAAGAAGAGTAAGAGAAAAGATAGAGGACAATCCCTCAGAGCCAAAATACATAAAAACCATCTGGGGCATAGGGTATAAGCTAGGAGATATCGTATGATAAGAATATTACTATCTATAGTAGTTATATTGATAATAATTATTTGTTATCTAATAAGCAAAATCATTAGAACCAAGAAGAAGCTTTCTTATATGTCATCTATATGTGATAAGGTTTCTTCCGGAAATATAAACTTAAGATTAAGATTGAGCAACACTACTTATGAAGAGAGAGCGCTGTGCAACTCTATAAATAATATGCTAAATGAATTTCATAAACTTCAAGTCAGTGAACTTGAAGCTAAAGAATCAATGAAGAAGATGTTATCAAATGTTTCTCACGACTTAAGAACTCCTTTAACAGTCATGCTAGGATATATAGACCAGATAAACTATAATGAAAACCTCCCAGAACCAGATAAAAAAAATTATTTATTAAAGTTAGGAAATAAAACAAATGAAGTCATTAATTTAATCAACGAATTTTTCTCACTTTCTAAACTTGAATCGGGAGATAAAGAGATACTATTAAGCAGCATAAACATATCAGAAACCATCAGAGAAGTAGTGCTAAACTTCTATGATATATTAACTGAAAAAGGCCTTTCTACAGAAATATTCATCCCCGATAAAGATATCTACTGTCTTGCAAATAAAGAAGCCTTAACAAGAATATTAGAAAACCTTATAACTAACTCCTTAAAATATGGATTTGGTGGAACTTCAATAGGCATTAAAGTATATGAAGAAGAGAATTTAGTATGGATCGAGCAATGGGATAATGGTAAAGGCATCAACTTATCAGATAAGGAAAAGATATTCCAAAGACTTTACACCGTAGAAGATTCTAGAAACAAGGATTATAGTGGCAGTGGCCTAGGCTTAACAATCGTAAAAACATTGGTACAAAAAATGAATGGTGATATATTTGTGGAAAGTTTGCCCTACAAGAAGACAACCTTTAAGTTCTACTTAAATAAAAAAACACGCTAATATTATTTCTTTATTTAAGAAATTTGTAAGATTTATTTTAAAAATTTTAAAGGTATCTTACCTATACTGTTATTAAAGGTTAATACTTCAAGAAAATCTCATCTAATTTTAGATAGGTGGTCTTGAAAGCTTATATTCTACTCTGAAGTAATAACATCTATGAATAATTTAAATCATTAGAAACTAATAAAAAATTAATATAATATTATGGAGGCTTTAATAATGGTATATGCATTGAGAACTTTTAACCTTACGAAAGAACTTAAGAATAAGGTAATACTAGATAACTTAAACATTAATATAAAAAAGGGCGAAATCTATGGTTTCTTAGGAGAAAATGGTTCAGGAAAAACCACAACAATAAAACTAATAGTAAATCTTCTAAAACCAACTTCTGGCTCCATAGAATTTTTTGGTGAACCTATAGAATTAAATAGAAATGAGGTTTTTAAAAGAATTGGCAGCGTGATTGAATATCCAGCCTTTTACGAAACACTTACAGCTAGAGAGAATCTAGAAATTCATAAAACCCTAATGGGCTATGAAGATAAGAACTGCATTGACAATGCACTAAATATGGTCAAGTTAGATAACTTTGAAGGAAAACTTGTTAAGGAATTCTCTTTAGGCATGAAACAGCGATTGGGCATAGCTAGAGCTATTCTCACAAAGCCTGAACTTTTGATACTTGATGAACCTATAAACGGACTTGATCCAATGGGGATAAAGCATATAAGAGATTTATTGATAACACTTTCAAAAAAACATGGTATTACGATACTTATATCCAGCCATATTTTAAGTGAAATAGAACAGATTGCAGATACCATAGGCATAATTCACAAAGGAAAACTGATTGAAGAGATTGATTACGAAGCTATTCAATCAAAAAATAAGCATTCCATAGAAGTTGTTGTAAATGATGTTAATAAGGCTTCATTCTTATTAACTGAAAAAATGAATATAACTAACTTCATAGTTGATGGCCCAAATAAGATAAGAATATATGAGAAATTAGATGATAGTGTGGCTATCAACAGACTTCTTACAATGAACGAAGTAGAAGTGCAATCCTTATCCATAAAAAAGGATTCTTTAGAGGATCACTTTATATCACTTATAGGAGGAAATAAAAATGCTTAATCTAATAAAGGTTGAACTGTTTAAATTAAAAAGAAGAACCAAATTTATAGGTATACTAATAACCTTATTATTATCAGCATTCATCATACTCCCAGTACTTTATTCGGATAACGGGTTTCATACTTGGAATGATATAAATAGGGTCTCTTTCGGAATAATAAGCATAATAACTAATATATTCACTTGTATACTGTGTGGAGAGCTTTTTATGGAGGAATACAAAACAAAAACTATAAATATAATGTTTACTTATCCTATAAGTAGAACAAAGATATACTTTGCAAAACTAGCTGTTAACTGCCTATACTGCATGATTATATCTGCTTTAGGCGCTGTTATATTTTTCACCGTTTCTGGTATATCAAACCATGTACACCCAGCAATTACAGATGCCTTTAGTAGTAATATTTTAATAAAAATAGTTTTATCCGTAGTTTTCTACTCTATCTTTAATTCATTTGTTTCTATTATATATTCCTTCTTTTCCACTGTTAAGGTATCTATTCTCTTTATGGTAGTATCTTGCATATTAATTTTAAATGCAACTTCAAATAATGATATAACTCAATTATGGCCTTATGGATTAATTCCTCTGGGCATAGCTTTGCTATCTACAGTCTTAGTGTTTCCTATAATAAGACATATAAATGTAAAAGATGTTATTTAGTAAAACTACTATTTATAAATTTTAATAAATAAAAGCCATGCATAAAAGAACACTACTCGCTTTTTATACACGGCTTTTATTTTTATAAAGAGCTCTTATGAATTTTTCAACAGCCCTTATATAGATTCTTAACCAACTATTTAGGTGTATATCCTCACCTTTTTTATTCTATTTCTTTCTACTTCTTCTACCACAAATCTTATATTTAAATATGAAACTTCTTCACCTTCCTCAGGCATCTTCCCAATCTGACCTATTATAAAACCACCGATAGAATCAAACTCCTCTGATTCTATTTTTATGCTAAGTAGTTCATTTAGATCATTTATTCTCATACTTCCATCAACTATATACTCATCTTCTTTTATAACTTCAACAGGTTTATCTGGCTCATCGTCATACTCATCTTCAATTTCTCCAACGATCTCTTCTACAAGATCTTCTATGGTTACTATGCCAACAGTTCCGCCATACTCATCTAGAACTATAGCCATATGATTTCTACTCTTCTTCATATCATTGAAAAGCTCTGTTATCTTTTTAAATTCAAAAGTATATAGTGGGTCTCTGATATAATACCCTACAGAAAAGTTATTATCTACATCCTCAGCTAAAATTAAATCCTTAACATTTAAAACCCCAACTATATCATCAATGGTTTCTCCATATATCGGTATTCTAGAAAATTGTTCATTTTTTATTATTTGAATAATTTCATCGTAGGTAACCTCAAGATTAGCAGCTATTATATCCACTCTCTGAACCATTACATCTTTTACCTGAAGATCTCCGAATTCAAATACATTATATATCATTTCTTTTTCCTCGACCTCAAGGACACCTTCTTCTTCGCTAACATTTACAATGGTCTTCAATTCTTCTTCAGTTATAAAAGGATGATTAATCTGATTGTCTCCACCTAGTGCTTTAACAAAAAATAAAGATATTTTATTAAATACTAATACAAATGGCTTAAGTATACTTACAACAATGGCTATAGGTCCTATAACCTTCAAAGATATTGACTCAGAGTTTTGCTTTGCTAAGGTTTTAGGTGTTATTTCTCCAAATATTAATATTAATATAGTCATTACTGCTGTAGCAATAGCCACACCCCAATCACTTTCAATAAGTTTTACGGTTAATGTTGTTGCTATTGCGGACGCTGCAATATTAACAACATTATTGCCTATCAAAATACTTCCTAAAAGTTTATTAGGCTCTTCAGTAAGCTTCTCTACTAGCTTTGCCCCTTTTATATTTTCTTCGACAAGATGACGTATCCTTATCTTACTAAGAGACATCAAAGCAGTCTCTGAAGCTGAAAAAAAACTAGATAGTACTAGTAATATTATTAAGATTAAAAAGTCCCACATAATACTAGAATCCAAAAAGCATCACTCTCCCATATAGTACAAAAAATGCCATACACTCTATTATATCATATTAGGGCCCATTTTATTAAAGATGTACACCTTACATCCTAAATCTATTTTCAAACACCTCTGATTTTAAGAGGATACTTTTAGAATATAGATTCTACTAAGAAGTTATATCTTTATACTAATCCCTATTGAAAATAAAGCTATGGCAATTTAATTATTTAACTATAAATGCTGTAGGCAAAGTTCTAGGTCCAGCCAAAGATGAAGGACTGTTTACTATCTTATCCTTGTAGTACATAGTTGTTGACGCTCCTCCATCTAGATTAGCAGCATTATATACATCATACTGAAGTAATATATCTTGAACATCTCTTAAGGTAGCCCCAACACTCTTAACCTGTCTACCATCTATAACCAACATAACTATAGACCCATCTTTTCTCTGACCGATAGCAGTTCTAGGTGCTATACCCCACCCACCGTTACCACTCTTTATGGTAGCTTCTCCATTAACTATTAGGAAAGGAGAAAAGGATACAGCTTCTTTTATGTTGTTCCTTCTTATATCTTCCAAGGTGTATTTGCCTAGTACTAAAACACCATCTTTATTAAAACCTATAACTGAATATTCAGTACCTTCTTTACCATAAAGAACTTTACCTTCATGAACTACTACACCTAAAGGCTTTCCACCATTTCCTTTACCATTCTCATCTTCAAAACCACCAGCATTTATACCTACAAGAGCATTATCCTCTTTTATTAATTGGTCTAACCTCATACCAGTACTCCCAAGCTTTGAGGATGTAGCCACAGTAACTCTTTTAGGATCGTCTATTATCATTATGTATCCTTTGTATCTATCATTACTTATATCTATAAGTTTTATGCCATTATAAGGGTCAATGCTATTATTTTGTTTGTTCTCTGATTGATCTGGTATAGCAGAAACTGGAGTAGCAACAGCTTGTACAGCTATTTGGGAAGTATCGCTGTTAACATCATCTTCTACCTTCTGTTTAGCCATTATTCTATCTATTTCTGCCTTACTTAAAAATGGAGTAACTAAAAATTGATGTCTTAAGGTGGTCATTGCAGTAGTTACTAACATTTCTTTTATATTAGTAAAAGGCCCATAGTATACTAGTGGTACAGATAAAGCTAGTCCTATTACTAAATTTGCTGCTATGAAAGTTACAGTATGTTTTATAAACTTTATTATTTTCTTTTTTTTCTTAATCTTAATTTTTTCAGTACGAGTTTGCCTCATACGCATCCCTCGCTTCCAATTATATGTATGTACATAGATTAAATATAAACCATATATATATTATTTGAAACATAAATATTACTAAAAAATCAACTTTTTATTGATTTTTATTTTAGATGTAATATAATAAAAATATAAATGAACATCGTTCATAAAAATAAAGTTTTCTACCAGTAAAAGACAAGGAGCCTATACTTATGCCAAAGATATTACTAGATGTGAGAGATAAACTAATTGAAGAAGGAAGAACTGTACTTTCAAATGCTGGCTACGATGCCTTTAATATAAGAGATATAGCTAAATCCTGTAATATAGGTATTGGCACTTTCTATAATTATTTTTCTAACAAGGATTCGTTAATTATACAAATAATATCTAGTGACTGGGACAGAGTTATTAAACTTTCTGAAGACCTTGTATATAAAGATATTCATATAAAGGACAAATTGTTTCTTATTTATTCTGAAATAGATAAATTTTTATCTATGTACATTGATACCTTTATGATGATGGCTGCTGCTGGATCTAAAGATTGTCCTAAGTACTCTATATATGATCCTATGTATGAAGCCTTGGAAAAATCTATTAATATTTCTAAAGAAAAAGGGGAAATTAATCCTATAATAGCTCCTGGAAAATTATCAAAGATAATAGTTAATGCTTTAACCTTTGCCATAAAACAAAAAGACATAACTTTTGATGAAATATATTATTCATTAAACATGTAATTAATATCATTTAGTTGTAAATAACTAAATGATTTATTTTAAATTTTAAATGAACATAGTTCAGAAAGGAGATTTTTATGAATAAAAACAACAAAACTGTATTACTAATAATCTTTTTATTAGGCATATTCATAGGTGCTCTTGATACTGGTATTGTGTCCCCTGCTAGAACTGTAATAGCTTCAGGGCTTTCAATATCCTCCAGTAGCAGCGTATGGATAGTAACCATATACACTCTTGCCTATGCAGTATCTATGCCAATAGCAGGTAAGTTCTCTGATCGTTATGGAAAGAAAAAGATCTTTACTTTAAGCATAGCTTTATTTGGTATAGGTTCTCTTCTTTGTGGCATATCAGACTATACCGGAAGCTTCTCCTTCTTATTAGCAGCAAGAGTAATTCAAGCCTTAGGAGGTGGAGGTATTATGCCAGTAGCTACAGCTTATATAGGCGAAAGCTTTCCACCTGAAAAAAGAGGCTCCGCTCTAGGATTGGTAGGCGCTATATACGGAGTATCTACTACTCTAGGCCCTACCGCTGGATCAGCACTACTTAATTTAGTTGGAAATTCAAATTGGGGCATGTTATTCTTCATAAATATTCCAATATGCATAGCTGTAATAGTAATAGCTGTTTTAGTTAAGGATGAAGGGATTGTCAAAGCACCTAAGAAAATGGATGTTCTAGGTAGTATTATAGTAACATTGCTGATACTTTCACTAATGTACGCACTTACAAACCTTCAGTTTCATGATTTTACAAACAGCATAACTTCCACTAAGGTATGGCCTTACCTTCTAAGCTTTATAATTCTCTTACCTATTTTTATAGTTGTTGAGAAAAAGGCTTTAGATCCAGTATTGAACCTAAAATATTTTACTAATAGAGAAATTGCCTTAACTCTTTTTATAGCCTTTATAACTGGTGCAGGAATGATGGGAATAGTATTTGTACCTCAGTTTGGAGAAAATGTACTAAAACTAAAAACTGGTTCTGGCGGTTATTTAGTAACTCTCATGGCTGTATTCTCAGGTGTCTCTGCTCCTTTAGGAGGAAAACTTGTAGATAAATACTCTCCTAAACTGGTTTTAAGTATGGGATTTGTATCTACATTAATAGGTTCTTCTACTTTAGCCTTTGTAGTGGCAAGTCATCCTTCATTTATAAGTTTATTGATTGGGTTAGCCTTTATAGGTCTTGGAATGGGGTTTTGCATGGGAACTCCGTTGAATTACCTAATGCAAACCAATGTTGATGCTAGTGAAACTGCTTCAGCTCAATCAACCTTATCTTTGATTAGATCTATAGGTGTAGCTATATCTCCAAATATACTAATTGCCTTTATATCTGAAGCTGGAAAGGACTTAGCGCCTAAATTAATGAATGTGCTGCCAAAGATAACTGTACCTGGTAGCAATACAGCTATATCTATGACTCAAGGTGGTTCATCCTCAATATCCCCAGATCAGCTATCAGCACTGCAAAATGCTGATGTTACTACTATTACAGATACACTTAAGAAGTTTAGCAGTTCAATGATAGATAAGTTTTCTCCTATGATAAAACAGCAGATGCAGAGCAGTAAACTACCTAAAGGTGTTACAGCTGATACATTAATAGGTAAATGGAAGACAGATTATCTTTCCCAAATAGATAATTCAAGATCAACTATAGAAAATGTTTTTCAAAGCACTTTAAATAATGGCTTTGCGAAGCTATTTATTGGTGCAGCAGTAATTGCTCTATTAGGGCTTGTATTTACTCTTCTATTATCAAAGAAAAAGTCTATATCTAAAGCTAATTTATAATTTAATATGAAAAAAGGGGACTGAAGTTAATTTCTTCAGTGCCCCTTTTTGAGCATTTGCCTTTTCTAAGGTGTACTTCCTTGATCAGAAGTTTGGCTTTTATTATCCTGTCCTTGGGAACTAGTGTCAGTGTTAGTACTAGTTGGCTGATCTGCTTTTGTATCACTGTTGCTAGAAGTTGTGCCTGCTGGAATATCAGTTTTGGGATTTGCTATCTTTTCTGGAGTAGTTTGTTGCGGTTCAGTCTTTATTTCCATTGTCTGATTTAAAATAGCCTGGTCAGATTCAGTTTTTGTTTCTATTTCCTTGCTCACATTATTATTAGAGTTCTCTATAGTACTGCTTTGCTGATTATTTGGTTTAGGATCGGCATTTGCTTTAGTATCTGATGAACTATTAGTTTTGCTTGTATTGGCTGTACTTGTGTTCGTTTTTGAAGTAGCTTTGTTGGTATTTGTACTTTTCTTATTGTTGCTTGATGTTTTAGTAGTAGATGTATTTTGAGTACTAGTATCTGTAGAAGCAGGGTTTATTACATTATCATCTTTTTTGTTGTTTGAAGCTTGATTAGTAGCTTCTCTACTTTTTGATAGGTCACTTTTACTTGATTCTAAATCTACTCTTTCATATGATTCTTTACTTTCTTCTTTTTCTACTGATGTAGTTTCTACTTTAGCTGCCTTAGCTTCTATGCTCGATTCCTTCTTATATTTATGTACTCCTATAGCTATAGTTGAAATTATACCTATTCCAACTACTATGTTTGTTGCTATCAAAACTTTTTCTTTTTTTGACATATTTCCTCCCATAAGTCTGAAAAAATATTATCCAGCTTAAATTTCCCCTTATTTATCCTTCTTTTCTATTAAATTCATTATACTTAATGAATAAAAAAATATCTATAAGCATATAAATTATTTTCTATATAATATAAAATATACTTCAACCTTGCATAATCCACTTAAAACATAGAGTATTAATTAATACAAATTTGTATCTATTACACACATTTTCAACAGCAAATTTGTATCTTATTACAATAGAAAAGTATACTCATAAAACTAACGGGGTTTTTCACCACATAGATGCCAAGCACTACAAACACTAGGCTTCATACCTGTTAAAATTTCATTAAATAAGTATATATTAACTAGGTATAATGTGTTATCATATAAGTATATACCTATAAACTTTTATAATTTAGGAGAGTATTATGACTAAATATATGCAAATAGCAAATGATATAAGAAATCAAATAGTTCAAGGTTCTCTTCAAGCCAACGAACAACTACCTTTTGAAAAAGATTTATGCGAAAAGTATGAAGCTAGTAAGATGACTGTAAAAAAAGCTTTAGATATCTTGGTAGCTGAAGGCTTAATCGTTAAAAGAAGAGGCTCTGGTACCTTTGTAAAAAGTATCAGCAGTACTGATATGAGTAAGCTTCTTGTTTCGAACCAATTTAGAGGGCTTACAGCATTATACAGTAATAGAAAGGTTACAAGCGAACTTCTAAAATTCGAGGTCATAGCCAGTAATGAAGAAATAAAGTCAAAGCTTAATCTTGATAACGAAGAGTTTGTGTATAGCATATTAAGAGTAAGATATCTTGATAACAAGCCCTTTGTAATGGAAAATACATATATGCCTATTAGTCTAATACCTGGACTTAAGAGGCAGCACGCGCTAGATTCCATATATTCCTACATAGAAAATGATCTCGGGTTAAAAGTTCAAAGTTCACACAGAACAATTAGGGTTAGAAAAGCAAGCGATATAGAACAAGATCATCTTAAGCTAGAACCAAATGATCCTGTAGCAGTAGTTGAACAAGTTGCTTACCTTGAAAGCGGTAGCGCATTTGAATATTCAATCTCTATCCATAGATATGATGGTTTTGCTTTTGAAACAGTAATCGTTCGTTAACCTCATTTTAATAGCAATTGTTTAAAGTATTAAGCTTGATGATATATAGCTTAACATTTTAAACTTGTTAGAAGCATCTAAACTTACGCTTCTAACAAGTTTAAGATATTTTATTTTCTTTTATAGAAGTCAAATATTATCTTTTCTGATGGCTTTCCAAAAACACTATAATCAGCATTATAAATAGCATCATTTTCTCCATAAAGTCTAGCTTTCCAATCCCATAAGCCGAATCCTCTTACCCAGTCTCTCTTACCAGCCTTTTCAAACATAATCTTATAAAAAGTCTCTTGTTCTTTAAGATCTATATCGCCTTTAAGAGTCCAATCATTAGGCAAAAACGCTGCCCCCTTCCTACTTGAGCATCCTGCTTCAGCAAAAAAAAATGGCTTATTAAAAGAACCTATTATTGCTTCTATCCTATCTAGTTCTTTATCCCACTTATCTATAGGATAATACCCACTTGATGAAATAACATCTACTGCATCCCACCAACTTACATTCCCTTCTTGATACTTGTCAGTATTATATGAAATTAGTCCATTATATTGTTTTCTAATTTCTTTAATTAGATTTCTCCAGTACTTATCTTTTCTTTCTGTCTGGACCATCTCACAGCCTATTATTAGCATCTCACACTTGGTTTCTTCCGCTATTTTTGAATAATGAAGCATAAACTCACTATAGCTTCTAAACCAATCACTCCACTTAGGCTCACACGGAGCTTCTATATCGAAGAAGTTTATGTGTGCCCTCCAAGTACCATCTTTGCAGTTTAGTATGGGTTTTAAAATAACCTTAAGTCCTAACTCCATAGCATAGTGAATTATATTATATAAATCAGCATCTCTTACAGTCTCGTCATCATTGTAGTAAATATTTGTTGATTGTGGGTTTTCTTGAAGAGCTCCTACTGCTAAAATCACATGACTTGCATTTGTTCTTTCTTTAAGTAATCTTAATGATTGTTTTCCTTTACTAGAGGATAAATCTGAACTTTTATCCATAAATCCAAAGGTAAAGCCCTTTATGTAATCCATACTAATCTCCTTATACTTTTTGATATATATTATCCAAGTCCTTATTTACACTATATATTCATTTAAGCTATCTACTCATACTTCCTCTCAGCTTCATCTAAAATATAATTGTCCACGAAATAAACAGGCCTTTTTCATAATACTTTGTGAAGAATAAATTAAGTCTATACACTCATGTCCCTTATTTTAAAGAGAAAAGTCATGCATAGACTTAACTTGGTTAACCTACCTTACTTAACGGATCCTTGCACTCCATTATAGATATGTTTTTGTAATGATATAAAAATGATTAATGTTGGTATTATAACTATCATTATACCAGCAGCAATTATCTCCCATTGTGACCCCATTGGCCCCTTAAAGTTGAATAATGCTGTAGATATCGTCCTAAGCTTTGGATCAGGCATGTACAAGAATGGTGTATAGAAGTCATTGTATATACCTACTCCACTTAGTATTACTACTGTAGCAATAGCTGGTCTAAGAAGAGGTAATATTATTCTCGTATATATTGTGAAGTAGGATGCTCCATCTAGCATAGCAGATTCATCTAAAGCTACTGGAATCTTATCCAAAAATTGCAGAAATATATACATTGATATTACATCTGTTCCAAGGTTGAGTAATAGTATTGAACCTAATTTATTAAATAATCCTATCTTAGCAATTATTTTAAATACAACTACCTGATTAGATACTGTTGGCACTAGCATAGCAAAAAGAAACAAGCCTAAAATTATGCCTTTACCCCTAAACTTAAACCTATGTAATACATAAGCTATCATAGTTCCAAGTAGTATCTTACCGAATAATGAAACAATCAATATTATAGCTGTATTTTTAAATCCTGTAATCATATTGCCTTTAGTAAAAGCAGTAACATAATTACTGAAGTTTAGTCCTGAAGGCAATGTAAGAGGTCCTGTAGTCTGATATTCTGTACTTGTTTTAAATGACGTAAAAAGTACTACTAATATAGGAACTATAGTCATAGCTGCTCCTAAAATCAACGTTGCATACTTAAATACGTCTGAAGCAATATATTTAACTTTGTATTTTAAGTCCATTCCATTTTTAGGTGATTTTGTTGCTGTGCTTAAAGCTTTATTATTTACCATAAACTAATCCTCCTCACTTAAAAACTTCTTTTGGATCAAAGTTACACTTATTGATATGATTAATAATACTATTGCCATGGAACAAGCAAGACCTAGCTTTTGATATTTAAATCCAGTATCAAGCGTTTGAATAACGAAAGTCTTACTTCCATTAGCTCCTTGAGTCATTATATATGGTATTTCAAATACGCTTAATGCTCCATTTATACCTAATACTATATTAAGTACAACTATTCTCTTTATATTTGGTAGTATTATGCTTATAAATTGTCTCCATCTATTTGCTCCATCTATTTCTGCAGCTTCATATATTTCTCCATCTATAGATTGGATAGTACCAAGGAATATGATAAAGTTACCGCCCATATATCTCCAAATAGAAGTGAATGCTAATGATATGTTTATTATATTAGGGTTTCCAAGCCACAATTGAGTGTGATTACCCAATCCAACAGCTTTCAGTATAGTATCTAAAGTTCCGTTTGGTTGAAAGAAATATAAGAATATAAATCCTATGGCAACGCCATTTAATAGATATGGGAAGAAGATTGCACCCTTAAAGAAGTTCTTGAACTTAACCTTAAAGCTTAAAACTGTAGCAAAGTAGAGGGCAACCCCCATTTGGATAAATGTAGCTAGGAAGTAGTAAATACTAGTTTTGAAAACTTTAAAATACTCTGGCTTGGAAAAAATAGTTTTATAATTATCAAAGGCTACAAGATTAAAGTCCTTTGAGATTCCATTCCAATCAGTAAAACTATATTCAAACATTCTAACTAGAGGATAATAACAAAAAACCAATAGTAGAGCCACTGGTATGACTGAAAATAGTACAATTATTAACTTTTTCTGAGCACTATAACTCATCTTGCTGACTTTAAACAATAATATATCCCCCTTCTAATAATCTATTAAAACAAGAACTTTGTATTCTTTACTACAAAGTTCCTATTTTAATAAAATATTTAAAACCTATCTTCTAACTCTATTGTAATTATCTTAATAAAACCCTACATTACGGGGTTTTACTAAGATCGAATTTTATTGCCTACTTGCTTGAAGCAATTTTTGCTCTTGCTGCTTTCCACTTAGAATTTAAATCATTCATTATTTGATCGTAAGTTTCCTTTGAGTTTCCTATAGCTGATTCAATAATTCTTCTTCTAAAATCAGCTTGCCATAAACCAACTTCAGCAGCTTTATCTATCTTATCATTCCATCCAGCTTGACCTTGTTTAGCAGAAGCTGGCATTAAGTATTCTACTCCTAGATCTTTAAATGCTTGTAATGATTTTGGCATCTCAGCTCCCTTTAGTGTTGGCACTGTACCACAATCTTGAGCATATCCTGATTTTTCTACAAACCAAGTAAGGAATTCTTTCGCTTCAGTAACATGCTTGCTGTTCTTATTTACTGCTATTGGATAGTCAGCAGATAGATTAGAATAGAATTTACCGTTAACTTGATAAGGGAAAGGCATATAACCTATATCATCTGCATTTGAAGCTTGAGCTTGTATTTGAGCTATAGCAAAACTTCCAAGTTCCATAGCTCCTATTTTTCCTTTTGCTAAAAGAGTCTTAGATTGTTCCCAATCTGTAGTAGTTGGATCCTTTTCTATAAGCTTCTTATTAGCTAAATCATACATAAGCTTGTACACTATATAGTGAGGCTTTCCAGCTGAGAACGGGTCATCTGAATTAACCATTTCCTGATTAGTATATGTGTTCTTTCCGAATACAGATAACGTATCAGGCTCCCATTGTACTAGTGGCCATCCATCCTTATAGTTTGTGTAATATGGTATAACATCTGGTGTCTTGTCCTTAATCTTTTGCATATCACTTAAGAATTCATCTGGTGTCTTAGGTAATTCTGTAATCCCTGCATCCTTAAATACTTTTTTATTATAAACCATACCACTTACATTCATATCTGATGGTATACCATATATCTTACCGCCAAATTCATCTCCAACACCATCAAGTCCATAGTACTTACTAGCTAAATCCTTTTCATTTCCAAGAGATTCAAAGTAGTTTGGTCTTTCACTTATAGGAAGTGTATTAGGAATCATTAATACATCGCCATATTCATTTGAAGTTATTCTTGTTTGAGTTTGAGCATCATAGTCTGTATAAGCTTCAAACTTTAATTCTATATTTGGATGATCCTTTTTATAAGCTTCTGCGTAGTCCTTAAACTTTGAGTTAACAAAATCTGTTTTCTGGCTAAGGATCGTAAGTGTTATCTTATCTCCATCCTTAGAATCTCCCTTTGAACCACAGCCTGTAAATACCCCTGCAGCTAGAACACAACTCATCACTAAAGCTAATGTCTTTTTATTCATTTATAAATTCCCCCTTTGATTTTATGATTTAAAATCATAATTCCATAGTTTTTATACCTTAGTAGATTTATTAATATCGTTTACATATATCTTACAACATTATTATATACTAGCCTCTTTTAAATGTCTATATACTTTTTAATAAAAATATATACTTTTATTTATTTTAGATATATGTTAACAGAATAATAATCTTATTAGTTCGCATACTGGTTATATGACTGATCTATAACAGTTCTCAATAATTATAAAATCCACATATATGAACAAATGGTATTTGTATCATTTAACTAACCTTAAATTAATTAATGTAATTATAAACTGCACCTATTAGATTTGCATCATTCAAATACTTACATCTCTTTATAGTAGGTCTAACCTTTGCTATACTTATAGAATTCATAAGCTCATCCATAGCTAACTCTATGTTTTGAAGAAGTTCTTCTCTTACACTTATTCCTCCACCTATAATTATGACTTCAGGATCATACACATACTGAATATTATATATGCCTATAGCTATATTTTTATAGAAGTTCTTTATTGCTTGTAAAGCCAATTCATCTCCAGCCTCTGCTAGCTTAAATACCTGCTCACTATCAATAGAACCTTCACTAAGTCCCTTTACTTTTGCATAGCTATTTGCCATATGGACAGGTGTGGCCACTGTGCTTAAAGTGGCATAATCTTCTGATATAATCATGTAACCAAATTCTCCACCATGAAGATTTGCGCCTTTATGTATTTTCTTATCCTTTATTACAGCTCCTCCAACACCAGATCCTAATATTACAAATAAAACATCCTTATTATTTTCTGCTGCTCCAATCCAAACCTCTGCTAAAGCTGCACAGTTTGCATCATTATCCATTCTTATGTTACTTAAGCCTGTCGCTTCTTTTATCTTTTTCTTGATATCAAATCCATGTATACAAGGCACTGCACTAGCTCCACCTATAACTCCAGTTATATCATCAACAGCTCCAGGACAGCTCATAGCTATACCTTCAAATTCATATTTATCTTTATAACTATCTTTAACCTCTACTATTTTAGAAATCAGTGCATCAATGTCATCACTTGGAGTTTTAAACCTTCCTTTTTCATGTATATTTCCAGACCTATCTAAAACTCCATACTTTACCGCTGTTCCACCTATATCAAAGGTTAATATATGCATTATTTCACCTACTTTATAAAAATAATCAACTTAATCTTCTATCATAGTCTTTGTAAGATATACTTGCACATAGGAATAATTCTACTAATATATAATTATCTTTTTATTTTATATTAGCCCCAAAAGTAATCAACTTTTGGGACTATTTATAATTATGTGCTTAATATGTGTTAAATTAGTTTTAACCTTTATATAAAAATATTATTATAATTTTAGTCACTGCTACCTAGGCACTATTAATCAGAAATATTTAAGTACTATATTACAGTTACTTAAAAGCCATTATTCTCAGCTACTTCTTTAAACCAATAACCTGACTTCTTTATGGTCTTTATTTGAGTTGCTAGATCTAAAGATATGAATCCATATCTATTTCTATATGCATTCATCCATGACCAGCAATCTATTGGCGTCCATAAATGGTATCCAAAGCAGTTTGAACCTTCTTCGATGCCTTTATGAAGAAACTCTAGATGCTCTGTTACAAACTCAATCCTATAATCATCTAAGATCATTCCATTTTCATCTTTGAACTTTTCTTCTCCATAAACACCCATACCATTTTCGGATACATACCATGGAATATTACCATAATTATCTCTTATATTTATAGCTATATCATACATAGCCTCAGGATATATCTCCCAATTCTTATGTGGATTCACTCTTCTTCCTGGCATCTCATAGTACTCATAGTACTTATCTGGAAGCCAGCCAGTCTTTGACTCATCTAATTCATGTTCTCTAACCTTAACTCTTAATGGCTGATAAAAGTTTACTCCAAGAAAATCAACTTTATTATTTCTTATAAGATCCATTTCCTCTGCACTTGACTCCCAAAGTACTCCATCCTTTTCAAAAACTTCTGCTAAGCCTTCTGGAAAGTATCCTAAAACCGCTGGGTCTAAAAACATTCTGTTATGGAACTTATTAGCGAACTCTGATGCAGCCAAGTCCTCTTGTGAGTTAGATCTTGGGTATGCAGGAGTAAGATTTAATACTATTCCTATTCTTCCACCCTTACTGTTTTCGCTTTTCTTAAACTCATCTATAGCCTTAGCTGATGCAAGGTTCAAATTATAAGAAACTTGTACAGCTTTCTTACCGTCTACTATATTAGGATAGTGGAACTGATTCAAGTACTCACCTTGTACGATTACTATTGGCTCATTAAAGGTTGTCCAATGCTTTACTCTATCACCGAAAAGCTCAAAACAAACCTTAGCGTACTTAGCAAATAGGTCAACTACATGTTTTGATTCCCATCCACCATACTTTTCGTAAAGCTCTATAGGAAGATCGAAATGATGAAGATTCATAACTGGTATCATACCATTAACTATACATTCATCAATTACTTCGTTATAAAATCTAACTGCATCTTCTTCAACCTCTGCTGTCTCAAAATCCTTTATAAGACGTGTCCACTGAATTGATGTTCTAAAGGAATTAAAGCCTATTGATTTCATAAGCCTAAAATCTTCACGGAAGCTGTTATAGAAATTTGAGGCTACATTAGGCCCTACTCTATCAAAAAATGCATCTGGCTCAATATCATACCAATAATCGAATACACTTCTGTGCTTTTTATTAAATCTACCTTCTGATTGAGGACCGGATGTAGCTGCCCCCCACCAGAAGTTCTCTGGAAACTTATGTTTCAAATTATATCCCCCATCTCTATTATTATTCTAAACTATTATTTTTTTAAATTAAGCATTTAATATTTTTGTATACGTTTCACAGTTTCATTATATAAATATATTAATTAAATGTCTATACTTTTATTTAAAAAATATATTATATTTTGAAGCATATTTCATATTAATCAATTAGTATAATTATAAGATTAGCCAAATTACTAGCCTTGAGGCTCAATACATAACTTATACATATATACTTATGAAGTATTTATCATCTCTAAATATACTCCAGTATCTTCATATATAAGGATTTATTAATAGAATACTTTTATAATAGGGAAGCACTATGTTATTAGCCAAATAACACAACACTCCCCTATTGATTAATAAGATATATATTTTATTTCTAATATTGGTTAAGGGTATTAAAAGGAGATGCTGGTAGCCCTTTTGAATTAAATAAATTAATCTCTACATAGTTTTTCCACCCATAGGCAACACCTATAGGATTATCTATCTTATCGCTATGAACTACAACCTTATCTTCTACTATTTCAGCTTTTGCAGCAACCAATACTCCATCTTCTCCACAAATTTCAAATCCCTTAAGTTCCTCATCGTCCTTTATAACTAAATCCCCAGCTTTCACATGGTCAAAACTTATTTCTATCCTATTACCCTTGATACTATAAGATTTATATATAGGAGAGTATCCATTTATGTCTTCCTTATATATATCCTGTCTTGCAACTAAAGCCAATCTTTCACCTACAGGCTGTTTATTCTTAGGATGAACATCTTCCTTCTCCCCGCAGTCTACCGTTACTATCATAGAAGTATTTTTTACATTCTTATAAGTATATAGCTGAGCATCCCTTAGAATCTGCCAAGTATCAACCTTTTCTTCATTAAACATAGGTAATTGGACGAATACAAAAGGAAGCTCAGGATTTTCTAAATCCTCTCTCCAGCTTTTTATTAAGGAACTAAAAAGCTTCTTATATAGACTAGCATGTGAAGAGTCTTGTTCTCCTTGATACCAGATAACGCCTCTTGCTGTAAATGGGGTTATCTTCCTGAACTTTGTATAATATAACCCACTAGGTCTTAGATATGACTTTCTGCCAAACGGAGGTTCCCAAGGAGCAAACCCTATATCCGCCTGCAACTGCTGTGTGGATCTCTCAGGGTAATCTCTCATATATTGCTGTTCTTTTATTACATAATCCTCTTGAGATTTATGAAACTCAGCTATTAATTTTTCTTCTTCTTCCTCTGAAAGATTATCTATAACCTTTTTGTAGGGCTCTAGATATGCTTCAGATAATTCTTTATCTTCTATTAGATACTTCTCATTCATCCAGCAAGAAGCAGAGGTTCCCCCTTTATTACAATTGATTATACCTATTGGAACCTTTAAATCACCATATAAGCTCTTAGCAAAATGATATGCAACCGCTGAATAATATCTTGATGTATCTGGTGAAGCTATACTCCAACCATTATCAACAATTCCCTCAGGGATTGTACATTTTTCATCTTCATAAGTTATATCTGGTACATTGTAATACCTTATATCTGAATAACTAGATTCATCAATTTCTTCTTCTGCACCTATAGAGTCCTTCAAATTGAACTCCATATTTGATTGTCCACCAGCAATCCAAACTTCGCCTACTAAGATGTTTCTTAAAACTATTTCATAATCCTTTGATAAAACATTAAGCTCATAAGGACCTCCTGTTTCAAGCTTATTAAAAGTTAATCTAAACCTTCCACCTTTGGCTAAAGTCTTTACCTCTTGTCCGCATAGTTTACCATAAATTACTTCATTCTCATCAGCTTCACCCCAAACAACAACCTCAGAATCTCTCTGAAGGACCATATTGTCAGAAAAAATTGGAGCTAATCTTAATTTCAATACCATCACCTCTTACTTACTAACATGATTACTTTCACATAAATATGATAGCACAGCGTTTAAGTAAAGTATATACTTATCTCAAAGTAATATATCTTAATAAAAAGTTAGGAATACGGCATTATTACTATAAATTCTTAACAAGTTTACTTGTTTTAAAGTTTTATTTATAACTTTTCATATTTATATAAATTTAAGTATTTATTATAGAGTTTAATCATGTGGCTATTTAAATTAAGCTCTAACTTTAGCTTTATACTAAGATTTAAAGTAAGCAAAAATGGCTTAACCTTAACAGTTAAGCCATTTTCTCACCATACATGGTATCCCCAGTAGGAATCGAACCTACATCTGTCCCTTAGGAGGGGACTGTTCTATCCATTTAACTATGAGGACATATTTAGTTATATGAAAAATACATACTAATTTTAAACCTTTCTAACATTAAAGTCAAGATATGAAAAAAACTGCTGATAGAAAACTCCATCAGCAGTTTATATTAAAGATTATTATGCTGCTAATTCTTCCTTTTTACCTTCTATTAGCTTAACGAACTTTTCTCCTCTTTCTATGAAGAGAACAGCTACTGTTATAAATACTACTAGATATGCTAACATGGCTAAGGAACTATGGATTATAACTGATACATCTGATCCTGCTATAGCTTCTCTTAAGCCTGAAATCGCATAAGTAAATGGAAGGTATGGATTTAGTATTGAGAAGAATTTAGGTACTAATTCTAATGGGAATGTACCTGCACAAGTTGTTAAGTTAAATATAAGCAATACTATTGCAAGTAATCTTCCTGCATCTCCTAGTAAGGAAATAAGTGCTTGTATTATGGCTATAAAGGTAAAGGATAATAGTATATTGAATCCAAAATAAGCTATCATATTCGTTGGCTTAAGACCCAAGAATAATACTACAACACTTACTAATACAGCTTGTAGGAAACCTATAAAGGTATATGAGAAGTATTTACCCAAAACTCTTGAAGCAGAGCCTGCATTCATTCCATCGGCAACCTTAGGTGATATTACAAAGAACATCATGATTGCACCAACCCATAAGGATAATGGGATAAAGTATGGGGTAAATCCACTACCGTAGTCTTTAACTGTATTTATAGCATCTGTGCTCACCTTAACTGGTTCTGATACAAATGCACCCATATCTTCACTTGAATTCTTAAGCTTAGTATTTAGCTTTTCAGAACCTTCTCCTAACTTGTCTGATAATTCCTTAGAACCATCTGTAAGTTTAGTAACACCGTCTGAAAGCTCTGGCATCTTACCATTTAGCTGTCCTAATCCATCATTTAGCTTAACTGAACCATCATATAATTGGCCTACACCACTTATTAATGTAGGAACTGATCCATTAAGTTGACCTAGACCTCCAGCTACTTGGCTTGATCCATCATATAATTTATTTACTGCTCCATCTACAGTTTGGATACCTCCAGTTACTTGAGTAGATCCATCATATAACTTTTGGATACCTTGTGTTAGCTGTGGAAGTGAAGCTATCAAGCTTTGTGCTGTTTCAAGATTTCCCTCTGTTAAAGTTCTATTAGCTATTTCCAATATATCTGCATTGTTCTTTAAATCCTGTTGAAGTCCCTTAACTTGGTTTGCAAGCTCAGGAGCTTTTTCAAGCATAGCTAAAGTTTGAGGTGTACTAAGCTGAGCTATAAGAGGCTTAGCTGTGTCAATATCATTCTTAACTTTTGCTAGCTTTGGAAGTAATGCTTGAACCTTAGGATCTTGAGTGCTTGATATTAAATCATTTATTAAGTTTAAGTTATCTTGATTCTTTGCCAAATCACCTTGAAGTTCATTAGCTGTTTGAGTAAGCCCATATAAAGCTAATGCATTATCATCGGTCAATAAAGGCTTAATATTATTTGCTAAAGCTAAATTTTTATCTAAATCAACTTTTAAAGTTCCATAATTAGACAATAGCCCCTGAATAGCCTGAACTTGCTGCGCACTAATATTATTTAGTGAACTAGATAGGCTAAGTAAATTGTTAGCATTTTGAGCAGAAGCTTGTGCTAATCCTTGAACCAATTGGCTATACTTTTTCAAAGCGTTTATATTATCTATATAAGGCTTTACATTCATACTGCTCATCTTAAGGATTGCTGGAGCAGTCTTGTTTATATAGTCTTTATATGGTTGTGCTTGGCTATCAGTTAACTTTCCTGCTGTAACTAACGCATCAAGTCCATTTAAAAGACCATCCTTTTGTTGTTTAAATGTATCTGCATTAATTTGGCTTTGCATGTTTTGTATGTCTTCTAAGCTTTGCTCTAAGTTTGGTAAGTCATTCATAGTATTTTGTAAAGCTTGTTGAGCACTAGTATCTTTACCAAAGGCAGCTGAAGCTTGTAGAAGAGAGCTTAATTGTGCTTTGTTTGAAGCTACATTACCTAGTGCTTGACTTACTGCACCAGTGTTTATAGTTCCAAAAGAGTTTATTGTTGTATTTAGCTTGTTTACATTGTCTATTGTAGCTCTCAAATCAGAGAAAGTTTTCTTCATAGCATCACTTGATGACATGACACCTAAAAGTTCTTTAGGCAATTTGCTTTGTACTCCAGTGAGCATAGCTTGAAGCTTGTTTGCATCATTAACTAACTTTGTAGCATTAGCAACTCTAGTTTGTAAGGCTTGTTGATTTTCAGCCTTTGAGAAGTCCATTTGAGATAAGACAAGCTGTATTGAAGGTTTGCTCATTATAGTCTTTATGCCTTCATCACTAGCCAGTTGCTGTACATCAGCCATAGTGCTTTGCACTAACTTAACGTTAGTAGCATTTAGAGAGTTAAGTATTGAAAGATCTTCATTAGATACCTTTTTTCCTGCTGCTATTACAGCTCTAACCTTTTGTAGATTTTCAACATTTAGGACCTTGCTAGGATCAAGCTTATCAAGACCTAGACTTACAATTGTTTCTTGTCCTTGCTTAACCTTATCATTTATTTGTCCTAGTGCATTAGTTATCTGGCTTGAACCATCAAGCAACTTAGGTACTCCAGCTGATGCTTTTAACTGTCCAAGACCATCTGTTATTTGATTTGATCCATTATAAAGTTGAGATACTCCGCTTGGCATAGCAGATGTCTTATCTTTTAATTGACCTATACCATTCTTTAGTGCAGTAGACCCATCATTAAGTTGAGTAATTCCTTCTTTCATAGTAGGTACACTGCTTCCTAAAGTATTTATACCGTCATAAAGTTTCTTACTTCCATCTGCAGCTTGTTGCATCCCATCTTTTAGTTCATACATACTATCAAAAGTAACCTTCGTAAATTCTTTTGATATATTAGATGAAATTTTTTGTTGAATTGCTAGTTCAACCTTTCCTCCAATTTGTGAAGCAAGAAAGTTCTTTTTATCGTTAGGCACAAACTTAATCTCTGGTGCTTCTGGTTTGTGATCCTTGGAACTTATTATCTTATTAGAAAAATCCTCTGGAATTACAAACATTGAATAATATTTGCTTCCACTTAGGCCTTCCTTTGCATCCTTTAAAGTAGTAAAGTTCCACCCTACCTCTTTGTTATCCTTCAGTTGTTTTACAATATCATCACCATAGTTTACAGCCTTACCATCATTTTCAGAACCCTTGTCTAAATTGACAACAGCTATTGGAAGATCTTCTAATCTTGAATACGGATCCCAAAAAGCTGCTAGATAAAGTAAGCTGTATAATAAAGGTACTATGATGATTGCTACTACAGAAACTCTTATCAGCCTGTTTCTAAATATGCTAGAAATGTCTTTCCAAGCAATTTTAGCAAATTTCATATTTCCACCCCACTTTTCATAAGTTTTGTACTGACTGGTCAGTTTTATTTATACTATATAGTATAACTTTTTTCAAAGTCCATTATCTTTATCCATATAAGATTAAGTCACTTATACTACGTAAATCTCAGTATAACTCCAAATATCCTAAATATACCTATTTTGTATCTATATTAAATCTTTAGTGAGTTCTTTACCCATCAGCCTTTCATAAGGTATGCCAAAAAATCTAGTTGCTCAATAAGATCCAGTTCTAACGTTTGTCTAATTAGTTTTTTGAGCATCTAACTTTTCTGAACGTATGTGAAGAATTTCTGGCAGGTGACGTAATTCTATTTTTTACTTTTCACCTTAAACAACAATACTAATCTCTTGAAATTGCTAGGTTGAGCTAATAAAAACCTTTATACTTTGCTACAAAAAAGACAAGTTTTTTCATTATACTTTTGTTATGGCTTTAGTCTTCACGACGTATTCCTAGACAGTAAAAAAAGACTGCTGACAAGTGTCAGCAGCCTTAAACAGCAATAACTATTCTAATTTAAGATTTATTGATTTGTAATCCTCTAAAGTTATAATCAATTAAGTTATCAATAATATTCTCTAAATTTATCTTATCTATATTCAATATCTCATATATAGCAGCAGATATTAAACTTCCAAAAAAAGCATATGCTAAGAAAGCTGTCTCTCCCTTTCTTATCAGTCCTGTATCTGATGCTTCCTTTATGTAAATTTCAATACTATATACATACTTTTGTAGTTGATTTCTCAATTCCAACTGTCTCAGCTCTTGCCCCCATAGTTGACTCATTATAACCTTAAAAAACTCTTTATTCTTATATAAGAAGGAAAGTTGTATCTTACAGACCTCCTTAAGCTTAAATAATGCGTCCCCTTCCAAGTCTTTAACTTGATCTATTTCTTCGTGCATAAGGTTTATACCCTCAGTGATTATAAAGTTAAATATCTCTTCTTTACTCTTAAAGTGATAGTATAATGTGCCCTTTGCAACTCCTGCTTCTAGTGCTATTTCATCCATGGTAGCACCATTGTACCCAGCTTTTGAAAATATACTTATTGCAGCTTCAAAGATTATTCTTTTGGTTTTATTCATATTAACTCACTCCGTAATTTTTATTGACCAGCCAATAAAAATATATAAATTTAGGTAAACTAATTATATCTAAACATCTTATACATTTTCTATACATACTTATTTATCTTAAATATACAATATTTAGATAGCATTAACAATATCTATTTCAAGATATTATTGTTGACCAAAAAAATTGATATGATACAATTAAGTGAAAATATATGGTATATATTTAGCTAAAAATGTATATCAAATATATATTTAAAAGGTGAGGTAAAAATATGATTAAGATCTATGATAGAAAAACAAAAAACTATGAGGAAGAACAGGTAGCTGGATTAAACTATTTGAGATGGTGCTATGAATCGCCTGTAGGAAAAAGCTTAACTGAGCTCTTCATAAAACGAAAGCTTTTCTCAAAAGTATATGGTTATTATTGTGATTCACCTTTAAGCAAGAAAAAAGTGAATGAATTTATAGATGAATTTAATATAGATACTAACTTGGCAGTAAAAAAACAATCTGAATTTACAAGCTTCAACGACTTCTTTTGTAGAAAGTTAACGTCAGAGGCTCGTCCAATAGATATGAATAAAGATGCATTAGTATCTCCAGGCGATGGAAGACTGTTTGTATATGAAAATATAGACTTAGATAATTTAGTTCAAGTAAAAGGTCTTACGTATTCTTTAAAGGAATTAATAAGTGATGATGCTGTGGCAAAGGAGTATGACGGCGGAACCTGTATATTGCTTCGTTTATGTCCTACCGATTATCATCGCTTTCACTTTATAGATTATGGAACTTGCGGTGAAACAAAGAAAATAGATGGTACTTACTACTCAGTAAGCCCTATAGCTCTAGAAAAAATACCAAAACTATTCTGTCAAAATAAGAGGGAATGGTCTTTATTTAAATCTGAAAACTTCGATGACATACTTCATATAGAAGTTGGTGCAACCTGTGTTGGTACGATAATTCAAAACTATGTTCCTAACAAAAAGGTAGAAAAGGGAGCAGAAAAAGGGTACTTTAAGTTTGGTGGCTCTACTACTATACTCTTCTTAAAGAAAGGTGTAGCTAAAGTTCATAACGATATAATAGAACAAACTAAACTTGGCTTTGAAACTAAGATAACTATGGGTGAAACTATAGGCATAAAGCTGTAACATATAAACAGATGTATTTAAGCCATTTTCGTATAGTTATCAACAACTTTATGTAAAATATAACTTTCTAAAGAACATAAAAACCTCTCACTAAAATATATGAGAGGTTTTTTATCTTAAAATAATCTTTCTTAGTTTCTCTTCAAACTTATCTTTATGTCCATCAAATATCACTACCGAAATCCCCATATCCTTAGCCCTTTCTAGTACAGGCTTTTTAAATGGCACCTTTGTGGCAACTAAAATCTTGATAACCTCTTCCCCACCGAGATGATGAGCGTAAACATTAAGTTCATTTAAAGCAACTTCATCGTACTTTTCTGAATCCTTACAAGAAATACAAATCAAAACAGTATCCTTTACTGCAACCACATCTAATTCATTCTTTACCTTTATCTGCTCATCGTCCCATAAAAACAAAACACCACTCTTAACATCATTAACTTGCTGAATTTTCTCTATTACCTTCCTAGTATAGCTCTCTAGCCAAGATCCGCTTTTAAAAATAAATGTTTTTATATAATTATTTAAAAACTTTATATTTACATACTGTTTATTCTCCACAATATACTCGATTTGTTTTTTACTTTTAAGTAGCTCTAATATTGAGTTGTATATATTTATTTCTTCTTCTGTAAGAACGCTCATATCCAGGCCCATAAGCATAGGATCCGCTTCATTGTGGATAAAAGCCTTTGGATCATAAAGCCTTTGCTTTAACCTTTCCCAGATATCTAGATTACTTGATATTAAATCTATTAACTTTTCTACCACTTCATTACCATTATTCTCAGTAGAATCAACTATTATTGATCCACCTATGCTTTCAATCATATCCTTTATATTTAAATCTTCAAATTCTTCATCTACTATATTTATGGTTTCTCCATTAAAGCTGATAAGCTTTTTATTTTCAATATCTAAATATATGCTTTGTAAATTATATTGCTTTGCCAAATGTAAAAGCATTAATGAATTAAGTCTTTCCCCTCTTGTGACATTTACTATCACCTTGTTATTTTTATATTTTTCAATTATGGTTTTCATTGATTCTATATGGACATTCTCTATTACTTTAGTTCCAAATATTATACTTGGAAAGTTCTGAGAATAATATTTTCTTAACCCTTCTAACTGAATTTCAGTATCCTTATCCTTATTGCAAATAAAGACAACTTCTTTAGGTTTAAATTTCTTAGTTGCTATTATGCTAGCTTCATTGTGGGTATCCAGTAAACTTAATAAAATATTATACTCCATATAATCACCCCTTAGGTGAAATATACCGCCTCAAACAATGAGACGGTATATCTCTTTAATAATCACACAGGCTTTTATTGAAAATGATAATATATCTGAAGATCTCCAAATTCTAATAATTTATAAACAATCAGTCAACTTTTAAAAAAGAAAGTTTTTTTTAATATATTATTAAAACATTCCGAATTTCTTGTGATTAGATTTTGTAAGCACGTAGGCCAATGAAGCCACTGATACGGCAAAACCAACACTAGCGTATATGCACTCCTTCATTCCCCAATCTTCAAACATATTATGAGGCTTTGCATTATTGGAATGATGATCATACTCTTTTTGTTCGCAATGATCATACTCCATGTATGCTGATTCTAAATCCTCTTTTGGAAAAGGTGCTCTCTTATACTTCATAAGATGTCTAAATTCTTTATTAAGATTTACTCCTACACTTCTATTCATATCTACCGTTTTGCAAAACCAAGACACTCTGTAAACAACTTATAGAGTTCAATTTTACTTCCTTATTCAACGTGCCCGATTTAGTATTCTTAATACTATTTTCGTATGGTCTGACACTCCAAAGGCGTAACTTCGGATGAAACTCACCCTACATATAAGCATTATTTAATATGTGTGCTTATTTCAACGGTTTTTCAGCTCCTTTCAAACTTATTGACCATATTTTTAAAATAAATTATTTCTTTTCAATTATAAGTTTCAATATAATGATGCCCTAAATATTAATATTTAAGTCATAAAAATCATGGTTTAGTCTAAATTTTATAACAATATATAATTCTATTTTATTTTTATATCTCTCATATAAATCGGATTTATGTAAATAATAATCTTATAACTTTATATAGAAAGGAGCATTTTATTATGCCACAACATAGAATAATGAGCTTTACTGATGAAGATGGCAACAAGGTAGAGTATAAAATCTTAGATCAAGTTCTAGTAAACTCTGCTGAGTATGTTCTTATGTGTCCTGTTAATGATGAAAGTAGTGTAGAGATATATAAGATAAACTTTGATAAACATTGGAATGAATCTCTAGAAGAAGTGGAGAACCCTGATATAATTAACCAAGTTAAACAAAGCGCTCACATATGATAGCATATTAGCCCAGATTAATTAAACTAATCTGGGCTAATATAATAAGCTTACTTTCTTTATTTTTCAGGAAATAATTTATTCCGTAACCTAATAAAATCTTTTTACTAGCTCTAATTTAGGCTTAGGCACTGTTAAATTAAGTTTAGAGAAGTTCTCTAATCAAATCAGCACTTGCTAAAGGCAAACCTTCCATTGGATTCAGACCCTGTCCAATTACTATACTTATAGCTTTCTCTACAAAGTTTATAGCCTTATAAACAGATGTTTCTAAATCTTTTCCTTGAATAATACTTCCTATAAGTACAGATGCAAAAGCATCTCCTGTTCCAGGATAGTATCCATCTAAAGCATCTCTGAGATATTCTTTTACCGACTCTGAATTACTATCATATAAGAAGGTACTTATCTTCTCTCCCCTTAACACTGAAGTTAAAACAATCTTTTGAGGACCTAATAAAGATAGTCTGCTTAAAATCTCTAAAATATCACTATCCTTTGGATTTTCATTATATTCCCTTCCTAACAAAAGATACGCTTCTGTAAGGTTAGGAGTTATGATATCTGCATATGGCAGAAGAGACTTTATATTTTCTATACTTTCATCGCTTATAAAGCTGTATGATCTTCCATTGTCCCCCATTATAGGATCTAATAAAACAATATTATCCTCTATCTTGAACCTATTCAAAAACTTCTTAGCGAAAACAACTTGATTTAAGGTAGTGAACAATCCTAAGTATATGCCATTAAAGCTTAGTTTTAGTTTATCCCACTGATTAAGATATTCCTCTAAGAAAGTATCATTTACAACATTCTTTACACCTTTAAATCCACCATGGCTTGTGAAAAGTGCTGTTGGAATAGGATTAACCTCAATGCCCATATTGTACATTATAGGAATTGTATTCATTAAAGCCGCACCGCCAAAGGATGGTAAATCATGTATTACAGCTATCCTTTTTCTCATCACTTGTACTCCTTAAACTTATATCCCAATATTAGCTTTCTTGGTTATTGGTTTTATTATTGATGTTACCACTATGGAAAATATTATTCCTATTACAGAAGTTGCAATAGATGTTACCGTATGCTGAAGGGCTACTGGAAGGTTATAAAAAACTAGCCAGTCTACAAAGAAATATCCTACTAAAGAAACTATAGCTCCTACAAGGAAAGCAAAAAGATTTTGGATAGGACTCCCACCCTTTTTGCTGCCTAAAAAGGCTATTTTCCCAGCGCTATAACCTTGAAGCCCCTTTATTATAAACGTAAATATTGCATAAGATGCATAGGCAGGATCTAATAAGTCAAACAAGCCGCACCCTATAGCTCCAGCAAAGCCTGCTTCTGGCCCTATTATTACTGCAGAAATAAAAATAGCTGTAGTTCCTAGATGTATCATAGTTTTTGCCCCACCTAAGTTCAGTGGTATATTGATATAAGTAGCTACAAAACATAAGGCAGCTAATAGACCTATATAAACTACATTTCTTGTTTTCATAAAATCACCTCTAATAGTATACTTATACACAATTATAGGCGATTGTTATTTTTTGTAAAGTGTATCGATACAAAAAGTCCTTTATTGAACATCCTTAACATACTGTTTGTCTTTGTGAAGTATGTGCTGCTTTATCCATATAACAATAAAGTCTAAAATATCTGCTATATATTTATCTTGATTATCTTTTACCTCGTTAATGTCTATACTCTCTATCTTTTCAATAAAATAATCATGCTGTAATTTGTGAGTAAATATCTGTTTATGTTTTATACTTTCCATAAACTTCTCTTCTTCAGAAAAATGGAATTTAGTATAATATTTTAATTCATTTATTACTGATTGTATTTCCTTATACTTATCCTCATAGAAATCTCCATTGACGATATGATGGCATTTATCAGCTATCTCAAATAACTTTCTATGTTCATTGTCTATTTTATCTATTCCAGTTTCATATTCTTTAGTTAATTCGTACATATCTATTAATCCTCCTTACTATAAGCATGGTGAAATCAGCTAATATAACTCTTTCAATTAAAGCCTTATTATTTCACAATAATCAAAGTTATCTAGAATATTAACTTCAACAAAAATTTATGTTGTTTTTAATTTCAACATAGCTCTTTAGCAAATAAGTTGTTTATATCAATCATGAAACAAAACTTCAGATTTATATTAATAAACCTGAAGTTCTATTTTATCTTGTTGGAATTATTTCTATCCAGTATTCGTCTGGGTCATTAATAAAATATATACCCATTGCTTTATTTTCAAAACATATACATCCCATTTTTTCATGAAGTGCATGAGCAGCTTCAAAATCATCTACTTTTAATGCAAGGTGGAACTCATTATCTCCAAGATTATATGGTTCCTTCCAATCTCTAAGCCATGTAAGCTCTAAAGTATGAGTTGAAACTCCATCACCTAGATAAACTAATATAAAGCTTTCATCTGCTGCAACTTTTCTTCTAACTTCCTTTAATCCTAATGCCTCTTCATAAAACGCTAAGCTTTTTTCGAGATTTAATACATTTATATTATTATGATCAAATCTAAAATTCATTATGTTAACCTCCCCAAAATTAAAATAATAACTATTTCAATATATAAATTTACTTTCTTAATTATAATTATATTATAAAAATTAATGGTAATAAATATTTATGATGAGTAAAAATAACTAATTATCTTTTATTATTAATTTTTGTTTGCTTTAAAATCTAAATTTTTTGTACAAAAAATCACTGAAGTTATTCTTTTTGTACATTAGGTATTACTCGATAATTAGTAGCATGCACTTATTTACATATATTATACACAATGTTATAATATGGTACACAATGTGTTTAATTTAAAAATTTTTATGCATAATAAAATTAAAGCAAAATTTATAGGAAAGAGTGATATATATGGATAAATTTAATATAAAAGCAAATTACCTTTATAATAGTGGTTTTTCAGTAGAAACAGAAAACTATTTTCTAATCTTTGACTACTTTAAAGACACAGTAGATAGTGATGTGAAAAACAGAACCACTGGAGCTATAAGTGAAGAAGATCTACAAATTTCAAAAAAATTAATAGTTTTTTCTTCCCATAGCCATGCAGATCATTTCAATCCAATAATCCTCGAATGGGAAGCAATAAGACCAGATATAAAATACGTACTAAGCAGTGACATCCAACCAAATAGCAATAGTAAAAATATAAATATTATGAATCCTTATGAAAACTTAAGCCTTCAAGGACTAGAAATAAAAAGTTTTGGTTCTACAGACCTTGGAATATCTTTCCTAATTAAAGTAGATGGAGTAAGTATCTTCCACTCTGGAGACTTAAACTGGTGGTATTGGTGGGATGACACTAAGGAAGATATAGCTGAAGGAGAAAGATTATTTAAAGAAGAGATTTCTAAGATAAAAGGCAATCAGATAGATATAGCTTTCTTCCCAGTAGATCCAAGACTAGAACACAACTACTGTGCAGGTGGAGAATACTTTATAAAAGAACTTTCACCTAAAGTCTTTATCCCAATGCACTTTGGTGAAGACTATGCTACAACTGACAAGTTCAAAGAAAAAATGGCTGACTCTGCTGTTGATGTAAAAACAATTAGCCGTAGAGGAGAAGAGTTTAATCTATAGACTTTTTAATAAAAAAATTACTAAAGGGAATTACTTT
Source organism: Clostridium sp. C8-1-8 (assembly GCF_009928445.1). Taxonomy (GTDB): domain Bacteria; phylum Bacillota; class Clostridia; order Clostridiales; family Clostridiaceae; genus Clostridium_AR. The sequence continues at coordinate 71,092 of NZ_JAABNO010000011.1, read as the reverse complement.
AGTAATTTTTTTATGTATCTCCATTTTCCGAACCTATGTGAAAAACTTCTGGTAGGACATACATTCTTATTTCTTATTTCTTATTTCTTATTTCTTATTTTTTATTCTTTATATTTATATCACAGTATATCTGCATCTACCTTGTTCTCATTTTTATAACTATTACCTAGCTTATTAAAAGCAGGACCTTCAACATTATCCCCATCATAATTAAACCTAGAACCATGACAAGGGCAGTCCCATGTCTTTTCCGCTTCATTCCACTCTAATTCGCAGCCTAGATGAGTACATGTTGTATTAACTACATGCAGTTTACCATCTTCATCACGGTATGCACCTAATCTTTCACCCTTCACCTTTACTACCTTAGCTTCTCCATTCTTCACTTCAAGGTCTTCAGGTAATTGTTCAAGCTTTCCCTTTATAAGATTCTTAGCCACATCTAAATTTGTTTCTACTATCTTAGGTACTGAAGATATATCAAATCTTGAAGGACTATATACCTCTTGCCACTTATTGTTTCCGTCAGCAATTAAATCTGTAATAATTATTGCTGCAGCTGTGCCGTTAGTCATACCCCATTTACCAAAGCCTGTTGCAACAAAAACTCTAGAGGTGTTAGAATTGATAAAACCAACGTATGGCAAATTATCTACGGTTATACAGTCTTGAGTGGACCACCTATATAATATACTTTGCAAATTAAAGTTATCCTTTGCAAAATTCCCTAAGTTCTCATAGTGAATATTAGTTTTATTCTCTGCACCTGTTTTGTGGTGTTCCCCTGCTATTATTAATATTTCACTGTTCTCAAACCTTTGAGATCGTATAGATCTTAGCGGCTTTTCTGCTGTTATAAACACTCCATCAGGCGATGGTACATTTGCTTTAACACCTATTGCATATGATCTTTCAGAATGCATTCGCGCAAAATACAATCCAAGTCCATCATAGCAAGGAAAATGTGAAGCCACTATAACTTTAGATGCAAAAACCTTTTTGCCAGCATCTGTTTTAAGTATACATTTGTCACTGTTATCATCAACATCAACAACTTTTGTGTGTTCGAAGATACTACTTCCACCTCCTGGTATATCCTTAGCTAATGTAAGTAAGTATTTTAATGGATGAAATTGTGCTTGATTATCAAAGCGAACAGCTGCCTTTGTATCAAAAGGTAATGGAGCTTTATCTAGATACGTGGCTTTTATTCCTAAGTTTGAAGCTGCCTTAACTTCATTCTCAATTTTCTTTATATATTCATCAGACTGAGTATAGATATAAGATTGCTTTTTTTCAAAATCACAGTCTATATTCTTTTCCTTAATTAAATTTGCTATGAAATGAATAGCATACTCATTTGCTTCTGCATACTGGCTAGCCTTATCATGCCCCACACTTTTTGTAATCTTGTCATAAATTAATCCATGTTGTGAAGTTATTTTAGCAGTTGTGTGCCCAGTAGTACCATGTGCAATATTATTAGCCTCTAAAATAGCTACCTTAAAGCCTTTTCTTTTTAAAAGAAATGCAGAGGTTATCCCAACCATACCTCCTCCTATTATTGCAATGTCTACATTAATATCTTCAGCCAAAGCTGGATATTCAGTTTTATCAACTGACGCAATCCAATAAGGCTCATGATTGCTTAAAAATACATCCATATTATTGTTACTCATATTAATCCTCCAAACTAATATCTTAATATTAATAAACTACATTTATAATTTACTAGTTAGGAAAATTTATGTATTAATTTACACTCATTAAATATTTATAGATTGATTTTAATTTGCTTTTATTCAAAACGCTTGTACCAATATCCTGCTATCCTTCATATAATATTATATAAACTCCTATGTTACATAGGGAATCCATCTTAAGTAATACCTTGACCTAAAAATTACTTAATTAGATTTCCTAAAAAATTATAGGAGGATTTAAATACTATGGAAAAATGCAATCTTTGTGAAGAATTTGCTAAAACTCTTGGTGCAGAAATCTTAGTATCTAATAGGAGATTGTGTACTGTAACCTTTATGAGAGATATAGATGCAGAAATACTAGGAAGACCAACTCATTCACCATTAGCTCTATCTGCCCTGTTCTCTTTCGAATCTATGGATAGAGAAGGTAAAGCACTTAACCTAGGTGAAACAGTTATCTTACAAAAAGAAATTAATGATTTTATCAGTGTTCTTAGAAGGCATGGAATAATGGTAACAGCCTTACACAATCACTGGTTGTTTGAGGACCCAAGACTCATGTATATTCACTTTGAATCTATAGATTATCCCTTAGCTTTTGCCAAGAAAGTAGCTGAAGCTCTTAGAGTTTTAAAATAGATTACCTCTTCTATATACAAATAAATGTGATAGAAATATTTGAGGTTTAAGTTTATTTAAGCATAATATATTAAAAAGGTTGAAGCATAGATTTTTACATCTAACTTCAACCTCTTAATATATTTATGTTATAGCTATAATTCTTTAAAAGTAATTTCTAATATATACTCTTATCTTCTTTTTCTTCTTGCTAGTACAACTCCACCGATAACAATAACAATTGCTCCTATAACAAATAGCAGATTAGAATCTACTAAACCACCTGTCTTAGGAAGGTTAGTTTGCTTAACAGCTTTATCTGGTGTATTAACCGGTGTTATAGTTTTATCTGTACCAGCTTTGTTAGTTACAACTGTATTTGGTGTATCTTTAACTACTTCACTTTTATCTGGTGTTGTAGGCACCACAGGTTTAGTAGTTTTATTCATGGTCACATCAAATCTTACTATTTCATTATTTACAGATATAGTAGGACTCTTAAATGTATCATAACCAGCTTTATCTGCTTTTACATAATAATCTGTATTTGGGAATACCATAAATGCATATTCACCATCTACAGTACTTTCTTGTGGATTAGCATTGTCTGCTGGTTTAAAGCCCTTAACTTCTGGCAGATTTACTATTGTATCCGGCTTTATTCCCTGAGCAATATTTCTAGCCGTATTTGCATAGTAAAGTACAACATGTACTCCATCAATTGCTTTTCCTGTAGCGCTATCAGTGATTGTTCCATATGGGTCAATTAATACATTTGTTATATTAATCTGTCCACTTTCTGCTACATTAACACTTGCTGTACCCACAATTAACTTTTGACCACTAGGAAAAGTATAGTAAACTGCTAAAACATATTCCTTCCCAACAGAAAGTCCTTCAGCCTGGAATGCTCCTCCATTTTGACTACTATCTATGTTTGCTAGCATCTCTGGCTTAACATTTGATATATCTTGTCCTTTTTTTACATCAGTCTTAGAACTGTCAAACACAGCCATACTTAAACCATTATAAGATGTAAGTACACTTGTTTTTCCATTAGTATCTTTAGTAAGTAATAGTCCAGCTACAGTATTGTTTGAAGCATAAGTTTCCTTTTTATCTCCATTTATGTCGCCGGCAACACAATTCTGTTTAAAAGTCTTTAATTGCACAGTATCGCCTATCTTTACTGGCTTTGTAATATTAACATCATAGCTAATATTACCTTTAGGTACTGCTATCTTATACTTTCCACTTTCATCAGTAACCATTTTAGCATAGAAGTCTACTATTCCATCATTATTGAAGTCCTTAGAAACAACAATTACTGCTCCACTTATAGGAGTTCCAGTTTCATTGTCCACAACGATACCTTGAATACTTCCAGGTTCAAAGGTTACAAGAATCTGTCTGCTTGTGCTTAATCCATTTTTAGCATCTGTGATAGTAGCCTTTACAGGTATAACTTCACTTGTTGTGCTTTCTATCTTATCAGATTTATAATCTACATAAGCTGTACCATTGTTATCTGTAACAGCTGAGTTTCCATTAGGGAAGCTACCCTTTGATGCATCAAAATCAACCTTTAGACCTTTTAGAGTGTTTCCATTCTTGTCCTTAACAACTACGCTAAGCTTCGTTGTTGAAACACCATCTCCAACTATTGTATTTGGATTAGAATCCATCTCTATCTTGTAATTAACTAGAGCTATATCCTTTTTCATAGTAGTATCCAAAACGCTGTTTGGTTTAGCATCAATTTGCACTGATGTAACGTTGTTATTACTATCATGAGCTTCTAATATATACTGACCTAACTTAACATTAGGTAATAAGTAAATCCCCTTTGAATCAGAAGTAGTTTTGTATATAAGTTTTTCTTCTAAATCATAAAGACTTATATCTGCGCCTGCAATTAACGAATTATCTTCCTGTTTAAATACTTGACCCGATAGGGTAATACTCTCTATTTTATCTATAATATGAATGTTTCTTACAACTTCTTTTGCAGCATTACCACTTGTGTCCATAACATTATATTTTACAAAATAGTTTCCTTTAACATTTGTGTTAATGTTGCTATCCATAACTATCTTACCAGTTATATCTCCATCATAGTTATCCTTAGCAGTGGCACCTTGTTCTTTGTATTCAGTTCCTACCTCTAAAGTTATATCAGAATCACCCTTCATCTCTATGATTGGTTTTTTCGTATCTACAACTTTTACTGTTCTCTTAACTGTATCGGCTTTATTGCCAGATAAATCAGACACATCGTATGATATGGTGTATTCACCAATTTTATTAGTATCAACTGATCCCTTAACTTTAATACTTGCTGTAAGATTGCTGTCATAGTTATCAGTAGCAGTAGCACCACTATCAGTATAAGTATTTTGAGCTTCAACTGTAACGACTGAATCTCCTACTATATCTATAACTGGCTTTGTTGTGTCTTTTACATGAATTGTTCTTGCTACTGTATCAGCAGTATTACCTGATCCGTCTTTAACATTATAAACTATTGTATAATCTCCAAGCTTATCAGTATTAACCGCTCCCGAAATCACTAATTTTGAATTTATGTCATTATCATAATTATCAATTAAAGTTACTCCAGGATCTACATACTTACTATGAACTTCTATTGTTTGCTCAGCATCACCCTTTAGAGTAATAACTGGTTTAGTTGAGTCTACTACATGTACTATTCTTTTTAAAGTTATAGCAGAGTTATTTGAGCTGTCTTTAACATCATAACTTAAAGTATAATCACCAAGCTTATCTGTATTAACTGCTCCTGAAACTAAAACCTTAGAAGTTAAATCATTGTCATAATTATCATTAGCCATGAATCCAGCTTCTTCATAACTCTTATGAACCTCTATAGTTTGGCTTTCCTCACCTTTTAACTTTATAATAGGTTTTGTTGTATCCACTACATGGATAGTTCTTAATATTGTATCAGCTTTATTTCCTGAGCTATCTTTCACATTATAAGCTATAGTGTAATCTCCAAGCTTATCTGTATTTAAGTTTCCATTTACATCTATTGCTGAACTTAATTCATTGTCATAGTTGTCACTTGCAACAGCCCCTAGATCTACATATAAACTATGAACTTCTAAGGTTATATCAGACTTTCCTACTAAACTAACGGTAGGTTTCGTAGTATCTACCACATGTATGTTTCTCTTTACTGTAGCAGCAACGTTATTTGAGCTGTCCTTAACATCATAGGATATAACATAATCTCCAAGCTTGTCTGTATTAACTTCACCAGATTTTATTACCTTTGATGCTGTATCTGAATCATAGTTATCTTCAGCTGTTACACCTTCATCCAAATAATTACTATGAACTTCTACAGTAATATCTTTCTTACCATTTATACTTAATACAGGTTTAGTTGTATCTACTACATGCACTATTCTTTTTACTGTGTCAGCGGTATTATTTGATCCATCTTTTGCATTATAATAAATCGTATAATCTCCAAGCTTATCTGGGTCAACTGTTCCTGTTACCGAAAGCTTTGAAGCAATTTCCGAATCATAATTATCACTTGCCACAGCACCTGCATCCACATAGTCATTATGAACTTCTAAACTTACTTCTGAATCACCTTTGACAGTTATAACAGGTTTAGTTGAGTCTACTACATGTACTATTCTTTTTACAGTGCTAGCACTATTGTTAGCTTCATCTTTTACGTTATAAGTTATAACATAGTCACCTAACTTATGAGTATCAACACTTCCGCTAATAACTATATCTTTAGAAATATTTCCATTATAATTATCAGTGGCAGTTGCACCTTTTTCTACGTAATCATGATTAACTTCTAGAATCTCATCTGAATCACCTTTTAAGGCTATTATAGGATTGGTAGTATCAACTACATGTATAACTCTTTTAGCTGTATCTGCAGCATTATTTGAATTATCCTTAACATCATAGCTTATACTATAATCTCCAACCTTATCTGTATTTACTTCTCCAGTTTTAGTTATCTTAGAGGTTATATCCTCATCATAGTTATCAGCGGCAGTAGCCCCTGGGTCTACATATGAATTATGTACTTCAATAGTCTTATCGGTTTCTCCCTTTAAGCTTATAATAGGCTTAGTAGTATCTACTACATGTATAGTTCTTTTTACTGTATCAGCGACATTACCTGAGCTATCTTTAACATCATAGCTTATAACATATTGTCCAATTTTATCAGCATTAACTTTTCCACTAGTAGTTACATTTGGAGTTATATCATTATCATAGTTATCAGTTGCACTTACCCCTTCATCAGTATAACTCTTGTGAACTTCAACATTTATATCAGCTTCACCCTTTAAGGTAATTACAGGTTTTGTTGTATCTACTACATGTACTATTCTTTTTAAAGTTATAGCAGAGTTATTTGAGCTGTCTTTAACATCATAACTTAAAGTATAATCACCAAGCTTATCTGTATTAACTGCTCCTGAAACTAAAACCTTAGAAGTCAAATCATTGTCATAATTATCATTAGCCATGAATCCAGCTTCTTCATAACTCTTATGAACCTCTATAGTTTGGCTTTCCTCACCTTTTAACTTTATAACAGGCTTTGTTGTATCCACTACATGGATAGTTCTTAATATTGTATCTGCTTTATTTCCTGAGCTATCTTTCACATTATAAGCTATAGTGTAATCTCCAAGCTTATCCGTATTTAAGTTTCCATTTACATCTATTGCTGAACTTAATTCATTGTCATAGTTGTCACTTGCAACAGCCCCTAGATCTACATATAAACTATGAACTTCTAAGGTTATATCAGACTTTCCTACTAAACTAATAGTAGGTTTCGTAGTGTCTACCACATGTATGTTTCTCTTTACTGTAGTAGCAACGTTATTTGAAGCGTCCTTAACATCATAGGATATAACATAATCTCCAAGCTTGTCTGTATTAACTTCACCAGATCTTATTACCTTTGATGCTATATCAGAATCATAATTATCTTCAGCTGTTACACCTTCATCCAAATAATTACTATGAACTTCTACAGTAATATCTTTCTTACCATTTATACTTAGTACAGGCTTAGTTGTATCTACTACATGCACTATTCTTTTTACTGTGTCAGCGGTATTATTTGATCCATCTTTTGCGTTATAATAAATCGTATAATCTCCAAGCTTATCTGGGTCAACTGTTCCTGTTACCGAAAGTCTTGAAGCAATTTCCGAATCATAATTATCACTTGCCACAGCACCTGCATCCACATAGTCATTATGAACTTCTAAAGTTACTTCAGAGTCACCATTGATAGTTATAACAGGTTTAGTTGTATCTACTACATGTATAGTTCTTTTTACAGTGTCTGCACTGTTGTTTGATGAGTCCTTAACATCATAAGATATAACATAATCACCAAGCTTATGAGTATCAACAGTTCCACTAATAGCTATATCCTTAGAAACATCTCCATTGTAGTTGTCAGTGGCAGTTGCACCTTTTTCTATGTAATCATGATTAACTTCCAATGTCTCGTCTGAATCACCTTTTAAGGATATTATAGGCTTAGTTATATCTATTACATGAACATCTCTTACTACAGTAGAAGTGTTTCCTGCAGCATCAGACACAGTATATGTAATAGCATAATCGCCTATCTTGCTGGTATCAACAGATCCTGTTTTAACAAGCTTATCATTCAAATCTCCGTCGAAATTATCAAAGGCAGTAGCACCTTCTTCCGTATAGGTTAATCCAACTTGTATTGTTCTAGACTGCATTCCAATTAATCTAATAACAGGCTTTTCGCTATCTTGTGCAAATGGTTCCGAATATGTATAACCAGATTCTAGCTTACCTGGATCCACTGCTTTTACTCTAAACATTGAGAATTGCGATGAATATCCACTAGGTAATGTATAATTATACTCTAAAGCATTACCAGAATATATTTGACTCCAATTTTCCCCATCACCATATTCTAAAACATAAGTTAATTGATCATTATCATGGTCAACGGAAGCTGCCCATTTAAGTTTTACAATATCCCCTGCTTTATGATGCTGATCAAAAAGACTTGTTGTAAACCCTTCTGGTGTTTCAGGTGCGTGATTTACAGCTGAAATAGCCAAAGTTTCTATAGCTGTATTAGAGATAGCTCCTTGAGAACCTCTAGCTGCCCAGTTAAATGATGTATTTCCATGCCAATACTTATTAGGCATAAAGGTTAACTTGTCTATGTATGAAATAGGTATTTCTTGTGATACACCTACAGGTATTCCATCATAAACAAGTACACCATTGTCTGGAAGTGACTTAATTATTACACTAGTCAAACTACTAAACATTCCAGTATAAGTTACTGAAAAATCATTTTTAGTAAAGTTCATTAATGTATCTCCAACACCATTTTTGGTGAAGTTACTTATTCTAGGAACCCCTGTGTAACTAATAGTACAATAATTATACGCTCCTCCTTGAGCTACTGCCTTAATTACAGCATTTCCTGGGCTATAATTACTATTATTAAATATAGTTGTAGCATTTCCATTGCCATCTGTTATAACCTCATACCTGTCTAATGTTCCGTAGTCAGCAGTAAGAGTAACGGGTATATTGGCAGCATTACTTCCATCTGCATTCTTTACATTTATATTTACAGTACTATTATTAGTAACCGCTGTAGAAGGTGTCGCAGAAACAGAAACAGTTGTAGGTGCTGATATATATGTATTTTTAGTGGTATCTATAGGATTATATTTTGAATCAAAATACCACGATACTATGTCATGTTCTTCATAACTTCCACCAGTTGCTGCTGTAAAGCCAGAGTAAACTTCATTAGACCCTAGAGTCTGAGATAGATTTATTGTATAAGCTAGTGTTGGTAGTTCTGGTCTTGAATTAGTCTTACTTATTCTGACCTCCAACTGATTAGTATCTCCTTTATAGTCAACCCAAGCATACTTGGTAGCACCATCAGCTAAATCTATCCCCAATGGTCCTAAGCTCTTGGAAGCTACTGATACAGGACTACCATTTACATTTATGCCTATATGATTATTGTCAGGATCATTCATGTTTGCAGTTTTTGTTACATCATAATAGCCAGTATTTTGATAAGTATCAAATTCAATACCTATACTATTTTGAATACCTCCATATCCTATAGCTGCTCCAGTAGATCCTATACTATTTGTATTTGTATCAAGTACGAATACTATTCCGTCTGCTCTTGACCCAGTGCTCTTCATCTGAAAAGTGAAGAATGAGCTAAAGGATTTATCATTAGCTACCGAAACCTTTTGCTTATAAAAAGCACTTCCTGCTAAATTGCCAGCGTTTCTAGTAAGTCTTATTTGTCCATTTACAAGTGCTGCATCACTTTGTAAGGTAAGCATATTGTTCTTAGCTAAGGCATTGAAATCTTGATAAGCAAAACTTATCAATTGATTTGTAAGTGCATAAGCAACAGTACTTGCATTTGATAAAATAATCTGAAAAGCAAATAAGAAGCTTAAAAAGACACTTATTGGTTTAAGTCTTTTCTTCATAATATTTCTCCCCCCATTTAATAATTTACAAAAAATATAATTAATACATAAATTTTATCAACTTCATCTAAACAAAATCTAAACATATGAAAAAGCAACTAAATTTTCTGATAAAGTGACCTCCTTCATCAGAACTTTTTGCGGATATGACTTTAGCAATGTATATTAGAAAACTATGGCAAGCTACATAACATTATCTTTTAATGTTGGCTCCAAACAGCTAATCCAAAGCCTTGGCCTTATTAGACTTAATTAAAAAACATAACTTTCTAGATAGTAAAAAAGCACTACTGTAACTTGATATTTAATATCAAATTATAGTAATGCTCTTGTAAATTATCGAAACAATCCATATAATAACTTCTTCATTCTTAGACTTGGCTCAATGCCAAGTTCCTCCATAGAAATATCATAATAACTTCTGTATTGATTCTCCGCCGCTTTAAAGTCTCCCATTAAGGCGTAAACTTCCATAACAAGTTCATTAACTTCTTCTAGAAGCGGATTTTTGATTAGTATACTTTTTAAGCTAACTAAGGCCTTATTATAATCTGTCTTATTAACATAATAATAAGCCATCTTTTTCAAAGTATTAATATATAAGTTTTTTAACCTTTCCTTCTCAAAAATCGCCCATACAAAATCATTATCTTCGAAATAATCACCAATATATAACTTTATAGCATCCTCTAGAGCATTAATATTGTTATTATCAACTTCATCAAAACTACTTATAACTTCCTCAAACTCAATAAAATCGCATTTAACATTATTAGTTAAGAACTTATACCCCTTACTTGAAAACTCGAAGTAATCATCAATCTCTAAGTTTTTTATAAGTTGTCTCATGTTATAAATTGTTGTAGATAATAAGGCTGCTGCCTTATCTTTGCTCATATATGGCCATAAAGTTTCTAATACTCTATTTCTTGAAACCATAGTATCTCGGTTATGGACTAAAAAACAAAATAGTTCTTTAGTCTTTGAAGTCCTCCACTTTACATTATCATTTGTACCTTTATTAAAGATAATACCTACGTCTCCAAAACATCTTATTGATTTTAATCTCCTGTAGGAGATACTTGAGATTAAATTAACTTTACGATTTATCCTCTCTAAGGTTTTCTCAACTCTTGACTCTGATACTGGCTTTAATATATAGTCTATGGCATCTATTTCATAAGCCATTACTGCAAACTTGCTATGACCTGTTACAAAAACCACTTCTATATCAGGGTTAATGTTCCTAAAGGCATTAGCTGCATCAATTCCTGTAATCTGAGGCATTTCTATGTCTAAAAATACAACATCAACCTCATTATGTCTTGTAAACTCAATAGCTTTAATAATATCAGTATACGCCCCAACTAGCTCCACAAATTCAAAATCACTCAATATCATTTTAAGTAATTCTACCGCTAAACTCTCATCATCTGCAATTAGTATTTTCATCCCTTTGTACTCCAAAATCATAGCATGTAATTTAGTAATTTATTATATTGTAGATAAGCTTACCTTTCTACCTTATTATATACTAACATTTTCTTACACTATTAGACATATTTTTTCATATAGCCCATTAAAATTTTTATAAATTACATTAATGGCGCCAAATTATTATCTGAAAAATACTTAGTAATTACTATGATTCATGTCAGAATATATGCTAAAACATCAAAAAAACATACATGCAAGTAGCAATTTACTGCTATTACATGTATGTTTTATTTTTATTATGTCACTATATTCTTTATATTATTTTGATGACACGCTATCTGTATACGCTTTTAAGTCATATAGAGTTCCAGAGTTTCTTCCAAAACCTCCATCTCTTTGACTAGTCTGGTCATCTTGAGTTGATGAAGCACTGTTATTTTCACTACTAGCTTTTGAATTACTTGATTGATCAACAGTAGAATTGTTGTCTATCGGTGCATTTTCATCGGTAGAGCTACTGTATTCGCTAGAAGAAACTACTGTACCATTTTGTTGTACCCAGCTCATTATTTCACTGCTAGCACTTGAGTTTCCTCCACCACCCATTCCACCAGTCATTACATATCTTACTTCACCCTTCTTAACCAATTCCTTAAATTGATCTAGAGTGATTGATTTATCATTGCCCAAGAAGCCACCTATTGCCATAACAGGCTCTCCAGTTTGAATTATTATCTCAGATGCTGAATTTGCATTAGCTACAACAAGTAAGTATTTTTGATTAGCTGTTTTGTTCTTTTCTAAGAAGCTAACTAAAGATGAATCCTTGCTGTTTTCCATACCTTTACCCATCATTCCTTCTCCTGATGAACTTCCAGATAAAAGCTCTAAGCCTGCTGCTGGGAAGGAGTTGTTTACAGGATAAACCAAAGTTGCTGCCGACCCTACAAAAGGCGTCACCATAAGACCTGCTACTGCTAAACTCACTAAAACTTTCTTTAACTTAAGCACCTTGCTATGCTTTTTACTGCTAGCTTCATCTTCTAATTCCTTCTTACCTGTGTTCATAAGGTTCAATATTAGAAGTACTATTGAAGAGCCAAAACATAATACTATAACTACTGCTGCCAATATCTTTATTATGCTTGAGGTATCTACAAAGTAGTAAAGCATAAGCATTTGAGCCAATCCATTAGCAAGAAGTGCTATTGGCAGGAACCAAGATTTCCATCCGCCTTCTTTATGCATCTTCCACATATAAGTTATTCCAATTCCAGCTAAAGCAGCTGTTGGTGGCGCTAACATAGTTAAGTAGTATGGATGAAAAGTTCCGGTATTAAAGCTAAAGTATACAAACACTGGCAAGAACCACATTCCCCATAGAACTAGTTGTTGTTTTTTATCGTTGTCTAATTTGAAGCTTAACTTTTCCTTGATAGCAGCTGCTAGGAATCCAAATATAGCCAGTGGTATAAACCAAACTATTTGATCTGAAAGTATGTTCTTTGAAAATAATCTTGTTATGCTAGAGGTAGTTTGACCTCCGAAAGATCCTTGTAGTCCTGAGCTTCCGCCCATTCCTCCTCCACCTTGCATGTTACCTCCTGGTGCCATACCTCCACTTGGCGGTGTAAACTGTCCATTTCCTCCTGGCCCCATCTGACCATTGCCGTCCTGATCATTACTATCGGCACCTTGATTATTGCTGCTTGAAGTATTTTCACCTTGGTTGTTTTGTGTAGAATTTGTAGTATTTCCACTTTGATTGTTGGTTGTTCCTGAAGATGAATTTGAATTACCCTGTGGCATTGAAGGTCGTTCTCCTTTTCTGCCAGTTCCACCTCCTGGACCACCATTTCCGTTGCTACTGCTACTTAAACTAACTCTCTCTAATCCATTGTGCCCTACTATAAGTTCCATAACAGTGTTGTTAGTACTGCTATCCACATATGGTCTATTGCTTGCAGGTACTAAATCTACAACTACTGCCCAGGATAAAGAAACTGCTATAAGTATAAAAGTACTTACTATCAGGTTTATTATTCTCTTCTTTATTGAAGTTGCAGTTGAAAGAAGATATGTTATATAAAGTGATGGAGCTATCATATATGCTTGTAGCATCTTTATATTAAAGCCTACACCTACTAAAACCATACTTAATATAAGATATTTAAGCTTCCCTTTTTCAGCTGCCACCGTTAGTGCCCAGCATGCTAATAAAAGTACCATAACAAGGGTATTGTCAACTGAATTATTTCTGCTTACTGCAACGAATACTGGTGTTATTGCTAATGCTAAGGCTGATATAAGACCAGCTGCACTTCCAAAACTTCTCTTAACTATGTGATATATTAATACCACAGATATAACTCCTGCAAGAGCTTGAGGTAATATTATACTCCACCCACTATACCCAAAAATCTTCGCTGATATAGCTTGAAGCCAGAATCCTAAAGGTGGCTTATCTATAGTTACAAACCCAGCTGGATCAAAGGATACAAAGAAGAAATTCTTAAAACTCATGGTCATACTCTTTACTGCTGCTGCATAATAAGAATTGGCTGTTCCCTCAATACTTAAGTTCCATAAGTTAAGTACTGCTGATAATATTGTTATTAAAACTAAAGCTATATTTTCCTTAGTAGCTTTTATCTTTTTCATGTCTAATCCTCCCCTAATTTAACGAGCTAATGCACTTTATTTGCATTATCATAATTTATTGTGCTTTCTACTATATAAATAGGTCTATCTTTACTTTCATCAAAAATTCTTCCTATATACTGTCCAATTATTCCTATGCTACAGAATACAAGTCCAAACATCATTATGTTTATAGTTAATATAAGTCCTAAGCTTAATACGTTTGAATGAGTTGATATATCACTTAAAATTAGGCCAATAAGTGACATTACTCCCACAAAAGTCATTAATGCACCAATGTAACTTGCAAATACCAACGGCTTAAAAGAAAATGAAGTTATACCATCAAAGGCTAGCTTAAGCATTTTACTTAGCGGGTATTTGCTTTCTCCCGCAAACCTTTCACTTCTCTCAAATTCAACTGAAATTTGCTTATAACCAACCCAACTCACAAGTCCTCTTACGTATCTATTCTTTTCAGGCAGTGAGTTTAATGCATCGCATACTTTCCTATCAATAAGTCTAAAATCTCCTGTGTCTACAGGTATATCAACATTTGTCATACTCTTTAATAACCTATAGTAGATTTTTGCTGTAAACTTCTTAAAAAATGTCTCTCCCTCTCTTTTTGCTCTTTTCCCATAGACAACCTCGTAGCCTTCTTTCCACTTCTTTATCATGTTCAGTATAGCCTCTGGTGGATCTTGAAGATCGGCATCAATAACTATCACTGCCTGCCCTTCTGCTATATTCATACCTGCAGTTATCGCCGCCTGGTGTCCAAAGTTTCTTGAGAAATTTACAAGCTTTATATTGTCATCTCTTTTGCATATATCTTCAGCTATTCTTCTTGTGTTATCTTTACTGCCATCATTTATAAATATAATCTCGTAACACTCTTCAGTTTTATCCATTACGAACTTCAATCTTCTGTAACTTTCACTAATCACTAATTCTTCATTGTACAAAGGTACTACAACAGAATAAATAGTCTCTTTACTCATTTTAATCACCTCAACAATACGTAAGAGATTTTATTAATCTCTGCTTCCTTGATTAAAATTATAGAAATAAATAATCTAACTAATATCAAAATAAAATGTGAACTTTGTGTGAAAGCTAATACAAAAACATTTATTGAAAATAGTAGCATTATGATAACTTTGTCATATAACAAATTACTCATAACTGCTTTATTTCAAAACTATTATTAAGTACGTTCAAAATAAAAAGATGCATAACTTCACTATTCTAGTGAAATTATGCATCTCCATTAATTAGCTAATAGTCTTAAATTCATAACCTTTATTTTTCAAATCAGTTATTATATATTGAAGAGCCTCAGCTGTGCTTTTCTTACCGTAAGTATCGTGCATTAGTAGCACTACCTGCTGCTGCCCTACAAAAGTCTGGTGATATCTTTTGATAAGTTGATCTCTAGTCTTTGGACCACCTTCAGCATCTCCTACTAAGGCATTCCAATCTATATATTTATAGTTTTTTTCAGCTAGACGCTTATCCAACTCCTCTGTCCCCTTCCAAGAGCAATGTCCTCCCGGAAACCTAACTATATCTGTATTAAAATCTTGTCCTAATACACTTTTAAGTATTTGATCTGTTTTTTCTACCTCCGCAATAAAGGTATTTGCATCTGCTCTACCTCTAGGAAAAAGCTTGGAATAATTATGTGAGTAAGTATGATTGCCTATTGCATGCCCTTCATGGTATATATCCTGCAGAATACGCTTAGCCTCTGGAGTGTCCTCTACTTGTTTTCCTATAACGAAGAACGTTGCCTTTATATTGTTATCCTTCAAAACTCTTAAAATTTCAGGTGTTACAGTTGTAGAAGGTCCATCATCAAAGGTTAGAAATGCAGTCTTCTTTCCATCTTCTATTTTAATATGCTTCGTTAATAGGTCTTCTATCTTAGAAGCATCAAAGCTATTCTTATTTATCTCTCTTGTAGATTCATACTTTTCAGTCATGACTTTATATACTGGATTTCCTGCTTTAGCTCTTACTTCTAACTGCCCTTCTTCATTGTTTATCTTCTTTATCGTATCAATACTCTTATTAGGTAATTTTTCATCTATATTTAGTTGCTGATTATGTATACTAGCTTGTCCATTATCTATGTTCTTGTTATTATCACTCATATTACTTAATTCAGTAAACCTTGAAGACATTATAATTAACATTATAAATACTATAGTAGTTAGTCTTTTTACCCATACATTCTTACTAGCTTTCTTTTTTTTCAACATAGGTTCCCCCAATCTATTATCTTACTAATCTGAGAGTAATCATAATTGCCAGAAGTATAACTTTTACTAAGGTACAACAAAAGCTATTCTCAACTTTATTTCTATACATTGATATGATTATTACCTATGCTTTATTCGTAAAAAACTTGTTAATGTACTTTTTATATAGATGTTCTAATTCATAGTAAGATTTATATTTTTAGATTGAAGTGGTACATCTATAATTACAAATCATCTCTTTTCAAATAACACTAGAAATATAATAAATTAATTTTAATTTTTATATACACTTATTAACATATTATGTTATAATTAGTTTATAAAATTCTTAATTTTCTAACTATTTACAAGCACAATTAAAACATATTCTCTTATATGTAGTACTGTCGCATCACATTCGTAACAATTAACTTATCTTTTACACTTTTCTTAAACTACCTTAAAGAAAGGAGGATTACCTTACTAATACCGACATTCTATAAACTTACCTAGATTTTTACTATTTTGTCCTTAGCAATAATTTATACTGCAACTTTCATCAGTAGTTCACTTTATCTGTACTCTTCTTTGGATGGGTGAAGGAATTCTGGCAGGCTATATTTTTCTAACGAATAAAATCTAAATATTTAGGAGGATTATTATGTTAAAAATCAAAAAACTTCTTACTATTCCAGCTATACTTGCTCTTACTGCGTCTATTATGCCTTACACCAATTCAACTCCAGTTAAAGCTGCTACAGCTTCTACCTTAGTTTGGAGTGATGAGTTTAATGGTAGCTCTATTAACACCTCAAACTGGACCTTTGAAACTGGTGCAGGAGGTTGGGGAAATAATGAGCTTGAATATTATACAAACAGACCTGAAAATGCCAGAGTAGCAAACGGTAATCTAATTATAGAGGCTAGAAAAGAAAACTATGGAGGCTCACCTTATACTTCAGCTAGATTAAAGACTCAAGGTCTTAAGAACTGGACCTATGGAAGAGTTGAAGCAAGAATAAAGATGCCTAATGGACAAGGTCTTTGGCCTGCTTTTTGGATGCTTGGTCAAAATATAACTCAAGTTGGATGGCCAGGCTGTGGAGAAATAGATATAATGGAGCATATCAATTCTGAAAGTGTAGTCCATGGTACTATCCACTGGGATAATAACGGTCATGCATCCTACGGAAATCAATCCAGTAATATTGATGTAACTCAATACCACACCTATGCAATACAGTGGGATACTAACTCAATAAAATGGTTTGTTGATGGAGTTCAATACAATGAAGCTAATATAGCAAACAACATAAATGGTACTGATGAGTTTCACAAGCCATTCTTTATAATATTAAATCTAGCTGTTGGAGGAAGCTGGCCTGGTAACCCAAGCGGATCAACTGCTTTCCCTGCTCAAATGCTAGTTGATTACGTCAGAGTATATCAATAGAGTTTTCTAGAAATAAAAGTACCTAGAGAGTCATATCTAATCAATACGCCTTTCTAGGTACTGTGTGTTTCCAACGTCAAACACAAACTTATTTAAGTCTAAAAAACTTTCTTCTTAATAGAATTCTCTATCAAAGTTTATAATGCTCTTGTAAGATGGATGAATGTCATTTATAGTTTTTTCAATCTTAAGCTTAACTTCTTCTTCCTTAGCCTCAGTAAAATATGGCTTATCCAACACTGCATCAAAGATAAGTGTTTTCTCTTCACAATCTCCAACAACTCTGAAATCATGAATTGATATTACTCCATCTATCTTACCTATATGTTCCAAAATCTCTTCCCTTAACCTAACTGTCTCTGGATTGTCAGTCTTTATAGGATCCATGTGTATTGATAGATATACATTCATTTGATGACCGATCTCTTTTTCAGCTTTATCAATAACATCATGAATCTCCATTACAGGTATATTATACGGAACCTCTGCATGAAGAGAAGCAATATATCTTCCAGGTCCATAATTGTGAATAACTAAGTCATGTACACCAGTTATAGGTGCATAGCTTAACACACTGTTAATAAGCTCATCTACAAATTCCTTTTCTGGCGCCTTTCCTATTATAGTATCCAACGTATCCTTACCAAGCTCAAAACCTGAATGAAGAATAAATATTGATACCACAACTCCCACATATCCATCTATAGGAAAAGTAGTAAATCTAGTTATCAATAAAGATACTGTAACCATAGATAAAACTAGTATATCAGTGAAAGATTCTACAGCTGACGCCTTTAGCGCTGATGAATTAATAGTATTACCTATGTAGTTAGTAAACCTATTAAGCAATATTTGTAAAGGCAGTGCACATAGCATACACACAAAGCTTATGAGATTAAAAGGAACATTCACAGGATGTAATATACGTAAAAAAGAACTTCTTAAAAATTCTACTCCTACCACCAATATAGCTCCTGCAAACAGCAATGCTGTAAGATACTCTATTCTTCCATATCCAAAAGGATGCTTGTCATCTGCTGGACGGTTGGAAAGCTTAAAGCTAATTATTGTAACTAAGGATGATAGTGCATCTGTAAGGTTATGGAAAGCATCTGCAGTAATAGCTATACTATTTAGAAGTAAACCTATAACAAGCTCCATAATTAGAATCGAAGAATTAATTATAATACCGACCTTACCTCCAAGCGAACCATAGGATTGCCTAACATTTTGAGAATTGATATTCTTATAGTCCTTTACAAACCTTTTGATTAGATAATCAAATATAAACTTCAAATAAACTCACCTCCAATTATTATTCTATTCTTTTATCTTGTGTTTCTTTACATGTGAATTAATAAAACTGCCATGCATGTACTACTTTACAACATAAATACCTTAAATCACCTTTATTAGTGTAAAGGTGTTTTAAACACATCCTTAATGCAAGCAGTATATGTCTTTTTTAGCAAACTACACCTAAGTATTATACCATATAAATCCACATTATTGCACAAGAGCACGATAGCAAGTTGGTTGGTAAGCACTAAATATTATGAAGCAATCATCTTGTAATCTTCAATAAAACTTACCTTTGACAAATATGAATAACTATTTAATCAATGAACAAGTAATTTACTAAGAGTGCCACAAACATTGGAGCTGCAAAGTAAGCATATTTTCTAAGCACCTTCAGTCTATCAATTTCCTCATCAGCCTTTTGATCAAGGGAGGGATAAGACCTCGCTCCAACGCCACTTCCAGCTACCCCTATCATAATAGTAAAGCCAAAGATTATTTCGTTTGCCACAGTAAATATCTGTATTTGTCTAAGTATTAAGCTAACAACAATAATTATAGCCTCAATTATGAGTCCCAATATGAAATTCTTCATATTATATATCCTTTCTTATTAAACCTTATTTAGGTAATCCACTTTTATCAAACCTGCTTTTTAATTTTACCTCTGTATGAATTAATGCTAAAATGATTGCTGCTGTCTGTATTAACACTATCAAAGTAACCGTTAATCCAAGTTTATCAATGCTACTATTTATAAATAAGACTAACAGTATTAGAGATACTATTATTAAAGGCACATTAATATATAAACATGCCTTACCAAAACATCTATGAGCAAAGTCCCAGGTTTCCTTATTCTTCATGGACATAGTAGTTCTATATCCATAAATCATACTAATATCTTTTGGTGGATTGCTCCTCCACCTAAATCCTATACATAACATAAGCACTGGTATTATCAGTACTAATATTGAAAAAAATATCTTCATAATATCACCTTCATATAAAATATAACTTTTAATCATATGGTGCCTTCTACAATAAACTATTTATTAAACCAATTATAACTACCACTTACTTATATTACAATTTCTTCAAACCACTTCATTTATTCCACTGTTCCTCCTTAATGTTAAATTAAGTGGTATTATCTTTAAATATCATTGAATACCTAAAGAATACTGCATTTTCGTGTTTTTTAACATAATACTGTGGCAAATCACAGTTTATTTATAAGTAAAATAAAAACACCTTCATCAATAAAGAACCTCTAACCCTTTTATTATTGATAAGGTGTATATTTATTTAATTAAACTATAATCAATGAATTTAATAGATGAACCATATTATAATTAATTGCTCTTGGTAGCAAATCCGCCAAGTCTATTGAATGGATATATTATAAATCGAGCCTTTCCCATAATCTCTTCTCCATTTATATAAGGCTCCTTCCACCTTCTAGCATCATCTGATTCAGCCCTGTTATCGCCCATAAATAGATAACTGTCTTTTGGGACCTTGAAACTTCCAGCTAAATTTTCTTTATTTTTAACATATGGCTCTGAGTAATCCTTACCATTAATAGTCATCTTTCCTTCATTGTCTATAACAACTGTATCACCAGGAAGACCTATTAATCTTTTTATAAGATCTTCATTCAATTCCTTAGAATGGAATACAATAACATCTCCTCTTTGCAGCTTACTTCTATCATAGACCTTTGTTACCACTATGTTATCTCCTACTTTAATAGTTGGATACATGGAAGCTGAGGGAACATAAACCTTATATAATAAAAACTTGTTTACTAAGAAAGCAACTAATACTGCAGCTGCCATAGGTATTATATAATCTTTTATTATATTTATTACACGTTTCATTAGACTACTTTTCTTATTTATGGCCTTTAACATTACTTAATCCACCTTTCGACTATTGCTTAGTTTGTATTCTTACTTAAAAGATATAGATAGGTACTATGTTAATAGTTAAGTTTTATAGAGATACTACTTCCAAATAAAATCTATCAAAATAAATCTTCCCAGATTCATAGAAAACTTTCTTGAGTCTAAGGATTGAAGCAATATGTCTATTCAGCAAACTAGAAGATCCTAAACTATATTATTAGAATATATTTTTTGAATAGTTTACAGCCCTTAGTTACATATATTGTAAATTATGTAATAATATTAACACATTTTTTTTGTCCTTCAAACTATTATTTTATAATTTGCCTTAAAAATCTAATCTTACAAAAATTTATAAAAACGGTTTTTATACTCATATATAAGATTCACTCAATAATGCCACATAAAATACAAAAAAGATAGAATAATCATATCATCATATGACTTCTACCTCTTATATTTCCATACTAATTAATCTAATAACATTATGGTTTTTGCAGGCCTCTAAAAAGTATTTTAATGATAATAATCCAAAGGCGATAAAGCCTAAATAACTTACCCAATGAAGTTTTGTTCCATAAGCACCTTTTATTCCGTTGTATAAAAAAGCCAACGAGCAAATTAATAGCACTATGGCAATTATGTACTTTCTTTTATTCATATATAATCCGCCTCACCATATTACTAATATTACCACTATTCCATATTTTTAACGACACGTACAACCTTAAAGTAACCATATAAAGGGAACACCGTGCTGGAAGCATCTTATTAACATGTTATATCAAGATAATAATTCCTTATTCTATAAGTAAATTTACTCTCAATAATTAAATGTTTGATTTGAGGAAAATTCATTGATAAAACAAAAAAACTATTAAAGGCTTGAAATATCAAGCTTTAAGAGTTTTTTGGTGCGGCGGAGAGGATTCGAACCCCTGACCAACAAAATCCTGGAATTATTTTTATAATTCCAATTCAAAATATGTTACTTAGTAATATGTGGTCATTGGAAGATATAGATGAAGCCACAACTAATAAGACCAACATTATAGGGTATAAATATTCTGAATTTTTATACCTTTCTTCAGAAGTTGTATACGAAAAAGTATGTAGGTTTTGGAAAGGTCAAGACTAGAATACCCTTTAACTAAATATGCTATTTATATATTTATTGGTACTAGGGACAAGGTATGCAAACACTGAAAAATAGTAGATTTACAACTATATATTATAGCTATGTATATGGAATCCTAGTTGGACAACCACTTTAATTATTTTAATAAATATTGCACTTTAAAATAAATATATATTTCATATATTTAGGAGGACTTTAGTTATGAAATCTATTATAGAAACAAACACTAATAAAAAAACAATGTCAGTAAAAGATTTTTGTTCTGAATACGGTATTGGTCAAAATAAAGCTTATGAATTAGATAATGTTAAAGGCTTTCCAATGATACGTTGTGGCAAAAAAATAATTATTATTGGTTCCAAAATGGACGGATGGATTGAAATCCAACTTGGAAAAAGTTTTTAAACTTCATTAAAAATATATTAAATAAAATCGCTTTGGAGATTAATTTATTATGAAAAAATCAAATAGCGAGGGTTTAATTAATAAATACAAAAATGACTGGAGCGCCACAATAACAATAGAGAGAGGATAATGGCAGACTAAAAAGAAAGCAATTCTATGGAAAAACTAAATCTGAAGTTATTAATAAGATGAATGATTACAGAAACAAATCTGCTTTCGGTTTAATTTCAAAAGATAAAAAAACAACTCTTCAAGAGTGGATAAATATTTGGTTAACTACCTTTAAAATAAATTATATTAGATCAGCTACAATAAAACGATATAATGGAATATATAGAAGTTACATTAGAAATTCCGACATTGGAGTTATCAAATTAAAGGATTTGAAAACTTCCCATATACAGATTTATTATAATAATTTAAACAAAAACAAAGGTGTTACTATAGTTAGATTATTTCATAAACTACTAAAGTCCGGCATTAACCAAGCTTGCAAAGAACAATACATTATTATAAATCCATGTACAGGCGCAACTTTACCTAAAGTTCAGAAAAAAGAGGAATCTCAAATATTTTCACTAATAGAGAAACATAAATTTTTATATTATTTAGATAGTAGTAAGCATAGACTGCGTACCCTATTCAAACTTGATTTGAGTACAAGCCTACGACTTGGTGAAATTATTGCACTTAGGTGGTGTGATATAGACTTAACCGCTAACAATGCTAAAATATCTAGAACTTTTAAAAGAGTCGCAAAACTTGATATAACTAGTAGTGGCAACAAAAACAGAAATCATAGTACAAGCTCCTAAAACAAAAATAGCACTAGGACAGTGCCTTTTACTTCATCTATGATTTCTGAATTAAAGCAGCACAAGAAAAGCTCTAAGCTGGTGATGCATATAACAATAGCGACTTGGTATTTGCAACCGAACTAGGTAACCCTATTGATGGAAGAAACCTATCCAGGAGCTTCTACAGGATATTAAAATCAGCTAGTATACCCGATAAAAAGCTCCATTCTCCAAGGCATACTTATGCCACAAGATTATTTAAAAAAGGTGTTTCGTTAAAGACTGTGCAAATGTTATTGGGACATAGTAAATTAGAGATAACTGCAAATATATATATACTCATGTGCATTTACAAGAAAAGATAAAAGCAGTTGAATTACTAAATTATATATTTTAATTTAAAAGGTATGCTATGTTTATATAACTAAATTTACCTAAGACGAAAATCAATGAATTTTTATTAAATAAATTTAAACTAAATACTCCTCATTTGTTAATGTAAATGAGGAGTACTTCTAATATATTAATTCTTCCATCTTATTTTTTTATATACAGTAAACTAAAACTTAGTACTCTCAAGATTCTAATTCAATCAATACTTCATCTGCTACTATTCCTCCATCTTTCATAGTAATCTTTCTATTACAATAGGAAACTATCTTCTCATCATGAGTTACTATAACAATAGTTTTACCCTTTTTGTTTATGCTTACTAAAAGGTTCATAATATCTTTTCCAGTATCCTGATCTAAATTACCAGTAGGCTCATCTGCAAGTATGACATCTGTATCCTGACCCAGGGCTCTTGCTATAGCAATTCTTTGCTGTTGCCCTCCTGATAATTCGTTTGGATATTTTTTAGCTACATCTTCAAGACCAACTTCCTTTAAATGTTGAAAAGCTATTTCCAGTTTATCCTTCTTAGTCAATTTTCTAACATTAAGAGGTAACATTATATTTTCTATTATATTAAATTCTTTTATTAACGCAAAGTATTGGTATATAAACCCAATTTTCCTATTCCTAATAGCGGCTGCTTCTTGATCATTTAAAGTACTTGTATCTTTTTCATTATGATAGTATAAGCCACTTGTTGGCTTGTCTATCAAGCCAATAATATTCAATAATGTACTTTTCCCACAGCCAGAAGGGCCCATAATGGCAACCATCTCGTTACTTTTTATCTCAAGATTAATCTCTCTTAATCCAATTGTTTTTGTTTGTTTTGTTTCATATACTTTATTTATTTTGCTTAAGCTTATAATACTCATTACTGATTTCCTCCTATAAGTTCTCTAACTTCAAAATTATTTATAAAATATCTAGTTAATATAATTACAGGTATCAATATAAAGATAGCAACACAAAATGTTTTCAAGAATAGAGCTATCGTTAAGTTAATTTCAGAATGTATATTATATCTTACAACTAATAGTACAAGGCATAAGCATAACAACTTAGCTGTATTAATTATATATTCTAAGATAATCCTTTTTTTACTAAAACCTAAGGCAATTTTAATTCCTATATATCTTTTTTCAGAGAAAATAGCTGACAGAATAAAGCCTATAACACCAGATAAGCTAATTAATAATATCATTACTGCATTAAATAATTTATATGCAACATAGTTAAAATTTAATAGCGTAAATTTCTTCATTTGATCACTCAAATATGTTGTTCTAATACCCATATGTTTCAATGTAGCATCTATATACTTTTCCCCTGAATCTCCCTTGTAAATAATAAAACTATTTGTCATAGAGTAGAAATCCAAATCATCTTCTCTATATGTTGGTGGTAAAACTCTAGTATCTTTAATATCAAATGGAACAACCAAGAAACTGTTTAAATTGTTAGTGTAACTTAGTGCATCAGATCCAGAATTTGTGGCAAACATATATTGATTTTTATCTAAGAATGCTACAATTTTATATCTATTACCTGATTTACCTTTTATAATATCTCCTTCAGAAAAAAGCGTTTTGTAATCATAACCCGCAAAAACCGGAATAGTACCTGTGTCTTCATTTTTTAATATATCTTGCTTAACTTTAATTTTTAATTGCTTAAATGAATCCTGTTCTATATATACTAAAGGAATAGCACCATTTCCTTGAATCTTACTCATAGTACCGTAATAATAAGTTGGTACATAATTATTTATCTTATCCTTATTATTCAAACCTTCTACATCGGAAGAAGTATCAACATCATATAAATATGTAACTAACCCTATATCTTTTTCTTTTTTCAAATCAGAAAGAGTTTTTCTAACATTATATCCATCTAATACTTTATCATCATATGATACTGAAAAAGGATCTACAACCTTAACATTTTTAATCTGTATTATACTTTTAGCTCTATTCATGATACCGAAAACAAAATCTAGTGAATTAAATGCTTCTACTGAATAATTCAAAACCAAAAATATTTGCACTATCATTATTATTTTAATTAGTAAGTTTTTTGATAAATTTATATGAATATTAATATTACTGCTTATAGAAAGTTTATTTAATCTTCTATTATTAAACTTAATTACAATAAAACAACAAATAAATGAAAACATTATATCTGCAATAAATATAATTGGCGAGCCATTTAAACCCATATCAAAAAAGTTTTTATTAAAAAATTTAGAAAATGGATAGTATATTAAACTTGAAATAATCGCAGATATAAAACCTAAAACTAAAAGTTCATTTCTTACTAAAGCATTTGTGGCCTTAGTGGAATACCCTATAGCTTTCAATATACCTATTTGATTCTGCTTTTTACATACCCAATATATTGAAAATATAACTATGTTAACTATAGCTATTAATGAAAGTGTTAAAAAGTATATAACATCGTTTTTGGTTGAAAATAAAAAATAGTTAATTTTTTGTACCGGAGGAGTAGAAAACGATGCTTGCTTTATATCAAACTTATCCTTAAGTACATTAATATTAATGTTATCACTACTTAATAGAAATTGCTGACTTGCAACTTTATTAGTATCTATCCAATTTTGTGGAGCAGCTGTATATGGAATAAATATTTGCAGCTTATAATAGGAACTTGAGTATTTGTTACCTAATACTCCAACTACTTCATAAGAATCATTATCAATATCTATAAAAAGCTTGTCACCTTTCTTTCTGCATAAATCTTCATATACATATGAGATGACAGCAATCTTTTCACCTTTATTAATATCTTGATTATTTATATCTCTTCCTTTTAATAAATTAAAATCATACATTTTAGTATTTGAAACACAAATAACATTAGCCTGTTTATCAAACATTTCACCTTTAAATGTTATCTCACGACTATAAGCCACTTTAACACCTAATTTATCTATCTCTTTAATTAAATCATTAACTTCTTTTAAAGTATGCTCTTTTCCAAATATAGCTGATAAAATAATGTTATTTTTTGAAATAACATTACTTTCAAACGACTCTACTGATGAATTAAAAAACATATTAAAAACAATATTGAAACCTATCATACTAATAGCCATACATATAACAATAATTAATGAACTTGTTTTATTTTTTATAATATTTTTTAATATAATCATATGAATTCTCCCCATTAATAAATGAAGCATATAGGGATTTGATTAGTCTAATCCCTACATGCATCATTTCTAATTAATTTGTAAGTGTAAGATATGCGTAATCTGAGATACCTTCTGATCTATGAGTACTCATCCATCTATATGTGCCTGCCTGTGTAAGAGAGCAAGTTGATACATCAGGTCTAGCGTCAGTACCATTTCCACGTCCATATCCCTGCGTATTGTTCAAGACTACACCCGAACTATTCTTAGCAGATAAGTAAACGTAAGATCTTAAACTTTGATATCCATTTTTTTGTACAAAATCAGTTTCTGCAATGGCAGAACTACTACCAGACTTATTAAGTAAACCTAACTTAACGGTACCTGTACTAACATTTTGATCATAAAGTGATACAGCTGAAGCAGAAACTGCTCCAAATAAAGCTAATGATAATCCTACCGCCATTGTCTTTTTTAATAACTTTTTCATTTTATTTCTCTCCCATCTCATACCTTATTTTAAAATTTCATTTCTTGATGTTACACTAATCAACACATGTTTCATTAAATTAATTAATATATTACTTTTTTTAATTTACTAACGCGCGAAAGTATTAAATACTACAAATTACTTAACAAATTTTGTATAAAATTAGTGTTTAATGTAATATTACATCATATATATAATACTTTTTTCTACTTAACATGTAAAATATTTTTTTTCTACATATTACTTGATACTATTACATAATAAGACAGTTGTCTTCTATTATCATTAAATCGACAAAATAACTCAAATAATGAAACTTAT
The DNA here is from genome assembly GCF_009928445.1 of Clostridium sp. C8-1-8. Classification (GTDB taxonomy): domain Bacteria; phylum Bacillota; class Clostridia; order Clostridiales; family Clostridiaceae; genus Clostridium_AR. Next base: position 43,523 of record NZ_JAABNO010000011.1, on the reverse strand, counting down.
TTCAATTAAAAACAACTATAATTTTAGTTATATTCTTTAATATAGTAATAAATAATAATAATACTATATCGTTACAATATGCAACAAAGCAAACTATATCCATAAAAATTCATTGTTAGCTTTACTTTAAAACTAACTATTAAAAGGTTAATGAAGTTTTGAGTATCTATTAAGTACTGAAGATTTGCAAGAACTCAACATTAGAAAGATATATACAAACTTCCACAGAGTATGCCTATATACATTAATAAATCACATAATATTCTATAAATACTACTACTGCTTGAACATGTTTCATATCAAAAAACATTTTAAATTTCACTATCAACAATCATATAACAATACTTTGAGTAATTACATTAAATATTCATACATACAATAAACAATATACTTTTGTCTTATCATCAATATAAAAATATATAAAATCCATAAGGTTGCGTTATTGTTGTGTTATTTTAACAAGTTGTTTAATGTTGCTATAAATAAAAAAAACTCAGAAACCATTGAGATTTCTGAGTTTTTTGGTGCGGCGGAGAGGATTCGAACCCCCGACCAACTGGTTCGTAGTGTGGCAGACTACTTATTTTATATTAAATTATATTATCTCAAATCCCTGTAATACAACATTTTAATAGTATTTACTATGCGTATTTTCATGTATTTTTCAGTATCTTTAAGTATTTATAAACACTAAATAAACACTACTTATTACTACGCCTTTATCTTTATTTATGAATCAGAAATTTGCTTTATTCAACCTCAATTCTTTACCACTAAAACTAAATTCTAATAATTTCATTAAGCATCTTTGTGTTGTTTATGAGAATCTTGAATCATTTTCTTCCATTCATCATACTCAAAAACATTTATCTTATTTGATTCTTTATATTTATCAAATAAATTTATATCAGGTTTAAGAAATATTCTTCCTTTGTCATTAGATACTATGCATATATTATTAGGTTCATCCATTGCTACTGCTATACAAGAGCATTCTCCATAATCTTTATATACATAAGATCTACTTTTAAATTGTTCCATAGTAATTTCATTATTAGCAAGAGCCTTTTTTATAACTCTTGGGTCTTTTAAATGACCATAGAAAGCCCTTCTAATCTTATCAAAATTACTCTTATACTTAACATCTGATTTCACGCAATATGTTTTTACAGCATTAGACTGCTCTAAAATTTTTATGCCACTTAATAGATTCTTAGATTTATCAGCATCATATTGATTTACAGACTTTCCAGGTCTCAATTCATCCAATATAACATCAGTTAGTGCAAATGTATCTTTAGTCTCTTTATACATAGTTGCAGTGTTTATTAACTCGAGTGAATTGAATTTTTTTATAAGAACACATGTATCCTTTAAATAAATCAACTTTCCCCCTCCAACTCCTCATACCTTTCAATCATTGCTTCTCCGGTCTCTAATCCTAATTCAGTATCTTTGATAAGTCTTTCAACTAACCTCTTCATATAATTGTATGGCTCGTAATTAGGGACATAAAACTCATGATCAGGCTTTACATTATACATAAATGCTTCTTCTGGGAATCTCTTATCAAAAACTCCTATCTCTTTCTTTTTAAAACTTTTGTAAAAGGTTTTCCTCTCTAAATAAGTTCTAAACTGACTCTCCAATAATCTATTAAAGGTAAAGCTAAAACTTGTATAATACCTACAGCACAAGGCATTAATATACTCCGCGAGCTTTCCCCAATTTTCTCTATACAGTAATCTTTCTTTTAATACGTGCTTTAAATCTTCATCAGCACATTTTTTAGGGTATAATAATTCTTTAGCAAATGAATTTGCTTCATTCTCTCGTTCACTACCACCGGATGTTTCAGGATTAGAATCAGACATACTTAATCCTATATGTAAAAACATGTGTCCTAATTCATGAGCCAGAGTAAAATTTTGATGTCCTATATTTCTTTTATAGTTTACACATATAATTGCATAACCGCTATTATATCCAATAAATCCAGACAATCTATCTATATCTTCTTTAAATAGTACTACCTTTTTTTTATCAACCATTATTTCAGTATCACTAAACAAAGAAAAAAGATTCCCTGGATAATCTACTATTCCTAGGAATCTTCTTGCTTCCTCTATCTTGCTATATTCAACTTCCAATTTTATCCCTCTATTCCCCTTTTAATTCAATTAAAAAAGCTAAATCTTCAGTAAAGCTTTGTAATATACCTTTAATTTTATTAGATTTAGGGGTAGAGTCTCCTCTATTATAACAAGCATTAACTATATCTCTTTTCCTTACAGCTTCATCAATAAAGTATTCTGGTTTGCAGTATACTACATTTGATATGAACTCTAAGGTTATTTCATCAATTTCACTATATGAAACATCATTGTTTAATATACTATTTAATTCATCCATATCAACAAGAGCTTCATCACTTAATTTCTCTTCAGATATTTTGAAATAATCCATTCTTTCTCTCAATAATGCTCCAATGCCCATACTTTTCCCCCCCTTTAAATATTTATATTCATTAAAATCTATTAATACTGCCTTCATTATATCACTCTCCGTGACTAAAATTCAATATATTTATAGTAAAATTTATACAATTCAGTATATGTTTTATTTTTAGTTTTGACACATCATTACGATAATATAACCTATCCTAAATTTAAATTTTCCTTTAACCAATAATTTAGTAAACTTCTTAATTAAGTTTAAACAAAAAAATAATATATATCTCAATAAAAAAAAAGAGAGTTTATCTCCTCTCTCTTTATATATTCTATCAGTGTAATATTTCATTATAAATCAAGTAAATATCTACAGAATTATATTAACTAAAAAGTTTATTTCATATAGAAAATTTTTCAGTTCTTTTCAGTATTAAAATACCTGCATTATACATTAATCCTTAATCATCCAATCTATATATTATTTAAACTTTTTTTAATGTTGAATTCTACATTCTACTTATTAATATATGATCTACTTTATGTATTTATAAAAGACCTATTATTTAATTTTAAAATATACATATGGTATTATATAGTGGGTATGTATATTAGCATATTATAAGAAAATAGTAGTGCTTTTAGTATTTTGCACTCCACTTTCACTATATTACTGCTTAAACGATTATTTTCACCTTTTTCATCAATATGCATTTATATATATTCATGAAATGTAAATCTATCATCATAATATGCATTTTTACATATTTACAATATTCAAAAATACATAAGCTAAAAATTTCATCCATTCTTTTTTAACTTTTTAACTTTCTTTACTTTATTATTTTCACCCTCTCTTTTTTTTATATTTCTCCTTTTATTTGCAATACTAATTGCTTCCTTATGTTCTTCAGAAATTATTCCCTTTGCTCTCCTATCCTTTTTATAAATCATAAATTTTTCAGTTCCGTAGTTCTTCCACATATCACTGAATCCATAAATTGTTGATTCTCTAATTGTCCATCTATGTTGCACTACTCTTATAAATCCAAGCTCTATGAGTTTATCTATACTATTAAAAAATGTTCTTTGGTTCATTATATCCTCATACCCTATTTCATCTAACTTACTACCGTATGTTTTTTTAGGAAATGTTATATTATCTTTATTACTATTTTCAACTATTCCATTTAGTACTTTTCTGTGAAACTTTGATTTAAAATACACATATAATGTAATATCATACGCGTTTAACTCTTTCCAAGCCTTGCTATTAATCATATCAATATATATACTAATAAAATTAGATTTTCCCCACGTTTCAAAGCTTTCATATATTTTTTTCTTCTTTTTCACCATAAATATACCTTTATATCTTAACCTTCCACCTTTCTTAATTTACCAAGCTGACCGACACTACCCAAAGAGTCTATATTTTGCAAAGCCAATTTTTCTAAATCCTCCTCTAACCAGTCTAACCTCAAAATATATTTCGTATCTCCTGCTAAGTTATATCGGATTCTCTTTTGTTTGCATAAATTTCTTAATGTATATTGTGCTATTCCACTTTCTGCTGATGCTTCTTTTATACCCATGTATTTAGTCATATTTACTACTCCTTTATTATCCCTATCTAATCTTAATATCACTTTTTCAATATTAAATATCTTATGTATATATTCACTTTGCAATAGTGAATATTTCATCAAAGTCTACTTCTAATGCATTACATATTTTTTTAGCAGTTGATGGATTCGGTCTAGATGATTGGCTCTCAATTTTCTGAATTGTGACAGGATTTAGTTCTGCTATTTCTGCAAGCTTTCTTATGCTCAACCCTTTTGTTATTCTTTGATGTTTCATAACATCGCCTTTTGCTATTATAGTATTCATTTTGTTATATACCCTCCGTTGATTAGTATGAATATTGTAACTTAATATTATATGAATTTTGTTATACAGTCAATGTATCTTAGTATGAAATTTGTTGACTCAAGATTATTACTGTGTTATTCTTATCTTAACTAATCAAGGAGGTATTTTTATGACAATAGCTGAACGAATTGTTAAAGTACGGACAGATGAAGGATTAAATCAAGTTGATTTTGCTAGAAAACTAAATTTATCTAAACAAACAGTATCAAACTACGAAACAGGAATAAGGCAACCGGGGCTAGATATAATACTAAAAATATCAGATGAATTTAACATAAGTACTGATTATCTACTTGGAAAAAGTGAGTATAAAACTCTCGATGCTCATAAGTTATCTACTATTAATTCAACCATCTTAGACACTAGTCTTGTGAATAAATTAAGTGAAGTTTCCAATGAAAACCTGACTTTTATTAAAAATGTATTTCTGATGAATGGATTAGATAAATTAATACAAGCAATTGATAGATATAACACCTTATCTAATGATGAAATAGACAAGTACGATAAGCTTCTTCATGGAGAAAAGGATTCAAAAGTCTTTAAATTTATTAAAACATTCGACATCGGATATTATAAGAAAAAGTTATTAGCTCCATTGTTTGATGAAGCCATTGATAACTTACTTAGTACAATGGATAAACTCAATGAAATTATTAATGAAGAGGAGGACTAAGCATGGGGTACAAGAAGAGCGGAAAGAATTCATATAAATTAACAGTTTCAAATGGATATAATAAAAATGGAAAACAAAATCGTTTCTTTAAGACAATAGATTTATCTCATATCCCACCTAAAAAACAAGAAGCTGAAGCAAAAAGGCAATTTATACTGTATCAAGAAGAAATAAAAAAAGGATGTTACGTTAATAATGAGAAAATAACCTTTGAAGAGTTTATAAATCATTGGATAGAGAATTATGCAAATTCTAATCTACAGCCTAAGACACTATTAGAATACGGCAGATTATTAAAAAGAATTACTCCTGCTCTTGGTCACTTAAAGCTTATTCAACTTCAACCAATACACTTGACATCATTTTACAATAATTTAAGAGAAAATGGAATTAGAGAAGATAATAAGGATGGAGGCTTAAGTGAAAAAACAATTCTCCATCACCATCGTCTAATTAGTTCAATCTTGACCAGTGCTTTACAATGGGGCTTTATATTAAATAATCCTGCATCAAGGGTTAAAGCACCAAAGGTTATAAAGAAGGAAGCTAGACATTTCAACGAAGAGCAAACACAATATATATTAAAGCTTATTGAGGCAGAACCATTGAAGTACAGAGTAATGATTACACTATCGATTTATGGAGGAATGCGTCAAGGTGAGCTAACCGCTTTAACATGGGATGATATAGAATTTAATAACTCCATTATTAAAATAAATAAATCATTGCAACACTTACCTGGAAAAGGAACCTTCATAAAATCAACTAAAACTGAAACAAGTAGAGTAATTTCAATACCTAAATCAGTATTAACACTATTAAGAGAGTATAAGTTATGGCAGAATATAGAACGTACAAAGCTAGGTGATTTATGGCACGATAACAATGCCTTATTTACTACAAATGATGGTAGTTTTATTTTTCCTAGCACTATAAGTAAATGGTTCTTAAAATTTATTAGAACCCATAATAAAAAGATTTCAAATGATTCTTCTATCTTAGAAAAAGATAAATTAGCTCTTATGTTGCCAGAAGTAAATTTTCATGGATTAAGACATACCTCTGCTACATTATTAATCAATCAAAATGTTGATGTTAGTACAGTATCTAAGAGACTTGGACACGCAAGAACATCAACAACCATGGATATTTATTCACACTCTCTTCAAAAATCCGATATGTTAGCCGCTGACAAATTAGAGCACTTATTTACTAAAAGTATTTTAAATAAAAAGCAGATATAATCCTGCTTTTTATTTTATGTATCTCTTTTTCGATTTTAGAAATTATGACAAATAAAAAGGCTTTGTATTTCTACAAAACCAACTTACTAATACTTTTTACCTTGATCTTTTATAAATTTGTCCCATCTAGGGTTCTCCCACGTAGTACCATCAGTAAAATGTACCTTCATAATAATTCCCTTTACTTTTTTAGTCTTATCCATAACCTCGCTTCCCAGAATTTCATCCTTTATACCTGGTGCAAGTGTGTAGTCTTGGTGTTCATGATTTATATGATTAGATTGTGTATTGTAATATAGAACTGGTTCATCAAAACCATCGAACATAAGTGTTGTAGTAATATAAGCATCAATTGTTTTTTTAGAATTGTTCTTAACTTTATATTTTGCTACAAGTTGACCAGTACTTATTTGAGTAGGTATACAACTCTCTATTTGAAGAGGATCATTTTCATTAGTTTCTATATTACCTTTCATTGATAATTGCTTAGTATCATTTTTTAGATTAGAGTTCCTAGCATTTTCACCACTACTACTCTTATTATCAGTAGTTGAATCTTTAATCTCTTGACTAGATGCTTGCATATTAGAATTTTGATTTTGCATTTTCTGCGTTTCATTTTCTGTAACTGTATTTTTACTTTCCTTTTTTAAACTTGAAAGTATACCTTCTGTTATTCTAGTTTGATTTACATCATCAATAGCTACAAAACCGCCCAGTATTAATATTGCCAAAAATATAATTGTTGTAAAACTCATGCCAATACCAAAAACTTTTCTTCCCTTTCTGGTCTTATTAATTGCTGAAACTAAAACCCCACTCAAACCCAATATACCAATTGAAAAACAAGATAACACTAACTTAGTAACCAATATATCACCTACTTAAATATTTTTAAATTTAATCTTCCAAATTCAATTTTAAATAGTATTACATAAATACATATTCTTATTTTACCAAACATTAACTGTAAGTACAATTCGTCCTTATAATTTATTATTCATTTTTATTAAAACTGCTATATTTTAACTGGGTGATTTTATGAACGTTAATTATGAATTACTAGGTAAAAGAATCAAAGAGGCAAGACTGAAAAAGAAATTAACTCAAAGTAGACTAGCTGAAATGACTGACTTGTCTGATACGTATATAAGCCATGTAGAAAAGGGTCTATCTAAACCCAGTCTAGAGACACTTGTTAAAATATCTAATACACTAGAAACATCTATAGATTTTTTCTTATCAAATTCTGTTTATGTATCTAAAGAATTATTAAGTGATGAATTTGCAGATTTAATCAAAGATTGCTCAAATAAAGACTTAAAACTTATATACGATATGACTAAATTACTGCTTGAACATAAATATAAAGATTAAAGGATAGGCTTAAGTAAAGATATTTAAGCCTATCCTTTAATCTTTATATAATTAACTAAGTACAACACTCTAACTTATCTAAAATACATTCATAGTTTATTTTCAGAATCAATCAAAGTGAATTTTAAGCCCACTATTACTTTAGATATGTAAATTATAAACACTGAGTAAATTATAGCTTCAGAATGCCCTAAAACTAATTCTGAAGCTATTAGTAGTTATTATATATAACTTTTTATATTTATAGTCTATATTTATATATATACCTGCCGATAATTATCATAAAATATGTTATTTAACAATCTTAGGAGGTATTATGAAAATACTAGAATGTTTTAAAAAAAATAAGAAAAAGGAAACTATTAATAAAACTCCATTCAAGCCTGATTTATATGCAAGTGATTTAGATTATTCAAAGAGAAAAGAACGATTTTTATTAGTTTTTACTATAACTGTCGGCGCTATTATATTTTTTGTAAAAGTTATAGCAAAACTCTTAATAAACGCTTACCAAGGCCTTTATGAAAAGCTAGATAGCTTTATTTTAAAAGATTCGCCACTTGGCGTTGAGCATATTATTTTCGCAATTATTTTATCTTCCTTATTTATGATCCTAGCATATATAATTAGATACTGCTTTTTAGAATTATATTGTTTCTTAGATTACAGAAATTTAAAATCTGAATACTTAAGAAAAGCTGATGATTCTTATTCCCAATTACTAAAAATTTGTGAGTTTCATATTTTAGCATGCACATTTCAGTTTTTTGTACTAATCGCGCTATTCTATATTGAAAGAAATACATTCATGGCATACTTTGAGATCATTTATATTATTATTATATCGCTTTGCATTCTGATAGTTATAATTTTGCAAATTAAGAAGAAGCTTAAACTAGAACATGGGTTATTCCATATTTTTATGTATCTGCTATTAACAATATTTATAATACTTGTTGAATTAAAATTATATTCTTCATATCCATCTAACCTTAACGTGGATTTTAAAGATAGTACTACTCCGTATATGATAATACATCTAGAAACAATAAACTTTCCAGATGAATTCAGCTTAGACATTTCTAATTCTAAAGGTAAACAACATATTAAGCTAAAAGCAGATGATTTTCTTCATAGTATGGTTAAGGTGACAGAAACAAACAATTCAAACGACACTATTAAATATAGGCGAGTATTATTAAATAAAAGTTTTGATAAATATTTATATTCAATTGATCTAAGCAAATTCATCGATAATGGAAATAACTCTATTAAATTGACAGTATCAACTAGCAATAAAAAAGTAGAAATCCAAAATGTTTTAGTTCTTAATAATAAAACTTATTCATTCAGTGAAAAAAACTTGAATACTACTTATTAGCTAAAAAAACTTAATATTCTTATTTAAGCTTACTTTTAATAAATCTATGAATCTAACTTTAGTACTGTGAAAATGTTCTATAAAATTCTCTCCACAATATTAAATTACTTGGTATTTCCCATCTGTAAACACCAAATAAACACCACATTCAAATGTTTTAAAAAAACAGATAAAAAAAACAGATATCTCAAACTGCTGAAATATCTGCTTTTCTTATGGTGCGGCGGAGAAGATTCGAACTCCCGACCAACTGGTTCGTAGCCAGCTACTCTATCCAACTGAGCTACCACCGCATATTGATTTATACAACGAAATAATTTTATCACAAAGGATTACATAAATCAATAGAAACCTAACCTTTTACATGTATAAAATCGTCGGAATTGTTGCAAACACTTAGTTTACACGAAAAAACTTCGTTATCTTTCTTCTATATTATTGACTTTATATTACTATACTATAACAAACTTTCATATCAATTTGATTCTTGTAATTAAATAAGCTTTTATCAATTAGCTTTAATTAAGATTTTGCTTCTATGTATTTATTTAAATGATATTCAAATATAATCTTCTAAAAGAAGCAATAATCACTCTTAGTGATGCTATTGGTATTGATAACTTGCCCATAAAAATAAGAGAATCAATAATAATACTATTAATTCTCTCAACAAAAAATAATCTAAAAAGGAACCATATTGCAAATATCAGGTATTCTGAGTAGCAGTATAATTAAATAATCCTAAGATTACATAACTATCGTTTTTATTATAAATTCTTATGTTTATATAATTATATATTAATATAAATATATAGTTATAATGGGGGTTTCATATATATTATTAATACTTTTATGCCATCCTAGAGCAAAAGCTATTCTAGGGTAAACTTTTGCTCTAGTGGTTGTAATGACATATTGGTGTATATTAATGGCTTACTTGTTTGATTTGTTATATTTATCTATTGAAGTATTTATTGCCTTTGCAGCATTGTCTATAACTTGCTCTGGAGTTTCTTTTCCTTGAAGCATACTTTCTATATTTGTTTCAACAGTTTGTCTAGCTTCTGGGAATACTGCAAGTAATGCTCCTCTTGCTTCAAGTGGTGATGCATGTAGCTGATCTATAGCAGTTTTAAACTGAGGATATTTAGTTAAGTTATCCTTCATATCTTGAATATCATAAGCTTTTGTTGTAACTGGGAAGTATCCTGTGCTCTTGTTCCAGAAAACTTGCTCTTCTGGTGATACCATGAACTTAACAAACTCCCAAGCAGCTTTTTGTTTGCTATCATTCTTATCCTTCTTGTCCATTATCCATAAAGAACCTCCACCTATAGAAACTCCGCCCTTATCATCATCTGATAGGTTTGGAAGTGCTGCTGTTCCTACTTCAAACTTTCCATTAACACCTTTAAGTACTCCGCTTAAGGATGCTGTAGAGTCTATATACATAAATGCTTTGCCACCTACGAAGGCATTTTGAGTATCGTCTGTCTTTCTTCCGTAGTTACCTAGAAGACCTTGATCATATAAATCCTTCCACATCTTAACGAACTTTAATCCAGCACCATTACTATCAAAGTCTACAGCTGTAGCTTTATCTTTTCTTCCATTTTCATTGTTTGCATAGAACTTACCTTGCTTTGACATGTATTGTTCAAATATCCATCCATATATGGCCATAGAGAATCCATAATTAGTTGTCTTGCCACTTGAATCTTTCTTAGTTAGCTTAGCAGACATTTCCTTTAATTCATCAAAGTTCTTAGGCGCTTTGTCTGGATCTAATCCTGCTTCCTTAAAAGCTGTTTTATTATAATAAAGTATTGGTGTTGATGAGTTAAATGGCATTGAGTTAAGCTTATTGTCAACGGTGTAGTAGCCAACTATGTTCTTTTCTAAGGATGATGTATCATATTTTTCTGCATCTATGAACTTTTGTACTGGTGTAGCATAGCCACTATCAATCATCCATCTTGTACCTATGTCGTATAACTGCATTACGTCTGGGCCTGACTTTCCTTGCTGAGAGCTCTTAAGCTTATTTATTGCATCGTCATAAGCTCCTTGATATTGATCAGTAACTTTAATATTTGAGTGAGTTTTATTGAAGTCTTCAACCATTTTCTTTATGGCATCTCCACCAGCACCACCCATGGAGTGCCAGAAGGTTATTTCTACTGGTTTACCATCTGCACTAGCATCTTTGCTGTCATTTTTAGAGCAGCCTGCAAAAAGTCCTACACCTAATGCTGCTATTAGCATTGAGGCAATAATAGATTTTTTCATATTAAATCCCCTTTCAAATATAAACCTGATTTATAACTAATCGCTAATGCGAATTATTTTGGTAACTTAAAGTTGTAATCTTTAGCTATAGGGTTCTATTACGAAAACTTAAGTTATGCCTTTTCGAAAATCGCGAGTTCTGGAGATTTTTGTGGCATTCATAACTTAATAGTTGAAGTTGGAATCCTATACTAAATTTCTATATAGAAACTTAAAAGTTAAGTTAGGAACTCATAATCTCATTATTATCCTTTAACCGCACCGGCTATAATTCCCTTAACCATCTGCTTTTGTCCAATCATAAATATGACTATTGAAGGTATCAGTATCATTACAACTCCTGCTAAGATTGGACCATAAGACTGTGATTCTGAGAATTGAAGCATGCTTATACCAATCTGCACGGTTCTTTTTTCAGGTGTATTAGTAACCAGTAGTGGCCACATATATTGATTCCAAGTTGATAAGAAAGTATATATTCCAAGAGCCCCCAAGGTTGGCTTAGATATAGGTAGTAATATCTTAAGGAAAAACTTGAAATCAGAACATCCATCTATCTGAGCAGATTCCTTCAGTTCCTTTGGAACAGTTAAGTAATACTGTCTAAGCATAAAGATGCCCATAGCTGAAGCTAGGTATGGGATTATAAGTGATTTATAGCTATCAAGCCACTCTAGAGAACTTACTGTAAGATAGTTTGATATTATTATTGCTTCGCCAGGTATCATCATTGTTGATAAAACAGCCAAAAATAAAAACTTTTTCCCAGGAAATTCGAAATAGACAAAAGCATATGCTGCTAGGCTTGAAGTAATTATTTGTCCTACTGTTATTGCCAAAGAAACAATGAAACTGTTCAATATAAACTGGAATATTGGAACAGAATCAATAACCTGCTTATAGTTATCAAACCTTAAAGCTGATGGTATTAGCTTATGTGTAGGTGATAGTATCTCATCTTGATTCATAAAACTAATAGACAATACATAGAGAATCGGGAATATTATTATTAACCCAATTATTATATTTACTATCCATAAAGTTAATCTCTTTCTTTTATTAAACATTAGCTGTAATGTACTCCCTTCTTTTCAAACTTAAATTGAAGTAAGGTAACTATTAACATCATGAAGAATAATACTAAGGATTGAACACATGCTGTTTCAAATCTATTATTCATAAAAGCTTCTTTATATATGGAGTAAACTAGCACATTAGTAGAGTCTGCTGGACCTCCTCCAGTTAAGATCTTTATTTGTCCAAAGGCTTGAAACGCATTTACCACATTGAAGAACAAAACAAAGAATAAAGTTGGTGAAACTAATGGTATTATCATCTTAAATAATTTTCTAAAGAAACCTGCCCCGTCTATATCTGAACTCTCTAACAATTCTTCTGGTATACCCTTTAAACCAGTAACTAAGAATATAAAATTAACCCCAATATTTAGCCAAACAGTAACTATTGAAACAGATATCAAACCCCATTTTTCATCTGTTAACCATCCAATATTAGTGTCAAATACATAATTTATAAGACCTATGCTTGGGTGAAATAACATTGTCCACACTATGGCTGCAGGGGCAGACGCTACTGCCATAGGCATGGAAAACATCACTTCGTAAACAGCTGAACCTCTTATTTTCCTATAAGCCAGCAAAGCTAATATAAGACCAATTACCATTGATGGTATTACAAGCATAGGGACAAACTTCAAGGTAACTATAACGCTTTTAAAGAAATCTGGTGATGTTAAAATATCTTTATAATTATCTATACCTACAAAAGACTTAACCTCTCCTCTAGGATTTGTTATGGTAAAGCTTAGATATATTGTCTTTAAAAATGGATAAAATATAAAAGTTATGAATGTAATGAAAGCTGGAAGCAAATATAGATATGGCTTAACAGAAAACCTTTTAGCCTTTTTAGCTTCTCGAAGAGCTGGAATAACAATCTCTTTATCTAAAGTTTTCTCCTGTATAGCTTGTTGCATTGTTGTACCTCCTAATAATTACTACAGACTTAATGTTACTGTAAGAATGTTAAGTACTAATTGAGGTACAGTTAAGGTTAGTTTACATATATTAACATAAGGTTATGATTAATTAAATACTTAAATGAATAACCATTTAACTCTAGTATGTTGAGGCTTTGCTTAAGTTAATGAAATCATCACATCAATACTAAGCTAATGGCAAATACACTTTAAAAGCTGCAAAATAAAAAGATTGCTTGTAAATGAAGTCTACATTACTTCATACAAACAATCTTTTATAAAAATAACATTATATTATTTTTAATAAATCTTAATTTTATTATTAGTGATCTATCCTATAATGCCATCTATAAGAAGAGCTACATTTAATACTGCTACTATTGCACCAATAATCCAAAGCACAATGTTTTCCCATCTAGTATTCTTATATTCTCCCATTACCTTCTTAGAAGATGTTAGATATATTTGTGTAAATATTGTTATTGGCAACTGAATACTTAATAGCATCTGTGAGTATACAAGTCCCTTAAACGGATTAGATATGAAGAATATAATTATTAATGCTGGAATTATTGTTACTAGTACCCCCATCTTTGTATGCTTATCATGTATGTCATATGGTTCATCAAACAAGCCTGAGAATATTGATGCACCAGCCATACCTGCTGTTACGCTGGAGGATATTCCTGCAAAAAGTAAGGCTACTGCAAATATCACTGCAGCTGCATTTCCTAACAATGGTTTTAATAATACCTGAGCTTGTTCAAGTTCAGTTACCTGCATATGACTTACGAAGAATGATACTGCAACAAGAATCATTGCACTGTTTATAGCCCATCCTACTATCATGGAGAATAAAGTATCCATAAATTCATATTTCAATTGTTTCTCCATTATATCTTTATCTTGAAGATTCCACTGTCTACTTTGTATTACTTCTGAGTGTAAAAATAAATTATGAGGCATAACTACAGCACCCAAAACACTCATTATTATAGGAAGAGAACCTGATGGAAATGATGGTGTTACCCATCCCTTTACTGCTTCTCCCCAATGTACATTTACCAGCCATACCTCTACGATAAAAGCAAGTCCTATTATTGAAACGAAACCTATTATAATTTTTTCTAATTTCTTATATGAATTTGAAAACAACATCCAAAGTACAACTAAACTAGATAACACAGCACCTATCTTTAATGGTATATTAAACAACATTTTAAGTGCTATGGCTGCACCCAGTATCTCTGCCATCGCAGTTCCAATAGCCGCCATGATTGCTGTACTAGTTATTCCCCTTGCCAACACAGGTTTTATATGCTTGTTTATAGCTTCTGATATACAAAGTCCTGTTACTATACCTAAATGTGCTGCATTATGCTGAAGTACTATAAGCATAATAGTTGATAAAGTAACCATCCATAAAAGTTTATATCCATAGGACGAACCTGCCGCTATATTAGATGCCCAGTTACCTGGGTCTATGAATCCAACTGTTACTAACATTCCTGGTCCTATATATTTTAAGAAGTCTAGCGCCATATGCTTTGGCTTACGCTCTTCTTTTTTGAAAAAGTCCTTAACTTTCATACTATCCCTCCTTTATGCTATTATATAATAATCGTTATTATCTAATAAAACAATAACACACTTTATCCTATTAGTCTATATTTTAATAAAATTTGTAAATTCACCCTTTTTATTTATATGCAGTTTAAGATGATACTGCTATTGATTTCTCTATATTATATCTCTACGTATATTATCGTTAAAAAATTACTTATCTAAATTATAATAATACTTTTAACATGCACTATAAGCTGTGTTTAACAATAATATTTAAATTATATAATTACAAGATGATTGTATCTAAAGGAGTTATTAGATATAACTCCTACTGGCTCTTTGATTGGGATTATGACAAAATTGAAGTTATTGTTCATCCTCAGTGGGTGATACACTCTATGATTAAATATGAAGATGGGGCTATACTTGCTCAGCATATTAATCAAATATATTTGATAGCCACCATACAGCAAAGCTGTAGTAAATAACAAAAGTTTAACCATGTTTAGTAAAGTTAACACTTTTTGTGTATAATTAATTGTGAAATAATATCTTTTTATAAACAAATAATTTTAAGTCTTATTTAAATTAATTTAATTGATTTTATCAAAAAATATGAAGCAAGGTGAGCTTATTCTCTCATAGGTAACTTTTTATTTATTAGTATTTATAAGTGCTTTTATGCACAAGCTATTTTATATCTATTAGATTTTATTAGCTTCATCTTTAGTAAAGGAGCAATTATATGAAAGACTTTATTATACTTACTGACTCGTGCTGTGACTTACCAGACGAAATGCTTACTAATCTAAATATCCACTACTTAGGTCTTGTTTGCAATCTGGATGGAAAAGAATTTGTTGAAGACTCTGGTAAAACTCTTTCTTATAAAAAGTTTTATGATAGTATAAGAAATGGTTCTATGCCTACTACCAGCCAGGTAAATAGCTATAGATTTTATGAAGAATTTGAGCAAGCTGTAAAGAATAACTTGCCCGTTCTTTACGTAGGTTTCTCTTCAGTTTTAAGTGGTACTTATAATAGTGCATCAATAGCTAGAGAGGAAATCTTAGAACAATACCCTGAAGCAGATATATCTGTAGTGGATTCAAAATCAGCTTCAATGGGACATGGCCTCTTGGTATATTATGCAGCAAAGCTTAGAGAAGAAGGAAAGTCAAAGGACGAAGTGGTTCAATGGCTTGAGGATAATAAACTAAAGCTTTGCCATGTTTTCACCGTTGATGATCTTCAACACCTAAAAAGAGGAGGAAGAGTATCCCCTACAGCCGCAGCTATAGGAAGCTTATTAAATATAAAGCCAGTACTTTATGTAAATAATACCGGGGAGCTTAAAAACTTTTCAAAGGCAAAGGGAAGTAAAAGAGCTATAAAGATGTTATTTGAAAAGCTTGAAGAACATATAGTAAATCCTGAGGAGCAGGTTATATTTATCTGTCACAGCGATTACCTAGAAGGCGCTGAAGATTTAGCTCAGATGATAAAGGATAAATATAAGGTTAAGGATATAGTTATTAACTACATCGGTACTGTTATAGGTAGTCATACAGGAGCAGGAACTATCGGCGTATTCTTCCTTGGCGATACTAGAGAGCCTTAAGCATAATATTTATTATATTTTGTATAGAGCCAATCATATTGTGTATAATCTAAATAATAGTGAAAAATCTTATTATTAAATTATACTCTGCTAAATACTGTGTTGAAATTAAAACTTAAAGGAGATGTTAACGTGACAAGAAAAGATTTTATAGAAGAGTTAAGTAAAATCAATGACATAGTTGCTATATGTAAGTTCGGAAGTCATGGTACAAAGTACTGGATAGAAGACCGAAGCGACATTGATTTAGCTATAGTAGTAGCACCTGGCATCTCCTTTATGAATATCCTATATATGGAAGACGAAATTTCAGCTTTATGTAAGAAATATTATGATTATGATAATATACATCTAACCTTTATTTTATTTAGTGATTTTTCAAGCAAATATGCAAGGATAGCTGTTGATAGTGAAGAACAATATATATTTGACGAAAATAGATGGTTTGATTTTCAACATTATGTTTTAAAATTTGCTAGACAGAATAGACAATTTGAAAGAATGCTAAAGATAGATGAACAATATAGCTATTTTGGAGGTATCGTAGATGACACCTTATTATAAATATAAAAAAGAAAAATTATAAGAAGAGCTATGTTTGCATTCTTTCAGGACTTTTCAGAATTTATTGTGGACATGTGCGAAAGTTATATATTAATCAATGATGGAAAGCTAAGCAGTTCAGAAACCTCATTAAACCTTATTGAGAAGGCTCATGCTATGGAGTTCTTTGATGAAAAGCTTAAAGACTATCTTTATATGTCAGTAAAGCTTAGAAACAGATATACTCACGATTACTACAAAAGAGAACTAAGTGAAATGCAGATTGAAGAGTTCTGCTTTAAGGAATTAGCTAACTTAGATATATTTTTAGACCATAGTAAAGATAAGGTTGTTTTAAAATATAAAACCAAGTTGTAAATTTTAGAGCCAGTATAAATTGGACTTAACCAAGATTATACTGGCTCTATTTAATAATTTGTAAAAGTACTTATCTACTGAATGTCTTATAAAACATTAAACTTAGCCTTGCTTCCTTCTCTAGCAGGCGTAACTTCAAGTCTTGCATCTATACGCTCCTTTAGCTCAGGAACGTGAGATATGATACCAACAAGTCTTCCACCCTGCTGTAAATCTATAAGACACTGTATAGCATTGTCTAAGGACTCTGGATCTAAGGTCCCAAAGCCTTCATCTACAAACATAGTATCTAGATTTATTCCTCCAGCGTAAGCTTGTATAACGTCTGCAAGACCTAAGGCCAAGCATAAGGAAGCTTTAAATCCTTCTCCACCAGATAAGGTCTTAACATGTCTAGCTTTTCCTGTGTAGTTATCAAAAACCTCAAGTTCTAAACCTTCTTGTTTTCTTCCCTTACCCTTTTCCTCTTTTCTTCTTAATACAAACCTTCCTCCAGACATGTTGTAAAGTCTTGAGTTTGCAGCTTCTATTATTTCATCAAAATATGCAGCCAATACATATCTTTCAAAGGTAAGTCTTTCAGAGTTATCCCCATTTACTATTCTTGCAAGCTCTGCAACCTTTGAGTATTTCTCTTCTTTATCTCCAATCAAGCTTGTAAGCTGCTGGATCTTATCTAAAGCCTTTGTATTCGTACTTATTCTAAAAGCTATCTTCTTTTCATCATCTCTAACAAGCTTTTCTTCCTCTTTTAATTGAATAAGGCTTGTATTTATTCCTTCTAGATTTATATAATTTAAATTTTCAACTTCCTTCTCAGAAGCAGCATATCTATCTTGTAAGGATTTTAAGTTCTCATTATATTCTTTTATTTGCTTTTCTAATATTCTAATATTATCTAAGGTTAAAAAGGCAGCCTTATATTGGTCAATACTGCTAAAATCACAGGCCTTTAGCTTTAACTCAAAACGTTCCTTTAACTTAACTACCTGTTCTTCTATTTCCTTAAGATTACTTCTTTGAGTATTAAGCTCTGCTTCTATAGAAGCCTTATTAGTGGTAGCCTTATTAAATGCCTCTTGAGCTTTATTAAGTGCTTCAACTATATCTTCTATAAGCTTCTCGTTGTTCTTTATCTTAGCTTCAAGAGCACTTAAAACTCTTATACTCTCAGGAATTTCATTTTCTACACTAACTAAAAGTTCCTGCTCAGCCTTTACCTTACCAAAAAGCTCTGTATATTCATTGTCTAGCTTTTCTAGGTTGTTAGTCTCAAGCTCATATTCCTTATTCAACTTATCTATTTCTAACTCTAGTTTTTCTTTTAAGCTTATATTATTCTTTAGCTTATCTATATCCTTATTTAAAGTTTCAAGCTCACTTGCTAGTCTCTTTCCAGCTTCGGCAGTATTATTGAGCTTATTTCTTATATCTAATTCTGACAACTTATCACTTAATATCTCCTTAAGCTTATCTTCTTGCTCCTTATACTTATTTTCTAATTCAGTTAAAGAAGCATTTAAAGCAGAAAGCTTTTGAAGTTTTTGTTGATATTCTTGATTTATTTTATCAAAATTATTCTTGTGAAGCTTCAGTTCATCTTCAGTCGGTACATCTTTAATAGCTTTTGCAGGACTTGGATGTTTAGTTGATCCGCAAACTGGACAAGGCATTCCCTCTAAAAGTTCCTTAGCTAAAAGCCCAGCCTGACCCTTCTTAAATATTTCATCCATATACTCATAATCATGCTTAGTTTTCTTAAATTGAATCTCAGTGTTTAAAAATTCCTTTTTCTCAGCTTCATATGAAGAAATTGCTTTATTATAATCCTGATAATACCTGTATAAGGTCCTAAGTTCATCGGTCTGAGTTTTCTTAGCTGCAAACTGTACTTCCTTAACTGAAAGGTTTTCTTGCTCTTTCTGAAATTCCCTTACCTTTAAGTTTTTCTCTTCTATTGTTTTTTTGTGAAGTATTAGTTTTTGTCTTAAATCTTTTCTTACTTCATCCTTTGATTTAATAACTCTATCTAATTCTATTATGTTTTTCTTCTTAACTTCGTATTCCTTAACCTTTGACTCATAACTCTTAAGTAGCGAAACCTCACTTAAAAGCTTATTCTTATCAGCATCTCTTTTTAGTTCATTGTCAAGCCTTAGCTTTGAACTTTCTACTAGCTTTAAGCTATTCTCTAAATTTATAGTTCCTTGATTTATTAAGTATTCTTTAGACTTCTTTTCCTGAAGCTTAGCTTCAAGCATTTCTTCCACTTGCCTTACTTCAGAGGCACTTCTAGCTAATATTAAGGAGGTTTCCTTGCTAGTATATTCTTCTCTTTTACTTAATTCTTTTTCTAGTGCTTCCTTGAGTAATTTACTGTTATCTATTTTTCTATTTATCTCTTGTCCTTGAAATAACTGCTTTTGCAGTTTATCTTGCTCATTTATAACCTTTTCTAAGGCATTTCTTATTTCAAGAACCTTAGCTTCATCTTTTTCTATCTTAAGCTTACTTTGCTCCAATACCTCTGTAATATTTATATCTTCTGCATTTATAAGGGTATTTAGCTTTTCATCCTCACCACTATCTATGTTTCTTATGTAAGTTCTTCTCTCATTACTTACATCCATTATGTCTCCATAGAGCTTCTTTCTCTGAATATCAAGCCTATTTTGTACCTCTAAGAAAGCTTCTGTACCAAATATCTTTCTAAATATAGCTTCTCTCTCTAAACTTTCAGCCTCTAAAAGCTTTCTAAATTCACCTTGAGGAAGCATTACTATCTGCTTGAACTGCTGCTTATTTATTCCGAGAACTTCATTAATCTTTTCATCTACATTGTTTACCTTAGTTATTACAGTACCATCTGGCAAAATTAATTCAGCTTCTGCAGTTTTTAAGGTATAGCCATCTCCCCTAGCCTTTCTTTTTAATTGTTGTGGATGTCTTTTTATCCTATATATCTTTTCTCTAAGCTCAAACTCAAGCTCTACATAAGTCACATTTTCATCCGAGGCAAAGTCACTTCTTAAGCTGTCCTTATCTCTGCTACTTCCAGAAGCTTCTCCATAAAGAGCAAAGCTTATAGCATCAAAGATAGTGGTTTTACCAGCACCAGTAGGTCCAGTTATCAAAAATATATTTTTCCCTTTAAGCGCGTCGAAATCAATTACCTGCTGATCTGCATAAGGTCCAAAGGCACAAATAGTTAGTTTTATTGGTCTCATCTATTTTACCACCCTTTCTACATCCCTTATGATGTCAGTTATTATATCTAACTTATCAGCTTCAATATCTTTTCCGCTTATGGCTTTGTAAAACTCTTTGAAAAGCTCAGCCTTTCCCTTAGTCTTATAGCCTAAGGAAGCTGCGGTCTTACTACCTTCCCTTTGAATAGAATTCTCTCTGCTAAGTCCCATTATATTTGGATAAACAGATCTAAGCTTTGATATAGGGTCTACAAGTTCCCCCTCATCAGTAAGCACAGCAAATATATAGTCTTCTGTATTTGTTCCTCTATATACATCTGGATTTATAAGTTCCTTAAGTGGTCCTTTTATGGTTCTCATATCTCTTCTAGGCTTAAAGTCTTTTATATCAACACTTACTTCTCCTTGAGCATCCACCTCAACCAAGGTAACCCCTTTTCTTTGCCTTGCTTCTGAAAAAGAGTACTTTAAAAGTGACCCAGAATATCTAATTCTATCTGAGCCTACCTTTTGTGGTCCATGAAGATGGCCTAAGGCTGTATATGTAAATCCTTCAAAAACTTGTCCACTTATTAGGTCAGTACCGCCAATATTTAATGGTCTTTCTGAGTCAGAAACCTCAAGACCAGCTCTCTTCTTCTTTTCCTCTCCTAAGTCATCTACTGCAACTTCCTCTATATCACCCATAAAGGAAACATATCCATGAGCTACAATAACGTTCCTATCCCCATAGTTTGACTGCTTCTTAATTTCCTCTATAAGCTTTTTCATAGCATCTTCATGTGTTCTAATATTTGGATCCTTATATAACTCCCTTATAACCACTGGCTCTGCATAAGGTATTAAAAAGAAATTAACCTTTCCATGGCTGTCTTCAAGTTCAACCTTATTTATGCCCTCATTGAAGTTTCCTTGAATATATAATTTGTTTTTAGTCAGTATTCCTGAAGCAAAGGATACTCTCTCCCCACTATCATGATTGCCGGCTATAGCTATAATAGGTGTGTTTAACTCAAGCAATATCTTAGAAAAAACCTTATCCAGTAAGGTTACTGCCTCTACAGAAGGCACCGATCTGTCATATAAATCCCCAGCGATAACTAAAGCATCTGGTTTTTCTTCTTCTATTATCTTTACTAGCTGCTCTAAAACAAACTGCTGATCTTCAATCATACTTATTTCATTTACTATCTTTCCTATGTGCCAATCACCTGTATGTATAAACTTCACTTTATGCACCTCCTAAATTATCTATAATGTAATTCTTCATATTTCAGCATGTAATATATAAATAATAATATCACTAAAAC
Organism: Clostridium sp. C8-1-8; assembly: GCF_009928445.1. Lineage (GTDB taxonomy): Bacteria > Bacillota > Clostridia > Clostridiales > Clostridiaceae > Clostridium_AR. The sequence goes on along the minus strand of NZ_JAABNO010000011.1, from coordinate 21,545 downwards.
CTTATATAGACTCATATTAAATACTGTAAAATACTAATTATATTTTATATATCTACATAATAATTCATATTATAGATTATTGACCTAATACAATTAGATTAGTACCACTCGATATATTCTTTTTAATATGAACTCTAAACTTCTCTGTAAAAAAACTTTATAAAAAATTATACTAGAAAAAGCCTTCATTACTACATAATAAAATAAATCAAGCAGAAGTAATTAATTCACTTCTGCTTGATTTACTTTAGATTTATAGTTAGCAGCATATGCCAAAGAAAATGTGACTAAAACAATTATCCAAAATATAACTAACAATACATTGTCATTTATAAATATTGAAAATGTAGGAAATACAAACCAAAATCTGCTGCTAAGTATCTTTTTAATATTATTTTTCATTGTTAATAAATATCCTTATACTATATAGAATGATCTTTGTAGAAATAAAATGTAAAAAAACATCATAATTTATTTGTAGTATGCCTTTTTACATTTTATTTTTCTAGAGTAGCATTTAATTATTATATATTTCATCTAAAACTGAGACTTATCTCCATAATCTGAACGATATGCGCCATTTAAACCCGCATACTTACCTATTTGGGATAGCTCTTTTATAATTTTCTCTTCACTAGATGAAAAATGCAGTTTTTCTGTATAAGCTGTAAAGTATATATAGTTAACTAACTTATTTATCAAAGGAATATTTTTTTCATCAGATAAATCTAGTTTTACATAAACTTTTAATAATACTTCCTTAATATCATCAAAGTTACTTTCTTTTGATTGTGAAATACTGTTATATAAAGAGTGTATTAAATCTTTAGATCTATTCATAAGCTTAACATGTTCCAGGAGTTGCACCACCTAAAGTTCTTCCAACCGACATACCAGCAATACATGTTGCTTATTTATGCCAATCTATAAAACAGCCCTTGTCGTCTCATTAGACGCCATTATGGTAATATTCACCACAGATATACTCATTATTTCTATATCTGTAAGCATTGCAAATCCTCCAACAATCAACACCTCCCTTAATGGAAATTATAGTAAAAACGCACCCCTATGTCAATATTAAGCAAAAAATACTCAATCAGGAATTATTATATATTATAAAGAAATAACCTGCACTTTAACTCAGGTGCAGGCTATTTCTTCGTAATTTGTCGTTGATTAAAATAATATTAAATTGGAGGTTAAATAGTAATATTTAAATATACAGCTTTGATAGGAAAAACTTAATGCTATATTATCCCCATAAAAACATTAAATTTATACAATCATGAGCTATATTATTTAACTTGTTTATATTTTTTCTTTATTGGATGTTTTGATTTCTATAGCAGGTCTATAAACTGCTAAACTGAAATCCTGCATCTCTTTATATATCTATTTCTATATTAAATTAGCCCTCTTAACTTTATAATTTCAAGTCATACTAATTTTAGACAGTATAAAGTCTGCCTTATCTCTTTATGCTTATATGACTCTTATATGAAAAAAGACGCAAAATCCATATACCTATGAATTAAGCGCCATTGCTTATGCTTTATAAGAATTTATTATCCTTTTTGCTACATCTCTCATAGGCCTCTTACTATTCATACTTTCCTTCTGAATCCTTCTGTAGGCCTCATTTTCTTCGATGTTTTCTTTTTTCATCAATAATTGTTTTGCTTTATCTATTAAAAGTTTATCCCCCACTGGTCTAGTGCTTCCTTCAGCTTTTCCTCTCTTGTTCTGTGAAATATCTTCAATAATATCACTTACGGTATGCAAAAATCCACTTGGTTTTATTGGCTTTTGCATACATATTATCCCCATTTGAGATGTCCACTTAGATATTATGTTATATTGCTGCGAAGTACATAGAAGTATTACTTTGCTTATTGCTTCCCCTGAAATAACTTTTGCAACCTCTGCCCCATTTGTATCTGTAAGCTCATAATTGATAATGACTATATCTGGCTTTGTAAGCCTTGCTTTCCTTATGAGCATACTTCCGGAAGTGCAGATGCCATCAACATTAAATCCTTTTTGAAGGAGAAGGCTTTTTATCTGTCCACCTGCTTTTAAAGTGCTTGTTCCTAATACAATCTTATAACTGTTAAGCATGCACTTCCCCCCATTTACCACTAGAATTTACTTAAATATTGATCGATCTCCCACTGATGTACCTTTGTTCTATAGTCATCCCATTCTAAATTCTTAGCTTCTCTATAAACTTGGAATGCATGATCTCCTAAAGTATCTTTAACTAAACCATCTTTACTAAATTCTACTACAGCATCATAAAGATTGTCTGGTAGTCTATCTATACCATTTGCTTTTCTTTCTTCTTCAGTCATAGCAAATACATTAGCTTCTATGTTCTTAGGAGGAGTAAGATTTTTCTTTATTCCCTCTAATCCTGCTGCAAGACAAAGAGCCAGTGCTAAATATGGATTGCAGGATGGATCTGGACATCTAAGTTCGATTTTAGTTGAATTTTCTCTTGATATTGGTATTCTAACTAAAGGACTTCTATTTCTTGCAGACCATGAAACATATATAGGCGCTTCATAATCTGGAACTAATCTCTTATAAGAGTTAACTAGTGGGTTTGTTACTGCAACTATTCCTTTTATATGGTTAAGCAAGCCTGCTATAAAGCTATATGCATCCTTACTTATTCCAAACTCATCATTTTCATCATAGAAGGCATTAACTCCATTCTTTGATAAAGACATGTTCATATGCATTCCCGAACCATTGATTCCAAATATAGGCTTAGGCATAAAGGTTGCATGTAAACCATGAGATTGAGCAATTGTTTTTACAACAGATTTGAAAGTCATAATATTATCAGCAGTTTTCAATGCATTGTCATATCTAAAGTCAATTTCATGCTGTCCTCTTGCTACTTCATGATGAGATGCTTCTATCTCAAAGCCCATCTGTTCTAGGGCAATACACATATCTCTTCTTGCTTCTTCTCCAAGATCTATATGACCTAAATCAAAGTAACTAGCATTATCATGGGTATTTGTTGTAGGAGATCCATCATCATTAGTATGGAATAAGAAAAATTCACATTCTGGACCTACATTGAAGGTATACCCTAATTCTTTAGCTTCATTTATAACCTTTTTAAGAATGTATCTTGGATCACCAGCGAAAGGCTTTCCATCACCAGTATAAACATCACAGATAAGTCTTGCTATGTTTCCATCAGGTGTAGACCATGGCATTACTTGAAAAGTATCTAAATCTGGTGCTAGATACATGTCCGCTTCTTCTATTCTAACAAATCCTTCAATTGATGATCCATCAAAGAAGCATTCATTATTAAGAGCCTTGTCTAGCTGTCTGGAAGTTATGGCTACATTCTTCATAGTTCCAAAAATATCTGTAAATTGTAGTCTTATAAATCTAACATCATTTTCTTCAACAAGCCTGACAATATCTTCTTTTGAGTAAGACATAAAACTTCTCTCCTTTACCCTTAATAATAATTAAAGACGCCTATATAGAGCCTTTATTAGACTCGATATAGAACGCCTTTGTTCATCGAATTAATCCTTAGTTATATCATACTATTAATAATATTCTGTACTTATAAAGTTGTCAATATCAATTGATATTAAAAATTGTAAATATCTATTCTTGCATTTAATATGACTTGAAGCCTGCCAGCTAATTATTATTGAGCAATAGTTTTCACTAGTTTTATACTGACGCCATCTATTCAATGCTCAAGAAAAAGAATTATAAAAACTAACATCTTTAATATGGCTTTTACTCATAGGCCTCTTCAATTACATATTACAAAAATACGGCAGTCTAGTAAGACTTATTGTTAATAACTTGTATTACTTTGAATATATATCTACTAAATTTAATATAACCTCAACAGCTTTTTCTATTGATTCTACTGCTGCATACTCATACTTACCATGGAAGTTCTCTCCACCAGCAAATATGTTAGGTGTTGGTAATCCCATGAAGGACAATCTAGCACCATCTGTACCACCTCTTATAGGTCTAACATTTGGTTTTACTCCAGCAGTCTCCATTGCCTTTATAGCATTCTCAACTATATACATAACTGGTTCTATCTTTTCCTTCATATTTCTGTATTGGTCTTTTAACTCTACATTAACAGTGCCTACACCGTACTTGTCATTTAAGCACTTCTCAATTTGCTTCAACTTATTTTTCTTTGCTTCGTATCCGTCATTGAAGAAATCTCTTATTATAAAACCGAGATGTGTTTCTTCAACTTCTCCCTTTACATCAGTAAGGTGTATAAAACCTTCATAACCTTCAGTTTTCTCTGGTACCTCTTCTGATGGAAGCAAGTTAATAAATTCGTTAGCTATAAGCATTGAATTAATCATCTTATTTTTTGCACTACCTGGGTGAACATTTCTTCCCTTTATAGTAACCTTAGCACCAGCAGCATTAAAGTTTTCATACTCTAATTCTCCTATAGCTCCACCATCCATTGTATAAGCAAGTTCTGCACCAAATAGTTCTACGTCAAAGTGATCTGCACCTTCACCTATTTCTTCATCTGGAGTAAAGCCTATTCTTATCTTGCCATGCTTTATTTCTGGGTGATTTATAAGGTATTCTGCAGCAGTTACTATTTCAGCAAGTCCAGCCTTATCATCAGCCCCTAGAAGAGTAGTTCCATCAGTAGTTATTAAAGTCTTTCCTTTATACTCTAATAGTTCAGGAAATTCTTTTGGAGATAATACTATATTGTTTTCAGCATTAAGTACTATATCTCCTCCATCATAATTTTCTACAAACTTAGGACTAACATTTTCTCCACTCATGTCTGGAGATGAATCCATATGAGCTATAAATCCAATTGTAGGTACTTGCTTATCTATATTAGAAGGTATTGTGGCATATATATATCCATATTCACTTAACACTACCTCATCAAGACCTATTTCCTTTAACTCTTCAACTATTAACTTTGCTAATTCTAATTGACCCTTTGTACTAGGTGTAGTACCAGTTGTAGGATCAGACTTAGTATTAACCTTAACATACTTTAAAAATCTTTCTATTACTTGTGACATAATATCGCCTCTTTTCTTATAGTTCACTTAGTTCCATTCTATTATTATCATCCTTTATTGCTTTTAATGCAAGACCAAGGTAGATAAGTGTTATTAATATATATATCTTATAAAAATGTGGTACGTTAAGTCCAAATGCACCTCTTAATATATCAACTATTGTTGGTAAAGTTAATGAATAGATAGCTAGTTTATATAAGTTCTCAAAATCAACCTTAGCCTTTATAAATATGTTTATGAGTAATCCAATTACGGCTACTATTAAAGCAGAGAACATATGCCCTATAAACATTCCTATTATCCAAAGTGGAATTATAATAGCTACAAATATCTTAACCCATCCCATTAAGTGAATTAAATCAGCCTTAGTAAAAGTAACATTACCTAAGTCCGAATATTTAATTTCTTGAGTATCCTTAAAGTCCTGTTCTATTATAATCTTATCTTTAAATATATACATCGTGCTCTTCTCATTTGATTTTATAGAAGACTTATCAAACTCACTAGCATTTTTAGTTGTATCTACTATTATATAAGTATCTCCATCCTCGTATGTAAAAGGACTATTAGATACATTAAGCACACCATTTTCTAGCTTAAAATCTACTGAATTCTTATCTAACTCTTTTACTGCTTTACCTACTCCTGTTATCCCTGAATACATAGGTTTTATACTGTTTAGAGTTCCCAGAAGTAAAGACATTAAGAATAAATACATAAAAGCTCTGCCTAAGGTTTCCTTGTTGAAGTTAACGTAATACTTAACATCTACTATAGACTTAATAAATTTTTTAAAGAACCTGTCTTTTTTCGTCACTGTTTATTCCCTCCATATTTATACCATTATATAGCAATTATACTATATTAAATATATAAAAAGAAGAGCAGTATATTCTACTCTTCCATATTTTTAGCTTCGCTGATCAATATATTTCTTATAGCTAGGAATAGATAAATAAAACCTATGATTATGTATACATAGTTTATAAAAATTATACTTATACCTAAAACTCTCCTTATACAGCTTAATACCGTGGATGTTGTAATGGAATATACACTTAGCTTATATAAATTTATGTATTTTATACCTGCCTTGAGTGTTGCATTGACCAAGGTCCCAAGCATCGATACTATAAAGGCAGTAAATAAGTTAGATATAAAAAACAGTACTGGTGCACAAATTAATATTATGAAAGATCCAGCTTTAAAATCATATATAGCTTGAATAAACTGATTTTTATTAAATTTAAAAAACTTAATAATGCTATATCTTGTTTCATCTATTGGCTTATCTTCATTTTTTATAAAAGCCTTATCCTTAAGAATAAGAACTGCTTTATTGTACTTTTCTATATCAGACACTTTAGTTTTTCCTGTAGTATCTATCAATATATAGTAATTACTTTTCCTAAGTAAAATAGGCTGCTTTCCATCAACTTTTAATATTCCATTATTAAAAGTAAAATCAGGCAAGTCATATACAACCTCATGATGCATAGTATCCATAAACCTATAATAATTAAGAGTTGGTCTAATATAACCTATCAGTCCTAGAATAAGAGAAATGGCAAATAGATATATTATTGTTGCTGCCAAACTTACCTGGTTAAACCTTATATAGAACTTAGGACTTGTCATAGACTTATAAAACTTAGTAATAAACGGTATGTTTTTATCCATAAGATCTCCTCCTTCTTGTATTTTAGCCATTGAAGTTTTTTTTAGTACTTATTGTTGTTTATTTTAAAAGAAACTTGGCAATAATTTAATTAAACTAGGAAGGAGGATATAGTTTGGAAAATGATAAAAATGATATAATTGATGAAAGTAATGAAGTTAATGAAAGTATAAAAAAAAGAAAGCCCCCTTTATCGAAAATTATTGTCTTAAGCATGTTTGCGCTCTTTTGTATAGCAATGTCTTATTCTTTTTATGCTTATAATGATATAATCAGTGATTTTAAAATCGACTTTGATAAAAAGGATTATTCTGCAGCTAATTCTCTAATAGTTTCTAAGGGGAATTTTAATCCTGCAAAAAAACTATTGCTATATAGTGATTTAAGAAATTACTTTTCAACATATATAGATGACTTGATTTCTAATTATAAAAACAACAATATATCGGATGAAACTGCATTATCAGTATTGAATGAAGTAGATAGATATGGTGTAGTTAGTGATAAAATTCGTGATTTTAAAAAGAAATTACCAATACTAACTGACTCAGCTAACAACTTTTCACTAGGAATAAAACTTTATAAGGATAAAAGTTATGCAGAAGCTTATGCCGCCTTTGATAAGGTAAATAATTACGATGATAATTTCCTCAAGGCAGAAGAATATAAAAAAGAAGTAGCAAATTGCATAAAGCAAGAAACCTTAAGCTCTGCTGAAAAGCTAGTTTCAGAAAACTACTTTTCAAAAGCAATCTCACTGTTGGAGGACAATACAAAGTATTACTCTAATGATAAAGATGTGTTAAGTAAAATAGATGAGTACAAGAAAGACAAAGATGACTTTTTAAATAAAGATTCTAGTAGTAAACCCTCAGCTAATGATAAGGATGATTCAAGTGCAAATACAGCTTCATCTACCGCTGCAAGCACTAACTCATCAAAAGACACAAAAAAGGATTCCTCTAAGTCTACTTCAAAAACCGAAAACGGAAATAATAAAAGTAGTACAGACTCTGGTTCTAAAACCACTTCGGTATCAGCAATGGTTATAAACTCAAGTACAATAAATTCACTTAACCTTAATTCTGATACACCTTATCTTGTATATGTAAACTTATCTTCACAAAAGACTTATGTGTACAAAGGTAAGAAAAATGGATGGACCTTACTAAAGAACTTTTCATGCTCTACAGGAATTAAAGGAAGTGATACTCCTTCTGGAATATTTACAGTTAAGGAAAAGGGAGATTGGTTCTATTCAGATGAGTATAAAGAAGGAGCAAAATATTGGGTTCAGTTCGATGGAAATTACTTATTCCACTCACTGCCTTATAACTCCTCTAAATCCCAAATAACAGACTTTACTTTAGGTAAGGCAGCTTCACATGGATGTGTAAGACTCAAACTAGAAGATGCAAAATGGATATATGATAATGTCTCTAGAGGGTCAAAAGTAATAATAAACTAAATAATAAAACCTCCTCATGTTAGCTAAACACGAGGAGGTTTTATTTATATTAGCTATTTTATTTATCTAAATCATGATTGTATATTCTTCTATTCTCCAGTGACCATAGTCTTTCAGAGAACTGCTTTGCTTCTGTCTCTCCTGTGACTCTTCTTATGTCATACATTCTTGCATCAATGATATCTATATAGTGAAGCATTTCAGCCTCAGCTATCATAGGCTTTACTGGACTTCCATACTCTGGTTCGTAGTGATGTGATAATATCATATGCTGTAGTAGTACAATAACTTCTCTATCAGCCTTAAAGCTTTCTCCAACAACCTCAACATCTTTTATTCCTTGGGTTATGTGTCCAAGTAGTGTACCTTCTAAACTATATTCTGATACAATTCCTAGTTCATTGGAATCCATCTCTTTCATCTTGCCAAGATCATGAAGTATTACTCCAGCATAAAGTAAGTCTTTATTTAAAAATGTATAGATAGAACTTAAATTCTCTGCTACAGTAAGCATTGTCATTATGTGATATAATAGACCACCTCTTATGGCATGATGATTCTTTTTAGCTGCTGGATAGTACATCAACTTTTCTTTAGATCCCTCAAATAGATATCCAACTATATTTCTTATATCTTCGTTTTTCATATTGTCTATATGCTCTTTTATATTTGAATACATATATTCACTGTCAAAAGGTGCACTTTGAACATAATCTTGTATGTTCACATCATCCTCTTTATCTATATTTCTTATCTTTTCTATTTTAAGTTGAAGATTTCCTTGCCAAGCAGAAACCATTCCTCTAATCTTAACTATTGTATTTTCCTTAAAGGCATCTTCATTGTCATCATTAACTTCCCATAGCTTTCCTGCTATTTCTCCAGTACTATCTCCTAAAGCAAAATCCAAATATTTTTTCCCGTTAGCATTCGCTGTTTTTAAGCTTAGTGACTTTATTAAGAAGAAGCCTTCCACTCTTTCATTTTGTTCAAATTCGTTGATTTTTTTCAATTCTATACCCAATGCACCTTACATCCTTTCGTCAATATCCTATTAATAATTATATCTTTAGTTATAGAAACATAAACATAAGTTAGTAAAATATTTTATTTAATGCTTATACTATATATTATATACTTAAATTAGTATGAAAGTATAAACTAGTTTCTATAGGAGGATATGACATGAACATTCCAAAGGATGTAAAGTTTATAATAGATAAGTTTTATGAAAATAACTACGAAGCCTTTATAGTTGGTGGATGTGTGAGAGACAGTATAAGAGGAGTAACTCCACATGACTATGATATAACTACTAATGCACTTCCTGAAAAAATTCAAGAATTATTTGAAAAGACAATTCCGACTGGTATAAAACATGGCACCATAACTGTCCTTATTGACAGAAACAGCTATGAAGTAACCACCTATAGAATTGATGGAGATTATATAGATAATAGAAGACCTGAATCTGTGGAGTTTGTTTCTGATATAAAGGAAGATTTATCAAGAAGAGACTTCACTATAAATGCTATGGCCTATAATTATAATGAAGGTCTTGTTGATTACTTTAGCGGAAATGAGGATCTTCAAAATAAATTGATTAAAGCTGTTGGAGAACCTGATAAGAGGTTTAACGAAGATGCTTTAAGAATGATGAGAGCCATAAGATTTGCAGCTCAACTAGGCTTTACTATTGAAGCTAAAACCTTGGCTTCCATTAAGAAAAACAATGCACTTATAAATAATATAAGCGCTGAAAGAATAAGGGATGAGTTTATAAAAATAATTATCTCAGACAATCCTAGCTTAGGCTTAAGACTTCTAGCAGATACAGGTATACTTAAGCACATACTACCGGAACTTGATCAATGCATAGGTTTTGATCAGCATACTCCATACCATGACAAGGATATCTTTAACCACACACTTTCTGTTGTAGAAAAGGTACCAAACTTAGATTATCTTAGACTGGCAGCATTATTTCATGATATAGCTAAACCTATATGCTTTACTTTAGATGAGAATAACGTAGGTCATTTTTATGGTCATAACAATAAGGGAGAAAATCTTACAAGAAAGATTTTAAGAAGGCTACGAGTAGATAACTTAACTACAGATACGACCTGCACATTGGTAAAGGAGCATATGAACGTGCTTGTAGATCCAACAGACATAGCTCTTAAGCGTATGATAAATAGAGTTGGTAAAAGCTTAGTATTTGATTTGTTCAAACTTCAAAGAGCTGATATACTGTCCTCTGCTCCTCCATTTTTGTATTTAGAACATGTAGCTATTATGGAGAATAAAATTAACGAAATATTAAACTCAAAAGCTCCTTTATCCTCTAAAGAACTAGCCGTAAATGGCAATGACTTAATAAATGAATTAACATTAAAACCAGGTAAACACTTGGGAGAGCTCCTAAACTATCTATTAGAAAAGGTACTTAAAGATCCTTCCCTTAACAGCAGAGAAAAGCTATTTGAATTAGCTAAAGAATACCAAGTTTACAATAAGCCTTCTAAATAGTTTTTGAAAGGATTTTATTATGATTATAAATGCTTTTAATGGGGTTATAACACTAATTATTCTTATAGCTGTAGGCTTCTTCCTTGGAAAGAAAAGCTGGTTTAATGAAAGTACAGACACTCTTATGTCTAAAATGGTAGTAAATATATCTCTACCTGCTTTCATGATAGCAAACTTAAATACTAGCTTTACTAAGGAACAATTCATAAATTCCCTTGGAGGATATTTATTAGCTTTTTTATCGATTTCTACAACCTATTTAATAGGCTCCTTTGTATATAAACTTTTTAATATATCAAAAGATAGAAAGGGCGTCTTCAGAGCGCTCTTTGGTCTATCAAACACCATATTCGTAGGTCTTCCAGTAAACATATCTATATTTGGAGAAAAGGCTCTCCCCTATATCTTAATTTACTATATAATAAACACTTTGTTCTTTTGGTCCATAGCAGCCTATGATATAAGATGTGATGGCAAGAAAACTTCTGGTGGATTTTTTTCTAAAAGCAACTTAGAAAATATACTTTCTCCACCACTTATAGCTTTTATCTTTTCTGCTACTCTAATACTCCTGAAGATTCAACTACCAGTATTCTTAGTTGACAGCTGTAACTACTTAGGAAATCTAACAACTCCACTTTCAACCATATTTATAGGTTCAATCTTGTCAAATATGAATTATAAAGAGATGAAAGTAGATAAAGATTCACTGTTAATCTTAATAGGAAGGTTTATCATATCGCCAATTGTATCCTTTCTACTCTTAAGCTTTACATCCTTTCCTTTACTTATGAAGGAGGTATTCATAGTTATGTCTGCTATGCCAGTTATGAATACTGTCGCTATAGTAGCTAGACAATACAATGGAGATTATAAGTTTTCTTCTGTTCTAAATGCAACGTCACTAATAGCGAGCTTTATTTTTATACCAATATATGTATTCCTTTTTAAATATTTGCTATAATAAGGACATAATAAATCACTTATATTTATTAAAACTTCATTTTAATTCTAGTAGCTTGCTCATATAGAGAGTCACATTTATAGCGACTAATTTAAAAATCCCCTAATCTTAAGGGTCTAAATATTGCGTTTGTTTAGAAGAATAGATGTGCCTCATTATTTAAGATTTAATTTTTCAAACTTTCTTTTTAGAAATTAGAGGAGTTTTAAAAATATACTTATCATTGAATCAGCACATATTTATAATAATTATGAATAAAAAACTTTAAGTAAAGGAGACATATAATGAGTACTATAGGTAACATTCTTAACTATTTATTTATATTTTTAGGAGTTATGTGTGCAGTCATAGCAGTTGTTGGACCAAAAAAACTTTTTATTCCTAATTCAAGAAAATTTAATATAATAGACGAGAATAATTATCTCAAAAGTGAGCGAATCTTATTTCTCTTTATAGGAATAGGGTACTTATTACTAGGAGCTGCCCTAATTCATGGATTTGATTCTATTAGAGGTTTAATAGGTATTCCAGCTTGTATATTAGTTATATTTGATAATTCAATAAGAAAAAAATACACCTCTAAGATTTAGATGCATCTTAATCTTAAGGTGTATTTTTATATTATCTTTTTTTGTTCTAATTACTTATATTAATACTTAACTTCTTTATCCAACCCAAATAGGTATAGATATCTTTCCTTAACTTTCTTTCCTGTTATTTTTTCTAAGGTATCTGCATAATAGCTAAGCTGAAGCTCATATCTATCCTTTATCTCCTGCTCATTGCCCTGTTCTACATAGTCAGTCTTATAATCAAGAAGCACCAATCCATCTTCCTCTTCAAAGAAGCAATCTACAACTCCTTGTAGTCTAACTAACTCATTTTCTCCCTCTTCTTGAGATAAAGATTTATCCACAAGGTAGGCTGGTATCTCAGTAAAGAAAGGTAATTCTCTATATAGCATACTTCCATTTTCAAAGGCATCTATGATTCTTTTGCCTATGTCACTTTGGAAGAACTTAAATACCTTACTTGCATTAACCACCTTAGCCTGTTCTTTAGTTAAGAACTCTCCTGAAATCATATCTTCAATCTGTTCTCTTATCTCGTTTATATTTCTTACCTTACCAAGCTCTATATGTTGCATAACAAAATGTACTATAGTACCTCTTTCAGTAGCAGATAGACCTTTTTCTTCTTGTAAAAATTGAGGTTTTCTTATTCTATCTCCCTTATATACAGTGAGTATTTCATTTTGATCTTCTTCATAGGCTGCTCTTTTAAGATCCGAAACAGATATATTAGCTGTTATCTTAGTAGAGCTATTAAACTTATAATTAAACCCTAGTCTTCTATCAATATCTTCACTTATATCATCTATATCTTTGTAGATAAAGAGTCGTTTTTCCTCTTCCTCATGTGAAATTTCATCCACAACCTCTAGTTTTTCATCCACAACTACATCAGCTTTTGACCAGTATTTTATATTCCATGTGGAAAAGTCACTTTTAATATAATCCACAATTGTATTTCCAGACTTTCTGATTTCTTCTCCATTCTTATGCTTTGCAAGGGACATACCTATCCAATCCATATAGCTCTTTCCTTTAAGAACCTCTGAAGAAAGTATCTTCTCCTCACTAAGATTGGCAGATGAGCACCATCTCCTTGCTGACTTTTCAAGATTGGACACCGCTCCAGTTATTATAAGCTTTTCCTTTGCTCTAGTGAAGGCAACATATAAAACTCTCATTTCCTCAGAAAGAGCCTCAAGCTTAAACCTCATCTTTATAGCATGCTTTGGAAGAGAAGTATAGCTTATTCTTCTATCCACATCAATATATTCAGGTCCAAAACCTAATTCATCATGGAAAAGTATCTCTTTGTTTAGGTCCATAAGATTAAATTGTTTTCCACAGCCAGATAGAAACACTACTGGGAACTCTAGTCCTTTACTCTTATGTATACTCATTATTCTAACTACATCTTCATTTTCTCCAAGTATCTTTGCACTCCCCATATCACCTGAGGATTTTCTAAGCTTATTGATAAAGTTAATAAAGTTGAATAAGCCTTTAAAACTTGTTTTCTCATATTGTTTAGCTCTTTGGAACAATACTCTTAAGTTAGCCTGTCTTTGAACCCCATTAGGCATTGCCCCTGCATACCCATAGTAGGAGGTATCCATATATAAGTACCATATAAATTCATCTATAGGCATATACAAAGCTTTATCTCTCCATACTTTAAGCTTTTCCATAAAGTTAATGCATTTGCTTTTAAGAGTTTCAGAGATAATTTCTTGTAATTCTTCTTCAGCTATATCTTTTATTATTTCATAGAAGTATTTCTTTTTGTCAACCAGTCTTAGATCCCCTAACTCTTCTGAAGAAAATAAGAAGATTGGTGATCTAAGTACCGATAGTATGTGAATATCTTGCATAGGGTTATCTATTACCTGTAATAAAGACATTATAGTTCTTATCTCAATAGTATCAAAGTAACCAGTGCCAGTATCCGCATATACAGGAATCCCACTTTGACTAAGCTCTTCTACAAATACCTCTGACCAGTTCTTTGTTGCTCTTAAAAGTATTACAATATCTTTATACTTGAGTCTCCTATAGCTTTCCAAACCCTTATCCCATACCATGTATTTTTTGCCGTTAGCAGCATTCATAAGCTCATGTATTCTCTTAGCTACAATTCTTGCTTCAATCTGAATTGCATCTAAATCTTCTTCTGCTTCTCCAATACCCTCTACTTCATCCAGAACCTCTGCCTCTTGAGTCTCCTCTTCAGATTCTTCTTTCTTTGCTGATTTATCTAATATATGAACCTCTATGTCTCCCGCAATTTCCACATCACTTACACTGATCTCAGCTTCTCCACTATATACATTCTCAATGTCTAAATCTTTATAATCAGCCCCTAGGTTTAAAGCTTCTCTCTCATCATATTCAAGTTCACCTACGGTTCTAGACATAAGCATATTGAATACATAGTTTACTCCATCTATTACTTCTTTTCTGCTTCTAAAATTTTTATAGAGCATTATCTTCATATCATGCTCACCTTGCTCAGAGTAGCTATTGTATTTGTTTAAAAATAACTCTGGCTTAGCGTGTCTAAATCTATATATGCTCTGCTTTACATCTCCCACCATAAATACATTAGGATCATCATCATTTTTTCTAGAAACCATATCTATTATAGTTTCTTGAATATTATTAGTGTCTTGGTACTCATCAACTAAAACTTCACTAAACTTAGCCTTAAATTCCTTAGCCACGGCTGATGGAACTATAGTACCATCTTCATTTTCTTCAGTAAGAACCTTGAGACATAGGTGTTCTAGGTCATTAAAGTCCAATATTCCTCTATCTCTCTTCTTGCCTTTATATCTTTCATCAAACTCTAGCACTAAACTCACAAGCTCTGATATAAGAAAATGTAAGGTGTCAAAGTCCTTAATAGCCTCTTCTGGAGGTATGGCAAATATATCATCTCTCATCTTATTTACCTTTTTCTTGACCTCATCTCTTATGTCTTTTACCCTTTGTTGAACATCTTCGTCAGATACTTGGTTCTTCTTTACTGATTTAAGCTTTGATAGATTAAAATCCCTTAGTGAGTTATAAACAGCACTAATACCACCGCAAATACTTTCTCTTATGTTAGTTACTTGATTTATATCATCCTCTAAATTAATTAGATAAGGCTCTAGACCTTCTGTAGCTTCACATAGCTCTTTAGCATTATAAAGAAGCTTTAGGGAACCTTGTAATTCAATCTCAACATTATTAACTAATATTTTAGCCCACTCACTATGGCTAAGTTCCTCTTCTGTACTAATATTTAAATTCTCACACTTTTCATTAAGCCATGCTCTTGGCCAAGGTTCACTCATAGAAAATTGGTACAAATCCAATACCATCTGTTGAAGCTTACTATCGTCTTTTCCTTGGCCATAGGCATCTACTAACCTTTTAAAATTATCATCATCAGCATCATACCTAGCTTCAAACAACTCGCTTACTACTTCATTTCTTATTAAGGTACCTTCTGTGTCATCACCAATTCTAAAGTTAGGATCTAAATCTATATGATGAAAGTTATTTTTTATAACATCTAAACAAAAGGAGTGCATAGTAGTTATATTAGCTCTATTCAATAGAGCTAACTGTCTTTGAAGAACTTTAGAGTTTGGTGCATGCTCTAGCGCCTTAGATATAGCTTCTCCAATTCTTTCTCTCATCTCAGCAGCTGCAGCAGATGTAAAAGTCACCACTAATAAACTATCTATATCTATTGGCTCTTGGCCTTCAGTTATCATTCTTATTATTCTCTCTACTAATACTGCGGTTTTACCAGATCCAGCAGCCGCTGCCACCAACAGATTTCTACCTCTAGTAGTTATTGCACTAAATTGTTCTTCCGTCCATCTCGTGTCTCCCATTATTTTTCACCTCCTAGATCCTTAACTACAACACTGGTTATTTCTTTCCACACTTCTTCGTCACTATGCTTTTGTATAACCTTATGTTTATTATCACTTAAACTTAAATCGAACTGACATATGTGAGAATAATTACAGAAGCTGCAGTATGTGAACTTTCCATCTTTTGATGGCTCAATCTTTATACGACCACTTAACATCTCTTCACATAACTCAATCATTTTCTCATTTACATACTTTCTCAATATATCAAACTGCTCCTCTGTTATAACGGCGCTCTGCTTTGTAAAGTCTCCATCCTTCTTAAAGGTTGCTGGAATTACAAGCGAATAAGTTTCCATAGTTTTATCCATTGCCTTAACTAATCTAACATCTTTAAGTAAAAGTCCATCCATCTTAAGCTTCTTAAGTATTTGTTCCTTTAACTCTTCATCACTTAAATCTCTTTTTGACTTTATTATAGGGTCATCTATTCTAAAATAAAGGATTGCTCCAGGCACTACCTGTTTATCTAAGAAGTACTTAGAATTCTTAATTAAAGCATCTAAATATACTAACAGCTGAATTTGTAATCCATAATATAGCTGATTTAAATCGAATTCCTTGCTTCCTGACTTATAATCTATTATCCTTATATAAGTTTGCCCCTCTAACTCTACAGTATCTACTCTATCAATTCTACCAGTTAAGAACACCTCATCTCCAGATGATAGCTTAAGCTTTATCGGTTCGCTATCCTTATAGCTGCCAAACTCAAACTCATTTCTAAATATATCAAAGTTACTTCTTCTCATCTGTTCAGATATTACGCTAACTGACTTAGTTAATATATTCTTAAATCTATTTGTAAAATACTCATATCTCTTTGAACTGTTTAATATAGAAGCAGCACTTTCTCCTACTTGCTTATCTACTATATCTGATATTATTGCTCTGCACTTATTACCATCTAATTCATCCCAATGAATTTTATTATCTCTTATATAATTTGTAAACTCGTCTAACACATTGTGCATAAAACTACCAAGGTCTGGCGGAGTGAATTCGTAAACCTTTCTATCTTTAGCCTTAAGACCGTATTGAACATAATAAGCAAAAGGACACTGAGCATATTTTTCTATTCTTGAAACACTAAATAATAAATTATCACTATTGCTAGAGTATATCTTTTTTATCTTATCTCTTGCTATATCCTGTTCTTGATTGCTATACCTTAATCCCTTAAATATGCTGTCAGCCTTTTCCTTCCACTCTGGCTTACTCTTGTACCAAGAATATACCTCTGCCCAATATTCTTCTATTTCTTTTTTATCGTAGTCTCGTCTTACTGCACCAATAAGTTCATTAAAGGTAGGTATAGGAGCTACTACCTTTTCAAAATCATTATTTTTAAGTCTAAATATATCACTTTCTTCTTTTATGTTAGGGAATATCTTTTTAAGTCTAGGTATTATGATAGATGGTCTTAAAGACTTACCCTCAAAATCTGCTAAAGGATAGGTTATCATTAAGTAATTGCTGCACATAGTTAAAGTTGTATAAACTAAAAATTGCTCTTCAAAAGCCTTAGTCTTTGTATCAGAAGCAAGTTCTACCCCTTGGTTTCTCAATAATTCTCTATCCATATCTGAAAGTATTCCCTCATCTTTATTAGAAGCAGGAAATACTCCATCATTGGCTCCAATTATATAAAGAGCTTTCAGCTCTCTACTTCTTATTCTTGATATCTCACCTATATTTACTTGATCTAAGGCCACCGGTATAAGTCCAATCTCATACTTTTCAAAACCTACATTTAGTATCTTAATGAAGTCACCGGCTTCTATTACTTCTTCTCCCATTACATCTACAGCCTGATCTAATACTTCCATCATTATCTCTACAACTTGATCATACTCCTTAGACTTATCTCCAATACCCTTTTCCTCAAAGTCTTTAGATAGTCTATCCATTCTTTCAATAATATCCAGAGAATTCATAAAATCATATAAAGCTACGCAAGTTTCTCTTATTGTATGCTTTCCTTTAATATCTGAGTAGAACTTAAGTAATGGAGTTCTTATTTCATCCTTTATATCATTGATAAGTGAAATTCTCTGCTTTTCTTCCTCTGGTAGATCTTCTCCTTCTTGTTTAAATGGGTCTATTTTATATTCCCACCAGTCCTCAAGCCATCTCTTTCCCTTTATTCCGTTGGCTAAAACGTAATTTTCCAATATATCTATGTACTCGCCATCAATCCCTGTAAGACCTGTCTTTAGGTATTTAAATACACTTTCATAAGACCAATTTCTAGATAATATTTCAAATACAGAAGTAATTAAAACTATAAGTGGATTACTTACTATGTCTCTTTTCTTATCTAAGAAGTATGGAATATTATATTGATTAAATATTACAGCAGCTATTTTCTCATAGTCCTCTAATTGTCTGCAAACTACTGAAATATCTCTATATCTATAGCCTTCTTCTCTTACTAGCCTTAATATATCTTTTGCTACTATTTCTATTTCATCATAATTGTTATTAGCTTTATAGAGCCTTAAGTCATTATTAGCCCACTTATACTGCACAAATGGATATGTAAAAAGATGTTTTTCTAAATGGTTTAATTCTCTACTCTCCTTAAACCTATAGTTCTCTTTATTATTTAAATCTAAGTATCCATCGTAAGGAATGTTATTTTCTGCCGCTATTCTTAAAAGCCTTTTCTCAGTATTCTTAGTTACATTAAAGATATCTGTCTCATCTCTTCCATGAGTGTCATCTAAGGTTAATGCTACATATATATTATTTGCTTTCTTCATAAGCTTACCTAATACGCCCAACTGTTGTGGAGTAAAGGTAGTAAACTCATCAACCCATATATCTGCACCGTCAAATATATTGCAATCGTCAAGTTTATCTGAAAGCATATTTAACTCATCTTCAGAATCAATATAATTCTCATGCAGTAACTCATTAAACTTATCAAATATTATTGATAAGTCATTTAGCTTCATCTTAAGTTCTTCATTGTCTTCTCTCATAGCCTGCATTGTTGTATTTAATATTTCCGAGGTAATATTATACTTCTTAAACTCTGTTATAGTTCTTGAAACTATGTCTACAAACCCTTGTTGTTTAGACGCTCTGTAGAAAACACTTAAACGCTCATTAACCTCTTCAAGCACCTTAAAGATAAGCATATTACGGCCTGCTTCATTCATTCGCTTGTGCGTTATTCCACCACAAAAGTTAAAGACTCTATGCGCCATTCTCTTAAAGCTTAGCACTTCAGACTTAAGCACACTTTTTTCTCCAATATGCTTTAAAAGTCTTGTTTCAGTTTGGAAGGTTATCTGCTCAGGAACTAATAGTATTAGTTTATTTTCTCTTCCATCCTCAATTCTTTTCTTAATTTCTTCTATGCAATAATAGCTCTTTCCACTGCCAGCTCTTCCGTAAATAAACTTTATTCCCATATGCGTATCTCCTACTTTTATCAATGTAGATAATTTATAAGTTCTTCTTTAATTATAACCCAATTCTAAAAAGAATAAAAAAGGTACAGATAATATTAATTACCTGTACACATAACTTTCAAATTAATTAATTTATAGCCTCTAGTCTTAGTTTATCAAATTCATCTCTTAAAATCCCCATTAGTAATGTATCATGGTACTTACCTTGAGAAAAATACCTACTTCTCTTTTTTCCTTCAGTTATAAACCCACACTTCTCATAACATCTTATAGCTCGTAGGTTATAATCAACCACCTCTAGTTCAACTCTTTGAGCACCTCTATACATAAATAGATAATCTAATAAAACCATTATAGAATCCTGTCCATATCCTCTTCCCCAAAACTGGCTTCCTATAGTAATACCAATAGTATATACATTTGCTGTATCTTCAAATTCCTTATAGGTCAAATAGCCTACTAAAACACTCTTTTCATTAATTATACTAAGTGTTTTTCTAGACACATTCATTATTTCATCAAAATGCTGCATCACATATTCTATAGAAGGAAAAATCATATTTCCCCCATCAAACTTACGTATTTCTTTATCAGTAGAGTAATTATAAAAGATGTTTACATCCCTCTTTTCTACTGATCTTAAATATATCTTTTTACCCTTTAACACCCTTACACCCTCTTTAGCATAAAGTAATCCTCTTCTATTATATATCTTGTAAATATATGGTTCAACTTATAATATAAGTAATAATATTGCTTATATCAGCTTTACTTAACTTAACCATAAATAAAGTCATTAAGCTCATTGATATAATCTTTAGCTATAATATTTTATAATTAATAATAAGTTCTGGCCCACCTATGATATCTCTTTTTACGGTGAGTACTCCGTTTTCTAATGATTTTATACTCCATTTTATAAGTGATATTCTTCCATTCTCTATTTCAATTGAACTTACTGAATAAGGGTGAATACAGCAACCATCATTAAAATATGGAATCTCATCTGCTTTTGGCATCCTTGATCTATGGGTATGCCCAGCTACAATAGGTTGGTTGTTATTCTTAACCCATTGCTGAAGCTTTCTATCAACCTTTTTTCTCTTAGTATTACTTCTTGCAGGACTTGTTCCATTCTTAAATCCCAAATGACCCTCTAGAAATGACCATACATACCTAACCATAAATGATGCAAAAGGCTCAAAGTTATAGTTTAATCTATCTACCTGATGCCCGTGTATTATAAACAGCCTTTTTATATTTTCATAATTTAATATTAAGCCTTCGTATATAGGAAGATCATGAAAAAGTTTATAAAGCTCGTTCTCATCTTCACTTCTGTCTATTTTTTCTATCATATGCCTAAACTTCTTAGTAGCCTTTATTTCATCATGATTTCCAAAAAGCATATAAAATCGTTTTGCATCTTTAAACTTTAAAAGTAATCTAAATATATCTGGATAGGTATTGTATATATCTTCTATGCTTTTAACCTTCCATAACTCATCGCCATCACCAATCTCTATATAAGTGAACTGATTTCTATAATAATAATTTAATGCAGTCATATATATATTGGCATTTGGTAGCAAGTCATCCTTATAAGTTCCATCTCCTCTATGGCAATCACTTATAAATGCAATTTTACTACTTCTATCAAAATATACTTCTGGTGACTTATCCATTATACTGGTCAATATATCTCTCTTCATATACAACTTTTCATGTATAATTATTTATGCTTTATTAGTATATGCTTGCATTAAATCAATAGATACATATAAAAACACAAAAAAACACTCAGTTATAAAACTGAGTGTTTGCTGGCGGAGAAAGAGGGATTTGAACCCTCGCGCCGGTTACCCGACCTACGCCCTTAGCAGGGGCGCCTCTTCGGCC
>NZ_JAABNO010000010.1 GCF_009928445.1 Clostridium sp. C8-1-8 | reverse complement strand
AAATTCCTACATTTTGATGTTGGAACTTTTATGCACTTTCATATTAACATTTACATGTCGTAATATCTGAGCTTCATAAAAAAAGATAAGTTTTCTATATCGATGTTGTGTGATATAGCTAAGATTTCACGTGCTTCATACTATAAATTGTTAAATCGCGAGGATTCTAAAGTAGATATGGAGAATAAGATATTAACTAAAGAGATCATTAAAATTTATTGGGAAGTAGATGGAATCTACGGCTATCGTAAAACGACTATGAACTTAAAGCGTAGATTGAATAAACAGTTTAATTTTAAACGTATCTATAGACTTATTAAACTTTCATCGTTGCAGTCTGTAATTCGAAGAAAAAGGAAACATTATATAAAATCAACTCCTCAGCACGTAGCAGAAAACCTTCTGAACCGTGAGTTTGGCGCTAATAAGTTAAATGAAAAGTGGGTTACAGATGTTACTGAACTTAAGTACGGTAACTCTCAAAAAGCATATTTAAGTGCTATATTGGATCTTCATGATAAATCCATTGTTGCATATGTACTTGGACATTCTAACAATAATGATCTTGTTTTTAAGACTTTAGATATTACTTTGGCAGCTTTGCCCAGCGCAAGCCCAATGATTCATAGTGATCGTGGATTTCAATATACTTCATATGGATTTAAACGTAAAATAGTTACAGCTGGAATTACACAAAGTATGTCACGTGTTGGCAGATGTATAGATAATGGACCAATGGAAGCATTTTGGGGCATTCTAAAATGTGAGAAATACTATTTAAACAAATATCATACATATAATTCTCTTTCCATTGCAATTGATGAATATATAAACTTCTATAATAATAAAAGGTTGCAAAAAAACTTAAACGGCCTTAGCCCAATGGAATTTAGGGCTTTAGCCGCTTAAGTGTAATTTTAATATTTGCACTGTCTACTTTAAGGGGAGCATATCATTATCCTATGGTGATTTTTCAAGAAACAACAATTCTTCTAAACTAATTTATACAAAATTATTATGCACTACAAAATAATTCTTCAGGTATGGTATAAAAACCTGCGTTTCCTCTAAATATACAAATTATCTTTTAAGCCTCGCAAATGCTGTACTAATCTAGCCTTTCAATATATCATTTAATAATCCTTGCTCTAACATCGTTAAATTCATTATATATTTATTATGATAAAATGTTTCCTCTAACGGTCTATTCGCTGTCAACCATCCCTTACCATCTGTTATCCATATAAATTCATGCCCATCTTCTTTAATGACATCATAAAGAGTTTTATATTCACCAGCAGTAGCCTTAAGTTTAGAACCACCACCACCATAATAATTTGTCTCTATCAAATAGAGCTTATTTCCAGTATTTATTGCAAAATCAAATCTTCTTGCTGATTTATCCACAGTTACATTGTAGCCCCATTCACTTTTTATAGCACTTGGAGTAGCTTCCTTTAAGTAATTATATCCTGTATCCTTACATATCTTAGAAACAAATTTCTCTACCATATCTTCCATAGCATGTCCTGAACGATTTTTTCTCCCATTACTATCAAGCCCAACTTCAACACCAAATACATAGTCCACCACATTCTTGATAGTCTTATTGGAAAATATTTCTAATACCTTAGTTTCAGACATAAATTCAACAATATCATCTATTTGCTCACTAGATATACTTTTATTATCGTGAAATAAATAATTTTTACTCTTAAACATATCAACTTCATCCGAAGATATTATTTGGAAATTCTTCTCTCTACATGCAACTAAAATTGGAATAGCAGAAATTACTTCTGGATGCTTTGAAATTAAGTATCTTGCCTCGTCTTCAATATTTTCTTTTCCAATAAGGTAATTCAATATGTTCAATTGTATTTCAATATCTTTTACATTAGTATTAACCTTATCCCAATTAACAAAATATTCCCATCCTTTAATTGAATCCTTTAAAGTGCTCAATAAATAGTCAAATGTTTGAGCATTTTTTTCATAACTAACGCCCATCTTTCTCTCCTCCTCGCCATAATTTGTTATAAGTAATTCAGTAATAGCGCCTCTTCCGCTCCCCTTACTATTTATCATCCTACTTGCACTTACCCTCTTAACTATAAACCCTTTATATAATGAATCAAAAAAATCATCATCCTTATCCAATACTCTAGGATCAGAATTACTCTGCATTAACCTTGCACCTTTTTTGTCACAGTCTAAATAGAAATCTCTTAGCTTAATTTGACTATCATCATTAAAACTACTTTTGCTATATGAGTTAAACCCTCCAGCTGTCACTGGTCTGTAAGGAGGGTCAAAATAAACAAATGTATTTTCATCTATATACTCTTTTAAATTTTCAAAAGATGTATTTAATATCTCAACTCTATATTCGCCTTTATTATTTTTACTCCCAAGTAACTTAGATACTAATCTTATATCTGTCTCTTCATATATGCTTGGTGAATTATGTTTCCCAAATGGCACATTGAAATTACCTTTTAAATTCTCTCTATAAAGACCGTTAAAGCATGTTTTATTTAAAAATATAAATAGTGCTCCCATGCGAACACACGAACTTTCATTCTCATTAAATTCATCTCTTATTTCATAATAAAATTGTTCTTTTTTTTCCATTTCACCTAAGGTCATGTACTGCTCTTTAAGAGCTCTTAGTTCTCCTAATAATTCGTCACAATTTTCTCTCATTACCTTATATAAATTAATCAACTTGCTATTAATATCATTAATAACATATTCATCAAAACAATTATTACTTATCAAATAAAAAAATACAGCTCCTGCGCCAATAAACGGTTCAACGTAGCGTCTTTTCTTATGAAAATCGGTTGGTAGCCTTTCTATAATCTGTGGTAATAGCTGAGTTTTTCCACCAGCCCATTTTAAAAATGGTTTAACATTAGTTTCCATTATTTTTGTCCTCCTCTAAAGCTCTTTTTATTCTTTCTTTAGTTAAAAATAAATACTCTTCATTTATGTCAATTCCAATGAAACTTCTTCCATTTCTTATTGCTACTACACCTGTAGTTCCAGAACCACAAAATGGATCTAAAATTATATCTTGAGCATTAGTACTAGACATTATGCATCTATACAATAGTGCTTCTGGCTTTTGGGTAGGATGATATCCATACTTCTTTTCTCTCTTAGGGGTTGTTGGTATTTCCCATACACTTCTCATCTGCTTACCACCATTTATTTCTTTCATAAATTGATAATTAAAAACATGTTTTGCCTTCTTATTTTTTTTTACCCAAAGCACTGTTTCTTGACTCGCAGTAAAACATCTACATCCCATATTTGGTGCAGCATTAGGTTTTACCCAAGTAATTTCATTTATTATGTAATAGTCCATTTTCTGTAATGCAAAAGCTATCGAATGAATAATATGATATGTTCCAGATATCCACATACTTCCTTCATCCTTCAAAACTCTATCACAAGCCTTCAACCACTTCACATTAAATTTGTAATCAAGTTCAACGCCTAAAGATTTATCCCAGCTTCCCTTATTTACACTTTCCATCTTCCCAGACTTACACGTTATCCCATCATTGCTTAGCTTATATGGTGGGTCTGCAAATATCATATCTACTGATTTACTCTCAACTTTCCTTAATTCCTTAATACAATCGCCTAGTGATAGCTTATAATTATTTTCTTTTATATATTTCAAAACATCATCACCTTTATAACTAGTATCATCCACACTATATTATAAAGATATTTAGAAATAAATCCAGCCATTATTTAAAGAAAATAAATAAATACTCATGTGCTAAAAGATAAAAGTTTCTTTTCAAACTTATTTGCTCCCAATACTTTGTAGAACTACAATTATGTTGTTCCTTTACTATTATTTCTTTCAGTTTAAACCCTTGACTTAAAAATATATTCATAATGTTAAATCCTAATGGAATTACGCAACCATTTTTTCTTATGTCTCCCATCATAACTGCACAGTATTTTCCATCTTTTAAAACCCGAAAAGCTTCTTTTGAAGCTAACATCATACTTTCATAAAAATCATCTATACTTAACAAAGATAAATCTTCAGCAATATTCTTACTGTACTTTATGATATAAGAATAAGGTGGATGTGTACATATTAAATCTATTGATTCATTATTTAAAAAGGCCAAATTTTTGGCATCACAATTTACTAATTGAGTAGATCGTTCCCCTTTTGCACCGTCAATCCTATTTCTTGCCAATTCCAGTGCTTTGCGATTAACATCACATCCAATCCCCCTTCTATTTAATAACTTTGCTTCAATAAGAGTAGTTCCACTTCCCAAGAATTGATCCAATATTAAATCATCCTCTTTTGAATATCTTAAAATAACATTTCTCGGAACAAACGGACTCCAATTTCCTGGATAATCTCCCTTATGTGTTTCCCAATCACCTCTTTGTTTAAAACTCCACAAAGTTTTTGTTTCTAAATCAAATCTCTCTCTCATTTTCTCACCTCTTACTTAATAATCTTAGTCAACATCTGTATTTTATATACATTTACTGCTATTACTTGTATAATTGGTAGTGTATTTATAAAAAAATAGCTACTATGAGGAGAAATACTATGAAATTAGATGAAGCTAAAAAACTATTGAATGCTTTAGCTGGTAAAAAATTCGGACAAGTTTTAAAACAAGAACAAATGACTGATATTATAAAAAACAAGGGTAAAAGTGGACAACTATTAGAAATGACTTTAGGCCTAAATTTATCAAATACAAATTTGGATTTTGAAGATGGTGAACTCAAAACAAATAAATGTGATACTTTGGGAAAGCCGTTAGAAACAATGTTTATTACTCAAATTTCAACGATGATCGATGAGTTATTAACAGAAAAAGATTTTTATGAGAGTAAACTGTATAAGAAGATTAATAATTTGCTCTACGTTCCAATAAGTAAGGTTGGTCCTCCTTCTGAATGGATGTTTTTACCTTGTGTCCATGTAAATCTAGATGATAATAAATTCCACGATTTAAAGTTCCAATTAGAGAAAGATTATTATTCTATTTGTCATCAACTTAATGAACATATTAAAACTAGCAATGATGGCTTTATTCACACATCAAATGGTGAATACATTCAAGTTCGTAGTAAAGATTCAAAACCTTATCATCCCATTTATTCAGATGTTTATGCTAAAGAAGTTTCTAATAAAAATCACGCTTTCTATTTCAAGAAAGAATTTATGAAATATATTGTAAATATAAAATAGAAAAAACAAAAAACTATCTAAACTTTATTAGATAGTTTTTTTGTTAATTTTTATCATTTTAAAATTCACTGCATAACCTTCTATTGCCCTGAACTTTTGCTCTACCTCTGCAAACAGCACAATGGCTTTGTGCTCCATCTGGATTTACTGATGTTATTCTTGCATCAGTTGTTCCAAAATGTTCTGGATATTCATAATAAACATGTTCCTGTCCATTTTCTTTCGAACAATTAGGACATGATTTATAATTTCTCTCTTCTCTCCATTGAGATTCGTTTAATGGCCTTCCACATATTTTACAATTTGACATATGATTCTCCTCCTTGTCTTAAATTTTAATTATATGTAATATAATACAATATACTCATTTAATTTTATACATTCTTTATACTAATAATTGCTATTCTTAAATTTATTTAAGCAAAATTACACCATTAAAATAACTATGTTTCTAACCTAGTACAAGGCGTAGTAACTATACTTATATTATGACTTTTTACTTAACTTAGCATAAATTTTCTTTTCTTAATTTTGAATATAACATAGCTCGTCCACTCAAGTTCCAATAAGTAACATCTTGTTCTATAAATAACCACTTTATTGATTTTAATATTGCTTCTATTGAATGTTCTATATCAAATTTAATATTTCTATATTCTGCTTCTTTAACTATTTTACAATTATACAATTTATTAATAATATTCATTACCTTTTTATATTCACCATAATTGTGGTCTTTCTTATCTATTAAATCCTGTATAATATTTGAACGACTTGGCATATGAACCTTTCCCTTTTCTCTAAATCGCACATTTTCAACATGCACCTCAAAATCTACACCTTTATTTAATGGAGCAGGTCTTCTTAAGTATACCTTTGAACCATCACTTGTTTCTTCAACATCATATCTATACCTTGAACAATTCTCTCCAATTCCAGTCCCCGGCTCTTCGTTTAAAAATTTTTTTATTACTTCTTCTCTTATCTCTTTTCTGTTTCCATCAACATTTAAGTTTTCTGTTTTAAGCAACATATTACGCCCTCTTATCCTATAATATTTTTTCAGTTAATTTATCTCATAAGCCTTATTAATATATTCTTTTGCTTTTTCAAAGTCCTCAACATTCTTTACTGTAGTTTCTAACTCTCCCGTACCCCAATGACCAATATTTCTAACATCTCGTGAAAATCCACCTTCTAAAGCAACTTCATATGGATTAATTCTTAGATACAACATTATGCTTTTCATTCTAACTTCCACACAAATTATATTTTTTATCTTTTTGAAAGCACTATATAATTTCAGATTGTTTTCTGTAGCATCATCACCTAGAGCTAAAATATAATCCCTAATGGGGTAACAGCCTCCTTAGTTTCTCACTTGTGCTTTGTAGCTGCTCTACAAATGTTTTATATGTACTCTGCTTAGTTAACTGCTGATCCACAGCATCTTTTATCGTATTTACTACATTTGAATTTATTAAATCAAGCATCAATAACTCTTTTCCAAATCTTTTATATCTAACAAGGTCAATGTTCCTGTTTATTTGTTTTACAGCATACTCATCGTATTTTGTAAAATCAGCGGCAACACAAATAAGACGTGGCATAGTCCAATCTAGTTTATTTGAGAATTATTTTCCTAAAATCCTCATAACAAGTAGTTCAAAATCTGCCTTATGATCGGTGTTTGTCAATTAAGATGATATGTGCAATGCATCAAATTTCATGTAATAGGCAGCAAAACATTTCTTATCAAAACAAAAGACTATTATACATTTATTACACTAACATTTTATCGTAAAACTATTTTTTGACTTAAAACAAGCAAGTTGTGTTTAAAATCTGCTCACATTCTCGTTAGAACCTAGGCTTTCTATGTGTTTTTTTTCTCACAAAATCAACCGATAATTCTTCCTTTTAGCAATAATCCCTTTAATTCAGTTTACCCGCATCCGAAAAATTAATTTAAAATTAAATCTCCATTCTTGCTGTATTTTACAATGACATTACTTGACATATAATGACTCCAATTGCCCCAATAATATCACTTATGCGTTTTTCAATTACCACATTCTTCAAAGCTCCATAATGTAGTTTTCTCCAAATCAAAAATACTTTCCATAGATACAACCTCCATGGAAAGTATTAAATACACTTTAATAACAAATACGGTATCCATTCCTTTTGAGCTATAGCAAAATTATCTCATACAAATAAAACCTTGCTCTTGTATATCCAATGTAATTAATATTTTTCTTTGTATACTTGCTGTGTATATAAATAACAACATCTGATTCTAATCCTTTATAGTCATAAACACTTGAAACTGTAATAAAATTATCTTTTTTTGTTCCATGTCTCAGTGACCAACCTGCAACTTTTTCTTCATTTGCAATACGATATTTGCTGCAATCATCTAGCAGTATTACTATAGAAGAAATTGGCACATATTCCTTAACTATTAGTTCTTCTAACAGAATATTTATCTGAGCAGATAATTCGACTTCGTTACTTAAAGTATATTTTTCTGGCTCAGGTCCCTCTATCTCATTAAGTAATGTATTTTTACCAAGGTTAGTTTCCTTTATTGCATACTTGAATATATTTTTTGTATTCCTTAAATTCTCTCTTAGCAAAAATGGCGGAAATTTAAGATCTAGTAAATTATTAAATGATTTATTAGTTACATTCTGTAAATCATCGTATAGTACAAATAAATCTGAATTATCATCGATTAATAAAGATTTAATCTTCAATAACGTCTCGGAATCAATATCCTGTGCCTCATCAACAATTATTGTTTCATATCTCTTCTCAAGAAGATCAATTTCTACTGAAGTAATGATATCTATACCTTCATAATTTAACTGTTTTGCGATATATTCTTTTAAGTTATCAGTCAGACATATGAATAGGACTTTCTTACCACTGAAGAAAGACTTAAAAGCCAACTTAATTCCGATATTAGTCTTTCCAGTACCTGGTCCCCCTGTTAAATATAGTTGAGTATAATTAGACAATAAATATACAATGTTATTTTGTACTCTATTTATTAATTCTAACTTCTCATTCATCTTTTCAATGAGCACACCTGCCGCAGCCGACAATGCAATTTTCTTTTTAACTATATTTATAAAGTTTAACTGTTGCGATTTACTAAATCGCAAATATCCAAAGCGATCCCCTGCCCAAACTTTAAAAATATCTTCAATTTTATCTGAGAGGTCATTAAAGTCACGTGCGTCCAAAGTTAACTCCTTAGCTCTATTTGTCAGAAGTTCTTTATTTTCAATTATGAAATTAGGGAAAATTACTGCAGCACCATATATACCATTAAAAGTATAATTAAATTGTCTCTCAAAGTATTTTTTAAAGTACCTCATGCTATCCTCTGCTTGCTCATGAGGACTACAGCGCAATTTTCTTCTTTCGCCGTGGTCTACCAGATACCAATCATTATTTTCAACAACTATACCTGTACCTCCTTTTACTTCTAATGTTACGTAACCATAATTCTTATTAAATATTAAAAAATCACACTCTGAAATTTTTTTCACGCTATCTTCATACTCAAACCATTTTATTGAGTAAAAGACAGTATAATCATCGTTGAGCTTTTCTTTTAGTGCCGTGTATACTTTTATTTCAGAAGCCGTGGGCCCCATATAACTGATGTTCTCCGGAAAAATTTGCGCCATATTCTGTTAAAACTCCCAAAATCCTTTGATATTTTCTGTTTTACTCTTAACCCCAATAACATACTTTCTCGTTAAGTCCATATTGAAATGGCAGCAGCAGACCTCAGATAATTGAGTACATGAGCTGCAGGAGGCATTATCCCTATCACTGCAAATAGGGTCAAATACACATCTTTGCATTAATTCCTGAGCCTTTCTAAGGAACATTTTATAGTTTTGTTCAAACATACCTGACAGTGAACCAAGCGGAACTCCCTGAGCTGTATTTGCATATATAAATATTGAACAAGTATTTGGCAAAATAATTTCCGATAATGAATTTTTATCTAGGCCTGATAATGAGCCTGCACTCTTTATAAATGCATGTGATATAGAATGAAGCAGTGTATAAATATAGTGAGTTATTGAAGATTCAGGGTTATTTTTATCTAAGTGATTGAAGCTAGTTATTTCGCTACACTTTACATTTTCTAAGTACCACTTCTTTACAATAGTTTCATCTTCCAAGTCCGGAAGCTTAGAATCATCAATAAATTTATTATCATACAACCAGTTTATTATCTTTACTTTATCAAACTCAATCAGTATTCCTTCAGTCTCAAGTTTCGCAGTGTAAACTAAGTTTCTACCTTCTTTTTCATTTCTAAAGGACTTTAATCCTAATCCAGTTTTTGCACTGCTTTGTTTAGGATCAACTTTCCTTCTAGTAAAACCATATGTCGATGTAATAACTTCCACATCATGTGACACTTGCGCACTGTAGATGCCAAATTTTTTATTAATATTGTGTATCTCCTCTTCTGCTTTAATAATCTTCATGCTTTTTTGTTTTTCTATTGCTTCTTCTAAAGTTATAGTTCTTATGGCATTTTTCAAAGTGTCATACTCCAACAGTTGAGATGCAAGGACTTCTATAACATCAATTCCTATGTTCGGTATTGAGCTAGCAATTTGCTGCTGTATATATGAGTTCTTATTATCGTCGCCCTTTTTTGCCATCTTTTTAACACCTGCTATGGCTTGTTCCTCATCTATACCAAATAAGTCCATAAAATCTTTAACTTTCTTTTTAAATTCTTCAGACATTTCACTTATATTATCATTCTCTTTGAAAAATTCCATATTATTAAGAATATCTTTAAACTTACTTTCTGAAATTAATGCAAGCCAATAGGCAATGATTATCTTCTTTGCATCTAAACCATTTTTATAAAATTTCCCTTGTTTCTCATCCATAAGTTTTATGGTTTTTATATTTAATGCTCTAAAATTAACATTATCTGACGCATTTCGAGGAAGCAAAACTTCTCCACAGTCGCATTTATGCTTCATTTCTTCAGGCTTTTCACTTTTTCCAACCTTATAAACAAACTTATATGCGTTTCTAACACCAACTGGCCAATATTTGTAATCTATCAGCTTTCCATTAATCTTCTTATAAGGCAACTTTACAGGTACTGCTGAACCACATTCACATGTATATACCATCTGTAGCTGCTTTACCGATCTTGTATTGCAAAGTTGGCAAGTCCATGTGTTTTTATTTAAATAATTTGAGTTGCTTAATGACAGGGTACTTCCGCAATTACTGCAATAGAACACCAACGGAGAAACCTCTCCTCTAATATCTTCAAAATCCTCTGCCGTTGCGGGCTCTACAAATGCAAAGTTATCCTTACTTTTTAGAAAGAAAGACTGTATATTTCCACCTCTTCTTTCAAATATATTAATATTTCTTAATATCTCCGCTTCTATTCTATCTGTGAATACCCCTTCTAAATTTCTGTAATTCCAAGTATTTATTTTTATTGTAACAGAATTCCCACCTAAACGTGGGTCTTTATCATCCGTATATCCTGTCCAAACACCGGGCAAGTACTTATAAACTGCTTGATGCTTACTTCTTTTCATTCTCACACCTCTTATCTTATCTTAATTTCTATTTGTTCCTCTGTATCTCTAAGACTAGACATAGGTTTTTTACCGTATCGTGATAGCATCCCTATACAGTCCCCTAGGAATTTATCCCTTGTCTCAATTTCTTTAAATGCATTCATTATTCTCGATATTTCTTCTTTTATAACATCCCTATAGATCCAAGATGATTTTTCAGAATCATTACATCCATAGCTGTTTACTAATATTGTTACAGCATCTTCAACATCTATTTTTTCTTCCTTAATAATATTCTGCAATTCAACAGCCCTAAGATATGATTTATCACTAGTAAATTCATAATACTGAATTATTAAGGCTGCCAATATACCTGGCAGAGTACTGTATATAGCATTTTTTGCCCATCTGTTTATTGGTACCGCATCGATTAAGCTATCCTTATTTTCATGAAAAAGATTAAAATTCTTTAGGTAAGATCTATCCCGTTCTCTCATTAACCTTATAATATCTATTACAATACCTGTATACTTTCTACCTACTCTTGAATATGCCTGTACGTATTCTGCTGTATTATTAGGCATTCCAAAGAAGAACATCTGATTGAATGAATCCTCATCTACACCATGAGATATTGTACTAGTGGCAAGCACAAGATTTGTGCAATTAGTTTTATCCTTAGTGCTTTGAATTTCAAATAATACTTGTCTTACTTTTTGAAAACCATCGTCACCTGTCATTTGATCAATATTAAATTCGTTAATGCCTCTATCATTCAATAAATTGTTAGCCTGATTTTGAAATGCATTATAAAGTTCAATGCCATCTTGCTTCGTATTGTTATAGTTTATTGAAACCCAATAATTATTTAATACTTCTAATAACTTATCTGTATTTCCTTCAAAACCTTTTTCTTTTAATATTTCTAGACCTTTATCAAGATCTTTTATTATATCATGTATTATCATTCTAAGATTAGTTGTAGATTCCCACACCGCATTAGTTACAGATCTCCCATAAGGTGCATATCCCATAATAATTCTTGATACATCCTCATGGTCAATTATTGAATAAAAGTTCCCTTCCTTCGCCGGGTATTGCGTTGGAAAACGCCTCCCATCCATATGATATAAGTTCCAGATCTGCTCTTGAAACATTGATATTGTAGCAGTAGCACCAATAAATTTTATCCTCTTTCTCTGACTTTCTGGAACTAGCTTTTCACAATAATATTTGATAAATGATATATAGTGACTTGCAAATGTTCCCAAGCTTTCTCTTACCAAGTGGAGCTCATCTTGAATAAATAATGTTGGAACAGGATCTTTTAGATCCTTTACAGGAACTAATTTACACTGACATTTTGCATTGTCACTTTCAATACACTTTCCTCTGTGAGAGTAGCCATGTTTAGGACACTTTGCCTTTACCTGTCCAAATAATGTCTTAAATGCTGAATTCAGTCCAATTCCGGCTAATTTGTCAACTGTACTTACAATAACTGTTGGCATATATCTGTATATCTCATTATCAACCATACATAGTGGTAGCTCAGCTAATGAACATTTATCATTGTCACAATAGTGAACTAATCTCCAGCTATCTTCATCAAATCGCACATTAATTTTTTTGTCTCCACATACTGGGCATGTATCAATTAATCTGTATTGTTCATTTAAATCTTCTTGGGTTTTTTCTATGAAATTTCCCTTATCTTTTATTCTATTTGGAGTGTTATTACTTCCAACAAAATACCCTGTAGAAAACTCATTCAGTCCAATGGAATACTTTTTTCTAACAAACTCAGCTTTGCATATTGTTATCAATATTCTATCAAGCTGATTTATAGACAATAGCCTTAGAGGATACTTTATGAATGCAGAGACTCCGTCATTCTTTCCTCGTAGCCTATCAAAAAACATTGTGAAAACAACCGCTCCCAAAAAGGCCTCAGTTTTACCTCCACCGGTGGGGAAGTATAGAAGGTCTGCTATTTCTAACTCTTCAATTCCAAAATTGTTATTATTTTCAAATTCGCTAATCACAATATCATTAATTAATGAAACTATAAACACTAATTGGAAAAGTCTCCAACCTGGCACTACTTTTTGTCCATTATATAACTTGGTTTTGAAAGTCTCATTCATATAAACAAATGCTCTATACGAGATATCATTAGTTTTAATAATATTTATTCCATCCTCAAACCTATTAATTTCCCTCTTATACCCTTCTAGGTCCTTCTTATAGTTGTCCAGCGCTATAGAAGAAAACTTTCCACTGTTACGATCGCTTTTATACTTTTCTGTAACCTTTATTAAATCTTCCTGCATCTTATTAAAAATAAATTGCAAATTCTTTATTGGTTCTTTTATTAATACTTCAAAAGATGTGTTGCTGCTAAACTCATCTCTTGTGATTAATCTATTTTGATAATAAATTGGTATGTTCTCAGTTATTAGATAATTCTCCACTTCATTGTATTTTATTGACGCATTCTCAGGTATAGCTTTTACACAGACATCTTGTCTGTAATCATCAATAAAATAATCTAACTCAATATCTTTAAAATTAACATTTTCATCACCCTTAACACTCAATCGTGCATTAAATATGTGTGGACTATAAGTTCCATCTACAAGCTCACTTCTTTCTTCGGATAAATTTACATATGTCACTGTAACTCTATCCCCATCATCTGACTCTGACAGTTGCAAAGTTATGTCTATATTCCACGCCGGAAATGCTGACTCATATTGCTTATTTAAAACAATACTATTAAATTTATACTCTGAAGAAATATCCCCTATTTTGAAGAAGTTGTCATTAATAAAAATGGATTCGGACTTTATCTCTTCAACAAGTATACTTAAATGCTCATCTATCTCTTCTTTTAGACTTATTGTTTTTTCCTTTTTCAGTTTTTCAATGTTAATCTTAATCGGCTCATCAAAATACTTATCCAAAGTGACTTTTTTATAGAATGGCAACAGTTTTATTTTGTCACTAACCTCATTTTCTTTAATATATAGTTCTAAATGATGCAAGTTATCAAATTGTATTCTATACTTTTGGCTATAGATTCTTAATGTATGCTCTTCAAAATCATTAAAGTTTGGCTTTATTTTATAGTAGAGAAAGCCTAGTGGTTTTACAAATAAGTTTCCCTTTGAATTATTATCAATAATAAAACTCATTCCTATTGAAGGTATGCTCTCATATTTATTTTCATCATTTTCAATATAATCGCCACCATAAGATTTTCTTACCCTCTCTGCGGCTAACATACCAACCATAACCCTATCTTTGGGATTGTCTCCAATTAAAATATCGCTAACATCTTCACCAGAAATTCTTTTAATATACTCTTCGGTTAAATAATTAGCAACAATATTATAATTCTTCTTTTCAGTTTCCATTAAAATTTTACTCCTTTGGCTTAATAAATTCATCTATTGGTAGTTTCTCTCTAACTTCACTTAGAACATATAAGATTTCCCTTGCCCGAGATGAAGCAGTATATATTTTCCTTAAACCATTCAGATATGCTTCTTTTTCCTCTTCAGAAAAATTATTTAGCATATTCCACTCAGTAATTTCTATAAATTTATAATCTCTATTTATATAACTTAATGGGTAAATTGCTGCTACTATTACAGCTCTAAAGTCCAGTCCCAGTGCTGAATCCACTGTTGTCAATACTACACCGTCTCCACCAATATATTTCTCTTTTGGGTTTTTACCATCCGGACATATAATTTTATAATAAATTCCCTCTTTATCTAATCCTGATCTTATCCATGCCAGAGGATAATACTTCAAAACTGGCTGGAGCTTATAGGGAAATATTATTGCTATATCTGAATAATCTACATTATATTTTTTGTGTATTTCTTTAACACTCATTATTACTTCTTTTTGAAAATCAAACTTATTTATTCTCTTAACTGTTACAGGTATACCCTGTCTGTCAGTAATACCAAAGGTGTTTATGTCAAATTCCTTTGTTACATTAACACCTATTTGTTCCGTCTTTGTATTCATAAATTCTAACTGTGTATTTATATAGGAACAAATCTCTCGTGTATTTCTATAATTCTTATTTAAATATTTTACTCTTCCTCTAAAGTTGGATGGTATCAGTTTAGCTAGCTGCCAAACAGCTTTTCCTTTCTTGCTCATATTTCTAAGATCTTGGTTTAAGTCTCCAGCTAACAAGAAAATATGTTCTTCATTAGCATTTATAAGTTTATAGCATATATCCAGCCATCTTGGTTCAAATATCTGAACTTCATCAATAAAAATAGCCCTAAATCTTAATTTGATTTTTCCGTTGTCTATAGCTTGTTCCAACACATCCAACGCCTTATCAAATTCATTAATTGACAATCTTAATCCTAGTGTATCCCTGGTTAGATTTAAAATAAACTTATGGAATGTTGATATATGCAACTTCTTTCCTTCGTTGAAACCGGAACAGGCAGCTCTAAATCCATAGGATTCAGCTAAATTTGAATTATAGCAGGTAACTAAAACTTCTGAGTCAGGATAAAGCTTACATACTTTAAAGGCTTTTGACAATAATACTACACTCTTTCCTGCTCCCGGATTTGCTAATATAAGTCTGTGCCCAAGAGAAAGATCATTTATAAGTTCAACTTGCTCATCATCTAACGCAAAAGTTTTATATTCTATTTCCTTACCTGTTATATCTAAAGAAAAACTCCTTGTATTTATCTTTTTAGCTGGTACTCTCTCAATGGTATCCTCATCATACTTTTCCGGTATAATAACTGAATATTCCGGTGACAATCTTTCTATTATTGACTTCTCTTCTATTTCGCTCAATTGGTAATCCGAGCCAGCTATATTATATTTGCTTTCAGCAATAATATCCTTATTATTTATAGTTGTTAAATTTTTAAATAAAAGCTTATTTTCATATTGCCGAAAAAATTCTTTTTCTTTTTTCTTTAGTGTAGTTAAGTTAACATTTTGGAGCACTACATAATGATTATATGGAATCTTCAGAAACTTTTTATCTGACTCTTTCATAAACAGAACTTTGGAATCCAATAACCTATTCATAATATGCTTTTCAAGACTAGTACTTACAGTCTCTAACATTTCCATTCCGGAAACTACAGATTCCTTCTCCCTATTAATAATTAAAAACGTCATTAATCCTGTGTTTCTTGAAAAATAATATGATATTTTATTGATTATACCTTCTCCAACCGGGTTAACTCCTGCTACAAAATTTCCATCTTCAATATTACTTTTTACAAATCTCATAATTTCTTTTTCTTCTTTTGAAAAAAAATCTTTATTCTCAAAATTACTTGGCCAAATCTTAGCCTCCAATTTTTTCGGTGATTTTGCTTTTCTAGAAAATAATTCCATATTACCTACCCCATTTAAAATTCAATCTATATTATATATCCAAGCATTAGTAGTGTTAACTCCATTTAATTCTCTACATATATTATACGATAGTTATCTATTAACGTAAATTAACTATATATTCCTTTAAAGAACCGCTTATCTACTTAACACAAATATATCCAAAATATTAATAACTTTTCTCGCTATAATACCTATTTCTACGTTCTTTTTAACAATTCTACAATTCTACAAAACTTCTTAAACACCTTTTTATAGCAAAATTTGTCGAACAAAATAGGGCTTTATAGAAGCTCTTTGCTCTTATAAAACCCTACTAATTTCTATTTATATAACTCTACAAATTGGTATCAATTCTTTTAATAAATCTCTTAAACAAGTAGTTATCCTATAGAATTCATAAGCTCAGAAGGATCATTCTCAGGTGCTCTGAACTCTATGTCATTAACTATCGCTTTAAAATGTTCCTTCGCAAAGACAAATTGCTTGTTGAATCAATCTATCTTGTACAGTTCATATCCCTAATATTCTAATTCCACCATCTTGTTTATATATTTCTTTTCTCCTTACAGGTAAAGGATTATATTTACTATCTAGGACTTCTTCAAGTAATCTACTAGTATCAAATACTTCATCGTTTACGCTTTACCTATTTAGTAAAACCATAGACTTACTCGGCACCTTTGATTTATCTTGAAGTTCCACTGGTCTCTATATTGAATTTTTTGTTTTATTTTTATTTTTTTATTTATCCAAAGTTGTAAACCTCCTAATGTTCAGTCCTTCATCTGCTATCGCGTTTAGCGGAGTTACTATGACTTCTGATAGTTCAGCTATATATCAATATATAGGTTGTATCCTAGAAATTTAATCCATTAGGTACGTATCTATCAGACCAATCCAGGTAAGGGCACGTACTTTCGCCTCATATATCTGCCACATTTACTCATTCTGTTTCGGATAGTTATTGGGTTTTACCTTGTTATGCAGGTTTGCCCACAGAGTTAAGCCTCAAATATGATTCTTTTACCTCAGACCAAGGCTTTGCCGTCGACTTCCATCAGATTCCACCTCACGATAAAAACCCATGTCTTAGGCTATTTTGGGGGTCTACCCCCCTTCATTGCTGACTTTCACCGGTTAGCACGTGACCATTATGGGCACACATAAAAGCCAGTCTTGATAAACTTATATCATCAAAACTGGCTCTCTCTAGTTTTTTATTCAATTACAACTTCTATTTCCGTTCCATCAAGCAGGCTTACAATAATATTTTCCCCTTCAAACACAGTCATCTTCTCAATAATACTATAAAACAAATCTACACTAAACTCTTCTATATGTTCTACATTCTTCAGTATTCCTATCAGTTGCTTTGAATTGTATCTTACCAAAGCATTATCACTATTCAAATTGTCCTTCCACTTTCCCATAAAGAATTCTCTATTCTCAACCATGGCCTTGAAGCTATTTATAAAAGCTTGATATAAAACGGTATCATTTATGTATTTACTTTCATACCTTTTTTGCCCCTTAACTTTATACTTGTTATTGCACCTCCAAACAACTCTTCTAAACCTTTCATCATTTGAATTCCATACTTTTCTACCAAAGGGGCTGATGCAATACCCACATATTACCTTTCCTGCAAATGGGTTATCTAATGTTGCATAGTCTAATTTAAATACACCATAAGTTTCAGCAAATATCTGTCTTCTCTACATCTCAAGCTGTACTGCTTCCCACATCTCTTTATCTATTATTGACGGATGGCTGTCTTTAACATAATACTGAGGTACCTCTCCATTATTCTTAACCTTTTTCTTTGTAGGGAAATCCGCAGTGTATGTCTTTTGAAGTAATGCATCACCCTTATATTTTTCATTTGCTAATATTTCTCTTATGGTACTTTCATACCATTTATATGCCCGTCCCACTTTGGAATCTTATCTTCTTCAAGTTCCCATGCTATACTATTAGAACCCTTTCCATTAAGATAATCTGTGTAAATTCTACTTACAATCTTGGCCTGATTTTCATTTATAATAAGGTTACCATTTTCATCTTTATCGTAGCCTAAAATTTCTTATGGTTAACTATTAACTTTACTTGTTCAAATTTTCTGCTAATGCCCCAGGTGGAGTTTTCGCTGATACTCCTTGACTCGTCTTGCCTTGTATAAGGAATTATATCCTACACAATCTGTTTAATTAAACATTTCGACGATTAAAAACAACCACTATTCAATCTCTTATACCTATTATCACTTTTACCTCTCCCCAAAATACTCCCCAATCCTCTCCTCACACCTTCTATAAATCCACTTTTTCTCCTTATCACTGAGCTTCTTCCATATCTTCTTATTAAACTGAATATACTCAATATCCTTACACTTCTCCAAAAATCTCATATCTTCAAAACGTTTAAAAGGATTAGAAAATATATTTGACTTTGCTTTTCTCCTATGTATAACTTCATCGTTATATAGTGACTTTTTCTTTTCAGCTTGAAGACCTCTGCTTTTTCTGTATTCATAATAATCTATAAAATAATCAACTACATCTTCTACTAGAACTCTTCCATTAACATCACATTGTTCTAGCATAGCCATTAGAAGCACTGGTTTATAGGAATAAGACATATCCATCTTTTCAATAAATTCTATGAACTTTTCCTTTATGTTTGAATCATTTATTAGCTCCCAGTTAAACTCCTCAGCATACTTAAGTATTGTTTCTTCCTTAAAGTATTTAAAGCTTGTGTTGCCACAGGGTACTTCAAGATCTGCAACTATTTTTCCTTCTCTAATATACCTTGCAATAGTTTCAGACTGTACATCCACTCTTCTTACAAATTCCATCTGGGATATCATGTTTTGAGCTTCTGTGTTCCAGTTGAATAAATCTATATGTTCAAAGTCTAAAACATCTACAGGAAGATCAATGAACTCTACTGGTTTTTCACCTCGTCTTAGTACATCGTCCTCAATTCTTTTCTTATTTCCGTTAGCTAATACTAAGCCTCCTGGTATATAATCAGCTAAGTTGAACATTCTGTGCATTGATAGTGGCATATTGAATAGATTAGCATTGTCTATAAAATCAAATACTAAAAGATAGTCTTTTCCTTCTACCTTTCTTGTTCCTCTACCAAGCTGCTGCATATATATTACTTTTGACATAGTCGGTCTAGCCATGAATAGTACTTCTGTTTTTGGACTGTCCCAGCCTTCATTTAACAAGTCGCAGGCGCAAAGCACTTTAATTTCTCCTGCTTCGTAGTCTTTTAGAACTTTTTCTCTTTTAGACTGCTTCATAGCTCCTGATACAGCTTCAGCCTTTATACCTTTTTCTCTAAATAGCTCTGCAATGTCCTCTGCATTATTTACTGAAGCACAGAACACCACTGTTCTCTTATCCTTAACATAATTTATGTAGGTGTCTACTATTACATTATTTCTTTCTGGAACGAACAGCTTACTCTCTAGATCTTTTGCATCATACTTAATTCCTCTTATTCTAACATCTGAAATATCTACATTAGTTTTTATTCTTATACATCTGATCTCTGCAAGTATCCCTTTTTCTACTGCTGTTTTTATGTCAAGCTTATGAGCTACATTCTTAAAGGTTTCTAATAAGTCTTCTCCATCAGTTCTCTCAGGAGTTGCAGTAAGTCCTAAAGTAAAACTTGGCTTAAAGTATGATAATATATCCTTATAGCTTGCAGCTGTGCCATGATGAGCTTCATCTATAATAATGTAATCAAAATCTTCTTCATTAAAATCCTTTAAGTTTTGACTAACGCTTTGAATAGATCCACAGACCACATGAGCTTCTTTTTCTTTAATATCTCCCATATATATGCCGCAGCTAACATCACTCCAAAGCTCCTTAAACTTTTCACTAGCTTGATGAATAAGCTCTTTTGTATGGGCAATAAACAAGGTTCTATTACCAATTGATTTGGCGTCTTCTACTGCAGTTACAGTTTTACCAGTTCCAGTCGCATGATAAAGCAGAGCAATGGTATCTCCAGCTGCTCTTAATTCTTTAAGACTTTCAAGAGCCTCTTCTTGATGCTCTCTAAGCTCTAAGGTACTTCCTTGTTGATTAGGAAGGTAATCTGAAATATTCTGCTCCAGTAAATCTCCTAAAAAAGTAACCATTTCATCTTTAACTTTATCAGGATATTTCTTCATCTGCCCATCAGTCCACCTATAGAGCTTCCAGTTCTTATAGATGATGCTGTTTTGCTTTAATAAATCATCATAATACTTTTCATGACTTATTTTTCCTGGTTCATGAACACCTTCCCCATCAATTTCTATAGCTACCTTTTCATTATCTGTCACTATAGCAAAATCGATATATCTACTTCTGCCATAGATGTCCTCTATACCATATTGTATTACTAATCTATTAGTTTTCTCAGGTCCAAAAGCCTCAGAGAAAAGTTCTATAAATTTATCTTCAGCTCCACTGGCTAGTTTTATTCCTTTACTTTCCATAGTAGTTTTATCCCCCCCAAAACTTTTTTTCTTATGCTAATCACTGATTTTTTTCTAGCTATAAGTATTTCAGCCTTATTTTTCAGTATAGTTGCTACAACATATATCATATTTCTATACATTTTT
This sequence comes from Clostridium sp. C8-1-8, assembly GCF_009928445.1. GTDB lineage: Bacteria > Bacillota > Clostridia > Clostridiales > Clostridiaceae > Clostridium_AR. The sequence continues at coordinate 160,578 of NZ_JAABNO010000010.1, read as the reverse complement.
ATTCAACATCTCTAACAATTTCTTTTAGACACCTAACAGTTAGTTCTTCTGATTCTAAATCAACAGTATAACCCCTTATCTTCTTAGACTTATCATAATCTAAATACCAAGATTCAAGATACTTCTTATCTTCTGTTTCAACATTTTCATTATGAGGATATAGAAGTATAACTGTATCGACATCAGGATATCTTGTTAAATAGGCATACATTTGGTAAAGATCTTCTCTTTTAACCCCATGCCTATTATATTCACTGGAAATTCTCTTCCACTTTGTATCTATTATAATACTTTCGATACCATTACTTTCGATAACAATATCTGGTTCTAGCTTAAAAATACTATTATTTGTATCTTCATTAACTAATAGCCTATATTTTGAATGCTGATATTTAACTATTGAATCTTCTAAATTCATAGATAATAATCTTGTTATATATTTTTCAAATACTTCATTCATCTTAAATAGAATAGAGTATGTTTTTTCCACTCCACTACTGCCAATAGACGAATATCCCATAAGAATCATTTTAGCTAATATAAAAACCTGCTCAAATCTGCTGTTAAGTCTATTAAATTTGTAATTCACTATTTCATAATTGCTTATCTCTACTTCTTTAAGGTCTGCAAAATATGATTGCGAATGCTGTAGAAGTTTTATTGTCTCTTCATTTTTTATATTCTTTAGTGATATTTTTACACAATAATTAAATATTCTATTTAGTGTGTTATCCATTGAAAACTCTTCATATCTGCAAAATACTTTTGATGTCTGCGATGCTATATTTCTAATGTGTTCTTTTACCAAAAGACTACCTTTTAAAGCACTAGAATTTTCTTCAATATAAACATACTCTTGATAAGGCCCTCTAGTTAATTCTTTTTGTAGCTTACGTGCAAACAATAATGTTATTATTTCATTTAAATCAATTTTATAAATATGGAGTGAGGCTAAATCTGAATAAGTGACATCTAAGATTCCAGATTTAGAGAGTAAATTTAACAATGCCTTTCTACCGAACTCTGGCTGATTTCTATTTATACTTACCTTTGGAAGAATTTCAATTGCTACTGTAGACAATTTGATATATCCTACGTAATTAATAAAAGTAACTGTATCTCGTCCCCATACAATATAGTCCTTATCTAAATTCTCTGCTAATATATAGTTATATAACTCATCCGCCTCTTTGTGAGTAATCGTGTTTTTTTCTAATGTCTCACAAATAGTAATACTGTCATAACATTCTTGAATTGTTATATGCCTCATAAAACTATTCCTCTTTATCTTCATAGACGTTTAGGAAAGCTTGTTTACTTGGTTTCTCAACTATTGAATAGTTATATAGCTCTTGATATTCGTCAACTCTCATATTTTTAAATAACTTTTTTGTATCATTTTTTTCTTTTGAAATAAAATAATTAGTATCTCCAACTTTTCCTGCCCCCCCTAGTACTAACATGGTTCTCTCCCAATCCCCATAGAAGTATTCTTGGATTAGCGGTATCACTTTATTCCTCATTATTGAAACTAATTTGTTAAAATCAAGATCTTCTCTTATGAAATACGCATGTCCAATTGTATGTTCTCTATCAAATAGATACTCTATTCTATCATTAATCATTTTTAAAAATGCTCTTACATTTATGCCCTCAACATATTCAGATAATAATGATATATTGGGCATATATTCAAAGAACTCAAATCTTCTTCTTAAAGCAGTATCTAATAAAGCTATTGATCTGTCTGCTGTATTCATTGTTCCTAATATATACAAATTATTTGGTACCCCAAACTTTTCATTAGAATAAGGTAATGTTATTTTTAATTCATTCTTTTCGCCAAGTCTCTTATCCTCTTCTATTAGAGTTATAAGTTCACCAAATATCTTTGATATATTTCCTCTATTGATTTCATCTATAATAAGTACATATTTATCGCTTTCTGCTTGTTCAATTAAGTTATTACTTATTAAGCTTAATACACCGCTCATATTTATGTCATTTTTCCCGATCATGTATATGCTTTGCTGAGAAAACTGTTTATTCACAAGTATCTTACTAACATCTATAGAATCGCCAACATATAGCCATTCTACATTTCTGAAATGCTTGAAACGTATTTCACTTTCAGCTTCATATCTATACTCTCCGATAACTCTGCCGATAGCTTTAGCTAATTTGTTTCCGTCAGATACAACTACAATATCATCTGCTTTCATACCAATTTTAAATCTTCTTATAGCATCAATTTCAAATTTATTTTCACTATCAATTGTGTTTGTCTCTAAAAATTTCCTCTTAATTTCCTCTTCTGTTTGACAATTGGTATAATCATTTTCAGCTCCCCAACCTAAAGCAACACAATTATTATCTATACAATATTTATATATATCATCTTCCACATTTTTTTCACCTAAAGACATCTTAAAAAAGTTAATTTTATTCTTATCAAAATTATATTTAGATCTACGTGCTTTGCTCTTATTTGATGCTCTTTCACAAATCTTCTTAAATATTCCCGCCTTAGGCACAAATCCATTTCCACTTTCATTACTACGTAGACCCTCAACAAAATCTTCATAGCTATATGATTGATGAAATGTACAAAAAGATATTTGTCCATCATCTAAAAGCTGATTGAACACCTTTACTGCTTCAGCTCTCTTAACTGGATTATTTATTAAATCGTTATACTTTTCCCTATCTATAACCTCTAGAGCTCTATAAATTGCATTATATGTTTTACCAGTACCAGGAGGCCCATAGAGTATTTGATTTTTACTTAGTACTTTAATATTTTCATTAAGTCTATGTGATGAATTATCCATAATATCTTCAATATCTCCAACAGCAATATCATAATACTTTTCTAGTTTCATAACATTCTCTTCAAAAAATCCAAATATATCTTCTTCATTCATATCTAATAATGAATCATAATTTAAAGTCTTTCCTATCTGAAGTTTAGTTTTTCTTCTATATTTAACATCCTCAACCCAAGCTCTAATATCTTCTTTAGACAATTCATCAAACTTTAAATTATCTTGTCTTGGTCCAAAATATTCGAAGTCTGTTTTATCAACGTCAATTTTATCTAAGTATCTAAAATGTCTTATATACTCATTTTCCTCACTTTTACTATCTTTAATTTCCAGTGAAACTCTAAACCTAGGATCACCTAGAATTTCAGCAAATATAGAAATGCTAGTACTTAACTTACTTTTATCTTTCTTTTTGAGCTCAATCCAAAAATAACTTCGAACTCTGGTTTTACTACCATCTAGCCAGGTAGATGAATTTCCATCATAAGTAAAACCAAAATCAGAGAAAACATCTCCAATGTTCTTAAACTTTCTTATAGCTTCCTGGGCAGACTTTATTAATTTTTCACACCTTTCTTTTTCCATATCGTCTTCTATTTTATCTAGTCTAGTATATCTTTCATTTGAATGCTCCATTAAAAATTCTAATATGCTCAAATAATCTTTTTTATTCAACTTTTCAACCTCTTCTATGTTCTTCATAAGTTTTGTATAGTCGTTATCTATGAAATTCACCAATTCATTTAATGACTTTTCTCCATTAACAGTATTAAATTTAAGATCCATATTTAATCCTTCTGGCCTTTCTTTTATACCGTTAATCTCCCCATTATACACAAGTCTTACAAAAGAATCAGATTTTCTTTTTACAAAATAGTTATGTGAAGCTTTGTCATTGCCTGAATCTAGATGATATGAAATTCTAGCATTTTCGATTTCTTTAGTACACATATCATTTGCTTTTTTCAGAACTATAGACTGCTTAAAATATAAATCATCCGTATTTATTTCTCCCCACTTTATTTTGCTCATATAATCATCATATGTTATTAGTAGAGCAGCAATCCAAGCTGCTTGATCTGCTTTTTCAAATATATGCACCTATATATTCCCCCTCATATACACCTAATTCTCTAAAATATCCAAATGCTTCATCAGATCCATTACTATTGTCAATAAATACCCCACCATTTCTAGCTCTTGCCAAGAAAGTCCTATATTATATTTCAAATAATTTCATCCTAGTATTCGTATAATCACTTATTGTCATCCTTTATATAGTAATACCTACCGAAAATAATTATTGGCAAATCAATTTCTATACCTTGCCACAGAAATTCTGATGTACAATTATCACTCTTTATATTTTGCTAATTTAATTCTAACAAAATTATACATAATATACCATAGTTATAAAATTCTAAACAAAAAGACTGGCAAATAGACAATATGTATAAAGAAATTAAATCCAACCTCTATCTTCTTTATATCTTATCATTGTTTTTATAATATATTTAACACTTGTCATTCACGTATGATTTAAAAATCCGCCTTAAAAACATGACAACTATCAAAATAAAGCTTCGTCGATTAGTCGAGAGTTTTATTTTATTTCCTTTGCTCGGTAAGATTTTCTTTAGTTATCTAAGATAAAGAACAGCTTTTCTCCATTACACTCCACTTAACTTTATCCTTGCCATGCGATCCCTAATCAACAAAAAAGCGCCAATCCACCACAGATCAGCACTTTTCTTGTCTTACCTCTGCATATTTAGTTTTATCAAACATACAGAAACTAAATTAATTATTTAAGGATTAGCTTAGTGCCTTTAACACTAAGCTCTTACCAATTGTAGACATATTAACAAAATATTTATCTATACTAAAAACTTACTCAACCATGACCACTCTATCCATATCATCAATCTTCACAAAATTTCTCTTAACTGCCATAGCTATTCCTTCATTAATAATACTGTCTATAGAGGCACTTCCTCTGGAGAAACCAAAAAGCTTCCAAACCTCTCTTATTAAGTCTGACTTTAGCAAACTTATTTGATTCTGAAGGATGTATCTTATTGCATTAGATATTTCCTCAGCAGGTATATCTTCCATATTTCTTCGAGTCTTATCCTCTGCTGGGACACGGAAGGCTATAAACTCTGATGGACCATTATCGCTGCTCCAGTAGAAACTAATGTTGTTTGATTGGGTTTTTGTTAATGACATAATTAAAAATAGATCTTCAAATCTTCTGTCTAGTCTTGCTCCCATTCTAGTTATTCCCCAGGAAGCTAAGATGCGCTTGCATAATAAACTCTTACTTATAGGTGCTTCTTCCTTTAGAACTTGTTCTATCTGTGAGATAATGAGCTTATTATTTTGTGAAGAATAGAACTCCTCTGCTCCCAAGTTAATGCTTTCTAAGGTGCAGGCTAGATATTTTTCGTTATGTTCATCTATGAAAGCTTTATTATCTTCCTTGCTTTTAGCGGTGCTTTCATTGGTTTTATTTAAGTCGTAATTAGCATAAGCATTGGAAGCTTGATTTTTAATAGTTTCTTCTGAAGCATTGCTATCTTTGATAGCCTCTACTGTTTGCTTTTTACCATCAGCTTCTATTGCATTTTCCACTGCCAGTTTTATCTTATTGAACTCTTTGCCTTGGTTGTCCCACCAATCTAAAATCCACAGACGATGGATATTCCAGCCTAAGGATTTTAGTACAGAACCTTGGAGAATATTTCTATCTCTTGAGGTATTGGCTGCTTTATAGTTGTTACCATCACACATTATGCCCAATATGTATTGTCCTTTTTTGTTAGGGTTTACTATTGCTATATCTATCTTATATTCAGATGCTCCTATATTGGTATGAACCTCATAGCCTAAGGTTTTAATCTTTTCTGCTATGAGCCTCTCGATATTATTGTGCTTAATTGAAGATGCATTGCTTACCTTACTTGGAAGAGAATTTTTTCCGTTCTTTGCAAACTCTAAGAAGGCTTTAAGTTGTGCCACTCCTTGTGCCCTTGTTTTTGATAAGTCCAGCATCTCAGGTCTTAAGGTTGAGAATACCATCATTTCTTTTCTTGCACGGGATACTGCAACATTAAGTCTTCTTGCTCCTCCTTCTCTATTAAGAGGTCCAAAGTTTAGTGCTACTTTTCCTTCTTCATCTGGTCCATATCCTATGGAAAATAAAATTACATCTCTTTCATCACCTTGAACATTCTCAAGATTTTTAACAAAAATACTTTCACTTGCTTCATTGTTTATCTTTTCCAGCTCTGTATTCTTGGCAAATAGCTCTACCAACAAATCATCGATAAGATTCTGCTGAACAGAACTAAAGGTTACAACTCCCATGCTAAGCTTTCTAAGTACTGGGTCTTTTAATCTTCTTTCTATCTCAGAAACTATTGCTTCTGCTTCTGCTCTATTTTGTTTAGTTTTACCTCTATCATAGTATCCCTTAACAGGAATATATTTTACAGCTGAAACTAAATCATTAGGTGATGGAAAGGTAAAAAGTTTATTATCATAATACTGCATATTACTAAAGGCTATTAAGCTTTCATGACTGGAACGGTAATGCCACAATAAATGTTGCTGAGGCATTGACAAAGCTAAACAGTCATCCAGTATGCTTTCTAAATCCTCTTGCTCATAATTGTCTTCATCTAATCTATTTGTACTAAAAAAGCTTGTAGGTGGCAGCTGTTTAGGATCTCCTACAACTATTACATTATTTCCTCTTGCCATGGCTCCCACTGCTTCGCAAGTTGGCATCTGAGAAGCTTCATCAAATACCACTAAGTCAAAGGCAGGATACTTAGGGTCTATATACTGAGCAACAGAAATTGGGCTCATAAGCATACAAGGACATAGTTTTCTTAAAAGATTAGGTATACTATCGAAAAGTTTTCTTATAGATAGCATTCTTCCGCCACTTCTTATGGCTTTTTGTAATATTCCAATCTCTGACGAATTAGCCACATTGCCTGATACTACTGGTATTTTTGCTGATAATCTTGCAATAAGCTCTTCTTTTGTAAGACTCTCAAAGTAAGCACTAGTTTCCTTATATTTTGAAATAGTTTCTTCAAATATTGCTCCAGTAAAATCCGATAAAGCTTTTTCCTTGTCTACTATATAAATAGCAAGTGCTTGTGATATACCTTTATAGAATACTGGCAGCATCTCTGCTTCTTTAAAGCTTCCACTTTCATAAGCAGCGACTACATTTTCTAAGCCTGCCTTTTTAACTTTATCCTTTATGCTTAAATAGGTACACCAGTTTCTAAGCCCATCTAGATTATCTAACCAAAGCTTTGCCTTTTCACCAGCATTCTTCAGCCACTGTTCCTTTGATTTTAAAGCATTAAAGTCAATACCAGACTTTTGTGATATTTTTTCCTCTAATATAGATAAAGCTTCAAAGTTACTAATAGCTTTTCTTAAAATATCACCATTCCTTTGCTTAAAATCCTTTAGATCAATAAATACTTCTCCAGCTAGTTTGACTTTTGCTTTCTGCTTTTCCGATATACTATCTGCAATACCTGAAAGCAAATCATTTATACAAACGGCATCAGAGTACCCCTTACTGATCACTGACCAATCTGCTTTTCCATCATTCCATAACATACCTAACAGTTCATTAAACAATTTGCTGTTTTCATCTACAACCTTTTGATTGCTTTTATACTCACCTATAAGTTTTAGGTAAGATGGGATATTATTCTTATCAAACTCCTTTGCATTATTGGCCATAGCTTTCAGTACTTTTGCTATTTTGTTCTGTCCCATGAGCTTAGGTAAGAACCAGCTATCCTCTGCTATCTTCCATTGATTGAGGGCACTTTCTTCATCAAAACTTAATATTGCTTTTGTAAACAAATCTAGGAGCTGCTTTTCTATATCATCACGTTTTTTGCCGCAGCCACAAACCTTGTCAACCTTATCCTTCAGAAGTGCAAGTTCCTCACTGGCAAATAGCTTAGCTGGAATATAATCAGAATTATTAATTATCTGAGTTAAATTTATTAAAGCTTTAACTTTATCATATTTTCCAACTTCATTAAGTCCAATTAACTTAGTTACCTCTGTATTTGATTTAGTTAAATCAATAACAGCTTCAGCATATTTCTTTAAAAGTTCATTTATTTCACTTTTAACTCCTTGAGAGTAGCTGCTATTTGTAAACTCTATTAAAGGGTTATTATATGCACCTTTGCACTCTTCTCCTGCAACCTTATACTGTCCTAGTATGTCAACCCATTGAGTATATATATCAGGTGTAACTTTGCTAACCTGCTCTTCTGTAAATCTTACAGAATCAGCATAATCTCTATATTGCTCAAAGCAAGAAATAGCCTCATATAAAGACCAACCAAAATCTTGTTTTTTATGTATGCTGTTAACAACCTCATTTAATTCCTTCCTAAGGTCATAAAGCCTTTTTGCCTGTTCTTCATATACTTCAGGAGCTTTAACTTTTGTAGCATTTAAGCACTGATCTAGTTGATCAAGAACATCTTTCTTTTTCGCCTTATTAGAATGAAGTTCTAAACAAAATCTCCCAAGTCCTATGGCTTCTAATCTCTTTTGAACTACAGAAAGTGCAGCTATCTTTTCTGCAATAAACAGTACTGATTTTCCTTGATATAGAGCATTTGCGATAATATTAGTAATAGTTTGGGACTTACCTGTTCCAGGAGGTCCATGTAAAACAAAGCTATTATCCTTACCAGAGGCACTTATGGCAGACAACTGAGAAGAATCCGCACTAATTGGCACTGCTAAATCCATTGGTTTAAAAGTATCATCTAAAGTATTAGGCTCTGGAAAATCATCTGTAGGTTTCCATTCCATCTTCTGGGACAAAAGACTTGCCACAATCTTATTCTTCTTCAAATCTTCTGAACGGTTACGAATATCATTCCACATTATAAATTGACTAAAGGAGAATAATCCAATAAAAGCTAGTTCTTCAACATCCCATCTAGACTTGTCCATAACCGCTTGACGAAAGATGTTAAATACTCTCTTTAAATCTATACCACTATCATCTGTAGGTAATGGATCTAGTCCTCCAATCGTAAGTCCAAAATCTTGCCTTAGCATTTCAAGCAAGGTAATATTTACTTGAGGGTCTTCTTCACGTATACGTATAACATAACCCTTCTGAACAGACTTTCTCACTATTTCTATTGGTATTAATACGATTGGAGCATATCTTTCTCTTTCACTTACATCAGACTCATACCACTTTAAAAAGCCTAATGCTAAATAAAGAGTATTGGCACCGTTCTCCTCCAAACTAAGCTTTGCCTGCCTATAAAGTCCCTTAATCCTGTAATCAACTTCCTTTTCATCAGCAAAGGTTCTTAATCTTTTATTTTTAAACTCAGTGTTAATCAAGTTATCTACAATTGATGTTTGATTCTCAGCCTCATATATTTTTGAATCTCTAAGAGTATTTTGCATATCCTTTGGTCTTGCCATTATACTAAACTCTTCTCCACTTGATAAAGCATCTTCAAGTTCACCTAGCTGTGAAGCCATAAGCTGAATAGAGTTTTTCGTAACTCTAAAGTTAATTAAAGTATTACGAAGACTTAAATCTAATAGCTTTCTCTCCCAAAGCTGTTGACGAGTTATATCAACATGATCCACATAATTTATTTTTTCAAAGGTTTCTATTTCTTTTGGAGAATGTCCTATACTAGCATTCATTGAATTTTCTTCTGCTGAAAAATCAACGTCCTCATAGAAGCCATTGCCTTCTCCAGCTTTCTTCCTTAATGGTATAGGTCTTATTCCACTTCCTCTTGTTCTTTTAATGTCTACTAAAAGTTCAAAATCATAGCTAGAAGTAATATCATTTTCTCCAGACTTAACTGCCGCATCAAAATCAATTTTCTTTCCAGCCACAAAACAAGTGCACTCCACAAGACATATTTCATTTATTCCCTCTGCTATTCTCTTAGTTATTAAGGAAACATCATCCTGAACACATTCAGCAAAGCATTGACCCTCAAGCCAACATCCAACAAATGCATGACCTCTCAAAAATATAATCATAGGAAACAATCCAACCGCTTCCAAACAACTTGCATATAGTAATGACAAGTCCAAACAAGTACCTAACTTTTGAGCTAATACCTCATCACAAAGCCTAACTCTTTGTCCAATTATTTCATAACTTGCTGGTGGCATGCAATAAGCTATATTTTCATTTTGCAATGCTGTATATATGGCAGCCATCTGCATTCTAACTGTATTCGGATTATTGCTCTGATAGCCAACAAAGGATGGACTTCCACACCATTTTTCTAGTATTTTATTAGCTTTAATAATTATTTCAGTAACCTTCTGATGATTTGGAGTTATAAATGCAGAAATTATTTCTGGCATAATCAAGGTTCCGCTCCATTCATCATAGGCTAAAATATCAATGTTTTGTGTAACACTTTCTAGTACTTCTTCTCCCTGCTTAATATTAATAAAAATAGTACCAGCCATTTTCTCAGTTAAACTATACAAAAAGTTTGGCGACAACTTAATATTAATAGAATCCAATTCAACTGACTGCTCAGATCGAATATTTTCTACTCTTACCTTCCATTCATAAGCAAAATCAGGCTCTACGGTGATAGTAATATCTATATCTTTAATATCTTCAGAGCTATTATTTTTTATTATTAGATTTCTAACTATCGGCACATAATTCTGCTGCATAGCAAAATTAACTACACCACTAAAGGACCCCTCAAGCTCTAGTTTCTTGTCCATCTTCACTGCCTCCCAAATAAATACTCTTTTAACCTTTCACAATACACGTTTTTATAAGATATGTACAAGTTAAATTTTATAACTTAAGCACACTCTATACTATATGTAAATAATAACTCATTTTCCTTATAAATGGAACAACTCTCAATTTCATTGTATCTATTGCAATATTTCCACTTTTCTAGAGATTAATTTATTGTCTTCTCTGATTTTTTCTAAATATACCTAATTTTTTTAGTAGTCAGTTATTGTATTTTAAAATATCAAAATTGTTCAAAAGAAAATGCTTCTATGATATAATCATTGTTCTTCAATAATGAAATTATCCTTTCCAAATACCAATTCACGTCTGTTATACTTCCATTACCAATAGTCTTTCTATTAACACTTAAGGAAAACATTAATTCTAATTCTGAGCTTATAAGTAATTCTACTCCTACATCTGTGTTATCCCATAACATTAATAATCCAATTTTTTCTCCACGATCTTCCTTCTTATGAAATATACTCATCAATTCTTCTTCTGATATTTTATTACACTGCCAATCAAAATGGTCATCGTCACCTAATGGTAAATATAAAGCTTTGCCATTATCATGTACTCTCCATTTGTTTAAAATAAATGCATTAATCAATTGTATTGCAGATATTTTTTCATTACTTCTTTTTCCTAATTGCACGGTAATTGATGCACTTACTGACATAAAATCCCTCCCAAATTACATATATTAACTACTTTTAAATTACTAACGTATTCAGACATCAAAGGAATATTTTTATTTGCACTCTTTGTATATCTTTTAAATGCTTATGAGATAATCTGAATATCTATATAATTTAGCTTTCTTAAAATATCACAGAAAGTCGTTCCATACTATGAGTTTTAACTGGATTTCCGAAAGTTTTTTTCACTTGACTAGTACCGATCTCATACCATTCTAGTTTAGTTTTGTTATATTTCACATTCTCATTTTGCAATGCATTTACATTATCCTTCTTTAGTATTAAAGTCAAATATAGTATTTTTGTAACAACTTTCTATATTTACACCTTCACATACAATATATTGACTTAAATTTAATTCATCTGAAACCGTCCCCCTATCTAATTATCATCATTTTCAAAGTAATAAGTTAGTTTATAATAACCTCATTTTTTTGTAGCTAATTATATGAAATATTTTTAATACTCCATTATTCCGTTGTCATCTTTTTTTGTCTTCATTGTTATTTTATAAAAAAAGAAAAGACTAACAAAGGAACTAGTTATCCAATGTAAGTCTTGTTTTCTGTTTACAACTTGCATCTGAGTCATAGTAAACCTTTGATATAACTAACATTTACAGCAAAGTCGTAGTTTTATGCACAGATAACTAGTACCTATGACAGTACTAAGGAGTTCCTAGGCTCAATATTTTTTTAAAAAGTGACATAGAATTCAATGAGCGAGCAAACTAAAATTCACTTGATAAATACATATGCAATCCCTACACAGCATAAAAAGCGCCGATCCACCATAGATTTGCACTTTTCCTGTCTTATATCTCTATATTCAGTTTTATCAAATAGCCAGAAACAAAATTAATTGTTTAAGGATTACCTTAGTATGGGCAACACTTATTTCAATGCTGTATATATGGCAGCCATCAGCATTCTAACTGTATTTGGATTATAGCTCTGATAGCCAAAAAAGATGGACTTCCACACCACTTTTCTAGTATTTTATCAGCTTTAACAATTATTTCAGTAACCTTCTGATGATTTGGGATTATAAATGCAGAAACTATTTCCGGCATAATAAAGGTTCCCCTCCATTCATCGTAAGCTAAAATAGCAATGTTTTGTATAACGCTTTCTAGTACTTCTTCTCCCTGCTTAAGATTAATAAAAATAGTACCAGCCATTTTCTCAGCTAAACTATACAAAAAGAATCACTCAATTTGAGCAGTTTGTTCTTTTATTTGATTAGATAAAGTTTTGATAACATCAATTATTCAGAAATCCCTTTGTTATAAATTTCAATTATTTTGCCTTCACTCACGAAGTTACCACCTTATAATTAGTTTTTTAGGTAGGCTTTATAATATGAAAAACTTACGGTAATAGAAAGTTTTATTTCAAAAATAATTTTACACAAGACACTCAAGCTTATTAGTTACAATTTTTTATTGCAAATCTCTAAGCTACCTAAACTCATCTTGGATTTAATCTAACTTTTCTGTTTCCAAGTAACTAGTCTACTAGCTGCCCATAAAGAAACTGCCATCCAGCCTAACAAAGCAATAATATCTCTTATAACAATGGTATTTAATGATGGATTTACCATAAGTGATCTCATAGCTTCTAGTGAATAGCTAAAAGGTAACAACCTTTGAAATATTTTTATTACAAAAGGAAGTTTTTCTAACTGATAATATACTGGAGTACCAAACATTACAAAAAACATTGCAATCATTGTAAATGTCTGCGTCTTTTCATAATTGTCACTAAATGTTCCTATGACAGCCCCAATACCTATCATAGTAACCATTGTTATTATTATAACCAGGATTAACCAAATGCTCACAGCAAATTTTATCTTAAATAATAATACTCCTACTATCGGCATAATAATTAATGATGGCAATGTAGTTAAAAAGAAGCTAAAAAAGGTACCTAACATAGGAGAAGCTGTAAAAATAGGTAACGTTGCGAAATGCTCAAATCCATTCTTTGCACGAATACCTGCCAATAGTTGGGCTAGCGTCACAATACACATATTTGATATTGAAGTCATAAAGTTTCCAGAAATATATAGTACAGCAGCTTCCTTAGTTATTTGCACTGGCATCATAGAAATCATCAAAATTATACCTAAAGGTATTATCATAGAAAATAGTGTTGCCACAATTGCAAAGGATGCTATATGTTTTAATTCGATTATAAAATAAATGAGAGTTTCTTCTACAAAATTATAAATATTATTTTGCAAAGATTTTTTCTTATTTAAAAGTTCAGTATTCTGCTCAATTACATTTTGCGAAATATTGTTGCTCATTCCTACCATTTCCTTTCTAGAATGTTATTGATAGTACTTATTTCATTATGTGAATCATATAAGAATTTAACTGTAATTTTTCTTTATTAAACATTCTTTGTATTAGCTAATTTTCTGCCCCATGATTTTAATATAAATATCTTCAAGCGTCGGTCTATAAATCTGCACATTTTTAATATTCTCGCTAATATTTTTAATTGAAAATACTTTTTCAATTAGTTTAGCCATATCAGATTGAGAAGTATATACAAATAGCTTCAAATTATCTGATGACCATGTATAGAAATACTCCTTTAAAAACTCTATATTCTCCAAACCAATACTCTTTTCTAATTCAAACTCTATACGAATTTTATCAGTCAATTCAGATTTTAGTTCTTGTGGAGTTCCATCTACAAGAATTTTCCCATTACCCATAATAACTACACGGTCAGCAATATCTTCTATTTCGTTAACAGTATGAGTAATAAGCAATATAGTTATGTTTTTTTCCATATTTATTTCTTTCAAAAAACTCCATAACAATATCCTTTTTTGAGGATCCAATCCATTTGTAGGCTCATCTAAAATAATAATCTCAGGAAATCCTATCGTTGAACAAGCTATTGCTGCAGCTTGTTTTTTACCTCCACTTAGAGAGCCAATTGTGCGATTAGTTTCGTTTGTTAAATCTAGCTTATCTATAAAATATTCAATTTGCTTGTTAATTTCAGCCTTTGGTATTTTTTTTAACTTACCTGAATAAAAAAGAGCATCTTTAACAGTTAGGTGATCCCAGTGACTATATCTAGATTGCATCATATATCCTATTTTGCTAATGAGCGTTCGGCTCATCCCATGAATACTTTCTCCTAAAACTTTTATATCACCAGAAGTTGGTGATAAGTACCCAATAATTTGTTTCACAAATGTACTTTTACCTACACCATTGGGTCCAAGTATTGCAATTATTTCGCCTTCTTGAGCAACAAAATTAATGTTATTGTTCGCAACAATTTCCTCTTTTTTGCTTTTATAAACTTTATAAAGATTCTGAATTTCAATTGTATTATTACTCATTTTCTATCATTCCTTTACTATAACTTAAAACTATAGTCTCATATAGGGAACCAACTTCAACTATTAATTTATACATGCCACTTTAAATGCTTCATTTTTTAACACTGCTTCTTGCTTAAAGCTCCATAGTTTAATAATTTCACTACATTTATCTTTTGTGAATTCTTCCCTAACCAAAGAGAAAGCATATAAATCCCAGTACTTTCCGTCTTTTTATATATTCTTGATAGTTTACTCCTAAATAAAAAGAGAATTCCTTGAATAGATTCTCTCCATCTAAATCAAATTGATAAAATATTTAGTTATTTTAACAATAGGATAACTACATTTTTCGTGCATTTTTAATTTTCTCACCTTGAGAAAATATTCCTACTTATAATTTTTTACACATCCACCCTATAAATGTATCAATATGCATTATAATACATATTTTAACTAATTCACTTGCATATATCAACTAGTTTGTCCAAATCCCTTGGCAATTAATTGAAAAATACACAGAACCATTTATGAAGAAAGCACGGAATATCTAAATCAACAATATTTACATGGATAAAAGTAAGTGTCAAAAACTTGGTATATTTATTTCAAACCTCTAAAACTTTACAATTAGGAACACTAAAACATATCAAAGTGCAAAATATTCTAATGTAATCCTATAGCTTATTTTCAGAAATCCAAAGGAGAAAAGATAGATTAATATCTAATGTATCTAATACCTTAAGGAATATTCTTTAATAGAGTAATAAAGAAGATATCACCTTTAATAATAAATCATATTAACATTACAAAAAGAGCTAGCTCAAATGGCAATTCACCATTCAAACTAGCCCAGTGTTATTTAATAATTCATTACTTACCAAGCTCCATAAACTATAACTAAAGTTCAGTATATTTCTTACTATTTCCCTTAGACTTTTCTACGGGATACTTTTTTTCATTCTTATCTATTTTTTTAGTAAGAATCTCTTCTATATCTACGCCTAAGGTATTGGCCATGTTGATACAGTACAGCATAACATCTGCTAGTTCCTCGCATACCTCTTCTTTGTTAAAGTTGTTGTCCCAAAGAAAGTGTTCTAATAACTCCCCAGCTTCTATGTTTATGGCTTTGGCCAAATTTTCAGGGGTGTGAAACTGACCCCAGTCTCTATCATCTCTAAACTTTAATACTCTCTCGATAATATCCTTCATAACCAATTCTCCCTTTTCAATTCATAATACTTAAAGATTTCATTCTCAGAAACATACTTAAAGCCAAGCTTCTCCATAACATATTGACTTCCTATATTTCTAATAACTGCATCAGCATATAGTTTATTAAGCCCCGGATACTCAAAAGCATATTGGCCAATAAGTCCTTCTGTCTCCGTTCCGTATCCTCTTCCTTTGATACTATCATTCACAAGATGAATTGCTAAATTTCCTCTTTTTATTATGTTATAAATGTATTTTATCTGTATCTCTCCAATAGCTTCCCCAGCAACTGTAATGGCAAATATCCTTTTTTATAATCTTTCATAGGTTCCTTGCAATAGCTATGAACCCTTTCCTTGAATGCTCCATATATATAAGCTGTCATCATCGTGTCTGCCACGTATTTTCTATCTATTTCATGGCATAACTTTATTGTTAAAGACCTTATGATGACTTTATTTCTTTATATATTCTTAATTACATCTTCCTATTTCAATATATTACTTTACTCTGACATTCACCTTATTTTTAATAATTATCACAATATACTCTTATTAGCCACTGGCACAAACCTTGGAGGCATCTCCTGCTTTAACTCCCACACGATACTCATTGGCTTCTCTCCACTATGACTTACATATTCGCAGGTTCCAAGGAATATAAAGGGTGAGGTATACCCATCTGAAGTCTTGTATTCTCTTGCAAATAGTGCAATAGAGTTTCCTGTCTTTTTGTGGTTTATATATCTTTGTCCTGTTACACTTTTCTCCCCAGTCTTGCTTTGAGACTGCCAGTGGAACAAGCTTTCGTTTATGGCATAATCTTCATATAAGGTTGATGGTGAAAAATCCTTGTCAGATTTATTTAAGGTTATGAAGAATATGTCTAACTTCTTATCTTCAAAGTACTTAACCCCTTCTCTAAAGGATGGGCAGCTTTCTTCATTAAAGTAACCGAAGGCTGCTAATATTTGATTAGTGTTATAGCTGCAATGAACATCTAGTGGGCATGAGAAATTAAAATCATTTTCTAGATTCATCATATCTACCTTTGAAAGCTTGTAGGTTAATATATCTATGATTTCATTTTTGAAGCATTCACAGTTTTTTATGCCGCTTAATCCATCTTCAAAGCTATTAAAGCCTTCCTTCTTTGGTTCACTACTATAGAAGGTATAATAAAGCATAGATAACATTAACTTTTCTCCATCATTTAACTCTTCTGCCAGCTCATTTTTCAAGTATTTAATTATAAATCCAATAAACTTAACGGAATCTATATGAAACAGACTTGGTAGTCTTTTTACTAACTTAGTTTCATTATTCAATGAGAAAGCTTCTCCTACTCCTGCTTCTGTTGCCATTCTCATAAAGCTTCTATCTCCACTTTTTCCGTATAAATCATACAAAGAAAGATTATAGTGGTTTAGAAAGTTTGTTAAATTCAGCTCAAGTCTAGTATCCTCACTGAAGTATTTCATCTTTTCTATGATATTTCTCTTGCTGTTAGTAGATGCTTTTATATTCCTCAATATATATTCTTTAGCTTGTTTCTCTAGAGCTATAAAGCATCCCTTAGGAACATTTAAGAACCCATTTTCCACATAATGAGCTATGGAATGCTTTGTCTTTCCTATCAAGGCTCTAAACTTTTCTTCAAAATTGTAACTTGCATGAGCCTGCCCCACAAAGTCTAGAACTGTTAGGCACTCTTTACCTTCGCTTAGTCTTAAGCCTCTACCTAACTGCTGCAGAAATACTGTTAAGCTTTCAGTAGGTCTTAAGAACAGAACTGTATTTATTTCAGGTATATCTACCCCTTCATTATAAAGATCCACAACAAAGATAAAGTTTATTTCTCCATTTACAAGTCTGTGCTTTACTGTTTCTCTTTCCTCATCACTTACCCCTGCGTATAATGCTATGGAAGGAATATTTGCTTTATTAAAAGCCTCAGCCATATATATTGCATGATCTATTGAAGTGCAGAAGCCAAGGCCCCTTACATCATCAATAGAGGTTACATAATCCTTTAGGCTTTTCAAAATCTGATTTGTTCTTATAGAATTTGAAGTATACACTCCTTCAAGCTCTTTTGTATCATAGCCCTTCCTGCTCCACTTTAGCTTTGAAAGGTCTACGGTATCTGTAACGCAGAAGTATTGAAAAGGACTTAATAGTTTTCTGTCTATAGCTTCTGTAAGTCTCATCTCTGCGGCAATTCTATCATCAAAATGCTCTAATACATTCTTGCCATCCATTCTTTCTGGTGTAGCTGTTAAGCCTAATAATACCTTTGGCTTGTAGTAATCTAGTAAAGTTATATAAGAAGGTGCTGCCGCATGGTGAAATTCATCCACTATTATAAAATCATAAAAATCCTTTGAAGTTTTCTCATATAACTTCTTAGAATTAAAACTTTGAATGCTTATAAATAAATGATCTAAATGCTCTATTTGTCTTCCACCTACTAATAATTCACCAAAATTAAAATTCTTTAACACTGCTCTAAAGGTAGTAAGACTTTGGGCTAGTATTTCCTCTCTATGAGCAACAAAAAGCAGTCTTCCGTGACCATTGTTATTTTTCAGAAATCTCTTATAGTCAAAAGCTGAAATAATAGTCTTTCCAACGCCTGTAGCCGCTACCAGAAGATTTTTATTTCTACCAAAGATTTCTCTTTCAACCTGAAGTTTTTCAAGGATTTCTTTTTGATAATGATATGGCGTTATATCCAAATTAAAATTCAAACTACTTTCATTACTATCTTTTTTGCTGGTCAATGCCTTATGTAGCTGTGCTGCATCCTGCTCATCTTCACCATTAAACTCAACAAACTCCTTATCGTTCCAATAGCTTTCATAGGTTGCTTCAAACTTCTTAATTATGTCAAAGGAATCCTTTTCTGTGACCTTAAGATTCCACTCAAGTCCAGAAGTTAAGGCTGGATTTGATATATTAGAAGAACCTATATAGGCAGTTGAGAATCCAGTTTCTCTCTTAAAAAGATAAGCCTTTGCATGAAGTCTTGTTCTCTCTACATCATAACTAACCTTTATTTTAGTATTTTTAAGCTTACTAAGCTCCATTATGGCTTTAAAATCTGTGGCTTCCATATAAGACGTAGTGATTACTCTAAGCTCTGTACCTTGTCTTTCAGTGAACTCTCTTAACTGCTCAATAATACATCTTAGTCCACTCCACTTTATAAAAGAAACCAGCATATCAATGCTATCCGAGCTTAAAATCTCCTTTTGCAACTCAGACATCATATTAGGTTCATAATGTGAGCCGGTAAATAAAGAACTCTCAGACAAAGGTGTTACTGGTCTTATATCCTCCACTTTTCTAAGAGCTCTAACACTATTAAGTTTAGAGTAGATTGAAGTTAGTACTTCCCCCTCTTCAGAAAGCTTTAACTTTTCAAACTCATCATCCTCTAGGTTCTGAGCTAGGATTTCAATTATCTCATTGCAGGTTTTGACCTGTTTAAGCAAAGCTTCCTTGCTTTCATTGGCACTAAAACCTTCTCTTATATATCTCAAAGCCTTTCTAGTTACAGCAGATATATAACTAGAAAGACGCTTTCTTGCCTCTTCCACATCTATCTTTTCCTTTGAGATATCATACTTTCCATTTTCTAAGACAGCTAACTCACCTTCTAGCTTTTTACTTATTAACTCTTCATAAAGGCCTTCCTTAAGCATGACACACCTCCTCATCTATGTTTAAATAACTGAATTACCTTCTTATAAAATCTATATTTATATCTAAATTAACGATGATAGTTAACAAATTTACTATCTACATATTACTAAATACAACTTAAATATCTATTTGACAGAACATATAACTGCTTAACCCCTTGTTCCAAAAGCAATTATTTTACACTCCATAAAAATTCTATTGGAGCTTTGAAAATATTGTTATCAATACACACTGAATTATATACACTGCCTTTATCTGAAAATTGTTATCTATAGCTAATTCAATTTTAGCAAAATTAGACATAATATACCATAGTTAGTTGATGTAAGTTCCTTGCCCATAAAAAAGTCACTGGCTTTTTTAACCAGTGATTAACCATCCTATATAAAATTTAAATGTATCTATTTTCAATAAATCCATCTATGAGCTAGAAAGCAGAAATTTATCTATTCAAGTCTCTAAACAATCTTCTAATATAAATAACCTTATAGAACAAGTAGTATAATATCTGAAAGATAAGATAAATCACTCCTATAATTAATGAGTACATAGCCGATGCGCCACCTTTACCTTGCTGAACTGGTAATGAGTAGCTATAGAAGCTTGCTAATAGAATTCCAAATATATATGGTAAGAAAAATAGCACCCTAAATTCTTTAGAAATCATGTTCTTAACTTCTTTCGCAGTGCTTCCTATCTTATGAAGCTTTCTATATTTAATTATTTCTCTTATTATACAGAATTTTTATTTCCCATATGTTTACATATAAGTAACAATAATGTACCTGCTGCAGTTTTGAAGCATTCTCACTAGAAAAATGTATTTGAGATAAGACGTATACAAAAAAAGTCTATAGGTTATTCTGAGTATGCAAGCCATACTGCTACATTATAAATAAAAAAGAAATGAACTAGCTTATTGATTTCAGCTAGTTCATTTCATCTTTTCACTATATTATTAATAAACTCTACTCTTTAAAGTGATAACAACATTTATTTAATACATATTAATAGGAAACTAAATCTACTTACAGAAGATAGGCATACCTGTTTTCCATAATAATTTATACTTGTCCACCACTTCTATAACTCTTAGTTCATCAACACGGTCAAAAATCCATCTAAATCAAATACCTTATTAGTTTCAAATAGCTCAGCTAACTTTTCTATATTTTCTTCTAGATGTTCAATGTCTTTTGAATACATATGGATTATGTCTACAGAATCTTTATCAGTAAATTCTCCACTTTCTATCCATCTAAACACGAACAGTTCCTTAATCATTAAATAACTAACCACTGCTGTTTTAACTTTAGCAGCTACATCATAATCAAAAACAGCTTTCATGAAATATCTAAATATAAAGTAAACCAAAAGATGTTCAAATTCATAAAGCTTGTCTTTATAGAAATCATCAAATTGTCTATGCTTATCTAAATAAAGCTCTGAGTCCCTATTGCTTTGCCAAAAATAGCTTGATACCTTATGTAGCTCTAATGGGTCATTAGAGTTTATATGCTTTAATTCTTTAAACACTTGAAAAAATTCATTTATGTTGTTATATTTAATAGTTCCTTTACCTTCATACTGCTCTAGACTATGTAGGATTTCATTTTTAGTGTCCTTATTTAAGTATTTTTCATTAACAGCTTTTATTGCCAATATATTATTTTCATCTATTAAGGCTTGAATCTCACTAGCAAATTTCAGGATTAAAGAAGCTCTATATTCTAAAGTAATATCACGGTTTTGAAGTATATCAAAAACTATCTTTCTACTTTGTAATAGATTTATAAAAAGCATAGCGTTAATATCATTGTAGGAAGTGATTTCTTCTTGAACTTCACTCAATTCAAACTCTGCCTTTTTACTGTCTCTTAATATTATTCTAGCTGCTTCTGGACAGGACAGTGATAGCCCTATTTCACGCAAGCCTCCAAACTCTTCAGTATATCTTGGATACTGCTTGCAAGTGTGACAAAGACTATCCCCTCCAAGCTCAGTATATATATCGCACATTTTATTTTCATTTAGAAACGCACAGTTATCACCTTTTAGCACAAATATATTTTCTCCATCACGATTAACTATGTTATTCCTTAGTGTTTTTCCAAATTCTCCATTTACCTTTTTATATTTCTTATAGCTTTCATCATCGATTACGATTTCCCACCCAGCGCAGCATGTATCTTCACAATCTGCAGCTATGCATTTGAATTGTTTAAAATAACTTGGCACCCTAATCTTCATTCTTATCCTCATCCTATCTATATTGAAAAAATCCGCCACATTTTTATATAACTGATTTTTATAGTATACATTAATTTACAATCAATCCTTAGTGCTGATCTTTTAACTTTCCTTTACGCCTCAGTGTTAAGGCAAATCTGATTATTCTATCACCTGCTGTAGGATTAAACAAACAAGCTCTCCAAATCCTCTTGCGTCATTTGAGTTATGATGTTATCTTCATTCATATCCTCATCCATTACGTTTTTAATCATTTCTTTCTTCTTTTCCTGAAGATTATATATCTTTTCTTCAATAGTACCCTTTGTAAGAAGCTTTATAACCTCTACAGTTTTTTGCTGACCAATTCTATGTGCTCTATCTGTAGCTTGTTCTTCTACCGCTGGATTCCACCATGGATCAAAGTGTATTACAATATCTGCTCCAGTTAAATTGAGCCCTGCTCCTCCAGCTTTTAAGGAGATTAAAAACACTTCTGCATCTCCTTCATTGAACTCCTTAACCATATCCATTCTAACTTTACTTTTAGTTTTTCCGTCCAAATACATATATTTCATATTATTTTTATCAAGTCTAATTCTGATATTTTTAAGTACAGATGTAAATTGAGAAAACAAAAGTATCCTGTGTCCTTGACCTATGCTATCTTCTAAAATCCCTTGTAAAGCTTCCATCTTTCCATTATCCCCATCGTATTCTTCTATAAATACAGAAGGATCACAGCATATTTGTCTCAGTCTTGTTAAGATAGAAAGAATCTTTATCTTACTCTTATTAAAACCATTTTCTCTTATCTCTTCATCAATCACATTCTTAGCTTCAGCAAGATATGCAGCATAAAGCTTTTTCTGATCCTCTGTCATTTCTACCACCAGCTTATGCTCTATCTTAGGAGGTAATTCTTTAACAACATCCTTTTTCAATCTTCTTAAAATAAAGGGATTTATATGCTTATTTAATTCCTTTAATGCGGTTACATCGCTATTTTTTACTATAGGCGTTTCGTATCGTTTTGTGAATTTATCATGGGTAAGTAAATAACCTGGCATAATAAAATCAAAAATAGACCAAAGTTCCGTTAAAGAATTTTCTATTGGTGTGCCCGTAAGCGCAAAATAACCCTTTGCTTTAAGCTCTTTTACAGCGGTAGCATTCACAGAAAATGGATTTTTTATTTGTTGAGCTTCATCTAAAATGCAGTAATTAAAAGTAATCTCCTTATACTCCTCTATATCCCTTCGTATCAGTGGGTAGGAAGTTATTACAACATCGCAATTATTTATATCGCTTATCATCTCTTCACGCTGCTTCTTTGACCCAGCTACTACTAGTACCTTCAATTCAGGAGCAAACTTCTCTATCTCACTTTGCCAATTGTATACTAGAGAAGTTGGTGCTATAACCATAGATTGCTTATTTCCCTTTTCAGACAGCAAAAAGGCTATGGTTTGAAGGGTTTTTCCAAGCCCCATTTCGTCTGCAAGTATACCTCCAAAGCCATATTCTGATAAGGTCTTAAACCATTTAAAGCCTGTTCTCTGATAGTTACGCATAATGCTGTCTAGTGACTCAGGCAGCATATATTCCATATCTTTCACATCTCGTATATTATTGGTAAGTTCTCTGAAGTTTTTACTTCTTTTTACGTAATCCATTTCCTTATCTTTGATTTTTTCATCAAGATACAAGGCATTATATTTTGAAAGCAGTATCTTTTCCTTGCTTAAATCCTTGTCTTTTATATCTAAAAAGTCAAGCATCTCACCTAGGGCTTCAATTGATTTATCTTCAAGAGATACAAAACCGCCCTCTTTAAGCTTGTAATACTTTTTCTTTTCTCTTAGGGCACTGAATATATGTTTAAGCTCTTCTCTACTTACCCCTTCAAGCTCAAAAGAAAACTCTAACAGATTATCCTCATTAAGCTTTATTCCACCTTTTAAGCTTGATTTGCCATAAACCTTGGTGTTCTTAAAGCTTTCTGAATAATATACTTCTCCAAGATCTTGAAGCTTATATATTCCATCGGCAATAAAGCTCACAATATTATTTTCGTTTTTCATCACATAATTGTCTTGCTCTTCCTGGAAGCCAAAGCTTTTCAGTATACCTTCACAATTTTCTTCCTTTTTAATATCACGAATCAATATCTTATCAGTGTTTTTAGCCTCACTTTTTTCTAGTGGGTTAATATCTATTTCATCATAGTTAAATTTTAAGGTCGCTGTCACTATATCGTCTTTTTTATCCAGATAAATTTTACTAACAAGAGGTGCTTCATAAAAATTCTCTTTAATATTTTTATCAAACACAACTTCCTTAGCCACAGTTTTAAGCTTAGGTAAAAGATAAGAAGCTATCTTTTCTCCTTCCTTTTTACTGAAAACCGCCTTTTTATTATTTTTACTTGATATTAATTTATATATAGGCAAATATAAGGAACATTGATTCTTCGGTGGAAGATAGATGCTTCCTTCATACCAGAATACTCTGCATTCCTTATCTAGAGGTTTGGGTATATTCCCTTCCTGCTCTAACTCTATAATCTCGCTTTTCATACCCATTTTAAATTTTAAAGGCATGGTACCTTCTATAATCTTTGCAGCCTTGTACTCGGTTCCATTTACAGTCAAATCAATGGTTCTTTCCTTTGCTAATTTAAAAAACTTATATAATATTCTATCCGTTAATGTAAGCTTCTTTCCACTAAATATTGGATTGTTATGAGAATTATAATAATCATAGTAGCTAGTACGATCTCCCTCGATATCTCTTATTTCCATAAACAATTCCATTATTTTTTCGTCTACTATATTAAATTTATGTAAATTAGGCTCGTAGGTAAATCCCTTTCCAAACTCTACAACTTCACCACTTATTAATGAACTTAAGAACTTCTTCATATTTTTCACAACATAATTTTTTTCCAGCCCTAATTTAAGTTCAATATAAGGTCTCTCATGAGCTAAAGCTTCAAAGAACTTAATTTCCATATTCAGTTCTCTTTTATAATCCTCACTGATTTCAGAAACTTCATTGAAAGCTTCAATTAAAGAGTCTATATCAGATTTTTTTGAAGCCCCATTTAAATTATTTTGGTACTCCTTACTATATTTTAAAAGCACTGCTGCAATATGCTTACAAAGTACATCACCTTCATAACTACCAGCCTCTTCATATTCCTCACAATTACACTTTACCTGTATCTGATTTGATATACTCTCCCATTGTATATTTACTGAATTGGCATTAAACCCATTAAAAGAAATTACATTAGCAGAAATATCTAGTTGTTTACCTTTTTTAAAACCTCTTATCTCAGTTTGCTTTATTTGTAAAGGTTCAATATAATTTCCCTCATAATATTGTTTTGCTCTTTTAAACGTAATATCATCTGTCCATTGTTTTATTAGTGCTTCTGTTATTCTCACAACCAATCCTCCACTAGTTTTTTCAAGATACTCCTATGTAAATGTACATAAAAGAGGATATTATTACTGTATCTTTTTTTCTTCCAAATAAAATCTCTATTTTTATTATAGCCTAAAAATCTATAGCTTTAAACTTTCGGAAATAGAACTAGTAGACTTTTCTTCAAACTCCTTAATCTTGATTCACATTCAACATATATCTAATACATAGCAATAGGTAACTAAATATGTACTTCTACAGAATATATAGAACTTTCTTTCATAATACTTTATATACCAATTATTATCATTCATTATCAGGACTTGAGTAGAAGTATAAATCCATATATTCCAATCTTTTAGTACATAAATAAAGAAATTGCATTAGAATAAATCCAGTGCAATTTCTTCATAGTATATATTTTCTGACTCTTCTTGGTTAACTATTTGTTATTCTACTTAACGCAGATTAAATTAAACTATTATTCTATTTATTATTTTCTAAGCTTTTCAACCTCTTGTATCAGCAAACCAGTTTTTAATGAAATAGTTTCATCATCCAAAACATCTAATAGATTTTTAGCGATTGCTATAGCTTTATTTTTCTCGCCTTGCTGTATTCCTTGCTGAATACCTTCTTCCATCGCTTTATTAAGAGCACTAACCTTATCTTTTAGTATTTTTTTTCTCTTTGTACCGTGTCATTACTCATCTTTATCAGCTTATCTTTTGCCTGTCTTATCTCTTCCTCTGTTAGTTCAGTAATAAATCGTTTTGTTCTCCTTGATACAGAGAAAACTTCATCTAAAATATAATCTGTAATAATTCCTTTGAATGCTGCTTTTGATGATTCTGAATGTATCTTCCCTAAGATATCTGAATCCTTCAAGTTTGCATAACGAATCAACCTACTCAAAATACCCCCCCAATTTATTCTTTTTTAGATGCAATTATGCCTATAGGAATTAATGCATAGTCTAATTATAAGTAATTGTACCTATCTGTATATTTTACTTCTAATTCTCTTTCATCACATGATCCATATACTATAAACCTTCCTATTACCGCTAACTGAATTAATCAATAATGCCTATATTAATTAAAAATAGTATACTCGAATGTATTTAATAAATGTGGGTGGCTTTGTTCTTTATAATTGCAGTAGCGAAACCCATACTTAAAGATAGCTTGTTTAATATTAAATTAATTTTATGACATTGAAGATACAGTGAAACAGATAAGCCCTGTTAAAATCAATAAAAATATAGATAGTACGCTTACAATAAGTGTTATCTTTGATAGTAAATTAGAAATATTATATTTCTTCATAATCAGCGCAATAGAGCCACCAATAATTATAGATAGTCCCCATATTATGAAGCCTTTTGTTTCATGCAATAATTGGTCGTTATCAACCCATAGTTTTGCCAAAAAGAAAAATATACATATACAAATAATTGATATGATTTGAGCAAATAGTTTTAACAAATCTTTCATTTGCACCCCACCTTAATTTGAGCTAATATTTTTATTGTATATAACTAAAGCATACAACATTGTTTATCGTTTTGCAATAAATATATATCAAAATGCAATGCATATTACAATTCAGGTGCTTATTTACTGGGTGGATTCTTTTAAATAGGTCAATAGAAAGACGAGAAGCCACTTTGTAAACTGAAAAGCAATATTTGAAAATTACAATTGAATATTTGTAAACGAAATGCCACTTTTGTATTTGAAATGCAGGTTTTGCAAACAAAACGCAGCTTTTGTAACCCAAATGCAGTTTGATTTTTAGTTTTTATTGAAGTATTATAATAAAAATGAGCATGTCAAATGGAGGTCGATTCTCTCTCGATTTTTTTGTAATCGGAGAATCCACCCCTGATTTCAGTTCTTTATGAGCTGTTGGCGGCGCTGTTTCTATTATTATTTTTTGAGAAGAGCAGGTTTTAACATGATGTCACTGGCGGCAACCTGTGAACATCCTAACTTATGTAGAGCTTCTTCTCCATGGTAAAAGCTGAACGTTTCGTATGGGCTACGGTTGTTCAGCTTTTTTCTTTTGTACGAGTTTATGTGATTCATCATTAAATTAATATCTTCCTGCGTAAGCTGATTAAAGCTGGTGCCTTTCGGAAGGACTCGACGAATTAATTCATGATTTACTTCGATAGCACCTTTTTGATAAGGACTACCTGCATCACAGTAAAATACATGGGTACGCAAAAGCGGGAACGTATCTCGATACTCAATGGCTCTTGGATTGGAAAACTCACTTCCGTTATCTGTAAGTATTACAGGAAACAACTCTGAAAACAGTTCATGTCCAATCACTTTATCGAGATGATTAAATGCATCCGTAACAGACTTTGATGTATTTGCATCCCGCAAGAACGCAAGCATCAAACTACAATCAACAAAGTGAATAGTCAAAAGGCATTTACCTCCTTTTGTTCCGATGAGAGAGTCCATTTGAACAACTGCTGTATCAGGATTTTTATCAATAAATGCACCGAATGCTTCATAGTTACGACCAATACGGCATCCTTTATCTACTTTAAACTCTGGCTTTTTGTAACGTTCTCGAAATTTTACTTTACGTGGCAAATCAATATTTCTAACATCAAAAAGACATGCATCAATGTAGTTATAAATTGTTTTTTCGCTGCACATCAGTTCATCTTCATGATTTACATAAATTTGATGAACAGATTGACCGTTCTGAACAAGTGGTGAAATTATCTTATTCAAAAGATCTAGCTCAGTCTCAGAAACACATAAACCACTCCTAGACTGGGAGATAGATTCGTGAGCTTTAAGATGCGCATGCTCCGCGTCGTAAATATTTTTTAATAGCGAGCATTTACCAAGGGTTTCACAGCCATTGCAAACGTAGGGAACCCGAAACCTGGCAGTACAGATTTCTAAAATGAAGTCTGGGCAATTATCATTACAGGATTGACAAAGTCTACAGTAAACTGAAGCTTTTCTGGTACAATTTTTACCACATACATCTTTAGATCTACAGAAAAAACGGTTCTTACAGGCATTAAATGGATAACCAGGATAGCCAGTAGCAATTTCTGAGCTGTATTTACCTACTTCTCTGGAAATAGTAGTTGGATTTTTACCCAATCTGCGACTAATTTCTTTGAAGGAAAGACTTTCTTTTAGAAATTTTTGTAATTCAAGTCTTTCCTCATAATTAAAAAATTTAGACATATATCCTCCATTCTGCCGCCAACTATTTTAGGATATATGAATTTTAAACTAAGGGAAACAAAAAAGACTGGTATAACCCAATCTTTTTGTAAGCTGAGGTGCGATCACCTTGCATGTATATTAAATTTAAGAATTAGTAATAAACTTTGAATCGGAATGATTGCATTTCGATTTACAATTCACGAATGGATTCTTTTAAATAAAAGTCTATTATAAACAAATATTTGTAACTTCCATAAATAAAAGTAGACAATATTAGTTGTCCACTTTCATAGTTAGAGCTACCAATATGTAATTTATTTATTAGTAATTTAATTTATATTATTGGATTTTCAATAATGTAATTCTTAAATTTGCTCATTATCTCACCATTACTCCAATAAGAAATCATTTCTTCAGGTGGTATATCAGAAATAGGTACATAAAACCCTTCTGGAATAAAAACTTTTTCTATTGAAGTACCTTCATTAAGACTTGGTTGAGTAGCCAATGTTCCATTATATGTTCCTGTGAAAACAATAGGTTCTGAATCTGGGTGGCAATATGCTAAACAATCCTGAATAATAATAGAACGATTATCTTTATCTTTTACTAAATTAATAAAATCATCAGCAGAGAACCATTCATTTACATACTTGATGAAAGGACCTGGAAAGCCCTTTAGTGCCTCTATATAAAATCCAGCATCTGTTACAATAACAGATTTATTTATTTGACGGCTCGCCCAACGAGCAGAATACATTGCTACTTCTTGTACACTTTTGCTCTGAATTTCAGGTGTATCCAATTTCATTTGAATGATATTTATCCCCGTATTGATAAAAGCATTTAAGGCCACCTCGAATTTAACACTATTACCTGTAACATAAATTAATGAATTATCCAATTATATACCCCTTTCTGTTTCTTCCAATATAACCTTCAGTTTAGATATTAATAATTTAAAGTTATTCAATATATTATATTCTTATTATACATAATACCTGGATTATAATCCCATTTATATTGAATCAAAATTATATCCTTAGCCTTGAAAACTTACGTTATTCTTATTTTTGTATTATCAGTGTTAGTTTACTGGTACCAAAAACCTTGAAAAGCAACATTTTTTTGATTTTGCTCATAGTTTTTTAACTGTATAAACAACCCCCCACCACCCTCTTAGCAGATGATTTTCTTCAAACTCTAAGGACATAATAAAAAATCACATTAGAATAAATCCAATGCAATTTCTTTATAATGTATATTTCCCCATTCTTCTAGTCTAATTATCCGCTGTTATCTTTCAAACAGGCTCAATTAAAATAACATGCTATTTATTATTTTCTAAGCTTTTCAACCTCTTCTATCGGCAAACCAGTTTTTAATGAAATAGTTTCATCATCCAAAACATCTAATAGATTTTTAGCGATTGCTATAGCTTTATTTTTTTCACCTTGCTCTAGCCCTTGCTGCATTCCTTGCTCTATTCCTTTCTGCAAGCCTTGTTGTATACCTTCTTCCATTGCTTTATTAAGAGCACTAACCTTGTCTTTTAGTATTTTTGCTCTCATCTCATATATTTCTCTTTGTACTGTGTCATTACTCATCTTTATCAGCTTATCTTTTGCCTGCCTTATCTCTTCCACTGTTAGTTCTAAGCTTCTTACCTTCTCACTTTCAGGATTTTTTAAGAATTCCGTCCATGCTACTAGCATATCCTTTTCATCGGTATTGTCTTTCAGCTTTGGAATCTCTATAAAATGCATTTCAATTATATCTGTCAGCTCTTCGTTAGTTTCTATTTCCTTTAGTCTATATCCAGTATGAAACCTATCCGTATTCAGATACTTGAAGTTTAAAATGTTTATGCAGATGGTCCTGCATAGCTTAGAATATTCTTCTCCTTCACCTAACTGCTCTTCATACATTTTACTTAGATAATAAAGACTTCTTTTTACCATATTGTATTCATTTTTAAGCTGTATTTCTATGTTAACTATTTCATTGTTGCTAGTAGTTGCCTTAACATCTAGCCTAGAATACTTATCTTCGATAAATTGCTTTTCTATATCATTTCCTTTTATCTCAACTGCTGTAATCTTATCTTTGGGCTTTAAGATCGCATTTAAGAACGATATAAGTATCTCTGGGTTTTTGTCCGAACCAAATATGTTTTTGAATACAAAATCTACCTTAGGATCCAATAGTCCTTTTAGCATAAGATTGCACCTCCATTAATCCTTTTATTTTAATTATATACCAAGTAAGACCCTTAATAAACCTACTTTCCTTAAACCCTATCTTTGATTTTATTTAGTTATATTTTATTCTGCATTAACAATATCATTAATGATATTATCCTTACCCTTTTCCTTTAAAAATTCAATAACTATACCAGCATCCCTAAAGTATATTTGATTAATATCATTTAAAAATATATTGTTTTTCATAAGGCTATGTTTTAATATGATGTTGAAATATAGCCTAAAAAAATTATAGGTGAGATTGTCCACCTATAATACTCAATATAAGAATATTGTAAAGTTCTTCTTTTGTATATAAACACTTACTAAAGCAGATACATCTGAAATTCAATTTCGTGTTTTAAAGGTATATCAAAATCTCCAAGTAAAGGAATTGATGGTTTTAACTTTCTTGAAGTATCAACTGCATTATGATATAACTTTACCATGTCAAATCCTCTTTTTTGATAAAATTTTATAGCATTTATATTGTCATTAGTTGTAATTAATTTGATTTTTTCGCACTTATTTTCCTTTGCTATTTTAACAACTTTACTTAAAAGAGCAGTTCCAATACCTTGTTTCTCATTTAAACTATCTAAAGACATAATTTCACATTCGTTATTTTCTAATCTATATGTTATTAATCCAATAATTTTTTCGTTTTCATATGTAACATATCCATCTAATATGGTCATATCAAATATTTTTCCTCTAATCACCATATCTGTTGAAAACCATTGAGAAATAATAAATTCATTTATTTGCATTCTGTTTTCAGTTGATATTATCTTTATTTCCATAGTGCCATTTCTCCATATTAAAACATATTGTTCACAATAATTTACTATTGGTCATTCAATTATAGTTTTCCATAATGCTTATTATAACATAATTTACAAAATATCACATATGCTATATATACATTGGCTCTCTATTCTTTAAATCTTTTACTTTGATATATGAATGTGTTACATTGCTTTGAACTATAAAGTTCTTAGCCTTTACTATCTCTTTATCTGTATCAAATATTTGAAGCCATTTGAACCACTTAATATAGTTACTGATATATTTTGTTGCAACACCATTAAATCTATTCATCCATTTCTTTAAATTGCTATGAAGATCATTAATATGTTGAATATGATATGATCCCTCTTTATGTTTACCTCTTTTTATACGTTTGTGTTCTAATGATAAATCATTTGCAAATTGCATATAACTTTTATGACTATAAGTACAAAGTATAGAATCATGTCCTATATGCCCCTCATATAATGTTTCTAATTCATTAGATGCAATTCTACCTTTACATGCCCATAATTAAATTACCTTGCCTATCAATAGCAGTAGCAATACAGACTTGTTCCTTTGACATACCCCTTTTCTTAATTTATCAATATTCTCTTGAACCCAATATTCCGTTTCTGTATCTATATTTCCCAAATGAAATAAAGCCTGCTGGTTCATTTTCTTTAAGTTTGCATAACGAATTAATCTACTCAAAATAATCACCAAAATTTTTTCTTCAAATAAAAGCATCCCTGATTATTAAAGTAAATAGAATACTTCTCTTCCCTCTAAAAAATCTTTGCAAAGCGTGTCGCATAGTTCTAATGCACTAGTTTTAATCCATGAGTTTCTTTGATTATCTCTCATAAATAGAACATAACTTATAAATGTATCCATAAATATTTGTCCTTCTATATATTTTAGGTCATCAAAAGAAAATGAAGCTTTAGAGGAATAGCCTTGTAAAAATATATGTCTTAATTCACTTTGAAAAATAGTTGCAGCACTACCTAAATCGAATGCATAGTAGCCAAATCCACAGAATCCCAAATTTATTATACAGGGGTTATTATTGTTAACCACGATATTACCCAACTGCACGTCGGCGTGAACTATACCGAATGCATCTTCTCTTGAATTGAGTTCTTTTATTTGATTCTTAACTAAATTCAACACTCTTTTGATAATATCATAATGCTCTATACTAAATAGATCCACTTCAACACAATATTTTAGTTCATCAATAGCAGAATCAATTCTATCTACGTCATATATTGGTCTTATGAAATCTTTTGATAGCTTAAAGTCTTTTAAAGATTCATGAAACAGTGCAAGATTTTGTCCAAATGTAAAAGCGATTTCTTTGATATTATCCTCTTTAAGAGTGAGAGTATGCCCTTCTATCCACTCTAAAATTGTGGCATAACAAGGATGGTTAAAATTGTCCAATTTATATTCAGTTATATATTCTCCGAGATTATTAGCTATAGGCTTTTGTGCATTAAGTAAACCTTTATGGTTAAGCTCTTGTAGAATCTTAATCTCAGACTTTATACCTTCTAATGTATGTTGCACACCAAATAGACCTTCAGTACTAGGTTTATGTATACGTAATAAATAATTTTTATGGTTCACACCATCAGTTATTTTAAAAGTAATATTTTCATTATGCCTGATAAATTGAATTTCCGGACGAGAAATGGTATATAATGCAAGAAGTTCTTTTGCTATAATAGTATAATCCATGCTTTTCCTCTTTTCTTATAAATTTCACTATGTTTAATAATATTGTTGAAATTAAGTGGTTAAGAAATAGATGCTATCTTATGTTATTACTTTTTATCCTAAATAAGCTCTATCATTTAAATTCAATGCTTTTTAACTTGTAGATGTAAATACATCTAACAGATCTTCTGGACATTATATAGCTTGTTGTACACAGGACTTTCTTTAATTAAACTTTCGTGTGTTCCTTTGGCTGCAACCTTTCCTTTATCTAAAACGTAGATAATATCAGCATTTTGAATAGTTGATATCCTATGAGCTATTATAATGGTTGTCTTACCTTTTCTTAATTTATCAATATTCTCTTGAACCCAATATTCCGTTTCTGTATCTAAGGCTGAAGTTGCTTCATCTAGTATAAGTACTTCTGTATTTTTAAGTAGTGCTCTTGCTAGGGCCAGTCTTTGCTTTTGGCCACCGGATAAGGTAGTACCACGCTCACCAACTTCAGTTTCATATTTGTTAGGAAACTCTGCTATAAAATCATAGCAAAGCATTTCTTTACATACCTTTTCAAGGTCTATATCATCGTATTCTTTATCAAATACTAGGTTTTCTCTAATAGAAGAAGGAAGAAAATGTGGTTGTTGGAAAACCACTGAAACTTTGTCTGTATAGTGTTTTCCATAGAAGTTTATAGGAACATCGTTAATTAAAACTTCTCCTTTATCTGGTGAATAAGCTCTCAGTAGTAATTGTGCTATGGTTGACTTTCCACTACCGCTTTCCCCTACAATAGCAATCTTCTTACCTATTGGAAAATCAATAGATAAGTCATTAAGCACTGGTGTAGCCTCTTCTGAATAGCTAAAGGTTACTTCTTTAAACTTTATTGAAGTAATATTTCCGATAAAATCCTTTGAGCCAAACTTAGTACTTTCCTTCATCATTACAGACTGGATACACTCTACAGATGCTACTAATCTTTTGCCTGCGAAGGCTTGATCAAAAAACTGCCCTAGTTCTGTTACTAGCTGGTCTACAAGAGCAAAGCCGGCAACGAAATCACCTAGTGAAATCTTATTTGAAATAACACTTATAGCACCAAAAAAGATTGCTACAAGTTTTGTTCCAAAAAGAAAAGGTTCACTTGCAAACAAAAGCTTACTTTTAAATATTCCCTGTTTTAATATAGCTTTAAAGTAGTCGCTGAACTTTTTTTCATAATTCTTAAGCTGCCAAGCTTGGCGGTTATATGCTACTATTTCTCTCACTGATGAAATACTTTCTTCAACGGTAATGGAAACTTTAGCTTTTTCTTCTCTAACACACTGTGCAAACTTCTTAGTTTTTTCACCAAATTTATGTAGTAGTGCATAATAAAAAATGGCCACTATTATTACAACAAAAAGCATTATAAAACTAATATGAGCTATTGAATATGAAAGCAATAAGATAGTAATTGCATTTTTAACTGCCTCTGAAAGTAGCTGATTGATGGATAAGTCACTGGCATCAGCTATATCGCTTCTCATATGGTTTAATAGCTTACCTACATGTTCTTTATTAAAGATCCCAGTTGGCATATCATAGATTTTTAGCAAGAAATCCTTTGTTAAAGAACTTTGAACCTGATAGCCTATATGGAAAAAGGCAACTTTTCTAATGGTAAACCATAGCTTAGGACCAAAGAAGAAAACAGCAAAAAGTGCTAGTAACGCAGGAAATTTATCATACTGCTTTCCAATGAAGACTTCATTAATTAAATCACGTTGTAATAGGATTGTAACAATTCCTGTAACACTTTCTAAGAAAAGTGCAATATACCCCAATATAAGCCAGCGTTTCTTATTTATATATTTAATCATAAATGACATACTAGACAACATTTGTAGCACCTCTCATTACAAGCCCATAAAACAGCCCTTTCTTGTCCATTAACTCTTTATAGCTACCTTGTTCAGCGATGTTTCCTTGCTCCAGTACTATAATTGAGTCATATTCGCTAATGGTAGAAAGCCTATGAGCTACAGTAACAACTGTTCGCCCAACTGCCAACTGCTCTAAGGATTTTTTAATAGCTGCTTCTGTTACATTATCCAGCGCGGAAGTAGCTTCATCTAACAGAATAATTTCAGGCTTTTTAAGCATCATCCTAGCTATGGAAATACGTTGTTTTTGCCCTCCTGATAAACGAACGCCCCGTTCACCTACTAAGGTATCATAGCCTTCTTCAGTGTCCATGATAAATTCATGAGCACTGGCACTTTTTGCCACCTCTATAACCTCTTCATCTGTTGCATGAGGATTACCAAACCTAATATTATCTTTAATCGACATATTGAATAAGTAAGTATCCTGAAATACGTAGCCGAAGTTTTGTCTTAAGCTCTCTAGCCTTAACTTTCTTACATCATGTCCTCCTATTAAAATTTCTCCATCAGTAACATCATAAAATCTTCCTATTAGTTTTAATATAGTTGACTTACCACTACCACTTTCCCCAACTTTAGCTGTCTTCTTCCCTGCTGGAATATTAAACGATAGATTGTTTAGGATAGATTTATCATCATTATAAGAGAAGGAAACCTTATTAAACTCAACATCAAATTTATCAATTTCTACTTTTAAGCTATTCTTATCCTCTATAACATCTGGCTTTAATTTTAAAAAGTCATATAAATATTTTGCATAATTAAGTGCATGAAGCTGAGCTGGGATAATATAAAAGAACACTGAAAATCCCCGGGATACAATTCCCATTAAAAAGCTATATCCAATTAACTCACCAGTGAGTAACCTACCGCTTTGTATCAAATTTAAGCCATAAAAATAAAACAATACCGTAGAAATAGTTAATGTGAATCCAACAGTAGTAAATCGAAAATGCCGCCAAAATATTGACCACATTCTTGCCACCCTATATTCATCAAAATCTTTTATAGTTTTATCTATAAACCAATCTTTGCTTCCCATAGCTTTTAATTCACTTCTAGCTACAATAGAATCATATAAGGACTGCTGTGATACCTGAGCTGCTTTTGTTTCAATGCCTAAATAATAATGTATCTTTTTATTTGCAAATCTATTTAGAAATACATATATAACATTTCCAATCATTGCCGCCAAAAAGAATATAGGTTGTCCAAAAATTAAAATAATAGATGGCACTACAAACTGTGCCAGACAATAAATAAAATTAGGAAATAAGAAGGTATAGGTTTCTTGTGTTTCTTTTACAGCGTTTTCAAATAGAGATAAGATTTGTCCTGTAGGTACTTTTTCATAATAAGAGAAGCCTAGTTTTTGCAGCTTCACCATTAAGTCAATCTGCTGATTTTTAGTAATTTTATTAGCTATGATTTGTTCTAGTAAATTAAATACTGACTTTACAATCAATATCAACACTACAATCCCACATAAAAACAACACTTGCTTTATCAAAAGCCCCATATTCTTAAGTGGAATAACCTTATCAATTAAATATCCCATACGTCGAGGAATCATTAATTCACCAAAAATCAACGCCCCACCACATAACACATATACAAAAGTTTGTAATAAAAAAGGCTTAAAATAGCTTAGTGTCCAAAAATATACCTTAAGCAATTCTCCTCTTTCTAGTTGTTTTTCCAACACCATCACCTCGCTCTAGAACTTTCCTATAAAAAGGCACCTTCTTATTATACCCCACTTGTAACTTTCTTGCATATATCTTAATATTAGGAATATAGATGAAGTTATGACTTATGAATTGTAGCTATATTAAACCTAATTTTCAGATACCATAGAGTTACTTACGTAACTATCAATTTATACATGCCGAAAATCACCATAAACCGCCATCTTTTAAAAATTATAATTTAAGTTTTCGTAAAAAATAACTATTATTAAGGAGGTTGATTATATATGAGTCTTGTCACCGCTGTGAAGCATAAACAAAGAAGATATGTATTCATACTACTCCATTTTGAAACCTATTCAAATTAAAACTTTGTCTATTCAGCAAAGTTATCTTTTCAGTTTCTGCTTGAAGTAGTATGTTCGTTTATATGGATTATATCGTAGTTTAATAATCTAAAAAATACTTAAAATCATTTGGGCTATAAACCGGTGTCTTTACTAATTTTACATACTTTATATCATAGGTTATCAAAGCATCTATGTTTTCATTATAAATAAAGCATAGTACACAAAAGACTGCTACGACTATTAGAAAAGCAGCTAAATAATATAAACACCTCTTCATCAAAACAACTCCACTCCTATAAATTTCTTTTATATAGTAAGTAAAATATCTTTTATTCAATTTTTCTTTGGCAAAGAGCTTTTTTATCTATGATTTACCTATTCACAGCTTCTAGAATTATATCAAAACAAAAATGCCGTAAAAATTACTCTTCACTTTTACGGCATTAGTGTCTATATACGTACCATTTCCTAGTAAAGCTCATATTTTCAAACTAAACTCTTCTCTCAGAAACAAAAGAGTTTTGCAAACAGACTATACCTTGGAAGTTGATATGTTTATTATTTATTTTTATAGCTAGCTGATTATATAAGTAGTATTACTATTTATATAATATTCTCATTGATATAAATGTGTGCTATTAATTTATTTTTAAAGTCAACTCCTCTTATACAGCTTGTGGTTTTACCTCAATTAAGTATAACGAATTACCCTCTGGATCGTTAAAGTACGCTAATCTAGCAGCATTACCATCATTAACAGCTTCAAATTCAATTCCTCTAGCTTTTAGTAGCTCCATTGTTGAATCTAAGTTATCCACCTCAAACCCAATTGAAATACTCTCAGACTTTTTAATTTCAATTTTTTGATCACCATTTGGGTTCAATAAAGTAATTGAAAGTCCTGGTGCCTCCACTTGAGCCAAATGCCCATCAACTTGCGCTTGCAATTTTAGTTCAAGAGTATCCACATAAAACTGCACCGCTTTTTTTATATCAGATACTATGATAGTTATAGTTCCACTTTTAAACATTTATATTTCCTCCGTTTCTTAATCCTCTATTACTAGATTATCTTCACTAAACTTAAAGTTTATCCACTTAAGTATAATTTATTTCTTTTATGTATACCTTCTGTATACATATTTAGCTTCCTATAGTTATGTGTTAAATAAATGTTGTTATCATTGTATACATAAGCTTCTTAATTATAAACTTTATATTTTCAAACTTTCACTTCATAAAAATAAGAGCTTTGAAAACAGATCTTGGCTCTAAATGGTATGTTCTTATATATAAATCTTTATGTTTAATCACTAAATATGTTTACTACTAAGCATCATAGCCCTATAAATAACTTTCATTTCTCCAGTTATTAAGAAAATGGCCACCCACATTTCTTTAATACATACATATATAATAGTTTAAATTATATCTTCCTTAAATAAAAGCCTATTTTACATAAATCTCCACTACATATAAATCTTTAACTTCTTATATGTGTTTTTTATTAGTATTTGCTAATATGAGTTCCTTTTTTACTTTAGTGTTTATATAGTATTCATAGTGGATAAAAAGGAGCTTATGCAAACATCTAAAATAATTTGGCATAAGCTCTTAATCTATTCTTTAAAAATATCCTGGGTCTTCAATGCTCATAGGCGTAACTACTGTACTTCCAACGTTTGAACTGTTATTATTTACAATTGGAATAGCAACCATACTAAATAATAATAAGCATATTATCCCTTTAAAAAGTTTATTTTTCATATCTCCTACCTCCTTATCGTATATAACAATTATACTACATTATACACATATTTCCATAAAATATGAGGCATAATAATCTAAATTTATTTCAATAAAACTTCTAATTTGTTTAATAAATCTACAGTTTCCTTGTTATGTGTATCTCTAGCAGAGACTTCTGCCAGCTTTAAAATAGCATATGCCTTACCACACTCTATATCATAAAATTCTAGTGTTTCTAATAACTTATTCATAGATTCTTGTATAGAAATATCGTCATTAATAGACTCATAAACAAGTACTAAATCTTTGTAACACTCGATAAGTGCCTCAAAATTTTTAAATTGCTCTGCCAGATCAATAGCTAACTTGAATATAAGTATACTTTCTGAATGTAACCCTCTTCTAAATAATATTTTTGCCTTTGTATTTAACGTATGTGCCAAAGACTCCTTGCTGATTCTTACTTTAATCTGCTGAGCCATATCTATATATTTCAAACTATTATCATAATCATTTAATTCATAAAAGCACTCTGCAATGTTGTTATATAGTACTGCAAGTCTAATTTCATCTATCCCATCTACAATATCTACCAATTCTAAATATTCATTAAGCGCTTTCTCATATTCCTTGCTCTCATATAATACATTAGCTTTTGTTACCCTAGCTCTAACTATTACATCTAATTCCATTTCTTCTTTTTCTAATAAGATATACTTTTCAAGTATATCTAAACACTTCTGGTATTGCTTGGTTTTAGTATAGGATATTGCCAAATTAACATTGGCCCTATAATATGTTTTTTTATTTCCCTCTTCTAATGAATAAGCTATAGCCTCCTCAAAATAGTGTATAGCGTCCTCATGATCCCCTATACTAGCCTTACATTTTCCTAATGAAAGATATAAATCGATCTGTTCTATATTGTCTCTAAGCTCCTTATACTTTCCGATTGACTTACGAAATGCTAAAAATGCATTTTTGTAATCTTTGTCAGTAAAATATTTTTCTCCGTCTAATTTATACATTCTTGCTAACAGCTCGTCCAATTTAAAATCAGAAGCAATCTTAATGAGATCCTTTAACTCGTTATGTGTGATATCATCTTCCAACTGCTTCTCACAATAATAAATTGCATCCGCTTTTGGTGTCCTTGAAAAATACTCATCATCTAGCTCTAATTTTACTGCAATTCTGCTAGCGATACGATTAAATTTTTCAGCCAATAACTTAGAGCTAGCTTTACTTACGTTTCTCTTGCCACTTTCCATCATGCTTATAAAAGCTCTAGTCATATTTACATCTTCAAGCTCGGACTGGTTAACCCTAAACTTTTTTCTCATAAGTTTTATTTTTTCACTTGGATTATAAAACTCCAAATTTCTCACCCCTAATTCCTTAGCTTATTACTGTTATTATTTTACACTTATTAATTATATACTAAGGATTTGTAAAATACATCTATTTCGAAGAAATTCTGTTTATTTTTTTCAATTTTATAAATAAATATCCAAGTATTTTTTCCCAATACAGCTATACTTTAGTTATTTCTTATCAACTTTCATGTATATAGGTTAGCTCAAACAATATCCTTCGGTGACACTTTTTAACTTTTTAAAATGTAAAGAAGATATATTGTTAAAAATAAATATTTATAACTTCTTAAGAATTTATTGATAAAATGCCGTTTTGAAGGCATTTACCATCCATTAATGAACTGAGTAGTTATATACACTAAGCTTAAAAAATTAACATTATTATTTATTTAGTTATTTAATTCACATATGCATTTAATTCATTTATATAACTTTTCATGTTAAAACTTAGTAAAGAAATACAGAAAAACATCGATATAAATAATGTGTTTTTTCATGATGTTGTATTTAGAATAATTATCACTTACAAGTTGTTGGATAGAATCACATTGGTATTTATAAAGTTGTATTAAGATGCTTGTACTATTAATACTTTTTTTAATGACGCCATGGATTAGAAACCCACAATTTAGCCATTGTTTCTAAGCTTTAGTACAGCCTTTTGTTCAAGCGTTTGCATAAAAGCAATTCTGTCACTAAAAAGTTGCAAATCAAATTATATTTTTTATTGCTTGATTTACCAAAAGAATAAATACTAATTCTACACACTTAAAACAAACAACTTCGCTTTTGAATTATTTGTCCTAAGTTTTTGTATCTAGATACAGTTAGCTATTCTTAATCTGTAAAAATAAGAATAAGTTCTTCCAACTACAATTATTTCTAAATAGCACAATCAGTTTAAATTATTTTTCTGATTAAGAACACTTGCAATTATGTCCCTAATTTTTTAGCAACACAATTTACACTTATTTAGTTATTCCGTATGAGTCTATAAAAATGATTACTTGTCCTAATACTCTACTTTAAATAACTTATAGTTTGACTCATAGGAAAACTTCTGTTTTAAAGCATCAAATTAACTACACAAATTAGGAGGAAAGAAAATATGAAAAAAAGAAAGTTTTATAGTGTTGGAAATACAATAATGCTACAAATAATAGTTTTGGTTGTTATTATATGTTGTGTATCCTCTCTACTATCCTACTACAAGACAAAAACAAATATATTGAACACTATGAATGATACCTTAATAGAGAGAACAAAGGATAGTGCTGCTTCAATAGAAAGGGAGTTTTACCACAGGCAAGAACAATTAAATTACATTGCTTCATTGCCAGAAATACAATCAATGAATTGGAGTGTGCAACAGCCTTTATTACTAAATGAAATAAAAAAATGGAACTATGATGGAATGTTCATTATGGATATTAACGGTAAGGGGTACTACGCAGCAACATCAGAAATTAAGGACCAATCACAAGATGGTTTCTTTAAGACAATGAAGGAAAAGGGCTCTTTCATCACTGAACCTTTTATTAGAAAGGACCAGAAGGAATCTATAACAACTATTGTTACTCCAATTAAGGATTCTAAAGGTTCTATATTAGGCTACCTATGTGGCACTATAAAATTAGATGATATAAATAAAATCGTTCAATCTGTAAAAATGGGAAATGAAGGCTATGCATTTTTATTAAATAGTTCTGGTAATTTTGTTGCTCATCAAAAGA
This sequence comes from Clostridium sp. C8-1-8, assembly GCF_009928445.1. Lineage (GTDB taxonomy): Bacteria > Bacillota > Clostridia > Clostridiales > Clostridiaceae > Clostridium_AR. Next base: position 118,494 of record NZ_JAABNO010000010.1, on the reverse strand, counting down.
TGGATGTAGTAATAAATGGAACTAGCTTTTTGAAATATTTTAATAGTGGTTCTGATAAAGTCATCGGTAACAATCTTAATGACATTTTAAAGAAAATAAACTCTAATTCTACATCAGTTGAAAAGCTTAATTTGAAAGACTCTAGTATTTTTATTTCTCATACACAAGTATCAAATACTCCATGGTCTATATGCCTTGTTGCTTCAGAAAAGGATATTTTAAGTGGAATTAGTGATATTGCAGTACAGCAGGTGTTTTTAACAGTTATATTTATAATTGTTGGTATAGCACTTTCTATATTTATAAGAAAATACCTTTCATCTGAAATAGATAATGTTAAGCAGTATTCATCAGAGTTATCTTCTTATAATTTATCCTATAGGGGAAAAGCAAAAACTAATAATGAATTTGGAGAAGTTATAGCGGCTTTAAATTCAGGTGTTGAAGCGTTAGACTCTACAATAAAAGAGGTTAAGCTTAATAGTAATGAAATATGCTCTAGCAGTGAACAAATAGACTTAATGCTAGCTGAAATGTCTTCTGAACTAGAAGAATCAGCAGCAACAACAGAAGAAATATCAGCTAGCATGGAAGAATGCAATTCTTCTCTACATGAGGTTAACTCTACTTCACAGCAAATAAGCAATAATGCAAAGGTTATGGTTAAGAAAGCTAGTGAAAGCGTTGAATTAGCAAAGAAAATCGAAAAGGATGCAACTGCTATCCATTCTGAAACTATTATGTCAAAAGAAAACATTGAAGAGCTCTATAAAAATTGCAGCATAAAGTTGAAAGAAGCCTTAGATAGAATATCAATAGTTGAGAATATTTCATCAATGACAAACAGCATATTAGATATCTCAGAACAAACTAATTTACTTTCTCTAAATGCTTCAATAGAAGCTGCCAGAGCTGGAGAACACGGAAAAGGCTTTGCTGTGGTAGCAGATGAAGTAAGAAAATTAGCGGAAGAATCTTCTGCTAGAGTTATTGACATACAACAAAATGTTGATAAGGCTTTAAATGCGGTTAAAGATTTATCTAGTACCTCATCCGAGTTACTGTCAGTAGTAGAAAAAGACATACTAGATGACTATAAGAAATTGATCAATGTGGCCTTATCTTATAAGTCAGCAGGAGTTAATGTTAAACATATGGCATCAGACTTCTCAGATATTTCAGGTGAAATTTCTGAATCAATAGAAACTATAGCTACAAGTATGGATGAACTTACACAAGCTATTTCAGCTGTTTCTGAATCGTCTGTAACTATAGCTGATAATATGAACAACATTAATACAAGAAAAGAAACTATATTAAATAATTCTGCAGAAAATAGAAACAAGTCTTCTAAATTATCTGACTTGGTAAATAAATTCAGCTTGTAAAAATGTATTATTTAAATGTAAAAATATAAGTTTTATTATGAAGTAGTACATCCATATAGGGTTTCTGACAAAACAATTAGTTATACTTGCCCGATAATTCCCAAAATCGGCTATTATTGAACAATTATAAATTAAGTTTTGTAATTGAACCACATAACACTAACCACATCAATTACCAAAGTTCAAGTTTGGTAAAACTTCGTAGATTAATTTTCTACATATATAAAACCTCAAACTCTCATACATTATTTAGAGTTTGAGGTATTTTAATTTAGAAAGTTTACTATTTTATCATAAAAACTTTCACCAACATTTATTTAATACATACTTATATAGAGTTAAATATATTAAGTATGATATATGGTGAGAAATAAGTTTTTTAATTATAGTAAGCTTTATAATAATCTATATCTTTTATATAAACTCAAGAAGTATTGGTTTTATAACATCAGCCTTTCTTAGTATCTATTAACCAAAACGGTCGATGGATTATAATGTCATATTATATCCATTGACCGTTTTAAACAAGACCCTTTACGTATTAAGAATTTCTGATCTTTACAAGTATATCTCCATGCTTCAAAGCAGTATTACATTGTACTTTAAAAATCATTTGCGGACGATTGGCAGTTTCTATAGCTTCTCCATTTTCTTTTCTCATATCTTGAAGCTTAATAGTTTTATTATCTCCTGATATAGCTAAAACTTCTACCAAATCTCCATTATTAACCTTATTTCTTTGTTGTATTGTTGCAATATGAGTATCTTCATTATATTCAATTACAATACCAACCATATCATAATTATGTATGTAAGCTGAGGTTTCATAATTTTGTCTTACTTCTTCATCGAAATAAAAACCTGTAGTATATGGTCTATGGCTAGGTTTTTCAAGTTCTTGCAACCATTTTGGATTGTATTTATAGTTTTTAGGGTCTTCAAAATATTTATCAATAGCCTGCCTGTAAGCCTTAACTACGGAGGCTACATAATAGGAGCTCTTTATTCGGCCTTCAATTTTAAAAGAATTTATGCCAGCTTCAATAAGTTCTGGGATGTGCTCTATCATACATAAATCCTTAGAATTCATAAAATACATACCATTATCATTAACTTTTTCATAATTTCCAGGTTCTTTTTCTTCATATAAATTGTATTTGAATCTGCAAGGTTGCGTGCACGTGCCTCTATTTGAATCTCTTCCAGTTATATAATTGGATAATAAGCACTTGCCTGAGTATCCCATGCACATAGCCCCATGAACGAAAGCTTCTATATCACAGGTATCAGGTAACTCTTTTCTCATGGTCTTCAGATCTTCAAGACTCATTTCTCTTGCTGCTACTATTCTTTTAATTCCAGCCTTATGCCAAAATAAAGCTGATTTATAGTTCAAATTACTAGCTTGTGTACTCAAATGTATTTCTAGCTTTGGTGCTACTTCTCGTGCTATGCTAAAGATTCCTGGATCAGCAATAAGTACAGCATCAACACCTACTTCATACAATTCAGTTATATATTGTTCAATGCCTACTAAATCTTCATCATGAGGGATTACATTTAAGGTAACGTGAACTTTTCTCCCTCTTGAATGAGCATACTCAAGTCCTTCTTTTAATTCATCTATTGTAAAATTATCTGCAGATGCTCTTAGGTTTAATCTATTTCCCCCAAGATATACTGCATCAGCTCCAAAGTCTATAGCAGTTTTCAATTTTTCTAAATTTCCTGCAGGTGCTAAAAGTTCTGGTTTATCCATCATAATACTTCTCCTTAGCTATAAAAATCTTTATATTTACTTTAATTGAATCCTATAATTATATAAATATAAAAAAGTCGCTGAAGCGATCTTCTTCAGTGAGCTTTTTTTGCGCATCTGCCTTTTCTGAACGCATGTGAAGAAATTCTGGCAGGCGACATAATTTTATTTTTTACTGTTTACCAAAAATAGCTGTTATTCGCTCTATAAATTACTTGGCTTAGCTATAAAAATTACATACTCTCCATACAGTAAAAAGTCACATCAGAATAAATCCGATGCAACTCTATTATACGATATGATTTTCTATTTTTCCATAATTACGTAAGTTACATATTTTCTAAAATATATCTCATTAAATAACCTAATTTCTGAGTCTTTTAACCTCTGTTATAGACAAAACAGTCTTTAAGGAAATCATTTCATCCTCTACTGTAATCTTATACTTTGGCTTTAATATTGCATTCAGAAAATTATATAAGTATCTCTGGCTTTTTGTCTAAACCAAATATATTTTTAAATATATAATCAACCTTAGGCCCTAGTAGTGCTTTAAGCATAAACAAACAACCATAAACCTATATTTTTAGGTCTATGGTTGTCCAAATTTCACTTAATTATAAAAGCACTTTACTTACATTATATACTGATATAATTAGCAGCAAAGCAATTATAAATATATAAAACTTTTCTATCTTACTCTCTTCTAACCTCTGATTTATAATAGTTCCTATAAATCCACCAATAACTGCTGAAACACATATGAATGGAATTAAAGACAAATCATAGTGGAACAATTTATTTGTTATGATCACACTACCTAGCTTTGATATTTGGGCAAAGAAAATAGTAGCAATTGAATAAATTGTAGCATCCTTAATTGCATAAGAAAATAATAGCATTAGAAGTGAAACGTTTAGTGGTCCTCCTCCTATACCTAGAAACACTGAAATTGATCCAAGGAAAAAGCCAACCAGAAAAATAGAAATAGACTTCTTTAAATTGTAGGTTCTAATTTTATGTTTATTAAAGGTATAGATTAGTATACAAATTAAAGTAATTGCAAGCATCGTTCCTTGAATAGCTTTAACTACGCCATTAGGATAAGAAGACGTAACCTTATTAAATATCTGTTCCCCAAATATTCCTCCAATTAATGAACCAATAGATATCCAAACAACAGTTTTTGCATTAAAATTAAAACCACTTTTTAATTGTTTAATTATTGATACAATACTCATGGTAAAAACAGCAACTGAGGAATAAAACCCTATGGTAGCTGCATTGTGATAACCGATCATATCAAATAACGGCTTAATTATTACACCTCCACCAAGACCAGAGATTGCTCCTGAGATCGTGGCAAGCAAAATAATAATTACATACATAAAGATTATCATTACACTTTTCTCCTTATTATAGATGGACAAATCCATAATTAAACTTATTTTTAAATTAAGAGATGTCCATCTAAAAAATACTTACATATATGTTGCAATAACAAATATTCATTGATAGCTTGATTTAACTTAAGCAATAAATCAAGTATGAATACAACAATAAAATCTCAACATACATAACTGCAAAAAAACTAGATTTATAAGTACTTTTAAAATATTATAAAGCTGCTTTTATTATTTCAGCACATTTTTCCATACCTAAAGCATCGCTAGTAAAGGTGTCTGTGTTGATACATAAGTCATATTCACTCATCTTTCCTCGTTGGATGTTTGAAAATAAACTATAGTAAACTTTTCTCTGCATTACTTGACCAGCGATGTGCTCCGGTGCATCCTCCTTAGGAATTCCACCAACTCGTTCGCAACGATCTATTTTCTTTTCCATATCTTTGCTGTATGCATAAACATTTAAAAAATCAACCTTACCTTTAAGAATAATGTCTGCTCCTCGTTCCATAAGTATACAAGACCCTTCTTCAACTATTTTCATAATACAATCTGAGTATGCATTATAAATACTACGTGATAAATTGTCTTCAAATCTTATTGAATCTTCATTTGATGTTGAAGACTGGTCAAACTTAATATTTCCTAGCTTCCTATCGTAGTCTCTTAAAACTTTTTCATCAATACCTGATTCCTCAGCAGCCTTAAGTAATAACTCTTCTTCGCCATAAAATTTTATTCCAAGCTTTTCACCTAAAGTTTTTCCTATAAGTCTTGCTCCACTTGCATACTCGCTAGTAAATACTATATATTTCTTTGTCATATCTAACACCTCCTAAAAGATTGAATTTTCATAAATACACTGGCTTCTGAGAAGAAACTCTAAAATACAAATTTTTGGTATAAAGCTATACATATCCATCTCTTCATACTAAAAACCTTTAGACTATTATGCAGTTTGCATAATCAAATCCATCAGATGAACGCCATTTGCCCCGCCTTGCTTAACACCTCTTAAACAAGAATTACAGTAACAAACGATTCTCTCTGTAGTATATAGCTTGCAGTGCTCTTCCATAAGTTCTTGCTGCTCTTCTTCAGTATGAAGCTCTAGCTTTCCTTCCATCTGATCTACAAAGTACTTTGGAGCTATCTTTATATTTCCTTCTCTCATAGGGTTATAACGGAACACCCCACAGAACTGTGACTTTTCGTAGTTTTCTTCAAGCTCTACAATCTCAATATTCATCTTCTTCATAATACTTCTTACTGCATCATGTAAATCTCTCTTATCACCAGCACGCCAGCAATCTTGAAGAGTAATTTTTTCTCCTTTTAGATCTGGCCATGGAAAGTCTTTATCTGCATCTAATATCTCCCATACACTTATTTCCTTTGCCTCTGGAACATTTTCTCTCACAATTGCAGAGCAGGATTGGCATATAGTAACAGCAGTATCTTCTTCAGTCAAGGATTTATGTCCTGGGCGACAGCAGCCTTCTACTCTCATGCCAAGCTTTTCTTTTAGATATTCCTTAATTCTTTTGCTTCCTTCTTTAGAAGCCGCTGTATAATTACAACTTGGATAATAAACAAACATATAATATACTTCCTTTCTTATTTTTACTAATATCCTTATCAATAAATTAAAAATCTATTTTACTTATAATTGAAACTACTCTATATAATAACTTAACTTACTTAAAATTCACTGCTATATATTTTCCCCGTTAGATTCAATACATTTCTTATACCACTCAAAGGATTTTTTCTTACTACGGTTAAGGGTTCCATTTCCTTTATCGTCCATATCAACATAAATGAACCCATAACGTTTTTTCATTTCTCCTGTACTCCAAGAAACTAAATCAATACATCCCCATGGGGTATAGCCCATTAAATCTACCCCATCTAATTCAACGGCGTCCTTCATAGCTTCGATATGCTTTCTTAAGTAGTCAATTCTATAATCATCATTAATTGAGCCATCAACTTCAACTTGATCCACTGCCCCAAGTCCATTCTCAACTACAAATAATGGAAGGTTGTAGCGTTCATACATCTGACATAGAGAGATACGTAATCCTAATGGGTCAACAGACCACCCCCAATCTGATACCTCCAGATATGGATTTTTATATGCAAACATATTATTTCCGCCTACTTTTTCTGCATTTTTATCAGTAGTTGATGCTGTTGACATATAATAACTGAAGCCAATATAATCTACTATGCCTTCTTTTATTATTTCATCGTCACCTTGTTCTTTTTTTATTGTGATACCTTTTCTTTCAAATTCCTTTAACTTATGAGCTGGATAATATCCCTTGCATTGAACATCTAGATAAAATTCTACCTGTCTTTGGAAAATCAAATTTTCCATAGCATCTTCTGGTTTGCAGGTCATGGAGTAACTAGGAATATATGCAACCATAGTACCTATTTTAAAATCCGGATTAATCTCGTGACCTAATTTAACTACTTTTGCACTTGCTACGAAAAGATGGTGTACTGCCTGATACTTTGTTTGGTCGTCAGTCTTATGTATGCCGATTTGTACCCAGCTTCTAAGAAAATTAATTTCATTAAAAGTCATCCAATACTTAACCTTATTTTTATATCTTTTGAAAATAGTTTCGCAGAAGAATACATAATAATCAATTACTTCCCTGCTTGACCATCCATCATAATTATCAGCAAGATACATAGGAACATCAAAATGATTTATTGTAACCACAGGCTCTATTCCGTATTTTAACAGTTCATCCAATACATCATCATAAAATTTCAAACCTTCTTCATTTAGCTCTTTAGTACCTTTAGGACAAATTCTTGTCCAACTCAAAGACATTCTAAAACACTTAAAGCCCATTTCAGCAAATAATTTTATGTCCTCTTTAAAATGTCCATAAAAATCAACAGCACCATGACTAGGATAATATGTTTCAAGATCAATATATCCTTTAGCACCTTCTGGTAAAGCCTCAAGTCTGCCTGCCTCTTTTATTTCACCTTCTTTAGTTTTAAAGATGACCTTACGTGGATTGGTATGACTTCCTCCAGTAACAGCATCTAAAGTACTTAAGCCTCTGCCTCCTGATAAATACCCACCTTCATATTGATTGGCAGCAGTAGCTCCACCCCATAAAAAACCTTCTGAAAATCTCATATATAAACCTTCTTTCTGTCTTTTCATATAGTTTTAATGACTGTTGCTTAAATTTAAGTAGCAACAGTCATCACATCTTTATTTAGTTCTATATTATATTTAACAAAAACTACTTAGCTAACTTTATTAAGGCCTCTCCTACTTCAACATTCTTATTTGTTATGCCTAGAACTTCTGAATAATCAGAAGAGTTTGGTATAACGATTGGTGTTATTAGGTCATAGCCTTCTTCTTTTATTTTGTTTATATCAAATTCTAGCAAAACATCACCTTTTTTAACTATATTTCCTTTTTCAACACGAGCTGTATAGTGACGCCCTTCCATTTTAACTGTATCTATTCCTACATGGATTAATATCTCACATCCGTCGTTTCCAGTGATTGCTATTGCATGTTTAGTATCAAAGAAGGCCGATACAACTCCATCTACAGGAGCATATACAACTCCTTCTTCAGGTATAATGGCTACACCTTTTCCTAAGATTTCTTCTGCAAAAGCTGAATCATCAACTTCACTAAGTTCTACTGACTTACCTTTAATAGGAGCATATATAACTCCGCTTGAAGCTACTACTTCTGCTTTTTCAATTTTATCTTCTTTGCTCTTTTCAACTGGATCCTCTATTTTCATAATGAATGATGCTATAAACGAAACTATAAATGCTATGGCACATCCAATTGATGCATATATTACTGTTATAAATCCCTTTGGCCCTATAAAGCTTGGTAAGGCTAATAAACCTGGCGAAACCTGAGCGTATCGTCCAACTCCCATAATACCTAAGAATAATCCTCCAGCTCCTCCACCAATCATGGCAGCATATAAAGGTTTTTTAAATCTTAAACTAATTCCATACATAGCTGGTTCAGTAATTCCTAACACAGCTGTAATCCATACAGAACCTGCAAGTTGCTTAATTTCAGAGTTTTTTGTACGTATTGCTACTGCTAGCGAAGCTCCACCTTGTGCAATATTTGAAACCATCATTCCTGGACCTGCTACTGTATCTATCCCTGTAGTAGCAAGGCTATTAATTCCTATTGGAATTAATCCATAATGCATACCTGTCATAACTAATAAAGGTGTAAATGCTCCAACTAATAAAGGAACAAGCCAACTAGCATAAGAGTTAATGAAGTTGATTAATGCACCTAAGCCAACACCTAGATAGTTACCTAATGGCCCTATAACTATAAATGTAACTGGAGCAGTAATCATCAAAGTTAATAATGGAGTACCGAACATTTTAATTGTTTTTGGCATTATCTTATCTGCAAATGGTTCAATATATGACATAAACCAAATTGCTAGAATAATAGGAACAACTGATGATCCATAAGAAACCAGCGGTACTGGCAATCCTAAAAGATGTAAGCTTGTTCCTGCTTTCTTAGCAGTTGCAACCATTGAAGTAAAGGTTGGATGTAACAGTATTCCACCAATAGCCATTGCCATGTATTGATTTGTTTTAAACTTCTTAGCAGCTGAATCCGCTAATAGTATTGGTAAAAAATAAAAGGCAGCATCTCCTATAAAGTTAAAAAACTGATAAGTTTCCGATTTAACTGACAATACTTTAAAAGCAGTCAATATAGCAAGTACAGCCTTTAACATACCTGCTCCAGTTAATGCTGGTACAATTGGAAAGAATATTCCTGCTATAGTATCTAAAACTTTTGCTATAATTTTTTTATCTTCTACTTTTTCTCCATTGTCTTCGTTGTTAAATGAACCTAAATTAAGAAGTTCTTTATAAACATTTCTAACATCACTTCCGATGATAACCTGATACTGTCCACCTTTATTTACCACGCCTACAACACCCTTAAGGTTTTTAAGGAATTCCGTATCTGCCTTTTTATCATCTTTCAAATTAAATCTTAAACGTGTAGCACAATGTCCTACCGATGATACATTTTTTTCACCGCCAACTTTTTCTAAGATAGTGGCTGCTAGTTTTTTATAATCCATGATTTCTCCTCCTATTAAATATTGTTCTTATACTTTGTAAAATTATAATTGATAAATTATTAAAGTTTCTTACAATTAAATCTCTAAAAATCAGCTTACTTTTTACTGATTATAAGTTATATATTTCAAAAAAATTGCAAAGAAAAACCCACCAGCAGAAAAAAGATAGTTTTTAAACTTTAATCTTTTTTCTTTCTGGTGGGTATAGCCTTTCGTAACAATCCCACATGGCACTATGGTCGCAGAAAAATTATATAATTGTCTTATAAACTTTCATCAACAACACGTCTGATATGAACTGATAGATATATGAGTTCATCCTCAGAAAGGTCGCAATTAAACTCTTTATTAACATATTCTTCAATACGTTTTGCACACTTATATTCATTAGGATATTTTGAACGAATAACCTCTATGAAACCTAAATCTTCATTTAGTACTTTTTTCCCTTTCACGATTCTTTGAAGAAAGTACTTTAAGTGGGTTACAAACCTTTCATAGTGAAGAGAACTTTCATTTAGCTCTATGCCATAATGGTACTTTACAATGTGTAGGATTTTTTGCAATGCTTTCGTCATATGCATAGTTTCCTGCATCTTTGCTTCATCACCCATTTGCGCATTTACAATATGTAATGCAATAAAGCCTGCTTCATCATCTGGAAGCTCTACGCCATGCCTCTTATTTATAATTCTAAGCGCTTCCTTACCTATCAGAAATTCGTGATTATAGAATCTACTAATCTCCCATAAAAGTGCATTTCTAACTGGAATGCCTTTCTCTGCTCTCTCTATAGCAAAGCTAATATGATCCGTAACACTTAACCAAATAGAATCATCTAATTTCTTATCTAAGTAATTAGAAATATAAGTTATAACTTCGTTTGCTGTTTGAACATATTGGTATGGAATTTTGGAAATTAACTCTTCTAGATGACTGCGCTTTTCTTTTCCTTCAATAACATAAATTCTTTCTATTAGGGATTCGTCAATCACATCACTTACTACCTTCTTAAACCCAAGGCCTTTCCCCATAACCAAGACTTCCTTGCCATCTTTATGAGATCTAACTAGATTGTTATTTATTACTTTATCGATTAGCATTTTGGCCGCCACTAGAATCATCCCCTTTCCAAATTTCTATAAACTTAAAACAAAAAAACTACACCCCCTTGTAATAAAAAATATCACAAATTGGTATAGCCTGCTTTCCAGTAACAATCCAATCAAATTATATTTATAATCGTTATAATAGCTTTGATATATTAGTATAGCCTGTCTTCCAGTAACTAACTAACTATCATGCTTAAATAATATCATCTCATGGAATCGTTGTCAACTAATTTTTAGCGTTTGCATACTCCGTTTACAAAAAAACTATTAAATACGGACCTTTCTTGTAAACAGTATTCAGTAAACTTGCCATTTTCAAAGCTAATAATGTATAATGCTATTAAAATTAGAGTTTTCTCCATTATGTCACAAGGTTAAATAAACTTTATGCTGACTAATGTTAAGGATTCCTATAATTTAATATACTTAAACCTTTAGCTTTCCCATGAAGCTCCCTACAAAATATATAATTAAACTGGTGATATGTATGTTACTTACTGAAAAAATGATGCAAGTCTCATTCTCTGAGTCTGAAAAAATAATCATTGACTATATTTTTAAAGAAAAAGAAGATATCAAAAATAAGACCACAAAACAAATTGCCCAGCAAACCTATACCCATCCCTCTACTACAATAAGAATTGCTAAAAAATTAGGATATAACGGATGGAATGAACTTAAAGAAGCTTACTTAGAAGAAATTAAATACTTGGATAGTCATTTTGAAAACATTGACGCGAATTTTCCATTTACTGAAGATGATAGTATTATGGCTATTGCTAATAAAATAGCTACTCTAAACCAAACAACCATTAAAGATACTTTATCTTTAATTCACCATGACGATTTGCAGAAAGCTGTACAGTTTCTGCATAAAGCTTCTGAAATAAAAGTATTTGCCAACAATCAGAATTTAATAATTGCACAAGACTTTATGCTTAAGATGAATCGAATTCAGAAATCCGTTTCTATTTCATTGACAGACTCGGAACAAGTATTTGAAGCCTTTAACTGCAAAAAAGGTTGTTGTGCTATTATAATCTCCTATAGTGGAGAAGACAACCCTTTAATTAAGGCTATTCCTGTTCTTAAACAGAATAGTGTCCCAATCATAGCCATTACCAGCTTAGGAGATAACACCTTAGCTAGCAAAGCAGATTGTGTACTTAGGATAACTACTAGAGAACGGTTATATTCTAAGATTGCCAATTTCACTACAAATGACTCTATTTGCTATCTTTTAGATGTATTATACTCCTGTGTCTTCAGCAAGGATTATGATAAGAACTTAGAGCATAAGATAATGGTTTCTAAATACTTTGATCCAAGAAAATCTTCTGTAGATTTAATAAAAGAAGATTAACCGTGAACTCCGTACTCATATATTTTGCTTCTAAAGAACAAAAAACGCACTGTCCTTAACACTGGATTAAATGCGTTTTTTGTCATTATCTCTTCTAAAAATTATCTTCTTTTAACCAAAGTTCATTTTCTACTAAAATAGAACTATTATCTGCTTGAAGCCTTTTCTTATAATTTAATTTTACTGTGCCTTCCTTAGTTTTCTAGACAAGTTCAGGTATCTCTATGGATATTTTATAAGTTTTTAACTATTTCATCTTTTATAGTAATACCAGCTGCTTCTAAAGCTGCAATCTTATCAGCAAACTGAGGAAGATACTTTTTATGAGCAATTAACAATTCATCAAGTACCTTTTTTGCAGTTTCTCCAGCAGGAATTAAAGGATTCATTGCAAAGGCTTGTAGTGCTAAGCCATAATCCCCTGTTACTGCAGCTTCACATACACATAGCTCCATGTTTTTCATTAGTTGTAGCCAGCCTTTTTCTGCTGGATGTAGTGAACCAAAGGCAATCGGTAAAGCACCTGCTGCTCCAATAAGTGAAGATACTTCAACAACACAGTCCTCTGGCAAGTCAGGTATAGCACCATTGTTCTTAGTGGATACAACAATCTTTGTATTTTTATTACCATAAATTGATGCTATTGTTTCACAAGCAGCATCTGAATAGTGAGCCCCACCACGTTTTGATAGCTGCTCTGGCTTATGATCTAGATTGATATCCTTATATAATTCAAATAATTCGGCCTCAGTTTGTTTAACTTGTTGACCACGAGTTCCAATTGTATTGTATTCTTCAAGTCCATGCTTTAACATTTCTTCTTGTCTATAGTAATAACTATGATAAGCGCAAGGTATTAAATTCATTTTATCCAATTGCTCTTTAAAGAAAGGAACTTTATGAACATTTGCAGGCATTCCGCCGTCACCTTGAAGCATTTTTTCAATAATCTCTAATGTCACATCATTACCATTCTTGTCCATAACCTTATGCCAGTGAAAATGATTTAAACCTGCAAACTTGTAAATTAAATCATCAAGTTCACTATTTATCAATTTAGGTTCCGTCATTATTGACATTATTGGAACATTGCATAAACCAATTGCTTTCTCCCACTTTCCATAACGATGTATAGCTTCAGTCACCATACCACTAGGATTAGTGAAATTTATAAGCCAAGCATTAGGACATAACTTTTTCATATCTTCTACTATATCTAAAATAACTGGGATCGTTCTAAATGCCTTAAAAATACCTCCAGCCCCGTTGGTCTCTTGTCCTAGCAGTCCATAGGAAAATGGAATTCTCTCATCCTTTATACGTGCATCTAATAAACCAACTCGAAATTGAGTAGTAACAAAGTCGGCATCTCTTAATGCTTCTTTTCTATCTAAAGTTAAATATACTTTAACATCATATGGAGATGCATCCCACATACGTTGAGCCATCTTTCCAACAATCTCTAGCTTTTCCTTACCTTCTTCAATATCTACCAGCCAAATCTCTTTTATAGGCAATTGTTCATATCTTTTAATAAAGCCTTCCATAAGTTCAGGAGTATAGCTACTTCCTCCACCAATTGTGACTATTTTCACTTTTTTATTTTCCATCTACTGTCCCTCCCTTTCTTCTATGAGTACATTTTATTTTTATCCCCATTGATAGTCAACGGATTCAAAAGCGATTCATATACCGTTTACAAACAATCTTTTTTTAAAAGTATTTTTTGTAAATAGCATTTATAAATAAAGTTTTAAAAAAAGAAAAAACGCACTATCCTTAATGCTGGATTTAGTGCGTTTTTAGTGCTACATTCACCTTGTTTTAATATATCGTTAAAATAAAATTAGACAATAGCCATCATTTCTGCAACTTGTTAAAAGAAATTATTTATAATTTGCCCAAGCTCATTAAAGTATCGGATGACCTGACAGTCTAATTTCAAAAGGCTGCTTTAAAAAGCCATAAAGAAAATTCTTATACCAACAAGTGCCAATGCAACAGCAAGACTTTTTATAATTGCTACTCCATGGATTTTTTTAGAAAGCTTGGCTCCAAGTTGAGCACCAAATATAACTCCTATTGCTAAGGCTGCAGTTTGGATTAAACCAGGCTGAAGTACGCCAGTTGATATATGTACAACTGTTCCTGATAATGACATAACCGCAAGAACAAAATGTGAAGTTGCAGTAGCAATATGAACAGGATAATTTAACAAATTAACAAGGACAGGTACATGTATAATACCTCCTCCTATTCCCAATAAACTGGATAGATATCCAACAAATATACTTATAACTACACCTAAAACTGGATTATATGAAAATACATATTTTATTCCTTCTGCATCTATAAGAGTTCTTGTAACATAATTTTTCTTAATTACTTTATCTGCATCATCTTTTTCGTTTTTAGTTTTAACGATCAAAAAGATTGAAGCAGCTATTAATAATACACCGAATAGCCCATTAAATATATGCCTTGGAATATATGAAGTAGTAATAGCTCCAAGTATAGAACCTGGAATGGTGGCTATTGCAAAAATCACTCCTGATTTATAATCGATTCGCTTCATTTTAGAATAAGCTGTACTTCCTGATAATGCATTAAAAAATACAACAGCAAGAGATATACTTGTTATTGTTTCAGGAGTTTTATCAGGATATAGAAGTAACAATATAGGAGTTAATATAAAACCTCCACCAGCTCCTATCAATGTTCCAAATGTACCTACAAAAAAACCTAATGGTGTTAACCATAAAAATTGCATCATAATAAAACCTTCTTTCTTAAATAATTAAAATATTGTTTTCATCTACCATATACTTTGCCAGGATATATAATGCTGCTAAAAAAGCTTGGTCATTTATTTCATTACAAGTTATATAGTGGTCAATGAATGGAAAATGACTTGTCATTTCTCCAATAACTACATTGTCTTCACATATAAGAAGGCTGCCATCATATTTAAGTTTAATAATTAACTCCCTGCAATCTGTTTTTATATTTATCTTGTGGACTTTTGGAATTCTAAAAACAAATCTCTGATAAAGATACTTATCTTCGTATTTATCATATTCCAAAACTGCAGTAGCTACAATTTTATTACTTTTACATATAATATAGCTTCGTCCTTCGTTATACTTGTTTACCTCATCCTCCGTCTTTGTATTTATGATGTCTGTTGTGTAAATAGTTTTTCCTGTAGTATCAACAATTTTTTTGCCTATACTCACAAGATGTTTATTTTGTATTTTAGCCACTAATTTGTTATTTTGATCTATTACATTATAGAAGAAACCATAATTGCGAATCATCAAATCCATATATCATTATCTCCTTTCCTTATTTTTAAAAATGTAGTTTACTTTAAGCCATGGAAAATCTATATAATAATTTTTGTGACTAAACATCCTATAATTAAATTTTATATGCTAAACTTACATAAGTAAAATATTATTATTTTATAATATCTATAAGGTTTTTATTATGCATTTAACAATTCAATATATTTGATAAATTTTAATAGGATGCGCTACAGCTATTGCTAGTATATAAGCAAAATAGTATTATTTTATAATATATATTGCGTTTACATTATAAAAGGAAGGTGATTAAATGACCTTAAAGCACTTAAGAATATTTGTAACTGTTTGCAATTGTAACAGCGTAACTGCTGCTGCTGAAAAACTTTACCTTGCTCAACCCTCTGTAAGTCTTGCAATCAGAGAGTTAGAAGATCATTATTGTGTAAAGTTATTTGATAGAATCTCAAAAAAAATGTATTTAACAGAACCAGGCAAACAGCTTCTAAATTACGCAAATCACATAGTTTCTCTTTTTGATGAAATGGAAAGTGAGATAAAAGATTGGGATTCAGCCGGTATATTGCGAATAGGGTCAAGCATAACTATCGGTAATCACTTGCTACCTGAGTATATAAAAATATTTAAAAATGAACATCCAAACATAAAAATACAGGTTATCATTAATAACTCTGAAGAAATAGAACATAGTATAATGTCAAATCACATTGATTTTGCTTTAATTGAAGGTGTAATACATAATTCACATATTAATAGCCAAACATTTATGGAAGATGAACTTGTTCTAATCTGCGGTATAAATCATCCATTGTCTAGTTTAAGTGAGGTTGAAATTGAAGCGCTTAAGGAATGTGAATTTATTCTTAGGGAAAAAGGAAGTGGAGGAAGAGAACTTTTCGAAAGTACTATGTTACTACATGGCATGGAGATTAATCCAACTTGGGAAAGTGTTAGTACGCAGGCAATTATTAAAGCAGTAAGTGCTGGTTTAGGACTTTCTGTACTACCATATCTTCTTGTAAAGAAGGACTTAGAATTAGGAAATGTAAAACAAATTAAAATTAAGGATTTGTCACTAAACCGTAAGTTCCACATAATCTACCATAAGAATAAATTTCTTACCAAAGCTGCAAAGGAATTTATTGATCTTTGTAAGACACATACGGTTCCCTTTGAGCACCTTGGAAGCTAATTATATCAAAAATAAATAAATTTAAATGGAGGAAAACCATATGAACGAAATAAAAGCCATTATGACTGATGTAGATGGAACTCTTTTATGCGAAGAAGGCTATGTTACAGAGAATACAGTTAATGCAATTAAAAAAATTAAGGAAAAAGGAATCCTTTTTGGACTTTCAACAGGTAGAGATGCAATATCCTGTAAGAATTTACTGAAGGAATGGAACATTGATGGCTTAGTAGATTGCATTGTAGGAATGGGTGGAAGTGAAATTGATGACCTATCTCTTGGTATTCAAAAATCTAGCTATCCGCTTAGTGGCGAACTAATCTGGGAAATAATTAGACATTATGAGGATATGGATTTAAACTTTTGTATCCCTAAGGACGGTATTTTGATTGGTTACAAAGATGACGAATACATAAAATTACTTTCCAAGTTGGACAAACTGCCTTATGAAGTTGTAGATTTTAACGAGTTATTAAAGACTCCACAGGGAAAAGTTATGATTATCTGCAATCCAGAATATATGGACAAGGTTATAGAACGCAGCAAGACATTTAGCAACCCAAAGTATAAATGCGCAAGTCTAAAAACAGCAAGCATTTTATATGAATATATGGATCCAAGAGTATCAAAAACAAATGGACTTAAGGAAGTAATGAATTTGCATGGGTTAACCATGGATAACTTACTTGTCTTTGGTGATGCCGATAACGATGCTGATATGTTAGAGAACGCTGGAATTGGTGTTGTCATGGCAAATGGCAGTGAAAAATCCAAATCTGTTGCTGACTTTGTAACAGCTGATAATGATAGCGACGGAATAGCTGTATTTTTAGAAAAAAGTAAGCTAATATAGGTCTCTTCTGCAAAGCTCCCTAATAAAGGAGCTTATATATGGCACAGAATTAACTAATCTATACAGGGTAATATCATTAAACATATGAAAACAGCTCGAACATTCTTTCAAGCTGTTTTTATATGT
Organism: Clostridium sp. C8-1-8; assembly: GCF_009928445.1. Classification (GTDB taxonomy): domain Bacteria; phylum Bacillota; class Clostridia; order Clostridiales; family Clostridiaceae; genus Clostridium_AR. The sequence goes on along the minus strand of NZ_JAABNO010000010.1, from coordinate 100,828 downwards.
CCAAGTTGTTCTTATATTAGCTTTCCTTATTTTATTAAATCTTAGCTTTTTAGCTATACTAATAATAAACTGCTACTATTTTTTCTTTCTATTGCCTATAGGAATACAAATTTCTTTAACTTTCCCCTTCCTAGTTATTATCTTTTCTAAAATCAATTACTAAAAGTTATAAATACGCTTCTCGTATATTCTGTAATTTATTTTCTCCTTACCACTTAATAGCTACATACAGTAATTATTGTAAAGAAATGATTTTAAACTTATAATGATATTATGTTATTTTTTGTATCTTAGGTAAATAAACAGTAAAGATGATGATAAAGGAGGCGTTAATTTGAAAACTTTAAAGGAAACTGTATACGAATTCATTGAACAAGAAGTTTATAGTAAAGATGAAAATAGAAATGGCTTACAAACTAAGACCATTGCAGAATCTTTAGGTTTACATCGTTCTAATGTAAGTGCTTTATTAAATGAGTTGGTTAAGGAAGGAAAGCTGGCGAAGACGACAACGAGACCAGTGTATTACAAGCCTCCGGAACAAATTTATCAAAGTACAGAGAAATCTTGCTTTACTCAATTAATTGGCTATAATGGCAGTTTAAGAAATGCCATTCAATTAGCTCAAGCTGCTATTCTTTATCCTCGCTCTAGCTTAAATGTTTTACTTTCTTCTAAGACAGGCTGTGGCACAACTTATTTTGCTTCGTTAATGTTTGAGTTTGCTAAAGAGAAGAAGATACTATCTAAGAATGCTCCTTATGTAAAAATTGACTGTCGTCATTATTCTAAAAATGTCTCTGTATTAAATGATGAACTCTTTGGTACCCAAGGTGATTTAAGCAGTAGTTGTTTTGTAAAGGCTCAGGGAGGAATGCTGTTTATAGATAATGTTGATTTATTGGATGCTAAGCAGCAGAGCTGCCTTTTCAAATTCTTAGATTCCGGTAAGATCTACTCAGAAGACAAATCCAACTCCTTGGATTGCAATGATCTATTCTTAGTGCTAGCCTGCGCTCCACAAAGTGGCTTACAGATAAATCGTATCATTCCTGTAACTATAGAGTTGCCAGAGCTAAAAGATAGAAGTCTTGAAGAGCGCTTTGACCTTATAAATCACTTTTTTCAAGTTGAAGCTTCAAACTCAGATCGTTGCATAGAAGTAACTTCCGAATCAATTAAGGCATTATTGTTATCAGATTTTAGTTATAACGTTAAGGGCTTAGAACTAGATATGAAAGCTGCTTGTGCAAATGCCTATGTTCGAGTCGTTAATGAATCCTGCCAGAATATTTGTGTATGTGTTAATGACTTTAAGAATCAAATAAAGAAAAGTCTATTAAATCTAAAAAGTTATAAAAATGAAATTGACATACTTGTAGGAAATAGAGATTCCCTCATCTATGATAAGAATATAGCTAATCAAGGATACTATGATCCTCCTTATACAGTTGATATGTACTCTGAAATAAAAAAGCAGTATGATGAATTGTCCAACCTTGGTATTACTGACACTGGAATTGAAAACGTTATGAATACTCATATCAGTAATTTATTTAAAAAGTATCGCTATTATAACGGCTTTGATGATTCAAATAATTTAGAGCAGCTTTCAAAAATTGTAGATCCAAGAATCATTGAAATGGTTAATGTTTTTTTAGATACCTGCAAAAAAGAGTTAGGAATAAACTATAAGTCAAATATATTTTATGGGCTTTGCCTACATATTAATTCCTTATTAACACTAAACCTTTCCGAGCAAAGAATAGATAATACTCAAATCATAAAAATTGTTCAGGACTATCCTAAGGAATACGCTGCAAGTGTGCAATTTGCGTCGATTTTAAAGGAACAGTTAGGCTTAAACCTACCAATTCATGAAACTGTGCTGATTGCTATGTTTCTAATCGACTCTGACGATAATAATGAGGAGGATCATCCTGTACTGCTTTATATTATGCATGGAAGCCAGACTGCTTCTTCTTTAAAAGATGTTACAAATAGCTTAACCCATTGCCATAATGCATACAGTTATGATTTGGCTTTGGATATAGGAACGAGACAAGCCATGGAGGAGATAAAAGCCCTTATTGAAAAAATTGATGGTGGTAAAGGAGTTATTGTCATATATGATATGGGCTCTATAAAGACAATGCTTGAAACCATTGCTGAAGAAATTGATGTAAAGATAAGATGTATCAATATTCCTGTTACCTTAATAGGTATTGATGTTGCTAGAAAATGCTCAATGGAAAGCGACATAGATTATGTATATCATATGGCAAATCTAGAAATCAATAACATGAAGAATGTTGAAAAGCACAACAGTGTTATTATTACCCTTTGCCATACCGGTGAAGGGGGTGCAGCGCAGTTAAAGTTATATATCGATCAATACTCAAAGCTAGGTATGAAAACCATAGCTCTAGCAATATCTTCACGTAATGAACTCTTGAAGGAAGTTTTATCCCTTCAAAAAACCTATAATATTCATAGTTTTGTTGGCGCATATGATCCAAAATTGTTCGGTATCCCCTTTATTTCTATTCAGAAAGTTTTTGAAAGTTCTAAGGAGAACTTGGACCGTATATTGATGTTTGAACCTGTTACTTCTCGTTCCTTGGATTACACCGATGTATATAAATATCTAGGTGAGCAATTCAAGTATACTTCAATATCTAAGCTAAAAACTGTGCTTCCAAATATTATTGATGAGTTCAGCTTGCTTTATTCCTTTACTGAAGATCAACGAGTTGGATTATTTATGCATATGGCTTGCTTGGTAGAAAGACTGCTAGATGGTAAATCAGTAAGTAACAATACTGATAGGAGCAAAATTATCTCTGTATTTACAGAAGATTATCAAACTGTTGTAAAAGTGCTAAAGAACCTAGAAAAGACCTTCAAAATTATAATAGATGACAATGAAATTGCTACTATTATCATGATTATAAAGAAGATATAAATAATATTAAATATTTCCTCTGTTAAAGTATTGTGTTCAAAGAATTAATATTCTTCTTTTAATAAAAAAGTAAAGGCCTCCCGAAGCTTGTACAGGAGGCCTTTGCCAAGTTTTAAATCCTATCTGACTTGTTTGAAACGAGTTTTTTTAGCCCTTCATGCTCTACTGGCTTTGAATGAACAGGTTCTACTATTCCTTCTCTAAGATTTGTTATCTTTTTTTGAATATCATATAGGGTATCTGTCATTCTTCCGTAGTAAACTGCCTCACTAAACATCCTCATAAGCTTGTTATGTTTTTCCTTCTCAAAGCTCTCGATATTCTGATTAAATATGATCTTTAAGCCTTGGTCTACTACTTCAGTTTCATAGGAAATTGTAATTGTGTCCATCAAGGATTTGATTTGTGACTTGTAAAACTCCCCTCTTTTATACTCCAATATGGTTATATCAATACGAGTATGGGCGTCATTATCATATTTGGAATACTTCAGTCCTTTCTTAATATCTTCTACGCTTAGTTCCTTACCCGAACATTGATAAATATTAGATAAGAGATCGTTTTCAAGAAAATCATAAAAGTCTTTTTCATTTATTTTTAATATTCTTGTTAGTTTCATGGACACATTATAGCACAGCGATTGGAAAATAAAAACATTATATTCTTATTTAAATTTAATTTTCAAATAAAGAAAATTTCCATATTTAGCACTGACTATATTATACAATTAGTATATGTTTAGAAACGTATATTTTTACGAAAACGTAAAAATGTAAAATTTTATACTTTATAAATAATCAAATTATACACTATATAAAAAAAGCAATGAAATTTAATACACTAAATTATCAAATTTAAAAGTTTGCTTATTTTTATAAAAAATAAGTGTATTTTTCGAAATATACTAAATAGATACTGTATAAAAGTGTTTAAAAACGTGCATGTAATCGTTTTGACAACGGATTTTTTATACACTAAAATAAAATCAATCCAAGAACAAAATACACAATAAGGAAAAGGAGGAATATCCTGTGGATCAAGAAAACGATTTAGTATCAATGACAATTATCGCCAATTCAGGTGATGCACGTTCTTTTGCATTTCAAGCTTTGGAGGAAGCTAAGGCAGGAAACTTTGAAAAAGCAGAGGAGCTTTTAGCCAAATCTGATGTATCAGCAAGTTTAGCTCATAAAGCACAGACAGAATTATTGTTCAAAGAAGCCAATGGTTATAAGCAAGATATTAATGTATTACTTGTTCATTCTCAAGATCACTTAATGACAAGCATGCTTGCCAATGAGCTTATTAAAGAAATTATTTTATTATACAAAAACAAATAAATTAGGGGGATGGAATATATGAAAATCTTATTAGTATGTGCTGGTGGAATGTCAACAAGTATTCTAATGAAGAAAATGGAGAGCTTTTGGAAGGAAGCTGGGGAAGAGCTTAATATCAAAGCAGTTGGACTAGCTGAATATCAAGATGTATATCAAAATTATGACATTGTTTTGATGGGACCTCAAGTATCCTACCGTTTAAAGGAAGTAAAAGAAAATACAGGGCTTCCCTGCGCTGCAATTCAATCCTTTGATTACGCTGTAGCCAATTGTGCCAATATCATGAAATTAGCTCAAAAGCTATATGCCGAAAAATAATAGAATAAGGAGAGGTAATATGGAACAATTATTTGAAAGTAAATTTATGATCAAGCTACAAGACTTTGGTCAAAAACTAGGCAGTAATAAATTCCTATCTGCCTTGCAGGCTGCTATGATGTCCTTGATGGGTATCATTATGGTTGGTGCTATATCACAGATTATTTGTTCAATTGGTAGCGAAACCATGTTAAATCTATTTTCTTCAAAAAGTAAAATCTATGCAATCTTCTATTTACCTTATCAGTTTACAATGAATTCCTTATCTTTATGGGTTGTTGCATTATTTGCTTTCAACTATGCAAAAAATTTAAAAATGAAATCTCCTATTATGAATGCAGTTGATGCCTTAGTTTGTTTCTTGTTAGTAGCTGGCGCTTTAACTACAAGTGAGGCAGGAGTTACATCTATTAACATGACTTATCTCGGAGCTCAAGGTATGTTTATCGGTTTTCTTGTTGTATTTATGTCTGTTCATATTGAAAAGTTCTGTGCTGACAGAAACATACGTATCAAAATGCCAGATGTGGTTCCACCATTCTTACAAGATGGTTTTGCATCAATCTTACCATTATTATTCAGCGCTATTATTTTCTTAGGTATTTCCACCGCTGTATCAGTAGGCACAGGAGGAGCTTACAATGTTTGTTCAGGATTTATGGCATTATTAGGTGTTCCGCTAAATGCTTTAACATCTGTTCCAGGTATGTTTATACTTTGTATTTTTGGTGCACTATTATGGTGTTTTGGTATTCATGGAACTATGATTTTGGTTCCAATCATTATGCCTTTAGGTATCCAAGCAGCAGTTGCTAATGGTGCAGCTCATGCAGCTGGTAAGCCACTTGTATTCTATCCAGTAGCACTCTTTGGAGCAATGGCTATTTGTGGAGGTACAGGCAATACTTTACCTCTTGCACTTATGGGACTCCGCTCTAAATCAAAACAAATAAACGCAGTTGCAAAAATTTCCGCAGTTCCTGGATGGTTTGGAATCAACGAACCTATGACCTTTGGTATGCCAATTATGTATAATCCTATCCTTTGTATACCTTATGTATTGAACATTCCATTCGTTATGCTATGTACCTATTTAGGATATAAATTTGGTTTCTTGCAACCTGCATGGATTTCTATATCAGCTTTGCTTCCAATGGGCTTTGGCCAATATTTATCCACTCTTAGATGGCAAAATGCTATTTGGGACTATTTGATGTTAATCCCTGCTGCTATTATCTGGTACCCATTCTTTAAGATTTATGAAAAGCAATTAATTTCTAAAGAACAGGCAGCATTAGTTGAAGTATAGTAAAAATTTATAAAATTTGAATAAGTGCCAGCGAGTAGTGCTATACCACTTAAGCTACAAGATTATTTTCATAAGTCTCAATACTTTGAGCTGATAGATTTGAAAATATGTCTTTAACTATGAAGCGGTAAGTCAAAAAGCTGGTACTTTTTAAGATTACTGGACTGTTTCTGATTTATTAGGTCTATTTATATAATAAAGCAATTTAGTAAAATGATTAAAATTTAGAGATGGAGGTAAATTAAATGAAAGGTTTTCCCAAGGATTTTCTATGGGGTGGCGCAACAGCTGCCAATCAATATGAAGGGGGATGGAATGAAGGCGGAAAAGGTGTCAATACATCAGATGTAATGACTGCTGGTTCTCATACAGTTCCTCGCCGAGTAACTTATAAAAACGTAAAGACAGGTGAAACAGGCTCTCTAATTGGATTTGGCCCAAATATGAAACTTCCAGAAGATTGTATTCCTGCAGTTATAGCTGGAGAATACTATCCAAGCCATATTGCAACTGACTTCTACCATCATTATAAGGAAGATATTGCATACATGGGTGAGATGGGCTTTAAAACTTTTCGTCTAAGTATGAACTGGGCACGTATTTTCCCAAATGGTGATGATGAAGAGCCTAATGAAAATGGGCTAAAATTTTATACTGAAGTTTTCGATGAATGCGCAAAATATGGTATAGAGCCCTTAGTAACCTTATCACATTATGAAACTCCAATCAATTTAACAATTAAATATGGCGGCTGGTCAAACAGAAAATGCATAGACTTCTTTGAAACTTACGCAAAAACAGTTTTTAAGCATTATGAAGGAAAAGTTAAATATTGGCTAACCTTTAATGAGATTAACTGCATGGAGTTTGCTCCATTTGTTGCAGGTGGTCTATCTGATCCATCTCCACAAAATAAAGCTCAAGCAGCTCACAATCAATTTATAGCCAGTGCAAAGGCTGTAAAGGCAGCTCATGAAATCAATGCTGAAATAAAAGTAGGACAGATGCTAGCCTATATGCCACTATATGCTTATACCTGCGATCCTAGTGATCAGCTAATGGTTATGGAATCAGCTCAAACTAGCCTATTCTATGCTGATGTACAAACCGGTGGCCACTACCCTGCTTATAGATTGAAGAAATATGAAAGAGAAGGTATCGTACTTAATACAGAACCTGAAGACTTTGAGCTTCTAGAAAGATATCCAGCTGACTTCTTGAGTTTCTCATGTTATGGTTCCACCACTATCACAACTCATGATGACGTTAGTAAAGCTAGTGGAAACCTTATGATGGGAATCAAGAATCCATACTTAGAAACAAACGCTTGGGGCTGGGCAACTGATCCAGCTTGTTTAAGAATCGCATTGAACACATTATATGATCGCTACCACAAGCCATTATGGATTGTAGAAAATGGTATTGGCTGGGAAGATAAAAAAGAAGAAGATGGATGTGTCCATGATACTTATCGTATAGATTATTTACGTAAAAATATTGCCTCCATGAGAGATGCCATAAATCTTGATGGTGTTGATTTAATGGGCTATACCATGTGGGGTTGCATTGATTTGGTATCTGCTGGAACTGGTGAAATGAAGAAACGCTATGGTTTCATATATGTAGACCGAGATGATCAAGGAAATGGAACCTTAGATAGAAGCAAAAAAGACAGCTTCTATTGGTACAAGAATGTAATTGCAACACATGGGGAGAATATAGATTAACGAGTTCAGACTATACTAAATAATACAAATCAAAATATTCATAATAACTAACAGGAAATTGCAATTGAATATGCAGCTTCCTGTTTTAAACTGTTTACAAACAGTTTATTATAATTCTAAAAAATTGTGCTCTCATTAATTATGCTGAACACCCTGATTGGGTTATCTCTGATAAAATGGAGATCATTTGAATATATATATAAGATCAATATAATATATAGCTGCAAAAATCATATTGTCTATTTTTCTACATACTCCATATAAATATCGTACCAACCAAGATCCCACCCTTTTGTAGAGCATAGTTGATATAACTGATCCTCATCATTAATACTTATGCTCGTAATTAGGGCGTGTGTATCAGCATTCACTATTAACCCGTTCCAAATCATGTCAGATATATCTGGATACATACTTACACTTCTTATATGAGAAAACTGAGCTTTCACATTATTTAAAGATTCTCCTGTTAATTCGTCCCTTGTAATATTGTACATCTTTATCCTTTGATGTTTTAGCTTCTTTATATTTTCTTTCTTATCTTCCTTTAATCTATGCCTTATTAAATATACCTTACTACAAGAATCAATCTCATTTACAATTTCAGTTACTAAAGGCAGATATTTATTATCAGGATTATCTTCTTTTCTCCTTGTTATAATTGAAATTATGCTAGCCCAACTTACATATTCCTTTCCTCCAAAGTTTATCTTTTCCGCCTTATCAATACTTTCTAATAAATACCTTGCATCTGCTTTTGTTTTTACTCTTAGTATTACATGTAGATTGCTACAGCAAACCCACATATGTCCATAATTATCGATTCCCCCGTTTTTAATAGCATTATCAATTTTTTTAACAGTTCCTTTATCTAACTTATTTGCTCTATCTGGCAACTTAAAATCTAAATCTTTAATAGGATGTTTTATAACAACAAGTTGATTATCACTCATTCTTCACCATGTTATTATAAATGCTTACCAACTCTGCCATAGCTCTTGCGGCCCCCTCATGTTTACACACGTCAGGATGTACCTTCTTAGCTATTTCTGTATACCATTTTTTTGCAACCTCGTTATTATTATAGTGTAGTTTAGAGATCTTGAGCTTTTTCATTCTTGCTTGTCCTTCTAATTCTAATAAATAAAAAATATATCTATGTGAATCACTTTTAAAATAGCCATCATTGGAATATTGATTTGTATCTCTTAATATATCACCTTTTTCACTAACCAAGTATATTATTTTCTTTAGGTTTTCTATCTTTGCAAACTGCCCATTCCAACTGTTACTTCCCATCCTTATGAAAGTACTTAATTCTTTTATATTTGTTATTTCTTTTATATCCTTATTTATTTGCTGTTTCACAGACTTAAGCGTACCTAAGGTTTTTAATTCTTCTGCTGATTTTACTTCATACCACTTCACTTCCCCACTTCCTTCCATTGTAATTTATATGAAATAAGCCTTAGTTAAATTTATTAATATATATTAGGGCATTATGACCTCTTTTTTCAAATTATACCTATATGTTGGTAAGATATTAACTTTTATTAATTTCATTTTTAAGTCTAAATAAGCCAGCAAGTTTAGATGACTCACTTATTCATATCACTTTCTATTTACAATCCATATCCCTGTGCAGGCTAAAAGCAACGCTATAAGATTTTTTATATCGAATATCTTCTCTCTTAATAAGACAGCAGATAATATTGTTCCGAATATAGGTGTCAAAAAATTGTATACTGTGATGTTTCCTATTTTATTATATTTGTATAATGTGGACCAAAGTACTAAAGCAACAGAGGATATAAGTGACATGTATAGTAGTAAAGCTCCTGCTTTCACTGATACTATAGGAAGAGTCCTGCCACCTGATATTCCTATGAATATTAGCATTATACTTCCAAATATAAGCTGCCATGCGGTAGTAACAAATACATCATTATTTCTCACTAAACTTTTATTGTATATACTGCCAATAGAACCCATTAATGCTGAAAAGATTAAGAATCCCTCTCCCATTAACTTAAAGGAACTACTTATTCCATTTCCTTCAATATTAAGTATCACTATAGCTGAAAAACCAATAATACAGCCGATGATCTTTTTTGTAGATAGCTTATCATCCTTATATATAAAATGAACAAATATAATGTTCATAAAAGAACCTAAAGCCCCTAAGATTGAACTCTTCATTCCGCTGGTATTTGCCATACCTATGTAAAGAAAAACATATTGCATCAAAGTATATATAGCTCCTAATAGCGCAAAGCTCTTAAGATCTGATAGAGATTTAGGCATTATGCTTTTTCCCATGGATTTTTGTATTATCATGAGAATCACAGCCGCTGCTAAAAACCTGTATCCTGCAAATATTAATTTTAAAAAGCTGTCGTTAGACTGTATACTAAACACCTCATAGCCTAGCTTAATTGCAGGATATGCGCTCCCCCACAAAAATGTACATAGAATAGCAAATAAAACTATGTATTTCTTATTGGTAAATATTTTTTCTGTATTAAAATTAAACATCCTATTGATTATTCCTTTCTTATTTAAAGCTCTACAACTTATTTCTATTCTTATATATAATTCATTTAAAAGAATGAGCACTACTTATAACGCCTTTATATTATAAGTAGTGCTCTAAGTATTAATGAAGTTAACGTAGCTAATTCTTATAAGCTCCTTTTAACTTCCAATGCTGTAATATAGGTATCCTTTACGAAAACTTAATTTATGTATGTTCTATAATGCCAGCTTCTGGGGATTATCGGGCATGTATAAATTAACAGTTGAAGTTGGTTCCCTATATATACCTTATCTATAGAAATGACAAGCTACAAAATGCCCTTCTGATATTTCTTTTAACTCTGGCTCCCCATTGAAGCATTGCTCCTCACACATTGTACATCTACTAGTAAAACCGCATCCAATTAACATATTTGAAGGACTTGGTGGCTCTCCCTTTAAAATCTCAATATCAGTGAGTTTTTTCCCCTTAACTGAGAACACTGAAGCTAATAGGGCTTTGGTGTAAGGATGAACAGCCTCGGAAGTAAGTTTATCGCTGTCTATAATTTCTACAATTCGCCCGAGATACATTACGACAACTCTATGACTTATATTTTTAACTACAGCTAAATCATGTCCTATGAATATATAAGATAACCCCTTATCTTTCTGTAGACCTTTAAGAAGTTTAATAATCTGCTGTTGAATGGAAACATCTAAAGCGGAGGTAGCTTCATCACATATGATGATTTCAGGCTCTAGAGCTAAAGCTCTTGCTATAGCAACTCTCTGCTTTTGTCCTCCGCTTAATTGATGAGGATATCTTCTCATAAGCTCCTCAGTCAAGCCAACTTTTGCAAGTAGTTTTTTCATCTCACCTTGAGCCTCTTTTTTGCTCATCAGTTTAAAGTTTAATATTGGCTCCATTATAATATCTTTAACCTTCATGCGAGGATTGAAGGATTCGGCAGCCTCCTGAAATATCATCTGTATATTTTTTCGGTTTTGCCTAAGCTCTTCACCTTTCAAATTACTGATGTCTTTATCCTTATAGATTATATTTCCTAAAGTCACCTCTTCTAGTTGAGTAATAATACTGGCCAGCGTACTTTTACCGCAGCCGCTTTCACCAACAATACCTAAGCACTCACCAGGATATAAATCAAAACTTACATTATTAACTGCTGTTAATGTATTACCATCTTGTAAATTAAACTTCTTTGTGAGATTTCTTATTTTAAGTAAAGCTTCTCTCTTTTCCCTCAATATTGAATCCTCCTAGTTCTGGTACTGCAGACAATAAACTTCTTGTATATTCACTTTTAGGAAAACTTACAACCTGATCTTTAGTGCCATACTCCACTAATTCTCCCTTAAACATTACTCCAATCCTATCACACATATAGGCTGCTACCCCCATATTATGAGTAACAATAAGTATAGTTGTATCAAAACTATTTCTAAGCTCCATCATTTGCCTTACCACTTGGGCTTGGACCGTTACGTCTAAGGCACTAGTTGGTTCATCTGCTAGAAGAAGTTCAGGTTCCATGGTCATTGCCATAGCTATGGCTACTCTTTGCTTCATGCCACCACTAAGCTCAAAGGGATAGGAATTCATAATACGTCCTGCATTGGGAAGTTGCATTTTCTCAAGCATCTCTATAGCTTTAGCATAGGCCTCTGGTTTAGGTATATTATAATGACTTCTTATAGTTTCAACATATTGATCTCCTATTTTTATAATGGGTGTTAAGGACCTGCCAGCATCTTGGAATATCATTGCAATTCGATTGCCTCTTATTTGTGACCATTCCTTCTTCGAGGTCTTTAAGAGATTTTTATCTTTAAAAGCAATACTTCCTGAACTGATACTGCTTCCAATAGGAAGTATGCCTAACAAAGCACGTAATAGTGTTGACTTACCACTTCCACTTTCCCCTACTATACCTACTATTTCTTTGCGTCCAACAGACATACTTACTTCTTTAACCACTGGTTCCTGTCTACCATATTTTACAGATAGCTTATCAATTGATAGGAAGCTTTCTTCTATCATTTTTTATCTACTTTATTATCTAACATGTAGAAATCTATTGGATAAACTTCCATCCCACTGACGTTGTTTTTACTTACTCTGTTACTCATTGGCGTAACTAGGAATAGACCAGCATTATCATCTAATAAGCTTTGTTGAACTTTTGTGGCTAACTCATTTCTCTTTTTAGTATCATATTCATTCTTGAACATATCCATCATTGAATCTACAGCTGGATTGCTATATTTTCCAAAGTTTGTACTTCCACCAGTTTTAAAGTATAGCTCTAAGAAGGATTGCGGATCTCCAGTAGTTGCTGTATTTACATTGTACAAACAAAGATCAAAATCCCCACTCTTCAATATTGGATTAACAGATTCATAAGATTTTACATTAACAGCTATTCCTATGTCTTTAAGTTGTGCTTGCATAGCTTCCCCAATTACTGGAATCTCCGCACGTGTAGGGAAAACAGCAAGGTTTAAAGATAGATTTTTTCCATTCTTCTCTACTATTCCATCTCCATTTGTATCTTTATAGCCTGCATCATTTAATAGCTTAATTGCTTCTGCTTTGTTATAGTTATACCCTGTAAGGTTCTTGTTTCCAAATGGAAGTGAGCCTGGAAAAGGTCCTACTGCAGGTACCGCAGTTCCCTTAAGTAGTACTTTACTATAAGATTCTCTATCCACACCTAAAGCTATTGCCTTACGAACTGCTGGATCTTTTAGGAATTCATTTTTAAAGTTAAAGTAGGACATCACTATTCTAAGACTGCTAGTAGTGCTTATACTATATTTTGATTTATCTTCAAATAATGATAAATTATTTATGGAAACATTGTTTGCTACATCAATTTCTCCAGATTGAAGAGCCATTGAACGAGTATTATCGTCTTTAATATATTTAAAAGTAGCCTCATTTATAAGAGCTTTTCCTCCCCAGTAATCGTTATATCTATCAACAACTACTTGTGAACCATCAGTATATGATTTAAGCTTGAAAGGCCCTGTCCCTATTGGAGCTTTTGCAAATGTATCCGCAGCAGCACTGGTATCAACAATTGAATTGATAGGATCAGCTAAATTACCTAAAAGTGTTGTATGTGGTGTCTTAGTAGTTATTGTAAGATTTTGACCATCTGCTGTTATAGAGTTTACAACTAACATTTCCTGTACTCTTGGATTTGCTTTTAGCGCTCTTTCTAATGATGACTTTACAGCACTTGCAGTAAGTGTATTGCCGTTTTGGAATTTAACGCCTTCTCTAATATGAAACTGCCAAGTTAAATCGTCTACCTTCTTCCAGGTATCAGCTAATAAAGGCTGTATCTCCATATTCTTATTAAATTTAACCAAGGTTTCACCTATACCATACATAGAAACATACCAGCCATTCCATTCAAGTGCTGGATCTAAGTTAGTTTGAAAAAGATTTAACCCAACTGTAATATTCTTTGCTTCATTGGTAACAGCTTTGTCTGAAGCACTTTTACTTGTACAACCTACAAAACTGATGGATAACATAGTGATTAAGCCTAAAATTAATAACTTCTTTTTCATTTGTGAATCTCTCCTTAATAATCTTTATGTGGATCTAATATATCTCTAATTCCTTCCCCTAATAGGTTAAAGATTGTTACGGTTATAAGCATAGCAATGCCTGGGTATATCATGAGCCATGGTGCTGTTTGTATATAAGCTCTTCCTTCATTTATCATATATCCCCATTCAGGGGTAGGCGGCTGAGCGCCAAGTCCTAAAAATGAAAGAGAAGATATTTCAAGCAACATAGTTCCTATATCCATAGTGGCCATCACAATAAGGGATGGTATTATATTAGGTATTACATATCTTAAAATTATTTGATATTGTTTTGCTCCTCCCATCCTTGCCGCTTTTATATAATCTTTCTTGCTCATAGAGATTGCCAGTCCTCGACTAACCCTAGCATACTTGGCCCAATTCACTACAGCTAATGCAATAATTGTGTTTAATGAACTAGGTCCCAGCACTCCTGCAACAGCTATAGCAAAAATAATTCCCGGAAAGGCAAGAAAAACATCGCAAAATCTCATTAATACAACATCTGATATTCCCCCGAAATATCCTGCTAGTGCTCCTAATATGGTTCCAACTATAAATACCGTTATTACAAGAATAAAGGTCATCTTAAAAGAATTAAGTGCTCCATATAAAATTCTAGAAAACAAATCTCTACCTAATTGGTCAGTACCTAATAAAAATATAGAGTTTCCAGCTTTAAGCGAATTACTCATATCTATTTTAAGAGGATCAAAAGGGGCTATATATGGTGCAAGTACGCTGACTAACATAAGTATCAGCGCTAATATACAATAAACCACAAAGGCTTTATTCTTTTGAAAAATTAACATAATTTCTTTCAAGTCAAAACCTCTTTTCTAAACGAATACGTGGATCTAAAATATAATAAGAAATATCCACTAGCATGTTAATTAACATATAAATAACTGTCATCCATACAACGTAGCCTTGTATTAGTGGGTAGTCTCTATTAAATATAGCCTCTATAGCTAACTTGCCTACTCCAGGCCAAGAAAAGATAGTTTCTACAATAACTGCTCCTCCCAGTAATACCCCAAAGGATACCCCCAGTAAAGTAATAATAGAAAACAGCGAACTTCTCAAAACATGTTTTAAAATTATTGCTCTACCTTTAATACCTCTAGCCATGGCACCAATTACATACTCTTGTGATATCTCTTCTAATATGGCTGTTCTTATCTGCCTTGTATACCTTGATGCTAATAAAGTGGTCATGGCGGCCGAAGGTAATATAATACTTGTCCACTGTGAATTTCCCATTACAGGCAGCACTTTAAGCTTAAGTGCAAAAATGTACATAAGTATTAACCCAATCCAAGGGGCCGGCAGCGATATTCCTAAAAATGATATGCCCCTGATTATATTATCTAACAGCTTGTTTTTGTATAGAGCTGATACTATTCCTAATGGTAATGCTATGATTATAGTCATTAAAATCGTTACACCAGCAAGCTTAAAGGTGGCTGGTAAAGTTAATAATATCAAGTCTAATACAGGTTTATTATATTTATATGAACTTCCAAAATCACCGCTAATCATACCAGTAAGCCAGTGAATATATTGAGCTATAAAGGGCTTATTTAATCCCATACCTTCTCTTACCTTTTGTATAAGTTCTGGAGAAGGCGTAACGCCTGTTGCACTAAGCATCAGTTCTGCTGGATCCCCCGGTGAAAGATATGTCAACATAAAAGTTAAAAACGTAATCCCCAACAATACAGGTATTACATAGAGCAACCTTTTTATTATGTACTTTAGCAATTTATTTTTATCACCCTCTCTTTTAATACCTCTAATATGTTCAGCGCTGTAACTTATTGAAATTAATTATCAACAGATTATGATTATCATTTATTATAATATATTAAGTTTTATATAATAGCAACATATTTTTAGCCAATTTAATGAAATATGTAATACACTGCCCTAATAATCCTTTATATTCCTATGGGCTAAAACGCTATCTATTGCTAAGTGCCAAGTTGTTTTTGTTCTTACATAAATGTATCAATTGAAAGAAAAATATATGGATCAGTAAAAGCAACATTAATAGTTAAAGCAGTTTTTAGTATCCTTAGTAGATTTTTACACAAAAAAATAGTCTGAGTAGAATTCACTCAGACTTTCTAGTATCTCGCTATAATCATTTTTAATTTCAATTTACCAAAGCATTTACTTGCTTCATAAACATCATGATTACATGGAGGCTCAACGGGATTCAATATTTCTATTACAAACTTAGCAAAACCGCAGTCCTCTATGTATTGTAAATCATTTAATTTGGATGCTTTGTTACAGCACTGAAGATAAATATTCAAATCGTCAAAGCGGCTTTCTTCATAGCTTCTGCTCATCATCTCTTGCCAATACTCTATGCTAATGTCAGCTCCACAATGTGGACATTTAACTAACTCAAAATTACTGCCACAATCAATGAATGTTGTATTTTCAAAGCTCTGCCAGGATATATTATCAGCTTTAACATATGTTTTT
This sequence comes from Clostridium sp. C8-1-8, assembly GCF_009928445.1. Classification (GTDB taxonomy): domain Bacteria; phylum Bacillota; class Clostridia; order Clostridiales; family Clostridiaceae; genus Clostridium_AR. The sequence goes on along the minus strand of NZ_JAABNO010000010.1, from coordinate 84,535 downwards.
AATATATTTACTGCGCCATTAATATCTCTAATGTTACTCGGAAAAAAACTATGACTTTCTGGTATTATTTTATATATGGTGTCTGCCAATATAATCTCCTCCTAAAAAACAATTATTTACTTTACTTAACACCCTATGTTGGTTATCTTCTTCTATATCTTTATTAATCAGTGTATGTTATTTCATTATCCATCCATTAACCCTAGCCAACCCTTGAAGATACTTTTGATCCTCTTGATCTATACCTGCGTTGGCAAATTTTTTAGCTTGTATTATTTTTCTATTCTTCACTTCTAAGGTTATATAGCTTTTACCTTCATCATCTTTATATCGTATGAATACTATTAGCGTTTCTCCAGAGGCCATAATTTCTGCATAACTTAGTACGCAATGTCTTTGATTATTAGCTTCCTCAGTAAACGCCTCCACAGATCCTGGAATTACAGCTATGTATTTGTCACCATATTGCTGCAGGGTGCTATTATTCTGTATATTTCCTAGTTGTTGATCTATAACCTCATTCTTGATTATCTTGTATCTTGCATGTAGTTCGTTGTGCCTTTCTACTAACCTTCTGCCATAAGGTTTAAATTCTAAGTTTCCTGTCTTGCTCATTCTTACACTATCTACTAAAAAATTCAGGAAGCTTTCCCTAGATAAATCTTCTTCTCTCATTATCTCTTCAGCATATTTATTTAGTCTACTGCTTGTATACCCATTTGATAAAAGGTATTTCAGCTTATCTAAATCTTGAACTCTAAACATGCCTTTCTCACCTGATACCAATGTTTTGAAATCATTAAGATTATTGTCTATGAAAAACCTCTGGAGTAGAAGAATCTTATACTCATCCATTTTCTCTTCTCTTATTTGATTTATAACTACTTTAGGTACACCAATCATTTCACTTAGTGAAAGAGCCTTTTTATTAATTCTGACACTACTTTCAAGCATATGTATATTAACTATAAAATTATCCTTATAAAGGTAGCTAAGACCTTCTTTAATAAAAAATTCTAAGTACGGTCTGTCAATCAAAGCTTTTAAAACTTGATCATAATTTGAAGAATTATAAAAATTGCTAAGTTCTTTAAGCATAGTACCATAGTTTGGATAAATATTATTAGCACTACAGTATTCCTCTAGTTGGTTGCCTATATCCTTCATGGTTCTTAAGGTGATATTTTTAAAAAACTCATTCGCTCCTATTACTACTGAGTCTCCAAGCTGGTTGATACTAATATAAACATTGTTATCAAGATCAACAAGTAAATATTCATTCTCTTGTCTGAGTCTTACTTTATCCAACCTTTTCCTTTTCCAGTCAATCGGTGCATAAAATTTTTGCTTTACAATAATAAAACCATCATCTGTTATGTAATCCAGCCCCTCATATACTAACAATTCACCCTCAAAGCCCTCTTCATCGAAAACCCAAAGTCGCTGGCCACAACTACAATTTAAAGAATTACCAAGACCATCAAAGCTGAGTTCTGAAAAATCAAGTTTTTTACCACAACTACACTTAATTTTTTCTGAATATAAGTCTGTTATTATATTTCCTTCTCCAATACTGTCTCTAATATTTCCAATCTCCATTTTAAGTCCTCCAATATTATAAAAAATCAAGCAGTGGCAACAATTCCTTTTAAGCATTATGGTGTTTCATCTTTATATTATAATTGCATCAAGGTTTATTTTCCATAATTATAGGAACTTCCCCTTTGTAATTAAACTCTTACAAGTTTATACATTGTAACATTAAAGTATAGAAAAACTTAAAAATAAAAAATAAATGTTGGAACAAGCCTTGATTTAAAGCTATAATTTGCAGCCAACTTATCCCAATACAATCCTTTTAGATATATTTTTATTAAATATATCTTATAAAGGATTAATAACCTGAAAAACATTCTCTATCTTAATTTAAGAAATATATGATAAACTTGTATTAGGTAAAACTTGCTAGACGATGTTGTTTTGTAGTTAAGCTTATTTTATAGTACGGAGATGATAGTAATGAAAAAGCTAATAAAGGTTGTTGGGGCCATCATAGAGAATGAAGACCATGAGATACTTTGTGCTCTTCGCTCACCTAATATGAATATGCCAAATCTTTGGGAGTTTCCTGGTGGTAAACTAGAAAACGGTGAAAACTTTAAAGAAGCTATTGAAAGAGAAATCCGGGAGGAATTAGATTGTGGTGTTGAATTCTTAGAGATTTTCAATGACAATACTCATGAATACGATCCTTTTATTGTTAACCTTATTACTGTAAAATGCAAACTGGTTTCTGGAACCCCTAAAGCAAGCGAACATTCTAAACTCATATGGCTTAAGAGAGAAAATCTTATTTCTCTAAGATGGGCTCCCGCTGACATTCCTGCAGTAGAGCAGTTGATACTGGAAAAGGCATAGCAAATTTTTTTGCCACACCTTTTTCATTTTCATTTACAACTTTTTCTTACTCATTAAACAAGAATACCTTTTGATAAATGCTATATATTACTTTCGTACTCCATTTTTGTCTATATTTATACCAGGAAGACTTATTCCATTCTTATCAATCTTTACTCCTGGCATGCTTATACCATCTTTATCAATTTTCATTCCTGGAGCACTTATGCCATTACTATCAATCTTCATATCTGGAGTACTTATTCCATCTTCATCAATCTTCACATCTGGAGTAACTATTTCCTTTTCATTTATATTTACTTCTGGAGTACTTATTGTATTTGAATCCACATTAACCTGCTGTGAACTAGTAGAATTATCATCACTTCCTACTGATGCCTTACTAATACCATCTTTGCCAATATCAATCCCTTCACCGTGAATACCAGATTTGTCAATTTGCATTCTACCGACATTAACTTTATTATTATATCTATTAGAAATACGGTTCACTGAAACCAGCGAATTAGCTAACATAAAAATTAATAGTAATCCTGCTGCTAAGGAAAATCCTCCGATTAAAACCCTTGTGCCGTTATCGTATTTACTAGTAGAATTGCCTGAACTTAGTTTCTTTTCTCTATATTCACTTAATGAATTTTCATTTGGATCAATTAATTTATTAGTTTTACTTATTATTTGTTTTGACCTTATATTATAACTTTCTGCAATTTCATTTGGATTGCCAAGCTCTAAACAAATTTCTTCTTCTGTCTTACCATTTTCTTTTCCTATACTAAAATGCTCTTCATAGTCATATAGTATATCTCTACGATCTGCTTCTGGCACTTTATTTAAAGCCCTTTCCATAGCCCTCATAAAATCTTTCTTATTCATTTCTAAATCCCCTTTATTATATTATTAACTCCCTCTACAAATTCAACCCATTCATTTAATAATTCTTCTTTAGTTTCTTCGCCGAGCTTTGTTAGTCTATAATACTTTCTTGGAGGTCCTTCTTGAGATTCCTTCAAGTAGGATTCTAAAAATCCTTCATTATTCATTCTCCTCAATACAGGATAAATAGTTCCATCAGAAATTGCTATATTTTTTGATATCTCATTAACTAGCTCATAGCCATAGCAATCTCTTTCAGAAAGCATAGATAGAACACATAACTCTAATATTCCTTTTTTAAGTTGAGTATTCATTTAGTTTTGTCTTTCCTTTTTCTGTATACTTTATCTACAGTATATCACCCAGTACTATTCATTACAAGATACTAGATATAAAATTTTACCGATTACTATACTTTATGCGTGATATTTTATTTCAAACCTATAAATTGAAAACTCAATTATCTTCAAAATAAAACAAAGTAATAACAATTCTCAAATCTTCATCAAGTAGATTAACAGCCTGTTGTATCTCAATATTGCTGTAATCATCTCTTACACCAATATTAACATTCACTTGCTCCATAGGCACAATTCTTTTGTATTTTCTTAGTATGGATCTACACTCATTTATCAATATTTTTATAAGCCAGGTTTTAAAAAACTCGTTCTTTCGCAAGTAAATTATTCCCTCATAAGCTTTTATTATTGTATTTTGTATTGCATCCTCTATATCCTGTTTTTCTGTAAGCATGGTAAGTGCTACTCTATATAAAGAAACCTTATATTCCTCTATTAATCTACCAAAAGCCTCTTTATCCCCCTTCTTCGCCAGCCTCACATCTAACTCTGAAGTTTCTGTTTCTCTTATCGTTGAGATAAATTCCAAATTATCTCCTCCTCACTGCTTTGTAAAAGTCTTAGCTAAGTACTCTTATATAGGTTAGATGCACTAATTGCATGAAATGTTCAAATTAATTTTTATTCTCTAAAATAATTTATATCTCGATTATAACACCCACTTTTTAAAGTCACCATCGATAAGTGTAGTTATATATGTTTCAGTACCTATATGAATGTATTTAAAAAATGTTGGTAAACATCTTTTTACTTATTAAATGGTTGTTACGCTTATACTGTTCTACATAAAATCACTATGTTTTCATTAAGTAAAAGCAGCTAAACCTACTAAAATCTGATATGTATTTATGTGTATAGTCCTTTATGTTTTTACTGTATATACGACTGTATTAAATTATTGTTGCTGATAGTTTATAAAAACAGCTAGTCCTATTTTTGCATTAGGCTTATTACTTAAGTTAGTATAAATTCATTTTTTATTATTAGCTAATTTTACTCTTAAATTATGCTTTGGTATAAAAATACTATAACTGTAATATGTAGAACTTTGATTATATAAATTACTAACTAAAATAGTGTTGCTTTTTATTATAATTGGTAAAGTATTACACACATTTATTTAATACATTCACATATAGAGTTAAAATTATATCTTCCCCCCTATATTGATTACTCGTTATACTCTCAAATCCTATTCTTAAAAACTTATGTTGTGAATCTCGAATATATCTTTAGAAAAATTTTAAATACAAAAAAAGCCGCTGAAGCTTTTCAGTGACTTTTTGATCATCTAGCAAAAGGTTTTATGCTTTCCTTAACAGAAAAAGAATATTCCTATTTGCTATGAACTCACTTATTAAAGAAAATAAGACTCCTTAAAAACTTTTATGATGAATAAGTTCTTTGTTTAATAGTATTTCTTACTTCTTCTTGGGTTAGACCGCTAATATTTATTATAGGAACCTTTGTTGATGTATCGCTAATGCCCATTAAATCTGTATTGTGACCTGCAGTCAGTATTGCATCGAATCTATCTAAATCAGTAGCACTACTTTCAAGATCATCACTTAGAATTTCTACAGAGAAACCTTTAGACATAAGATATCCTGCAATCATTGATGCTCCTCTTTCCACTCCAATCTTTTTCATATGTTATCACCTCATGTTTATTTTTTAATAGTTTTGCTTAAAATTATATTATCTATTCAGTTCATATTTATTGTTCAGTCTCTTTAGTTATAAATCTTACAAAAATCAGCATAGTGAAGGATAGTATATACATAAGAGCTGCAAGAGCAGTGGCTTTACTTAAATCTGTCTGCATATAGGAATAAATTTGGAGAGGAATAGTTCTTGTAATTCCTTGAACATTGCCAGCGAACATCATAGTTGCACCGAATTCGCCTAAAGCCCTTATCCATGCTAGAATAAGTCCAGAAATTATGTACTTTTTTATCATTGGTATTATTATATAGAACATGGTCTTTCGTTTTCCTGCACCAAAGACATAGCTTGCTTCAAATAGCTCTAGAGGCACTTCATTTAAAGCATTGCTTACAATTCTAATGTAATAAGATGAGGAAACAAATAGTTGAGCGATAACCACTGCTGCTTGAGTAAATACTATAGGAAATCCGTAGGAATTAGCCAGTCTTCCTATTATTCCACTTTGTCCAAATGTCATAAGTAATCCCAATCCAGCAACTGCTGGAGGAAATACGATTGGTATCTCGATGAGTATGTCTAATATTTTATAAAGCACCTGATTTTTAATCTGATGAAGATAAAATACAGTGGTTGTTCCTAATAGAAATATTAAAAATAAGGACAAAAATGATGTTTGTAAGCTAAGGAGAATACAACTCTTCGTATCTTCTTGCTTTAATATATCTATTAAGCCCGTAAATCCTGAATATTTTAGAAGTGATAGTGCTGGGAGTGATAATGCTATTATGAATCCAAACACAAGTATAATTGTAATAACTGAGAATATTTCATTACTAGTGTTAAGGAGTATTTTATTAAATCCCAATTCACTACATTCTTTTGAGTTTACCTTAGCTTTACTTTCCACCATAACTATTGCCCCCTATATCATTTTGAATATACCACCTGATGCTTATTACTATCTTTATCTCCAAATGCTACAAACCCAATCATTATTTGTCTGTATCAAAGCCGTATTTATATAAAATAGATTTTCCTTCTTTGCTATTTACATAATCCACAAAATCTTCTGCTTCAGAACTGTTTTTTGAACTCTTAATTGTACCTATAGGGTACTCTACATTAAGTTTCGAAAATTCATCTATTTTGATCATATCTAAATCTTTCTTATTAGCTTCAGTTATATCACTTTTGTATACTATTCCAACATCTCCATCGCCTAGTTGAACCTTTGCTACTATGTCTTTAACATTTAACTCTTGACTCTTTACATTCTTTAATATTTTATCCTTCTCATCAGCTTTGAGCATTCCTCCCTTTACAGCAGAATCAAGGGCTGTGTAAAAATAACTTCCGCAGGGAACTGACTTATCACCTACAATAATCTTAACCCCATCCTTATCGAGATCTTTTAACGCATTTATATCTTTAGAAGACCTTTTACTTTTGCAAACTACTAATGTATTTTTGGTAAAGATATTACTTTTAGCTATCAGATTTTCTTTGGTCAAGTCATCCATGTATTTTTTATTGGCTGAGGCAAATACATCTGCTCCAGCTCCTGCTTTTATAGAACTTGCAAGATCTTGACTTCCTGCAAAGTTGAATTTAATTTTTATATTTTTTTGCTTTTCAAAGTTTTTTGCCATCTCTGTAAAAGACTCTGTTAAACTAGCTGCTGCAAACACTGTTATTTCTTTTTTTTCTGGAGCTGCTGCTTTAGTTTCCTTTTCTTTTGCTGCACAGCCTACGGCACTTAAGGCGACCAATACTGTTAAAATCGGTATTAATATCTTTTTATATTTCATCTCTCCACATCCTTTGATATTATATAATTAGCTCCACTTAATATTTATCTGATATAATATTTTCTATATCATAGTAATTTTGTCATTTTACTAATTTAATAAAATACTTATTTATATTAAGCTTAGAGTAAGGTTATAGCAACTTTATACTCCTGCTATTTTAACATTATAGTTGGGCCATTTTACTAGCGGTTGCTAATCTTTCAACTGCCTTGCTTATTCCACTGCTTATTCCATCATACATTTGAAATACTTCTATTCCTTTTTCAGCTAGCTTCTTCACTGGCTCATCTCCTGCTCTCATAGCTAGTACCGCAGAACAATCCTCTATTGTTTTTATGGTTCTGTTTATTTTATCCTCATGATCGTCACATTCTTCAATTCCTGTACAATATTTTTCTATGTTTCTTAATTCTACAAAACTTATATCTCCATCTTTGTATTCATATATATGAAATTCTGTTGCATGTCCAAAATGCTGATCTACATTTATTCCTGACTTTGTAGCTATAGCAAATCTGTATCTAGATCTAACTGCTGTTTCCTTGTTATTTTCAATAATCTCTTTCATATCTTCTTTGAAAATAACATTATTATCATATAATAGAGGTCTTTCATACTGTTTTGAATTTTCATTATTTTCGCCAATTACAGAATTGTGTTCTTTCTTAAATTTCTCATTATCTCCATGTAATGAAGAACCAGATACTTTTGTTGAAGTTTCATTCTTTAGGTAGATTAGAGAACCGCATCCTTCCTTGGCTGTTTTGCTACTACCACATACAGAAGAACTACAACCTGAAGCTGAGGAGCAACTTTCAAGGTTTCGAAATTCAAGTGATCTATCTAGAGAAAGTGTACCTATTGCATCAGCTCTGCATTGCTTACAATGGTACATTTGTTTTATATGACTCTCACACTTTTTTCTCATTGCATTGAGCTCTACGTTGCTTACTAGCGGAAGGTCTTCGAAGGCACTACCTTTTACAGGGATTAATTGCATTATGTTTGTTATAAAAGCTCCATATTCTTTAACTTTTTTTACTACTTCCTCTATGTGCTCATCGTTTATACCTTTAATCATAACTGTATTAATCTTACATACAATTCCTTTTGATGCAAGATACTTCAGTCCCATAAGTTGATTATTGAGAAGTATTCTTGCTCCTTCTTCACCAGTATAGGTAGTTCCTAAAAAGTTTACGTTTTTATAGATTTTTCCTCCTATTTTAGGATCCACGGCATTTATGGTTATGGTTAAATGAGATACTCCCAGCTTTAAAAGATCATTTGCATAGAAAGGAAGCATAAGTCCATTGGTAGATAGGCATATAGTTACATCTGGAAATTCACTTTTGATAAGTTCTATAGATTTTCTAGTTTCTTCAAAATTAGCTAAAGCATCTCCTGGTCCAGCTATGCCTAACACCTTGAGATTTGGTAACTTAGCTTTAACTGCTTTAAACTTAACTATTGCTTCTTCTGGAGTTAGCACCTCACTAGTTACCCCTGGCCTGCTTTCATTTGGGCAGTCGTACTTTCTGCTACAATAATTGCAGGTTATATTGCATTTAGGTGCTACTGGAATATGCATTCTTGCATACTCATGTGCCCATTGGTTGTAGCATGGATGAGTTAAAGTCTTTTCTTTATTTGAAGGTATTAACTTTTCTTCTTTACTAGACATGTTTGATTCATTAGCATTAGCATTGCAACCTGCATTAGAATCTGCTGTTTCCATCTGCTCATCTCCTTTATAAAAATTGTCATAAGCAAACTTTCTAAAGTTATGCTCTTTACCAGCCAAGATAACATTTGCTATGTCATCTATTAAATTTGAAGAACCATTATAGATGGTTGTTATTTTCCTTTGAGCTCCTACTCTATCGTGAACTGGGAACCCAACTCTAACTATGTCTATATTAAGTTTTTCAGCGATCCTTCTACCATCAGAGTTTCCAAGCATCACATTTACCTCAAGCTCTTTGCAGTGCTTCTCTATGGTTTCAAAATCCGTATCATCTAATAGTAAACATTCTTTTGAATTTGCTTTAAGCTCCTCTCTTACTTTGTCAATAAATAGAGAGTTTTTTGCACCTGTTGCTATGATTTTTGGCTCAACACCATTTTCCAGACAAATTTTTAATAATGACAAAGCTAGTTCAGCTTCTCCGTAAATAGCTGCCCTAGCCTCTCCATTGTGCTTATGGTTATCTATCATATAATCCAGATGACGACCTCTATCTTCAATTAATTCCTCAGGGATTTTCTTTCCACTGATTTCAGATAATAATTTTAAGAACTTATCACTATTCCTAAGTCCGATTGGGATTCCACACTTGAAAAGTGGAACATTAAATTCATCTCTTAAATATACTCCTGGAGATAAGGAATCTTCCAAAGTAAGCCCCATTTCTATAGTAGCGATGCTATTTACCATGTCTTCAATATCTTCAATTTTTGTTCCACCTGAATTTAATCTACTATATTCCCTCATGTATGGCATATCTAAATTCATTGAAACATCTGGAAGCATAACATAATCAATAGAAAACTTCCTTAATACCTCTTTTATATTTCTTACATCTCCTGGGTTAAGATTGCCGCAAATAATATTTATTTTGCCATTGGAGGCTTCTTTCTTTTTACACAGATTTTCAACTATGGCTCTTAAGGCTCTATAATACCCTTCTTCATGAGTACCGCCATAGCCTGGAGTAGGAACTGGTATTATCTTCAATCTATCTCTAAGTTCAGAGCCTTCCTCTTCATAAAATTCTGTGATAATCCTTTTTATATCCTCTCCTATAGTTTCGGCTAAGCAAGTGCTCATAACACCAATAGTTGTTGGATTGTAAAGCTTTATCATATTTCTAAGACCGCTTTTTAGATTAGTACTACCACCATATACTGTGCCGTTTTCTGTTAGAGATGATGAGGCTATATCAATAGGCTCATTATAATGAGTTGCCATATGTCTTCTAATATAAGTGCTGCAGCCTTGTGAGCCATGTAGTATGACCATATTTTTTTCAATTCCCTTAAAAGCAAGAACTGCTCCCATTGGCATGCACATCTTACAAGGATTTATGTTTAAATTAACAAAATTTCTGCTACTCATACAGCTACACCTCCAGCTTTAAATAATTCCATACAGGACTATTTATGGTCAAATCTATTTCTTTAGCGAAATTCACTGCTCCAACAAAACCACAAAGTGCTTCTTTTCTTTCATGATTATGATCGCAGAAAGCTACACCTAGCTTGAAGGCTAGAGGTCTTTCTTTTACACCGCCTACTAAGATATCTGCACCCTTTTCCAGCATAAACTTTTCAAGCTCTGCAGGATTGGCATCGTCAAGTATTACAGTTCCTTCATTGCATAAACTTCTTATAATATCGTAATCTTCCTTTTTACCGGTTTGAGTTCCAACCATTACAGTATCCATTCCCAAATCCTTAAACTGCTTTATCAGTGAAATAGCCTTAAAGCCTCCACCAACATAAATAGCTGCTCTCTTTCCTTCTAGTCTTTTTCTATAATAAATTAGCTCTCTTTCTATGTTTTTTTCTTCTTTATATACAAAATCTCTGGCCCTTTTCTCCATTTCCTTATCTCCAAGAAAGTCCGCTATTTTTAGTAAGGATAGCTTAGTATCCTCAACCCCAAAGAAGCTTATCTTTAAGTATGGTATATCATAAAGCTCTTCCATAAGCTTTGCCAGATAAGTCATAGAGCCAGCGCATTGTACTATATTAAGACTAGAACTCTTTGCATTCATTATTTCTTCGCATCTTCCATCTCCAGTGATTTTCGCAGCTACGTTTATTCCTAATTCCGTAAGATAATTATTAATAATCCAAGCCTCTCCTGCTAGATTAAAATCTCCTAAGTAATTAATGGCTTTTTCTCTCTTGCTTTTAGGCTTTTCTTTACCCATGAGCTCAATCAAGGCATTGCAAGCAGCTTTATATCCCATGGACTTATGTCCTGCAAACCCTGGAGACTTGACTGGTATTGCCCTTATATTATGTTTCTTTTCCGCTGCTCTGCAGACTGCATCAATGTCATCTCCTATGACTCCAACTATGCAGGTAGCATATATAAAAATAACCTTAACCTTGTGTCTTTCTACTATTTCATCTATAGCAGCAGCTAACTTTTTTTCTCCTCCAAAGATAACATCTTTTTCTCTAAGATCTGTAGAAAAGCTATTTCTATAAATTTCTTCTCCACTGCTTAAGCTACCTCTAATATCCCAGGTATAGCTAGCGCAGCCTATTGGACCATGAACAATGTGATAGGCATCGGTTATTGGATTTAGTACAACTCTAGCACCACAATAAACACAAGCTCTTTGGCTTACAGAGCCAGAAACACTTTCTGCATCACATCTTAAACTGTTACTTTTATCCTTAGAATTTATACAAACAAAGGCTTCCCTTGCTTTTAGTATTTCATTTTCTTCTTCATGCCCTACTGTATTAGTTTCTTTTTCCTGTTTTATTAATTCACCCTTACTATATTCCACAAGTACACCTCCGATCTCAATTTAAAATTATTCAGGAGCACCTTTAATATATTTTGAATATAAAGGTCTCCTGAATAAACAATTACTATCTTACTAGTTCAAACTCCTCATCGGAACAATCCGTATCCATCTTGTCTAAGATAGCATTACATATCATCTCTACCAGTCTTATTCCACCTTTGTAACCTACTACTGGCCAGTAGTGATAACCGTACCTATCCATTATAGGGAAGCCGAACCTTACAAAAGCTATATTTTCTGCTCTTGCAATATGTTTACCATGTGTATTTCCTATTAGTACATCCACAGGGTCATTTTTTATCCATTGTTGAAGCTCGAATAAATCACTTGCAGCTTTAACTTTTCCATCTACACCTGCTTTTTGCATCATATCCTTAATTACAAGTTCAAAATTTTCTCCTGGGGTTCCTGTAATTACATATTTAGGTATCATACCTAAGGAAATAACAAATTGAGTTAGAGGTATAACTATGTCAGGATCTCCAAAGATAGCCACTTTCTTTCCGTGGAAATATTGATAACTATCTAGCATTAAATCAACTAATTGTCCTCTTTCTTCTTCAAGAACCTCTGGTATTTCAACTCCTAATTCTTTTGCTAAAGTCATCAATAGCTCATCAGTTGCATCAATACCAATTGGCACACTTAAAGTCTTAAAAGGAATGCTGCATTTTTTCTCTAATACCTTTGCTCCAGGTTCTGAAGAATAGCTTCCTAAGGCTATTGTAAGCTTTGAATTTCCTGAATCTATGATGTCTTCAATCTTTGCTCCGCCCTTAGGGAACATATTATACTTACCTGTAGTTGGAGTATCTACAACCCCACTGGTATCAGGAAAAAGGATGTTTTTGATGCCAATAAGATCAAAAATTCTTTTTACTTCTTTCATATCCGCTGGTCCAACGTATCCTGGAATTATATTAACCTTACCATTTGGCTTGCCTGATTTTTGCGAAAGATAATTAACCATGCCTTTAACCATGTTTGCAAAACCAGTAACGTGAGAACCTACATAACTTGGGGTATTGGCATGAATAACCCACTTTCCTTCTGGTATTTCTGCTTGTGATATATAAGTGGGAAGGTCATCTCCTATGGTCTCAGATAAGCAAGTAGTATGAACTGCTATGATATCTGGATTATATAAAGCAAAAACATTCTTTATTGCGGTTTTTAGATTAGCTCCTCCTCCAAAAACACTGGCACCTTCTGTAAAAGAGCTAGTTGATGCCATAATTGGTTCCTTGAAGGTTCTTGCAAGCTGCATTCTATGAAAAGAGCAGCAGCCTTGTGAACCATGGCTATGAGGAAGACAATTGTGAATACCAAGTGCTGCATACATCGCACCTATTGGCTGACAAGTCTTAGCTGGATTAATTCTTAATGCTTTTCTTTCTGCGATTTCCTTTGGTGTTGCTTCTAACATTACACTTCACCTCCTACCACTATTCCATCAAGCATTGGTTCAACCTTCCATGGTGGTGTTACGTACTTCCACGCTGGAGTGTATACCCCTGCAGCTAGTTCTCTTGCAAATACAACTGCGCCTTTAAAGCCTGCGTATGGACCAGTATAATCATAAGAGTGAAGCTGTCTTGATAAAACTCCCATCTTCTGAATTGCATACTTTTCCTTTACACCAGATAAAAACATATCTGGATTTAGAAGTTTTATAAACTCATCTGTTTCATGATGATTTAGATCATCTACCATAAGGGTTCCATCTTCCATATCCTTAACCATACCACCATAGTAAGACAAAGGGACTCCTTGCTTCTTTAGCTCCTCATACTTTTCCTTAGGTATTATTACGCGATAGTTATTTTCATCCTTATATACAGTTATCTCAGGAATGTTCTTACTATCTGCATCTGTTTTTATGGTAGGTATAACCTCTCTACCTTCATAATCATCACGATGACCAAACTCATAACCAGCAAGAATTGTTCTTACTCCTATATCCTTTAATAAGGTTTGATAGTGATGAGCTCTTGAGCCCCCTACGTATAGACAGGCTGTTTTCCCTTTTAGCTTATCCTTGTAATAAGTCATTTCGCCATCTATTTCATCTAATTCTTCTGCTATCACCTGTTCTGTTCTTTCATATATATATGGATCATCAAAACATTTAGCTAAGTTTCTTAAGGTTTTGATGGTGCCGGAAACCCCAATGAAATTAGCCTTAATCCATGGAGTACCGTACTTTGTTTCCATCATCTCTGCTATATAATTGATAGACCTATGACACTGTACTAGATTTACCTCTGCTAAGTGGGCATTTTGAACTTTTTCATAGCTTGCATCACCACTTAGAGTTGCAACCACCTCATAGCCTATTTTACTGAGTATTCTGTCAATTTCCCATGCATCTCCGCCTATGTTATATTCACCAAGTACGGCTACAGAATACTTCTTTTTGGGTCTAGTTCCACGACCTATGATTCTTTCCATAACTATATTGTTTGCTATATGGTGACCGGCAGACTGTGATACGCCCTTATAACCTTCACAGTTAAAAGCAAGAACATCTATTCCATATTTTTTCTGTGCCTCTGCAGCCACCGCATTTATATCATCGCCTATAAGTCCTACTGGGCAAGTTGCATATACTCCTATTGCCTTTGGGTGAAAGATCTCTACCGCTTCTTTTATTGCTGCTCTTAATTTATTTACACCACCAAAAACAATATCGCTTTCCTGCATATCTGTTGAAAATACATAATCTATGAAGTTTTGTTCTCCTTCTTCTCCCTTGGCTTTGTTTCTTCTAACATTCCAAGTATAGTAAGAGCAGCCTATAGGGCCATGGGTTATATGGATCATATCTTTAATTGGTCCCATAACAACACCCTTACAACCTGCATAGCAGCAACCTCTACTTGTTATTACTCCAGGAACAGTTCTAACATTAGCTTGAATTACTGGATTAGGTGATTCATCTGTTTTTATTACAATATGTTGCTTTCTATTTTTATAGGTTTTTGCAGGATATTTTTCTAAGACCTTATCAACTACATTCTTCATGCTATTCACCTCTTTTTTAATTTTCAAGATGTCTTATATTGCGTCTGTCCCAACTTCGCCAGTTCTTATCCTTACAGCCTCAAAAACATTCATTACAAATATCTTTCCATCTCCAGGATTTCCGTGGCTATTAATCTCCATAATGGTATTGATAACTTTTTCTACGTCCTCATCCTTTACAAAAAGCTCTAACATTCTCTTAGGAATCAATCTATGGATTTCAGATATATTTTCCCCCACATTACTGCTTTCAATAGAGCCATCATCTATGATGCCGCCTATTATAGAGAAATCTACTTTTTTTCTTCCTCGTCCTAAAACCTTTCTACAGGTAACAGCAGCAATTCCTTCCTTTAAAAGAGCTTCCTTTGTCTTATTGACCATATTCATTCTAATTATCGCAACTACTTCCTTCACATTAGCCCTCCTCTTACAATTCTTTTAAATGGGAGCTTATTGTGTAAGTCTCTTCTACAGGCATTACGAATATTTTTCCGTCTCCGTAAGCACCCTTTGCTCCAGTTTTGGAGTTTCTCATTATAACCTTTATAACATCATCTTTATCTTCATCTTTTACAACTAACATAAGCATTTCTTTAGGTATCTCATCATAGTATATATCTCCAACCTTAACACCTCTTTGCTTACCTCTTCCTACTACATCAAACTTAGTAACTGCTGGGAAACCAGCATCACAAAGCTCGCTTAAAACTGTAGTAACTCTTTCTGGTCTTATAATAGCCTTAATCATTACCATAAATGTTTACATCCTCCATTCTCGATGCTATAATTATTCTCGAATACTTATTCAAGCAGGATTTTTTTATCCTGCTGCACTATTCATTTGGCAGAATGAATAGTGCTTTTTATATATCCATAAGCCCATATTCCATCAATATTTCTTCCAATCTATCTTGAGTCATAGGTTTTGGAATTACAAACATTTTATTTCCATCAATAGCCTTAGCTAAAGCTCTATATTCATCAGCTTGCTCTGCTTCTGGCTCATATTGTATTACAGTTTGCTTGTGTATCTCTGCTCTTTGAACCATATTATCACGTGGTACAAAATGTATAAGCTGACTGCCCAATTCCTTTGCAAAGGCTTGCAACAAATCAAGTTCTCTATCAACCTTTCTACTATTGCATATTATTCCGCCTAATCTAACACCACCGGATAATGCATACTTTTGAATACCTTTTGCAATATTATTGGCAGCATATAAAGCCATCATTTCTCCACTGGCAACAATATAAATTTCCTGTGCCTTACCTTCACGAATAGGCATAGCAAAACCACCACAAACAACGTCTCCTAATACATCATAAAATACATAATCTAGATCTTCAGTGTATGCACCTAAGCTTTCAAGCATATTTATTGATGTTATTATACCTCTACCAGCACAACCTACCCCTGGTTCAGGTCCACCGGATTCAACACATCTTATTCCAGCAAAACCTTCTTTTAATATATCGTCTAGATCTACATCTTCCCCTTCTTCTCTTAATGTGTCTAGAACAGATTTTTGTGCTAAGCCGCCAAGTAAAAGTCTTGTTGAGTCAGCCTTTGGATCACAACCAACTACCATTATTTGTTTCCCCATTGTAGCAAGACCTGCAGTCAAGTTTTGAGTAGTAGTAGATTTACCTATACCACCTTTCCCATAAATAGCCACTTGTCTCATTATTAATACCTCCTAAATATTCGTTTAAATTACATTGCTGTAATTTAATAACAATATATCACAAGGTTAAATGCTACTTCAATATTTTTTTAACAATTTTATTGATAATTATCTAATTATTATTTGAAACCGTAAACAAATATCTAATTATATCTTTTACATTTTATCAATACGGTAATTTAAGTTTTTATGCATATTTTACAATTTTAGTAGTGTTTGGTAACGTTTTTTATAAAATTTGAGACTCTCAACTTAATAATTTTGCTTAAGTACATATTTCATAGTAAATTTATGATAGTGTAAGATTCTAAAATCTCTTTTAATTCCAGGTCTTTTAGTACTATCAATAATTTACTCAGAGGCCTAACCGTGGATTTAACCTTCACTTTCCTGTGCTTTATAATGTTATTAAGAAGTGTTTTATTTTTATTATTCAAATAATAACTACACTTTAGATAATTTCAGGATTATTTCTATAAACTCAAATCAAATAGAACTTTAGGGAGGTTTAGGTGTGCGGAAGAGATTATTAGTATCAATTATATTAATCGTTATTTTATTATCAATATTTTTCTATCATAGCCCAACCAACTTTTCTGGCAAATATTTTTGTACTAGCAATTCAAATATCATATTAATATTAAAAACAGACAACACCTTCGAATTATATAATAACTTAAACAAGGATTTTATATCTACTGAGGGTAAATACTCAATTTCTGATACTTGTATATATCTAGACTACAACACAAAAAGAAAGGGGATTTTCGCAAGTTATCCTTCATCTGGGAAAATATTTGGTAGAAAAGTAGTTTTTGATTCTTCTATAGACATTACTCAATTGAAATTTATTAAACTTTAGATTTAAAAACTTTAATAAATTTTAAGACTAATAGTTTCATCACGGATTTATTTCACCACTAAAATGCAAAATTGTCTTATTAATGCTTATAAGACAAAAAAGTATATCCCCCTAATTAACCTAGATTATTAAAGTAATATAGATTAATAAAGGGGGTCTTTCCTTTTTAATACTTAAGGCCTCATTGTCTGCAATTATTTATTTGTTTGCTGATTGATCATATTCTTGATTTCTTCTGCTGTTAGTCCGCTTGCATTTATTACAGGGATTTCTGTAGCTGTATCACTGAACCCCATAAAGTTCGTATTGTAATCTGCTGTCACAATTGCATCAAATCCATTAAACTTTGCAGCATTACTTGCGAGGTCCTCACTTATAATCTCCACTGAAAAGCCTTGAGAAGTTAAGTAGTCAGCAACCATAGATAATCCTTTTTCCACAGCAACTTTTTTCATTTGTATCACCTCTTTTTAATTTTTCTCACTCATTTTTCCCTTCGTTAAAGTTGTGTATTCATGTTTAAAGATGAATTTAAAAAATTATTAAAAATAGTTAATCAAACTTTCGTATACTGCGTTATATATATGAAGCTATACCACTTCTATCACAAATCTATTTTTAAAGCTCCTTTGTATCCTGATAGAAGAATTGGCAAATAAAAATGTATTATGAAATAGTACCGGTATAATACATTTTCACTCTATATATGAATGTATTTAAAAAATGTTGTTATTATTTTTCTTAGTAGATTTATTAATCATTATCTTTTAATTATCACCTAATAACTCTAATAACAAATTCAATTGTAATAACGTATTAATATGTTTTTTTAATTGCCTTGCAATATATTATGTTGAGAATTTTTATAGACAGAAATAGCTAGAGAGCTCCCTTTCCCAATAATACTAGACTTGAGCTTTTACAAAACAATGTGACCTAATTATATGCTATTGTTAAAACCCTATAACAACATTTTTTCAATACATAGTTATAAGGCTTAAAAATATTAGAATCATCCTCTTCTTAAAAAATATAATTATTTTTTCCAAGTTATTAATTTTGCTTTATCTATTTTTTGAAAACATAGCTTGTTTTATCAAACCCCATTTTAAGTTCATAAAACCTATGTGCTTCAGTTCTCTGTAGACCTGATGAAAGTGCCACCACTTCACAACCATTTTCTTTTGCCCAATTACTTATAAAATCTAAAAGTATTTGTCCATAATTTTTCGACCTTTGTTTTTCGTCTGTAACCAGATCATTAACCCATACATGCTTCCCATAATATAAGTTTGTTAGCATAATAATCCCTGCCACAGCTACAATAGTCTCATTAGAGTAAAGTGCAAACATCTTGTAACCTTCTTCTTTCATATCTTCAAGTAAGCTTAAGTATTTTTCCTCATCTAAATCATTTCTAAGTTGCTTCATTACAGGAAATGCTTGTAGGAATTCTTCTCTTACTTTTAATTCTCTAACAGCACTTATGATTTCGTCCATATTATTTCCCCCTTATATATGAATTATATTTTTCTGTTATTTTTTCTTTTCTTCAGCTCTTCTTATATTTTCAGCTACTCTATATTTTACTATTCTGCCTATAAGTTCATAAGGTAATGGCTTTCCAATAGGAAATTGTACCGCTCCCTTTGAGCTTTTATATACAGCTAACTCATCTTTAAATGCTTCAATTCCGCTTGCTGTAGGATAAAAGCCAATATGATTTTTATATGCCGCAAAATATACTAAACTTCCGTACAAAGAAAAAGCTGGCATCTTGTAGCTTATTTTTTCTTCCGCGTCTGGTGCTGCCTCTTTTATAACATTCCTTAGAGTATTAAGTATTTCTTGAACTTCCATTGGAGATTGAATAATATATTCATCTATTGTATTGTACATATAGCCATTCTCCTATCCTTAATTTATAAGTCACATTATACTGCTAAATTATCTTTATGTAAAAAATAACTAAGTTATATAAAATAATAAAAAAATCGCTACAAAATTATAATTAGCGATTTTTCTTCTTTGTTTAATATTTCAATTTAAGCATACCAATCACTCCATATTGTCATATGCCTGCTGAAGTTTAGAAATTTCAATCTTCTTCATCTTGAACATTTCCTCCATTACTCTATTTGATTTTAATGGATCCTCACTGTTTAGCAATTGTTGTAACCCTTCAGGTACTATCTGCCATGATATGCCATACTTATCCTTAAGCCAACCACATTGAATTTCTTCTCCAGCTTCAGTAAGTCTTTCCCACAATTTATCTACCTCTGCCTGATCTTCACATTTTACAAATAAAGATATGGCCTCTGTAAAGGTAAAATTATGATTAAAGTTGCTGTCTATCATCATAAAGTCTTGATCATTCAGAGAGAAAATTGCTTTATTAACTTTTCCCTCTAAGGATTTATCCCCTTCTTCATATCTATGTATTTCTCTTATAGTAGAATTTTCAAATATAGATGTATAAAACTTCATGGCTTCTTCTGCTTTTCCATAATTATCCCCAGTGAACATAAAAAAGGTATTTATTTTTTGATTTCCATCTCCAAGATTTAATTGCCAGTTCACTCCAAACTTATCTTGTAGCCAGCCAAAATGCTTACTAAAATCGTATTCGCCTAAATCCATAATAACAGCACCCTCCTGAGAAAGTTTCTCCCAAATGAACTCCAACTCTTCTTTAGTACTACAATTGATAAAAAAAGATATAGCTGGGGTGAAGGTGAATATAGGACCACCATTCAAAGCAATAAATTCTTGTCCCTCAATTTCAAAATCAATAGACATTATAGACCCGCTTTTCATTCCTGATACATCTGCTCCAGCATCTTCATAATAACTTACATTTGATATCTTTGAATTATTAAAAATAGATTTATATAGCTCAACAGCTTCTTCCGCTTGGTTATTAAACCACAAATGAGGTACTATTTTTTCCATGTCTCATACTCCCTTATAAATATAAATGATTCTAAGAATAAATAGATATTTTTATTATACGTAAGTTCTATTTAGTTCAGTTAATTACTTAAATGAGTACATATTCTTACTTCAATACATGTAAAAATAAAACTTACTAGAGCTTAAATATTAAAATTGGTCTAATTATCAAGAATATCTAAATCTATACTTTTTCCGCATACTCCTTAAAATTATTTAATATTGACTGCCAGCCTGCTTGCTGCATCTCAATAGGATTTTCACTTTCAGCTTCGAAATACTGATCTATTAGAGTTTTTTCTCCTTCATCCTTAAAAATCACTTTAACTTTTCTTTCGTCTCCTAAAGTGTACTCTAATAATTCATGCTTCTTGACTTCATCATATATTCCCCAAAAATCAAAGCCCATACTTCCATCTTTAGCTTCCATTCTTGAAAGAAACTTACCACCTACTTTCAAATCATTTTCTGCAACAGTAGTATGCCAATCTTCTGATGCTTTGTTCCATTTCTTTATGTGTTTTGGTTCTGTCCAACATCTCCAAACCTTTTCAACAGGTTTATTCACTGTAACTTTCACATTTACAACTTCTCTCTTTTCCATGTTACCCTCCGTTTCTTATCTTTCCTAATATAATCGCTCAATGCTTACATATAGATGTATCCCTTCATATAATATTTATATTTTCAAATCCTCTTATCAAAAGCCAGAGGTTCTTTTAAAATAGATTTTGTATTGAAGTAATACGTTCTAATATAATATTTTATAGCACAAATCATCATTTATTATATTTAGTATAACAGGCCTAATATATTCAAGAAGATAGTATTTCGCAAATATATGTAACCCAAGGCATTTAAAGCCTCCTCTTAACTTTAGAGAAGGCTTTAAATTTATAAATTTTCTATTTTAACATAATAATATGTTTCTTTATACTATAGACACACCTCTTCCTAATAAAATTTATATTTTCAAGTGTCCTTTCCAAAAGTGAAAAGCCTTTAAAATAGATTTTATATAGAAGTAGTATGTCCTCTGCAAAAAACTTAAATAGATACTTATAAGTAGTAGTAATTTTAATAATTAGCTACTAAACAGCAGTCCAGCCGCCATCTATAAATAAAGTTTGTCCGGTAGTGTAGCTTGATGCATCAGAGGCAAAATAAAGTACTGCTCCATCCAACTCTCCTGGATTTCCTGGTCTGCCCATAGGGCAAGTATTGTTATAATATGATAAAATTGGTTCCTTAAATAGCGTATTAGCAGTCATCTCACTATAAAATAAGCTTGGTCCAATTGCATTAACTGTGATTCCATTCTTAGCATAAAAAGCAGCCATGCCTCTTGTTAAATTTATTACAGCGGCTTTAGCAGCATTATAAGAATGAGTTGGTATGTTAGCCGATCCACCTGCTCCTAGCATTGATGCAGTATTTATGATTCTTCCATACTTAGCCTTAAGCATATGCTTTAAAACATGCTTTGACATCAAAAATACACTTTTAACATCTGCATCTATTACTTTGTCCCAAGCTGCTTCTTCTAACATATGGACAGGGACTGCATCAACTACTCCTGCATTGTTCATTAAAATATCTATTTTTCCAAAGACCTCAATAGTTTTATCAACCGCAGCTATAACCTCATTTTCAACGGTTACATCACATTTTATTGGCAATACCTTTACTTCGTATTCACTTTCAATGTCTTTAGCAACCTCTAATAACTTTTCGTATCTTCTAGCCAATATTACTAAATTAGCTCCTTGTGAAGCTAGAACCTTGGCAAATTGAACACCTATTCCACTTGATGCTCCACTGACAATTGCAACTTTTCCTGTTAAATCAAATAAATTCTTCATTTTACATTTCCCCTTCATAAATTATTTTAGCCACCAGTCCCACTTAAGGAATGAATAAGGAACAAACTCCATTGGATTGATTTTTTCTAAGGTTTCCCCTTGCCTCAAAACATTATCACCTACGGTATATATTCCCCCTAACATTCTTACAATCTCCAATTCAGCCCATGGATCATGAGGAGACTCTACTAGTTTCATATCACATTCACTGAAGCTTTCAATCTTGTTATTATAGTCTAGTTTTTGTCTTACTAGTGTAGGTAACAAGTCAAATCCATTTCCTTCTACATTCTTAGAATATTTTATATTGTACATAGGTATTCCTGTACCGATATACTTTTCTATTATCTCTCTACCATCTTCTTCATTCATACTTCCTGAAATGCTTCCCTTTAAAGAACAGAACTCTATTCCATTTCTAGTAATGGCTCCAGTAAAAATGCCGTTCTCAACCTTCATTGCTATATCAGCCATTTTCTTTGGTAATCCACATATTTCACGGCCCATTGCCATAGCCTGACCGTCAGTTATAGGCATTGATAGGCAGTAATTTCCAAGTACACCATCTTTCTCGGCTAATATAAACAATCCTGCTTCCTTATATGGTGGGCAAAAACTAGTTCTTGGATAATTTGCTATGAAGGCATTTACAAGAGGTACAGGACCTGGTTTTAAAGTTTTAGGTAATATGCGTTCAATTATTTCAGGTTTAGTCTCCCAATATACTGTTAACATCTCTGCATCAAAAAAGGTAGTTGGAGTCCCTCCCATAGCTTTTAGCTGTTCTAGGCTTTTAACGAAACTTCCCATAAAATTTTCCCCTTTCATATTTTTAATGTAGTCTCTATTAGAGTACTGTGTTGAAATTAAATGATCATTTATCAGATGCTAGTATAAATAGCTTGTATCTATTTTATCTGTGCTTTGCCCTGTTGTAATAGAGTTTTAGCTGTATATATGAATGTATTTAAAAAATGTTATTATTACTTTTAATGAAGCTAATATCCTAACTTCTCAGTGTTTTATGACTCATGTAGACATACTAGTTCAGATTGAAATCTACCAAGATAAAGCTTCGTACATTTATAGAAAGTTTTATTTTGAGACTATAAATTGAAGAAGCATATCTGTGCAGATGAATATAGATGTACCTCTTTATGTCAGAACTTATATCTTGAGATTATCTTAATAATATCAAGAGTTTTCTAATTCATCTCGGATGAATACGGTACATCTCATCACCAACAATTTTTGAATAAATTAGCATAGGCTCATATTTCATCATATCGGTACCTGCTTGGTCAAAAAGATACTAAGGACTTGAAAATTTGATGAATTGTAGAATAATAACATGCAATATTATGCTTTAACTAAGGTCAATTACCAATAATAAAATTGCCACCCACATTTATTTAATACATACCCATAGGCATCTAAAACATACTAACAATGCCTATAGACACTATAAATAATATGCATATTCAAAGCCGGTTTGTATTGCTTGCCCTATTCTACCTACTTTAGCTGCATCTCCAAGAACCTTAACATTTTCAAATTGTTCTCTTATTGAAGCTACAAATTCAGGGTCATTTTTTACCCCTACTGAAAGTACTACCGCATCCGCCTTAAGCTCTCTAACTTCACCTAATTTAACATCTTCAACCTTTACTCCGCTTTCAGTGATTTCTAATAGTTTAGTACCTGGAATAAGCTCAACTCCATATTTCTTTAGCCTTGTTACAACATCTATCAGATTAGGAAGATATGCACCTGGTCCAATTTTTTCTAGCATTTCTATAACTGTTACTTTGTTATTTTTAGCTGCTAGATATTCTGCTGTTTCTAAACCTGTCATACCAGATCCGATAACTACAACATTTTTCTCTTCTAAGGAAGCTTGCCCCAACAATACCTGATTAACTGAATAAACCTTAGCATCTTCTACACCTGGAAGCTTAGGAACAACATTACTTCCCCCTGTAGCAACAAAAACAGAGTATGGATTTAGTTTTTTTACTTCTTCTATATCAAAATCCCAGCCTAGTCTAACTTCTACCTTTAGTTCTTCTAGCTGATAGATTAGATTGTCTAAAAACCATGTCAATTTATCTTTTAATGGAGGCATAGAACCAACCCTTACATTACCACCTAAATAATTTTCTTTTTCAAAGATTATAGGTTTAAAACCTCTAATGGCAAGTACTCTAGCAGCTTCCA
Source organism: Clostridium sp. C8-1-8 (assembly GCF_009928445.1). Taxonomy (GTDB): domain Bacteria; phylum Bacillota; class Clostridia; order Clostridiales; family Clostridiaceae; genus Clostridium_AR. Next base: position 60,245 of record NZ_JAABNO010000010.1, on the reverse strand, counting down.
TTCCTGCAGGGCCACCACCTAAAACAGCAACGGTTCTTCCCTGTCCATTAATATTAAAATCAGTAAACTCTGTCTCTCTTCCTGTTCTTGCATTTACGGCACATTTTACAACCTTGCACTCAAGAACATTTTCAATGCAGTAAAGGCAAGATATGCACTGTCTTATTTCTTTTTCTCTACCACTTTGTGCCTTTACTCCCCACTGGGGATCTGCTAGAAGTCCCCTTCCTACTGCTACAAAGTCTAAGTTGCCCTCTTCCAATAAGGCTTCAGCAAAGTCTGGCTTTCTAATAACATCGCAAGCTATTACTGGTATAGAAACTGCTTTTTTAATTGCTGCTGATAAATGTTTTTTCCAACCTTGAGGATAAGCTATAGGCTCAATTATTGTATTCACGGTTTCATAGGTTCCTGCACTAACATTAATTGCATCAACTCCTAGTGACTCTAAATACTTAGCTGTACTCACAGCTTGCTCTAAATCAAATCCTCCTGGTAAAAACTCATCGCCATCTATTCTAACTGAGATTGGAAACTGCTTACCACAGGTATTCTTTATTCCAACCACAATCTCTGTTAAAAATCTTAATCTTCCTTCAAAGCTTCCTCCATATTTGTCGGTTCTTAAGTTGGATAATGGACTAAGAAATTGACCTACTAGATAGCCATGAGCTCCATGAATCTCAACGCCATCCATACCTGCACTCTTAGCTACATATGCTCCAAATACAAATTGTTTTACTAGATTTTCAACCTCTTCAGTGCTAAGCTCCCTTGGCATTTCTCCAATAGCTGAGGACATAACTGCACTTGGGCCTACTATTTGCCTGCCTCCAATTAGTCTTGCATGATTTTCTCTACCTGGATGATGAAGCTGTATAAATATTTTTGTATCATGTCTATGTACAGCTCTAGCTAGTTTTTCTAATCTAGGTATAAACTTCAAATCGTTTACACGCAACTGACATGGTGTCCCAATTCCAGTAACATCATCAATTCTTGCAATCTCTGTTATTATAAGACCGCAACCGCCTTCTGCTCTTTCTTCATAATACCTTATAATCTCATCTGAAGCTTCTCCAGTGGCCGATGCAAGCGAAGTCCCCATAGCAGGCATTACAATTCTATTTTTTAGTTCTAGGTTTCCAATCTTCCCTCTAGAAAACAAATTATTATATTTCATTTTTCCCACCTCCACCTTTATTATAATTACTAATTTAGTAAAAAAATACATTCATTAATGTCAAAAATAATTGCTCCTATAGTGCTTGGTGCACTATAATTTTATTGAGGTGATTAATATGACTTATAATACAGAAGAAACATCTTTAATTGATCACATAACCTCTAAGTTATTTCAGACATTTATCTCCGGTCAAAGCTTAGACGATATAGTAAATCTTGCAGCTTCACTTTTAGAGAAACCATTAATAGTAATTGATTTAAGCTATAAGGTATTAGCTTATTCTAGGAGCGTACAGATTAATGATAAAGTATGGACAGAATATTTAGAGAAGGGCTATTGTCCTTATGAATTTATTGCCAAAGTTAACAATCTTCAAAGTGTAAGGCTTGGAAAAGAAAGAGATGGTGCTTATCTTGTACCCTGCCCAGAAAGTAACAACGAAAAGTTAATTCATAAAATAAAAGTTGATAATAGGTTTGTTGGAAATATTTTGTTAATAAGTCCCACGTCCAAAATCAAAAATATCGATTATGAGCTAATAACTATAGTTTCTAAAATAATAAGCCTTATTTTAAACAAAAAAACTCTTTGTACCAGCTCTAAGGAAGTTATCAGAGAAAGTTTTTTATATGATCTGCTTGAAAGAAAATATAAGGATAGGAATGAGCTTAATGAGCATATGAAAATTGCTGGCATATCTCTGCCAAAGAATTTATGCATTCTTGAATTTGATATTTCCAATTACGATGGTACAGAGCTTTCAGATAACCTACAAAGTAAATTACATTATTTTAATATATTTAACTCGGTGTATTACAACAATGCTATTATAGCTATAGCTGATAAAACAAATCTCGAAAACATAACTAGTAGCATTAATAAATACTTGGTGTTAGACAATATTTTTCTAGGTATCAGCAAAGAATTTACTGATATCCTTGAGTGTAGAAAATATTATCTTCAAGCCCATACAGCATTAAATATCGGCCGTCTGATCAACCCTGAAATAAATATTATCTACTATCATGACATCCAATATTACACACTACTCCCTAGCCATGACATGGTTAAGAACCCTTTAGAATATTGTCATCCAGCCCTTATTACCTTATTAGAATATGATAAAAACCATAGTTCTGATTTATATAGTACCTTATATAGCTATATTCTAAATGATGGTAACATACAAAATACTGCTAAAAATCTATATATCCACCGCAATACAGTAAGATATAAAATAAAAAAGATAGTAGCCTTGACTCACATAGATTTTTCAAAAATTGAAGAGATATCTAATATATTTATTTCCTATAGGGTTATGAAATACTATGATTATCCTCAGAAGACTTTAAGGAACTCTGATTAGTAATAAATCGCTGAATCACCCTTTATCAGTGAGCTTTTTTTAGTATCTGCCTTTGCGAGTATGTGTAGAGAAAAATTGTAAGGCGACATATTTTTATTTTTCACCTAAATATCTGTTATCTACTGTTAAAGTTAATAGGTTTAGCTAAAAAGATTTTCTGTACTTGTTTTAGCAATAAAAAAATAAACTTCCCTATTTACTAGGGAAGTTTATGGTATTCACAAATATACAGCATATTGTACTATAATCAAAAACTCTTATTAAAACTTATCTTATTCTTATAAAGAAAGCTTATTAAATCTTGAATTTACTTACTATCTCCATAAGCTTCTGAGCATTGCTTTCTGTAACCTTCATAAAGTTAGTAACTTCATTTGCACTTTGCATTACGGTAAATGCTTTTTCTGAAATTCCTTGAGCACCTTGTGCGCTTTCATTATTGGAAGTAGACACATCATTAATTGCTGTTATCATTTCATTTATAGATTTTGATAAATCTGTTGCAGTTGAACTAAAGTCATTAACTAGATGTGCAACAGCTTCTGAATCCTTAAAGTACTGCTCTCCTGTATCTACCATTATCTTGTAGTCTGTTATTACTGCAGTATCAATAAAATTAAGCGCTTTTTCAGAGCTTGTCTTCAAATTAGTAACAGCTTCTACCACAAGCTTTGTTATATCTTGAATTTCATTAACTGTATCTTTTGATATTTCTGCTAACTTACGTATTTCATCAGCAACAACAGCAAATCCCTTTCCCGCTTCTCCTGCTCTAGCTGCTTCAATTGCTGCGTTTAATGCAAGAAGATTGGTTTGAGAAGTGATCTGTAGGATCGATTCTGAAAGCACATTTATCTTTTCAACAGCATTTGACTGTACAATAGCTTCTCTAGTATCTGCATCTATAGTATTACGTACATCTTGTGCATCTCTTTGAGATGCTATAGCTTTTTCTTTAAGTTTTTGAGCACGCTCACTAATTTCTTCCGCTATTTTAGTTCCATTTTGAGCCTTATTTGATATACTTTCAATAGCATTCTCTATATTACTAGAAGAATCACTCATAAGTTTTGTAGCTGCAGCGGTCTCTTCAATACCTGCTGACATCTCCTGAGTAGTTGATGATACATGTTCCATTTCTCTGGAAAGCTCTAAAATATTATTTGTTGATACATCTATATTGTCTTTAACACTATTAGATTCATTAATAATATCGCCTATAAGCGACTTTATTGAATTAAACATTATTGACATGGAATTAGCAAGCATTCCGATTTCATCAGAACGTTTCTTAGACTCTTCAGGTATATCCTTTGTAAAGTCGGCATTCGCCAAGTGGCCTAAGTAATCAGCTGTCAATTTTATTGGCTTTACTGTTATAGTAGCCATGATGAAAGACACTATTAATACTACTATCACTGCAAGTATTATAAAAATTGTTGATATGGTAACAGAACTATTTACTTGGCTATAAACTTCTGAGGTAGGTACTGTAACTATAACCTTCCATCCTGTATTGTCAACAGTTGCAAAAGACGCTATTTTTTCTATTCCCTTATCATCCACATACTTTACATACCCAGATTTCTTAGCTAGCATTTCATTTTTTATAATTCCTTTTAAATCATTACTCTTTATTACATCAGTATAAGACTTACTTATATAATCTGAATTAGGATGATATATAAAGTCTCCAGTACTTGATAACATAAAGGCAAATCCAGTGTTTGCTAACTTAACCTTACCAACATAATTTTTTATTGCTTCTACACTTACCAAACTTGCTACTACTCCCTTAAAGTTGTTGCTATCATCTAATATAGGCATAGCTATTGGTATATCCATGTTTTTGTTGCTTTTATTCTCAATGATATCAGTATAAGTAATTTTTTTATTATCTCTTGCTTTAGTAAAGTATTGTCTATCGCTTACATTAGTAGTGCCAATCATACCATCTTTATTGGCGAACACAAACAGCTCCACTTCTTTATCACTTTCATTAACTGGATTTAATACAGCTGATATAGAAGCAGCATCTCCATTCTTAAATTCTGGATGAGCCTTGTAAAGCTCTGTAAGCTGTGACACTTTACCATCTAGCCAGTTGTTCATAGAGCTGACTGTAGAGTTTGCAACAGCAACCTCTTGATCCTTTATATTTTCCACTATTACAGATTTAAATCTAGCAAGCTGAAATATAGAAAGAGAAAGCATTGGTATTAATGACACACAAAGTAGTATAAACATAAGTTTAAATCTCAGCGATTTGGTAAATTTCATAAGTACCCCCTTGGTAATCGTTTTTTTCATAAAAATTCTTATATAATAAATGATATCATTTCATCTTTTATATTTTCGTTCATTTGTTTAATAACATTATATATATGTATGATTTTATTCATAAAAAGCTCATTTTCTTTGTCGAACATTGTATAATAATGTTTTCTATGTAAACAACTACAAGTATTAACTTAGTTCATTTGCTTCCAAGCTTGAAAAAAACTAGTAAAGGTATTAGTTAAATATATAAATAAAAGTTAGCTAAAGGAGCTTTTCTTTAGCTAACTTTTATTTATCTGCATTTTTGAATCTATAGGCAGAAGTTATAGGGGATGAATAAATTTTAATTTTTCTTTAATAGCAGTATACTGATTCTTAATTGGTGAGAAGATAAATCTTAAGAAAGGATGTGTTTTTATGGCTTTATTAGGAAATCCTTTTGTAGCAAATGTCCCTAGACAAATGTCTAATGAGGAGCTTGCTCAAGCTATTAGAGTGGATATAGCTGGTGAGCTTGAAGCTATTATTGGATATGAAGCTCATGCCATGGCTACAAATGATGAAAGAGCTAAAAAAATTTTCTACCATATCGCCGATGAAGAAAGAAGACATGTAGGTGAATTGCAACAACTATTATATATTATATGCCCTAAGGAAATTGAAAGTACTGAAAAAGGAAAGCAAAACATAAGAGATCAAGAAGCTCACAATTTCCAACCTCCTCTACAATAAAAATGTTAAATACAGATGGTGTAAGTAACTTATTGAATACTTCTTTGGCATAAGTACATAAATATGTATCACTTCTTAATAGGATTTATATTTTCAAATTCTCCTATCTGTAAGTAAGGGAATTTAAACAACAAATTTCCAATTGAAGTGATACATCTTTAATAGATTCTATAACCTCTAGTTTAAAATTACTTACTTTAAGCCATATTTTAAATCATAACTTAATATTTAAATTTCCATTGATGTTTTATAGACTACTAGCGAATTATAATCAAATCCTATCACCATAAACTAATCCTCTAGTACCAGTAGCTAAGTAAATCCTTCCGAATACTCTAGGATCTCCAGATATAGAGCGAATATCACCATACTGGTGCTTATCATCATTTATCCTAATCCAGTGGTTTCCTCCGTCATCAGATCTATAAAATCCATACTGTCCGTTTATAGTTCCACTAGTATATAGTGATTTTAATTTACTACCTTCGGCAGATTTTCCAATACCTATTCCCTTAATATAGTCATTTTGATTAGAAACCTTGACTCCTATAAAAATATTAAGCTTACTATCATAAATTACTTTCCATAAACCGTACTGTTCCATGGCCATCCATATGACACCTTCATTTTCAGCTTCTACTCTAATTTCATAAATCTGCTTTCCATCTATCCCTGCAAGATTTACTTCTGGGAAACCCTTTGGGGCTTCTATTTGATGAAAGCTCTTTCCTTTATCTTTACTTACGTAAAATCCTTTCCCATTTATGTTATCTCCAAAACCATAGAAGATTTCTGAGTTAACTCTATCAGCCATGACCTTTATAGGAGCTTTTTTTTGAGAAATAACTTCGCCATTAGAATCAATTACTGTCACCTTAAACCATGTCTTGCCCATGTCCTCAGTATAAACAAGTCTTGAGGCATATAAAGGATCTCCAAGAGTCCAAAGTATAGCTTCTCCATCGGAGGATATAGCCACCCACCCAGCAGTTACATTCGGTTTCTTTAAATCATTAATAACTTCATCTATTTCCTCTGTAATTCCAAATGGATCACTTAACTGTTGCCAGTTTTCTCCTTGGTCAAAGGAGGCTATAATTCCTCCTTTCGTTTTTCCAGTCCAATTACCTCTTGGAGCCACTAGGATTATGTTAGGATTACTATCTGGATAATCTGCATTCATTGCTGTTATCCACCTATCTTTATTGTGATTTGCAAAAGTATTTTCTGCTGGCTTATCCAAATCTTTAAATACAAATCCACCGTAATCACCAATTATATCAATAACTTTAACTTCTCCTGAAGGAGGCGAATACACGTTAAGATGTACAGTTTCCTCTACTCCATCATCACAGCAACTCCAAGTAACAGCTTCTCCCTGATCTGACTTAGTTAGGTCTTTAGTCATAAATATCCCTGCACCGGTATTAAAAAATGCCATGTTTCTATCAAATGGATTTATCTTAAGATCTGACATCCAATGTATCAGTGAAGCATTGCCATTATATTCTGGTCTTTGATAAGAAACATTAAAATCTATATTTCCTATAGTAAGTCCTGAAAGTATAGACTCCCAAGTAATACCGTAATCAGTAGATCTATAAATAGTATCTGGCTTTGCTAAAATAGTGGAACATATTAAGGTTCCTTCTCTTTGAGGATCGGCACATACGCCGCTTATTCCATAACCTAATCTTCTGCCATTACAATTGCTATCATTAAAATCTGGTTCGATAAGGCTTTTAGGAGTTATATCTAATGCCTGAATAACTTCTCCTTCTTCATCAAGCTCAAAGCGGTAAAGCGCCCCGTCGTAACATCTACCAAAGTCGCAGCCATAGGTATCCCAATTGAAGCCTTCAAGGTTGTAATCAGTATAGGATATAAATAAGTACTTTCCCATAAAGGAAGCCCTCTGAGCAACATAACCAGGATAATTTCTAGGTTGTCCAAAGACTGGTTTAGGCTCCCCTTTAAGCGGCTTAAAGTTTTTTCCTCCATCATTGCTTATATAAACACTTTGGCCTCTGACTCCATTACCAGTGGATCCTTCCTTACCATTAGTGGCCACTATAATTCTTTTTGAGGGACCATTAACTACTTGGCTTTTAGGATCAATTTCCACAAAACATATATTATCCTCAGAGTTTTTCTCAGGATATGCAACCTGTAATCTTGTCCAAGTTTTACACCCATCTATGGTTTTCCAAAGGCCATGCTTCATTGTTCCTAAATATAAAACCTTTGAATTTTTAGGATCAACCACCAACCTTTCACCAGTGGATCTTCCAGCTGCGTTACCATGTATTACTGCTGTATTTCCATTGTCATCAATTGCTGGAGCATCATAATAAACCCAATGAGCACCGTAATCCTCAGAAAATCCAATTTTGTTAACTAGACAATCACCAACCATTGTATATACATAACTAGGATTCTGCATATCTAGCGCTATAGCCAAGGGATATGTTTCCCATGAGTTGTCACCAGTAGCATGATCAATTAAAGATACCCAATAATTATTTTCAAAATCATATCTATAGCATCCGCCAATATCAGTTCTGCAGTATAAAATATTGGGTACCGCTTGATGAAATACAAAGCCAGTAACAAAACCGCCTCCAGGAACGGAAATAGACTTGTAACCATACTTTTCTATTTTATTATTCTTATTTGAGTCTATTGTAGTATTAGATTTTTCTTCTCTCATATTTAGACCTCCTTAGTAAAAATTTCCATTACTCTATAAATCTATATTTGGTGTTAAAAATATATTTTCCAGCTATAATTGTATTATATTAATATCTTTAATCTAATTCTTTAACTAAATCACCTATTTCTAGCACAATATTGATGAAAGGAGATTTAAATTTAAAATTCAAAATACTTCTTAAAGAAAACCTTTCATATTAGTTGGTTCAATTAATAAATAGATTCCATATTTGTCTAGACAGTAAAAAAAGCCATGGGTAAAAGGAATTAACTTTACCTTTTACCCATGACTTATACTTTTAGATTGGTTTTATGACTTCTACACCAATGTATTTTATTTAATTAATATGTAACATTCACTAAACTTTAAACTTATTTACTTCTTCCATCATATCATTAGTCATACTGCTAAGCATTTGTGCAGCAGCTGCCACCTCTTCAGTAGAGGCATTCATTTCCTCTGAGGATGCAGCAATTTCTTCAGCAGATGCTGAAACTTCAAGTGAAACTGAAGAAACGCCGTCGACTCTGCCTAATATTATATTTTTATCTTTTTCTATCTTTTCTGCCGAGTCTTTAACCGCTTCTATTTTAGGAATTACTTCATTAACAGCTCTAATTATCTTATTGAAAGAATCTATTGCACTATTTATAATGCTAACTTGACTGATAAGTTCATTGTCCATAACTCTAGAATCATTAACAATAATATCTGTATCCTGAGATATTTCAGTGATCAATTTACTAATGTTTAATGAAGAATCCTTAGATTGTTCTGCCAGCTGCCTTATCTCATCTGCAACAACCGCAAAGCCTCTTCCTGATTCCCCTGCTCTTGCAGCCTCAATAGCTGCATTTAGCGCTAATAAATTTGTTTGTTCTGAAATGTCATTTATCAAGTTAGTTATCTCATTTATTTCATTTATACCTTTTCCAAGCATAAGAATTTTTTCGTTGAACAACTTAAAGGAATCACTAACCTTTACAACTGATTTATTTAAATCATTCATCTCTACACTGCTAATTTTAGCCATAGAGCTTATTTCTCTGGAATTTGAATCTACAACTTGTATTTCACTTACCATGTCAGATAACTTATTGCTAAAATCTTCAAGTACTTCGATTACACTTAGTAAATCACTAGACTGACTTCCAGTACCTTCTGCAATTTCATTTATTGCTTCAGCCACATTTTGAGAAGAACCAGCTATTTCTTCAGCAACCGCTGATAAATTTAAGGCCTGAGAATCGATATTTGAAGAGTTATCCTTAATCTTATTTATCATTTCTCTAAGTGACTGCTGCATTCTATCCATTGACTTAGTCATTTCCCCTATTTCATCTTTTAACCTTAGATATTTAGGTGAGACTTCTTCTGTAAGATTTCCTTCTGCCAATAAACCCAAATGCTTTGAAGTTGACTTTATTCCTTTAGAGATGCTGTTTGTTATAATATAAGCTAGTCCTAATCCCAATGCTAAGAAAACTATAGATGATCCTACTACTATAACCTTCATAGTATTCAACTCAGACAATACTTCACTGGTTGAAACCGTTACTGCTAGCGACCACTCTGTACCTTTTACTGGAGCATACCCTATATACTTATCTTCTCCTTGAAAGATATACTCACTAGCATCTTTGTTTCCTTCTGCCATAGCTTTTTCAATATTAGCCAATGGAGCTAATTTAGAATCTTTTTTTGATTCCTCTATGGCATTGTACATTTTCAGAACCATATCTTTGTCAGTATGGGCAATGGTTACTCCATCTTTCTTTATCATGAAAGCCGTACCTGTTTTTCCGAATTTGACTTGATTAGTTAAGTCACTTAATTTATTACCATTATTCGAAGAAACTAAAACACCAACAACTTCATCTTTATTCTTGATTGGCACTGCAAAATTTACAACTATAGCTCCATCCATCTTACTCACTAGCGGATCAGATACGTTACTTGTTCCTGCAATCGCCTTCTTGAAATAATCTCTATCTTTTACATTCGAAGATTTTCCATCACTATACTTTAAATTTCCATCTTTATCTGCTATACCTATCCTTACACTTCCACTTCTCTTAACTTCATCTAATAAAATCGGCAGCTTATTTTCATATGGAATATTTAAATCTTTTATATCTTCTCTTGATGCAAGCACTTCCAAAGCTCCTAACTTTCCATTAAGTTCTCCTTGTATAGTATTCGCTGCTTGCTCTGCTATAGAAGGCAAAGTTTTTCCTATATTTGATTTTAATGATCTTGAAGAATCAAAATAAGCCAAAATTCCTAACCCTATGCATATTACTCCTATCAACAAACCTAAGAACAACATTAATTTAACTTTTATGCTCTTCATATAATTTCCCTCCACAAAATTACTCAACTAGTAAATCTATCTATATATTAATAACTCGTCGTATTTTGTAAATACTTTACTTTTTTCGACAAAATCTTATTATCTAGCAATCTCGATTTAGAGGGTCTAATCCTTTTCTATTGCTTTTTTATTATTTAAAACCGTCTCACACTTGTAAATTGATATTCTATACAACTAATATTTTTCATTTTATTAATTTTGTATTTTTCTTTTTTAATTATATAATCTAAAAATTGTAAGAATAATAACAGTTAGGTATATAAATATCTCTATATTACTAAGCTTAAAGTAAAGAAATATGCTAAATAATTTAAATCTTACATTTTCTAATTATCCTCTAAGAAACTATTAATGTTTTGAATATAGTTACAAAAACAGCTATTAATCTTAATCTTATTTTGCTTAATACAAAGATATTTATATGCTTATTGGTCAAAATGAAGCTTTATTATTTTTTCTGCTTTACTAATGATTTTTCCTTCCATTTTCCTTGCCTATAACGTATAACACTTGCAATGGCAGTAATAAACCAAGTGAGCCCGGTTGTTATCCAAACACTCCACACCCCGAATACAGGAAATACAGCTAACCCGCTTGAGAATCCAACTCTTCCTATAACTTCAACCATTCCGTTAATCATGGCATAGAAAGCATCACCAGTACCGTTGAGCAATCCTCTTGTAATATGAATCATTCCCAATGGAAAATACATTAGACTCGTTAGCTTTATAGCTTTTGCTCCAAGCTCTATTACCGCTTCATCCTTTACAAAGACTTCCATTATAGCTCTTCCCCCTAACTGTGCAGCTAAAAGTGCTATAAGGCTAAAACCTGCAACTATTAGAATACTCTTACGGTATCCCTTTTTAACCCTTTCTAGTTTATTAGCTCCCATATTTTGTCCAGAAAAAGTAGAAAGAGCTGCACCTAAAGAATTAAATGGTTGCTGAATAAGCTGCTCAATTCTGCTTGTTGCTGTAAAAGCTGCTACTGCTGTTTCTCCAAAACCATTTACAACACGCTGTAAAGCTACTAAGGATAAGGCTATCATGGAATTTTGTGCTGCTACTGGAAGCCCTATTCTTATACACTTGTTAACAATTGGCCAATTTACTTTTAAATGTTCCTTCTTAAGCTTAAAGTAAGGATTCTTAAGTAACGCAAAAATAACACAGCCTACTGCAGCTGAAGCTTGTGAAAAAACTGTAGCATAAGCTGTTCCAGCAACTCCAAATCCAAACTTAAGAACAAAAATCAAATCTAAAACCACGTTGATAACGCAAGATATAACTAAAAATACCAAAGGTGTCTTTGAATCGCCTAAAGCCCTGAGTATAGCTGCTATAGCATTATATGCCGCCACAGCTATCATTCCTCCAGATACTATCCTTAAAAATGTAACTGCATCGTCTAAAATTTCTGGCGGTGTCTGCACTAACTGTAGTATAGGACGAGCAAATACAGCAGCTATTATGCTCATCACCAATCCAGATATCCCTATCACGTAAATCCCATTAGCTATAGTTCTCTTTACCTGAGAATCTTTTTTAGCACCAAAGTACTGCGCTATTATAATCCCTATACCAATTGATAATCCTAAGCATATGGAAAAGAACAAAAAACTTAATGAACCTGTGGCCCCTACTGCAGCTAGAGCATTAGCTCCAATAAACTTTCCTACTATTATTGAATCAATTAAATTGTAAAACTGTTGAAAAATATTACCTACTAACATAGGAAGTGAAAACTTTATAAGTAATGAAACCTCATTTCCTTCCGTCATATCTTGTACATACTTTGCAGCCATAACTTTCCTCTTTCTATCTAGCAATTTATCTTTTATTGCATAATTTTTCTTTATTGTTTTTCATTTTTTATTTGTACATTTATCTCTTCTAATGTAAAGAGGCAACATTAAAATTTTTCAATGATGCCAGTCTTAAATCTTGATAATACTAAGTTTCTATAAAAAAACTATAAGCTTAAGAGCTTTGACACTCTCATAAAAGTCAATCTTCTTCGAACATACGGACTTAAAGCCAATGTAAGCCTTTTAATATCTGGTAGGTTTAACTGATCCATTGATACTATACAGCCTGCTTTCTTTAGTCTGCTTTCCATTGCACCTGCTTTTGGAAGCTTATTAAGCTCTAAGGCAATAGCTTTAAAACTCTGCTCTAATTTGCTAAGCTCAATAGATTTCAATAGACTTTCTCCATTCTCAGCTAGAACTTCTTCATATAAGCCCTTCTTTCCAAAGGTATCTTTAAGAAGTTCCAATTCTAGTTCTGAGTTGTCAATTACTCTACATTTATTACTTTCCATAGCTTCTAAGATCTCGCCATACTTCTCCAAGCTTAAGATTAAACCTACAGAAACTTTTTCACCATGAAGTGCATCGATAGGTTCATTTATTACTCCCATTTCCCACAGGTGAGATATATGATGTTCTGCACCAGAAGCAGGTCTAGAATTACCAATCATCTGCATTGCTAGTCCAGAAAGGATCAATGCATACATAAGTTTTTCCATAGACTTCTCATGTCCTAGCTTGATTTTATCTAATATGCTTTCTACTTCTTTAACTGCTTCCATTTCTAAGTCATATATACTTTCACAGAAATATTCATTAGTAAGAATATTAGATATTTTCCAATCGGCTAAAGCGGTGTACTTTCCCATCAAATCTGATATGCCAGAGGCAGTAAGTCTATAAGGTGCTTTGCTAAAAATGTCTGTGTCTGCTAGTACATATATTGGGGCCTTAGAAGAAAAAGTCTTTTTCATTCCATTCCAAGTCATAGCAGCAACTGTTGATACAAAGCCATCCACACTTGCTGCAGTAGGAACAGAAATAAATGGTATACTCCTCTCAAAGGCTACGTACCTAGTCAGATCGTGAATAGTCCCTGAACCAACAGCAATAAATATATCAGCTTTAGCTTCTATCTTACTAGACAATTTTTCTACATTGTCATTGTCAGCATGTATATTTTCTCCTGTAAGCTCAATCACCTTGTATTGGCTAAAATATTCGTAAAGCGCCTCTTCTGAAGCTCTTTTAGTATTAGCATCACATACAAAAACTGGATTTTTATACTCTCTCAAAAGCTCCTTTAAGTATCTAGTTGCTTTAGCTTCAATATATATTGCTTTAACCGAAATGTTATGAGGTCGTCCACAACTACAAGTACCTAAAAAACGTTCTAAATCTACCTTCATTTTACCCTTCCCCCATATTTATAAATTTTCTTCTCATATCTTCAAATTATATAACACTTGTAATAAAGTTTATATTGTCAGCTTCTGTTGGAAAAACAGATAAACTTTTAAAATTAAAAGCTTAAATAATTTTTAATAGATTTACATTTAGGTATCTATTTAGTAGAATCTACCTACAATAAACTTAGCATCTCCTCCATGTTATCTATAGCGAAATCATAACCTTCCACATTGCCAAAACCATATTTTGCATAAACAAACGGAACTTTAGCAACTAAAGTGGCCTCATAATCTCCTTGGGTATCTCCTATATAGACAACATCCTCTAAATGATTTCTTTCCACCACAAGTTTTATGTTCTCACCTTTGCTTTTACCGGTATTTCCAAAGCACTCATGATCCTGTATATAATGTTCTATACCTGTTTTTCTCATAAAAAGTTCTATGTATCCACACTGACAATTACTAACAATATAGAGATTACACTCTTTTGACAGCTTTTCTATAGTTTCTCTAACCTTAGGAAACAGAAGATTCTCTTTATTATACTCTAAAAATTCATGCTCACATTCACAACACTTCTTTAATAGTTCTTTTTTCTTATCCTCATTGGCATCAAAGAATAAGTTATTTGCTATAACATCCATAGTCTTTCCGAATTCTTTCTTTAATACCTGGGAGGTTATCACTGCCTTAGTTCCACCAACCACTTCAATAGCTTTGTTCCAAGCCCTAGCTACAACCTCTGTTGTATCCCACAGTGTACCGTCAACATCAAAAATTATGTTTTTTATCATATAAACCTCCTTCATTTTTATTATTTATGAGAGTATAATATTAAATAATGCTCATATGGTCAATACTTGGCGTTAATTATGACAAATAACCATCAATGAGCATCTCAAATGAGAAAAGGAGCACCTTAAATGAGCATTTTACAAAGAGAAAAAGAAATCCTTGATATATTAAAAGAAAATAATTACGCAACAGTGGAGTATCTATCAGAAAAACTTTTTATTAGTCCATCCAGTATAAGAAGGGATTTAACTAAACTTGAAAATAAAGGGCTAGTAAAAAGAAGTCATGGAGGGGTATCTCTTCTTTCTGCACAGCCTGGTACTGCACCTTTTGCCATGAGAATACAAGAAAATAAACGCGAAAAAATTACTATAGTGAGAATGGCATCAAAATTAATAAAGCCTGGTTCATCCATATTCATCGACAGCTCTACTACAGCTCTTAATTTTTCTGCTTTTTTAACTTCTGATATGAACCTTACTGTATTTACAAATAATATCAGCTTAGCCCATCTACTTGCCTCAAAGCATATTACTACCTATTGTGTAGGAGGATTAGTTTCAGACTGTAATGATGTAATAACCACTGGATCTTTTGCACTAGAAATGCTAAGCAATATATATGTTGATATGCTATTCTTCACTTCTGCTGCCTTATCAGAAGAAGGAGTTATCACAGATACAAACGAAAATGAGACAACAATACGTAAAATGATGCTATCTCATTCAAAGAAAAAAATATTTTTATGTCCATTCAGTCGTTTTGAATCTATTGCTCCATATAAGGTTGCTACAGTAGCAGACCTTGATTACTTAATTTCAGAAAAAAAACCTTCAGATTCCTTTATGAAGAAATTTTCTTATATAAATTACCTATATTGATGGATAGGTTACCTATATGAATGTATTTAGAAAATACTGTTACTTATAATATATTATTCCAAATCAGATTTTAATGTAGAATAAACTGCAAGATCATAAAAATTGCCATGCTTATCCACTTTTACCTGTCTTAAAATACCTTCAAATTTCATTCCTGCTTTTTTCATAACCATTCCAGATGCTATATTAAGTGTGTTGTGTCTTGCCTCTATCCTGTTCATCCCAATATCTTTAAGCATATATATGATGACAGCTCTTAATGCCTCTGTCATAAAGCCCTTTCCCCAAAAACTTCTTCCTATATTATATCCAGGCATACAAGAGGAATATTTTTCATTGATTCCTACTAAAGAAAGCTGACCTATCACTTGTCCAAGTTCCTTTAGTTCGATAGCCCAGTTATAGTAATTAGCTTCATAAGAATTTATCCAACTTTCAACTATTTGCTCAGTCTCACTTATGTTACTATGGGGATTCCAACTTAAGAATTTGCAAACTTCTTCATCAGCGGCCCAATTTCTAAACATATCTTCTGCGTCTTTCATTTCAAATCTACGTAAAATAAGTCTTTCTGTTTCTATCTGCTCTGTCCCCTTATGAATTAACATCTTAATTCCTCCCCTTAAAAAGTATTTTTTTCTATTTTCTACCTACCTTATTTTTTATTATATAGCAAGGGAACTACTAAGTCTATAATTCTCATCTCCAATCAACAGACCACACTAGTGCACATTTAACTTCATAATCATAATTCACTATACAATATAATAACCATCTGTATAATAGTAAAGCTTTCTTTAAAAACAGAAGCCATACATTTAAGGGTAAATTATTACCTTTTATGCATGGCTTCCATCCATCATAAACTTATAAAAATGTATTTTTAACAGTGCTGCTTAAATTGTATAACGTCTAATACACCTTTATATTATCTACATTAGTAATAGACTGATATCTTCCCGCTCTAATGTACATTCCATTTAAAGAACCACTTCCGTTTATTGTAACAGTTCCCTGATAGTAAGTTGTATTATTATCCTTTATTGTAAGTATAACTTTTCCAGTAGTAGTACTTACAACTGCAGTAACATGTACCCATCCGCCTGAAGGAAGAGTTGCAGTCTCCTTGCCATCATTGATTGTCCATGTTGTACTATTTATTGCAGCAAACTTCAAAATATATCCAGATGATATACCATTATTAAGACTATTTCCAGTATAAACATAGTCTTTTCCAGTTAAAGCAAAATCTGTTTCTTGATCGTTTCCAGGTGTAAGTGCGCAGTCAAACTCTACAGTATATGCACCAGTTACAGCCTCATTTAAATTAAAAGTTGAACTTGCCCCTCTAGAGTTCAAAGCACCAGGAGCGAATTTAACGTACTTTCCGTGGTCTGCATCTGTTGCCAATGATAAATTGGACTGAGCATTAGGCGATGTCCACACACTTGATACACTGGTCACATCCTCATAGTTCTGAGTATAAATATATTTTGTAATAGTTGATGGAAGCACAGTTACTTCAAAAGTAAGAGCTTTATCACTATTTTCAATCTTTCCAGTAAGAGTAACTGATACATTTCCAGTTTGCGGTTGTACTACAGTGCCATCTGAAGATATTACCGAAGGATTTGATGATGTCCAAATGATCGTCTTTCCTGCAGCAGTCTTATAAGGTAGCGAAATATGTGCACTTCTTATAACTGTATCGATTAATATCTGCTCAGCACTAACTGTAACATCAAAGTTTTTAGTTAAAACTGTGCTACCATAAGTTACGGTTGCAGTTAGCCTTACCTTTGTATCATAGTCTTGGCAAACAACCTTAGCGTTAGCTCCATTTATAGTTATAGCAGCATTATCTGATGTCCAAGTTATATTGGATCCAAAAAATCCTGTAGTATTTAATTTAAAATCATTATTTAAAGTTGTACTTAAAGAAAGTTTGTCCATGTCAGCTTTGGCTCTTTCAGCTTCAGTTTTTACTATCTTGCTTCCCCAAACTGTCCTATTATCTTTCCCATCTCCTCCAAATACGATTGTTTTGGTATTACTTGTATCATCCATTCTTTGTTCTAGTACTACCCCTTTATATTGGTTTGATCCAATTGTAATTGTTATATAATTATTCGATTCATCATAGGACCATTGTCCAGAGTAAGCTCCTGAAATTGTTCCGTCACTATTTAATTTTTCAACTACACTATCAACATAATCAAACTTATTAGTAACACTTCCTGTGTTTGTATAAGAAAGTCTGTGATAAATAAATTCATAATCTCCTGGAATTTGATTTTTTGCAATTGAAGCTAGAGTTTCACCTTTATATATATAAGGAATTGTTACAAGCCATCCCTCTTGATTCAAAAACATTTGCTGGTTTTTAACCACAAAACCATAGGTTCCATCATTACTTTTGCTATGATATTGCAATAGGATTCTTCCATCAGAAGTAACCATAGCAGAGTTACCTCCATTAGCTGTAGATGCATAATCCATAAAGCTAAATTTGTAGTTATCCATTATTCTTACACCTAGGTTAGTTTGAGGCACACTTGTAGTCAAACTACTATTTCCTGCATAATCTACAAATCCACGATCAGCATATTCTGAACGCATCATTCTCATATTATATCCGCCATATGGATTAAGATTTCCCTGAGAATAAAATAAGAAATAATAATAACCAGTTTGTGAAGTTTTAGTAGTATCCTTTACACAGAAAACATATGGCCCTTCCCCATACTTGTTTGCAATTTTTGTACCAAAGTATGGATCAGCCATAACTTCACTACCTGTTGTCTTATATTCATAATTGTCCTTAGAGCGGCCACCTGTTGAAGGATCTAGTTTTAACACACGAACTCCTCCGTAGCAGGTAAAGGAACCATAAGTCATATATAAGTTCTGATTTTGATCAAAATATGGATGTGGATCTATACAGTCAGGAACCTGAGCTCCACTTGATCTAAAACCATTAGGAAAATAATAATCTCCATACTTAGCTCTTACCTCTGAACTAGTATTCAAGCCTAATACCTTTAATAAATTCGTATTGCCAGCATCCACTTCTGCTGCAGTGTAGTCAGAGCATACTATTGTATCCTTATACTTAAATCCTTCTTCTGGATTGTTTGAAGTACAAAGTACTATAGCAGATTTCCAGGCTCCGTTGCACACAGTTACATACATTAAGTATGGATCATTACCAGCATCTTTTGCCGCTTTACTATAGGTCACATCTATAGCCCATATGCCTTGTGGATCGGCTTTTTGGCCTGAGATAATCTTTGATATATCATCCTCTGAATAAGAGAAAAGCCACTTATAAATATCCCTAAATTCATCTACATACCACTTGTCAAAAAGGTTATTTCCCTGCTTATAGCTTAGCTGTGAATTAGCTATATAGTTCCAAGATACCGCATCATTAGACTTTGCTGCTATAATATGAGTTCCATAAGAATAGTACCTTCCAGACACAGGGTCCTGAAATATAGATGGATCATGAATTCCTACATTTGATATTTTGTTTACTGTTTCCACATCTGGATTAGGATTTATCGTAATATCTACTGATTCTTTAAGCTGATTTCCATCTCTATCAGGCTCAGCTGCTATGGCAGTAATGGTAACCACTCCTGTTATACCATTAGTATTAGCTTTTACAACCCCCTTTGAGTCAATGGTAGCTAAAGAAGTATCGCTACTCTTAAAGCTGTAGGAGGTATCCGTTGCATTAGATGGCAATACCTTTGCAAGTACACTTGTTGTATCCCCATTTTTAATCACTCTGTTGTCACATTCCAAACTTATACGTTTAGGATTAACAAAATCTCTAACCTTGATGGAAACATGTTTTATTATAGGCCTGCCATTTTTCTTTAACCCATTGGTAGTAACTTCAACCTTTGCGGTTCCACTAGCCTTTGCTTTAACTTGTCCATTGCTATCAACAGTAACTACATTAAGATCAGAAGACTTATAATTTACTTTTTGATCTGCATTTTCAGGCTCAACCTTTGTCCCAATGCTAAGTGTTCCAAATTCTTCTGGCCCTCCAATATAAAGATTTTTGTCTTCAATATTCACGCTCAAATCGTTTACATAACAGTCGATAGAATTTGATCTAACTTCTGCATATGCAGTAATTTGCACTTCTGTTAAAACAGTAACTACAGAAAGTGCAACAACCATAATTCTCTTTATGATTGTTCTTTTCATAAAATATCCCCCTTCTTTTTAATATTATCCACCAATATGGAATCTCCCCCGTCCAATTTATCCATACAATTCCAAATATTGGTACGCACATATCATTATACAACAGCTCATTATTTTCCTCAACGCTCTATGGAATATTTTGTATATTACTCCAAAGCAATACCTTTCTTTGAAGTTATAAAATATAAATATTTACTTTTTAAATTCTCTACTTCTTCAATGACTTTTTTATGCACATCTGACTTTGCAATTAATATTAGAAAAACATGCAAATAAATAGTAGGCCACTGAAAAACTTTAGCTTTTCAGTTGCCTCATAAATAGGTGGTATTTTTTATTATTTGTCCTAAAAACTAAGCTAAGCCCATGATACTTCTAGGTTTAGCTTATTGAGTTTTTTATACTTTCAACTTAAAGCACAAAATTTTCATCATACTTTTTATATAAGCTCTTTAAGTTCTCTAGCAGCTTTTGTAATGTCTTCCTTAGATAATATATCAGAAATCACAGCTATTCCTTCTATATTTGCTGGTTTTAAAAGGGAAACATTTTTAGAAGAAATTCCACCTATAGCTACTACAGGAATTGAAACTGTTTCTTTTATTTTCTTAAGAACTTCAATAGAGACTGACTTAGCATCATCCTTTGAACTTGTTGGAAATATAGCTCCAACTCCAATGTAATCTGCTCCATCTTTCTCTGCTTGTATAGCTTCTTCTAAAGTAGAAACAGATACTCCAACTACCTTCTCTTCACCTATTATCTTTCTTGTGACAGTACACGGCATATCATCTTGTCCAACATGAATACCCTCTGCATCCACAGATAAAGCTATATCAATTCTATCGTTTATAATCAAAGGAATATTATGTTTCCTTGTTATAGCTTTTACCTCTAAAGCCACCTTATGAAAGTCTAAAGTACTTATATCCTTTTCCCTTAGCTGAACCAAGGTTACACCACCTCTTATAGCAGCCTCTACCGATTCAGCTAAGTCTCTTCCTTTTAAAACTCCTCTATCTGTAACTAGGTATAGTTTGTAGTCAATGTTACTCTTCATTTATCTTTCCTCTTTCGATTATTGTTTTATCATCTAAATTATAAACAGCATCTATAATCTTAGATTTTAGTGTGCCTGTTCCTTCTTTAGTCTTATCTAAATTGTCATAAGCTACCTCTCCAGCAATACTCATAGAAGTAATACCTGCTAATGCAGCCACTAGCTTGTCATCTACAGAGCCTAAATAAGAACCTATTAGTGAGGTACACATACAGCCTGTACCAGTAATTTTAGCCATAATCTTATGTCCATTGTGTGCAGTATACACTTTGCTTCCATCAGTTATAATATCTACAGCTCCAGTTATCGCAACTACTGTACCTAATTTCTTAGCAAAATCCTTTGCAATTTCCTTGGCAATGGTAAATTCATCTGCATTGTCATCTATTATTTCACCTGAATCAACACCTTTAGTTTGCACCTTTATTCCATACAAGGTTTTTATTTCTGACAAATTTCCTCTAACAACCGCCAACTTAACTTCATCTATTATTTTTTTAGCAACTTCTGTTCTATAAGAAGTTGCTCCAGCTCCAACAGGATCTAGTATTACAGGAATATTCAACTTATTAGCTCTTTTGCCTCCCTCAATCATTGCCTCTACTGTTCTGCTATTTAAAGTACCTATATTTATTACGAAAGCTGAGGCTAATGAAACCATATCACAAACCTCATTGATATCATCTGCCATAACTGGTGATCCACCCAATGCTAAGGTTATGTTTGCACAGTCATTTACTGTAACGTAGTTTGTTATATGATGTACCAAAGGGTTTCTTTCTCTTACACTCTTCAAAGCCTCTGCTATTTTTTTATTTATTTCCATAATATAATCTACCTCCAAGTTGATTAATTCTTATATTGTAATCTTTTTACCCATCTGCCTTTCCCAAATTATATGATGAAAATCTGGCAGAAGAATAAGTTTTCTTTTTTACTGCTTCCCCTAAGTAACTGTTATAGGTCTTTCAAATTCCTAGCTCTACATAGCAAAAATCCTAAACCTGGTCTAGACAGTAAAAAAGCACAAATCCATAGGATTTGTGCTTAAATAATCTTTCAGATAAACAACTTCCTACGCTGGCATTATCCAGTTCAGGTTTTAGGGTCAAAGATTTAAGGATCTTAATCTCAGTTGGCCTATCCAACACCCCTGTGTTATGTAAATATTTAAATTATAGAGTTATAATATCATAAGTACTAACTTCAAGCAAGTAAGGTATTAACCAGCAATTTCTGCTGAATCGAACTCACCATTAATATTTCCTGTAACGATTATGCAATGTCCCCAGAACATATCTCCATCAAAGAAAAACATATCAAATTTTCCCTCTGGGTATACTGTTATACTTTCCAGCTCCATGAAATTAACAAACATTTCCTCTGTTATTTCATCTATCTTAGCTTCATCATTATCCTGAAGCCATTCGTTTGCTAAATCAAGTAGTTTTTCTGCTGCATAGCTCCTTATCTTATTATCCCAATTCTTTTGATCTTTAAAAAGTACGCGAGCAGTTTCTAAAGAGGCTTCCATATTATCTTCCTCATCTAAATCAAAGCTTAAGCTACCCTCTTCTCCAGCCCACTGAATTTCCTTTTCAAATATTTTTACACTCTTATTCAGTTCAAACTGGCCTAGCAATTCATCATTATAAAAAACAGGTTTCATTGATTCCTCAAGTATTTTTTCAAGTTCTTCATCTTTAGTACTTTGAGATGCAACCCCAATTAACATCATAGAACTCTTCCCTCTTCTTACCTTTAGACTAACAATACTATTAGGCCTTATAATATCTCTTGATTTTGTAAGTTCTTCATCATCAACTAACCAGCATAGCCTTACTTCTTCATCATTGACTTGTTTTGAGGCTTCTAAGTCTCTCCATGCGATAATATTTATAGAAGCTTCCCATAATACAGCCCCGCCAGCCTTACCTGCCCCAACTCCAGACGGTCCTGTGATAGCAACTATATCCATTACTTCATCTTCAAATCTATCTTCAAACCTTTTAATTTCACTATTCTTACTCATATTATTTCTCCCACTTTATGCTTTTATTATCTAAAGAATCTCCTCAAAAAAACTCTCTCACGTTTATTAATTAGCCTCTGTTTATGAAGTAGTTCTGTACAAAATTCTATACGAGCGATCAACTACCTTAAGCCCATTAAAGCATATACTTACTAACCTATTATATTTTCAACATAGTGCTTTAACAGTATACAACTTTATTGCTAATCATACTCTCTGCCTATGTAGTCTGAATACCGATCCCTTAGTTTTATAAACCTTTCATCTGCAAAGAACTTGCTTAACATTTCTTCTTCAAGAAAATTGTTTATCATTAAGGGATTATATTCTAATTCTCTTTCAAACACTTCGTATAATCTAGACTTATTATTGGCTTTCGCCAAGGAAATGCAAGCTCTATATAGTGCACCTCCATCCTCATTGTCCAGTTCATAGGCCTTTAAAAAAGCCTCAGCTGCATCATTATGTTGTTCCAATCCCTCTAAGCATACTCCATAATTAAAGTGGCTGGTACTTATATTAGGACTCCTACTTATAATTTCTTTTATAATAGGCAAAGCCTTAGAATAATTACCTTCATCCATTAGTCTTAAGAATCTTGCTACAATATTCTCTTCTTCTTTTTTCTTAAATATATTAAACATGATTTCTCCTAATATTATATTATTTTACATCCTCTCAGGCACTTCAATAGCGAGCAGAGAACAACAAGTTTCTAAAACTCCTTTTATTAGACTTAGTAAACTTAGCCAAGAGGCTTGAAGTTCTAAATTCTGTTCTGTTAATATCTTATTCTCTTGATAAAACTTATTAAATAAGTTGGAGAGTTCAAACATATATTCACATAGCTTATGCGTAACTTTTTCATCGAAGCTAGTTTCTACTATATCACTAAACAAGCTAAGTTTCAGCATTATATCTCTTTCTGTATTGCTTTTAGGCTTAGCAATATTTGAAGAGACAAGTAACTTTCTTTCAGCAGCTTTTCTTAGGATGGATTTCATCCTAACAATTGTATATAGAATATAAGGACCAGTCTTTCCTTCAAAGGAGGTGAATTTATCTATATCAAAAATATAATCTTTATTAATCTGATTTGATAAATCTCCATATTTTAGAGAGGATAAGCCTACTATCCTTGAAATATTCTCTATCTCATCTATGGCAAGATCAGCATTATTCAAGGTTATCTTTTCTTTAACCTTCAGTTGTACTTGCTTTACAAGCTCTTCAAGCCTCATGGTTCCTCCGTCTCTTGTCTTAAAAGGCTTGCCATCTTTACCATTCATAGTTCCATAACCTATAAATTGAAGCTTTAAATCTTCCCCTGCTATTCCTGTTTTTTTAGCACATCTAAACACTTGCTCGAAATGTAGACTTTGTCTCTTATCTACAACATACATAATTAAATCTGGTTTATAAAGATTTACCCTCTCGTGAATAGTAGCTAAATCTGTAGTACTATATAATACAGCACCATCTGACTTAAGAAGTATAAATGGTGGTATTGGCTTTTTATCCTCTGGTTCTGCCACATCTATGATTAAGGCGCCTTCGCTTTCATATGCATAATTATTCTCTTTTAAGTAAGTTATAAGCTTATCTATATATTGATTACAATCACTTTCGCCCTTCCATAAATCAAACTCTACGTTTAGATTGCCATAGTTTTTCTTCAAATCCTCAGTTGATATCCTTAAAATATGTTTCCATAAAGCTACATATCCTCTCTTTCCATTCTGTAGATGAAAGGTAGCCGTTTTGGCTTCTTCCATAAATGCACTATCTTCTTTAGCTTTTTTGCTGGCAGTAGGATATATTTCTTCAAGATCAGATATGGTAAATGGTGCTTCGCTTGGGTATTCATCAAGTTCTTCATCAGAAAAATACGGCAAGTTAGGTTTTCTTCTCTTAATCTCACTTATTACCATACCCATTGGAAGCCCCCAATCACCCAAATGGACATCACCTATAACTTCATTGCCAAGGAATCTTCCCATTCGTTTCAAGGCTTCTCCTATTATTGCAGTTCTTAAATGTCCTACATGAAGGGGTTTTGAGATATTGGCGCCGCCGTAATCTATAATTATCTTATTAGGGTTATCTGTAATTGCTACGCCATAGGAATTGCTAGAATTAAGCTTATTAATGTATTCAGAAATAAACTCATCCTTTAAATTTATATTTATAAAGCCTGGATTTACTAGAGTAACTTCACTAAAAATCTCACTAGCTTTAAGTTTTTCTATAACTTCACTAGCAATATCACTCGGTTTTTTCTTATAAACTTTCCCAGCGCCCATTGCGCCGTTGCACTGGTATTGGCACAAATCAGGACGATTTGATACTGTAACCTTTCCATAGCAGCTATCATATCCACTCTCTAGAAAAGCCTTCTCTACTATGTTGGTTACAATTTTTAGAATTTTATTCATCTTAACTCCCCCATATAATTAATTAAATTACTAAAATTGATTTTCCGCCCATCTTCCTTTTCTGAACCTACGTGAAGAAATTCTGGCAGGTAACACAATTTTTTATTATTTCTCCTACATATTCATCTAAACCGTCTAAAATTACTTATCCAAGACTATATCTAAAATGTAGTCTTATTTACTCTTTTTCCTAACTATCTATTTTAACCCTTTGATATCAATAGAGAATGTAAAAAACAACAATATACCAAAGGATAATTTAGTTAGGAAAAAACTTTATACTGCTCTAAACAATAAAAAAATCCCCGTCTCCTATAAAGAGACGGGGATACCGTGGTACCACTCTTTTTGATTAACATATTAATGAAATTTATCTTAATATATAAATGTATGGCTATAAGAAAACAATCCCTTAGTATTAGGAAATCTATCTCTTAAGCTATACAGCCTTTTAATCCACTTGAAACCATAACGCAGTCAGCGGCCATCCCTACTTAATTCAGGCGGCATCTCAGAGGCTCTCTTCTTTCTTTATTATTTGCAAAGCTCTCATCAACCTTTGCTCGCTGTAAAACTCATAAAAAAATACTCTTCTCTTCATCGATTTTTAGTATGTGATTTACATATTAACAAATTAAATGTATCTTTTCAACATCTTTTCTGAAAAAATTTACTTTTTTGTGTTATTGTACCTTCCACAGCGCTGGTACAGCTGATGGTTCCCATCCTATTTGTGAAGTATGACTTTGAAGGCATACATAAGTTAGTCCATTATAAGTTACTAAGGTTCCTGCTGCATAATAGGTATTAGGCGCCCAAGCAGTAACCCCATTAGAAGTTTGAGTTTTAGCTGATACATAACTACTCCATGCACTGGCCCCAGCAGAATTTATAGCTCTAACTCTATAAGAATGTGTGGAGCCAGCAGTTAACCCCTTATGCGCATAAGGACTATTTACGTTAGTTATCACAGTACCATCTATTTCGATATCATAGCTAGTTGCATTTGATACTGAATTCCAAGTTACATTAATTTGTGAAGCACCTAAAGCTGTTGCACTTACTAATTCTGGCACCACTGGTGCTGTTGGACTTACTGTACTGCCTATACCAAGCTTACTGGATATAGTATTGGTTAGAGGCAAGCCGCTTGAATCATCAGATATATCCCAGGCAATTATTCCTCCAAAGCCATTATTTATAACATAATCACATCTTGCTGCTGCTGATATAGTATCTTCATAGGTATACATTACTCCTAATGTAGAATTATATAACCATGGAACTTTAGAATAACTATCTCTATACTTCACATAGCCAGCAGTGTTTTCTAACTGAAGCATTTGACCATAAGAGTTTTGTCCACCTGGGTTACTAGGATCATCAAGATTACCTACAGGAGCACCGCTTGCTTTTGCAAACAAGCCATTTGTTCCAGTAGTCTTATCAACATTTTTCCAGCCTCTTGAGTAGAATGGTGAACCAGCATTTAATTTGTTTGCTGGCACATGATATTTGTTAACAAAGTATTTCATTATATAATCTGTGTTATACTTGTTCTTAATATCTACAGGGGTTGTAGGTGATGGATCATTGGGATTAGCATAAATAGCTGATTGATGATTAGTAGTGTTTTCAAATGCTCCATGGATATCATAGGTCATGACATTTATCCAATCTAAATATTGACTATATTGATCAGGCTGAGTCAAGTCCACCTTGTCATATCCTCCTGGAGCAGCTATAGTTAATAACTTGCCTGATAGTCCGCTACTATTGTAAGCTTGCCTAATTTCTTGCATTAAAACTGTATAGTTTTGCTTATCCTCAGGTCCACCTGGGCATCCCCTGTCATATTGATCATTTGGGTCCTTAGCCCTATTAACTCCTGGATACTCCCAGTCTATATCTATACCATCTATAAATGGATATTGCTTTAAAAAGGAAATTATACTACTAATAAATGTTGCTCTATTAGCGGATGAACTTGCCATAGCGTGGAAATTTTCTCCCCTTGTCCAACCACCAATTGAAACGAGAAGCTTTACATTTGGATATAGCGATTTGTAGTATTTATATTCTCCAAAATGTCCTCTTAATTCACCAGGATTCCATCCACCAGAGTGTGGAAAAGCCGCTTGATAATCAGCATATTCATCAGTACTTGCTATTTTATAACTTGAATCTACAGTAAAGAAAGCATGATTTACAACTGTAACCTTATCCCAAGGAATATTATCAACAGACATACTATTGTGTGCAGCATTGTACATAGCCCAATTGGGAAAATAAACAACAAATCTTTTAGTATCAGTAGCTTGTGTAGTCAACCTAGTATTAGTAGTAGCTGAAACCTTCCCCCCTGTTAAGGTAGGAATAGCAATAGATAAAGAAACAGCAATTGAAATAATCTTCTTTATAGATATTTTCCTCATACTTTAACTCCTTTCGATTATCATCTATTATTGTACTAACCAAAGTGCAGGTACTACCGGTGGCTCCCAACCTATCTGCGAAGTATGACTTTGTCTGCAAATATAAGTTACTCCATTATAGGTAACCAAGGTTCCAACTCCATAGTAAGTATTGGGTGCCCAAGCTGTTATACCAGTTGAGGTTTGTGTTTTTGCTGATACTGATGCACTCCATGCACTAACTCCCACTGAATTTACAGCTCTTACTCTGTAGGCATGAGTGGAACCTGCAGGTAAATTCACATGTAGATATGGACTTGAAACATTAGATGTTATAGTTCCATCTATTTCGAGATCATAGCTACTTGCATTTGCCACTGCGTTCCAAGAAATTTTAATTTGTGATGTGCTCGTAGCAGAGGCTGTTAATCCAGTTGGCACTGCTGGTAATGTAGTTGTAGTTAATGTCTTTGCAGATATAGCAGTACTCCATGCACTTGCGCCAACTGAGTTTACTGCTCTTACTCTGTAAGTATGAGAAGAACCTGAGGCTAAATTTTTGTGTTCATAAGGACTTGTAATGTTTGTTAATAGACTTCCATCTACTTCAAGATCGTAGCTAGTTGCATTTCCTACCGTATTCCAAGAAACATTTATTTGAGATGTGCTTGCTGCTACCGCTGCTAATCCGTTTGGTGCTGTTGGTGCAACGGGATTCGTAGTCAATCCATCAAGATAGGTACGATAGTTATTAGTAAATTCGTATCCAGTATATGCGTCCCAATTTATTGACCAAGCCATTAAGCCTCTGAAGTTAGCATATCCTTGAGAATTGGAAAGTTTGTAGGTTCCACCGTAAGATTGTCCTTTAATTAAGTAATCAAGAGCTTTTTTCATTTCTGTAGGATTTATATATCCTCCGCTTGGTGCTGCCCCTGAACTTGCAGGCAGTCCAATCATTACTTGCTCCTGTCTTAACGCTGGGAATACGTTACTTGAATTTCCTGCCACTGGGAAGCCATGCAGTAACATTTCTGCTAAAGCTACTTCAAAGTCCGCAGTTCCCTGAGTATATACTTTACCATCCAATCCATAGCAGGAGCCTGAATTATAATGCTGCACATGTATATAGGTTAATATATCTTTTACTCCATATATAACTGGAAGATATGCTCCCCATATACCACCATAAGTTCCGAAGCCACCCTGAACATAAGCAGTTTCTGGCGCCATGCTTACAATAAAATTAGAGCCGTAGTGATTGTATATCTCTTTAATTGCTGCTATTAAATTTACTATCTGCGGTGTGGTTGGATTTTTAAAGTCACTATCCCCATTATTTAGAGACATACCAGTTTCAAGATCTATATCGATTCCATTAAAACCATATTTATCGATTATAGATATCATAGAATTAACGAATCTAGTTTTTGCAGCGCTATCAGGTAATAGCACTACTCCATTTTGCCCCCCAATTGAAAGTACTACTTTCTTTCCTATACTGTTCAAATAAGCAATGTCTGACTTAAAGTCTGAGTCAGTTCCTGTAACTGGTTCAAAAGTCATGGTACTGTTGTCACCAGCTGAACTTGCAAAAGCAACATTTACGACGTCCCATTTTGTAGATACATTCTTAAGCCTTATTATGCCTGTACTATTGTCAAAATTATGCCAATAACCTACAAGAAGTCTACTGTTAAGAACTGGTGCTGCAGAACTACTAAAGGATGGTAACGCTAATAGAGTAATTACCATTACCGCAAGAAGTGTTGAGATTAGTTTAAGCTTTCTTTTCATAAAAAAACTCCTTTCAAATTTTTATTTATGTCATTTTTAGAAAGTACTTTTTAATGAAATTTTTTAGCTAACAAATTTACAGGGTTGTACACTACAGAATGTAATTTTTAAATATCGCTTAAATTTGGTGTATATGTATAGATGTATATACCAGATGAGGTTTAAAAGATTAGGAATTGATTTCTATATATAAGTATAATTCTATTTTAAAAGTGGAAGCTGTATAAATGTTTTGTTTGTTTTTAAGAGTTAAAGTAAAATTTAAGTTGTTTAAAGGATAACTTATAGAAATGTATTTATATGCTACTATTACTTTTATTATACTAGCTTTTTTATAAAATGTTATTTATGGAATTTTTAACTATTTTATATGTTTATTATATAATCTAAATATTATTTTGTAAACACTATTTTCAATTTTAATGTTACTTATATTTATTATCTTAACGACAAAGTTATATTTAAAGTATAAAGCAGTTATTAATCTGAATTTATTAACTCTACAAGACATGTAAAAACACGTTTTTCTCTACTATCCATTTTACAATTAATAGATAATACTACTTTTGAGCTCTTTGCACAAAACCTATTATAGTTCCAAAATAACTTATATATAGATGTACCAGTTTATACTAAAACTTATTTTTCATACTCTACTCTAAGAGCCTATAGAAGCTTTGAAAATATATCTAGCATTGAATTGGTCCATCTATAATAACTAGGAATCACAGCTGTTTATAAAAGTTCCTATATAGAAACTTAAGTTATACAAGCTCGAAAGCATCAGGCTCTGAGAATTTTTGGCATACATAATTTAGTAGTTGTAGTAGCATTTCTATAGAAAGCTTATAGCTGGCCTATCAATCTAATATAAAACTTAACTGTTGTGCCAATAGTACTTACTGGAACCCTCTCATTGTGTCCATGTATCATAGAACGCTCCTCCTTACTTAAAGCCATAGCGGAGAAACGATACACATTTTCACTAATCCTACAATAATGTCTAGAATCACTGCAAGCTACCATTAAGTAAGGAGATACAATTGTGCTTGGCCAGGTCTGTTTAATAGCCTTGCTTAGCTTATCCCAGCTCTCTCCTTCAGTTTTAGAGTAAGGTGATGGATTCATTGCATCCATAACTTCTAGTTCTATATTATCATCACTTATAACCTTCTTTAAATAATCAACTGCTGTTTCTGGAGTATCTTTACCTATGAGTCTTAAGTTTGCAACTACCTTTGCCTGTGGAGCAAGAACATTAGGAGCACTGCTTCCTTCCATCATTGTTGGTGCACAAGTAGTTCTCATCAATGCATTGAGCTCTCCACCTTTTTTCTTACACAGTAAATCTAATAATGGTTTAAAGCACCATAGATTTGCGAAAATAATCTTATATGCAAAGCTAGAATATCTACCAAGCGTCTCAAACATTTCAGCTGCTGGTTTTGTGAATTGTGCCTTAAAGGGATGTTTTTCAATATTTACAACTGCTTTAGCCAAAAGCCCTACAAGAGTATGTGGCGGCGGTGCAGATGCGTGTCCCCCATTTCCTTTGGCTGAAAGTTCTAAGTTCATAGGTCCTTTTTCACCTATACCAATTAAGGCACAAGGTTGCTTAAGTCCTGGAAATACCCCTTCTACAACAGCTCCTCCTTCATCAAGTACTAAAGCTGGCTGTATTCCTCTTCTCTTCAATTCTTCCACGATTGCTGGTGCACTTGGCCCATTTATTTCTTCATCTCCTGAAAAAGCAAGATACACATCATTTTCTGGAATAAAACCTTTCTCTACTAGGTGCTCTACGGATTCCATAACTCCACACAAGGTTCCCTTTGTATCTAGAGTTCCTCTTCCCCAAAGCACTCCATCTTCTATTACTCCTGCAAAAGGTGGCTTTTCCCATTTATCTTCGATAACAGGTACTACATCATAGTGAGACATCAATACAGTTGGATTAAGTGAGGCCTTTCCTATCCATTTTATCAATATGCCTGTATTCCCTACTCTCTCATAAGAACAATTACTAAATACATTAGGGTATAGTTTAGGAAGTAATGCTCTGAATTTATCGAATTCTGCTTCATCTATAAGCTTACTATCATATCTAGACACAGTTTTACAACGTATCATCTCTGCTAGATGTGCTGCAGCCTTATTTTCATCAATGTCCGCAGTGTTATCTTCAACCTTCTCTTGAGTTTTAGGCTTAAACATCATGGCTCTAAATATAATAACAGCAATAAAAATTAATATGAGTGCCAATAAAATCATCAATATATATTTCATTTTTAATCTCCTTTCTTATAGTAGTTAATGTTCTATCAATATCATAGGTCCATTGTGTATTATAACTCACATTTTATTGTCAGACTTTAATAAAGAATATAATATTAAATCAACAACACCGTGACCTTTCCATATGTGTCCTTGACGAATTACGCCTTCTCTTATAAAATTATTCCTTCTTAATACCTCTTGAGATTTTATATTTTCTGGCATAACTAAAGCTTGTATACGGTTAATTCCTAAGTCTTCAAATATGTAATCAGTCATTAGCTTAACGGCTTCTGTAGCGATTCCTTTACCCCAAAATCTGTCGTTCAATCTGTAACCTATAGTTATCATATTCACTTCACTTGAGTAGTCAAACATTTCTGCTATACCAACCACCTTGTTAGGTTCACTATTTAAAGAAATTCCAAGAAATATGCACTTCTTTTTATTAAAATCTCTTTCAAAGTGGGCTATCTTATTGGCAACAGTATTTTTATTATTTGTATGCATTACAGGCGAATGTTGAAAAAGCTTTTCGTTACTATAAATTTCGAAAATACTATCAAGGTCGGAGTCTACGATTTTTCTTAAAGTTATTTTGTCTGATGTAATACTAGGAAACTGTTCAAATGGACTTTTACTCAAAATATCATCCCTTTCTAAAGTTAAATATATAAATTAATGCCTTGCATATATCTATCTTATTAATAAGCTATATTATATATTGCGTGGATAATTTTGTATACAAGTACATTTTATCACCAGCAATTATTTAATACATTAATATATATTAGGTTTTATGATGCTACAAATATATTTTAATATTATTAGTTTTAATTGCTTTATCTCTACAATAAATTGTAAAAAACAGATTAGTTGTATATAAAAATTATATACAAGCCATCACTAATCATTATTTAGAATGTATGGTATAATTATACTCATGTTACTTTTCAAGGTATAATATCTATATACTACTAATAAAAATCTAAATATTTTTATAAAAAAATTATAAAGTCTAAATTCCGTTTCTCAAGCTTAACTACTAATTCAATGAATTTTTATTCTAATTGCTTTTATTTATGTACCATTTCATATTAAAATTTATCTTTTAAATTATCATCTGAATTTCTAGAGGAGTTTTAAAAATTCATTTTTAATAGAAATTGTACATCTTTATCAAAATCGAAAATATAAGTTTGGAGGTAAGATTATATGAAGCTTCAAGGAGTATACGTACCACTCATTACACCTTTTACAGATGACAAGATAGATTTTGAATCCTATAAAAGGCTTATAGATCACTATTTAAGCAAAAATATTAGCGGTTTAATTCCTTTGGGTACTACTGGAGAAAGTCCTACTATTTCAGAGCATGAATACGAGGAAATAATTGAAAAAACTATGGAATATACTGATGGAAAAGTTCCTGTATTTGTTGGTATTGGAGGTAATGATACTAGGAAGGTTGTTAAAAATCTAAAGCTGGCTGAAAAGTATAAGGTTGATGGAATATTATCTGTATGTCCATATTATAGCAGGCCTGACCAAAGAGGTATTTATGAGCACTTTCTAAAGATTTCTGAAGCTACTGATTTAGATATTATTATATATAACATTCCTTATAGAACAGGTAGAAATATTGAAAATGATACTATATATAAATTAGCAGAACTGAAGAATATGATTGGAATAAAAGATTCCTGTGGAGATATAAAGCAGACAACAAACTTACTTTTGAATCCACCTGAAAATTTTTCTATTCTTACTGGCGATGATGCATTATTTTATACAGTTCTTGCCCTTGGAGCTGATGGCGGCATCTTAGCTTCTGCTCATTTAGAAACAGAAAAGTTTGTAGAGGTATACAATGCTGTTAAGGCTAACAATCATAAATTAGCACTTGAAACGTGGAAGGAGTTATATAAGTTTGTTCCTATGTTATTTGAAGAACCTAATCCTGCTCCTCTAAAATATTGTTTAAAAAGAGAAGGTCTTATAAATTCTGATGAGGTAAGACTACCTCTAACAACAATAACTGATGATTTAAAAAATAAACTTAACCAAGCTCTATTTAGAAAATAACGGATTGAAAATAGGCTTTGTTAAAGTACTATGTTGAAATTAAGTTGTCAGTAATCCGATGCTTTAGTGAGCTCGCTGATATAGCAACTCCTTATATAACCACTTAATTTCAACAATATTATTAACTTAGCAAAAAAATTCTTGTTCAAAGGCTTTTAGGTTCTCCAAGTCTTAGAACAAGTATTTTTCTATTGTAAAGAAATTATTATTTTCTATTCTTCCAATTCTGGCTTCTTTAAAAGTCTCATGAATGCAACTATAATACCAGCTATAGCGATTACTGCTCCTACTTTATAGGTGAAACTCATTGAAGTTACAAAAAGTTCTGGATTTCCTGAGGAAAGCGCTGATACATGACTTCCAAGTTTTTCACCCATGTAACTATAAAATATAGCCACAGAGATAGATATACCGCTAGTCATTCCTAGATTTCTAATCAAGGAGTTCATACTTCCAGATATCCCAAGCTTATCTTTAGGCACCGAAGACATAACTCCAGCATTGTTAGGTGATTGAAACAAGCCATAGCCACAACCTAAAATTGTCATACTTATCATTATCGCAAGATATGAAGAATCCAATTTCAAGTAAGACATAGTAAATATTCCGATACAAGTAAAAGCAAGCCCTACAAAGGTTGGAATCCTATATCCTATCCTATCACAAAGAATACCACTGATTGGAGCCATTATAGCTGCAGTAACAGGATAAACCATCATTATAAAGCCAGCTTTCTGTGGTGAAAAGCTTAAAATATGCTGAAGATAAAAAGGTTGTATTATATTTGTAAAATAGATAACACAGTAGGATATAAATGCGCATAATATACCTGCTGAAAAAAATTTATTTTTAAAAAGCCTAAAATCTAGCATAGGTACTTCAGTGTTTATTTCTATAATACAGAAGGTTATAAAGCTTACAATAAATAAAATAAAGCCTATTACAATAGGTGTACTTCTCCACCCAAAAGCTTCTCCATTTAACAGCGAAAGGAACAGTGCTAGTACAGATATTACGAAAGTAATCATTCCCTTAAAATCAAAGTTTTTATTGCTATCTAAAATCTTGTCATGAGGAAGAAGTTTAACTCCTGCCAGGTAAGCGCATACTCCTATAGGTATATTTATTAAAAATATGGACTGCCAATTAAAGCTTCCTACTAAAAAACCACCCAATGGTGGCCCAGCCATTGTTCCAATTGCAACCACAGTACCTAGTATCCCAGTTGCCCTTCCCCTCTCTTTTAATGGAAATATCATGGTGATAATTCCAAAGTTGCAAGCCATCATCATTGAAGCACCTAGCCCTTGTATCAATCTAGCACCAATTAAAAAATACATAGTCTTTGAAAGTGCACATAGTAGCGAACCTACTGAAAATACAAGAAAGCCGTTTTGATATATTATTCTCTTTCCTTTTATATCTGCTAACCTTCCAAACATAAGTACAAGAGTTGATATAACTAAAAGGTAGCTTGTAACTACCCATTGTATTGTACCTAAGTCAACATAAAGCGAAGCTGCCATCTTAGGCAAGGCTACATTTACTATGTTAATATCCAAGGTGGTCATAAATGATCCTACCAGTATTACCACAAGAGTTTTCCATTTATTATCTTTCAATAATAGTACCTCCTTCAATTGTTCAGTACTATAATATTATAATTTTAATAAATTGATACCTTATGTAGACATACTACTTCATTATTAAATTTATCAAGGTAAAACTTGTTAGATTGGTCAAAAGCCTTATTTTCAGTCTAAGGATTGTAATTATGAACCTTTACGCTTTTCTAATTTGAAGTTTAATTAAAAAACAAATAATTTTCAACTTTGAAATTCACTTTTTAACTTTTATATATTGCACGTATTATTATTATAATTAAGGCTAAAGTAACCACCCAAGAAATCGGATTGGCCCAATTAAAGCTCCTCCCTATACCTAAAGCTTTTGGAATTAAAAGATTTGCATCTTCTTTATTAAAATAAAAGAAATTTCCATGAGTTCTTCTATAATCCTCAATTTCATCCTTTGTCCACCTTCTTTTTGGCATTATTTCACCGCTCTCTTTTATACTAAGTAAATTATTAAATGTAATTATATCTTTGTTCAATTGCTATTACAATGATTATAGACATACTTATAGGATAGTCTATTTTCAATTCCTTCTATTATCTTTTTATCTAACCTTTATTGAAAATACGCCCAATTATGTTATAATATGTTCTACAAATATAATAACATACAAGAATGAGGTGAGCCATATTGTTTCAATTTAAAAGCTTCGATTTTTTAACAGATGGTGAAATTGATTTAAATATAAAAGCAAAAACTCCTGCTGACGATGAAAAAGGTTATCTTCCTAGATATGCCTACACAATTACTTTACATAATTCATTAGAACCTATAGGTAATATAGACATCCGTATAGGACATAACGAAAACTCTTACTATGGTGGTAATATTGGTTATGAAATTGATGAAAATTTCAGAGGAAATCACTTTGCTGCAAAGGCATGTAATATTATTAAACAAGTAGCTATAGGTCATAAAATGGATAAAATAATAGTTACCTGCAACCCTGATAATTTTCCCTCACGTAAAACCTGTGAAAAAGCAGGACTCACACTTAAAGAAATAGTAGACTTACCACCCTATAATGATATGTACTTAGAAGGTGAACGCCAAAAATGTATATATGAGTGGAATTTCACTAACTAATTCCTAGAATATCCTAAGCTACATGGAGGAAATATGAATGCTATAACTGACATAACAAACTTTATATTTATTGAAGGCGAACCTAAAGTTGCTGATATTATTTTCATACCAGGAGGCTCCTATGCTGAATTAGGAGAAAAAGCAGCCAAGCTATGGCATGATAGATATGCTCCACTTATCTTACCTTCAGGAAGACATAATCCACATGAAAAGTTGTTTTTCAATCCCTCAGTGAAAACTGATAATTATGGTAGTCATTATAACACGGAATGGGATTTCTGCAATGACGTATTATATAAAAATGGGGTTGATAAAAATGCAATTTTGCGAGAAGATACTGCTGAAAGCACTTATGAAAATGCTTTTAAGTCTCGAGAAATAACAGACAACCTTGGATTACATATAAATAGAGCAATTATATGCTGCAAGAGTTCCCATGCAAGACGATGCTATATGTATTATCAATGGGCATTTCCTAATGTAGAACTCATCATATGTCCTTGCGACGTTCAAGGAATTAGAAAAGATAATTGGTTTACTTCAGAAGTTGGAATAAATGTGGTTATGGATGAAGTAAGAAAGATTGGAACACAATTTAAAAACTATTTTAAGGAAAATATTTTATTTAATTTTGAGATATCCTATCCAACACAAGAACATAGAAACTATATAGAAGCTATATATAAATTCTGTAAAAGTAACAGACTTTCCTTAATCTTAAAAGGTTCTCTGGCTAAAGGTACTGCCACTAAATTTTCTGATATTGATCTAATAATATTAGGTGAGGTTGATAATTTTATTACTGATGAACTCATCAATGTTTATGGCAATCCGGTTATGACTAATCTCACTGAAAATCCTAAAGGCATATTAATCTTAGTTTATAACAATAATATATCTGTTGATTTAGATATTAGGAATGCTATTTCTGAGGATGATTTACAAGATGGTCTAGTTCTTTTAAAATACAGCATAAACTTTATAGTAGATAAAAATTTAACTAAGAATAGATCTTTTTTACTTAACTATATATTAGAAAAACCTAATTGGTACAAAACCCTTAGATTAATACATAGGGCAGTGATAAAATATCTTTCAAACAAAATTGATACAGCCTATAATTTATTAGAAGAAATTAAAGAGAATTTATTTTCTTTACATATAAATGACTTAGTGTTTAATAATAATTTTGAAGATGATATACAATATATATTTAGTAGAATTAGTGCAGAGTTTGAAGTCGATGATAAAATAAACTCATTATTCAACAATCTGTTTAGCAAATTCTAAGGAGATGATGTTTTGAGATTGAAAAGCTTCGCAATTACAACTATTACCTGTCTCTTACTATTTTGTATAGGGTGCACTAAAAATCAAGAAAAACCTACAGTTAAACCTTTTGAGAATATATCTTCAGATTTAGTTAAAAGGGTGGAGTTTGATAACCTAAGACTAACAAGCGGTGAAAAAGAAATAGCTAGAAGTAAGCTGATTACAAAAAGTCAGGATATTCAAACTATGATGAAATACATAAAGTCATTGTCTTGCATTCAGAGCAGCGAGAAGGATAAAGCTCCTGATTTCGTAATTGCATTAATCTCAAATACTGAACAGTCAAAGGAATATCTTTATTCAATAAACATATATAAAAACATAATCTATGTGTATAAATTTAGTGGTACAAATACAATTAAAGCCGTCTATAAGTGCACTGATTCCAAGCTTATCGATGATTTAAAGAATTTATACAGCACCATGAATTATAAAGAAGAGCCTGTGACGCAAAAATGATTTTAAAATACTCTATGAAGAATAAAAAACTGTACTAAGGATAATTATCTGCAACTATCCTAGTACAGTTTTTTATTGTTTAGATGTTAATTATTATTATGCCAAAGATATCTTTTGTTCTATGCACCTACCAAGCCTCTATTGTCGTTTCATGCTGGTGATTTTTACAATATTGTAAACTACGTAAATAATAAGAATAAAAATAACTATTATTGCAGCTATAGAGCATATCTTTAGTGGAAAATATAAACTTTCTCCATAAAGTAACAGCATGATTCCTAAAACCAATAGTGCCAACACAGAGGTTAATAGGGACATAAAATATAATTGCAATTTTTCTTTCATCATCCGTTCTCCTAGAAGCTTAATTATATATATTTAAAATAGCAATATAATTATATCATAATCCTTATATGATTTGGCATTTCTTTATGTATTATAGTTTTTTCTTCCTCATTCACTAGTAAACTCCCAGTTTTTACAACATTATGTTATAATCAGTATACATATTATATTTAGTTAGAGTTCTATAAGTTATTTATAATAGACTTTAATTAGTAAATGGAGGCTTATATATGTTGCACGAAATTCTTAAATTAATTTCATACTTATGTATAATTACATATTTTATATCTCTATATCATAAAAATAAAAAACTTTATTCTGCTTTATTGGGGGTAGTTTTCTTTATTGAAGCTATACGGTTATCTTTCCTAGAGGCTTTCATAGGGGCAACACTTGGATTAATAATTGAAGGCATAGAAGGAGGTCTTTTTTTAATAGCCTCAATTCTATTCTGCATTGATAAATATAAAAAGGTAAATCCCTCTGAAGATTCTGCTACTCTTTGAGAACTGATAAACTAAATATCTATAAAGATATTTTTAAGCCAGAACTTATAGATTATAAGAGCTCTAATCACTTTATTTGTAGTTGTTTTTCTCATTACACTAAAGCCAATAATAAAAGCCATGCATAAGAGAATTTAATTTGCGCTTTATGCATGGTTTCTATATTTATGAATATTATTTCTTTTTCAACAATTTCCTTTTAGTTGTTATATGCTATCTTCTAGCAAAAAGGATTTTCTGATTTATAAAGCATTGTTTTTGGTTGATTGAATCCTACTTCTTTAACACCTAGGTATCTAAATAAATTGTAGATTGCCTTTCCAAAATGACCGAAAGCAACTGCACCATGATGTGGGTATCTTCCTTCTATTAAAACATGTCTATAAAATCTTCCCATTTCAGGAATTGCAAATACACCTATAGCTCCAAATGAACGAGTAGCAACTGGTAAAACTTCTCCCTGAGCCACATAAGCTGTAAGTTCAGCTTCAGCATTGCTTTGAAGACGGAAGAAAGTTATATCTCCAGGTATTATATCGCCTTCTAAAGTTCCTCTTGTTATGTTTGGTTCTTGGTTTGGTTCTAAAGCTCTAGCCATTATCATTTGGTTTTTCATTGTACCGCAAGTAAGCTTGCAGGAAGCAGTATTTCCACAGTGGAAAGCCATAAAGGTATCCTTTAATGTATAGTCAAACTTTCCTTTTATTTCTGATTCATACATATCTGCTGGTACTGTGTTATTTATATCAAGTAAAGTTACTACGTCTTGGCTTATACAAGTTCCAATATATTCACTTAATGCTCCATAGATATCAACTTCGCAGGATACTGGAATACCCATAGCAGTTAAACGGCTGTTTACATAACATGGCACAAAACCAAATTGTGTTTGGAATGAAGGCCAGCACTTATTTGCAAATACTACATATTCTCTTGATCCCTTATGTTCTTCCATCCAGTCTAGTAATGTAATTTCATATTGAGCAAGCTTAGGTAGTATACCAGGCATTTTATTTCCTTCACCTAGTTCTTTTTCCATACTAGCTATTACTTCAGGAATTCTTGGGTCATTTGCATGTTCATTGAAAGCCGCAAATAAATCAAGCTCTGAATTTTCTTCTATTTCAACTCCTAAATTGTATAGTTGCTTTATTGGCGCATTACATGCTAAGAAATCTTGAGGTCTTGGCCCAAAAGATATTATCTTTAAGTTCTTTAGCCCAAGTATAGCATTAGCAACAGGTACAAATTCCTTTATCATATCTGCTACTTCTGGTGCTGTACCTACTGGATATTCAGGAATATATGCCTTTATGTTACGAAGAGCTAAGTTATAGCTTGCATTTAGCATTCCACAATATGCATCTCCACGTCCTCCAACTAGATTGTCTCCACTTTCTTCTGAAGCTGCTGCAAACATTACTGGTCCATCAAATTCTTTTGCTAGTAAAGTTTCTGAAGTTTCTGGGCCAAAGTTTCCAAGGTAAACAACTAATGCATTTACTCCTGCTTCTCTAACTTCTGATAAAGCTTTTCTCATATCCTTTTCATTTTCTACAGTTGTTAAACATTCAAAAATTTCTCCATCGAAAGCTTCTACTACAGCTTTCCTTCTATCTGCTGATAGCTCCATTGGGAAGCAATCTCTGCTTACAGCTACTATTCCTAATTTTACTTTTGGTGTATTATTCATTTTGACTCCTCCATTTTATATAATTATTTATTTAAATTTTTCTATATAGCGTTTTTATTTATAGATGAACCGCTTCATACTACAATCTATATTTTCAAATTATCCTCTCAAAAACCAGATAACCTTTAAAAATAACTTTCTCATTAAAGTTGTACATCACCATATGATTCCAACTTAAACTACTAATTTTTCCTAATATCCCATTAAAGGGATACTATGTGAAAACTTAATTTTAATACACTTATTTTAAAGAGATATTTTCTCCAGCTAGTCCTATAAATGCTCCCTGTGATCCTAAGTCGGTATCCTTATGTCCTATTAACCATTTATTTTTTGCAAATAGTAAGGCATCTTCGCCAACTTTTTCAAATTTATTCTCTAAAGGCTGATTAGTATCCTTTGGCAATACAACCACGCATCTAAAGCCGCTTTCTTGTACATTACAAGGTGCATAATGTAGTGTTGTAGCATATACTTCAATGATAGTTCCTTTTGGTACTAAGAATGCTTCTATATTAGATGTATCATATGAGTAATCGTCTTCAATGTCTTGCTGGCTTCCTATAAGTAAAATTAGATCTGTCACTGCTATATTTATTTCTGATGAACGATGATATTCAACAGCATTTAGCATATAATTATTACCATTGCAATAACCTATCTGTATTGGAAGTTCACCATATTCTCTATTTCTTAACTCTTTAGCTATATCTAGTTCTTCAAGTTCTTTTATTGAAGGTTCATAGATTACATCTTGAGGAAGTGGCGTACTTTCCATTTTTTCAATAATCTCTTTGCAATCATAATTTTTAAGTATCTGTCCATATTTCTTAAAGGCCTTGTCATTAACATTTTTGATAACCATTTAAGTAATCCTCCCTTTCTGTTTAACAAGAATTTTTGATATTTTAAGCCATCTATATTTACTTATTTCAGTTTTGTAATACAAGTTCATAAGATATAGTTAATAGTATTTATGTTACATATAGTTATGTATTTAAAAAATGTTGTTATAAGTTTGTTCTAATTAAAGACTCTATAAAGGTATTGTGTTGAACATATTCTAAATAAAAATCTTATGATAATTGCAGCCTAAGTTAGAGTATATACATCACCAACAATTATTTAATACATAACCTTAGGCTGCTAAAAACATGACTTTCCATAAGCTCCAACGAACCTATACTAATAATAAGTACGTAAGCTATCCCTCTAAAACATTATTTTCACTAGGTCAAAACTAGCTTAGTTCTTATAACTTACTTCTATCCCCTTATTTACCACAGCCACAGCTTTTTCCACAACATTTTCTACTGTAAATCCAAATTGTTTAAATAATGCTTCTGCATTTCCTGAAGCTCCAAAGGTGTCAAGGGAAATTACTTCTCCATCTATTCCAATGTATTTATGCCATCCAAAGGAAGTTAATGCTTCAACTGCTACTCTAGCTCTGATGTTTCTTGGAATTACGGACTCTTTATAAGCTTCATCTTGTGCTTCAAATACTTCGAAGCTTGGAATGCTTATTACTCTTGCAGCTATTCCTTTAGCCTCTAACGCTTCTGCAGCTTTATATATAAGTTCAACTTCTGAACCTGATGCCATTAGTAGCACATCTGGGGTTTCCTTATTACAATCTCTAAGTATATATCCACCCTTTAAAGCCCTCTTAGCACAACCATCGTATAACGGAAGTTTTTGTCTTGTAAGCACTAGCGATGTAGGAGTTGTACCATTTGTCATAGCGTAATACCAAGCTGCTGCAGTTTCCTTGGAATCAGCAGGTCTAAATACTGCCATGTTTGGCATACTTCTTAATACAGCTAATTGTTCTATAGGCTGATGAGTTGGTCCATCTTCTCCTACACCAATGCTATCATGAGTTAATACATAGGCTACTGGTAGCTTCATAAGGGAAGATAGTCTCATAGCTCCCTTCATGTAATCACTGAATACAAAGAAGGTTGAGCAGAACACCTTTAATCCACCATGAGCATATATACCATTTGCTATGGCTG
Source organism: Clostridium sp. C8-1-8 (assembly GCF_009928445.1). GTDB lineage: Bacteria > Bacillota > Clostridia > Clostridiales > Clostridiaceae > Clostridium_AR. The sequence continues at coordinate 17,298 of NZ_JAABNO010000010.1, read as the reverse complement.
CCATCGCATGCTCTCTAACACCAAAGTGAAGGTTTTGTCCACTTCTATCTTCAGCAGAAAAATCTCCCCTGCCTGACATATAAGTCTTATTTGATGGAGCTAAATCTGCTGATCCACCAATAAGGTTAGGAATTATATTTGCTAGTCTATTTATAACTATTCCTGAGGATTCTCTAGTAGCCATTGCTTTATCAAAGTTCCAAAACTCTTCATTATTAAGTAGAAGCTCTTTATCTAATTCTCCATTGATCCATCTTACATACTCTTTTGCTAGTTCAGGATAAGCTTCTTCATATGCTTTAAACAAGTTATTCCAAGCTTCTTCCTTTTCTATTCCTTTCTCTATATATTCATTCATATTTGAATAAACTTCATCAGGAACATAAAATGCAGGTTCAACCTTCCAGCCTAGATTTTCCTTCATAGCAGCCACATTTTCAGCTCCTAAAGGTTCTCCATGCGCAGAAGGCTTTCCTTGCTTTGCTGGACAACCAAAACCTATTTGGTTTTTAACTATTATAATAGAAGGCTTCGTATTTTCTTGCTTCGCCTCTTCAAGAGCTTTTTCAATAGCTTCTGCATCGTTGCCGTCGGCTACTTTTAGCACCTGCCAGCCATAAGCTTCATATCTCTTTGCTACGTCTTCTCTAAATGCTATGTCTGTATTCCCTTCTATAGAAATATTGTTTGAATCATATAGAACTACTAGTTTTTCTAAGCCTAGAGTTCCTGCAAGCGAAGATGCCTCTCCTGAAATTCCTTCCATAAGACAACCGTCTCCCACTATAGCATAGGTATAATGATCAACAACTTTAAATCCTGGTTTATTGAATTTTTCTGCAAGATGAGCTTCCGCTATAGCCATACCTACTGCATTACATATTCCTTGCCCAAGAGGTCCTGTAGTTATTTCAACGCCTTTAGTATGTCCATACTCAGGATGTCCAGGAGTTAAACTTCCTACTTGTCTAAAGTTTTTAATATCCTCTATAGTTAGACCATATCCAAATAAATGCAATAAAGAATATTCAAGCATTGATCCATGTCCTGCAGATAAGATAAACCTGTCTCTATTATCCCAGTTCGGATTCTTCCCATTATGATTCATTTTAGTCCATAGAGTAAAGGCCATAGTTGCTGCACCTAAAGGTAATCCTGGATGACCTGATTTGGATTTTTCTATTGCATCTGCTGAAAGTACTCTTATTGCGTTTATAGATAGTTTATCTAAATCTCTACTCATTCTCTCTGTCCCCTACTTTCCAAAAGCTTGTGCCCAGTCTGCTTTAAACTTTTCTAAACCTTGAGTTGTCAATGGATGTTTAACCATTTGAAGAACTAAACTATGAGGAACTGTAGCTATGTGAGCTCCAGCCTTAGCTGCCTCTATAACATGAATTGGATTTCTTACACTAGCTGCAATTATCTCTGTTTCTATACCATGTATATCAAAGATCTCAGCTATAGATCTAACCAAATCCATGCCATCCATTGATATGTCATCTATCCTTCCTAGGAATGGACTAACATAAGTTGCCCCTGCATTGCCTGCGAGTAAAGCTTGAGTCACCGAAAATATTAAAGTTACATTTGTCTTTATACCTTCACTTGATAATACCTTAGTTGCAGCTAAGCCCTCTTCTGTCATAGGTATCTTAACTATCATATTCTTATGAATTGCTGCTATTTCTCTTCCTTCTCTTATCATTCCTTCTGCATCTTCACTTATAACTTCTCCACTTATTGGCCCATCAACTATTTCTGTTATTTCTTTTATAACCTCATTAAAGTCTCTGCCTTCTTTAGCAATTAGTGATGGGTTTGTTGTAACTCCACAAATAACTCCCATTCTATTTGCTTGCTTAATATGTTCTACATTTGCTGTGTCCAAGAAAAACTTCATTTTAACCTCTCCTCTTTCCACTTATATAACTACTTTTGAAAATTTATTTAATAAGTATTCAAAATAATAAAGTAGCAATTAACTACTCTATTACGGATACTGATTATTTAATCTCTAGAAACTCTTCAATTGGAAGCATTGCTGCTCCTAAAAGATAAGATTCTTTAAAATCAGCTATACTTATGCTGCAGTTGTTTTCATTAGTAAAGGAATTATCTTTATATATATTCTTTTTTAAAACCTCTAGCTTATCAATTAAAAGATTATTTATATCTCCACCAATTACTATACTGCTAGGGTCTAATATCATAATTAAATTTGATATACCAACGGACAATAGCTTTAAGTATTGTTCAAAAACACTAATCGCCATTGGATCCTTTTTATTATATTTTTCTTCAAATTCATTTATGTCTGATATAAACTTTTCTGATATCTCATTGTAGCCTTCAGTTAAAGAATTCATAGACGTGTAAGCTTCAAGACATCCATCAGCTCCACATTTGCATCTTTTGCCATTGATTGCTATCTTAATATGACCAAGCTCTCCTGAGGAATTATTATCGCCTCTATATATCTTTTTATTAATTACTATACCAAGGCCTAACCCCTCTGTTATTGATACATACAGAAGATTTTCCAATACATCTTTTCTATTTAAAAACTCATAATAAGCCGATAAATTAGCTTCATTATCCACATATATTGGAACCTTTAAATACTCAAATCTTTCTTTAAAATTAAAGTCCTTTATTCCAATTAGATAAGAATACTTAACTACTCCCTCTTTAAAATCCACAGTTCCAGGTATAGAAAATGCTACACCTAATAACTTTTCTTCATTTAAATCATACTTTTTTATTAATAAATCTATATTATTGTTAATTAATAGTATTAACTCTTCAATCCCACTATTTTTATGTCTCACTCTTATATTTTCAACAATTTCCCTCTTTAAGTTAACAAGAGATATCTTAATATGATTTGGAGTAAGTGCTACTCCAATAGAGTATCTACAATTTTCATTAAGCTTGATAGCAATTGCCTTTCTTCCTCCAGTAGATTCTAAAGACCTTACATCCTCTACAATTCCCTCACTCTTAAGTTCAGTGATATTAGTAGATACAGTAGTAATACTTATATCCAATATTCTAGAAATATCAAGCTTTGTTATTTCATTTTTTTCTAATAATAATGATATAATCTTTTTTCGATTAGTTTCTTTGATTTTGCTGTGGTTAACTTCTATCAATTCTGAAAATACTCCTTTCATATATACAGGTTTAAAAGCTTTAAAGCTTATAGCCTTTAGAGATGTACCATTTCATCTTAAAATTAATATTATTAGATTCACTCATCAAAAACTAGAGGACTTCGAAAATAATCTTAGAGTAAACTGGTACATCTTTAGATGTCTCAAATATTAGTTTCTTAAATAATACCATTGTTGAAAACTTAGTTAAAGTATTTTTACTGTATATGAAATTATAAATTTATTAGCTAGAACACCTAGTAAGATCAAGGATATTCTATTTTTATGAGAATTCTTATTACGGCTTACAAGATATACTAGATTTAAAAGCCTTTTATTCTTGGGTAAGCAGAATTGTAAGCCCCATATACTTTTTCGTATACTTCTTTCAAATCAGTATTAGGTTCAACCTTAGAGCTTCCCTTTACTATCTTTTCACAAGCATCCTCTACAGATTCATAGATTCCTGCTCCTACTCCAGCTAGTATTGCTACACCTAAAGCTCCTCCCTCAGATGCCTTTACTGTGGTTAGCCCATGTTGGAAAATATCTGCTAAGATTTGTCTCCAAACACTGCTTTCAGCACCACCACCAGTAACTCTAATCTCATCAATTTTAACTTTCATGTCTTCTATAAGATCAAGGCAGTTCTTTAAACTAAAGCTTACGCCTTCTAGTATACTTCTTACAAAATCATCATGATTATTTATAAGTGATACACCTAAGAAAGCGCCCTTTACATTTGGATCAATATGAGGTGTTCTTTCTCCCATAAGATATGGAAGATACACTATACCATTTGCTCCCGGCTTTGATTTTGATGCTTTTTCTGTTAAAAGATCATATATATCAACACCTAATTTTTCACTTTCTTCCACTTCTTTTGCACAGAAGGTTCTCTTAAACCAATTTAAAGATAAACCTGCCCCTTGGGTTACACCCATTATGTGCCATTTATTAGGAACAGCATGACATAGAGTATGAACTCTTCCTAACTTATCAAATCTTGGTGTATCTGTTGCAGCAAACACAACTCCTGAAGTGCCAATTACTGTTGAAATGATTCCTTCACTTACTATTCCATTACCTATTGCCCCTGCAGCTTGATCTCCTGCTCCACCGACAACTGGAGTACCTACTGCCAGCTTGGTTAACTTAGCAGCTTCTTCAGTGACATGACCACTAACTACTACAGACTCATAAACCTCGGCTAATATGTTCTTATCTATGCTTAAATCCCTTAGAAGTTCTTCACTCCAGTTTCTAGTATTTATATCTAACATCTGCATTCCACTAGCATCTGAAACCTCTGTTGCAAATACATTGGTAAGCTTCAATCTTATATAATCCTTAGGAAGTAGTATCTTATATATTTTGCTGTAATTTTCATGCTCATTATTTCTTACCCATAATAACTTAGAAAGAGTAAAACCTGTTAAAGCTGGATTGCCAGTTATCTTTATAAGTCTTTCTTTCCCTATAACTTCTGTCATGTAATCACATTCTTTTTCAGTTCTTTGATCACACCAAATTATAGAGTTTCTGATAACCTTATAATCTTTATCTACTAGAACAAGTCCATGCATCTGTCCACTTAATCCAATTCCTTTGATATCAGAAGCTTGTACACCACTTTTCTCAATAACATCCCTTATCCCATTAACACAAGCATTCCACCAATCCTCTGGGTTTTGTTCAGCCCATCCAACCCGTGGTTGAAACAAATCATAGCCATATGTTGCCGTCTTAATAGTGTTACCATTCTCATCAAATAAAGCTGTCTTAGTACCTGATGTTCCAATATCTAAACCTAATAAATACCTCATACTCAATCCCCCATATTTGCTTTTCACTATTTTCGCGCCTTTTTATCTAACATTTAAAATTACTTTTTAAATGTTATTTATTAAGTTCATTGTACTTCTACTTTTATGTTCCGTCAATATGTTTAAGTAAACTTTTTCATAATATTTTATAAGACTCACTATGAATTAGTATATCTATACTCTTCTCAAAGTTTAATAAGGTTAAGTAAAGGATTATTATATAAAAAAATATACCACCTTATACAGAAAACTATCTCCAAAACACTCCTAGATTATAATCATAGGATTTTAAGGCGTATTTTCTATATAAAGCGGTACATCCATAATCTCATATAAGAAGTCTATCTCTACATAAAGCACTATTTAAGTACATTATCAAGCCCAATTATATCTGCTACTTCATTAAGTGAAGTAACTATATAATCAGGACTTGTACTATATATCCATTGTTTATTTTCTCTATTTATCCAACAGGTTTTAATTCCAATTCTATTTGCACCAGCAATATCTGACGACGAATCCCCTATATGAAGAATCTTACTTGGTGCTATGGAATAATGCTTTAACACATCTTTAAAGATTTTACTACTTGGGTCATTTTTATAGGACATAGCTTCTTCAGATATGAATACTTTATCAAATTGATACTTGCCTATAATAGGTAGAATCATTTCATAATCTGCATCAGTAACCAAACATATTGGCAGTTTACCTGAAAGTAACGCAAAAAAAGTTTCAACATCCTCATAAGGCATAGCATTGGTATGCTCGTCCATGAATATTTTAACTGCTTCTTCTGCATCAAAGGAAACATTCATCTCTTTAAGTACAATCTCAAAGAAAGGTTTAAACATAGTTTTTAAGTTTATAAAACTTTCCTCACCTGAGGCACTCTCATGGAATTTATTAATTACATTTTTAGTAACCGCCTTAGCGCATTCAATAGCTAGTACTTCATGGTAATTATCCCCCAATATCCTTCTCCAAATAAATTGTCTTCTTGCGCTTATATCTACGATAGTTTGAAACATATCTATACATATCAGTTCAAATGTCATATTTTTTACTTAGTGAAGTCCTAGCATTATATGAGCCTCACTAAAGTTCACCTCCTTTCTTTCTATAATTATGGAATAATGTAGCTATTGCTCACTCCTATATACAAAGGCACTTTTCTTATTTAGAAGATATGGTCTTAGATAGCCAACAGTGCTTGATAAAGGTAATACCTCTTCACTTAATTTAATCCCAAGCACATCAACTATATACTTTCTTCTACTCTCAATTCGCATCCAGAACTTTGGATAGTTTCTCTTTATATCATCCCTTAGAGCCTTGTCAGCTAAGGCTATGCCGTTTTCTGCTCCAACTCCTCCGTAGCCAGGAATTGATGGAATTATGTCAATTTGAAGCAGCATTCCACTTTTTAGAGTTTCTTTAGAATTAGGGTAAATAGGAGAAGACATCCATTCTTCATCTGCAGTCAGGTGTCCAGGATTAAGTGACCAATTGAATTGCTTCTTTGGCAATACCTTGTCTACTAATCCATACATTTCTTCTCCAGTCATACCAATATGGATATTCTCAAGCCAAGCGACTATAGAGGTAAAATACGGTGCTGCTATAACATTAATATAGTCCTTTACCTGCTCTGAAAGCTCGCTAGTTCCATTTACCGCATATCCTGCTCTACTTGCTAGTCCCCCCTTGTACCCTGTGGTTAAAGATATTTTATCTCCTAACTCGATCTTTTTATTTATAGGATATAAATTAGCCTTTTCAAATCTGTTTCCAGTAGCACTTATGGAAACTACATTGTTAGGTTGACCATAAATTTTCAGAAGACTTCCTATCTCCATCTCTGTTTTCCCTATTTCAAGTGCGTCCATTGCATTTAGTACACAATCAGATGCCAAAGAAGATCCAAATTCATAATGAGCTACTTCATTAGCATTATTTATAGCTCTTGCTCCATAATCAGAATTTATGAATATATGAGAAGCATTACTAATATTATCTTCACCTACTATCTCCTTAACACCTTCTACAATGTAATATGGTATATCAAATATCTTTCTATTATCAAAATACTTACTTGTGAAGTTCTTCCATCCAACTAACCCAACCTTCATTTCCTGATTTATTCCCGCTTTTTTAAATACCTCTTTCATAGTCAATTCATTTTCCATAGGCTGATTTGGAAGTGAAAAATATGGTGAATGGATAAGCTCTGCAGGAATCCTAGAGTAATTAACCATCTTAGTATTTTCATTGCCTAGGATTAGGTAAGCTTTCTCATCCCTATGAAGTACTAATAATCCTTCCTCAAATCTAGTAAGAAAACCAGTTAGGTACTCAAAATTAGAACCATGCTCAAGGTCATTATATACAATAATGCATTCAAGTGCTTGCTCCTTCATCAAATTCAAAATCTTATTTTTTCTTTCTCTCATAGTTTCATCAGATAAAAATATAGGAATTCCATCATTGTCACATCTTGGTGACTGTATTTCTGATAAGTACGCATCTGAATATTTGTATTTTTTCATCTTTCCTCCTAAGTTTGTTATTCTAGTTATATTTTAATGCTAGAGCATAGATAATAAGTTTATTCACTTTTCAATTTACTAGCTAATCTACCCATTATAACTGTGTTATAATAATCTCCATCTTTATGGATACGGTCTTTTTCAAGTAAGCCTTCCTTTTTAAATCCATATTTCTCATAAAGCTCTATTGCTTTTGTGTTAGTTTCTACTACATATAATGAAACTTTTTCTATTCCATTAGAGTCTGCAATCATTAGTATACTTTCCAACATAGTATTTCCTATACCAAATCCCCAATAATCCTTCATTATACATATGCCAAACTCGGCCTTATGTTTAAACCTGCTTAAATTATTTCCTTGAAGCCGTGCAAATCCAACTATCTTATCATGAATTTCGGCTACTAGAAATAAATTTTTTTCTGAAATAGAATCTTCATAAATAAGCTTTTCAAAATCCAGTGGCGACAAGAAATCTTCTCCAGGTTCTCTATCTAAAAATTCTGTTTCTCCATCTATCTTTAATCTTAACACTGATAAATCACATGCATCTTCTTTTTTGAGGATCTTAAGTTCCAAATTAACTTTTTTCCTTGAACTACTTTACTTTCAATTATCATATTCCCCCCCAGAATATTACAAGTATATGTCTGAAAACTCAACCTTTGTTATCTCTACTAAACGGTTTTCTAATAAATCAATAACAGGCGACAACTCATATTCTTCAGTAGTCCTTTCATCCGGAAAACTAATAGTAAAAGTACTACCTCTATCCACCTTACTTTTAACTGTTATTGTTCCTTCTAATTCATCTATCAGCTTTTTTACAAGGGATAACCCTATACCAGCCCCCTCTGCCTGACGGGACAAAGAGCTATCTACCTGACCAAATCTCTCAAATATTATATTAAGCTTGTCTTTTGGAATACCAATTCCATCATCTTTTATATCAATATACACACGGTTCCTATACTTTCTCAGTTTTACTGATACAAACTTACCTGATGGAGTAAATTTTGTAGCATTAGATAAAATATTTAATAGTATCCTTTCATATTTTTCTTCATCCATAGCGATTATCTTCTGCTCATAGAAAGAAGTAAAGTCTACCTTTACACCTTTCTGAGAAGAATAGATATTAACAGATTCTATAATTGCTTTAGTCAAGAATACAATGTCTACATTTCTTTTATGAAGCTTTATTCTTCCAGCATCTGCTCTAGTAATATCCAGCAAGTTGTTTACCAATCTTAATTGCCTAAAAGTATTCTGTCTTATTATACTTAAGTATTTCTTTGATTTTTCTGACAATTCATTTTCACACAAATAATTTATAGCTTGTACAGCCGAACTAATAACATTAAGTGGCGTTCTAAACTCATGAGAAATTATTGATAAAAATTCATCCTTCATCTCTATAGCTTTCTCTAAAGCCTCACTTTTTTCCTTTTCAGCTTGTAATGCAATATACTGGTGATGCTGTACTGACTTTTCTTGCATTACTTGGTCAGTTATGTCTCTAACTGATAAAATAGCTTCTTTTGCAGAATCACTAATGATTGTGCTTCCATTAATGCTTGCATACATCTTTTTACCTGGTAGTTGTATAGTTATTATACAATTTTCAAAACTCCCATTCTTCATGGCATAAAATACTGGTAGTTCTTCCTCTGGTATTAATTCACCATCGATGCCATAATAGCATTTAGATGTTTTTAGAAATTCTCCAATTGTGAAATTATCATATTTCTTCAAAAAATAAGGTTTAGAAGCTTCATTTAAAAACTTTATTTGTCTTTTCTCATCAATTAGAATTAAAGCATCAGGCATACTTTCTAATATTGCTTTTAATTGTATGTTTTGATGCTTAATCTGCTGTTCTTGTAAAACTCTAGTTGTAATATCTTCTGATAGCATTATACCAACTTTTAATCTACCACAGTCATCAAGGATAGGCTTACAATTTACTAAGATATATCTTTTTTCAGGATCATGTAGTATAAAAACTTCATCAGTAACTACTTCTCCTCGTGCTAGTCTTGCTACAGGTGTATCATCAAAGTCAACATCTTTGCCTGACAATTGATATAATCTACAATTCTCCACATATTCGTCAGAATTATTAAATTTAAAATACTTATTTCTATCTCTAGCAGCTTTATTTAACATCAAATAATTCCTATTCTTGTCAATGATGTAAAGCTCTTCTGTTATATTATCAATTATCGCTTCCAGCTCTTGTTTTTGTTCTTTAATTATAGTTGACTGCTTTAACATTTCAGTTATATTTCTAGAACTGAATACTCCCATGGCTATAGTTCCATTCTCGTCATAAATTGGTCTTCCGCTTAAACTTAAATATCTCTCTGCCTCACCTAATCTTAACATTATATTGTACTGATCTAAAGTTTCTCCCTTTAGAATTCTTGAAGAAGGTAATTCATCTAGTGCAAGCGGTTTACCATTCAAATCATAATATTTAACAGACTTTAGTTTTTCTCTTAACTCATCGTTGTCACAGGCTTTAATCCATTCTCTAAGCCTTCTATTTGATCTAATGTAATTTCTTTCTTTGTCAACAATCATTAGGACATCATTTATATTATCTAAAATCAGTTCTAGCTCCTTTTTCTGCTGCTCTATTATCTTATTTGCTTCAATGTCTTGAGTAATATCTCGACAGCTTATTATTCCGAACTTGACTTTACCCTCTCTATCATAAATCGGTCTTCCATTTATGCTAAGGTATTTTATAGATTCTTCATTTTTCATTACAATTCTAGTATTAATCAATACTTCTCCAGCTAAAACTCTTGAAATTACTATACGCTCTATGTTAATTTCGTTACCTTTCAAGTCATAGAACTTAGTATCAGTAAGTTCTTCAGCAAGCCAGTCTATACCCTTAAAATATTTTTTTGCAGCATTATTTGTTAGGTATGTTTGTTTACCTGTATTATAAATAAATATAGCATCATCTATACTCTGAATTATATCTTCAAGTTGATTTCTTTGATTTATTAGATCTTCTTCAGCCTTTCTTCTTTCTGTTATATCTCTATTTATCTCTAGAATTATCTTACGGCCATCTTCATCTTCTATTAGTTGATGACTTGATTCAACCACTATTCTAGTTCCATCTTTTTTTATGTGCTCAATCTCTCCATTCCAAATTCCTTGATTTAGAATCTTAGCTCTTATTTCTGAAAAACTTTCTTTATGGGTTGTCTTTAGTAACTGATGACTTACTCTTCCAAGCGCCTCTTCTTTTTTATAGCCATAACTTTCTTCAGCACCCTTATTCCAATATATGATGCCACCATCTAATTCCCACGCAAAAATAGATTCTTTCGAAAGATTTAAAAGGCCTGCCTGCCACCTTAATATGTCAGCTTGATTTCTTATAATCTTTGCTTGCTCTTCAATTTTATTTTTATGTAATATACTATCAGTTATTTCTGTGGCCATTACCACACAATATTCTATCTTATCTTCATCACAAACAGGTATTATAGAAAACTGCCAATATGTAATTCCCCTGCTAAACCCCTCGTAAACATATTCATCTACATTATATACTTTTCCTGTCTTAAGAACATTATTAATGGCCTTTTCATGAATACTTCCTTTAAAACCAGTTATAAATTCACAAGCAGGCCTTCCTATACAATTTCTTCTTAAATTAAAAGCTTCATCAAAAAAGCTTATATACTTATCATTTGCTTTAAGCAAAGTCATGTCTGGCACACTAAAAATTGCTATCCCACGATAGTCTTCTAAACACAACGCATTAGCTAAAGGCAATCTACTTTCAATCTTAGAATTAGGCTTTTCATTAAAAATATAAATACTTTCTTCCAGATTTCTAATAATATTAATATTTACTAACTTTACTTCAAGCTCTTTAGTAAATAAGAAATATTCGGTACCCTCATCTATATGTTCATAGTTAACATATGGTCCAATCCTTAAAAGTTCAAATGTATCCTCAATACTATTATCTATTAAATCTTTATATCCAAATTCAGTCATTTCCAAAAAAGACTTACTTATATCAGTAATAGCCTCATTATTTAAAACAATGTAAGCTAGTCCATGAGTTTGCTTTAAGGAAGTTACATTATTCATTCTTGTCCCCCAACTTGTAAATTTTAGTTTTTATAAACCGTATGTAGTTATTATAACATCCAACCTGATAATTATCCAAATTCTTCTATAATTTTTAATAATTTTCTTCCTTTAACGGTAAAATTTATACATATACTTACACCTTTACACGTAGGTTAAGTTCTCATACATATTAAATTGCTATTCTTTTAATAGTTGACATTAGATTCATTAATTAAAGACAGTAAATATAAACTAAAAAATTAGTTCAAGTAATTCACTTGCTTCAATATGTAAATGTGAACTACTTGAACTATTTAAATTTTATAAATATATTTAATTTAATATGCTTTACACTCTTCTAATCAATATTCCCTTCATGCTTGAAGAATCATTATGAGTTCTATAAATCTTTTCTTTTTCTGCTTCAGTACATCCGATGAGTATCTTTATCTCTGAATCTTTCTTTTTCAAATCAACTGTACACATTATGGCATCAATATTTTGATTTATATCAGTACCTCTCCATATATCTATTCCACTGCCATCCATTGAAGTGGTATTCTTTAAATATCCATAATCTACTTCATATATAAACTTAGGGTACTTAGGATGACAGCTTCCCTTGGGCCTATCGATAATAATTTCTGACTGTTCTACAAGAGTGTCCAAGGAATTCCAAAACTCTACATTACTTTCCATAATACTCTCCTTTAAATACTATGTTTTTATGGTCTTAGGTAATCTTATTTTGTGGTTATATATATGATTAATTAAATAATCTTCAAGTATAAATAGTCTAATTAACTTCGTATTTTTGAATGTATTTAAAAAATGTTGTTAAAAATCAACCACTTCACCGCAAATGTATTTTGAAAACTTCTAGATTTTCTAAGAAACAAATATACATTTCATTATTAAGTTGTTATGTACAGCGTAGTTTGATACTCTTCTCAATACATAAATTAAAAATTCTTATGCTCATATAATCATAACTTTATATATTCATAAAATCATATAAATATATGGCGTTTATGCTGTTTTTACCAGATAATTAACTTTTGTAAACCTTTTATAACTTTAAAATATATTCTTTTCCTTGGTAAAGATTTTTACCTTTATTGCATTCATAAGGTATGTCTCTAATATATTCAAATCCTAACTTTTCTAAAACCTTACCTGATGCAGGATTTTCTTTAGCATGCCTTCCCATGATTTCCTTAATATCTAAAACTTTAGCAAATTCTATAACTTCATTCATCGCTTCAGTTGCATAGCCATATCCCCAAAACCTTTTACCAAAATTGTAAGCAACCTCAAATTTTCCGTAGTCTTCTTCTAAGTATATAATGACTGTTCCAACCAAGTCTCCTGATTCCTTTAATGTTACAGCCCATCGGTACCAGTCATTGTATTCTATCTTACTTGATTCAGTTTTTACCCAAGCTACAGTTTTATTTATATCACCATGACTTTCCCAAAACATGTACTTTGCAACATCCTTATCACTTTCCCAACATTCAAATACCTGCTTTGCATCATCAATGCAAAAAGGACGCAATACTAATCTCTCTGTTTCTAATACTGGAGTTCTCATATACAAAACTACCTTTCAAATAATATGTGGAAGTTCACAAAAATATTTACTGACGATTAATATCTCTATAATCTTAGCAAGCTACTGGGATACTTCATCTAAATGCCTGTTACCAGTTACAAGAACCAAGATCATCCCCATAATAAACGTAAAAATTGATATGAACTGAGATGTAGACATAATTCCTACTGTACCACGGACTAGATCTCCTCTAAAGAATTCTAAAACAAATCTCCCAGCACTATAAAAAACTAGGTAAAATCCAGCAACTTGTCCATCAACCTTTTTATTCTTGGCAATATACAACAGCACAAGGAAATTTAAAAAATCTAATCCACTGGATATCAATTGTGTAGGAATCAATTTAATACCATTAGGAGCGAAATTAGATTGCTTAAATACTACACTAAAATTGCTTGTAGTTTCTTCACCATAACAACAGCCTGCTAAAAAACATCCTATTCTTCCAAAACCTTGAGCTAGTGCAACAGCTGGCATTATCAAGTCAAAATATTGTAAGAACTTTAATCTTGATTTTTTACAGTACAAATAACCGCCTAATATTCCTCCTATAATTCCTCCAAAAACTACAAAGCCATCTGATATATTTAAGAGAATGTTAGGGTTAGCTACTATTTCCTTTAACTCAGTTATGTAATACAAAAGCTTAGCTCCTAGTATTCCTCCCCCTACTCCCCAAATAGCTAAATTTAAAATCTTTTCATGTTCCAAATTCAACTTCTTTGCTCTATACTCCGTTAATAGATATGCTGCTAATATTCCAATCCCTATCATTAAGCCATACCCATAGATTGTTATTGGTCCTATCTTTATCAATTCATTCTTCATAACTTTCTCCTTTTAATATTATCTAAGGTTACTATGAACGTTTACTTAATATGTTCTCACTACATTTATAAACGCATTACTTTATAAATAAGTCTATCAAAATATAGCTCCCTAGATTCATAAACAGCTCCATTTTGAGTCTAGATACTAAGAAGCACATCTTCATGTACTACCGCCATACTGCTTTAAATCAAAATTTAATATATCTGCGATTTTATTAAAATTGAGTCCTATTACATATCCTCATATACTGGCTCTCCATGAATAAATGTGGAAGGTAATCCAAGCTTTTCAAAGTAAGTACACATCTTCAAACAAGCAAATTTTTCACTAGAGTAGTGAGTACCTCCTAGAACATTTACCTTATTATCTTTCTCAAATTTATGAACTTCTGAGTATCTTTCAATATTAGTAGATATTCCCGTTATAAGAACCTTAACATCTTCTTCTAGCATCTCAGAGACTGTATCTATACTATTTCCTCCACCTGCTACTATAGCTACTTTCCCATCTAATATGTCACTTTTCCCATAATGATATAGTTTAGTTTCATGTCCTAGCACCTGTGAATATCTCTTTTGCAGTTCCTCTATAGTTCTGAATTTGGTTTTCCCTACAACTCCACTTAAAGATCCAAAATATCTTTTAAAAGGTTTTCCAATCACTATATCTAAGGCATCAGCTAAGGTCTTACTAGTTGAATATTCACTATAGTTATCTAATGGTACATGCAAAATATATATAGAAATTCTATTGATTCTAAACTTTTCTAGTAGTTCTTTATCCATCTGATAAAAGGGCTGACTTCTCCTAATATCCCAGTTAGAAGGATGATGTAAAAATAGCATAGCATCTTTAACATCATTATCAATAAGCTTTTGCATAACCTTATTTGTTGGAAACACAGCAGAATAAACTTCTCCTATCTCTTCTGTAAAATCGCATACTAACCCAATACTTCTTTTCTTGAAATTATCACAGATATATTCTTCTACTTCCCCCATAAATCTAGCCCAATCATCGCTTAGATCCTTTGATATAAAGTCTTTTTCTAATTTATCATATACATCTATAGCTCTCATAAATCCCCCCAAATTTATTTGTAACATACTAACATTTAATGGACCAAAATACTTTTAATTAATAGAACCAGTCCACTTACTATTAGTAAAAATATCACTGATTTTTTTACTGTTGCCTCATTCAGTTTTGAATCTACTCTAAACCCTACGTACATACCTATAACAACTGCAGGCGCAAGAAATACTGCCGTCCAAATTACAGACTTATTCAATATTCCTGTATATAAATATAGAAAAAATCTAAATATATTATCAACTAAAAAAACACAGCAAATATTAGCACGAAATTCACTTCTATTATCAGTAGTTCTACTTATGTACGCTACTAAAAGTGCTCCAATGCCGTATACACCTGCTAATATACCAGAAAGCACTCCTATTATCACAAGAAATATAGGATTATTTTTCTTTCTTAAAGCTTCACTAGGTTTTCTTGTCCACATTTCTATTGCCATACCAACAACCACAACGCCTAGCAAAGACTTCAATATCCAATCACTACCTACTCTCAACAAAAAAGTGCCTGGAATTATACCTGCTAATAACATAATAGATAATGGTACTACAACTTTTAATGATATATTTTTTCTTTCTCTCCAAACTATATAACCATTAGTAGGGATACTTAAGATAAGATCCACAGGAGTGGTCACTCGATTTGATACCAGAAAAGAAAATAAAGATCCCATAACCAAGGTATTGCCAAACCCAGTTATACTTTTAGTAAAATAGGCTATTAAGGTAGAAATAAAAAGAAATAAGTTTTGCATTTTGTCTCCTAAGTGCTCAAGTTTATTTTAGTAGTAACTCTCTTCTACCATATTTGATAAATTTTTGTTTTACCTAGTAATGCTACATATTCACCATCTACAATTGGAAAACTTACTGGTTCTGTAGTATACATGCTCTTTTTCTCTTTAACTTATTGTAGCACTTTCCCCATTTATTTTCACATTCTGTTCACTTTTTCTCTCCGTTATATTTCTATTGGGTATTTTATAGGCATCATTTAAATCTATTTATATCACATATATTAGTTGTAATTATTTTACACTAAATTCCTAGCTTAATCAATTTCTTATCTTTTAGCTTGATAGCATTATACATATGTTTATGTATTCAAAATTCATTTCTCAACTTATCCTCTAATAAACCTGCATAGCTTTGAAAATAGGCTTCTTTTGGCAGTAATATTTATAAATGTACAAATCAGCCTTTCTAAACATACATGAAGGAATTAAGGCAGACTACATAACTTTTTTACTGTTTACACTAAATAGTTGTTATAAGTCCTTGATATTACTAGGTTTAGCTAATAAACATTTTATACCTTTCATATGAAAAAAAGTTTTTTCTTATACTTTGTGAATACTTTAGCCTTCTTAGTGCTTCCTAGATAGTAAAAAAGTGATTTATCAATATTTCATAAATCACTTAAATAATCGGGAAAACTTATAAACTTTCATTATTAGATTTCGGCTATATTCAACTCATTACTTTAATAGAGTCTAATTTTGTATTAAGGCAAAGCATTTAAGTTGACTAGCGCATACTATCTCTTTCTTACTTTATTAATTAAAGCTAGTTTATAGCTTCTCAATTTGCTTATATCATGTTTTTCAGCATATATGCCTAATAACATAATTGAGATTCCAGCACCTAAGCATACTCCTAAGATAAAATCAGGAATAATCGTAAAACGACTAAAGAATAAACTAAAAGCATTTAATGCTATTCCGATTTTAATGTAATTATTAATTTTTTTCATACCACACCTCCTCAGCTATAAAATAAGCATATATTCTAATTTAGATCTATTAAAATAGCATTTTATAAAACTCCTAATACTTATGTAGACATAGTAGTTTTAATTTTTAATAAATAGATTTAAGTATTTATGTCTTATTATAAAAATAATATTACCTGAGCAACATATATTTATAATAAGCCTGTGTTCCAAAAGTTGTCAACTAACTTGAAAACTTAACCACTTGATCATAGTATAAAATACTATCATATAAAATAAAAAAGACTTCACAAAATGTGAAGTCTTTTTCTATACCCTTAAGGTATTTATTCACCTAGCGACCACTTACTCTCCCACACAGTCGCCCATGCAGTACCATCAGCCGTC
>NZ_JAABNO010000066.1:2076-3442 GCF_009928445.1 Clostridium sp. C8-1-8 | reverse complement strand
GGTAGATTTAATCCTAAAAGCTGTGACTTTAACTGGAAAGCATCTGCAAAGCTGAATAATAAACAAGCAAGTAAAGTCCCCTTTGGCTTCCAGTTACCGAAGATTACTGCTGCTAGTGCTATAAATCCTTTACCAGATACCATACCATCTCTGTATAACGGTGTAGTTCCAAGTGATAAAGCTGCTCCACCAAGACCTGCAAGCATTCCTGATAGCACTACACATATATATCTTACCTTATATACGTTTATTCCTAGAGTATCTGCTGCTTTTGGATGTTCTCCAACGGCTCTTATTCTTAAGCCCCATGGAGTCTTATAAAGTACAAAGTGAGCAATAAATACAGCTATTACCGCTGCGTAAACAAACCAGTTTAAATCTCCTACAAGCTTACCTAATACAGGCATGTTTCTTAAAGCTTTTGGTATGTTATAAGCTAAACCAGTAACTCCATCTGTTTGTCCGCCCTTTCCAAAAAGCTTAAAGATAAGAAACGCTGCTAGAGCTTGAGCGAATAGATTTATAGCTGTACCTGATATTACTTGGTCTGCTTTTAGATTTATACTTAAGAAAGCGTGGATTAGAGCTATAGCTCCTCCTGCAATCAAGGCAAATAACACTCCTACTAGAGCGCTTCCTGTAAGGAAAGACCCGTATACTCCAAAGAAGGCTCCCATGATCATCATACCTTCAAGTCCTATATTTACAACTCCTGATCTTTCTGAAAATACTCCACCAAGACCTGCAAATATTAAAGGAGTAGCAAGAGCTAGAGTTGAGGATAACAGTTCCATTATTATATTTATACTAGCCATTGATCATTGCCCCCTTCTTCTTCTTTTCTGCAAAGTACTTAACAATATAGTCTGTTGCTACAAATATTATTATTATTGATTGTATAAGATAAACTATTTCCTTTGGTATACCATTTAGCTGTAGCACCTTTGAGCTGCTGTTTAAAGCTCCAAAAAGTACTGCTGCAAAGATACATCCTATCGGATGGCTTTTCGCAAGAAGAGCTACTGCCATACCAGTAAATCCATAACCAGGAAGAGTACTAAAATCATCTGTGTAGTACTTACCACCAGCTAAGTGCACTGCTCCACCAAGTCCTGCTATAGCTCCTGATATAACCATGGCAAGAACGATGTTCTTTGATATGTTTATTCCGCCATATTCAGCTCCCTGTGGATTCAATCCAACTGCTCTAAGCTCATAGCCTATAGTAGTCTTCCATAAAAGCCAAGTTATAAGTATTGCCACTGCTATTCCGATAAATACACCTATATTTGCTTGATAGTCTGGCATGAATCTAGCAAGCCTTGCACTTTCTTGTATTAATGGTGATGCAGACTTTCCTTTAACC
>NZ_JAABNO010000066.1:0-1978 GCF_009928445.1 Clostridium sp. C8-1-8 | reverse complement strand
ACCAAAGGAAGTTCTAAGGATTATAAAGTTTGCAACATACATTGATATATAGTTCATCATGATTGAGTTAATAACTTCATTAGTTCCCATCTTAGCCTTAAGATATCCTGGTACTGCCGCCCAAAGGCCTCCTGCCAATATACCAGATATCAAGATTAGAGGAATATGGATAAAGGCTGGTAGTCCTGGTATAACACCTACTAAAGCTGCCGCAAGTGTACCAATTACGAATTGACCTTCTCCTCCTATGTTAAACAAACCTGTTTTGAAAGCTACTGCGTTAGCTACACCGGTAAATAAAAGTGGTGTTAAGTAGAAGATAGTATTGAATACATTCATCTCACTACCGAAGGATCCCTTCCATATGGTTCTAAAAAGGTCGCCTAACGCCGTAAAGTAATCCAATATTGAGTATCCTTTTGCCCATATTACGAAAAATCCTGAAATGAATATAGAAAAAACTATAGCTGCTAGCGGGAATAAAATAGGTTTTACTATTGCAAATAATTTATTTTCTTTATTCGTTGCTGCCGTCTTACTCAAGACCCTTCACCTCTTTCTTATCATCCTTAAGACTACCACCAGCCATAAGTATTCCAAGCTTTAGCTCTGTAGCATCTTTTCTATCTACTATGTCTAAAATTTGTCCATCATACATTACTGCTATTCTATCAGATAAAGACATAACTTCATCAAGTTCTAAGGAAACTAAAAGTACTGCTTTTCCATTGTCTCTTTCTTTTATTATTCTCTTATGAATATACTCTATAGCTCCAACGTCAAGCCCTCTTGTTGGCTGACATACTATTAGAAGTTCTGGATCTTTTGAGATCTCTCTAGCTACTATAAGCTTTTGTTGATTTCCTCCTGATAGGGCAGAAGCCATAACCTCATCATTTGGTGTTCTTACGTCAAACTCTTCTATAAGCTTATTGCAATGTTTTCTAACTTCATTGTAGTTTAATACTACCCCTTTGCTAAAAGGTTTAGTTCTATGAATTCCTAAAATGGAGTTTTCAAATAATGAATATTTAAGTATTAGTCCTCTTTTATGTCTATCTTCTGGAACATGTCCTACTCCAGATTCCATAACTATTCTTGGTGACTTATTAAATATATTCTTACCATTTATAGTGATTTTCCCACTAGCCGCTTTTCTAAGACCAGTTAAAGCTTCTATAAACTCTGACTGACCATTACCGTCTACCCCTGCTATACCAACTACTTCACCAGCATGCACTGTAAGGTTAAGGTTCTTCACTACAGCAATATTTCTGTGATCATTGGCATTTAAGTTTTCTATCTTAAGGATCTCACGACCAACCTTCGCTTCATCCTTGTCTACTACAAGATTTACTTTTCTTCCTACCATTAGCTCCGCTAATTGGTCGATGTTAGTGTCCTTTGTATTAACAGTACCTGTAACTTTACCTCTTCTTATTATAGTTACTCTGTCACTCATCTTCATAACTTCTTTAAGCTTATGAGTTATAAGAATTACTGACTTACCTTGTGCCTTTAGATTATCTATAATAACTCCAAGTTCATCAATTTCTTGAGGTGTTAAAACTGCTGTTGGTTCATCAAGTATTAATATATCTGCTCCTCTGTATAGAGCTTTTAGTATCTCTACCTTTTGCTGCTTACCAACGGTTATGTCTTCTATTACTTCATTAGGATCTATATTGAAACCATACTTACTTGCAATAGCTTTAACATCTTCTATTGCCTTCTTCATATCTACCTTTAGACCTTTTTTAGGCTCTATCCCTAAAACTATGTTCTCTGCAACTGTAAAATTATGAACAAGCATAAAATGTTGATGTACCATACCAATTCCTAGCTTTATAGCATCGTTAGGGTTAGTTATCTTAGCTAGCTGTCCGTTTACGTATATTTCACCCTTTTCTTGTTGGTACAACCCATATAGTATGTTCATTAAAGTGGTCTTTCCAGCGCCATTCTCTCCAAGCAAAAC
>NZ_JAABNO010000100.1 GCF_009928445.1 Clostridium sp. C8-1-8 | reverse complement strand
TAGGAAATAAGTCCTCTGTGTTATCAGCTTACCACGTTCCAATAACTTTATCTTTCCATATATACTTAGGTAATTCCTATGAGCCTGTGTGCTTGATACTGCCTATAACAGCATAGGGATTTTCATAACACCGATTTTTACTAATCCCCACACACCCTACAACTTTGGTAGGAGAAATATTTCTATTTCCTGTATGTCTAGACCCTTACATTCGGAATTTCGTCAGTCCCTTTGGGACATTCTTACCATAGATATTTTATAGACTCCCGACCTATC
>NZ_JAABNO010000099.1 GCF_009928445.1 Clostridium sp. C8-1-8 | reverse complement strand
AAGCCCACCATTGTTCTTTGAAAATTGCACATAAGTTAAAGTAAAGATATTTACTGTTCTTTGTAATAGAACTACTGATAACAATGCACGCTAGTATTGAAATCAGTAATGAATTTGCGAACTACTACTTACTAAAAGTAACCACTTTATTAAGTAGTTCTACTAGTTCAACGCATATATGCAATGAATTATAGCTAGTACAAACGCACTCAAGTGTAAAAGTACATATATAGTTCAAACGCAGAATTTGCGAAGCAAATTCGGAGTATTATTAGAACCAAGCAGAAC